>CAVOSA010000013.1:0-43361 GCA_963698735.1 uncultured Gammaproteobacteria bacterium | reverse complement strand
TACTCGATCCCCAGCTTCTTTACCCGATACCTGAGCTGCCGGAAAGTCATCCCGAGCAATTCTGCGGCCTTGGTCTTGTTGTAGCGCGTCTGCTCCAGCGCCCGGACGATCGCCTCACGCTGGATGCTCTCCAGCTGGCCTTCGAGCCCGTCGGCGCCGGGCTCCGCCGAAAACTCCCGGCCCGCCGTCTCCGGCAGGTCCGCCAGCAACTGCCCCTGCTTCAGCTGGATGTCTTCAGGCTCGATGCGGTCGTTCGAGCACAGCGTCACCGCGCGCTCAAGTATGTTCTCGAGTTCGCGCACGTTGCCGGGGTACGAGTACGACAGCAGCTTGTCGATCGCCTCGTCGCTGATGTGCGGCCGCGGCACGCCGATCTGGCCGGCGACCCGGTCCAGCAGCATGTCCACCAGCGGCGGCACGTCGTCGAGACGCTCCCGCAGGGCCGGCACCCGCAGCTCGATCACGTTGATGCGGTAATACAGGTCCTCCCTGAACTTGCCTGCCTTCACCAGCTCGTCGAGCTTGCGGTGGGTGGCCGACAGCACGCGGACGTCAACCGGAATTTCGCGCGTCTCGCCCACCGGGCGTATGGACTTTTCCTGGATCACGCGCAGCAGCTTCACCTGCATGTGCAGCGGCAGGTCGGCCACTTCGTCCAGGAACAGCGTGCCGCCCTCGGCCGCGTGAATCAGGCCTTCCTTGTCCGCCACCGCGCCCGTGAAGCTGCCTTTCTTGTGGCCGAACAGCTCGCTCTCCATGAGCTCCGACGGGATGGCGCCGCAGTTGACCGGCACGAACGGCCCGTCGTGACGCGGGCCGGTATCGTGAATCAGGCGCGCCACCAGTTCCTTGCCGGTGCCTGAATCGCCCGCGATGTGCACCGGCGCCTGGCTGCGTGCCACCTTGACGATCATCTGCCGCAGCTGCTGCATGGGTTGCGACTGCCCGAGCAGCCGCAGGCCGGCGGGCACCTTGATGGGCTGGGTGACGTCGAACTCGGCGCCGTCGTCTGCTCGCAGCTTGAGCGTCGCGGCAATCAGTTTCCTGAGCGCAGCCAGGTCCAGGGGCTTGGAGATGAAGTCGAAAGCACCGAGCTTGAGCGCGCGTACCGCGGCTTCGACGTTGCCATGGGCCGTGATCACGGCCACCGGCACGCCCGGCCGGTGGTGCTGGATCCAATCGACGATCTCGAGGCCGTCCCCGTCCGGCAGGCGCATGTCGGTGAGCACGAGGTCGAAGCGCTCCGGACCGAGCGCCTTGATCGCGCTGGCGCGATCGCCCGCCGTCACGACGTCGATCTGCATGCGCCCGAGCGTGATGGACAGCAGGTCACGGATGTCCGGCTCGTCGTCCACGACCAGCGCGCGGGGCTTGTCTTTGCTGCGATCGGTCATCATCCTTCCCAGCGGCGTGGATCGGCGAAAATGATGCGGAAAATGCTACCACCGGCGGGTCGCGGCTCGTAGAGGAGCAGCGCGCCGTTGGTCTGGCACAGTTCGCGCGAGATGAAGAGGCCGAGCCCGGTGCCGCCCGAGCCGGTCGTGAAGAACGGCTCGAAGATGCGTTCGGCCTGGGCGGGATCGATGCCGTCGCCGCGGTCCGCGACCTCGAGAAACGGGCGGCCGGTTGCCGGTATGCGTCCGGCGCGGATGTCGACGCGCTTCGCTGAATCGCCGCTATTGCCGTGCCGGAACGCGTTGTCGCACAAGTTCCAGAGCACCTGGTGCAGGTGCGACGGATCGAACTGTACCTCGAGCAGGCCGGGTGCGGTGTCCGCATCGATACGGAACGAGCCGGTTCCATCTGCATGGTCTGCTCGTACTCGGTCACGAAGGCGCTCAGCCATTCCGACACGTTGAAGCGCTCCTGCTTGGTCGTGTCGCGGCGCGACAGCTGCAGCACGTTCTCGATGATGTGGCTGACGCGCACCCCGTTCTTCTCGATGATGTCGGTCAGGTGGCGGTCGTCGGCGGTCAGGGTCGGGGACTCGCGCAGCAGCTGGCCGGCATGGCTCATCGCGCCGACCGGATTACGGATCTCGTGCGCGATGCTGGCGCTGAGGCGGCCCAGCGCGGCGAGCTTCGACTGCTGCGCACGTTCCGCGATGAGGCTCGTGTCCTCGAGAAAGACCAGCACCGGGCCCGAGCCGCTGTCCGACAGCGCGACGAAGTGCGGCCGGATGATGGTGCCGCCGTCGGCGCCGACGACTTCGCCCACGGTGTCGCGACGGTCGGATGCCTGCCGGCGCCACGCCTCGATCAGGTAGGCAAGGCGCGGCGAGATCGACGCGAGGGTTGCACCGCCGGGCACCGCACCGCCCTTGAGCAGCCGCGCCGCCGTTTCGTTGATCAGTCGCACGTTGTCGGTCTCGTCGACGACCAGGATGCTCTCGCGCAGGTGCTGCACGATGAACTCGTTCAGCTCATTGAGGTTCGCGATGTCGATCTCGCGCTGCTGGGCCAGCGCCTCGCTTTCGCGCAGGCGTGCGGCAAACGGGATGGCCAGCAGCGTGATGGCGAACAGGCTGGCGCCGGTCAGGCCGGTGATCAGGAAATCGGCGCGTGAGCTTGCGCCCTGCAGGAACGAGATCGTCGTTTCCACCAGCAGCGCGAGCGTGACGAGGGACGTTCCCAGCAGCGCGTAGCGGCGCGCCAGGATGGTGGCCGTGGCTCCCGTCGGCAATACCAGCAGCGTCCCCAGGCCGCTCGAGACGCCGCCGCTCGCGTGGATCAGCAGGCTCATCGCGATGGCGTCGACGACCAGCTGGACCATCGCCTGCCATTCCGCCGATGGACTGCGGCTCTGGATGGTCTGGATGCAGACCAGCGCAAAGGCGAAATAGGCAACCGCGATGCCGATGAACATCCCGGGCTGGTGGGCACCGACGCTGTTGGTCGGCGCGTTGAAGAAGAAGACCAGCAGCAGCAGCATGGGCAGCAGCAGCCGGAACACGTTCAGCAGCGACAGCACGCGCCATGGCAGCTCGATGTTCGAGGCGGTCCGGCCGGCGGCCTCGACGAACCCTGGTTTCAACGCTGGCGCCATGGCCCGGCACTTTAGCAGAGCTGTCTTGGGGTAAACTTCCGAGCTTCGTCCCATCGCCCGGCTCAGACCCATGAATCTCCACGAATACCAGTCGAAACAGCTGTTCGCCCGCTACGGCATCCCGGTGCCGGCGGGGTTCGTCGCTTCCACGCCGGCGCAAGCCGTCGACGCCGCCCGCCGCCTCGGCGGAGCCGTCTGGGTGGTCAAGGCCCAGGTGCATGCGGGTGGGCGCGGCAAGGCGGGTGGCGTCAAGGTCGTCAAGTCGACGGACGATGTCGCCGCGGCCGCCGCGGGCATGCTCGGGCAGCGCCTCACGACCAAGCAGACGGGGCCCGAAGGCCTGCCGATCAACCAGGTCTACGTCGAGACCGGTTCGAAGATCGAACGCGAGCTGTACTTGAGCCTGCTGCTCAACCGCGACACCGGTCGCGTGGCGTTCGTGGCCTCGGCCGCGGGCGGCATGGACATCGAAGAAGTCGCTGCGAAGACTCCCGAAAAGATCGTCCGCGTCGAAGTGCACCCCGCGACGGGCATCCAGGGTTCGCACTGCCGCACGCTCGCCTACGGCCTGGGGCTCAAGGACCAGCAGGTCGCGCAGTTCGAGCAGATCGCTCGCGGCCTCTACAAGCTCTACAACGATTGCGACGCGAGCCTGGTCGAGGTCAACCCGCTGATCGTGAACGGCGACGGCGACGTCATCGCGCTCGACGGCAAGATCGGCATCGAGGACAACTCGCTCTTCCGGCAGAAGGCGCTGGTCGAGATGCGTGACACCTCGCAGGAAGACGAGATGGAGCGCCTGGCCGGCGAAGCGGACCTGAACTACGTCTCGCTCGACGGCGACATCGCCTGCATGGTGAACGGCGCGGGCCTCGCCATGGCGACGATGGACGTCATCCAGCTCTACGGCGGTTCGCCCGCAAATTTCCTCGACGTCGGCGGCGGCGCCACGCGCGAGCGCGTCACGACGGCGTTCAAGCTGATTCTCACCAACCCGAAGGTGAAGGCGATCCTGGTCAATATTTTCGGCGGCATCGTCCGCTGCGACATGATCGCGGAGGGCGTGATCGGCGCGGCGCGTGATCTCGGCCTGCACCTGCCGGTCGTGGTGCGCATCGAGGGCACCAACGCGCCGCAGGGTCGCAAGCTGCTCGCCGAGAGCGGGCTGGACCTGATTGCCGCCACCGACCTGACCGATGCCGCGCAGAAGGTCGTCGCGGCCGCTGCGAGGAAGTAAGCCATGTCGATTCTCATCAACAAGAACACGCGCGTGATCTGCCAGGGATTCACGGGCAAGCAGGGCACGTTCCATTCGCAGGGCTGCCTGGAATACGGCACCAGGCTGGTCGGCGGGGTCACGCCGGGCCGCGGCGGTGAAAAGCACCTCGGCCTGCCGGTGTTCGACACCGTGCGCGATGCGGTCGCGAAGACCGACGCCAACGCGACGATGATCTACGTGCCGCCGCCGTTCGCGGCCGACGCGATCATCGAGGCAGCGGATGCCGGCATCGCGCTGATCGTGTGCATCACCGAGGGCATCCCGGTCAACGACATGGTCAAGGTCAAGGCTGCGCTCAAGGATTCGCAGTCGCGTCTCGTCGGCCCGAACTGCCCCGGCGTCATCACGCCGGGAGAATGCAAGATCGGCATCATGCCGGGCTTCATCCACAAGAAGGGCAAGGTCGGCATCGTTTCGCGCTCGGGCACGCTCACCTACGAAGCCGTGTTCCAGACGACCAACGTCGGCCTCGGCCAGAGCACCTGCGTCGGCATCGGCGGCGACCCGGTGCGGGGCATGAACTTCATCGACGTGCTGGCGCTGTTCCAGGACGATCCGCAGACCGAAGGCATCATCATGGTCGGCGAGATCGGCGGCAGCGACGAAGAGGCCGGTGCCGAGTTCATCCGCAAGCACGTTACGAAGCCGGTCGTTGCATACATTGCCGGCGTGACGGCGCCGCCGGGCAAACGCATGGGTCACGCCGGCGCGGTGATCTCGGGTGGCAAGGGCACGGCAGCGGACAAGTTCGCTGCACTCGAGGCTGCTCGCGTCACCACGGTGCGTTCGCCCGCGGAACTCGGCGCGGCGATCTTCAAGCGGCTCAAGGGTCGGGTTACGAAGGCCAAGACCGTCAAGGCTGCCGTCGTGAAGAAGAAGGTCAAGGTAAAGGTAAAGGTGAAGACCAAGGCCAGGGCAAAAGCCCTGCCGAAAGCCGGCTCCAAGTCAGCGACGCGCAAGGGCCGCCGATAGGCTGGCGCCGCGCCGGCCGCAGGCCTGCCCGTCGACCTAGTCGACCCGGCCGGACCTGGATTTCCGGGCTGTCTTCGAGCGGACGCCGCGCGAGGCCAGCGCCTCGCGCAGCAGGAATTCAACCTGCGCGTTCACGCTGCGCAACTCGGCCGCGGCCAGCCGTTCCATTTCGGCCCACAGATCCGGGTCGATGCGCAGCAGGAACGTCTTCTTGTCGCGGCTTGCCACGATCGCCGTCAGGCGCGCGCGACAGCGCGCTGCAGAGCAGCCTGGAGGCGACGCGGCTCATCGGATCCGACCAGCAGGTTGCGGCCACTTGCGAGTTTCAGCAGCACCGCGTCGTAGCCGGACACGTTGTACAGCCAGCCGCGCCGAGTCCGGTGCACGCCCCAGCCATCGAGGAACGACGTGCGGGTAATCTCCGCGGCGGAGATGTCCGACAGCGGCACCGTCTTGCGCGGCCAACCCAGTCCGAACCGGATGCAAAGCGCGCCGTCCTGGATGCGGACCGTCATCGAGCCCCACACCCAGCCGAACAGCGCCGCGATGCCTACACCGGCCGCGAGCAACCTCGGTGGAGTGCGCATCTGGTCAAAGTCGGGCAATGCGGCCAGTACCAGCAGGCCTGACGCCAGCGTGAGGAACGCGATCCGGATCGGCCAACCGGTCTGCGTGTGCTCGTAAAGCGGGCGGCTCATCGCGGCCGGCTCACGTGTACAGCGTTCCGGTGTTGATCACCGGCTGCGCCTCGCCCTCGGAGCACAGCACGACCAGCAGGTTGCTGACCATCGCGGCACGGCGCTCGTCGTCGAGGTGAACGATGTCGCGCTCGCTGAGTCCCTTCAGCGCCATCTCCACCATGCTGACCGCGCCGTGCACGATCTTGCTGCGTGCGGCGATGATCGCCTCGGCCTGCTGCCGGCGCAGCATCACCTGTGCGATCTCCGGCGCATAGGCGAGGTGGGTGAGCTTGGCGTCCTCGACCACGATGCCGGCCTGTTCGAAGCGGTCCGTAAGCTCGCGGATCAACGACTGCGCGACGCGATCCTGGCCGGCGCGCAGCGTGATCTCGCCCTCGTGCAGGTCCTCGCCCTCGTCGTAGGCGTAGCTCGACGCGAGGTGGCGCACCGCGGCCTCGGCCTGGATGCGTACGTACTCCTCGTAGTCCTCGACGTCGAAGCTCGCCTGCGCGCTGTCCTGCACGCGCCAGACGATCGCGGCCGCGATTTCGATCGGGTTGCCCCGCTTGTCGTTGACCTTCAGCCTGTCGCTGGCGAGGTTGTGCGCCCGCAGGCTGATCTTCTGCTTCTTGTAGAACGGGTTGGCCCAGCGCAGGCCCTCCGTCCGGTCAGTGCCCTTGTACGCGCCGAACAGCAGCAGGATCGCGGCCTCGTTCGGCTGCAGCATGTACAGCCCGGACAGCACGAGTGCGCCGAGGATGAACAGCGGCGCCGCGATCACCAGCGCCCGCGGCCCTGCGACTCCCACGTTGAGGATGAGAAACACGGCTGCGGCGAGCAGCGCGAGGCCGATGCCGAGACCGACGTAGCCGCTGATGGTGCGACGCTCGATCTCGCCTGTGCGCGACATGGGCTGCTGGGTCATCTGGGGTCTCCGGTTGCTGGCGGCGCGGATGCTTGCAAAGTGATATCACTTTGATACAAGCGGCCCCGGCTGTCAAGCCGCGGCCCAGCCCGCGCCGCTGCCGCGTCCAGCACCGTGCTGCGGAACATCGCTTTCCTCCACGCCGCGAGGGACCGGAAAATCGGGGGCATTCTCGTTTTCGCGGCTGGGGTTCGGAATGGGAGAGCGTCCCCTGCTGCGACTCGCGGAAAGTCCGCATGAATCGGCGCGCGGCGTCACCTACAGTGACCCTGCAAGCGTCGAGACCCGCTACCCGAGGTGACCGCATGGATTGGTCGCCCATCGCCAAGCCCCGCGGTGCCTTGCGCCGCGAGCCCTGCCTGGTGGACTACGAACAGGCCCGCCGTGATTTCACGTGGGAGCAGGCCAACCGCTGGCTGTCCGGCCTGCCCGGCGGCGCGCTCAACATGGCCTTCGAGGCCGTCGACCGGTATGCAGAGGGTGCGTCCGGCGAGCGCCTCGCCATCCGCTTCCTCGCCCGTGGTGCGCCGTCCGCAGACCTGAGCTTCCGCGACCTGGCCGACGCCTCGCATCGCTTCGCCAACGTCCTGGCGAGGCTCGGAGTGCAGCGCGGCGAGCGGGTCGCGACCTTGATGGGACGGGTGCCGGCGCTGTACGCGACCGTCCTCGGCACGCTGGCAGGGGGCGCCGTCTATTGCCCGCTCTTCTCCGCGTTCGGCCCCGAGCCGGTCCGTGCACGCCTGTCGCTCGGTTCCGTCCGGGTGCTCGTGACGACCGACTTGCTGTACCGCCGCAAGGTCGCACCGATCCGCGACCGGCTGCCGCAACTCGAACACGTGCTCGTGGTGCGCACTCCGGGCGCGGGCGACTTGCCGGCGGGCACTGCAGACTTCGAAGCCGCGATGAACGCTGCCTCGACCGAGTTCGCTGCGGTCCACACTGCGCCCGACGACTACGCGCTGCTGCATTTCACCAGCGGCACGACCGGCCAGCCGAAAGGAGTGCTGCATGCGCACGCTGCAGTCAGCGTGCACGTGGCGACGGCCCGCTGGGTACTGGATCTGCAGGCTGGCGACGTCTACTGGTGTACCGCCGATCCGGGCTGGGTGACGGGCATTTCGTACGGCGTGATCGCGCCGCTCGCCTGCGGCGTCGGCATGATCGTGGACCGCGAGGAGTTCGACGCGCCGCGCTGGTACGAGATCCTCGACACCGAGCGCGTCACGGTCTGGTACACGGCGCCGACCGCGATCCGGATGCTGATGAAGGCCGGCGTCGAACTCGCGCGGACCCGCACGTATCCGGCGCTCCGTCATCTCGCGAGCGTCGGCGAGCCGCTGAATCCCGAAGCGGTCGTGTGGGGCGTTGCAGCGCTCGGCCTGCCATTCCACGACACGTGGTGGCAGACTGAGACCGGCGCCATCATGATCGCCAACTACCCCTGCATGCCGATCCGGCCAGGTTCGATGGGCCGCCCCGTGCCGGGCATCGAGGCGGGCATCGTGCGGCCGCGTGAGGACGGCGGTGTCGACGTCGTCGCAGCGGCGGGCGAGGTCGGCGAACTCGCGCTGCGGCCCGGCTGGCCGTCCATGTTCCGCGGGTATCTCGACGAGGAGGCGCGCTACCGCAAGTGCTTCCGCGACGGCTGGTACCTCTCCGGCGATCTCGCGAAGCGAGATGCCGACGGCTATTACTGGTTCGTCGGGCGCGCCGACGACGTGATCAAGGCCGCCGGTCACCTGATCAGCCCGTTCGAGGTTGAAAGCGCGTTGATGACGCATCGCGCCGTCTCGCAGGTCGGCGTGATCGGGGTGCCGGATCCGATCGCGGGGTCGGTCGTCAAGGCGTTCGTCGAACTCAAGTCGGGGTACGAGGCGGGTGAGGCGCTGCAGCGCGAACTGCTCGCGCATGCGAGGCGCCTGCTCGGCGTGGCGGTCGCGCCGCGGGAGATCGCCTTCGCGGCGCAGCTGCCTCGCACGCGCAGTGGCAAGATCATGCGCCGGCTCCTGCGCGCACGAGAACTCGGCCTGCCGGAAGGAGACCTCTCCACGCTCGAGGGGGGCTCATGAGCGGGCTGCCAGACGGATTCGAGCGCGAACGCGGGCTGCGCCTGTTGCGCGAGATGCTGCGCATCCGCGAGTTCGAGGACCGCTGCGCAGAGCTCTACGGCGCGGGGCACATCCGGGGTTTCCTGCACCTTTGCGACGGTGAGGAGGCCATCGCTGTCGGCGTGATGCAGGTGCTCGGTCCGGGCGATGCCATCGTCTCGACCTATCGCGAGCACGGCCATGCGCTCGCCCGCGGCATCGCGATGGGGCCCTTGATGGCCGAGCTTTACGGCAAGCGCGCGGGTTGCAGCGGCGGGCGCGGCGGCTCGATGCACGTCTTCGACGCCGCCACGCGTTTCTTCGGCGGCAACGCCATCGTCGGCGGTGGCTTGCCGCTCGCGGTCGGCCTGGGCCTCGCGGAGAAGCTGCGCGGCACGCGCAATGTGTCCGCCTGCTTCTTCGGCGAAGGCGCGGCGGCAGAGGGCGAGTTCCATGAATCGATGAACCTCGCCGCGCTGTGGCGGTTGCCCGTGCTGTTCATCTGCGAGAACAACCTGTACGCGATGGGCACGGCACTTGCGCGTTCCGAGTCGCAGACGGACATCCAGGCGAAGGCCGCGGCGTACGACGTGCGCGCAGCCGCCGTGGACGGCATGGACGTGCTGGCGGTGGAGCAGGCCGCGCGCGAGGCGGTCGAGCAAGCGCGCGCCGGGCGAGGCCCGGTCCTGCTCGAGATGCGCACCTATCGATTGCGTGCGCATTCGATGTTCGATGCGCAACTCTATCGCGACAAGGCCGAGGTGGAGGAGTGGCGCAAGCGAGGGCCGCTGACCACGCTCACGACGCGGCTCAAGGCGGCGGGGCTGCTGACCGAGGACGACTTTCAGGCCCTGCTGCGCGCGGCGGACGCCGAGGTCGCCGCGGCCGTCGAGTTCGCATCCGCGGCGGAGTGGGAGCCGATCGAGGACCTGGCGCGGCACGTGTATGCGGAAGAGGTGACGCCATGACGACTCCGCTGCCCATCACCTACCGTGAGGCGGTCAAGCAGGGCATCCGCGAGGCCCTGTCGTCGGATCCGCGCGTATTCCTGATGGGCGAGGACGTCGGCAAGTACGGCGGATGCTTTGCAGTCAGCAAGGGCCTGCTCGACGAGTTCGGCGAGGAGCGCATCCGCGACACACCGCTGTCGGAGTCCGCCTTCGTCGGCGCCGGCATCGGGGCGGCGCTGGGTGGCCTGCGGCCGATTGTCGAGGTCATGACCGTCAACTTCAGCCTGCTCGCGCTCGACCAGATCGTGAACACGGCGGCGACGCTGTGCCACATGTCGGGCGGACAGTTTCCGGTGCCCGTCGTCATCCGCATGGCGACCGGCGCGGGGCGGCAGCTGGCGGCACAGCACTCGCACAGCCTCGAAGCGTGGTACGCGCACGTGCCGGGGCTGCGCGTCGTCGAGCCAGCGACGATCGACGATGCGCGCGGCATGTTGCGGACTGCGCTGGCTTCGCCAGATCCAGTGATCGTGTTCGAGCCGATCTCGCTCTACAACATGGAGGGCGAGCTCACGGATGCGGCTGCGCACGTGCGGCTCGAAGGCGCGCGCGTGCATCGCGCCGGCAGCAGCGTGACGCTGGTGACCTACGGCGCCAGCCTGTGGCGCTGCGTCGCGGCCGCCGAAGTCCTCGCGCAGGACGGGATCGACGCGGAGATCGTCGACCTGCGCAGCCTCAGGCCGCTGGACGACGCGACGGTGCTGAACTCGGTGCGCAAGACGCGCCGCGTCGCCATCGTCGACGAAGGCTGGCGCACGTGCAGCCTCGCGGCGGAGATCGGGCAACGCATCGTCGAGCAGGCCTTCTACGACCTGGATGCGCCCATTGCGCGTGTCTGCACCGAGGAGGTGCCGATCCCGTACCCCAAGCATCTGGAGGACGCCGCATTGCCCGGCCCCGAGCGCATCGTGGCCACCGTGCGGAGGCTGCTTGGCCATGCAGACTGAGTTCCGCCTGCCCGCGCTCGGTGCCGACATGGACGCGGGCACGATCGTCGAGTGGCACGTTGCGCCCGGCGACCGCTGCAAGCGCGGCGACGTCGTGGCCGTGGTCGAGACCGACAAGGGAGCGATCGACGTCGAGGTCTTCGTCGACGGCATCGTGCGTGAACTCCTGGTGCCGCCGGGGACCCGCGTCCCGGTGGGTACCGTTCTTGCGCTGCTCGATACCGAGGCGCCCGCCCCTGCGCCGGAGAAGGTCCAGGCACCTTCTCGGACGCGGGCGGAGGAGGGTGCGGCAGAGACCATTCAACCACGCGTGAAGATCTCGCCGGCAGCGCGCAAGCGCGCTCAGGAAATGCACGTCGATGTCGAGTCGCTGCGCGGCACCGGCCCGGAAGGTGCGATTACTGTGGCGGATGTCGAGCGGGTCGGGCCCTCACCCCAACCCTCTCCCGCAGTCGCGGGAGAGGGGGCGGCCGGCATGCGCGCCGCGATCGCAGCCGCGATGTCCCGCTCGAAGCGCGAGATTCCGCATTACTACCTGACCACGACGGTCGACGTGACGCCCGCCGTCGACTGGCTCGCGGCTTACAACGCCGCGGTGCCGGTGACCGGGCGCCTGCTATTGCCGGTGCTGCTGCTCAAAGCCGTGGCTCTGGCGTGCCGCGGTCAGGCCGGCTTCAGCGGCTTCCATCGCAACGGCCGCTACGATGAGAGCCCGGTCGTCCATGTCGGCGTCGCGGTTGCCTTGCGCGGCGGCGGGCTCGTGGCGCCGGCCATCATGGACACCGCGGACAAGCCGCTCGCCGCACTCATGGACGGCTTCCGCGACCTCGTCACCCGCGCGCGAGCCGGGCGGTTGCGCGCCAGCGAACTCGCCGCTTCCACGATCATCCTGACCAGCCTCGGCGAGGCGGCGGTGGAGACGGTGCTGCCCATCATCCAGCCGCCACAGGTTGCGATCGTCGGCGCCGGGGCCGTCGTCGAGCGTCCCTGGATCGTCGCTGGCAAGGTCGTTCCACGACACGTCCTGACACTGTCGCTCGCGGCGGACCATCGGGTCACGGATGGGCGGCTCGGAGCGCAATTCCTGGCGCGAGATGGCCGCACTGCTCGCCGACCCGGCCAAGCTGTGAGGAACAGGTCATGAACCGTGAGCAACTTGCTGGTCGCCTGCTCGAACTGTTGACGGCGATTGCGCCCGACGTCGAGGCGAACACGGTGATCCCTGGCGTTGCATTTCGTGACCAGTTCGACTTCGACTCGATGGACACGCTCAACTTCGCCATTGCGTTGCATCGCGAGTTCGGGGTGGACGTGCCGGAGACCGACTACGCCCATCTCGCGAGTCTCGACCAGTGCGTCGCCTATCTCGCAGGGCGCCTCGCCTGAGGCCGGAGGAACCGGCGAGCCGGGCGCCGTCAGCGGGGAACGACCGTGGCCCGATGGCTGCGCCTGGATTGCAGGACAATGAATCCGATCGGCACAACGCTTACGATTGGATCCCATGCTCGAGCTCCACGGTGTTTCGAAATCCTACGGCGGCGCCGGCGGCCGGCGCGTGCTCGATGACGTGTCGCTCAAGGTCGTGCCCGGCGAGTACGTCGCCATCGTCGGCGAATCCGGCGTCGGCAAGTCGACGCTGCTGAACCTGATCGCCGGGCTCGACGTTCCGGACTCCGGCCAGTTGCTGCTCGAAGGCCGTGACCTGGCGCAGCTCGACGACCAGGCGCGCACGCAGGTGCGCCGCACGCGCATGGGTTTCGTGTTCCAGGCCTTCCACCTGCTGCCGCACCTCAGCATCGCGCGCAACGTGGCGCTGCCGCTTGCATTGAACGGCCAGGCGGGCCGGGCAGCTGACGATCGCGTGCGGGAACTGCTCGAGGCCGTCGGGCTCGCGGATCGTGCCCACAGCCTGCCACGCGAGCTGTCGGGCGGCGAATCCCAGCGTGTCGCGGTAGCACGCGCATTGGCGCATCGGCCGGCGGTCGTGCTGGCGGACGAGCCGACCGGCAACCTCGATCCAGACAATGCCAGCATGATCCTGGAACTGCTGCGCAAGCAGATCAAGCGCGACAACGCGGCCGGCATCCTGGTGACGCATTCTGCCGCTGCTGCCGGCTCGACCGATCGCGTCTACGAACTCAGTCGCGCGGGACTGGCGCTGCGCGCATGAATTCCGGTGCGCAGGCACTGCCCGTCATCCCAGTCAATCTGCGGGCACGGGTCGCGCTGCTGGATGCCGCGGCGTTCGGACCGCTGCGCCAGGCGCCCGGCCGCACCGCGCTTGCGATGCTGGCGATCGCACTCGGCGTCGCGCTCGGCTTCTCGGTCTATCTCATCAACCGCGTCGCGGCGGACGAGGTACAGGGCGCGTCGCGGTCCCTCTTCGGTCTCGCCGACCTTGCGGTGCAGGCTCCGGGAGCGGGCTTCGAGGAGTCGCTGTTCCCCGCGCTCGCGCGCGTGCCGGGCGTGGCCGCGGCAAGTCCTGTCGTCGAAGTGCAGGTCAGGTTGCCGGGGCGCGATCGCAACCTGAAGCTGGTCGGCATCGACCCGTTCCGAGCCATCCAGATGCAACCCGCGCTGGCAGGGGCGGGTGCAACCGCGCAGCGGCAGGGCCAGGGGCTGCTCGCAGAGAACTCGATCTGGTTGAGCCCGGCCGCAGCGCAAGCGCTGGAACTGGAGGTCGGCGACGATCTCGACGTGCAGGTGGCGCTGGACCGCGTGCGTCTGCGGGTTGCGGGCCTGCTGCCACCCGGTGCGTACCGGCAACCCGTCGGCATGCTCGACATCGGCGAAGCGCAGTGGCGACTGCAGCGGCTGGGCCGTCTCGATCGCGTGGACCTGCGGCTCGAACCGCAGGCCGATCGCGCGGCAGTGCGCAAGGCCGTGGCCGAGTTGTTGCCGCCAGGGGTGCACGTGGTCACGCCCGGTGAGGCAACCGACGACGCGGTGCGCCTCACGCGCGCCTATCGCTCCAACCTGACCGCCCTGGCGCTCGTTGCGCTCTTCACCGGCGCGTTCCTGGTCTATGCGACGCAATCGCTGGCGGTGGCCCGGCGGCGTCGCGAAATCGCCCTGCTGCATGCCATGGGCATGACCGTGCGTGAACAACTCGCGGCAGCGCTGCTGTCGGGCATGGTCGTTGGCGCGCTGGGTGCTGCGGTGGGCGTCGCTCTCGGCGCGCTCGTGGCGCGCGCGGGACTGGCCGCATTTGGTGCCGATCTCGGCGCAGGCTATTTCCGTGGGGTTGCACCACGACTCGAGATCAGCGCCGGCGAGTACCTCGTATTTTTCCTGCTGGGCGTGGGCGCGGCCCTGGTCGCGACGTTCGGACCGGCGCGAGAGGCGGCATCGGTTCCGGCCGCCGCCGCACTCAAGGCTGGCGACGAGGCGCCCGTTGCCGCTCGCACGCATGGCCGCATCGCATTGCTGCTGTTTGCCGCAGGCGTGGCCGCACTGGCGCTGCCGCCGCTCGACGGCATTGCGCTGCCGGGCTACGTCTCGATCGCGTGCCTGTTGCTCGGTGCAGTGTTCCTGACGCCGACCATCGCGACCATGGTGTTCTCGCGGTTGCGCCCGGACGGGCCCGCATGGCGGCAAGTCGCGGTGGCGCAACTGCGCGGCACCGCGCGGCGCGCGACCGTCAGTATCGCGGCAGTGCTCGTGAGCTTCAGCCTGATGGTCGCGATGGCGATCATGGTGTTCTCGTTCCGCATGTCGCTCGAGACCTGGATGGAGCGAATCCTGCCGGCGGATCTTTACGTGCGCGCGGGGTCGCCGGCCACCGGTGCCTACCTCGACACGCGCGCGCAGGAATCCATTGCCGCGCTGCCACCAGTCGCCCGGGTGGATTTCGTGCGGTTCCAGGACGTGCTGTTGCCGGGCGAACGATTGCCCCTGACGATCATTGCGCGGCCCATCCGCGAGCAGACGGCTGATCGAGTGCTTCCGGTCCGGCGCACGGCCAGCGAGCCTGCGCCGGAAGGCGCCGTGCCGGTCTGGGCATCGGAAGCGGCGCTCGACCTGCGTGGCTTCGACGTCGGCACCGAGTTCGACCTGCCGCTCGGTGGCAAGGTCGTGCGTGCCACCGTGCGCGGCGTGTGGCGCGACTACGAGCGTCCCGGCGGCTCGGTCGTCGTGGATCGCGAAACGTTCATCGCGCTGACCGGAGATCGCAACGCGACCACGGCGGCCATCTGGCTGCGCCAGGGCACCGATGCGGAAGCCTTCAGCGTGCGCCTGCGCGATGCAGTCTCGCGCAGCGGGGACTACGAGGTCGCGGTACCGGGCGAGATCCGCAAGCGTTCGCTCGCGCTGTTCGACCGCACGTTCGCCGTCACCTACCTGCTCGAAGCCGTCGCCGTGCTCATCGGCCTGTTCGGCATCAGCGCGAGCATGAGTTCACAGGTGCTCGCACGCCGTGGCGAGTTCGGCATGCTGCGTCACCTCGGCGTGACGCGGCGCGAGGTCGGCCGCATGCTCGCGTTCGAGGGCGCGGCGCTCGGCGCGATCGGCGTGGCGGCCGGTCTCATCATCGGCGCGCTCGTCAGCCTGATCCTCATCTTCGTGGTCAACCGGCAGTCGTTCCACTGGACCATGGACCTGCACGTGCCGTGGAGCCTGCTCGCGATCCTGAGTGTCGTGCTGGTCCTTGCGGCGGCGGGCACGGCCGCGTTCAGTGGGCGCCGCGCGATGGGCGATGATGTCGTGCGCGCCGTGAAGGAAGACTGGTGACCCAACCACGAACTGCACCTGCGGCTCCCTCTCCCGCAAGGGCGGGAGAGGGTTGGGGTGAGGGCTTCCGCACTTTCGCCCTGCACCTGATCTGCCTGGTTACCTTCATTCCATTCCCCGCCCTTGCCGAAGTCACGTATGCACCGGTCGTTCCGGGCGTCGAACTCCAATTCCCGAAAGACGAAGGCAGTCACCCTGACCATCGCATCGAGTGGTGGTACGTCACGGGCTGGCTCGACGATGGCACGAGCAAGGCGAGGGCGCCGCGCGGCTTCCAGGTGACGTTCTTCCGCGTGCGCACGGGCCTGGCCGAGGGCAATCCCAGCGCGTTCGCACCGCAGCAGGTGCTGTTCGCCCACGCGGCGCTCGCCGAACCTGCAGACGGCAAGCTGCGCCACGCGCAGCGCAGTGCCCGCACCGGGTTCGACCTCGCCTATGCGCAGCGAGGCGACCTCGACGTCAGGCTCGACGACTGGTCGCTCAAGCAGGTTGCGCCGGGAAAGTACGTGACGATCGTGCATGGCGACGACTTCGATTTCGAGTTGTCGCTGGTTGCGACGCAGTCGCCTTTGCTGCAGGGCGAGCGCGGATTCAGTCGCAAGGGACCGGACCCGCGCTCTGCGAGTTACTACTACAGCCTCCCTCAACTCGCAGTGAGCGGCGAAGTGACGCTCGACGGACGCAGGCAGAAGGTGACCGGGCATGCATGGTTCGACCACGAGTGGTCGAGCGATTACGTCGACGCAAGCGCGCTCGGCTGGGACTGGATGGGGGTAAACCTCGACGACGGTGGCGCGCTCATGGCGTTTCGCATGCGGGACCTGCAGGGCGGGGAACGTTGGGCGAGCGCTACCTTGCGCAGACCCGGCTCGGCGCCGCGCACACCCTCACCCGCGCTGCGCGCGACCTCTCCCGCCGGGGCGGGAGAGGTGCAGATCTACCCCAGCGGGAGAGGTGAAGATCGCTGGAGCGGGAGAGGTGAGCACGTTCGGGCGCGAGCAGGTGGAATGGACTCCGCTCGAGTCGTGGCGCTCGCCACGCACGGGCGTGGAATACCCGGTTCGATGGCGCGTGCAGGTCGGAACGAAGACCTATCGCGTCGAGCCGCTGCTGCTCGATGCGGAACTCGACTCACGACCGACGACGGGCATTCTCTACTGGGAAGGCCCGATTCGGCTGGTCGATGACGCGACCGGACGCGAGGTTGGGCGCGGCTACCTGGAATTGACCGGGTACGGCGGGAAACTGGACTTGTGAGGAACCGCAGAGCCCTCACCCGCGCTGCGCGCGACCTCTCCCGCTGCAGCGGGAGAGGTGAGAGCCCTCACCCGCGCTGCGCGCGACCTCTCCCGCTGAAGCGGAAGAGGTGAGGGATCAGAGCTGCGGGGCATTGAACGTGTCGCAGGCGTTCGGGTCGCCGGAGTCCATGCCGACCTTCAGCCAGCGCGCGCGTTGCTCCGAGCTGCCGTGCGTGAAGGCGTCGGGGACGATCCGACCCTGCGTCTGCTTCTGCAGGCGGTCGTCGCCGATCGCCGTGGCGGCTCGCAGGCCTTCCTCGATGTCGCCTTGCTCGAGCTTGAGCCGCTGCGCGGCATCGCGTGCCCAGACGCCCGCATAACAGTCGGCCTGCAGCTCCAGCATCACCGAATACTGGTTGGCCTCTGCCTTGCTGCGCGCACGCTGTTGCAGTTTCTGCACCTGCTGCGCCGTGCCCGTCAGGTTCTGCACGTGATGGCCGACTTCGTGCGCGATGACATAGGCCTGCGCGAAATCGCCGGGCGCGCCGAACTTCTGGTCCAGTTCCTGGAAGAACGAGAGGTCGAGGTAGACCTTCTGGTCCAGCGGGCAATAGAACGGCCCCATCGCCGCCTGACCCATGCCACACGCGGACGGCGTCAGCTCGTTGAACATGACCATCGTCGGCGCGGGGTACTTGCCGCCGAAAAGCCGGTTCCAGGTGGCTTCGGTCTCGGCGAGCGTGACGCCCGCAACGGCAGACAACTGAGCCTCTTCTGCCGATTCCTGGTACGGCTGCTGGGACTGTTGCATCTCCACTTCAGGCTGCTTGGTCGCGACGCCGAGGAACGGCAGCGGGTTGATGCCCAGGAGGCTCAGCACGACCAGGAACAGGAGTCCGCCGAGGCTCAGTCCAATGCCTTTGCGAACGGGCGACATGCCACGGCGGTCTTCGATGTTCGAGCTGCGTTGGCGCCCACTGATGTCCATGCGATGTCACTCCGTCGGAAGGACCCGAACTATGTCATTTCCGTCGGGTCGCTGGAAAGTGTCCGCGCCGGTGTCCGCTGTCCGCGCGCGGACACCCGGACTGGCTGAATGACTCCACTGCGCGACAGATAAGTCTTTGAAAAACATCGTTGTGTCCGACTCGCACCGGTTGGCACGATCCCTGCAAACCATTCCGTACTGCCCCGCATCCAATCGCCCGCACATGTCAATTTCCAACCTCAAGCGAATCCCCGACCAGACTGCCGCGCCGGGCATGCGCAGCACCGACGGTCAGGACCGCGTCATCGAGCCCGCCCAGGGATGGCGGCACGACCGGCGCGTCCAGATCACCGCTGCCGTCGCCATGCTCGTGCTCGGTGCGGCCGTCCTCGCGTGGTTCCTCAAGGGCTGGGCCTCGACCGATGCGACAGTCGCGCTGGATCGCGTGCGCATTGCGACGGTGTCGCGCGGCGAGTTCCTGAGCGACGTTGCCGCCCAGGCCACCGTGGTCGCCGCCGTCAGCCCGACGCTTTACGCGCCGGCGGCAGGCACCGTGACGGTCGAGCGCAACGCCGGCGACGCAGTGAAGAAGGGCGACCTGCTGGCGACCGTCGTCAGTCCGGGGTTGCTGAACGAATTCGAGCGTGAGCGCGCCACGCTCGAGAGTCTCGTCGTCGACCTGCGTCGCCAGGACATCGAAGTCCGCCGCAAGATCCTGCAGAGCCAGCAGACGGCCGACATGGCCGGCGTGGCGATCCGCGCTGCCGAGCGCGAGTTCGCCCGCGCACAGCAGGCCTGGGACCAGCGCGTGATCAGCCAGCGCGACTTCCAGCGGGCAAAGGACGAACTGGACGAAGCGAAGCTCACGCATCACCACGCGGTCGAGACGGCCGGACTCGAAAAGGAAGGCCTCGAGTTCGAACAACAGACGCGCCGCCTGCAGCGCGACCGCCAGCAGCTGCTGGTCGAAGACCTCGAACGCCGCGTCGGTGAACTCGCGGTGAAGTCGCCGGTTGACGGCATCGTGGGCAACCTCGCGGTCACGCAGAAGGCAGCCGTGCAGCAGGATGCCGCGCTGCTCACCGTCGTGGACCTGTCCGCGCTGGAGATCGAGTTCCGCGTGGCCGAGACCTACGCCGGCACGATCGGCCTCGGCATGCCCGCCGAGGTGTCATATGGCGGCAAGACCTTCGCCGGTGAGGTGAGCGCGATCTCGCCCGAAGTCCGGCAGGGTGAAGTGACAGGCCGGGTGCGCCTGCGCGACGTACCGGTCGGACTGCGCCAGAACCAGCGGGTGTCGGTGCGCATCCTCATGGACCGGCGCGACAACGTGCTCAAGGTGGAGCGCGGCGGCTTCTACGAAGCCGGCGGCGGCGCGACGGCCTACGTCGTGCGCGACGACGTCGCCGAGCAGCGGCCGATCAAGACCGGCGCCGTCAGCGTGCGCGAAATCGAGATCACGGACGGGCTCGCGGAAGGCGACCGGATCGTCATCTCGGACACCGAAGATTTCAAGAATGCGCCGCGCGTGATGCTCGCGGACTGACGAACGAACGCAAGAGGAATTACGGACCATGTTCGAAATGACCCAGGTGACCAAGGCCTACCGGACGGACCTGCTCGAGACGCATGCGCTGCGCGAGTTCAGCCTGAAGGTCGACAAGGGCGAGTTCGTGGCGGTGACCGGGCCCTCCGGCTCCGGCAAGACGACGTTCCTGAACGTCGCCGGCCTGCTCGAGACGTTCGACTCCGGCAGTTACCGGCTCGACGGCGAGGACGTCAGCAAGCTCGACGACGACGCGCGCTCAAGGGTGCGCAACCACAAGATCGGGTTCATCTTCCAGAGCTTCAACCTGATCCCCGACCTGAACGTGTTCGACAACGTCGACGTGCCGCTGCGCTACCGGCGCATGCCGGCGAGCGAGCGTCGCGAACGGATCAACTCGGCGCTGGACCTGGTCGGCCTGACCTCGCGCGTGAAGCACCTGCCGTCGCAGCTGTCGGGCGGGCAGCAGCAGCGTGTCGCAATCGCGCGGGCCCTTGCGGGCGATCCTGCACTGCTGCTCGCGGACGAACCCACCGGCAACCTCGACTCGCTGATGGCGCGGCAGGTCATGGACCTGCTCGAGCAGATCAACGGCATGGGCGCCACGATCGTGATGGTCACGCACGACCCGGAACTTGCACGCCGCGCGCACCGTAATGTGCAGGTCATCGACGGCCAGATCACGGACTACAAGCCGTACGAGGCGCATTCGGCATCGGTGACGGTGCTGCACCCGACGGCAGCCGACGCGACCTACGGCTGACCGGGCAAGGAGGCTCCACCATGTTTGCTTACGACCTGCGGCTCGCGCTCGACAGCATGAAGCGCCATCCCGGGCTCTCGGCCCTGATGGTGCTCGCAATCGCGCTCGGCATCGCCGTCTGCACGGTGACGTTCACGATCTACCACGCGATGGCGACCAACCCGATCCCGGACAAGAGCAGCCAGCTGTATGCGGTCACGCTCGACACCTGGAGCGCCGAGCGTCCCTACGACGACGAGAAGCCGGAGATCCCGCCGCAGCTGCTGACCTATCGCGACGCGATGTACCTGCACGGTGCGGAAGCCGCGCCGCGCAGCGTGGTGATGTACAAGTCAGGGGCGCTGCTGGTGCCGGAGCGCACCGGCGTGAAGCCGTTCAACGCTGAACTGCGCGTGACGTCCCACGAGTTCTTCCCGATGTTCGACGTCCCGTTCCAGTACGGACAGGGTTGGGACGCCACGGCGGACCAGGGGCCACAGCCCGTCGTCGTGCTGAGTCACGAGACGAACGAGAAGGTCTTCGGCGGTGAGAACAGCGTCGGCCGCACGGTCAAGCTGGGCAAGAACGAGTATCGCGTCGTCGGCGTGCTGCGGCCGTGGGCGCCCAGTCCGAAATTCTTCGACCTCAACAACGGCTCCTTCGAGGATCCCGAGGACGCGTACATACCTTACGGCTGGGGCAAGACGCTCGAGTTGCCCGTGTACGGCAATACCAATTGCTGGAAGCCCGAAGGCGGGGAGACCTACCAGGACTTCCTGAACTCGGAATGTATCTGGCTGCAGTTCTGGGCCGAGTTGCCGACGGCTGCCGATCGCGACAAGTACCAGGCCTTCGTCGACAACTACGCGCGCAGCCAGAAGGCCGCGGGGCGAATGCCGCGTCCGCTCAATAACAGGCTCTACGACGTCGCGCAGTGGCTCGACCGCAACGAAGTCGTGCAGCGGGACAACCGCGTGCTGATCGGCATCGCGCTCATGTTCCTGGGCGTGTGCCTCGTGAACGTAGTCGGCCTGTTGCTCGCCAAGTTCCTGAATGCCGCGCCCCTCACGGGCCTGCGCCGGGCGCTCGGAGCGAGCCGTCGCGACATCGTCCGCCAGCACATGATGGAAGTGCTGGTGATCGGGCTGGCCGGTGGCGTGCTTGGCCTGCTGCTCGCCGTGGGCGGCCTGGCCGGCATCCGTGCCATCTACAGTTCGGATTTTACCCGCAGTTCCTACGAGCGCCTGACGGCAATCGACCCGGTCGTCGTGCTCATCACGCTCGGCTTGGCGCTGCTCGCCGGTGCCATCGCGGGCCTCTATCCGTCGTGGCGCATCGGACGCACCGCTCCGGCCGTCTACCTCAAGACGCAGTAAGCCAGAAGGACCACACGCACATGGACATCAAGCCCATTCTCAGTTCGCTGCGTCGCAGTCCGACGGGGGCCATCCTCGTGTCGCTGCAGATCGCGCTGGCGCTGGCGATCGTCGTCAATTCGCTGTTCATCATCATGCAGCGCTTCGAGAAGGTGAATCGCGACCCGGGTATCGACGTGCCGAATATCTTCTTCGTCGGCTGGGTCCCTGCGACCGACAAGTTCCAGGGAGAGGTCACGATCCGGGAGGACCTGGCAGTCCTGCGCAGCCTGCCGGGCGTCGTGGCGGCCACCGTAGTCAACGCCGTGCCATTGTCGGGCGGCGGGTCGAGCACGTCCATGTACACCGAGCCCAACGAGAAGGGCCGGCGCGGCGACATGAACTACTTCCAGGTGGATGAGCAGGGGCTCGATACCTTCGGCGTCAAGCTGGCGGAAGGTCGCAACTTCGATGCGACGATGGTGACCAAGCCCGCCCGCAACAGTTCGACTTCGCCATCCGGAATCCTGGTCACCCGGGACGTGGCCAGGGACATGTTTCCCGGCGAGTCCGCGCTGGGCAAGACGATTTACACCGGCACCAGCCAGCCGGTCACGATCATGGGGATCATCGACCACATGCACGGCTCATGGCCAGGCTGGGACAAGGTCGGCAATGTCGCGCTGTTCCCGGTGATCTCCGACGAGACCTTTGCGCGTTACATGGTCCGTGCCAGGCCGGGCCAGCGCGATTCGGTGATGAAAGCCGCCGAAGACGCGCTCAGTAAAGTCGACAACGGCCGGGTGATCCTGCGCGTGCGCTCACAGGAGTACGTTGCGGCGACAACCTATGCCGACGATCGTGCAATGGCTACGTACCTCGGCGTCGTGATCGCGTTGCTGCTCGGCATTTCGGCCCTCGGCATTTTCGGTCTGGCAGCGTTCAACGTCAGCACCCGCACCAAGCAGATTGGAACGCGGCGGGCGGTCGGGGCTCGCCGCAGCGACATCCTGCGGTACTTCCTGGTTGAGAACTGGCTGATCACGACAGCCGGCGTCGTCGTTGGCTGCGTGCTGGCACTGCTGCTTGGCTACTGGCTCAGCACCACGTTCGAACTCCCGCGCCTGAAGCTCTATTATCTGGTCGTGGGAGTGGGGGTGCTCTGGGTCGTCAGCCTGGTGGCGGCGCTCCGGCCGGCGCGCCGGGCTTCGATGGTCTCGCCGGCCATCGCCACCCGCACCGTCTGAACTTCAACCTGGGGCAGGGCAGCGGCCGACGAATGCAGGGACGAACGCTACTCGTCATCGACGACAACGACGCCGTGCGCACGGCGCTCGACGTGCTGCTGACGCTCGAGGGCGCAAGGGTCGAATGTGTCGCCACGCCGCGCGAGGGGCTGGAGCGCGTCGCCCGCGGCGGCATCGACCTGGTCCTCCAGGACATGAATTTCCAGCGCGAGGCGACTTCCGGCGATGAGGGCATCGCCTTGTTCCGCTCGCTGCGGGCGGCGCAGCCGGACCTGCCGGTCGTGCTGCTGACGGCATGGACGCATCTCGAAACGGCCGTGGAACTGGTCAAGGCCGGTGCCGCCGACTACCTGGCGAAGCCGTGGGACAACGCGCGGCTGGTGACGACGGTGCGCAACCTGCTCGAACTCCACGCGGCATTGTCGGCGGAGCGGGAGCGACTGGCCCGCGTGGATCGCTCGCACGCTGAACTCGCGGCGAAGTTCGACCTGCGCGGCATCGTCTATCGCAGCGCGGCCATGCATGCCGTGGTGCAGATGGCCACGCAGGTCGCAAAGGCCGACGTGCCAGTGCTGATCACCGGCCCGAACGGCGCAGGCAAGGAAATCCTCGCCGAGATCATCCAGGCCAACTCGACGGCGCGCAGTGGACCTTTCGTGCGCGTAAACACGGGGGCATTGCCGGCAGACCTGCTGGAAAGCGAGCTGTTCGGTGCGGAAGCGGGCGCCTATACCGGCGCTGCCAGGGCGCGCGAGGGCCGCTTCGAGGCGGCAAACGGCGGCACGCTGTTCCTGGACGAAATCGGCAACCTGCCGATGACCGGGCAGGCCAAGCTGCTGCGCGTGCTGCAGACCGGCGAGTTCGAACGCCTGGGTTCGAGCCAGACACGCCGCGTGAACGTCCGGATCCTGTCGGCCACCAATGCGTCGCTGGCCGACGCGATCCGGCAGGGGCGGTTCCGGGAAGATCTCTACTACCGGCTCAACGTCATCGAGCTGCAGGTGCCGCCGCTGGCGGATCGCCGCGACGACATCCTGCCGCTCGCCAGGCACTTCCTCGAACCAGGGTATTCGCTGCAGCTCGACGCGGAACGGGCGCTGGTGCGGCATGACTGGCCGGGCAACGTGCGCGAACTGCGCAACTGCATCCGCCGGGCCTGCCTGCTCGCCCCGTCGATGCGCATTGTTGCTCCGGACCTCATGCTGCCAGGTTCCAATGGCGGTGGCGCGCCGGAAATCCCGCCCGCCCGCGAGCCGGATCGCGACGAAATCGAAGGCGCGTTGACGCGCCACGAAGGCGTCATCGCCAAGGCCGCGCGCGAGCTCGGACTTTCGCGGCAATCGCTCTACCGGCGCATGGAAAAGCTCGGCATCGCGCCCGGCAGTCCGGGCGGGCGCTGACACATGCGACAGCGGGTCGTCACCACGCTGCTGGCGACACTCGGGCTGCTGACGCTCGTCGCGCTCGCAATCTCGAATCTCGACTGGCCGTACCGCGCGGCCGCGATGCTGTTCGCAGCCGTCGCCTACGGCACGCTCGCCTGGCGCGTGCGGCGCTTACTGCAGCAGCAGGAGTCGCTGCTGGACGCGCTGACGGACGGCATTTCCAGCCTGCGCGATGCGGACTACAGCGTCAGCATCGCGGAGCCTGATGACCCGAAGCTGGGCAGGCTGGTCACCGCCTACAACGGTCTTGGCGGCCGCCTGCGCAGCCAGCGGCAGGACCTGTACCAGCGCGAGTTGCTGCTCGACACCGTGATCCAGGCCTCGCCGCTCGCGCTGATCCTCACCAACGCGACCGGCACGATCCTCTACGCCAATCTCGCGGCCCGGCAGTTGCTGGCCAGCGGGCGCAAGCTGGAAGGGCTCGCGCTCGAGCCGCTGCTCGCGCCCATGCCTGCGGCGCTGCGCGATGCGTTCGAGGATCTGCGCGACCGCCTGTTCACGGCCACACTGGCCGGCGAATCCCAGGTCTTTCACGTTTCGCACCGCCAGTTCCTGCTGAACGGGCAGCCGCATCGGCTGCGGCTGCTGAAACAGCTCACGCGCGAAGTCAACGCGCAGGAAGTGGCGATCTGGAAGCGCGTCATCCGCGTGATTGCGCACGAGATCAACAACTCGGTTGCACCCATCGCGTCGCTCGCGCAGTCCGGCCAGCGGTTGTCCATCCAGCCGGACTCGGCGCAGCTCATGCGCGTGTTCTCCGCGATCGAGGAGCGGATGTCGCACCTGTCGCAGTTTGTCGACGGCTATTCGCGTTTCGCCAAGCTGCCGAAGCCGCGGCCGGCGTACGTCGAGTGGCGGCGTTTCCTCGAGTCACTGCAGGCCGTGGCGCCATTCGCGGTGGCTGGCCTCGTCCCCGGCGAGGCGGGCTGGTTCGATGAATCCCAGCTCGAGCAGGTCATGATCAACCTGCTCAAGAACGCGTCCGAGGCCGGATCGGCTGTCGAGAATACGGTCGTGGCGGTGCATTCGAGCCGCGGCGGCTGGGCCGTCGAGGTGCGCGACCGCGGGTCCGGCATGAGCCCGGACGTGCTCACCAACGCGCTGTTGCCGTTCTATTCGACGAAGCCGTCCGGCAGCGGACTCGGTCTCACGCTCTGTCGCGAGATCGTCGAGGCGCACGGCGGCTCGCTCGAGGCGGGCAACCGGACCGACGGCGAGGACGGGGCCGTGGTCCGGTTCTGGCTGCCGCCCCGTCCGTCGGCGGCGACCTACGGGTTGTGCGAATCGCCCGAGCCCGTCTCGACCCAGATGCCGTAGCTGCACTTGAGCACCTGCGAGCCGCTGGCGACGAAGCTGCCATGGCGGTATTCGGTGCCGTTATAAAAACATACCGGCTCGCCTGGCACCTGCTGCCGCACGACGTCGGTATCCTCGTCTTCTTCGTCGGCAATCGGCGAGTTGCGCAGCTCCGGGTCCTGTGCGCCGACCTGGGGAAGCGATGGATGTTTTTGCAACATAGCCGTACTCCCGTACACACCGATGACGTTTCCGGCGACCTCATGCTAGTCCTGCGCGCCGGTGGGGCGGAATAGGGGGAAATAGGGGCCCTCTCCCGCCAAGCCGGGAGAGGGAGCGCGGCATCTCTCCCGACCAGGCTGGTGAGCCAAAGAGCTAATATTCCCCAATGTCGTCCTCACTCCACGATTTCGACTTCCTCCGCTCCCAGATCGTCGGCATCGACTCGGCGTTCGAGACGCCGTTCGGCCGCCGGCTGATGGTCTATTGCGACTACACGGCCTCGGGCCGCTGCCTGCTGTTCGTCGAGCGCTACCTGCAGAGCCTGCAGCGCATCTACGCCAATACGCACACGGAAGACGACCTGACCGGCCGCAGCATGAGCCGGCTGCTGCACGAAGCGGAACGGACCATCAAGCGGGCGGTCAATGCAGGACCGAGCGGCCGCATCGTCGCCTGCGGCACGGGCGCGACAGGCGCCATCGACAAGCTGCAGCAGATCCTCGGGGTCGCGTTGCCCCCGGCCACGCGCAAGGTGGTGGGAAATCTGCTGCGCGCCTTCATGGGCGACGCGATGTTCGAGGAGTTCCGCCGCTTCCAGCAGTCGCAGCAGCCCGTCGTGTTCGTCGGGCCCTACGAGCACCACAGCAACGAAGTCACCTGGCGGCAGGGGCTCGCGACCGTGGTCGAGGTCAACATGGCTGCGGATGGCGGCGTCGACCTCGCGCACCTGCAGCATCTCCTGCAACTGCCGGAGTACCGGGGCAGGTTGCGCATCGGCTCGTTCTCGGCGGCATCGAACGTCACGGGCATGCGCTCGCCGACGGGCGAGATCGCCAGGCTGCTGCATGCGCACGACGCCTACGCCTGCTTCGACTACGCCGCGAGCGCGCCCTACGTCGAGATCGACATGAATCCCGCGCGCGACGCGGGCGGCGGCGACGCCTCGTACGACGCCGTATTCATTTCGCCGCACAAGTTCCTCGGGGGGCCGGGCTCCAGCGGCGTGCTCGTCTTCAACGAGCGACTGTATTCACGCGACTTACCGCCGAGCGTCGCCGGTGGCGGCACGGTCGATTACGTCAGCCCCGACGACCAGGACTTCATCGCCGACATCGAGGAGCGCGAGAAGGCCGGCACGCCCGGCGTGCTGCAGATCATGAAGGCCGCGCTGGCCATGGACCTCAAGCGTGAGATCGGCGTAGAGCGCATCGAGGCGCGTGAACACGAGTTGCTGCGCCGCGCGATGCAGCGCTGGTCGGCCAACGAACGCATCGAGATCCTCGGTAACCCCGACCCGTCGCGCCGCATCGGCATCGTGTCGTTCAACCTGCGCGACGTGCGCGGCCGTTACCTGCATCCCAAGTTCGTGACGGTGCTGCTCAACGACCTGTTCGGCATCCAGTCCCGTGCGGGCTGCTCCTGCGCCGGCCCGTACGGCCACCGGTTGCTCGGCATCGACCAGGCGACGTCCGAGCAGTACCGCGACTGGGTGCGCAAGGGCTTCCAGGGCATCAAGCCGGGCTGGTGCCGCGTCGGCTTCCACTACACGATGGACGACGTCGACGCCAACTTCATCATCGATGCCGTCGACTTCATTGCGCAGCAGGGACACCGCTTCCTGCCGCTGTACGAGTTCGATCCACCGACCGGCATGTGGGCGCACCGGGAGTTTGAGGAGAGCCACGATCGCTTCTCGATCGAAGCCGCACTCGAGTCGCTGGGTTGCGAGCAGGCAGCGATGCCCGCAGCGGAACGCGTGCAACGCTATGCGGTCTGCCTGCAGGAGGCGCGGGCGCTGGCCGAGCGCCTGGGTGAACCGGGGGCCGGTACCTGCAGCAAGGCGTTCGAATTCGGCGAGCTGCAGTTCTTCAATCTGTAGGGGCGCGAGACTCGCACGATCGATGAGTCAGACGCCCAGTACCAGTCGCAGCCCGTCGTCGACCTGACGCATCTTTGAGCCCGGTATCACCCTGACTTTCTGGCTAAGCAGCTGGCGGTCGAGCGTGACGACCTGTGACACGTTGACGATTGACGGCTTCGCCAGGCCAGACTCGCTCCTGCCCAGGCGCACGTTTCCCGGTGCATCCGCCAGCGCGAGGTTGGACGTAATGACCGCTGTCACGACCGTCGCAATGCGGCTCTGGTTGAAGGGGTCCGACTGAATCACCAACACGGGCCCGCGAAAGCCGGGACCGGAACCCGTCGTTGCAGGCAATGACGCCCACCGCACCTCACCACGCTTCATCGGCAAGATTCTTCAGCTGGGCCCGCTGCATGGCAGGTTCAATGCCTGACGGTTGTGCGCCATAAAGCGCATTGAGGCGGGCGGTCACCTCTTCCGCGCCGCGCGCGCTCAAGTAGGTGGCCAGGGCATCGCTGTACAGCTGGCTGCGGGAAATGCCGAGCTGCCGCGCCAGGTGCTCACCGGATTCGAACACCTCGTCCGGGACGGAAATGGCGATCTTCATACCGAAGCGGTATCACCGTGGTATGACCAATGCAACCCTGCCAACTGCGGACGTTCAGGCTCCCTGCGCCAGCGGGGCGCCGCTGCGCGCGACGTCGTGCCGCGAGAACTGCTCGGCGAGGAACGTCTCGCCGCGCTCCAGGATGAAACAGCGGAACGCTTCCGCGGCCGGCGACAGGGTCTTGGCCTGGTTGTTGACGATGTGCCAGCGCCTCATCACCGGCAGGCCTTCCACTTCCGGCACCGCGATCAGCCCGTGATCGAGTTCGAGGCCCAGCGTGTGCAGCGAAAGCAGCGAAATGCCCATGCCGGCCATCACGGCCTGCTTGATCGCCTCGTTGCTCGACATCTGCATCGCGACGCGCGCCTTCATGTGGTGCGCCATCATGTATTCGTCGAGCGCGGCGAGCGTGCCCGAGCCCGGCTCGCGCACGATGAAGCCTTCTTCCTGCAGCGCACGAGCCGGTACGCGTTCCATGCGCGTGAACGGATGGTCCACCGCCGTCACCAGCACGTGCGGGTGCATGGCGAACGGCTCCGCCCGCGTCGGCCACGATTGCGGCGGCCGGCCCATGATCGTGAGTTCGACCGTGCCCTGCTGCATCAGGGCCACGACCTCGTCTCGGTTGTTGCAGACCTGCAGGCGGATCTCGACGCCGGGGTGGTCGTCGCGGAACTGCGCCAGCATCCGCGGGACGAAATACTTGGCGGTGCTGACCATGCCGACGTCGAGCACGCCGGTCTTGAGGCCCCGGAACCGGGCCACCACGTCCTCCGCGTCGCGCATGGCGACGAGCACCCGGCGGGTGTAGGCGAGGAGGTATTCGCCAACCGTGGTCAGCGACACCTTGCGGCTGGTCCGGTCGAACAGCGGCAGGCCGACCTCCGCTTCCAACTCCTTGATTTGCATGGAAACGGCGGGTGGCGAGAGGTTCAGTTCCTCGGCCGCGCGGGCAAAGCTCAGGTGCTTCGCGACCGACGCGAAGACCCGCAGCTGCCGCAGCGACACGTTCTTCATCGAAATCGGCAGGTGCTCCCGGGTCTCGAAGTGGTGGCGTTCCCCCGCCGCCAGATCGCCGACAGCCGGAGCCGGACGGATGCCGCCCAAGTCCGGAACCATTCAGCATTACTGAAGGCTAAGATCAGAATATATGACTTCAGCTAAATGATCGAGTCCCCGAAAATCGATGCTACGTCCATCCCTCACAAAGAGAGTCCGACATGGCCACTGCACCCGAAACCGTCGGCAGCCACGCGCAGATCACGGACAAGAAAAAGCGCTACAGCGCTGGCGTCCTCAAGTACCGCCAGATGGGGTACTGGGACGCGGATTACGTACCGAAGGAGACCGACACGATCTGCCTGTTCCGCATCACGCCGCAGGAAGGCGTGGATGCGATCGAGGCGGCCGCGGCCGTGGCCGGCGAGTCGAGCACCGCCACCTGGACTGTCGTCTGGACGGACCGCCTGACCGCCTGCGACAGCTATCGTGCCAAAGCCTTCAAGGTCGAGCCCGTGCCGAACAACCCCGGCCAGTACTTTGCCTGGGTGGCCTACGACCTCATCCTGTTCGAAGAGGGCTCGATCGCGAACATGACGGCGAGCCTCATCGGCAACGTCTTCAGCTTCAAGCCGCTCAAGGCGGCACGCCTCGAGGACATCCGCATCCCGGTCGCGTACGTGAAGACGTTCAAGGGCCCGCCCACGGGCCTGGTCGTCGAGCGCGAGCGTCTCGACAAGTTCGGCCGTCCGCTGCTCGGCGCCACCACCAAGCCGAAGCTCGGTCTCTCGGGCCGCAACTACGGCCGCGTCGTGTACGAAGGCCTCAAGGGCGGCCTCGACTTCATGAAGGACGACGAGAACATCAACTCGCAACCGTTCATGCACTGGCGCGATCGCTTCCTCTACGTGATGGACGCCGTGAACAAGGCGAGCGCCGCGACGGGTGAAGTGAAGGGCCATTACCTCAACATCACCGCCGCGACGATGGAGGACATGTACGAGCGCGCCGAGTTCGCCAGGGACCTGGGCTCGATCATCGTCATGGTCGACCTCGTGATCGGCTGGACGGCCATCCAGAGCATGGCCAACTGGTGCCGCAAGAACGACATGCTCATGCACATGCACCGCGCGGGCCATGGCACGTACACGCGCCAGAAAAATCACGGCGTCAGCTTCCGCGTGATCGCGAAGTGGCTGCGCCTCGCGGGTTGCGATCACCTGCACACCGGTACCGCCGTCGGCAAGCTCGAAGGCGATCCGCTCACCGTGCAGGGTTACTACAACGTCTGCCGCGACAGCTACACGAAGCAGGACCTGCCCCGCGGCCTGTTCTTCGACCAGGACTGGGCCGACCTCAAGAAGGTCATGCCAGTGGCGAGCGGCGGCATCCACGCCGGCCAGATGCACCAGCTGCTGGACCTGTTCGGCGACGACGTGATCATGCAGTTCGGCGGCGGCACGATCGGCCATCCGGCCGGCATCCAGGCGGGCGCCGTGGCCAACCGCGTGGCGCTCGAGTGCATGGTGAAGGCGCGCAACGAAGGCAGGGACATCCTCAACGAAGGTCCTGCGATCCTGCAGAAGGCGGCGCAGTTCTGCACGCCGCTGAAGCAGGCGCTCGATACCTGGGGCGACATCACCTTCAACTACACGTCGACCGACACGTCCGACTACGCCGTGACGCCGACCGCGTCCAACTGAGCGCAGGGAGAACCACGACCATGATGACCAATCCCACCGGGCGCCTGACGCAGGGCCAGTTCAGCTTCCTGCCGGACCTGACGGACGCCGAGATCACGCTGCAGATCGAATACGGACTGAAGAAGGGCTACGCCTGGGCCGTCGAGTACACGGACGATCCACACCCGCGCAACACGTACTGGGAAATGTTCGGCATGCCGATGTTCGACCTCAACGACGCCGCGGGCGTCATGCTCGAACTGAAGAGCTGCCGCAGCACGTTCCCGCAGCACTACATCCGGCTGGTTGCGTTCGACTCGACGCGTGGTGTCGAGACCATCGCGATGAGCTTCATCGTCAACCGTCCGCCGGTCGAGCCGGGCTTCAGCCTGGTGCGCCAGGAGACGAACGGGCGCACGATCCGCTACACGATCCGCGGGCACGAAGCGGACCGGCCCGAAGGCGAGCGGTACCGCAAGTAACAGCGGGCCATGGGCATGTACAACATTCCGGGCTCCGGAGGACCCTCACCCCAGCCCTCTCCCGCGAAAGCGGGCGAGGGGGCCGGAATGCCCTCTCCCACGGAAGTGGGAGAGGGAGTCAGGATGGCGCGCACGGTCGCCGAAGTGATGGCGCAATCCCAGGCCGGCGACGTCCTCGACGAGCTCGATCGTGAACTCGTCGGCCTCGCCCCGGTGAAGGCCCGCATCCGCGACATCGCGGCGCTGCTGGTCATCGACCGCCTGCGCATGAACCAGGGTCTGCAGGCGCAGACGCCGAGCCTGCACATGTCCTTCACGGGCAACCCCGGCACGGGCAAGACCACCGTCGCGCTGCGCATGGCGCAGATCCTTCACCGGCTCGGGTACATCCGCAAAGGCCACCTCGTGGCCGTGACGCGCGACGACCTCGTCGGCCAGTACGTCGGCCACACCGCGCCCAAGACGCGCGAGGTGCTGAAGAAAGCGATGGGCGGCGTGCTGTTCATCGACGAGGCGTACTACCTCTACCGGCCCGACAACGAGCGCGACTACGGCCAGGAAGCGATCGAGATCCTGATGCAGGTGATGGAGAACAACCGCGACGACCTCGTCGTGATCCTCGCCGGCTACGGCGACCGCATGGAGACGTTCTTCCAGTCGAATCCCGGCATGCGGTCGCGCATCGCGCACCACCTCGAGTTCCCGGACTTCGCCGAGAATGAACTGCTGCGGATCGCCGAGATGATGCTTGAACAGCAGAGCTACCACTTCGGCCCGGGCGCACGCGAAGTGTTCGAGGACTACCTCGCGCACCGCATCCGGCAGCCGCAGTTCGCCAACGCCCGCAGCGTGCGCAACGCGCTCGACCGGGCGCGGCTCAGGCAGGCGAGCCGGTTGTTCGCGGATCCCGACAGGGAATTCACGCTCGACGACCTGAGCACGATCCTGCCCGCCGACATCCGGGCGAGCCGCGTGTTCAGCCAGCCCTCACCCCAGCCCTCTCCCGCCAAGGCGGGAGAGGGGGTCTGAATCGAAAAGAGGATTGTCGCCATGCATCTCGGCCGCACGACACTGTCCAAGTTCCTGATCCAGCAACTCGAAGGGATCGAGGGCTCGCGCGACCTGGGCGCGCTGCTCATCGACGTCGCTGCGGCGGTGAAGACGATCTCGGCGATGGCCGCCAAAGGCGCGCTCGGCGGCTATCTCGGCAAGGCCGGCACGGAAAACGTGCAAGGCGAGCAGCAGGTGAAGCTCGACGTCGCCTCGAACGACGTGATCCTGAAGAGCTGTGAATGGGGCGGCCTCGTCGCGGGCATGGCGTCCGAAGAACTCGACGACCCATACCCGGTCCCGGCCGAGTTTCCGCGCGGCCGCTACCTGCTGGTGTTCGATCCGCTCGACGGGTCGTCCAATGCCGACGTCAATGTCTCGGTCGGCACCATCTTCTCGATCCTGCGTCATGACAAGAAGGAGGCGCCGAAGGTCGAGGATTTCCTGCAGAAGGGCATCGAGCAGGTGGCCGCGGGCTATGCGATCTACGGGCCCTCGACGATGCTGGTCCTGACCGTCGGCAAGGGCACGCACGGCTTCACGCTCGACCGCGAGGTGGGCAACTTCATCCTGACGCACCCCGACCTGCGTATCCCCGAGGACACCAGCGAGTTCGCGATCAACACCAGCAACGCTCGCTTCTGGGAGGCGCCGGTGCATCGTTACGTGACCGAATGCCAGGACGGCAAGTCGGGCGAGCGCGGCCGCGACTTCAACATGCGCTGGATCGCGTCGATGGTGGCCGAAGTGCACCGTATCCTGGTGCGCGGCGGCGTGTTCATGTACCCGCGCGACACGCGTGACCCGGAGAAGCCGGGACGCCTGCGCCTGATGTACGAGGCCAGTCCGATCGGCTTCCTCGTCGAGCAGGCGGGCGGCGCGGCCTCCACGGGCCGCCAGCGAATCATGGAACTGCTGCCGCACCAGTTGCATCAGCGCGTGCCGGTGATCCTGGGCTCGAAGAACGAGGTCGAGCGCATCGTGCGCTACCACTGGGAACACGACAAAGGCATCGACCGCCGGTACTCGTCGCCGCTGTTCAACGAGCGGTCGCTGTTCCGGCCGAGCGCCAACTGACGACGCGCGGACCGATCGACCACGACGACATCCTACGAACGAACAACTTTCCTGCGAGCACGCACATGTCTACCAAGCATCCCGTCATCGCCGTCACCGGTTCCTCGGGCGCGGGCACCAGCACGGTCATGAAGAGCTTCGCGCACATCTTTCGCCGCGAAGGCTTCCACGCGCAGGTGATCGAGGGTGACTCGTTCCACCGTTACGACCGCGTCGAAATGCGCGCGCGGGTCAAGGCGGCCGACACGGGTGAAGGCCCGCAGATCAGCCATTTCGGGCCCGAATCGAACCTGCTGGCCGACCTGGCGACCGCGTTCGAGACCTACGGGCAGACGGGTGGCGGCAAGGTGCGTCGTTACATCCACGACGAGCACGAGGCCAAGGAACTGGGCGGTGCGCCGGGCACGTTCACCGACTGGAAGCCGATGGCCGAGAAAAGCGACCTGCTGTTCTACGAAGGGCTGCACGGCGGCTACGTCGGGCCCGAAGCCAACGTGGCGAAGCACGTGGACCTGCTGGTCGGCGTGGTGCCGATCATCAACCTCGAGTGGATCCAGAAGCTGCACCGCGACAAGACCCAGCGCGGCTACAGCCAGGACGCAGTGGTCGACACCATCCTGCGCCGCATGCCCGACTACGTGAAGCACATCTGTCCGCAGTTCAGCAGCACGCACGTGAACTTCCAGCGCGTGCCGACGGTGGACACCAGCAATCCGTTCATTGCGGCCGACATCCCGACCGCGGACGAATCGATGGTCGTCATCCGCTTTGCCAACCCGAAGGGCATCGACTTCCCGTACCTGCTGTCGATGCTCGACGAGTCGTGGATGTCCCGCCCGAACAACATCGTCGTGCCGGGAGGCAAGATGGGGCTGGCGATGCAGCTGATCCTCACGCCGCTGATCCTGCGGCTCATGGACCGCAAGCGCCGCGCGTGAGTCTTAACCTCTCCCACTGCAGTGGGAGAGGTCGCGCGCAGCGCGGGTGAGGGTCCTGCTCCCTCTCCCGCTTCAGCGGGAGAGGGTTGGGGTGAGGGTCTCCGCCCACCCGAATTTGCGTCTTTCCGTTGATTACTCAACTGGCTGGGATCCGCGCCAGCCGAAATCCTATGTCGATTACTGATTTGACCTCTATGTCAGAATGGACATATTATGAGATCGCCTCGCAAGGACAAACCCTTGGCGTGGCTGCGGGGCGAGATTAAGAGTCCGCCTTTCGGTGCGGCGGCACGAGTCGAGGCGGGGTATCTGCTCAGGCGACTGCAGGCGGGTGAAATGATCGGCCTGCCGATGAGCCGGCCGTTGCCCGCCATCGGGGCGCGTTGCCATGAGCTTAGGGTCAACGACGCGGGACAGTCATGGCGCATCGTCTATCGAATTGATACCGATGCGATCGTCGTTGCTGATGTGTTTACCAAGAAGACGCGCAGTACGCCAAGACAGGTCATCGAGACCTGTCGTCGACGGTTGCGGGAGTACGACGGTGCGAGTGGCTAAGCGGCGACAACTTTTGCAGCGCGGGTGGGCCGTCGGCGACGTCGACGAGTTCCTTGGGTTGACCCCCGAAGAACGAGCGCTCGTCGATCTGCGCCTCCGTCTCGCAAATGGGCTCGAAGCTCCGGCGCGCGCAGCGGCGACTGACCCAGGGTGAGTTGGCCAGGGTCGTAAGGTCCAGCCAGTCAAGCGTCGCAAAGATGGAAGCCGGTGATCCCAGCGTTTCGATCGACCTTCTGCTTCGGTCACTGATTGCACTCGGCGCTTCAAATTCAGACCTTGCAACGATCATCAGCGGGAGAGGAGTCGGGGCTGAGGCGAGGGCTTCCGCATCCATGTGACGGAGGTCCCGGTCCTGCACTGGCCGACCATGTCAACCTGACGCGGTTCTGGCGCGTTGTCCGCCAGAGAACAACCCAGGGAGGACCGGCAATGGGTCCTGCGAGATTTCCTGTCGCCCTGCGCGCCGCCTGCCTCGGCGCACTTTTCGTGCTGCTGGCCGCCTGCGGTGGTGGAAGCGGGGGAGACTCCTTGTCCGGCGGCGGATCCGGGGCGGCACCGGCGGCGGCGGTGGGCCGATCCCACCTCCCCCCGTCGCCAAGACTGACGCTTACCGCTTCCTGAACCAGGCCACCTACGGTGCCACCGAGGCTGAAGCCCAGCGCCTGATCGCGCTGGGGGATTCGACCACGGCCTACGCGCGCTGGATCGACGAGCAGCTCGCCCAACCCGCGTCCGTCCAGTTACCGACGGTGCAGGCCGCATTCGCGAACCTGACGAATCCGGCGCAGATGCTCGGCTCGCTCAACACCGACCGCCAGGAGATCTGGTTCCGCAACTCGATCACCGGCCCGGACCAGCTGCGTCAGCGTGTCGCGTTTGCACTTTCCGAGATCATGGTCGTATCACAGCAAAGCACGCTGCAGAACATGCCGTACGCGCTTGCGGACTATTACGATCTGCTCGCGCGCGGCGCATTCGGTGATTTTCGCAAGCTCATGGAGGACGTCACGCTGCATCCGGCGATGGGCGTGTACCTGAACATGCTCGGCAACCAGAAGCCCAACACGGCGAACAACATCCGTCCGGACGAGAACTACGCCCGCGAGCTGATGCAGCTGTTCACGGTCGGGCTAATCGAGCTGAACCTCGACGGATCCGTGAAGGTCGACGCGCAGGGCCAGCCGCTCCCGACTTACGACCAGTCCGTCGTCGAAGGCTTCGCCAACGTCTTCACCGGCTGGAACTACAGCGGAGCTGCGAGTTTTGCGCAGGCCGCCGCACGCTCGCCAACCAGGTGCTGCCGATGCAGGCGTACCCGGAACAACACTCTCCCGTGGCCAAGAAACTGCTGCAGTACCCGGGGGCGGCGAAGCCAGACCTTGCCGCGGGCCAGACGCCGCAGCAGGACCTCACCGACGCGCTTGACAGCATTTTCAACCACCCGAACGTCGGGCCGTTCATCTCGAAGCAGTTGATCCAGAAGCTGGTCACCAGCAATCCGTCACCGGCCTACGTGGCGCGCGTGGCGACGGTCTTCAACAACGACGGCACCGGCAAGCGTGGCAACCTGGGTGCAGTCGTGAAGGCCGTACTGCTCGACGCCGAAGCGCGACCGCCGACGGCTACGCTCGACGACCGGCAAGGTCAAGGAACCGCTGCTGCGGCTGACGCAGCTCTGGCGCGCCTACGGCGCCAAGGCGGCCAACGGCCAGTACCGCATCGGCAACATCAACGCGACGTTCGGGCAGGGGCCGCTGCAGTCGCCATCGGTGTTCAACTTCTTCAGTCCCTTCTACGCGCCCCCGGGTGAGATCGCGAACCAGAACCTGGTCGCGCCGGAGATGCAGATCGCGACCGAGTACCTGAATACGACGGTGACCAACACCTTCTACAACCTCGTTTTCTTCTGGAACTCGAGCGCGACCGGCCTGCCCGCCAACGCGATCGTGCTCGACACGACACAGGAGCTCGCGCTCGCCGGCGATTCCGAGGCGCTCGTGAACAAGATCGCCGACAAGCTGCTCGGCACTGCGGCATCCACGACGCTCAAGGCCGAAGCCAAGGCTGCCGTGGACCGTGTCGCGACCACCAATCCCGCGCAAAGGGTCGCGGAAGCGATGTACCTGATCGTCACCTCGCCCGACTACGTCGTGCAGCGCTGAAGAGGAGGCCGACATGAGCCCGATGACCCGACGTCGTTTCCTCAGGGCCTGCGCCGCAGGCGGTGCGCTGTACGCATTCGGCCGCACGCCCGGCTCGATCTACGCCGAGGCGGCTGGCGTGAACGGCTTCAGCGACTACAAAGCGCTGGTGTGCGTGTTCCTGTTCGGCGGCAACGATTCCTGGAGCATGGTCGTGCCGCGCTCGGATGCCGAATACAACGCCTATGCACAGTCGCGGCAGAACCTGGCGATCGCGAAAGACCAGTTGCTGCCGGTGAATGCGTTGAACGGCAACGGTGTCTTGTATGGCCTGCACCCATCGATGCAGGGAGTCGCGGACCTGTTCGAGTCCGGTCGCTGCGCGGTCGTGGCCAACGTCGGGCCGCTCATCCAGCCGACGACGAAGGCGCAATACCAGGCCGGTTCGGTCGCACTGCCGCCGCAGCTGTTCTCGCACAACGACCAGCAGGACCAGTGGCACAGCCTGCGCGGCAAGGCGGTGTCGAAGACCGGCTGGGCCGGACGCATTGCGGACGTGCTGGCGAGCCAGGTGTCGGGGCAGCAACTGGCGCTGAACGTTTCCCTCTCGGGCAACACGTTGTTCCAGGCGGGCGCGAGCGCAACGCCGTACATCATGGGTGCGTCCGGGGCGACGACGTTTGCGGGGTTCGGCGCGACCGGCATGGCTGCCGCGCGCAAGGCCTCGTTCCAGAACGTCGCCAATGCGACGTACGGAACCGTGTACGAGCGCGCGTTCGCCGACGTGCAGAAGCGCGCGGTGCAGTACGCCGACCTCGTCAACGAGGCGCTGCTGGCGGCGCCACCGCTGACGACGGTGTTTCCGTCAGGTTCCTCGCTCGGGACGCAGCTGCAGACGGTCGCCCTGATGATCGCAGTGCGGGAACGCCTCGGCATGTCGCGGCAGGTGTTCTTCGTGGCGACCGGAGGCTTCGACACGCACGACGAACAACTGGACGACCAGCCGGGCCTGCTGGGAAACGTCAGCGCCAGCCTCGCGGCCTTCCACGCGGCGACGGTCGAACTCGGCGTCGCCTCGAACGTCACGGCCTTCACGCAGTCGGACTTCGGGCGCACGCTGACCTCCAATGGCGACGGCAGCGACCATGCCTGGGGCGGTGTGCAACTCGTCGTCGGCGACGGCGTGAAGGGCCGTACGATCTATGGCAACTACCCGGTCCTGGAGATCGGCGGCGCGTCGGACGTCGGCGGCGGGCGGTTCATCCCGGCGGTGTCGTCGGACCAGTACGCCGCGACGCTCGCGAAGTGGTTCGGCGTCGCCGATGCGCAGATGCCGACGATTGCGCCTTCCATCGGCAACTTCGTCGACACGGACCTCGGCTTCCTGCTTTGATTGAAGGCCATCCTCTGGGACGTCGACGGCACGCTCGCCGAAACCGAGCGCGACGGTCACCTCGTCGCGTTCAACGCCGCCTTCGAGCAGCTTGGCATTCCCTGGCGCTGGGACGAACACCGCTACGGCGAGCTGCTGCGCGTCACTGGCGGTGTCGAGCGAGTGCTGCACGACATGCAGACGCAATCGTGGGCACCGCAGGGGCTCGATGAGCGCATCGCGCTGGCCCGGCGCATCCACAAGGCGAAGAACCGGCGCTATGCGGACCTCGTGGCCAGCGGCGCGCTGCCGCTTCGTCCTGGCGTTCGGGAGCTTTTCGTCGACTGCGCCGCAGCCGGCGTGCGCATGGCAATCGTTACGACGAGCAGCGAGGGCAACGTTGCAGCCTTGCTCTCAGCGAACCTCGGCCCGCAGTGGCGCGAGCGGTTCGCAGCAGTCGTGTGCGCGGAGGACGCGCCGGTCAAGAAGCCCGATCCACAGGCGTATCGGCTGGCACTGCAACGCTTGAAGTTGCCGGCCACGGCCACTGTCGCCATCGAAGACTCGCCTGCCGGACTGCAGGCGGCGAGCGCGCTGCAGATCCCGGTGGTCATCGCCCGCAGCCGCTATTTTGCTGACGATCCCGTACCCGGGGCGTTGGCCGTCGGGCCGGAGCTCGGATGTGGGGAGGGCTGGGCACCACAGCCAGCAGCGGCGGGACGGGTCGGGCTCGCCCAGCTCAATTTGTGGCAAGCCAGTATTGCGGGCGGCGCGGGGTCGGCTCAACGTTGAGGCGATTCGAAACGATCCGGCTCCCAGCAGGGAATTGTCGGGCGCCTGGATCCTCTGGCCCGCGGAGGGACCATCGCCATGAAACGTCACCCCACGTTGCTCTGGGCGTTGTTGGCTGCAGCGGGGCTCCCCGTAGCCCTCGCTTTTTCTGCGCCGCTCGGCCTGCCGCCGTTGCCCGTGCCTGCCAGCAACCCGATGACGCCCGAGAAGATCGCCCTGGGCAGCACGCTGTTCAATGACAAGCGCTTCAGCTCGACCGGAGAAGTGAGCTGCGCCACCTGCCATGACGCCGGCAAGGCGTTTACCGACAGCCCACTCAAGACCTCCGAAGGCATCAGGAAGCTGACGGGCACCCGCAACGCCCCGACCGTGGTGAACGCCGCGTACTTCGCCCGGCAGTTCTGGGACGGCCGCTCGGCCGACCTCGAGGACCAGTCGCAGCATCCGTTCGTGAACCCGATCGAGATGGGTTTGCCCAATCACGAGCCGATCCTGGCGATCGTGCGAACGGATCCGGCCTACGTCGGGATGTTCCAGAAGGCCTTCGGCGTCGCGCCGGCCGCGATCACGATGGAGCACGTGAAGCAGGCGATCGCCAGCTTCGAGCGCACCCTGGTTGCGGGTGATTCACCGTTCGACAAGTACTATTTCGGGGGCGACAAGACCGCGATGAGCGAGGCCGCGGTGCGCGGCTTCCAGGTGTTCCTGCAGGACGGTCGTTGCGTTTCCTGCCACACCATCGAGCAGGATCACGCGCTCTTCACCGACAACCGCTTCCACAACGTCGGCGTCGGCATCAACCGCATCCAGGACAAGGTGCCGCAGATCGCGCCGAAGTTCCTCGAGGCGAAGGCCAAAGGGCTCGACGTGGACAAGGCGGTGCTCTCCGATCCTTCGTCATCCGAACTCGGCCGCTTTGCCGTCACCGACAGCCTCGACGAGCTGGGCGCCTTCAAGACACCGACACTGCGCAATGCCGCAGTCACCGCGCCGTACATGCATGACGGCAGCCTCGCAACACTGCGCGACGTGGTCGTGCACTACAACAATGGCGGCGTGACCAACAAGGGCGAGCGGGTCAATGACTTCCTGAGCGGCGGCATCCGGCCGCTGAACCTCACGGAAGACCAGATCTCCGACCTGGTTGCATTCATGGAGGCGCTGACGAGCCCGCAGCACGCGAAGCCCGCAGCCTCCGCGAGCCTCGTAACAGCAGGAGTGCAGCAATGAGCAACAACTACTCCCGCCGCAGCTTCCTGAAAACGGCTGGCTCCATCGCGGCCGTCAGTGCGTTGCCCGTAACCATGGTGGAACTCGCGTTCGCGGCGCCGTCGCAGAACTTCACGTTTGCCTACATTTCGGACTCGCACATCCAGCACATCCGCGGCACCAAGTTCGTCAACAACTGGGATCGCGGATTGATCCGCGCCGTGGCCGAAGCCAACCTGATGACGCCGAAGCCCGACTTCGTGATGTTCGGCGGCGACCTGGCGCAGCTTGGCAGCAAGCCCGAACTCGACCACGGCATGGGCATGCTGTCCAAGCTCAACGCGCCGCTCAAGGCCGTGATGGGCGAGCATGACTACTACCTCGACCTCGGCGAGTACTGGAGCAAGCTGTTCGGCCCGCAGCACTACAGTTTCGATCACAAGGGCGTGCATTTCGTGGTGTTGAACAGCATCCTCACCACGGACGAATGGACCCACAAGCGCTGGCCGACGGCCGAGCAGCGGATGCTCGAAATGGCGGGCCTCGACAACCCGAACGGTTCGCCGTTCATGGTTGGCGAGAAGCAGCGCGAGTGGCTGAAGACGGACCTCGCCAACGTGAAGAAGGACACACCGGTCGTCGTGTTCTCGCACTCGCCGATCCAGAAGATCTACAAGGGCTGGAACTTCTGGACGGACGATGCCGAGCAGGTGCAGGCATTGCTCGCGCCGTTCGACCAGGTGAACGTGGTCTACGGGCACGTGCACCAGATCCAGTACAACCAGATCGGCAACATCAGCTTCAACTCCGTGATGGCAACGGCGTGGCCGTGGCCGTATCCGCAGAGTTACGCGCAGGCCGAGAGCCTGATGCCGAAGCTCACCATACCGATGAATCGCGCGGACCCGTTCTTCGAGCGCGACGCGACGGGCTGGCAGATGATCAACGTCAACACGGGACGCGTCGGGCTGGCGTACAACCTGTACAACAACAAGTCGCGCACGGTGGCGTTCGATTCGAAACTGGGGCACCCGGTGGACAAGGAACTCCAGGCGCTCGAACTCGAGTCCAACCGGACCCACTACTGACGCACCGCGGAGACAGCATATGAACAAGGCAAACGTTTCCCTGGCCCTGGCTGCGGTCGTCGGTCTCGCGCTTCTTTCCGGAGCAACGACCGTTCGCGCCGACGAGTTCTCGAAGCAGGAGCTGGAGCGCTGGAACGCGCAGTTCATGCAGGTGGTGGCGCAGGGCCGCGCGCTCTGGACCGACGGCAAGCTCGGTACGAACGGCGTGGCCTGCGCGCAATGCCATCCGAATGCCGCGAACACGCACCCCGAGACCTATCCGAAGTTCCAGAAACAGATCGGCAGGGTCATCACCCTGCCCGAGATGATCAACTGGTGCCTGCGCAACCCGCTCGAGGGGCAGCCCCTGGCGCTCGACGACCCGAAGATGACGGCCATGGTGGCGTACGTGACGCATGAGCGTCGCGGCGTAAAGCTGGAGGCCGGCAAGCACTGAGCCTAAACTCCCTCTCCCGCGTCTTCGCGGGAGAGTGTTGGGGTGAGGGCTCATCATGGCCACGGGTTGGGCCGGCGACGGCGCCGTGCAACAGCAGATCGACGACAGCATCGAGGACGCGATCAAGCGCGCCCGTGCCCAGCTGCCGAGCGGGCCGAGCCTGAGCCATTGCGAAGAATGCGGTGAGGCGATTCCCGAGCCGCGGCGCCTTGCAGTGCCTGGCGTGCGGCTGTGCCTGGCGTGTCAGGAAGAACGCGATCGGAACCAGGGCGCCGCCAGCCTGTACAACCGGCGCGGGAGCAAAGACAGCCAGTTGCGGTGAAGCTCAGCTGCTCTTCAACAGTTCGAACGTGTCGAGCTTCGCTGCCTTGCGATCAAAGGTGACAGTGCGACTGCAGTCCGCTGTACGGTTGGTCTGCCCGATCAGGCAGTCGGCAAAATCCGCCGGCCCAGCCCTGTACTCGACCAGGGCCGCCGCAACGTCCGTCGATGACTCGATCTGCAGCTGAACGGTCTCCATGATCCGTTCGATCGCATCCGCGATCTGATGTCTCGAGTAGCCGTAGCCTGCGGTGAGCGTCCAGGCGATCTCCGCCAGCACGATGTTCGACACGAATCCGGGATCGCCTGCTGTGCAGCGGTCACGTATGAAGTTACGTGCAGCCGAGGTCTGCCGGGGGTCATCGGCCACGATCAGCCGGACCAGGACATTGGTATCAATCCCGATCATGACGCGAGAACTTCTCTGCGACCGCTCGAGCGATGGCTTCGTCCATTTCCTCGATGGTCAACGCCCGCTTCGGCTTCGGCAGAATGCCAACGAGTTCGCTGATATCCCGCTTGGCAGGCAGGAGCCTCACGCGGCCGTCTGCCTCGACGAGAAACCGGACGCGGTCGCCGGGTTTGAGCCCGAGCTTCAGCCGCACGTCTTTTGGCACCGTGATCTGTCCTTTGCTCGTCATCCTGGCTTCGCTCATGGCGCCTTACCAAATTCGATATTCCTTACTTAGTGTAAGGCGAAATTGGGTTGGGCGGGTTCTCGGTCATTCCAAGTCATGCCGTGTGCAGTGGCATCAAGCAAAATTCGCGGATTCATTAGATTTTGGCACCGCCGCTGTCCTTGACGGGGGGAGAGCCCTCGGGTCTAATTTCGGGCTCTCTGCAGGCCGGCGCCCGCCGGATCCTACCGTGGCCAGGTAGCTCAGTTGGTAGAGCAGCGGATTGAAAATCCGCGTGTCGATGGTTCGATTCCGTCCCTGGCCACCACTTCCAACTTCTTGAATTGCATGCGGTTTCGGGCATCACCCGCGGACT
>CAVOSA010000012.1:0-205011 GCA_963698735.1 uncultured Gammaproteobacteria bacterium | reverse complement strand
TTCAACAATGACGAGCTGGCGCTCCGGAGGCTGGGTCAGATCGTCCCGCTCAACGTCGCGGAATACCTCGAGTTCCTGCAGCGGAACCCCGAGTTCCTCCTCGTCTACAGCAGCGACTTCTGGCCGGGCCTGATCAAGGCGCTGCAGCGCGACGGGATCTGCCTGCGGACCATGGCGCAGTCGGGGACGACGACGATTCTGTTCGCTTTTCCAGGCTGTGTCGGCGTCGCGCAGCCGCACCAGCCCAACTGACCCGACCTGCTCTCGCTTGGTCAGGATGACGCGCGAACTTCCCCTGATACGTGCCCGAGACAGACGGCCTTAAGATGCCCGATGCATCCATGTGCGGCACCGCATCGGAGGCTGTGTGTCTCAAGCGTTCATTCACTGCGCCAAGTATTTTGCGACGCGCTGGTTGCCGCTGCTCCTTCTGGCACCTGTTCCGCCGGCTATTGCTGCGGAGGGCCTGGACTACACCTACGGCGAGCTCGGGTACGCAATCGACAGCACGATCGAAGCCTACGGCAAGTCCTACGATTCGGACAGCGCATTCCGGGTCAACGCGTCGTACCTGTTGAACCGGCATTTCTTCCTGTCGGCACAATACTATTCAGCAGACTACGATTTCGAGCTTCACGACGACTTCAGCCTGTCCGCCTATTCGCTGGGCCTGGGTTACCGGGGCAGGATCAGCGGTGACGACGCCAAGCCCGTCGATTGGTTCGTGCAGTTGAGCTACGAGCGCAACGACACGCGGAGCCAGGTCGATCGCGTCGATTACGAGACGGGACGCAGCGGCGGCGGTCTTCGCGGAGGCATTCGCGCAGCAGTCACCGACAACCTGGAGCTGAACTTCGCCGCCTACGAACAGTCGTTCGGCAGCGATTTCCTGACGCTGGACGGCGACCTGAACGGGCTGTCATTCGAGCTGGGCGGAACGCTCAAGCTCAACGACAGGTACGGCCTGACGGCCGCCTATAGGACCGGGGAACTGGACTACAAGCGCCAGGACAATTTCCCGGGGAAATGGGAGATCGAGCTGGACCACGACGAAGTCTTCGTCGGCGTCAGGGCGGCGTTCAGGTAGTCGCAACCGACGCCCGCTGATCCACCGGCGCACCCGGAACCTGCGGGCGGTGCAGATTCTCCTTGGGTGTAAACAGGCGCCCGACTTTGACCAGCAACCTGCGCACAAGGTTGACTGCCCTCGCACAATGCAACCTTCTGATTCTCCACGCGCCGCGGGCGTGCCGCCTGCTCAGGCTTCGTCGCCGGATCGGGCTGAAATCTGGCCAACCGTCGGCGCCTGTTCACAGACCGGATGATATGGGACTTGGGTTCTGGTTCTGCCGGTTCGCTGACATGCGATCCCAGGGGTGCACGGGATCAAGAGTCAAGGGGACAGAAGACAAGGCGCGCGCCGCGACTATGCCCCAGGCGCCGCCTGCGTACCCGGACCACTCTTGACGGTGTCCAATCGAGTCCGCAGGTCATCCGGAGCAATGAATATGAAAGTCCGGCCGACCTTGGATTTTTCCAAGAGTCCCATCTCTACCAAATCGAGCAGGTCGGTCCTGGCGGTCTGATAGGTCACGTGATGTGAAGATTGATGGCGATCAATCTTGTAGACGGATTTCGGATGTTTCAGAGCGTGATCAAGCAGCCCAAGTTGCCGATGATTGAGCCGCTCACGCAGGGCAGGTGATCGTTCAATCAACTGCTGGGCGTCTCGCAGCTCCTCGACCCTCTTATGCAGATAGTCATGCAGCTCCGCGATGGCCTCCTGCAATGTCCGGAGCTGGTGAAGCAGGAAGTACGTGGCATCGCTGCCGTCCGTCTCGGAGTGAAGGTAGGCACGAACGTACTGAGCGGGTGCGCGTTTGATTACGCTGGAGATTGAGACGAACTCAATCAACCAGTACTCCCGCTGAGCCATACACCAGTAGAAAAGCGCCCGCGCCGTTCGACCGTTACCATCAGCGAACGGGTGGTCGTATCCGAGCATGAAATGCAGGAGGATCGAGCGCAGCACTGGGTGCACGAAGGGCTCGACGGACGTGTCGTTTGCAAACCGACACAACAGACCCATCCGATCCGGAATCTCCTCCGCCGGCGGCGGTATGTGGAGTGTCTCGTTGTCCCGGTTGTCCACAACCGTTACGTCTTCGTCAGGCCGGCGCCATCGACCGGCGGCGCTGCCGTCCTCAAGGGTGTCGGTGGTCAAAATCCGCTGCAGCTCGAGAATGATCGCGGGGGTCAGAGGCTGTTTGTAGTTCTCACGAATGAACTGCATCGCGAGGTAGTTGTTCATGATCATCTGCTCGCCCTTGTCGCGCGGCTTGCGCTGGCGTTGCAGCATGTCCTTGGCAACCTTATGGGTCGTCGCGGCGCCCTCGAGTTGGCTCGAAGTGATGGCCTCCTCCATCAGGGATCGAACAATGTAACGGTCTCGATTCTGGGGTGTGGTCACAAGCTCCGGGATCTGGATCTGCCCAGCCGCATTGCGATCGATGTCGTGCAATAGCGACTGGACGACGTCGGGAGTGCCATAGGTAAAGTGGCGCCCCGCCTTGTCTCGGAAAGGCAGTTCTCGAGATGCCTGCTGTCGAGCGAGCTTCGTTGCCAGCCACCACTCCTGGTTTGTGAACCCTTCGGGTGGTGGCCTGTGACGAAGTTCGTCCCAGTGCAGGTAGTCGCCAGCGGGCAGCGCACCGATGCGCGATTGGAGGACTTCGAAAAGCCTGGTGGGCTGCACCTTGAGGTCTGTCATCAGTTCGGGAACTGACGGTGGAGTTGCTGGGATGTGCAAGGAGCCGCCTAAATACTAAATCAGTATTAATTAGTAGATAATTTAGGCTGCTTTTGTCCAGCGGGCAATCAATTTATTACTAATTCATCAGGAGTTAGTACTTGGTTAGTATTTGGCGCTTGCCAGCGCAACCTGGGCCCATTCGGCGACTCAAGCGTCCTTCTTGAACCCGCAGACGCCGTCTGGCTTTCATGCGTCGCGAGCGGCGAGCGAGAGAACTGAAGATCTACTAATTCTCGTCAATTTAGTAGTTAATTGACAGTTCACGGCACCAGCCTGTGCTTTCTGACAATTAAACCTGTCGAATCCTTTCGCCTAACCGGCTGATTCCGTTAGTACCGACCGAAGGCGCTCGCGACAATAACAACTGTCGATGGTGCGTTCACCCCGAGTGACTCTGGGCAACGGACAAGAGTAACCCGCGCCAATGTGCGCATGCAGAGCGGAACGTCTGCTCTAGGCTGGTGGCAAGGTCTCGAGTCGACCCACTGCGGACTGACGCGTCTACGATTAGCAGACGTTCGCTCACAACAGTAGCGGCGGACCACCGCGGCATTGATCGGAGCTCAATAGCTGGGCAGATGCGAATTGTTCGCAGCGACCGAGACCTGTTTCGGAGTGCCCGAGTTCCGGCGCAGAATTGCCGAAAACAGGGGCACACGGAACATGAGCCTCAGGGGCTTCCTGAAGGAACTGCACCACCGCAACGTGTTCAAGGTGGCGGTGGCGTACACGGCTGCGGCCGTCGTGTTGCTCGAGGTGCTGACGCACCCATTCCACAATTTCGAGGCACCGCACTGGGTGCTGAACCTGATCACCTCGCTGCTGATCATCGGCCTGCCGGTAGCCTGTCTCATGGCGTAGGGTTTGGCACTTCGTGAGGAACTCGACGGAAAGTTGAAAGCGACCACATGTCTTACTAGGTGAGCTTTGGCGTGACGATTCACGACCTGCCGAAGTACCAGTACTAAATGGCAAAGATCAAACCCGTGATCGAAGCGGCCGGGCATCGGTATCTGGTGCGCACACGGTGATCGAAGGCGCTTGCCCTCAGTGCGCGATTGCGTGGACCGAGGAATTGAAGCGATGACCCGTTGAGCATGAGCAAGAGCTTACCTGCGAATCTTCAGTCGAACGGGCAGGGGTATGCGGTATCGCGCGGCCATGCCTTCGTCGCTTTCGCCATCCTTTTCGTGCTGATGATGTTTGACTACATCGACCGCAGCGTCGTCGCCTCGATGTTCCCGTACATCAAAGAGGACTGGGGACTGACCGACACCCAACTTGGAGCGCTCGCATCAATTGTCCCCCTGATGGTTGGGACACTGTCGCTGCCGGCCGCGCTCCTGGTCGACCGTTGGAGCCGCGTCAAGTCGATCGTGCTGATGGCCGCCCTGTGGAGCCTCGCCACAGTCGGCTGCATGTTCGCGGGCAGCTACTCGCAACTCCTGGTGCTTCGCGGTGCCGTCGGCGTCGGCGAAGCGGGCTACGGCAACGCAGGCTCGGCGTTGCTGGCGCATCACTTCCCGGCGCGGGTGCGGAGTACCGTAGTTGGTGCGTTTTACTTCGCGAACTCATTAGGAACGCTGGTCGGCATCGTCCTGGGCGGGATGATCGCCGCGAAATGGGGTTGGCGGGCGGCATTCGGGATCGTCGGCATTCCGGGCGCAGTGTTGGCCCTAGCGGCATTTGCCATCCACGACTATCCCACCGTCCCGCTGGGAGCGCTTGCCGGCGCGCACCCGAGCGCCAGTGCCGGGACCAGCGCCAAGGATATCGCACACGAGCTCCTGCGCCCTCGCACTGTGTTGCCGATGTACGTGGGCAGCGCCTTGGCCATGATCGCGCCGATGGCAATGGGCGCCTGGCTTCCAAGCTTCTTCGCCCGAACCTACGAACTGCAGGGCGCTGCCGCTGGCCTCAAGGCGGCGCCGGTGATGCTGGCCGTCGCTGTCGGCACCGTCTTCTGGGCGTCGGTTGCCGACCGCCTGGCGCTCCGTTCGCCGCGCCGCAAGCTGCAGGTGGCCGGGATCTGCTGCGTAGCATCGACGGCCGTGCTGTTGCCGACTTTCATGTGGCTGGGACCCAGCACCGGTCAGTACATGCTGATGATGCTCGGGGCCTTCATGATCGCCTCGGCCCCCGGGATCACCACCGCGGTTGCGATGGATGTCACTCATCCCGGCCTGCGTTCGACGGCCTGCTCGATCGTGACGATGGCCAATAACCTGGTCGGCTTGACCGCCGGTCCACTTGTCGTCGGAGTGCTGTCGGATCGCCACGGACTGCCTCCGGCAATGGCGATGGGTACGCTGTTCTCACTGCCTGCAGCTGCGTCCCTGGCTTGGGCTGCGCGCTACTACGAGGCCGACAGGACGGTTGCGTCCCGCGCTGTGGTGAACGAGTTGTGAGTCCTGGATGCCAACCGCTCAAAGTGATGAGACAGGAGGCCGGTCGCGCGAGCATCGTGGGTGTGGCGGGGGTGTAGCGATCGAGTCGGAGCGCGGGTCCTATTCAGCAAAGGGGGAGCGCAAATGTGTGATCTCAAAGGCAAGGTCGCTCTGGTCAGCGGCGCGGGCCAGGGGATTGGTGCGCGAACAGCCGAGGTGCTGGCGGAAGCCGGCGCGGTGGTCGTGGTCACGGATGTGATTGACGCGACCGGCGAGGCAACCGTCTCGCGCATTCGGGCTGCCGGGCACCAGGCGCATTTCCAGCACCTGGACGTGACGCGTGAGGAGGACTGGAAGTCGGTCATGGGCGATGTCTGCGCGAAGTCTGGCGGGCTCGATGTACTGGTGAACAACGCGGGCGTGGAACTCATCAAGCCGCTCGCGGAGCTGACGCTGGACGACTGGCACTGGATCTGCCGCATCAATCTCGATGGAGTGTTTCTTGGCACCAAGTACGGCATCCGAGCCATGACCGAGGGCTCGACGACGCGACCGCAGGGCGGTTCGATCATCAACCTTTCCTCGGTCGCGGGTCTGGTGGCCGGCGCGTTTCACACCGCCTACTGCATGACCAAGGGCGGGGTTCGGCTGTTCACGAAGTCGGCGGCAGTGGAGTGCGCCCGGCTGAAGACTGGCGTACGAGTGAACTCGGTGCATCCCGCCGTCATCCGTACGCCGATGTGGGAAGGTGCGGTGAGCGTCGCGACGGCGTTGAGGGTCGGAAATAGCGACGAGGAAACCCGGGCGTTGGTGGAGTCCAAGCATCCGATCGGACGGCTGGGCGAGGCGGATGACGTCGCGAAGGCCATCCGTTACCTCGCGTCCGACGACAGCTCGTTTGTGACCGGAGCCGAGCTCGTCGTGGATGGGGGATACACGGCGGTGTGAAATGAACGATGACCCAGGCAACAAGGACTTCAAGGTCGGCGGCTGGAGAGCGCACGGCGTGCTCATCACGTGCTCGCTGCTGTACCTGGTCAACAACATGGACAGGTACGTCCTGGCCGTCGTGATGCAGCCGATGAAGGAGGCGCTCGGCCTGACCGACGCGCAGGCCGGCTCCCTGCAAACGGCGTTCTTCCTGGGAATGATGGCTTTCTCGCTGCCGGTGTCCTACCTCGTCGACCGCTGGAGCCGGAGGAAGGCGATCGCCGTGATGGCGATCGTGTGGAGCGCATTCACGTTCATCACGGGACTCGGCAAGAGCTACCTGGGCGTACTCGTTCCGCGCACGATCGTCGGCGTCGGCGAGGCGGCGTTCGGCGCGGGCGGCACTGCCTGGATCACGGGTGTCTATCCGCCCGGATCGCGCGGCCGCGTCCTGGGCATCTTCAACATGCTGATGGTGGTTGGCGCATCGCTCGGCTTCGTCCTCGGCGGACTGATCTCGCAGCGAATGGGGGGGTGGCAGTACCCGTTTTTCATCTTCGCGATACCGGGCATTGCCTTCGGAACAATGGCCTTCTTCATGAGGGACTACCGGACGGTGCGGCACGTGGACGACCGGGGCAACGAGCACGGCTTCGCCGCTTCGGTCACCATGCTCCTGAAGATCCCGACCCTCAGGTGGCTGTACGTCGGCTTTGGACTCAGGAACTTCGCGAATTGGGCGCTGCTGAGCTGGCTTACCGCGTATTTCATGCGCTCGCGGGGCATCGCCGAGGACGAGGCCGGACTGGCCGTGGGCGCAACAGCCCTGATGTCGATATTCGGTCCCGCGATAGGCGGAGTCCTCGCTGACCGATGGCACAAGAGGAACCCGAAAGGCCGCATGCTGCTGCTGGCCCTGAGCGACCTGCTGAGCGCCGTCTGCGCGATCGCCGCACTGCTGCTCAACGTCCAGGGCGCGGGCTATCTGCTCATTTGTGCCTGGGCTGCGATAGCCATGGTGGGCATTCCCGCGCTTTCGGCAGTTACGCAGGACGTCGCCGAGCCTGCAGTCAAGACCCTGTCGTTTGGCTTGGCCGTCTTTTGCAGTTATCTGCTCGGTGGCGCCTGGGGACCCTTCGTCGTGGGCGCGATCTCAGATGGGCTGGGCGGCGGCGCCGAGGGCCTGAGGAACGCCCTGATGATCGTCTGTCTCGCTGGATTCGTCGCCGCCTACGTGGAATGGCGAGGCGCACGCACCTACCCGGCTGACATGGACAAGGTCAAGGGCGTGGCATTGCAGGCTGAACCTTAGGTTCGATCGCGGACCGCCAAGTGCTCGCCGCGGCAGTGCTACATGGGGCGCGTGCTAATCCCATCTTGCTCGATCCGGGCGAGATTGGGCTGCTGCACGCACTCGCGAAGGCGACCTACAGCTCGTGACGAAACGGACTCGAGTTGAATGACCGCTTGCGGGCAATGTGGCCTACGGCATGCAACGTCTGGAAGTGGCCGACTCCAGCCGGTCGGGCCACGACCACAAAGCGGTCGTTCCCATTGTGGCCGGGCCGTACGGACTTTATTCGCCGCATACGGACTTTATTCCCCCCGATCACCAGCGTGACGGTCCATATTCGTGCCGAGCGCCGGACCTTATTGGCTATTGACGGACCTTACTTGCTCTCCTCATTTGATATTTCCCAAGCCGCCCGCTACTCCACCGTCACCGATTTCGCGAGGTTGCGAGGCTGGTCCACATCGGTGCCTTTCAAGATGGCACAGTGATACGCCAGCAGCTGCAGCGGAATCGTGTACACGGCCGGCGCCTGGAAATAGCTCACGTGCCGCGGCATCTCGATGACGTGCACGCCGTCCGACGACTTCATCCCTGACTCGGGATCGGCGAACACGTACAGCTCGCCGCCGCGCGCGCGCACTTCCTGCAGGTTCGACTTCAACTTCTCGAGCAGGTCGTTGTTGGGCGCGATCGTGATGATCGGCATGTCCTTGTCCACGAGCGCGAGCGGGCCGTGCTTCAGCTCGCCCGCCGGATACGCCTCGGCGTGGATGTAGGAAATTTCCTTGAGCTTGAGCGCGCCTTCCATCGCAATCGGGTACATCGGGCCGCGCCCGAGGAACAACGCATGCTGCTTGTCGACGAAGCGCTGCGCCAGTTCCTTGATGACCGGGTCGAGCTTCAGCGTAGCCTCGATCAGGGACGGGATGCCGATCAGGCGCTGCACGAGACCGCGCTCGCGTTCCGCATCCGCGCTGTGGAACTTGGCAAGCGCCACGACCAGCATGCCAAGCGCGGCCAGCTGCGTCGTGAACGCCTTCGTCGATGCGACGCCGATCTCGGGGCCGGCGCGCGTCAGCATGACGAGCTCGGACTCGCGCACCAGCGAGCTTTCCGGAACGTTGCAGATCGCGAGTTGTGACAGGTACCCCGCCTGCTTGGCGAGGCGCAGCGCCGCCAGCGTGTCGGCGGTTTCGCCCGACTGCGAAACGCTCACGAACAGCGTGTTCTTCGGCACCACCGGGTTGCGATAGCGGTATTCGCTCGCGATCTCGACCCAGCACGGCAGCCGGCAGATCTGCTCGATGAAGTACTTGGCGACCACCGCCGCGTGATAGCTGGTGCCGCACGCGACGATGCGCACGGCCTCCGTCTTCGCGAATACAGCCTGCGCTGCCGGGCCGAAAGCCGCTTCGAGCAGTTTGCCTCCGGCCACCCGCTCCTCGAGCGTCTGCGCGACTGCGCGCGGCTGCTCATGGATTTCCTTGAGCATGTAGTGCGGAAACTCGCCCTTTTCCGCGGCATCGGCCGAGAGTTCGCTCTCGTGCACCTGGCGCTTGACGGTGTTGCCGTCGAGGTCGGAGATACGGAAGCTGTCGCGGCGGATTTCGCACACGTCGCCCTCCTCGAGGAAGACGAAATTGCGCGTCACCGGCAGCAGCGCTGCGATGTCGGAAGCAACGAAGTTCTCGCCCTCGCCGATGCCGACGACGACAGGACAGCCAGCTCGGGCCAGGATGATTCGATCCGGATCGTGCTGCGAGATCACCGCCAGCGCATATGCCCCTTCGAGCTCCGCGACCGTGGCGCGGACCGCCTTGAACAGGTCGCCGGTCTTCTGCAGGTGGAAGTGCACGCGGTGCGCGATCACCTCGGTGTCGGTTTCGGACGTGAACGTGTAGCCAGCGGCCTTCAGTTCGTCGCGCAGCTCTTCGTGGTTCTCGATGATGCCGTTGTGGACGATCGCGATGCCGTCCTTCGAGATGTGCGGGTGCGCGTTGCGCTCGCTCGGCACGCCGTGCGTGGCCCAGCGCGTGTGCGCAATGCCGAGCAGGCCGTGCGTCGGGTCATGGGCGATGGCGTCCTGCAGCATCCGGACCTTGCCGACCGTGCGCAGGCGCTTGATCGTGCCGGTGCCGTTCAGCACGGCGACGCCCGCAGAGTCATAGCCACGGTACTCGAGGCGTCGCAGGCCCTCGATCAGGATGGGGACGACGTCACGCTGGGCGACGGCTCCGACGATTCCGCACATGCTGGATCCTTTCCTTCGCGGGGCGGCGAGGCTAACAGTTTTTCGTGTCAGATCAAAGGCCTAGACCGCCGAAACGATCGCCTGGCTGCCGGTTTCACCCCTTGTGGTCGATGATTCTAGGGCCGCAGCAGGGCGGTATCAGGCATTACGTCACATTCGGTGCGCCGGCGGGCCCGCTGGGGCCGCCCGCACGATGTCAGGGCGTGCCCGGAAGCCCCAGCCGCCGCGCCACCGCCCGGTACAGCGAAGAGTCCGCCGGCACCAGCGGCAAGCCGAGTTCGCGCTGGAGACGGTCGCACCAGTGCGACGTGCGGATGCCGGTGCCGACGATGATCATCGCCTCCGCGGCAGGTGCGGCAGCCCGAGTCCGGCTCAGGCTGGCCAGGACCTCGTCCTCGCTGAACCGGTAGTGCCGGGAGCTCACGCTGGCCTGGTCCGGAAACAGGCCCTGTTCGACGAACGTCTGGAACGCCTCGATGCGGTAGTCGCCTTGTTGCAGGAACTCCGTGAACATCGCTTTCCATTCCGGGCTGTAGTACGGGGCGGCAACGGCAACCCTGCGCGCGCCGAGGAGATCGAGTTCGTCGAGGATCGCCACGGCATTCAGCACGACGGGCACGCCGCACGCCTGGCTGATCCGCTCGCCCGCCTCGCGCGCACCGGCCGGCGTCTGGCCGATCAGGCATGCAAAGCCCGGCCCGTCCTGGATGACCAGTTCGCACCCTGCTTCGGCCAGCATCTTTGCGGCCGTCACCAGGTGCGGCTCGGACGCTGCAATGGACTTGAAGCTGTAGTCGAAACCCGGCGGCGGCAGGATCGTCTGCTGCATGTGCAGCTGTCCCGGATGCAACCGCTCGAGGTCGGGCAGGTTGGGGTCGATCCAACCGGGCGCTGAGACGATGCCGAGTCGCCGCTTCGTCGCCGCAGGTCCACTCATCGCCTGTCTCCCGCTGATCTCACGGTCCGGCTGGCGCCGCGGTCTCGCGCCAGCGCAGGTCGCCGACCGGTGCCGCCGCGAACGGAATGCCTTTGAAGCTCGCGACCTGCGGGTGCGACTAGACACGTCGTTCCAGGGCCGCGCGCGCCCAGTCGATGGGCTTGACCTGCGGCAGCACGAGCAGCCAGCCGATCAGCCCGAGCACGTTGATCCCGGCGACCAGCGCAAACGCGAGTTCGAAGTGACCAGTCTGGTCGACGAGGATGCCGGTGATCGCGGGCGCGATCAGGCCGGCGACGTTGCCGGCGGCGTTCTGCACGCCGACCCAGCTGCCCGAGGCCTTGGGTCCGGCGATGATCTGCGGAATGGCGAAAACGCCCGGGTACGAGAAGCCCGCGATGATCTGGAACAGGAACAGCGCGGCGAGCGAGCCCCCTACCGGTAACAGCACCATGCCGGCCATGCAGGCAATGCCCGCGACATGCGCGACCCCCATGAGTCCCTTGTAGACGCCGTTGGCGCTGCGCCCGTTGCGGATCCAGCGATCGGCGAGCCAGCCCATGAATAGCGCGCTCATCGCGTTGAGCAGGTAGGCCCAGGATGCGATCAGCGCCATCGTGCCCATCGAGAAGCCGCGCTCCTTGACCAGGTAGAACGGCAGCCACGACAGGATGAAGTAGAAGCTGTAGTTGGCGGCGAAGTGGCCGAGCGAAGCCCCCCACAGGGCGCGTTGTCGCAGGATCAGCCCGAACGGCGGCACGTCGCGGTCGATCACGCCGGCCTTCGGCGAGAGCGCCACCTTGACCTTGCTCCACGGCCACAACCACAGCAGCGAGAGCGCGCCGAACAAGATGAACACCGGGCGCCAGCCGTAAATGCTCATCAGGTACCCGCCGAGCAGTGTGCCGACGGCGGGACCCACCAGGTAGCCGAAGCCGAGCACGCCGTTGGCGACGCCAAGGTGCTCGACCTTGACCGAACTCGCGAACACTTTCGACGCGCACGGAAAGGCCACGCTTTCGCCGACGCCGAGCAGCACGCGCAGCGCCAGCAGCGCGACGAAGCCGTGGACGAGCCCGGTCGCCAGCGTGGAGATCGACCAGATCACGAGCCCGGCCGCGAGCACCTTGTGGGCGCCGTAGCGCTCGGCCAGCCAGCCAGCCGGCGCCATGCACAGCACGTAGCCGTAGTAGAACGCGGAGAGCAGGAACCCGAGCTGGCTCGCGCTCAGCTGCAGCTCGTCCTGCAGCAGCGGCGCGGCGGTGGCGAGGTTGCCGCGGTCGATGTAGTTGATGAACAGCGCCGCCGTGACCAGCAGCACCAGGCGCGTGGCCGAAGGCGAGTAGCGCGAGGAATCGGTGGTGCCGGGCGTTGTCATCGGCGTCAGGCCGTCACGTCGACGACGACGCACCCGGTCGAGCCGCCCTGCTCGACCAGCTCGTTGGCGCGCGCGATTTCCGTCAGCGGCACGCGGTCGGCGACGCGGTGCTGCAGCATGCCGTGGCGGAAGGCCTGCGTGATGTCCGCGATCGCGAGCTTCTTGGCTGGCTCCGGCATCGAGTACACGATCACGAAGTGGACGGTCAGGTCCAGGTACATCATGCGGAAGAACGGCAGCTGCGGCTCCTTCACCTGCGTCGACGAGTACGTCGCGATCACGCCGCTGGTGCGGATGCAGTTCAGGACTTCCGGCAGGTTCGCGCCGAACTCGACGTCGATCACGCGATCGACCGGCTTGCCGTCATTGAGCGCCTTTACGCGCGCGCCCCAACCCGGTTCCCGGTGATTGAAGACGTGCTGCGCGCCCGCGTCATGACACACGGCCTCGTCACGGGGATTGCTTGCAGACGCTATGACCTTGGCGCCGGCCATCTTTGCCCACTGGATGGCGTAGTAGCCGACTCGTCCAGCGCCACCGGTCACCAGCACGGTCTGGCCGGCAATGGCGCCGTCCGCGTGCACGCAACGGTGCGCAGTCATGATCGGGATGCCGGCGCACGCGCCGACGTCAAAGCCGGCTTCGATCGGCAACGCCACCGCGCGCGCGGAATCGAGCGCCACGTACTGCGCCGCCGTGCCGAAGCGGCGGCCGAACTGGGCCTGGTAGACCCAGACCTTTTCGCCGACCCGCCTGGCATCGACGTCCTCGCCGACCGACTCGATCACGCCGGCACCGTCGCTGTTCGGGATCACGTAGCCGTCGTCGAGCAGGTTGGGAAACGAGCCGGCGCGCTTCTTCACGTCGGACGGATTGACACCGCTCGTGCGCAGACGCACCAGCACCTCACCGCGGCCTGCCACGGGCGTCGGCTTCTCGCCGATCACGAGCACGTCCCGTGCGGCGCCAAACTTCTCGAACCACGCTGCTTTCATCGATTTTCCCAGTGCATGTGTTCAGTCGTCGAGCCAGTTCGAGAGTGATTCCGTGTGACCGTCCACGCCGATGATCTGGCCCGAGATCATCCGGCCCTGCGGTGAAGCGAGAAAATACACCGTGTTGGCCACGTCTTCCGCGTCGACGAATTGCCGCAGCGACACCTGCCGCTCGTAGAGCTTGCGGATCTCCGCGGCCGTCAGCCCGCGCGCAGCCGCATCACGCTCGATGACGCCGTCGATGCGCGGGCCCTTGATGCTGCCCGGACAGATGGCATTGACGCGGATGCCCTCTGGGCCAAGCTCCATCGCCAGGGTCTTGGTGAACCCGAGCAGCGCCCACTTGCAGGCCGCGTACGGCGTGCGATACGGAAAGCCGAAGAACGCGGCGCTCGACGCGATGTTGACGATCGAGCCGCCGCCCGCCGCACGGATCAGCGGCACGGCACGGCGTGTGCAGTAGAACTGGCCGTTCAGGTCGACAGCGATCGTACGGTCCCAGTCGGCCGGCTCGATCTTCTCGACCGGTGCCGTGGGACCGGCGATGCCGGCGTTGTTGACCATCACATCCACGCGACCGTATATCGCGGCGATCTCGTCGAACCAGGCATTCACCTGCCTTGCATCGCTCACGTCGACGACGCTGGCCATCGCCTCGGGTGCGCAGTACGGAATTCCTGGACGGCCGCCGGATCCGCATCGCAGACATGCACGCGAAACCCGCCTTCCTCGAAGCGTTCGGCAATCCTGCGTCCCAGGCCCGTCGCGGCCCCGGAGATGACGACGACTGGCGCTTGTGCCATGAAGACTCTCCACGTCAGATGCCTGAACCCTACTCAGGCTGCAGGTCATGCCACAAGCGATTTATGCTTCATGGCACATGAGTTATTCTCATCTCCAGGCCAGAGATTTGACGACTTTGTACCGGACACTGCCTTCCCTGAACGCGCTGCGGACATTCGAGGCCGCGGCGCGGCACGGCAGCTTCAAGGCGGCCGCCGCTGAGTTATGCGTTTCGCAGTCCGCGGTGAGCCACCAGATCAAGCTGCTCGAGGCCGAGCTGGGCATCGAGCTGTTCGTGCGCAAACCGCAGGGCATCGAATTGAGCCGGCAGGGACGCGCGTACTTCCCGATCCTGCGCGACGCCTTCGAGCGCATCGCGGCGGGTACGGACCTGCTGCGCGGTGCGGCGGCGCCGCCGAGGCTGACGCTGCAGGTCTATTCGACATTCGCCATCCGCTGGCTGATCCCGCGGCTGCCTGCGTTTCAGCGCAGCCATCCGGAGGTGAACGTGCGCCTGCACACGTCGCAGTCCGACGTGAACTTCGAGTACGAAGACGTGGATGCGTGCGTGATGATTGGCAACCGCACGACCGCCGGCCTGCACTACGACTACCTGTTCTCGTCGCGCGTGTTCCCAGTCTGTAGTCCGGCCACGCTCGCGGAGTATCGATTGCAGGACGAACCGGCCAGGCTGCGCGAGGCGCCCTTGCTGCAGGTCTATCCCTCACGGGTGGACTGGTGGACCTGGCTCAATGCCAACGGCGTCAAAGGCGTGAATCCCGAGGGCGGCCAGCAATTCGACAGCTACGAGCTCGCCATGAACGCTGCCGCGCAGGGTATCGGCGTCGCGCTCGGCATGGAGCCGTTCGTCGTGCGTGACCTGCAGTCGGAGCATTGGTGGAACCGTTTCCCGGCCGTCGCACCTACACGGCGGGCGACTGGTACTTCGTCTGCCGCGAGGACCAGACGACGCGCACGGACATCACGGCGTTCAGGGAGTGGATCGTGCAGCAGTCAGCGGACGATCCCGACATGCCGCCGCCTCGTCCGCGTTGACGACTACAACCAGTTCCGGCGGCGGAAGACGATGAAAAGTACGCCCGCCGCGACGACGCTCACGGCGATGAGACCCGCGAACGCCAGCGGGCTGTGGGCGCCGGGCAGGCCGACGTTCATGCCATAGACGCTGGCGATCAGTGTCGGCACCGCCAGGATGATCGTGACGGACGTCAGCACCTTCATCACCGAATTCAGGTTGTTGGACACGATCGAGGCGAACGCATCCATCATGTCGCTGAGCACGTGGTCTGCAATCTCGACCATCTCGATGGCCTGGCGCAGTTCGACGCGCACATCGTCGAGCAGTTCCTGGTCCTGGTCGGCCCAGTGCAGGGTCGGGACGCGCTGCAGGCGCTCCAGCACCAGTTCGTTCGCCTTCAAGCCGGTCGCGAAATAGGTCAGGCTCTTCTGAAAATCGAGCAGGCCGAGCACCTCCTCGTTCCTGAGCGAGCGCTTCAGTTCGTCTTCCAGGCTTTCGACGCCCGCATTGATCTCGCGCAGTCCCCGCAAACAAGCGTCTGCGAGCTGCCAGAACACGCGCAGGACGAACTCAGGGCCGCGGTCAGTGGACAGCGCCGCCCTCTTGCCGTCCAGCAGCGGCTGCAGGAACGGTGTCGGTCCCGGACTGAGGGTGACCACGCCCTGCGGGGTCAGGACCACGCTGAGCGGCAACGTGCGCCACGGCGGTCCCGTGGCTCCCTCACGCCGCAGCGGATAGTTCATCACCACGAGCACGGATTCCCCTGCGTGCTCGACGCGCGGGCGTTCGTCGATGTCCGTTACGTGATCGAGCAACGCGGCAGGGACGCCGAAATCGCGCACGGCTGCCAGATCGGCCGCTGTGGGTTGCGTGACGTGCAGCCAGCACCCGGCACCCGGAGCGTCGGGTCGCTCCATTCCAGCACTCGTACTGCGCCGGATCTCGAGCATGCGATCAGCCCTTGGGCTGCTTCACCGGACGCTTCCAGCCGTCGAGCGTGAGCTGCTTGCTGCGTTCGAGCGTGAGCTTGTCATCCGGCGTGTCCTTGGTGATGGTCGAACCCGCGCCGATCGTGGCGCCTGCGCCGATCTTCACCGGAGCCACCAGCATCGACCCGGAGCCGATGAACGCGCCAGCCCCGATCTCCGTGCGCCACTTGTTCACGCCGTCGTAATTGCAGGTGATGGTGCCCGCGCCGACGTTGACCTTCTCGCCAACCGTCGCGTCGCCGAGGTACGTCAGGTGATTGGCCTTGGCGCCGCGGTGCAGCTCCGACTTCTTCACCTCGACGAAATTGCCGACGTGCACTTCCTCGTGCAGCACGGCGTCGGGACGCAGGCGCGCATAAGGGCCGACGATGGCTCGCGCGCCGACCCTGGCCCGGTCCAGCACGCAATTCGCGTGAATCTCGACATCGTCGGCGATCTCGCTGTCGCGGATCATCACGTTGGGGCCGATGCGAACGCGATTGCCGAGAGTCACCTTGCCCTCGAGCACGACGTTGACGTCGATGTGGACGTCGCGGCCGACGGTCACCGGACCGCGCGCGTCGAAGCGCGCGGGATCCACCAGCGTCACGCCCTGCAGCATGAGTTCCGTGGCGCGGCGCTTGCGATACACGCCTTCGACTTCGGCGAGCTGCACCTTGTCGTTGACGCCGAGCACTTCGTCCTCGCGCTCGGCAAGGATCGCATTGACCTTGAGACCGGCCTTTGCGGCCATCACGACGACGTCCGTGAGGTAGTACTCACCCTGCGCGTTGTCGTTGCGGAGCTGGCCGAGCCATTCACGCATTCGCTTCGCCGAACCCGCCATCAGGCCGGTGTTCACTTCGTCGATTGCGCGTTCCTTCTGGTTCGCGTCCTTGTGCTCGACGATGCGCGCGACGTTGCCTGCGCGGTCACGCACGATGCGGCCGTAGCCTGTCGGGTCCTGCATGCGGACGCTCAGGATCGCGAGCGCTTCGCCGCCCGCCGCCGCGTCAATCAGCCGTTGCAGCGTCGCTGCCTGCGTGAGGGGTACGTCGCCGTAGAGCACCAGCACCAGACGGTCGTCGGGTATCCCCGGCATGGCCTGTTGCACCGCGTGCCCGGTGCCGTGCTGTTCTGCCTGCAATACCCAGGCTGACGTCCTCGCTCGCGAGCGCTTCACGCACGCGTTCTCCGCCGTGACCGTAGACGACGTGAATGTCGCTCGCTGACAGCTGGCGCGCGGTGTCGATGACGTGCTTCAGCAGCGGGCGGCCCGCGACGGGCTGCAGGACCTTGGGCAGGTCCGACTTCATGCGCTTGCCCTGGCCGGCGGCCAGGATCACGACGGAGAGGGGCATCGAGCGTTCCTTGGAGGCGACGCGCCCATTCTACCGAACGGGCACTGCGGGCGCGTTCTGACGGTCCCGGCGACCGGAAACGGCGCCGCGACGGATTCCGCCTGCGTTGCACCGCGGCATGACCACGGCGATCGTGGGGGAGTACAGTCCGGCCCCACGAGGCATCTCCCTCGTTACCAACAAGGCGCCGGCCGGTGAGCCGGCGTCTGCAGCAAGATCAATAAAAGGGGAATTAACGATGACGATCAAGACTCGTGCGCTCGGCGCACTCGCAGGACTGTTTGCGTTCGCCGCGATCATGGGAACCGCTCTGGCGGCAGATCGTCCCTATACAGAGGGGACGGTGTCGGTCGTGTCGTCGATCCGCACGGAACCGGGCCAGAACGAGAACTACATGAAGTACCTGGCCACGACGTACAAGCAGCTCATGGACGAGCAGAAGAAAGCCGGCATCATCGTGGACTGGTCGGTCTACACGGCGCGGCCGAGCACGGCCGATGGCCCGAATCTTTACCTGGTCACGACCTACAAGAACCTGGCCGCGATGGACGATCTGCAGGACAAGGTCGAGGCGATCCAGGAGAAGATCATCGGCAACCAGGACGCACGCGATGCGGCCATGATCGCGCGCGGCAAGATGCGGACACAGACCGGCAGCGAAGTGATCCGCAAAGTCGAATTCAAGTAACCAGGCAGGCCGCAGCCTGAAATGAAAAGGGCCCGCACGCAGCGGGCCCTTTTCTTCAGCGGGTCTTGCGCAGCTTCTGGATCGCCTGCAGCTGCGCGCTGATTGCGGCCAGCTCGGCTTCGACGCTCGCGATTTCCTGCTTCTCGCTGCGCGCACGCAGCGCTTCCTCGGCCAGGCGCTTCGCTTCGAGCACCTTCGCTTCGTCGAGATCCGCGGCGCGGATCGCCGTATCGGAAAGGACGTTGATGTGGTCGGGCTGCACTTCGAGGAAGCCGCCCTGCACGTACACCATCTCTTCTTCCGCCTTGCCCGGCACCTTGATGCGCACGACGCCGGCCTTGATCTGCGTGATCAGCGGAGCATGGCGCGGGTAGATGCCCAGCTCGCCGGCAATGCCCGGAAGCACCACGAACTCGGCTTCACCCGAGTAGATGGCTTCTTCGGCGCTGACGACATCGATGCGGATTGTGGCCATTTGCGTACCCCTTACTGCAGGGTCTTGGCTTTCTCGACCGCTTCTTCGATCGCGCCGATCATGTAGAACGCCTGCTCCGGCAGGTGGTCGTACTCGCCGTTCACGATGGCCTTGAAGCCGCGAATGGTGTCCTTCAGCTGCACGTACTTGCCCGGGCTGCCGGTGAACACTTCGGCGACGTGGAACGGCTGCGACAGGAAGCGCTGGATCTTGCGGGCGCGGGACACGGCCAGCTTGTCTTCCGGCGACAGCTCGTCCATGCCGAGGATCGCGATGATGTCGCGCAGTTCCTTATAGCGCTGCAGCACGGCCTGCACGGCGCGGGTCGTCTCGTAGTGCTCTTCGCCGATGACGTTCGGGTCGACCTGGCGCGACGTCGAGTCGAGCGGGTCCACGGCCGGGTAGATGCCGAGCGCGGCGATGTCGCGCGAGAGCACGACGGTCGCGTCCAGGTGGCCGAAGGTGGTGGCCGGCGACGGGTCGGTCAAGTCGTCCGCGGGGACGTACACGGCCTGGATCGACGTGATCGAACCGACCTTGGTCGAGGTGATGCGTTCCTGCAGGCGGCCCATTTCCTCGGCCAGCGTCGGCTGGTAACCCACCGCCGACGGCATGCGGCCGAGCAGCGCAGACACTTCGGTGCCGGCGAGCGTGAAGCGGTAGATGTTGTCGACGAAGAACAGGATGTCGCGGCCTTCGTCGCGAAAGCGCTCGGCCATGGTCAGGCCGGTCAGCGCGACGCGCAGGCGGTTGCCGGGCGGCTCGTTCATCTGGCCGAACACCATCGCCACCTTCGACTGGCTCAGGTCTTCCTGCACGATGACCTTGGCGTCCGACATCTCGTGGTAGAAGTCGTTGCCTTCGCGCGTGCGCTCGCCGACGCCGGCGAACACCGACAGGCCCGAGTGCTCCTTGGCGATGTTGTTGATCAGCTCGAGCATGTTCACGGTCTTGCCCACGCCGGCGCCGCCGAACAGGCCGATCTTGCCGCCCTTCGCGAACGGACAGATCAGGTCGATGACCTTGATGCCGGTCTCGAGCAGTTCGACCGACGGCGCCAGCTCGTCGAACTTCGGCGCCGGCTGGTGAATGCCGCGGCGCTCGTCGGACTGGATCGGGCCACGTTCGTCGATCGGGCGACCGAGCACGTCCATGACGCGGCCGAGCACGCCCGGGCCGACCGGCACCGAGATCGCGGCACCCGTGTTGCGGACTTTCATGCCGCGCTGCAGGCCGTCGGAGGAGCCGAGCGCGATGGTGCGCACGACGCCGTCGCCGAGCTGCTGCTCGACCTCGAACGTCAGGCCCTTCTCGGCCAGCGCGTTGCCGCTGTCCTCGAGGACGAGCGCGTCGTACACCCTGGGCATCGCATCGCGCGGAAACTCGATGTCGATGACCGCGCCGATGGTCTGGACGATGGTGCCGAATGCTTGTGACATGGTCGTTTGCCTGAAAAAGTGAATTAGTGACTAGTGAGTAGTGACTAGTAAAAGGTGGCTAGACGGCCGCCGCGCCGCCCACGATCTCGGAGAGTTCCTTGGTGATCGAGGCCTGCCGGCTCTTGTTGTAGACGAGCTGCAGCTCATCGATGATGTTCCGCGCGTTGTCCGAAGCGGCCTTCATCGCCACCATGCGCGCCGACTGTTCGGATGCGATGTTGTCGGTGGCCGCCTGGTAGACCGCGGTCTCGATGTAGCGCACGAGCAGCTCGTCGAGCACCGACTTCGGGTCCGGCTCGTACAGGTAGTCCCAGTTGCCGGCGCCCACGTTGGCCTTCATGACCTGGCCCGTCGGCAGGACCCATTCCTGCGGGATCGGGATCATGGTGCCGTGCGTCGGCTCCTGCTTCATCGTGTTGATGAAGCGCGTGGAGAAGATGTGCACCTCGTCGAGGCGGCCTTCGAGGAAACCGTCGATCAGCATCTTCACCGGGCCGATGAGACGGTCGAGCGCCGGATGGTCGCCGTAGTTGGTGACCTGCGAGACGACCTTGCCGCCCATGCGCTGGATGAAGCTGAACCCCTTGTTGCCGATCGCGCAGTACTCGGCCTCGATGCCGTTCGCCAGCCATTCCTTGTGCTGGTTCAGCACGAGGCGCAGCAGGTTGGTGTTGAGGCCGCCGCAGAGGCCCTTGTCGGTGGTAATCACCACGACACCCACGCGCTTCACGGTCTCGCGCCGCGTCAGCAGCGGATGCTTGTATTCCGTGTTGGCGCGCGCCGCGTGCATCGTGATGTCGAGCAGGCGCTGGGCGTACGGCCGACCGCGCCGCATGCGCTCCTGCGCCTTCTTCATCTTCGAGGCAGCGACCATTTCCATCGCCTTGGTGATCTTGCGCGTGTTCTGCACGCTCTTGATCTTGAGGCGGATTTCCTTGGTTCCGGCCATGTCTGGTTCCTGTTCTACGGACGACCCGGGGTCAGTACGCGCCGTTCTTCTTGAAGTCCTCGATTGCGGCCACGAGCGCCTTCTCGTCGTCGGCGTTCAGGTCCTTCGTCGTTTCGATGCGGTCGAACAGGTCCTTGTACTTGCTCTTGACGTGGCTGCGCAGCGCCACTTCGAACGCCAGGGCACGCTTCACGTCGACGTCGTCGAAGTAGCCCTTGGTGACGCCGAACAGCGTGATCGCCTGCTCGGCGACCGACAACGGCGAGTACTGCGGCTGCTTCATGAGCTCGGTCACAAGCTTGCCGCGCTCGAGCTGCTTGCGCGTGGCGTCGTCCAGGTCGGACGCGAACTGGGCGAACGCCGCGAGTTCACGGTACTGCGCGAGGGCCAGGCGGACACCGCCGCCGAGCTTCTTGATGACCTTGGTCTGCGCGGCGCCGCCGACGCGCGACACCGAGATGCCCGCGTTGATGGCGGGACGGATGCCGGCGTTGAACAGGTCGGTCTCGAGGAAGATCTGGCCGTCGGTGATCGAGATCACGTTGGTCGGGACGAACGCGGACACGTCGCCGGCCTGCGTCTCGATGATCGGCAGCGCGGTGAGCGAGCCCGTCTTGCCCTTCACGGCGCCCTTGGTGAACTTCTCGACGTACTCTTCGTTGACGCGCGCGGCGCGCTCGAGCAGGCGGCTGTGGAGGTAGAACACGTCGCCCGGATAGGCTTCGCGGCCCGGCGGACGGCGCAGCAGCAGCGAGACCTGGCGATAGGCCCAGGCCTGCTTGGTCAAGTCGTCGTAAATGATCAGGGCGTCCTGGCCGCGGTCGCGGAAGTACTCGCCCATCGTGCAGCCCGAGTACGGTGCGATGTACTGCATCGCCGCCGATTCGGACGCCGAGGCGGCGACGACGATCGTGTACGCCATCGCGCCGGTTTCTTCGAGCTTGCGCACCACGTTCGCAATCGTCGAGGCCTTCTGGCCGATCGCGACGTAGATGCAGATCAGGTCCTTGCCCTTCTGGTTGATGATCGTGTCGACGGCCACCGCAGTCTTGCCGGTCTGGCGGTCGCCGATGATCAGCTCGCGCTGGCCGCGGCCGACCGGCACCATCGCGTCGATTGACTTGAGGCCGGTCTGCACCGGCTGGCTGACCGACTTGCGGGCGATGACGCCCGGAGCCACCTTCTCGATGACGTCGAATTCCTTCGACTCGATCGGGCCCTTGCCGTCGATCGGCTGGCCGAGCGAGTTGACCACGCGGCCGATCAGCGTCGGGCCGACCGGCACCTCGAGGATGCGGCCGGTGCACTTGACCGTGTCGCCTTCCGAGATGTGCTCGTACTCGCCGAGGATGACCGCGCCGACCGAGTCGCGCTCGAGGTTGAGCGCGAGGCCGAAGGTGTTCTTCGGGAACTCGAGCATCTCGCCCTGCATCGCGTCCTGCAGGCCGTGGATGCGGACGATGCCGTCCGTGACCGAGACGACGCTGCCGACGCTGCGTGCCTCGGTTGCGGCGGTGAAGTTCTGGATGCGTGCCTTGATCAGTTCGCTGATCTCAGAAGCCTTGATGGACATGTTGCCAATCCTCTGCGGGCCTGCCGCAATGCGCGGCGTGGGCCGTTGAATCGTTTTCGGTCGTCAGCCAGTCGTCAGTTCGACGTCGAGCCGCTGGAGCTTGTTCGCAAGCGAGCCGTCGATGAGCAGGTCGCCCGAGCGCACCACCGCGCCGCCGATCAGCGCCGGATCGACAGTGCAATGCAACCGCACGTCGCGGCGCAGTCGTGCGCGCAGGGCTTGGGTGAGGCGCTCCCGCTGGGCGTCGTTGAGCTCGGCAGCCGAGACCACCTCGACGTCGGCGACGTTCTGGTGCTCGGCCTTGAGCTCGTCGAAGTGCTCGGCGATCTCGGGCAGGTAGTCGATGCGGCCGTTCTCGGCGAGCAGGTCGAGCAGCGACCGGGCGTTCGCGTCGAGCGCATTACCGCAGACGTTCGCAATCAGCTCCTTGAGCTGCTGCTTGCCGACGCCTGGGCTGCTTTCGAACGCGACGAACTCGTCGCTTTGCACGACCGCGCGTGCGGTCCCGAGCCAGCCCGACCATGCGTCGAGCCTGCCCTGCTCCTGCGCGTAGGCGAAGGCCGCCTTGGCGTAGGGTCTCGCTACCGTGGCTCTTTCAGCCATGCGTCGTTACTCCAGGTCCCGGTTCGGGGTGCCGCGGCCCTCAGGCCTTGGCGCCCTCGATCTCGCGGGCCAGCTGCTCGATCAGGTCGGCGTGCGCCTTCGGGTCGATCTCACGCTGCAGCAGACGGGAAGCGCCGGCCACGGCCAGGCTGGCCACGTCCTTGCGCAACTCGTCGCGGGCGCGGGACTTCTCCTGCGCTGCGTCCTGCCGCGAGCTGTCGACGATGCGCTTGCCCTCGTCCAGGGCCGTGGTCCGCGCCTCGTCCACGATCTCGACCTCGCGCTTGTGCGCCTGGTCGACGATCTTCTTGGCCTGATCGCGGGCTGCATTGATGATCGCCTGGGCTTCCCCATGCGCACTCTGCAGCTCGGTCTGGCCGCGCTCGGCGGCGGCGAGGCCTTCGGCGATCTTCTTCTGTCGGTCCTCGACCGCCTTCATGAGAGGCGGCCAGATGAACTTGACCGTGAACCAGATCAGGATCGCAAAGACGATCGCCTGGCCGATGAGCGTCGCATTGATATTCATGGCGACGTCCTCGCGTCAGGCCGCGGTCAGCCGAAACGGGCGAGCAGCGGGTTCGCGAACGCGAAGAACATCGCGAGCGCAACGCCGATCAGGAACGCCGCGTCGATGAGGCCGGCGAGCAGGAACATGCGGCCCTGCAGCGTCGGGATCAGTTCCGGCTGGCGGGCGGCCGCCTCGAGGAACTTCGAGCCCATGATGCCGATGCCGATGCAGGCGCCGATGGCGCCCAGGCCGATGATCAGGCCGAGTGCGATCGCGGTGTAGCTCTGGACCTGTGCGATGAGCGCGAGGTTTTCCATCTCAATCTCCTGGCGGAAAGTGCGGTTGCAGTAAACGTGAAAGTAATGCGGCGAACGTCCTAGTGGTGCTCGGTGGCCATCGCGCTGTAGACGACGGTCAGCACCATGAAGATGAACGCTTGCAGCGTGATGATCAGGATGTGGAAGATCGCCCAGCCGGCGCCCATGACGACCTGTCCGAGCATCCCCAGGCTGCTGCCGAGGGTGAAACCGGCCCAGGTCGCGCCGAGCAGCGCGATCAGCATGAATACCAGCTCGCCGGCGTACATGTTGCCGAAGAGTCGCATCGCGAGCGACACGGGCTTCGAGAGCAGTTCGACGAGGTTCAGCAGGAAGTTCGGGATCCAGAGCAGCGGGTTGGCGCCGAACGGGGCCGTGAAGAGTTCGTGGACGTAGCCGCCCGCGCCCTTTGCCTTGAAGCTGAAATACAGCACGACCGCCAGCACGGTCAGCGACATCGCGAACGTGGTGTTGGCGTCGGCGGTGGGCACCACGCGCCAGTAGTGGATGCCGAAGAGCCCGGCAATCTTGCCCGGCACGTCCAGCGGCAGCAGGTCCATCGCGTTCATCAGGAACACCCACACGAAGATCGTGAGGGCGAGCGGGGCGAGGAAGCTGCGGTCGAGGTGGAACACTTCCTTGACGGTGGTGTCGATGAACTCGACGACCATCTCGACGAAGGCCTGCCACTTGCCCGGCACGCCGGCGGTGGCCTTGCGGGCGGCGGAATAGAAAAGAGCGATCGTGACCAGGCCGAGCAGGATCGACATGAACATCGTGTCGATGTGCCAGGTCCAGAACCCCTCGCCGACCTTGAAATGGGTCAGGTGGTGGGTGATGTACTCGGTGCTGTTCGCAGGACCTGCGGCGTGCTGAGCGGCGGCCATTGTCTGTTACCCACTCCGACCGGACTATTGTTGCTGCGTCGGCTCGCTCAGGCGGGCCGCGCCAAACCAGTAACCAAAAAACGTCGCAACGTACGCCGCCAGCAGCGGGACCGCTTCGACGTTTGGTGACCCGAACGCGATCACCAGCAACGCGATGGTGAAGCCGACCTTCACCAGCCACCCCAGGAAGAACCCGATCGTGGCCCGCATCAGCGTCGCGCCTTCGCCATGCCGCAGCATCGCGAAGGCCATCAAACCCGTCGCCGCCACGCCGATTCCGGCTCCCAGCAGCGCCGATGCGCCGGCACGGGAACCCGAGAACGCGAAACACACGGCCGCGACGGCCGCCCCGAGCAGGACCTGACTCAGCACGACGGCCAGCGCCTGGCGCCGGCCTTTCTGCACGTCGAGGTTGCTCAAGGCCACATCCAGCTTCCGGGCAACAAAAAAGCCACTTCATGCCGGTTGGCCGGCCACGGGTGGCGTTGAAATCCGTTACCCGGGCCGGCTCACGCCGAGGCGTGGCCGCCGGAAAGGCGCGGAAGTATAGGGGCCTTTTTGCAGTGCTTCAAATCCGCATCTGCCACCGCGATGCACGGCAGAAGCGGTCAGGGGTTAGGGAATAGGGGTTAGTCGGAACGCCAACTGATGCAGTTGATTCATGCGGTCAGTCGGGGACAGAGATCGTAGCTTTAGATTATGAAGCTCTACTCCACTAACCTATAACACCTAAAGCCTGAAAAGTAATATTAAGTAATTTTGCTACTTAATGTGCGCCAGGATTCCATCCAGCTCATCCAGGCTGTTGTACCCGATCACGAGCTTGCCCTTGCCGGTCCGGGCGTGCTGCAACGAGACCCTGGCACCGAGCTTGTCGGTAAGGTCCTGTTCGAGGCGGGCGATGTTGGGGTCGCGGCGCGGCTCGTCACCGTCGTCGTGGCGATTGGCCTTCTCGCCGTGGGCGAGCATGCGCTTCACGAGCGCCTCGGTCTCGCGGACCGACAGCCCCTTTTTCGCGACCAGCGCACCCACCTCGGACTGCTGCCGCCCCTGCGGCAAGCCGAGCAGCGCGCGGGCATGTCCCATCTCGAGCTGCCGCTGCTCGACGAGCATCTTCACTTCCTCGGTGAGTTCGAGGAGGCGCAGCAAGTTGCTGACGGCGGCCCGGGAACGGCCGACGGCATCCGCAGCCTGCTGGTGGGTGATGCCGAATTCGCGGATCAGCCGGTCGAGCGCTCGCGCTTCCTCGAGCGGGTTGAGGTTCTCGCGCTGGATGTTCTCGATGAGAGACATCGCGACCGCGGCTTCGTCCGGCACGATCCGGACGACGGCCGGGATGTCGTGCAGGCCTGCCATCTGCGCGGCGCGCCAGCGGCGTTCACCCGCAATGATCTCGTAGCGGATCGGCTCGCCCGTCTTCTGTGCCGCGAGCGGCCGGACGACGATCGGTTGCACGACGCCCTGGGCGCGGATCGAGTCCGCCAGCTCCTGCAGGCTTTCGGGCCGCATGTCGAGACGCGGCTGGTAGCGACCCCGCTGCAGCAGGTCGACGGGAATTCGCGCGAGTTCCTCGTCACGCGGCGCGCCGGTGGGCTTCGCCGGCGCAGTCGAGCCCGGTGCGTCGCTCTCCCCCGGTGACGAGGCGGCCGGTGCGTTCGAGGGCCCGTGGGAACCGAGCAGGGCCTCGAGGCCCCGTCCGAGAGAAGGTCGCTTTGTTGCCATAGCGGACTATTATGCCGCCCGCGTCGCGGGGGCGCAGGAACCCCGATGATTCCCAGTTCGTGCCGGAGGCCTGCATGCGTCCCGTCACCACCCTGCTGCTGGGTGGGCTGATCAGTTGTTGTGGCAGCAGCACGGCCCGGGCTGGCGTGGTGCCTGACGCCGTCGGGACCCCGACTCCTCCGGCGATCCCTTCGCGGATCGCCGCAGGGCCCTCATTGCTGTTCGCGGCAGGCGTCTTTGCGCTGGTCGAGGCCTACGACTACCCCTACAGCCTGGGCACTACTTACGTCGCACGGCCCATGACGAAATGGCGTCTCGCGCCGGGCGCCGGTTTTGCCTTGGGGCCGGACGGCATCGCGTTCATTTACGTCGACGTGCGTCGCGACTTCGCGCTGGGCGAACGCTGGTACGTCACGCCCAGCCTCGCGACCGGCTGGTTCCTCAACGGCGACGTGATCGGGCCGCGCGACCACCTGGAGTTCCAGAGCGGGATCATGTTTGCGCGCGAGTTCGACAACGGGCTGCGGCTCGGGCTGGCCGGGCTGCACATTTCCAATGGTGGCCTGGAGCATCCCAACAACGGCACCGAGGCGATCCTGGTCACGCTGCAGATTCCGCTCTGACGCCCTCTCCCGCTGCAGTGGGAGAGGGTTGCGGTGAGGGCACTTGCTCCCTCTCCCGCATTGCGGGAGAGGGTTGGGGTGAGGGTTATTCTTCCTCGGGTACGGGTGCGGGTCCGGCCAAGGCCTCTTCTTCGCGCCGGATCATCTCGCCTGCGAGCGCCAGGTACGCCAGCGCGCCGCGCGAATCCTTGTCGTGGAACAGCACGGCCTTGCCGAAACTCGGTGCTTCCGCCAGCCGCACGTTACGCGGGATGACCGTGCGGAAAACCTTGTCGCCGAAGTGCATCAGCAGCTGACCCGACACTTCGTTCGAGAGGTTGTTGCGCGGGTCGTACATCGTGCGCAGGATGCCTTCGAGTTCGAGGTCCGCATTCACGCTCGCGCGGATCTGCTCGATCGTGTTCATCAGCGCCGACAGGCCTTCGAGCGCGTAGTACTCGCACTGCATCGGCACCAGCACGCTGTCGGCGGCGACGAGCGCGTTCAGCGTCAACAGGTTCAGCGCCGGCGGGCAGTCGATGATGATGACGTCGTAATTGTCGCGCACCGGCTTCAGCGCGTTGCGCAGGCGGACTTCCCGGCCGATCATGCTCATCAGCTGCACTTCGGCGGCGACCAGGTCCTGATTGCCCGGCAGCAGCGTGAAATGGCCAGGGTCGACGGGCACCAGAGCGGCGGCGAGCTCGCATTCGCCGAGCAGGACGTTGGTCATCGAGTGCTGCAGGTTGCGTTTGTCGACACCGCAACCCATCGTCGCGTTGCCCTGGGGATCGCTGTCGATCAGCAGCACCTTGCGGTGCGTCGCGGCCAACGATGCAGCAAGGTTGACGGAGGTCGTCGTCTTGCCGACCCCGCCTTTCTGGTTCGCGACTGCGATGACACGTTTCATGGAATGGGCAAGGATACAGCAGGAGGCCCTCACCCCAACCCTCTCCCGCCAAGGCGGGAGAGGGAGTCGAAACCCTGACGCGACGTTTCTCGCGCCAGGAAGGGAAAGGGCGCAGGTTTCAGACCTTCTCGTGGGAGTGGGCGAGTTCGACGAGATGGCGTTCCTCGTCCAGGCCCGGCACGTGCAGCGGGTGGACGGCCACGACTTTCCAGCCATTGAGCTTTTTCGCGAGTTCGTCCTCAGGGTAGCGTCCCTTCATTGCGAGCAGTCTGCCGCCGCCCGTTACCAGGCCACCGGCATTCTTGACGAGATCGACCAGCGGACCGACCGCGCGCGCGATCACCGTGTCGAAACGCGCTTCGGGCCTGTAGGTTTCGGCCCGGGATTGCACGACCTCGACGTTGTCCAGGCCGAGCGCGTCGCGCACGTGTTCGAGGAAACGGCATTTCTTGCCGATCGATTCGACGAGTGCGAAGTGCACGCCGGGAGCCGCGATGGCGAGCGGGATTCCGGGAAACCCCGCGCCGCTGCCGATGTCGGCAACGCGTTTGCCGCGCAACCACGGCAACAGGGTCAGGCTGTCGAGGACGTGCTTGGTGATCTGCTGCGGCCGCTCGCGAATGGCCGTCAGGTTCATCCGCGTGTTCCAGTCGTCGAGCAGGTCGAGGTGCGCAACCAGTTTCGCGCACTGCGACTCGTCGAGTTCGATGCCGAGGCCGCGGGCCCCGTCGATGAGCGTGGTCATCGGCAAAGGATACACCGGACCCTCACCCCAACCCTCTCCCGCTCAAGCGGGAGCAGGGCAGCGTAGACTCCTCACGCCAGGCCCACTTGGCCTTCAACCCGCGTCGGTCTCCTTGACGTTGTCGTCGGAGTTGCGGTCGACCCGCTTGTTGAACGGATCGACGCCGGCGAACTTCGGCTCGTTGTCGGCCACGATGCGCAGGGTCTGCTTGCCGCTGCGGACCGGCATGCGCTGCACCGCGAGCACGCTGCCCTTGTCGTAGCCCTTGCGTCCCGGCTCGACCGTGACAACACCAGATGTCAGCTGCCGGTCGCGCCAGCGCATCGATCAGGCCGCAAAGCGCCCGGTCAGAACGTATCGCCAGGAACGCGCACCCAGCCTTCCATCAACACCCGGGCACTGCGGCTCATGCTGGCCCTGGTCACGACCCATTCGCCGTTGACCTGGGTCGCTTCCGCACCCACTCGCAAGGTTCCCGATGGATGCCCGAATCGCACCGCCGTTCGCGAACCACCGCCAGCCGCGATGTTCACCAGCGTGCCCGGGATGGCAGCGGCGGTGCCGATGGCGACGGCAGCCGTGCCCATCATCGCGTGATGCAGCTTGCCCATCGACAGCGCGCGCACCAGCACGTCGATGTCCTGCGCTGCGACGCGCTTGCCGCTCGACGCAACGTAATCGGCCGGCCGTGCGACGTAGGCGACCTTCGGCGTGTGCTGACGCCTGGCGGCTGCCTCGATGTGCTGGATGAGGCCCATGCGCACCGCGCCGTGAGCGCGAATGGTCTCGAACATGGCGAGCGCCTTCGCGTCGCCGTTGATGGCGTCCTGCAACTCCGTGCCCGTGTAACCGATGTCGCCCGCGTTCACGAAGATGGTCGGGATGCCCGCATTGATCATCGTGGCCCTGAGCGTGCCGACGCCCGGTACGACGAGATCGTCGACCACGTTGCCGGTGGGGAACATCGAGCCGCCCGCGCCCTCTTCCTCGGCGGCCGGGTCCATGAACTCGAGCTGGACTTCGGCGGCGGGGAACGTCACGCCGTCCAGCTCGAAATCACCCGTCTCCTGCACGGCGCCGTTGGTGACGGGCACCTGCGCCACGATGGTCTTGCCGATGTTCTCCTGCCAGATGCGCACGATCGCAATGCCGTCGCGCGGCACGCGATTGGCGTCGACCAGTCCGTTGCTGATCGCGAACGGACCCACGGCGGCGGACAGGTTGCCGCAGTTGCCGCTCCAGTCGACGAACGCCTTGTCGATCGACACCTGGCCGAACAGGTAATCGACGTCGTGATCGGGTCGCGCGCTCCTCGACACGATGACTGCCTTACTGGTGCTCGAGGTCGCGCCGCCCATGCCGTCGATCTGCTTGCCGTAGGGATCCGGACTGCCGATCACGCGCAGCAGCAATGCATCGCGCGCTGCACCCGATGCTTGAGCCGGAGCGGGCAGATCCTGCAGGCGGAAGAACACGCCCTTGCTGGTGCCCCCGCGCATGTAAGTGGCGGGAATGCGAATTTGCGGGGGATGCGTCGTCACGTTTCAAGACCCTCACCCTGACCCTCTCCCGCCGCGGGAGAGGGCACGATTATGCGGCGGATGATTCGAGGAAGTCCCGGGCGAAACGCTGCAGCACGCCACCGGCTTCGTAGATCGACACTTCTTCGGCGGTGTCGAGGCGGCACGTCACGGGCACCTCGATTCGTTCGCCGTTCCTGCGGTTGATCACGAGCTTGAGCTCGGCACGGGGCTTGCGTTCACCCGCCACGTCGAAGGTCTCCGTGCCGTCGATGTGCAGCGTCTTGCGATTCACGCCCGGTTTGAACTCGAGCGGCAGCACGCCCATGCCGACGAGGTTGGTGCGGTGAATGCGCTCGAACCCTTCGGCGACAATGGTTTCGACGCCGGCCAGGCGCACGCCCTTGGCGGCCCAGTCACGCGACGAACCCTGGCCATAGTCGGCGCCGGCGATGATGATCAGCGGCTGCTTGCGCGCCATGTAGGTTTCGATCGCTTCCCACATGCGCGTGACCTTGCCTTCCGGCTCGACGCGGGCCAGCGAACCCGCCTTTACCTTGCCGTCCACGACCACCATTTCGTTCTTGAGCGTCGGGTTCGCGAACGTTGCGCGCTGCGCAGTCAGGTGGTCGCCGCGATGAGTCGCGTACGAATTGAAGTCCTCCTCCGGCAGGCCCATTTTCGCGAGGTATTCGCCCGCCGCACTGTCCAGCAGGATCGCGTTGGAGGGCGAGAGGTGATCGGTCGTGATGTTGTCCCCGAGCACCGCCAGCGGACGCATGCCGCTCAGCGTACGTTCGCCCGCGAGCGCACCCTCCCAGTAGGGCGGACGACGAATGTAGGTGCTCCGCGGACGCCAGTCGTACAGGGCGCTCACCTTCGGACCAGACTCGACGCTGAGCCTGAACATCGGCTCGTAGACCTTGCGGAACTGCTCCGGCTTCACGCTCGCCGCGACGACGGCGTCGATCTCCGCGTCCGACGGCCAGAGATCCTTGAGCCTGACCGGCTTACCTGCCGCATCGGTCCCGAACGAATCCTTTTCGATGTCGAAGCGGATCGTGCCCGCAATGGCATAGGCCACGACGAGTGCGGGCGACGCCAGGAACGCCTGCTTTGCATACGGGTGGATGCGGCCGTCGAAATTGCGGTTACCGGAAAGGACCGCGGTCGCATACAGGTCGCGGTCGATGATCTCCTGCTGGATTGCCGGGTCGAGCGCGCCGGACATGCCGTTGCAGGTCGTGCACGCGAACGCGACCACGCCAAAGCCGAGCTTTTCGAGTTCCGGCGTGAGCCCGGCTTCGTCCAGGTAGAGTGCGACGGTTTTTGAGCCGGGCGCCAGCGAGCTCTTCACCCACGGCTTGCGCTCGAGGCCCAGCCGGTTCGCGTTGCGCGCCAGCAGGCCCGCCGCGATCACGTTGCGCGGGTTGCTGGTGTTGGTACAGCTGGTGATCGCCGCGATGATCACCGCGCCGTCCGGCATCCTGCCAGGTTCGTCACGCCACGCCCCGGCGATACCCTTGGCGGCAAGGTCCGTCGTGGCCACGCGCGCGTGCGGATTGGACGGACCTGCCATGTTGCGCACGACGCTGGACAGGTCGAACTGCAGCACGCGCTCGTAGACGGCGGTCTGCAGGCTGTCGGCCCACAGCCCGGTGTGCCTGGCGTAGGTCTCGACCAGCTTCACTTGCTCGTCTGCCCGACCCGTGAGCTTCAGGTACGTGATCGTCTGCGCGTCGATGAAGAACATCGCCGCCGTCGCGCCGTACTCCGGCGCCATGTTCGAAATGGTAGCGCGATCGCCCAGCGTCAACGCGGCGGCGCCTTCGCCGCAGAACTCGAGGTACGCGCCGACGACTTTCTGCTGGCGCAGGAATTCGGTCAGCGCCAGCACGATATCCGTGGCCGTGATACCGGGCTGCGGCTTGCCCTTGAGCTGCACGCCAACGATGTCCGGCAGGCGCATCCACGAGGCACGGCCGAGCATGACGCTCTCGGCTTCGAGGCCGCCGACGCCGACGGCAATGACCCCCAGTGCATCGACATGCGGCGTGTGGCTGTCGGTGCCGACCAGCGTGTCGGGAAACGCGATGCCGTCCTGCACCTGGATCACCGGCGACATTCGCTCGAGGTTGATCTGGTGCATGATCCCGTTGCCCGGCGGGATCACGTCGACGTTCTTGAACGCGAGCCTGGTCCAGTCGATGAAGTGAAAGCGGTCCTCGTTGCGCCGATCCTCGATGGCCCGGTTCTTGGCGAACGCGTCCGGGTCGTATCCGCCGCACTCGACGGCCAGCGAGTGGTCGACGATCAGCTGCACCGGCACCACCGGATTGACCTTGGCCGGGTCACCGCCCTGCTCTGCAATCGCGTCACGCAGTCCTGCCAGGTCGACCAGCGCCGTCTGCCCGAGGATGTCGTGGCACACGACACGCGCCGGGAACCAGGGGAAGTCCAGGTCGCGCTTGCGCTCGACGAGCTGCCGGAGACAGGCCTCCAGGATGGCCGGATCGCAGCGGCGCACGAGGTTTTCGGCGTGCACGCGCGCGGTGTAAGACAAGCTGTCGTAGGCGCCTGGTTCGATCGCATCGACCGCCGCACGCGCGTCAAAATAGTCGAGTGCAGTGCCGGGGAGCCGTTTGCGATAGGCAATGTTCATGGTGACGAGGGTCTGGTCGGAACGAAGACAGCGAGGGCAGTGGTGTCGGGTGGTCCGGGGTAACCGGCGCTGCCGGTCGTCGGACCGACCCGTATGTGCTAGGCCCTTTCCTTGAGCGGCACGAACTTGCGGTCCTCGGGTCCCACGTACTGCGCGCTCGGCCGGATGATCTTGCCGTCGATGCGCTGCTCGATCACGTGCGCGCTCCAGCCGGAAGTGCGGGCGATGACGAACAACGGCGTGAACATCGCGGTGGGCACGCCCATCAGGTGGTACGAGACTGCGCTGAACCAGTCGAGGTTCGGGAACATCTTCTTGCTGTCCCACATCACTGACTCGAGACGGTCCGCGATGTGGAACATCTTCATGTCGCCCGCCTCCATCGACAGGTTGCGCGCGACGTTCTTGATCACCTGGTTGCGCGGATCACTGATCGTGTAGACCGGGTGACCGAAGCCGATGATGACTTCCCTGCGCTCGACGCGCGCACGGATGTCGGCCTCCGCCTCGTCCGGCGTCTGGTAGCGCTTCTGGATGTCGAACGCGACTTCGTTGGCGCCGCCGTGTTTCGGCCCGCGCAGCGCGCCGATCGCACCGGTGATGCACGAATAGATGTCCGAGCCGGTGCCTGCGATCACGCGACCGGTGAAGGTCGAGGCGTTGAACTCGTGCTCGGCATACAGGTTGAGCGAGACGTGCATGGCCTTCACCCAGGAATGCGGCGGCGGCTCGCCGTGCAGCAGGTGCAGGAAGTGCCCGCCGATCGAATCGTCGTCGGTCTCGACCTCGATGACCCGGCCCGCGTGACTGTAGTGGTACCAGTAGCACAGCATCGACCCGAGGCTCGCCAGGAGCCGGTCCGCGATGTCGCGCGCGCCCGCCGTGCCGTGATCGTCCTTCTCCGGCAGCGTGCAGCCGAGCACCGACGTGCCCGTGCGCAGGACGTCCATGGGATGGCTCGATGCCGGCAATGCCTGCAGCGCCATCTGCACCGCTTCCGGCAGACCGCGCAGGCGCTTCAGCTTCGCCTTGTAGCCATTCAGCTCCGCCGCGTTCGGCAGCTTGCCGTGCACGAGCAGGTAAGCGACTTCTTCGAACTCGCACTTGTCGGCGAGATCGAGGATGTCGTACCCGCGGTAGTGCAGGTCGTTGCCACTGCGGCCGACCGTGCACAGCGCCGTGTTACCGGCGGGCACACCCGACAGCGCGACGGATTTCTTGGGCTTGAAGCCAGCGGCGGTGGGAGTCTCGTTGGTGCTCATGGTTCGTCTCGTCCTGTTGTCATCCGTCGGCGAAGGAAACAGGGGCCGTCATTTGCCCGCCGCACCCTCGCGCGCGAAGAGCTCGTCGAGCTTGCGCTCGTAGTCGTGGTAGCCGAGCACTTCGTAGAGTTCGACCCGTGTCTGCATGCGGTCGAGCACGCCCTGCTGCGTGCCTTCCTGCCGCAAGGCACCGTAGACGATTTCGGCGGCCTTCGACATTGCGCGAAATGCAGACAGCGGATACAGCACCAGCTGCGCGCCGGCGCTTGCGAGTTCCTGCACGGTAAACAGCGGCGTCTTGCCGAACTCGGTGATGTTCGCCAGCACCGGCACTTTCACCACCGAGGTGAACTGGCGGTACTCGTCCAGCGTGGTGAGCGCCTCGGCGAAGATCATGTCGGCGCCCGCAGCGACGTACTGCGCCGCGCGGTCGATGGCGGCCTGCTGGCCTTCGACGGCGTGCGCGTCGGTGCGCGCCATGATCACGAACTCCGGATCGGTGCGGCCGTCGACCGCTGCCTTGATGCGATCGACCATCTCCTCCGGCGAGACGAGCGCCTTGCCCGGACGGTGGCCGCAGCGCTTGGCCTGCACCTGGTCTTCGAGGTGACAGGCACCGGCGCCGGACTTGACGAGGTCCGCGATCGTGCGGGAGATGTTGAAGGCCGCGCCCCAGCCCGTGTCGGCATCGACCAGCAGCGGCAGGTCCGTCGCCGAGGTGATGCGCCGGACATCCTCGCAGACGTCGTTGAGGCTGGTGATGCCGAGGTCGGGCAGGCCGAACGAGGCGTTGGCGACGCCGGCCCCCGAGAGATACAGGGCCTTGAAGCCGGCGCGCTCCGCGAGCAGGGCCGAATAGGCGTTGACGGCACCGACGACCTGCAGGGGCCTCTCCGCGGCCAGGGCCGCGCGAAACCTCGCGCCGGCGGAAGCGGTGTTCGTCATCGATGCCCCCTGCTTGAGTTGCGGTGCAAAAAGCCCCCCGCATCATAGGGTCATTGACCGGGGCCCAGCCACCCTCCCTGCTGCAGGTAATCGACGATGGCCTCGGCCGATTCCTCCGAGCTGCGGGCGGCCGTGTCGAGGTAGATCTCCGGGTGCTCGGGCGGCTCGTAGGGCGAGTCGATGCCGGTGAAGTTCTTGAGTTCGCCGCGGCGGGCCTTCTTGTACAGGCCTTTCACGTCGCGGGCCTCAGCCGTCGCCAGCGGCGTGTCGACGTGGATTTCGTGGAATTCGCCAGGCTGGAACAAGGCGCGAGCCATGCGGCGCTCGGCCCGGAACGGCGAAATGAAGCTAACAAGCACGATCAGGCCGGCATCTGACATCAACTTGCTGACTTCTGCCACGCGGCGGATGTTTTCCACGCGATCGGCGTCGGTGAAGCCCAGGTCGCGGTTCAGGCCATGGCGCACGTTGTCGCCGTCGAGCAGGTAGGTGTGCTTGCCCAGCGCGAGCAGCTTCTTCTCGACCAGGTTCGCGATCGTGGACTTGCCGGCCCCGGACAGGCCGGTCAGCCACAGCACGGCGGGCTGCTGGCCCTTGAGCGCGGCGCGTGACCGGCGGTTAACGTCGAGCGCCTGCCAGTGGATGTTCTGCGAGCGGCGCAGGGCGAAGTGGATCATGCCCGCGCCGACCGTCGCGTTGGTGATGCGGTCGATCAGGATGAACGAGCCGGTTTCACGGCATTGCTGGTACGGGTCGAACGCGATCGGCTGGTCCAGCGACAGGTTGCAGATGCCGATCTCGTTGAGCTCGAGCTTCTTCGCCGCCAGGTGCTCGAGCGTGTTCACGTTCACCTTGTACTTGGGTTCGGTGATCGTCGCCGTCACCTGCTTGGTGCCGATCTTGAGCCAGTACGGCCGGCCGGGCAGCATCGGCTCGTCCGACATCCACACCACGACGGACTCGAACTGGTCCGCGACGCCGGGCAGGTCGTCCGGCCGCGCGATCACGTCGCCGCGGCTGATGTCGATCTCGTCGGCGAGCGTCAGCGTGACCGCCTGGCCGGCGATCGCTCGGTCAAGGTCGCCGTCCATCGTGACGATGCGTGTGACGGTGCTCTCGCGCCCCGAAGGCAGCACGCGAACGCGCTCGCCCTGCTTGACCATGCCGCTCGCGAGCGTGCCGGCAAAGCCGCGGAAGTCGAGATTGGGACGGTTGACCCACTGCACCGGCAGCCGCAACGGGCGGTGCTGCGCGAGGTCGTCGATCTCGACGGTCTCCAGGTAACCCATGAGCGTGGGCCCCTGGTACCAGGGCGTGTTCGCGCTGGGCGCCGTGATGTTGTCGCCGCGCAGGCCGGAGAGCGGGATGGCGACGAAGTCCTCGATGCCGATCTGCGCGCCGAACTTCGTGTAGTCGTCGACGATCCGCCGGAAGGTTTCCTCGTCATAACCGACGAGGTCCATCTTGTTGATCGCCAGCACGACCTTCTTGATGCCGAGCAGTGACACCAGGTAGCTGTGCCGGCGCGTCTGGATCAGCACACCCTTGCGCGCGTCGATCAGGATCACGGCCAGGTCCGCGGTGGACGCGCCCGTGACCATGTTGCGCGTGTACTGCTCGTGCCCCGGCGTATCGGCGACGATGAACTTGCGCCTGTCGGTCGAGAAGAAGCGGTAGGCCACGTCGATCGTGATGCCCTGCTCGCGCTCCGCGGCGAGGCCGTCCACCAGCAGCGCGAAATCGAGCTCGCCGCCCTGCGTGCCGACTTTCTTCGAATCCGCTTCGAGCGCCGCCAGCTGGTCCTCGAAGATCATCTTCGAATCGTAGAGCAGGCGGCCGATCAGCGTGCTCTTGCCGTCGTCCACGCTGCCGCAGGTGATGAACCGCAGCAGGCTCTTGTGCTCGTGCTGGTGCAGGTAAGCCTCGATGTCTTCGGCGATCAGATCGCTGATGTGTGCCATCAGAAATACCCCTCCTGCTTCTTCTTCTCCATCGACGCCGACTGGTCGTGGTCGATCATGCGGCCCTGCCGCTCCGACGTGGTCGTGAGCAGCATTTCCTGGATGATCGCCGTGAGCGAGTCGGCCTCGCTTTCGATCGCGCCCGTGAGCGGGTAGCAGCCCAGCGTGCGGAAACGCACCTTCTTCAGCATCGGCTTCTCGCCCGGGCGCAGCGGCATGCGGTCGTCATCCACCATGATCAGCGTGCCGTTGCGCTCGACGACGGGACGCTCCGCCGCGAAGTAGAGCGGCACGATCGGGATGTCGTTCAGGTAGATGTACTGCCAGATGTCGAGCTCGGTCCAGTTCGACATCGGGAACACGCGCAGGCTTTCGCCCTTGTGCATGCGGGTGTTGTACAGCGACCAGAGCTCCGGCCGCTGGTTCTTCGGATCCCAGCGATGCTGCGACGTACGGAATGAAAACATGCGCTCCTTGGCGCGGCTCTTTTCCTCGTCGCGGCGCGCGCCGCCGAACGCGGCATCGAAGCCGTGCATGTCGAGCGCCTGCTTGAGCCCCTGCGTCTTCATGACGTCGGTGTGGATGGCTGAGCCGTGGGTGAACGGGTTGATGCCCTGCGCAATGCCGTCCGGGTTGGTGTGCACGATCAGCTGCAGGTTGTACTTCTGCGTGATCTGGCTGCGCAGTTCGTACATCGCCTTGAACTTCCAGAGCGTGTCGACGTGCAGCAGCGGGAATGGCGGCGAGGCGGGATAGAACGCCTTGAGCGCGACGTGCAGCATCGCGGCGCTGTCCTTGCCGATCGAATACAACATGACGGGCTTGTCGCACTCGGCGACCACCTCGCGCATGATCTGGATGCTCTCGGCCTCCAGCCTCTGCAGGTGCGTGAGGCGCCCTGGCGTCACCAGCGGCTTGTCCCTGGCGGCGGCAGCGAGCGACCGTGGCGGCTTGGCGGCGGTGTCTGTGGTCATGGCTGCTTCGAGACCTTCACGACGGTGCGGCCGGTGACGCGGCCCTTGATGTAGTCGTCGAACTGCGCGGGCAGCTCGTCGAACGTCACGAGCCTGCCGGCGATGCGGTCGAGCTGCGCCGGGCGCAGGTCGGTGGCGATGCGCTTCCAGACGTCGAGACGCAACTCGCGCGGCGTGGCCACCGAGTTGATCCCGAGCAGGTTCACGCCGCGCAGGATGAACGGCATGACCGTGGTGTGCAGTTCGTGGCTGCCGGCCAGTCCGACGCTGGCGATGTTGCCGCCGTAGCCCATGGTGCGGGTGAGCCAGGTGAGCACTTCACCGCCCACGTTGTCGATGGCACCCGCCCACAGCGCGGCTTCCATGGGTCTCGAACCGACGTCGAGGGCCTGGCGCCGGAGGATCTGCGAAGCACCGAGATCGTGCAGGTACGCGTCCGCTTCGGGTTTGCCGCTCACCGCCACGACCTGGTAACCGCGGCCAGCGAGCATGTTGATCGCGAGGCTGCCGACGCCGCCGGTGGCGCCCGTGACCACGACGGGGCCCTGCGCAGGGGTCTGCCCGTTCTGTTCCATGCGATGGATCGCGAGCGCCGCGGTGAAGCCGGCCGTGCCGAGCTTCATCGCGTCCGCTTCGCTCATGCCTTCTGGCAGCGGAATGACCCAGTCGCCCTGCAGGCGCGAATACTCCGAGTACCCGCCGTCCTGCGTCTCGCTGAGCCCGCAGCCAGTGACCAGCACTTTCTGACCGGGCGTGTAGCGCGGATCCGTCGAGGACACGACTTCGCCCGCAAGGTCGATGCCGCCCGCGAGCGGGTACTTGCGCAGGATCGGCGAGGTGCCGGTCGCGGCGAGCGCATCTTTGTAGTTGATGCCCGAGTAGTTCACGCGCACGACCACGGGGCCGGGCGTGAGGTCGTCGAGCGCGACTTCGTCGAAACGGGCAACGATCTTGCCGTCGACGCGATGAATGCGAAAAGCGGTGAATGGTTTCATGAGCGTGCCAGCCAGACTTCGAGGCCTTGGGTGTTCAGTTTGACGTCCTCGTCGATGAACTCATGGCGGCGGGCGAGGGTGCCCGTGTAGCCGTGAGCATCCAGGCGCGTGTTGAATGATTCGAACATGTCGGCACGGATCCGCTGGGTGCGGTCCTGAGCCGCGGCATGCAGGCGCGCGATGCGCACGAGTTCGTCGATCGATGCGTGCAGGTCGCGCGCGAGGCGGTCGATGTCGGTGACGGGCCCGAAGTGCGTCTGCACGATCCGCCGCGGGCGGTACGACAGCAGCCGGTCGATGGTCCGGTGCAGCGCGTCCGGGTCGAACTGCACGGGCGTCGTCGTCGGCAGCATGAACGGGCCCGCGGCGGTGTCGAACTCGCGGTAACAGATGCCGAAGTTGTCGCCGGAGTAGACGTCGCGGTAGTCGAGATCGATCGGGCAGTGGTGGTGCCTGGCGTGGCCCGGCGCGTCGATGAACTCGAACGTGCGCGAGCCGAGCTCGAGGCGCAGGCCGTCCTCGGCCAGCAGCACGCGGTCGGCGGAAATCGGCAGGATCTCGCCGTACAGCTGCCGATAGATCTCGTTGCCGTACACCGCGATCGAGCCCGCGATGAGCCTGGCCGGATCGATGAGGTGCGGCGCTCCACGCGGATGCAGGACCGCTTTCGCGTTGGGCAGGGCCTGCATCATCTGGCCCGCACCACCCGCGTGATCGAGGTGCACGTGGGTCAGGAACAGGAAGTCGACCTGCTCGCGGGCGATGCCGAGCTCATCGAGGGCGCCGAGCAGCTTGGGCGCCGCCAGTCCGGTGCCCGTGTCGATGAAGGCCGCGCGGCCGTCATCGACCAGCAGGTGGCTCGCGGCGAGCCCCGGCCGCACGTAGTCCGTGTCGATCAGGTAGAGCCCGTCGCCCTGGGGTCGGGCGATGCGGCTGTTGTCCAGGCTCGAGGCGGCGGATGGCGTCATGCGTCGAACGGGGCTGCGGGCGGGCCGTCAAGCGTGCGGCCACGAAGGCCCGAAAACAAGAAGGCCGGGCGAACCCGGCCTTCTTCGCATCAGCTCATGCCGTCGGCATCAGCCGGGGTCGTCGATTACCCCTTGCACTTGCCGGCTTTGCGGATCTCGTCGGTGGCGCACAGGCCGGGGCGCTGCGACGAGTAGTACTCCGCCAGCTCCAGGATGTCCTTGTCCGTGAGCGCCGCAGCCATGCCCGACATGATCGCGTTCTTGCGCTCGCCGCTCTTGTAGGCGCGGAGCGAATGGACGATGTAATCCTCGTGCTGGCCGGCCAGGTTGGGGTACTCCGGCAGGATGCCGACGCCGTCGTTGCCGTGGCAGGCGACGCACGTCTGGCTGGCCTTGGGCGCCGTGCCGACAGCACGCCCCGTCGGCTTGAGCTCCGTGCCGACGAGGTATGCGGCGATGTCCGCGAGGTCGTTGTCGGACAGCGTGATCGCCTGCGCGTGCATCGTGGGGTGCACGCGGTCCTTGCTCTTGTATTCCTTGAGGGCGGCGACCAGGTAGTTGGGGTGCTGGCCGCCGAGCTTCGGCACGCTGTAGAGCGGGTAGGCGTTCTTGTAGTTCGGAATGCCGTGGCAGCCGTGGCAGGTGTACGCCAGCTTGGCGCCGCGGGCAGCGTCTGCGGCCTGCGCGAAGCCCGGTGCGAGCAGCGCAAAAGTCAGGCTCAGCGCGAGCCAGGCCGATTTCGGGGTCATTGAACACTCCTGCGGAATCGTCGTTCTGGCTTCGACCGCCGCCGGCCGAAGGGTCGGGCATGTTAATAAAAATGATTTCTCGAGTCGAATGGACGACGGCAGGCCGCCGTGCGGGCCGCTGGCATAGACTGCGGGTCTCGATCCCAGCGCAAGGATTCCCTCGATGACCACCAACATCAGGCCCCCTTGGATGGCAGGTCTGCTGGCCGCCCTGACCCTTGTACTGTCCGGTGTAGCAGCGGCGGCCGAAGCGCCGCCGCGGTTGGTCAGCGTCTCGGGGTCGGGCGAGGTGAAGGCCCAGCCCGACATGGCCAACGTGACGCTCGGCATCGAAGCCCGCAACCCGTCGCTCGCCGAGGCGCGCGCCCAGGTCAATGCGACGGTCGACCGTGTCCTGGCCTTGACCCGGGACCTCAAGATCGACCCGAAGCTCGTCGATTCCACCCGGCTGCAGGTACAGCCCGAGTACCGCTGGGACGAGAAAGCGTCGCAGCAGGTGCTGCTCGGCTACCTCGTGAGCCGGCAGGTCGACATCGAACTCCGGGACCTCGACCGCCTCGGTACGTTGCTCGAGAAATCGGTCTCGGCGGGGGTCAACCAGGTCGGCGGCGCAAGGCTCGATTCGTCGCGTCGCAAGGAACTGGAACGTGGCGCGCTGGCCAAAGCTGTCGAGGACGCCCGCCTGAATGCGGACGCGCTCGCCCGCGCGGCCGGCGCGAAACTTGGTCCAGTGCAGAACCTGAGTGCCGCGGGAACGATGCCGTTGCGGCCGATGTACATGGAAAAAGCGATGGTCGCGGCCGCGCCGCCCGCGGGCGACGCCGAACAAACCTATGCGCCGTCGGAGATGAAGTTCACGGCCTCGGTCAGCGCGCAGTACGCTCTGCTCGAGCCATAGACTATTCGATGTTATTGACTGATTGTCAGGCATGACAATGACCAGAATTGGTCATTGTCAAACAATGCTTTAGTCAGCGAGTCGACAGCCGGTCGACGATCAGGATGCGCCCGTCGACGCCCGTGATCCTGACCTTGGTGCCAGCCGGCACGTCAGGCCCACGCAGCGACCACTTCTGCGGTCCGAGCTGGACCCGGCCCGAACCGTTCTCGATGCCTTTCGGGACGGTCACGACCTGCCCGATGAAACGTTCGCCCATGCGTTGCGGCGACGTCGAGCTTTCGAGGTCGCGCTGCTGCACGGTGTACTGGCGCCAGTACCAGAGGGCGAATGCGGAAATGGCAAAAACGACGAACCAGGCCATGATCGTTCTACGGGTGTTGTTCTAGTCGCGGCATCGTCGCAAGCCGACGGCCTGCGACTCAACTGCAAGCCAGCCCCAAGAATCGAATCTGTGACGCCGTCCTCAGGGGACCGGGGCGGCGAGGCTGAGGTCCTTGCTGTAGACCACGTTCATCACGTTGTCGGTCCAGCCGTGTACCCACGGTTTGACGAGATGCTTGTTGACGTAGAAGTAGAGCGGCAGCACCGGGTGGTCGGCCAGCATCAGTCGCTCGGCTTCCTCGAGCAGCGCCCGGCGCCGTGCCGGGTCGGCCTGCCGCACGGCGTCGGCGAGCAGCGCATCGTACCTGGGGTTCGAGTACCCGGTCAGGTTGATGCCGAAGTCGGTCTTGAGCAGCTGGGCAAAGGTGTAAGCGTCGTTGAAGTCGCCGACCCAGCTCGACCGGAACACCTGAGTGTCCTGGCGGGCCTGGATGCTCTGCAGGAGCGCCCGGAACTCCTCGGCGTAGAGTTGCGTCTCGACGCCGAGCCCTTCCTTCCACATCGCGGCGATGGCGACTGCCAGCCGGTTGTGTGTGTCGCCCGAGTTGTAGCGCAGCTCGATCCGCAGCGGCTTCTCGGCCGAGTACCCAGCCTCGGCATACAGCCTGCGGGCTTCGGCGAGCCGCTCGGCATAGGGTGTGTTCGCGTAGTCGAACTCCTGTGACGTGTAGTTCCAGACGCCGCGCGGCACCCAGCCGTACGCAGGCGCCTCACCCACGCCGGTGACGGCGGTGGTGAGCTTGTCACGGTCGATGGCAAGCGACAGCGCCCGACGCAGCTTCGGATTGTCCTTGAACGGCGGCTGCGTCAGGTTGAACCCGTAGTAGTAGACGCTCAGCTGCGGCGCAACGTGCAGCTCCTGCGCCAGGTTCTGCTTGATCCACTGGAACTGCTGCGCCGGCACGACGAAGGTGAAATCGAGCTGTCCCGCGCGATACTGCCGCAGTTCGGTGCCTGCATCCGAGATGTGCACGAACTGCACTCGTTCGAGCTTCGTCGCACGATCGTTCCAGTAGCTGGGATTGCGGCGCACGAGGACGTGCGAGCCGATGACCCAGTCGTCGAGCACGAAGGGGCCGTTCGACACCAGCTTGCCCGGGCGTGCGTACTCCGCGCCGTTCGCCGCGAGCGAAGGGCCATGGACCGGGAACGTGCCGGGTTGCGCCAGCAGCCCGAGCAGGTAGGGCGCCGGCGATTCGAGACGGATGAGCACGGTCCGGTCGTCGGGCGCGCTGACGCCGAGTTCGTCGGGCTTTTTCTCGCCTCGCGTGATGGCACCGGCGTTCTGGACGGGGTCGAGGAACTGCGCGTACGGCGATGCCGTCTTCGGATCCACCAGGCGACGCATTCCGGTGACGTAATCGGACGCCTTGAGCGCGTCACCGTTGGACCAGCGCAGGCCTGGGCGCAGCGTGAAACGATACTCGAGACCGTCCGGCGAGACCGTCCAGGATTCCGCTGCGGCCGGCACGGCGGAGCCGTCCGGGCCCACGGACGTCAGGCCTTCAAACACGTCCCGCAGGATGTGGAACGCCGCTTCGGTCCGTGCCAGCTGCGGATCGAGCGTGTCGGGCTCGGGCCCGTTACCCCGCCGCAGGACAGAAGGATCAAAATCCCCGGGCAGCTCGCTGCCGCTCCTCGCCGTGCCGCCGTTCTTCCCTTCGTTGCCGCCGCCGCCGCAACCGGCGAGCACCAGCAGCGTCACGCACAGGCCGGCCATCCAGGCCGTGATCGATGACACGACCTTGCGGTGGCCAGGCAATGAACGCTGCTGCATGTAACCGGGCCTCCGACGCAAAGTCTGCGCGCGATCTTACCCGGCCCCGCCGAGCCGCGTGGATGCAGGCGTCTCGTGTTGACGCTTGAGGTGAACCAGCAGGATCGAGATCGCCGCGGGCGTGAGACCCGGGATGCGGGCGGCCTGGCCGATAGTCGTCGGCCGCAGCTGCGCCAGCTTCTGCCGCACCTCGTTCGACAGGCCTCGCACCTGTGCGTAATCGAGCGACTCCGGCAGCCGGGTCTCCTCGCTGCGCCGCTGGCGCTCGATCTCTTCGTGCTGGCGATCGATGTAGCCGGTGTATTTGGCCTGCACGTCGACCTGCAGGGGGACCTGTGCTGCGAGCCGCTCGTCCTCGCGCCACGCATCAGTGCCGCCGCCAAGCGCTTCGTCGAGCGCTGTATACGGTACTTCCGGCCGGCGCAGCAATTCGAACGCACGCTGCTCGCGTGACAACGGCCCTCCGAACACTGGCTCCAGTAGCGAGGCCGCGTCGGTGCCCGGTCGAACCCAGGCAGTCTGCAGGCGGTCGAGTTCGTCCCGAACAGCGTCGCGCTTGCGCTCGAACAGGCTCCAGCGTTCATCGTCGACGAGCCCGAGCTCGCGGCCCACCGGCGTGAGCCGCAGGTCGGCGTTGTCCTCGCGCAGCGTAAGGCGGTACTCCGCGCGGCTGGTGAACATGCGGTACGGTTCGGGCGCGCCGCGGGTAATGAGATCGTCCACCATCACGCCAAGGTAGGCATCGCCGCGCGTCGGCCACCACGGTTCGCGGTCCTGCACCTGCAGGCTGGCATTGATGCCCGCGAGCAGACCTTGTGCGGCCGCTTCCTCGTAGCCGGTCGTGCCATTGATCTGCCCTGCGAAATACAGGCCGCGGATGTGCTTCGTCTCGAGCGTGGGCTGCAGGTCGCGCGGGTCGAAAAAATCGTACTCGATCGCGTAGCCCGGCCGCGTGATGTGCGCCCGCTCGAAGCCGCGGATGCTGCGCACGAACGCCTGCTGCACGTCGAACGGCAGGCTGGTCGAGATGCCGTTCGGGTACACCTCGTGCGTGTCGAGTCCTTCAGGCTCGATGAAGATCTGGTGCGAAGCCTTGTCGGCGAACCGAACGACCTTGTCTTCAACCGAAGGACAATACCGCGGGCCGACGCCCTCGATCACGCCGGTAAACATGGGCGAACGGTCGGTACCGGAGCGGATCAGTTCGTGCGTGCGTGCGTTGGTCGCCGTGATGTGACAGCTGACCTGCCGCGGATGCTCGCTGCGCACACCCAGGTACGAAAACACGGGAACGGGTTCGTCGCCCGGCTGCACCTGCAGGCCCGTGTAATCGATCGAGCGGCCGTCGATGCGCGGCGGCGTGCCGGTCTTGAGACGCCCGACGCGCAGCGGCAATGCGCGCAGCCGCTCCGCCAGGCGGTTCGACGGCGGGTCGCCCGCGCGTCCACCCGGCGACTGCTCCAGGCCCACGTGGATCCTGCCGCCCAGGAACGTGCCGACGGTGAGTACCACCGCACGCGCGCCGAACTCGAGCCCGACTGCGGTGACGATGCCCACGACTTCGCCGCCCTCGATGCGCAGGTCTGCAACCTCCGCCTGGAACAGCGACAGGTTCGGCTGGTTCTCGACGATCGCGCGGATCGCCTTCCGGTAGAGGGTGCGGTCAGCCTGCGCACGTGTAGCACGCACGGCGGGGCCCTTGCTCGCGTTGAGCGTGCGGAACTGGATGCCGGCGCGGTCGATGGCGCGCGCCATCGCGCCACCGAGCGCATCGATCTCCTTGACGAGGTGTCCTTTGCCGATTCCGCCGATGGCCGGGTTGCAGCTCATCTGGCCGAGCGCTTCGATGCTCTGCGTGACGAGCAGCGTGCGAGCGCCGCGCCGCGCCGAGGCAAGCGCTGCTTCGGTGCCGGCATGGCCGCCACCGACGACGATCACGTCAAAAGTCTCGGCGAAGCGCACGTTCACCCCTCACGCCACCGGCGCGGTGCGCGCCATGGCGCCACGAAATGCCGCCAGCCGCAGCTGCACGAAGCGCCGCGCCTGTCTCTCATAGCGGTTCTGCCAGTAGCCGCGGCGCCACCATTCGGCAAGGTAGTCGAAGACGTCCATGCGGCCACGGTTCCACTGGCGCAGCACGTGAAAGTATTCGTGCAGCATCAGCTCCGGGCTGGCGAAGAAGTCCTCCGCCGAACCCCGCAGGTAAATCGTGTTGCGGCGCGTGGTCGCCGTGGCACGGCCGTGCAGCTTCGCGAACCACGAATGTTCCCGCAGCACGACCTCGTCGACTGAATCGCCGAAGACGTCCGTGAGCGCCTGCCGCAATCCGGCAGGCATGCGGTCCCGGGTGCGCACTTTCAGCCCTGTCGTTCCGGGGTGACGGCCTTGCGACCCCTGCGCTTCCCGGCCGGCGCCTTGGCCTTCTTGATGCGCGCTGCGCTCTTCGTCCCGGCGCCGCGGCGCTTGAGCTTGCGCGCCAGCTTGCCTTCGATCGTCGCGTCCCCGTCGATGCCCACCGGCGCCAGCGCAGCGCCCTCGGCCACCGTGAACGCCGCTTCGCGCACCGCTGCTTCCTTCATCTGTTCGAACGCCGTCCGCAGGCAGTCGGCGAAGAACGAAGGGTCGGGCAGCATCTCGCGACACGAGACCGCGCAGATCCACATGTTGCCGGCGTAACTGAAGCCGGTGACGTTGAGGCCCAGGCCGTCGATGGCGATGCTGATCGGCGCGTAGTTCACCAGCTGCGCGCCGGCCATGTACAGCGGCACGTCGGGCCCGCGCACGTTCGAGACGATGAGGCCGATGCGCGGCACCTGGACGCTGCGAAGCAGCGGATCGGCGATGACGCTGGGCAGCGATTCCAGCAGGTCGCGCGCCAGTTCCTTGCCCACGGCGTCCGTGACCCGCTTGGATTTCCCGGCGGCATCGCAGATGGTGCGCAGGCGCTCGAGCGGGTCGGCAATCTCCGAGTGCACGGGCATGACCGTGAATCCAACCTGGTTGCCGACGTCATTGCCTTTTTCCTGGCCGCGCAGCGTCATGGGCACCATCGCGATCATGGTTGCGTCGGGCAGCTCGTTTTTCGCCGTAAGGTATGCGTGCAGCGCCCCGCCCACCACGCAGAGGAACTGGTCGTTGACGGTGGCCTTGGGTACCTGCTGCCGGATCTTGCGGAAGTCGGCGAGCGGCAGCGACACGGCTTCGAACACGCGGTGCGCCGACACGTCGCCGCTGAACCGGGTTTGTGGCGGCATGCGCGGCAGCAGCGTGCTCAAGTCGCCGCTCAGCAGTGAGCGCACGTTGGCGACGAAACCTCCCTCGCCAAGGTTGTTGAACCTGGTCATCGCGTCGGCGCCGAGCGATGCCACCTTGCGCGCCGTGCCGAGCGAGAACCGCGCGAAGTTCGGCAGCTTCTGCACGTTGTGCGCCAGCGCGCGCGAATACAGCTCGACCAGGGTCGGTTCGCGATCGGCGTGATAGACCTGGCTCGCGAGTTCCTCGGCGTCGAAATCGATCGGCTCCGGCGTCAGCGAATGCAGCGCCTTCATGATCTCGGTGCCCGACTCGCCATCGACGATCGCGTGGTGCATCTTGGTGTACAGCGCGAAGCTGCCGGGCGGCACGCCGGCGATGTTGTGCAGGCCCTCGATGACGTAGGCTTCCCACAGCGGCTTGCTGCGGTCGAGCGGCCGCGAGTGCAGGCGCGCGACCTGGATGCAGAGCTGGCGCCAGTCGCCCGGGTGCGGCAGGGCGATGTGGCGCACGTGGAATTCGACGTCGATCGTGTCGGACTCGACCCAGTACGGGCGGTCGAGCGCGAGCGGCAGCGAGACGAGCCGGCGCCGGAACTGCGGGAACTGGGCAATGCGGGTCGCGAAGTGGCGCAGCACGTCCTTGAACCGCACGCCGCCGCCCGGGGCCGTGGACGGGTCGTAGATCGCGAGCGACGCGACATGCATGAAATTGTTCCCGCGCTCGAACTGCAGGAACATCGAATCCGCACCGGACAACTGCCTCATCTCCGCCCTCTCTTCGCCCGGCGTGACTTCGTCACCGGACTTATAAGCATAGCCGATTGGGGGGCGGATTCCGGCCCTGCCGCGCAACGCGGCAACCACAGGGTGGCCGGATGAGAGGCAGGACAACAACCGGCGTTTCGAGGTAAGAAGGCAGCCTGTACGGACGACGCAAACTCAGGAAGAGGCGACATGCCGCGCGCACTCGCAACACGACTGGTCGGGATGCTCCTGATACTGGGCAGCCACGCCGCAGCGGCCGCGCCCGTGCCGCTGCCAGACTTCGAGGTGGCCGACCGGCTCGTGCCCCGGGACCCGCAACCGGAGCGCGAAGTGGTCTGGCCGGCCGGCGGCAGCGTTGCCGTCACGGACGTGACCTATGCGACCTACCCGGGATTTCGTCCCCTGCACCTCGACCTTTACCGGGTCTCCAACGACAAGACGCTGCGTCCACTCGTCGTGTTCGTGCACGGCGGCGGCTGGTCGGTTGGAAACCCGCGCGCGGGCGGCGCGTTTCTCGACCTGCCGGTCATTCATGGCAACCTCGCGCAGCGCGGTTACGTCGTCGCCTCGATCCAATACCGCTTGAGTGGCGAGGCGCCGTTCCCGGCGCAATTGCAGGATTTGCGAGAGGCCTTGCGATTCCTGCGCGCCAACTCGGCGCGGCTGGGCATCGACGCGACGAAGATCGCGCTGTGGGGACTGTCCGCAGGCGCGCAATTGGCGGCGCTCGAAGCCGTCTCCTGCGGCACTTCGTCTCCGGATCCAGCGAGCGATGCGGCGGCCCGGTCGCCCTGCGTGCAGGGATTCGTCGGCTGGTTCGGGCCCTACGATCTCAATGCCTATGTCGCTGAATCGAAGAAAGAGACCGCGGTCGGCCCGCTGTTCCGGTGCGGCAGCGAACCCTGTGCGGCGGCCGTCCTGGCCCAGGCCAGTCCGATCAACTTCGTCGACGGCAAGGACCCTCCTGTCCTGCTGGTCCATGGCGCCACGGACATCAATTCGTTGCCGGCACAGTCGTCCCGGTTTACTGAAAGGTTGCGCGCGGCAGGCGTGCCGGCCGACCTGCTGTTGATCCCGGACGTGAGCCACGGCTTCGTCGGGACGACACCCGCGGCGACGCGGGACGCCGCACGCCAGGCGTTGACGGCAACGTTCGATTTTTTCGATCGGCTGTTCGCCGCGAAGAACACGCCCGCGTACTGAAGCGATCGAAGGCGGCCTTTGCGATACGATGGCGTCATCTGCATGCATCGTTGGGAAGAAGCAGGGGGAATGGTGCCGGATGCCTGCTGCAGCCCAAGCTAGCACACTGGCCATTGCCCTCGCGGCGGCCTTCCTGTGTGCGAGCGAGGCGATCGCGGACGAGCGCGGGCTCGAGAACATCGTGGTCACCGGCTCGCGCATCGCGCGCAAGGATTTCGAGTCGCCGAGTCCGGTCGTCACGGTGCCCGCCCAGGCGTTCGCACAGACCGGCAGCAACTCGATCGAGCTGACGCTGAACAGCCTGCCGCAGTTCGTGCCGTCGGCCACGAGCACCTCGAACGATCCATCGAACGATGGCCAGGCCAACGTCTCGCTGCGCGGCCTGGGCACGCAGCGGACACTGGTGCTGCTGGACGGTCGGCGTGTCGTGGCGGCGGACGGGCGCGGCGCCGTGGACCTCAACGTGCTACCGCCCGCCTTGCTTAGCAGCGTCGAGATCGTGAGCGGGGGCGCGTCGGTCGCCTACGGTTCGGACGCCATTGCCGGCGTGGTCAACCTCAAGCTCAAGGACACCTTCGACGGCGTTGCGCTCGACGGCAGCTGGTCGGGCACCGAGCGCGGCGACGGCGAGGAGTATTCGCTGGGCATCACCGCCGGGACGTCGTTCGCGGACAGCCGCGGCTCGATCATGGGTTACGTCGGCTACGCCGAGCGCGCCCAGATCAACCAGGATGCGCGGAAGGTCTCGCGCTATCCGCTCGAGTATTTCCCCGACGTCAGCGACGGGCGCGGCCCCGGCGGCGCATTCATCGCCTCGGGATCGACGGCCACCGACGACGGCATCAACATCGTGTTCTCCAACGCGACCGTGTTCGACAACCTGTTTGCCGGTTACGGCTATCCGCCCGGGACGGTACCTCCGGTCGGAAGACCCCCGCAGGCGGGACTCGGCGTGAATGCGGATGGCTCCATATTCACCACCGGCACCGGCGAGCCTGGCAGCGTCGTCAACTTCCGCGGCGAGCGGGACCCGGTCATGTTCAATGACCGCTTCTACAGCATCAACTCGGCGCCGGAAATTGCGCTGCAGATGCCGCTGGACCGAACAACAGCCTTCGTGCGTGGCAAGTTCGCGCTGACCGAGCAGGTCGAGGCCTACCTGCAGGGACTGTACACGCACTACACCGTGAACCGGCAGCTCGCGTCCGCCGCCGCGGGCATCACGCTGATTCCGGTGACGAACCCGTTCATTCCGGCGGACCTGCGCACGCTGCTCGCCTCGCGCGTGCCGAACCCGTCGGCCCCTTATCGGTATTTCAGGCGTGCCAGCGAAGTCGGTCCACAAGTGGCCGAGAACGACCGCAGCGTGTGGCAGGTCACTGCCGGCACTCGAGGACCGCTGGGCGGCGACTGGGTGTTCGACGCCTACGCACAGCTCGGCCAGAACGACCGCACGGAGCGACAGACCAACAACGTACTGCTGTCAAGACTGCAGGATCTGACCTTCGCACCGGATGGCGGGCTGTCGATCTGCGCCGGCGGCTTCAATCCCTACGTCGCCGGCTCGCTGTCGCCGGAATGCGCGAGCTACATCTCCGCGGATGCCGCCAACGAGGTGACGACGACGCAGACGCTTGGCGAGGTCTCCGCCAACGGGCCGCTGTTGAGCTTGCCGGCCGGAGAGCTGCGCGCCGCGATCGGCCTGTTCTACAAGCGCGATGAGTTCACCTACGATGCCGACCCGACCCTGGCTGCGGTGCTGCCCGGCGTTCCTGGCGTCATCGGTCCGCGTCCCGACGTGGCAGGATTCCCGGCCGCACCGGATCGCGAGGGCGACGAGAGCAATACCGATGCCTACCTCGAACTGCTGGCGCCGCTGCTGAAGGACAAGCCGGGAGTGCAGTCGCTGGAACTCGGCCTCGGCTACCGCTACTCCGACCACTCGCAGGCCGGCGGCGCGAACGCCTACAAGGCCGAGTTGCTGTATCGACCGCTGACCCCGCTGCGGTTGCGGGGTTCATACCAGCATGCCGTGCGCGCACCGAGCATCGAGGATCTGTATTACCCGCTGGTCTCGAGCCAGTTCATCGTGCCGCGACCCGATCCCTGCACCTATTTCAGCGCCCAGCGCACCGGGCCGGATCAAGCGCAGGTCGAAGCACTGTGCCTGGCGCAGGGCTTGCCGGCCGCATTGCTGCCGAATTACGCCTTCGACCTGCGCCGTGTGGACGGCGTCTCCGGCGGCAATCCCGACCTGAAGCCTGAGCAGGCCGACACCTACACCGCCGGCTTCGTGTTCACGACCGGCGCCATGGATTCGACGGCGGGCAACCTCCAGTTGTCCGTGGACTGGTACCAGATCGCGCTCGAGGACGGCATCGGACGCTGGGATGCGGAGTCGGCGGTCGCACGCTGCTACGACCGCGCCTACAACCCGAGTTACGACGCGCAAAACGTCTACTGCACTTTTTTCAAGCGCCTCGAGGACACCGGCAACATCTACGCGTTGCTCCTCGACCGCAACATCGGCGGCCTCGAGACCTCGGGCATCGACGTGCAGGTGGACTGGAGCCTCGACGCCGGCCCTGGCCGCATCGGCGCGAACGCGTTCCTGACGTACGTGGACACCTGGCAGTACAGCGATCCGAGCGGTGGCACGATCGAGTATGCCGGCACCGTTGGCGGCGGCGGTCTCGGCAGCTCGATTCCACGCTGGAAGTCGCTGCTGCACCTCGACTACGACTTCGGCAGCCTGGGGATGTTTGCGCGCTGGCAGCACATCGATGGCGCGCGCGACGCTTCGTATCCGGACTTTGCGGTGCCCGCCTATGACTATGTCGACCTCGGCGCCAGCTACGTGATCGATGCGGGAATGCTGCAGGGGCTGACTGCGCGCGTCGGAGTCGACAACGTCTTTGACAAGGAGCCGCCGATCTTTCCGACCTGGCAGCAGGCCAATACCGATCCTTCGCTATATGACGTACTCGGACGTCGCTACTACTTCCGGCTGCAGTATCGGTTCTGATCGGCTGGCGACCCGGTTGCCGCACCGCGTGCCGCGAACTGGAATCCACGGACGAACGTCGCGGTTTCGACAGCGGCGATCAGGAAATTATGAACCCGCGAGGCGACCGCGCGCATGGCGGTAAGCCGAATTGGGTTGGTTGCGCGGACGGGCCTAGAAGAACAGTAGCCGGTCGCAGAGCCGGCTGCCAGCGGCGAGGTCCGCCATGAAAGCTCCCTTGCGCACGTCGTGTCTGGTCCTGACGCTCGTCGCCGCGGCCTTGTTCCCAGCGGGCGGTGCGAACGCGCAGGACCCCGGCGCGACGTCTCCCGCTCCCGCGTCCACACCGGCGGCGGCTCCGGCTCCTGCGTCCTGGCGCGGCCTTTACGTGGGGGGTGGCGGTACTTACTCCAATGTCAGCGTCGAGGTCGGTCAAGGCTACTGTGACTACGACTGCTACTGGGGCGACTATTACGACTACGACCAGGGCGACGGCGGCATTGGCTACAACGTGCACGCCGGCGTGCGCTTGCACCGGTACGTCGCGGTCGAGGTGAACTATCTCCGGGCCGGCACGATCGGCTGGGACGAGAACCTCGTCTACATGCCCGAGTTCAACGACTACTACAACAACCGGGTCGACCTTGACATGCAGGTGACCGGGGTGTCCGTCCTCGGAATCGTCCCGTTCAATGACATGTTCGAGATCTACCTGAGGCTCGGTGCGGGATTCTGGGACGGCGAGAGCACGCAGCGTCTCGACCAGTCGTTTGGAGACGCCATGGTCACCCGCTCGATCTCTGACGACGGCACGGGCCTGTTGCTCGGCGTGGGCTTCGGCCTCAACCTCTCCAGGAGTCTGCAAGTCCGGTTCGATCTGCAGACCGTGGGCATCGACGAAGACGTGCTGAACGCGCAGGAGGACACGAGTCTCGATTCGTTCCTGTTCGAGGTGCAGTACCGGTTCGGCGCGAATTGAACTGTCCGGCAGGGCCAGCTCCGGCCGGCCGTGAGCCGCTACTTGCCGATGCAGAAGCTGGCGAAGATCCGGCCGAGCAGGTCGTCGCTCGACACTTCGCCGGTGATCTCGCCCAGGTCCTGGTGTGCGTCGCGCAATTCCTGCGCGACGAGCTCACCGGCATGGCGTTCCGTCAGCAGTCGATGCGCGTTCTCCACGTGACCGCGGGCGCGACGCAGGGCGTCGAGGTGTCGCGTGCGCGCCGAAAGCGCGCCCTCCCCCGCAGGATGGAAGCCGATGCAGTCCTTCAAGTGCATGCGCAATCCGTCGAGTCCCGCGCCTGACGCAGCGCACAGATAGACACGCGCCGCAGCGCCCTCCCCGGCTTCGACGCGCGGCGGCCCGCCACTGCGATCGATCTTGTTGAAGACCAGGGTGCGCGGGACCTCGAGCGGAAGACCTGCGAGATCGGCGTCGATGCCGGCAATCGCGGCGGGGTCGGACGAATCCACCACGAACAGCACGCGATCCGCACGCGCGATCTCCCGGCGCGCACGCCGGATACCTTCCGCTTCGATGTCATCGGGTGATTCACGCAGCCCGGCCGTATCGAGGACGTGCAGCGGCAGGCCGTCGATCGCGATGCGCTCGCGCAGTACGTCGCGCGTGGTGCCAGGCGTGGGCGTGACGATGGCTGCGTCGTATCCAGCCAGCTTGTTCAGCAGGCTCGATTTTCCCGCGTTCGGGCGGCCCGCGATCACGACCGTGAGGCCGTCGCGCAGCAGCGCGCCCTGACGCGCCGTCTCGGTCAACTCGATGAAGCGTTGACGGAGATTCTCCATCCGCGTGCCGAGCGCGCGGTCGGCGAGAAAGTCGATTTCCTCCTCCGGGAAATCGATCGCGGCTTCGATCCACAGCCGCAGCTCGAGCACGCGCTCGGCCAGTTCGTGCACACGCGACGAAAACTCACCCTGCAGCGATCTCAGCGCTGCGCGCGCCGCCTGGGCCGAACCGCTGTCGATGAGGTCGGCGACCGCCTCCGCTTGCGCGAGGTCTAGCTTGTCGTTGAGAAACGCGCGCTGCGTGAACTCTCCTGCCGTCGCTGCACGCGCACCCAGCGCCAGTACCCGTTGCAACAGGAGATCCATGACCACGGGTCCGCCGTGACCGTGCAGTTCCAATACGTCCTCACCCGTGAATGAGTGCGGCGCGGCGAAGAAGAGCGCCAGTCCCGTGTCGATGGGCGCGCCTTCTGCGTCGCGGAACGCACGCAGCTCGACGCGACGATGCTCCGGAACTCGACCCAGCATTTCCTCGGCAATGGTCTGCGTCTGCGGTCCCGATACACGCACGACGCCGATGCCGCCACGTCCAGGCGCGGTGGAAATCGCAGCAATCGTGTCGTGTGTGGCGGCGCTCATGGGTGGACGATCAGGCGGCGGGCAATGGCAGCTCGCCGTCGACCAGGAAGTGCTGCCGCGGAAACTCGCGAATGCCGCCGCCGGGCCGGCTGTAATAACTCACACGATCGGCCGTGGTTTCGCATAGCCATTCGTCGAGGATCGTCGGTTTGTGGGTCGCGAGTGCAGTCGGCGTGAAGAGCGCAACGTTGACGCCCTGCAACGGATCGCGTGCCGAAACGTACTCGAAGGCGTCGATGCCCGCCTCGCGCATGGCCGAACCCAGTGCCTGCGTTGCATCGTAGCGGCGCCGGTTCGTGAGCGCGGCGACGAATTCGTCGAAGGGCGGATTCTGCAGCTGCAACCCGCGCGGCGTCTGGATGGTCACGCTGAACAGCGTGTGCCGGGTATCGAGCGGGGCGGACGGTGGCGTGGCCATGCCCGACCAGAAGACGAAGCGGTAATAGGCGCTTTCGGCGAGCACCGTGTCCGGGCCGCGGGCCGCATAGAACAGGCTCGGCTCGAAGCGGCGGCCGAAGCGTGAGCCCCACGGCAGCGGCGGATAACGAAACGGCGTAGCAAGCAGGTAGTGCAGGCCGAGTGCCGGTCCCGGCCATGCGGGCTTCGAAGCCTCGATCAGGTCCTCGAGCAGAGCCTGTTCGGCCAGTGTGCGCACCAGCAAATTGGTCGCGACCTGTTCCTGGCTTTCGACGAGACGGAAGATGTCACCCATGAGAGCGACCGGCGCGGCCCGCGCGGAGCACGCCGCCCAGATCTCGCTCACACGCGGCCCCGGATTGCGTCGAGATATTCGACCACGCGCATGAGGCCCGGCACGGTACGCACGAGTTCGGCCGGGATGCCGCCGACGTGCAGGTTGTGGGTGTGCATCCAGTGCTTCATCTGCCGCGGCTCGCCGCCCACGAGGACGAAGAGCGCGCGGTAGGCGCGGATGAGCAGCAGCGCGAGTTCGCCGGACTTGCTGCCCGGCTCAAGCGCCCCTCTGCTCAGAGCGGTACGGTCACGGCCGACGATGACGCCCAGATCGGTCTGCGTGAGGCCGAGTTCCTTGCCCGCCTTCACCAATGCGTGGGTGAGGACTTCGGCCGGACGGAGGCCGGCGCCGTCAGCCACTGCGGTGGCGGCCCAGGTGGAATGAACACGCTCCATGTGCACATTCTATGCGCTTTTGCTGCTTTTGCAACAAGCCAGCAAGGCTACCCACGCGCGGTCCGTGGCCGTCGCCTGCCCCGCCGAGAACCTCCGCCTGCCCGCTCGTGCGACCCCGCAGCAAGCCCGGAGTGGTGAAAAGTCAGGCGCTCTTCTTGGCTTCCAGCTCGACGACGCGGTTGATGTTCCACTGCTGTGCGATCGACAGCAGCGTGTTGGTGAGCCAGTACAGCACCAGGCCCGCCGGGAACCACGCCATCATCACCGTCATGATCACCGGCATGAAGGCGAACATCTTCGCCTGCATGGGGTCCGGCGGCGCCGGGTTCAGCTTGAACTGGGCGAACATGCCGAAGCCCATGAGGATCGGCAGGATGAAGTACGGGTCCTTGGACGAGAGGTCCTGGATCCAGCCGAAGAACGGCGCCTGGCGCATCTCGACGCTTTCGAGCAGCACCCAGTAGAACGCGAGGAACACCGGGATCTGCACCAGGATCGGCAGGCAGCCGGCGACCGGGTTGATCTTCTCGCGCTTGTACAGCTCCATCATCTGCTTGGCGAGCTGCTCGCGGTCGTCCTTGTAGCGCTCCTGGATGCTCTTGATGCGCGGCGCGATCGCTCGCATCTTGGCCATCGAACGGCCACTCTTCTCGGTGAGCTTGTAGAACAGCAGCTTGAGCAGGATCGTCACGATGATGATCGCGAGGCCCCAGTTCTGGACGTACTTGTGCACCCACTCGAGCAAGTGGAACAACGGGTTGGCAAGGATCGTGAGCTTGCCGTAGTCGACGGTCAGTTCGAGCTTCGGGCCGGCCGTCTTGAGCTGTTCCTGCAGCTTCGGGCCGATGAACAGCTTCTCGTTGAACGTGGCGCTCGCACCTGCGGGCACGCTCTTCAGCGGACCGCGATAGCTGACCAGGGAATGCGCTTCTTCTTTCTGCAGCGCGAAGTCGTAGGTCTCGCCCTTCGGCGGCACGGCGGCCGACACGAAATGGTGCTGCATTTCCGCCATCCAGCCGTCGCTGACAGGCTGCCGGAACGCCGAATCTTCCTCGTCGCCCACGTCGAGCTTCTGGTACTTCTTGCCGTCGTAGACGGCGGGGCCACGGAACGCATAGCTCTCGACATCGAACATCGAGCGCTTCTGCGCAAACATGTGCCGCACGAACTGCACGTACGACGCGGCTTTCCAGTCAGCGGCGGATGCGTTCTGCACGTCGTAGACGACGTCGAACGCGTACTGGCCGGGTTTGAAGACATACGTCTTCATGACGGTGACGCCCTCCCCGTCCGTCCACGTGAGCGGCACGCGCAGCTCCTGTGCGCCCGGCGCGAGGCGGAACTCCGTCCCAGGCGCGGTGTACGCGGCGAGGTGCGTCGGTTCGGGCCGGCCATCGGCCGCGCGCAACCCGCTGCGCACGATGCTGAACGTGCTGTCGTCCGTCGAGAGCAGGCGCACGGCCGGACTGCCCGCCTTCTTGTCGCGCGGGTATTGCAGCAGGTCGGCGCGCAGCAGGTCGCCACCCTGCAGGCTGATGTCCATGTCGATGACGTCGGTGACGACCCGGATCGTGGGCGCGTTCGCCGCGGCGATCGGCGCGGCGCCGGCGGCTGCGGAAGCCGCGTCCGGGGCAGTAGTGGCCGCGGCGGGTGCCGCTGCCGACGGCAGCGCGGGCAGGCTGGACGACGACTCGCCCGGAGCCGTCGCTGCCGGTGCAGCCGCGCTCTGCGCTGTGGTCGCGGGCGAGCTCGACCTGGTGCCGAAATCGCGATCCCACTGGATGATGTTCATCCACGCGAGCAGCGCGAGGCCAATCCACAGGAAAAGGCGCGGGTTATCCATGAGTCGGTCGCTTATGAGTGTTGTCGTGCGGTGCGTGCGTGCATTCGGGCACGGGATCGAAACCGCCGGGGTTCCAGGGATGGCAGCGCCCGATGCGGCGCGCTGCGAGCCACGAGCCGCGAAGCGCCCCGTGACGTTGAATGGCTTCCTGCGCGTAGCAGGAACACGTCGGATAGAAACGGCAGTTCGGCCCGAGCAAGGGGCTCACGAACCAGCGGTAGAGCGTGATGAAGCCGATCAGGAGCGAGCGCATCGTCGCACGATCCTATCCCAGTGAGCTGCGAGGCTGGCGCGGAGTTCGTCGTTGCCGCTCTTGCCGGCGGCAGGTCGCGCATTGATGACGACGTCCACGGGCGGGAGTTCCTGCTGGCGGTGGCGGAACGATTCTCGGGCGAGGCGCTTCAGACGATTGCGTTGCACGGCGTTGCCGGCCGCCTTCACACCTACCGCGAGCCCGAGCCGTGCGTGACCCGCATCATTGGCTCGCGTAATCACCTGGAACAACGCGTCTGATGAACGCTGGCCCTGGCGGTGGACGACGTCGAACTGGGGCTTGTCGGTCAGTCGGCTCGCGCGCGGAAAGCGGCGCGAGGCGATCGGTCGAGCGCTGCTGCTCGTGAGAACGGTCAGACCGCGAGGCGCTTGCGGCCCTTGGCGCGGCGACGGGCGAGGACGAGGCGACCGCCCTTGGTGGCCATGCGCGCACGGAAGCCGTGGACTCGCTTGCGGTGCAGGTTGCTCGGGTTGAAAGTGCGCTTCATCTTCGGCTCCGTAGTGCCCGAAACAGGACCAGAAACAACAACATGCACTGGTCGTAAGAGGGCCGGGAAGGATACGCACGCGCCCCGCCCGAGTCAACCTCAGGCCGAGATATCCACAGGCAAGTCGGAGGTATACACTCGCCGCCCCTTCCCGCTTGCAAGCGCTCACCGTCCCTGTCGAAAGGCCCGCCGGTCGTGGAGATTTCGCTCTGGCATCAATGCCTCCGCCGCCTCGAGGCGGAGCTTCCGGAACAGGCTTTCAACACCTGGATCCGTCCGCTGCAGGCCGTCGAAGATGGCGGCAGGCTGCACCTGCTCGCCCCGAACCGGTACGTCGTCGACTGGGTCAACCAGAACTGCACCGCGCGGATCAGCGAACTGGTAGACGAGCTCGTGCCGGCTCCAGCGCCCCAGGTGGTGGTCGAGATCGGCTCACGCCGGCCCCCGCCCCCGATACCGGTCCTGCTGACGGAAGGCATCGGCTTTCCGGTCCAACCCACGCCCCGGCCGGCGGCGGCTGAACTCTCCGCGGGTGCGCCCAAGCGCACGATCGACCCGTTGCCGCAGTTCGGCGGCCGCCTCAACCCGGACTTCACGTTCTCGAACTTCGTCGAGGGCAAGAGCAACCAGCTTGCCCGCGCCGCAGCCGTCCAGGTCGCCGAGAATCCGGGCCGCGCGTACAACCCGCTGTTCATCTACGGCGGCGTCGGTCTCGGCAAGACGCACCTGATGCACGCCGTCGGCAACCAGATCCGGGCCCGCAACAAGGACGCCAAGGTCGCGTACGTGCACTCCGAACGCTTCGTCGGCGACATGGTTCGTGCCCTGCAGCACAACACGATCAACGAGTTCAAGCAGGCGTACCGCACGCTCGACGCGCTGCTGATCGACGACATCCAGTTCTTCGCCGGCAAGGACCGCTCGCAGGAAGAGTTCTTCCACACGTTCAACACGCTGCTCGAAGGGCAGCAGCAGGTGATCCTCACCTGCGATCGCTATCCCAAGGAAGTCGAGGGACTCGAGGAACGCCTGAAGTCGCGTTTCGGCTGGGGACTCACGGTGGCGATCGAGCCGCCCGAACTCGAAACATGCGTCGCGATCCTGATGAGCAAGTCTTCCGCCAGCGGCGTGGAATTGCCCGAGGAAGTCGCGTTTTTCGTGGCGAAGCGCATCCGCTCCAACGTGCGCGAACTCGAGGGCGCCATGCGCCGCGTGATCGCGAACTCCCAGTTCACCGGGCGCCCGATTACGCTGGATTTCGCGAAAGAAGCGCTCAAGGACCTGCTCGCTCTGCAGGAGCGCCTGGTCACGATCGAGAACATCCAGAAGACCGTCGCGGAGTACTACAAGATCCGCGTGGCCGACCTGCTGTCGCGCCGACGCAGCCGCTCGATCACGCGCCCGCGGCAGATGGCGATGGCGCTCTCGAAGGAACTCACCAATCACAGCCTGCCCGAGATCGGCGATGCCTTCGGCGGTCGCGATCACACGACGGTGCTGCACGCGTGTCGCGTGATCAAGGAATTGCGCGACTCACAGCAGCGGCTCAACGAAGATTATTCGAACCTGTTGAGAACCCTTGCGGGATGACATGATTAACCTGTGGATGAAATCGGCGGCCAGGTACTCCACATTTCATCCACAGGCTGCAGACAGGGCATGCGGCGGTTCCCAGGGGTGTTGCGATGTGCTGAAAATGCGCGCTGCCACTGGGGAAACAGAGGTTTTGCACAGACTTCGGCTGTGCTAAAAGTCATAACAATAGAACTCTTATATAAAGACTCCGGAATATAGAAGATGAAGATCATCGCGAAACGCGAAGCGATCCTGAGCCCGCTGCAGGCGGTCATCGGGGTGGTTGAACGCAAGCAGACGATGCCGATCCTGGCGAACGTGCTGGTCTCGGCAAAGGGCGGGAAGTTGTCGATCACGGCAACGGATCTCGAAGTCGAGCTGGTCGCTACATCCGACGTCGACGTGCAGCGAGGAGGGGAGATCACGATCCCGGGCCGCAAGCTGCTCGACATCTGTCGCGCGCTGCCAGAAGGCACCGAGATCACGCTGACGCAGGAAGGCGAGCGGATGCTGGTACGGGCACGCAAGAGCCGCTTCACGCTGTCGACGTTGCCGGCCGCGGAATTCCCGACGGTCGAAGAGATCAACGCCGAGCAGACGCTGCAACTGCCGCAAAAGGACTTCAAGCGGCTGCTGGACAAGACCCATTTCTCGATGGCCCAGCAGGATGTGCGCTATTACTTGAACGGTCTTCTGCTTGAAACTTCGGCGAAAATGCTGCGAGCTGTCGCGACTGACGGCCATCGTCTGGCATTGTGCGAGGTTGAGCTGCCCAACGGCGGAAAAGCGGGCCAGCAGGTCATCGTTCCGCGCAAAGGCGTGCTCGAATTGCAGCGAATCCTTGGCAATGAGGACCAGATCCTCGAAGTTTCCATTGGATCCAATCATCTTCGCGTCCAGATCGGCGAAATTCGGTTCACTTCGAAGCTTATTGACGGCCGTTTCCCGGAATACAGCCGTGTGATCCCTGCCACGCCGCCAAAGACCATCGGCGCGGTCCGAGACGATCTGCGCCAGGCGCTGCAGCGAGCGGCAATCCTGTCGAACGAAAAGTACCGTGGTATTCGCTTCGCGCTGAAACCGAACGCCCTCATGATCCAGGCGCACAACCCGGAGCAGGAAGAGGCCGAGGAAGAGGTCGAAGTTAGCTACGATGGCGACGAGCTCGAAATTGGCTTCAACGTCAATTACCTCCTGGATGCGCTGGCCGCCGTTGACGGGGCCGACGTGCAGGTCGGCCTGACCGACGGCAACAGCAGTTGCCTGATCCGCTCGGCACAGGACGGGTCGGCGCGCTACGTCGTCATGCCGATGCGGCTCTGAGGTTCGGTAATCGCCCGGTTGTCGGTCGCGCCGGGTTCCAGTTGGTTCCACGTGGAACATCGGGCTAGCGTGCCGGCATGAGCCTGCGTCGACTCGACGTTCGCGACTTTCGCTGCATTGCGACCGCCGACCTCGAATTCGACAGCCGCTGCAATTTGATCAGCGGCGCCAACGCCTCCGGCAAGACCAGCTTGCTCGAGGCGATTTTCTTTCTGGGCCGGGGACGCTCGTTCCGGACCGCCCGCAACGAGACCCTGATCCGCAAGGACAGCCACGAGCTATTGCTCACGGGCCGCTTTGACGCCGGTGGCAGTGTGCGTCCGGTCGGGGTCCGCTACAGCCGGGAGGGTTTCGAGGCCCGGGCAGCCGGAAATCGAATCGGCAGCCTGGCTGAGTTGGCGACCATCCTGCCGGTTCAGGCGATTGATCCCGAAGTGCACCGGTTGGTCGAGGAAGGGCCGCAGGAACGGCGCCGCTACCTCGACTGGGGAGTGTTCCACGTGGAACCAAGGTTCGTGGACCAGTGGCGGCGGTACCAGCGGGCCCTCAAACAACGGAACGCCGCGCTGCGGGCCGCATCCCCGGAGGAAGTGGTCCGCGCCTGGGATCCGGAGCTGCTGGAATCCGGCCAGGCGCTGGCGGTTTCGCGCCGCGAATACTTCAAGCACTTGCAGCCGCACGTTGCCGCCATCGGTGAGCGCCTGCTGGGATTGACCATCGAGCTGTCGCTCAGCGACGGTTGGGCAGCCGGCACAGACCTGCGTGATGCCATAGACCATTCGTGGGCCAGGGACCGGGAGCGGGGGACAACTCACGCGGGGCCCCATCGGGCCGACCTCTCCATCCGGGTGGGAGGCGACCTGGCCAGGGACAGGGTCTCCCGCGGCCAGCAGAAATTGACCGCGTCCGCGTTGCTGCTCGGGCAGCTTCGGTGCGATGAAGACCTGGGCAGCCCAACGGCAGCCTTGCTTGTGGATGACCCTGCAGCCGAGCTCGACGAGGCCAACCTGGACCGGCTGATTTCGGTGATTCTCGAGCTGCCCGGACAATTGTTCGTCACAGCCCTAGAGCCTGGCGCGGCCGCATTCCAGCGCCTGCCAGCGGCAAGAAGGTTTCACGTGGAACACGGAAAAATCACCCCTCTGCTATAATCCTGCGTCCCTATGCACCGGGTATCCCATGAGCTCCGCGGACGTCTACGACTCCAGTAAAATCAAAGTCTTAAAAGGCCTCGATGCGGTCCGCAAACGCCCGGGAATGTACATCGGTGACACCGATGACGGGTCTGGCTTGCACCACATGGTCTTCGAGGTCCTGGATAACTCGATTGACGAGGCGCTCGCCGGTCACTGCACGAACATCATCGTCACGATCCACGCCGACCAGTCCGTTACCGTTCAGGATGACGGCCGTGGAATTCCTGTGGATATCCACCCGGAAGAGGGCGTTTCGGCGGCGGAAGTCATCCTCACCGTCCTGCACGCGGGCGGGAAGTTCGACGACTCCTCGTACAAGGTCTCTGGTGGTCTGCATGGCGTCGGCGTGTCCGTCGTCAACGCGCTGTCGGAGACGCTGAACCTCACGATCTACCGCGACGGCAAAACCTACACGCAGGAATACCGTCTGGGCGACCCGGTGTCGCCCCTGGCTGTCACGGGCACCAGCGACAAGCGCGGCACCACGATCCGCTTCAAGCCCAGCGACACGATCTTCACCAACATCGAATTCGAGTACGAGATCCTGCAGAAACGCCTGCGCGAACTCTCGTTCCTGAATTCCGGTGTGCGAATCGAACTCGTCGACGAGCGCGACGACCGCCGCGAGACCTTCCATTACGAAGGCGGCATCAAGGAGTTCGTCAAGTACCTGAACCGCAGCAAAACTGCAGTTCACGAATCAATCTTCTGGTTTCGGGGCGAGCGCGACGGCGTCGTCGTGGAAATTGCGCTGCAGTGGAACGACTCCTACGCGGAGACGATGTACTGCTTCACCAACAACATCCCGCAGAAGGACGGTGGCACGCACCTCGCCGGGTTCCGCGCAGCGCTCACGCGCACGCTGAACGACTACATCGAAGGCGAGATGGCGAACAAGAAGGACAAGGTGCCGACCACGGGCGACGATTCGCGCGAAGGCCTCACGGCGGTCCTGTCCGTGAAGTTGAGCGACCCGAAGTTCTCGTCGCAGACCAAGGACAAGCTGGTCTCGTCCGAAGTGAAGGGCGTGGTCGAGGCGATTGCGAGCGAAAAGCTCGGCGAATTCCTGCTCGAACAGCCGACGCAGGCGAAGGCCATCGTCAACAAGATCATCGACGCGGCGCGCGCGCGTGAAGCCGCCCGCAAAGCGCGCGAACTCACGCGGCGCAAAGGCGCTCTCGACATCGCGGGCCTGCCCGGCAAGCTCGCGGACTGCCAGGAGAAGGATCCGGCAAAGTCCGAGCTGTTCATCGTCGAGGGCGACTCGGCAGGCGGCTCGGCCAAGCAGGGCAGGGACCGTCGCACGCAGGCGATCCTGCCGCTCAAGGGCAAGATCCTGAACGTCGAACGCGCGCGCTTCGACAAGATGCTGTCGTCGGCCGAGGTCGGCACGCTGATCACCGCGCTCGGCTGCGGCATTGGAAAGGATGAACTGGATTTAGCTAAATTACGGTATCATCGCATCATAATAATGACCGATGCGGATGTTGACGGCAGTCATATCCGCACTTTGCTACTGACTTTTTTCTACCGGCAGATCCCGGACCTCATCGAGCGCGGCCACGTCTACATCGCACAGCCGCCGCTCTACAAGGTGAAGAAGGGCAAGAGCGAGACGTACGTGAAGGACGACGTCGAGCTGAACCAGATCCTGCTGCGCACCGCGCTCGAAGGCGCGTCGCTGGTCGTCAACGATTCATCGGTGCCGATGCAGGACGGTGCGCTCGAAACGCTGGCCCGCAAATACATCGATTTCCAGAACGCCGTGCGGAAATCGCCGCGCAGGTACGACGCGCACGTGCTCGAGCAGATGCTGCACCTGCCGGAAATCGCGATCGCCGATCGCGAGGACTCCGGGAAGCTGCAGACCTGGGGCGCGCAGCTCGAGCAGATGCTGAATGCGGTGCCGCAGGCCGGCCGTCACTACACCGTGACGCTGCAGCCCGGCACACCGCCGCACCTGGTCGTGACGCGTGTCGAGCACGGCAACGCGGTCGAGAAGCACCTGCATCGCGAGTTCTTCAGCTCCAGCGAGTACCGTCGCATCACCGAACTCTCGCGCACGCTGGTGGGGTTGTTCGGCAAGGGCGCCATCGTGCGTCGCGACGAAAAGGAACAGACCGTCGGCAGCTTCAAGGAAGCGATCAACTGGCTGCTCGACGAAGCGCGGCGCGGCCAGACTATCCAGCGCTACAAGGGTCTCGGCGAGATGAATCCCGAGCAGCTCTGGGACACGACCATCAATCCCGAATCGCGCCGGCTCGTGCAGGTGCGCATCGAGGATGCCCACACCGCGAACGAGCTGTTCTCGACGCTGATGGGTGATGAAGTCGAGCCAAGGCGTGAGTTCATCGAACGCAACGCGCTGCTGGTGTCGAACCTTGACGTCTGACACATGGCGTAGGGTCTCATTTGAGATGGCACGATTCTCAGTACTTGGCACTGAAATCGGCCGATAAAGTCGAATAAGAACAGACAGATACGCGGAACGCCGCGGCGAAAACCACTGTACCCAGAATCGGGGTCTAGGATTCGGTTCGAAAGCCAGCGATTTCAGGCCTTTTCCGTCCGGAAGGCCTGATTCATTGCTAGAAGTGTGGACAGGCGTCCAATCTTGACCGGATTTACGTAGCGTTCGATCTGTTGAATCAGTCGGTTGCGACGCCGGCCGGCGTTGAAGCCAGGCGCCTGCACACATCCCTTGTGTCCGCAATCGCTCCGTTGATGTCGGTTAGTCCGAGTTTCCCGCCCGTCGATCTCTCCGCTTTAGACAATCCCTGCCTGGCCCGTCGTCGTCTGCGGGCGGGTTGTGGACGTGTGCGTTCGATAGGCGGATTTGCGGTAAGTACCGATTGGATCGGCGGCGCCGCCGGTCTCGACACGCAAGACCGCAATCAGCGGCCGCACGTCCGTTTCGAAGGCGAGCTTCAGGGTCCGATGCGCCATCAATGCATCGTTGTTGCCCTGGTGCTCTGCCAATGCGGCACGATCCACGAGGCACGCGCGAGCGTAGCTGCCGACAATGTGGTCCGCACTCGACATCAGGCTTTCGATCGGATCAGTCACGTTGTGCGACTGGTCGATCATGTAGGCGGGACGGGACCATTGCCCGTCCGCGATCTCGCGCGCCACCAGCTCGTTGAAGATCAGGAACAGTTGCAGCGGATTGATGGAGCCGGAATCCAGGTCGTCGTCGCCGTACTTGCTGTCATTGAAATGAAAACCCCCGAGCTTGCCGAGCGCATCGAGGCGGGCAACGATCATCTCGATGTTGACCGAAGGAGCATGGTGCCCGAGATCGACGAGGCAGCGCGCCTTGGGGCCAAGTGCATTGGCGGCCATGAGGCTCGATCCCCAGTCCTGGATGACAGTCGAGTACAGCGACGGCTCGTACAGCTTGTGCTCAATCAGGATTTGCCAGTCGTCGGGCAGCGCGGCGTAGATCGCTCGTGCGCTGTCGAGGTAGCGCTCAAATGCCCCGCGGAAGTCCTGTTGTCCCGGCAGGTTGGAGCCGTCGCCAATCCACAGAGTCAGCGCGCGTGAACCGAGCGTGCGGCCTGCCTCGATCACCTCGAGGTTATGGGCGATGGCCTGGGCGCGCGTCGCATGAGACACGTGCGTCAGGCTGCCGAATTTGTAGGAGTACTGCTGACTAGGCTGGTCCTGGAACGTGTTGGAGTTCACGGCGTCGAAGCCAAGACCGCGTGCCGTCGCGAACTCCCGCAAGGCCCGCAGGTCGCTGGTCCGGTCCCATGGGAAGTGCACGGACACCCGGGGCGTGCAGCGCATGAGCTGCTGGACGACGGCGCAGTCCTCGAACTTCTCGAACACGTTACGCGGCTCGCCTGGTCCGGGATAACGCGCGAAGCGCGTGCCGCCCGTACCGACAGCCCAGCTCGGCAGAGCAATCTCCAGGGCTGCCACCCGCGCCTTGACCGCATCGAGGTCAAGGCCGCTTCGCGCGAGCTGCTCGCCGAGGTGGTCATAATCCCGACGCAACACATCGGCTCGAGCGGCGTTGTGCTCGCCAATCAAACCAGGATCAAGCGGCAGTGCGTCGATCATGGCGACGGCTCCATGGGTGGCTCAGCGGACGAACGCGGCGGCGTTGCCGGCATCGACGTTGATGATGTTGCCCGTCGACTTCGCTGACTGATCGCTGGCGAGGAAATAGATGGCTTGAGCGATGTCCTCGGGAAGCACCGGCTGGCCGAGCATGCTGCGTTTGGCGTAATAGTTCTCGAGAGCGTCTTCGTCCACTCCGTAGGCCGCTGCACGTTCCCGGCGCCAGTCGCCGTTCCAGATACTGGAGCCGCGCAGCACGGCGTCCGGATTGACGGTATTCACCCGGATGCCGAACGGGCCGCCCTCGAGCGCAAGGCACCGTGCGAGATGCAGTTCGGACGCTTTCGCCGCGCAGTACGCCGCTGCATTCGGGGATGCGGCGAGTGCATTTTTGCTGCCAACGAAAACGATCGAACCGCCCAGCATTTTCATCATGGCAAATGCACTGCGGCTGGCCAGGAAGTAGCCGGTGGAAAGCACGTCGAAAATGTGGTGCCACTGCTCCAGCGTCGTGTCCTCGATCGCGGCCGACGACGCAATGCCGGCGCTGGCGACCATGATGTCGAGGCCGCCGTATTCTTGCGCCGCGAACTCGAACGACGAGCGGACGGCCGCTTCGCTGGTCACATCGAGCGCGAACTGGCGTACGGAGTCGGTGCCGAAGCGCAGCTTGAGGTTGTCGTACGCACGCGTAAGTTCTTCGACATTGATGTCGGTCAGCACGACGCAAGCGCCTTCCGCGAGGAATCGCTCCGCAGTGGCACGACCGATGCCGCTCGCGGCCCCGGTGATGTAGGCGACCCGCCCGGCCAGGGAGCGCGGTGGCGGCATGCGCTTCAGCTTCGCTTCCTCCAGCGGCCAGTACTCGATCGCGAACGCCTCGCCCTCGTCCAGCCCGACGTAGCGGTCGATGCCAGACGCGCCGCGGATGACGTTGACCGCATTGCCGTAGAACTCTCCCGCAATGCGGGCGGTCGCCTTATCCCGCGCGAAGGTCAGCATCCCGAGACCCGGCACGAGGAACACGACTGGGTTCGAGTCGCGCATGGCCGGGCTGTCGGCGCGCCGGTGACGTTCATAGTAGGTGCGATACTGCTCGCGGTATTCAGTCACCGCTGCCCGCAGCCGGGCGTCGAAGTCTGCGGCGTCCGGGTCGAGGTCCACGACCAGCGGCCGGATCTTGGTGCGGAGGAAATGATCGGGACAGGATGTTCCGAGCGCGGCAAGTTCGGCGAGGCGCGCGGAGCTCACGAACTCCAGAATCCCTGGCGAATCGTTGAAGTGCCCGACTTTGCGCGAGGTATCGCTGATCGCGGCGCGAATGCCCTGCATCATGCGGCCGGCCCGCAACCGCCGTTCCGCGGCGGGAAGCGCTTGCCGCACGACCTGGCCAAGGGGACTGGGGCGCGACGCGCGCGAAAGGTACTTCGCGGCGCGTGCGATCATCTCGATCGTCGTGTCGTAGCACTCGCTGGAACTGGCGCCCCAGGTGAACAAGCCGTGGCCCGCCAGGATCAACCCACGCAACCCGGGTTGGGCGGCGGCTGCCGCTCGCATTTTCAGTGCCAGGTCGAATCCGGGCCGTTGCCATGGCACCCAACCGAGCTCGCCGCCAAACACCTCGGCGGTCAGGCGCCGGGAGTCGGCGGCGGCGGCAATGGCGATTACGGAGTCGGGGTGCACGTGGTCAACGTGGGCGTAAGGGAGAAACGCATGGGCTGGCGTTTCGATGCTGGCGGGTCGCGGGTTCAGGTTGAACGTGCAGTGCCCGAGCAGCTCGGCCATTTCATCCTGCTGCCCGATGCCGCCATAGCGGCCTTCGAGTGCGAGGACCCGGTCGAGATAGGCGGTCGCGAAGCCGTCGATTCCCATCGACCCGAGGTCACCGCCGGACCCCTTGATCCACAGCACTTGCACGGTCTCGCCCGTGAGAGGATCCGTCGCGGCGAGCTTCGCGGACGTGTTGCCGCCGCCAAAGTTCGTGACCGTAAGGTCTGCACCCAGAAGATTGGAACGGTACAGCAGCAGCTGTGTGTCGCTCAGCGTCGCAGCGCGAGACGCGTCCCAGCGATGCTCCGGAATTCTCATTTGCCACCCGTTTCCTGCGGTGGGCCAAGGGCTGGCCACGATCCGAAAAGCGTCTCAATACAGTAGCAGTGGCATCTTCCAAAAACAATCATATATAGTCACATTCACTCATGCGGCGTGACGCCGTCGGTCCGCACGTTCAAGCGGCGGCGAGAGTGGGCTGCCGCTCTGCGCTGGCGCGACCTGCAGCGCGGGGTTAAGGTCCCGCACCCGAGCATCTGGCGGCCACCACTGAAGGACATTCGCTCATGCACGAACGCGAACGCTGGAGGGCCATTCTTGCGGCGCTGCAGCGGAACCAGATCGTGACGGTCCGCGGACTGGAGGCGCAGCTGCGGTCAAGCTCGGCCACCATTCGGCGCGACCTCTCCCAATTGGAGGCTCTCGGCAAGCTGCGCCGCGTGCACGGTGGCGCTGAAAACATCGACCCGGGCAGCCCACGGCAGCTCGTAGGACAACAGGGCTTCGAGCAAAGTCGCGCCGTGCAGTCACGACAGAAGCGCGCGATCGCGCGGCGTGCGGCCGCGATGTGCGTCGACGGTGAGCCCATCATCATCGACGGCGGCTCCACCACCTTCATGATGATCGATTTCATCCGCGAGCGATCGCTGCAGGTCCTAACCAATTCGTTCCCGATCGCCGAGGCGCTGTTCCGCTCCGGTCGCACCCGGGTGCTGGTTCCCGGCGGGGAGATCTACCGCGAGCAGAACGTCATCCTGAGTCCGTTCGACGACGGCGTGCTGCAGAACTTCCGGGCCGCAAGAATTTTCGTCGGCGCACAGGCCATCCGTGCGCAGGGACTGATGCAGTCCGATCCGCTGCTGGTGCAGGCCGAGCAGAAGCTCATGGAACAGGCCGAGCAGCTGGTGGTCCTGGTCGACAGTTCCAAGTTCCGACAGATCGCCAGCCTGATCCTTTGCCCGTTGAAGCGGATCGACGTGCTCGTCACCGACACCGGCGCCCCGCGCGAAGCCCTTGAGATGTTGCGGGGTGCCGGCGTCGATGTTCTGCTCGTCGAACCCGATGAGTCCGACGCCTGATCGAGGCACGCCGCAGGGGGAACCAAGTGGGATGTGCAGTGCTCGATGTGGGCAAGACCCACGCGAAGCTGAGCCTGGTCCGCCCGGACGGCACGGTCGCCGTCCGGCGCAGGATCCCCAACACGGTTCGTGGGGGAGGGCCGTATCCGCACGCCGACGTGGAACGACTGTTCGACTGGCTGTGCGGCGCACTGCGGGAGACGGGCGCGACGCAGCCGGTGGACCGCATGATCTGCACGACGCACGGCGCAACGGCCGCACTCCTGTCGGGAGACACGCTTGCACTGCCGGTCATGGACTACGAGTGGCCTGGATTCCCCGGTGTCGACGCTGAGTACGAGCGCTTGCGCGATTCGTTCCAGGCGACGTTGTCCCCTGGCCTTCCGGCCGGGTTGAACCTCGCGCGGCAAATCCACTGGCAATCGCAGCGATGGCCGGACCATTACGCGCAGGTCGATCGCATCCTGCTTTATCCGCAGTACTGGGCATGGCGTCTCTGTGGCGAGTCTGCGGCGGAGGTTTCGTCGCTCGGCTCGCACACCGACCTGTGGCGTCCGCTTGCGGGCGAGCCGTCGGCGTTGGCGGTCCATCTGGGAGTGGATCGACGATTACCGACGCTGCGGGCCGCCTCCGCTGTCCTCGGCGAGATCGATCCGCGGCGACTCGGCCTCGGTTCGGGTAGGCCCATCCCCGTGCACTGCGGTGTGCACGACAGCAGTGCGGCTTACGTCGCTCAGTTCCCAGACCCGGCCTGCAGCGGGACCGTGGTCTCGACGGGAACGTGGATCGTGTGCATGAGCCAACTTGCGGATGCTGCGCGCCTCGATCCACTGCGTGATACATCCGGTACGGTCAGCGTCTTTGGCGCGCCGCTCGGTTGCAGTCGGTTCATGGGCGGGCGCGAATTCGCGGCCATTGCCGGCGAGCAGGGCGTTGCCGCCAATGAGGCGGACCTTGCGGCCGTGCTGGCAGCGGGCGTGTTCGCCCTGCCTGCGTTCGCGGCCAGCGGGCCATTCCAGCAGGCGAGCGGACCCGGCAGGTTCTACGGACCCGCGCCGGAATCGGCAGGTGAACGGGCGGCGCTCGCAGCACTGTACTGCGCGTTGGTCACGGACGTGTGTCTCGGACTGATCGGGGCGCACGGCAAGATCATTGTCGACGGCCCGTTCGCGGCCAACCCGTTGTATCTCGGCGTTCTCGCTGCGCTGCGGCCGGGCGATCGGGTATTCGCCAGCGATTGCGCCGATGGACCGACGTGGGGCGCCGCGGCGCTGGCGTACGGCGCGGCGTGGCGCGGTGCGACCCGACCGCTGCAAGCGTCGATGCTGCAGTCCGACGCGGTGCGGGCCTATCGCGAGCTCTGGCACGAACTCGTTCAAAATCGCTTACGTTCTTGCAAAATCAACCAATCTGGCTAGGATGGGTTGGACCGGCAGGGGCCAGCCGCCACGGCGGATCGTGCGGGGAGAACAGGGTGTCTGAGCACATTCAGCAGGAGGAACGGGCGGCCGAGCGCTTCGAACTCGACCCCGAGATGAAGATCGTGCTCGCGCGCATGCTGGAGCGCATGGCATCGCGCCCGCCGATGGGAACGTCCACAGCGGCCGAGATGCGGGCCCGCTTCGCAGACGACATCGCGGCATGGAATGCCGACCCGCCGGACGTTCCGTTGATCGCGGACAGTGTCGTTCCCACCCTGGAGCGGCCGGTGCCCGTGCGGCTTTACGATCCGATCGGAGACGGTGACCCGCTGCCGACGTTGATCTACTTCCACGGCGGGGGCTGGGTGGTCGGGGACCTCGACAGCAACGACCGGGCACTGCGCCTGCTCGCGCTGGAGAGCGGTGTGGGAATCCTCTCAGTGGACTATTGTCTGGCGCCGGAGAACCCGTTCCCGGCGCCGTTGAATGAGTGTATCGAGGTCGCGCGCTGGGTCTACCGCAACGGTGCCAGTCACGGCATCGACGTCGATCGGTTGGCAATCGGCGGCGATTCGGCGGGTGCCAACCTCGCGCTGGCGACCGCAATAGATCTGCGGGATGCCGGCGAGCGGTGGTTGCGACACATGCTGCTGGTCTACGGTGTCTATGCGCGTGAACATGACACCGCTTCACATCGACTGTTCGGGAATGGCCTGTTCGGGTTCGGCACGGAGGCCATGGACGCACTCTGGTCCCTGTACCTGGGCCGCGACGGGAGCGCTGACGATCCTCGCGCAGCGCCCTTGCGTGCTCGCCTCGACAGCCTGCCGCCGGCCTGCATTGTCGCCGGGCAACTCGATCCGCTCAGGGACGACAGCCGTCGTCTCGCCGGACGTCTCGCAGGGACGGGCGGCAACGTCGACTTCCTGGAATACCCTGGGGTGATCCACGGATTCATGTCGATGACGCGCGAACTCGCGGTTGCACGCCGCGCCACGGCTGGTGTGGCCGACTCGCTGCGGCGCAGCCTGGTTCCGCGTGCCCCCTTGGCCCCAGGCTCATGAGCACCGGCAACGGCACGCCGCTGCCGGCCTGGATGAAGGCGGGTTGGGCCGCAGGCGACCTCGGCATCGCCTGCTACGTAGGTGGCACGATGGCCTACCTGCTGTTCTTCCTGACGCAGGCCCACGGCCTTTCGCCCGCCTGGGCCGGCCTGGCGCTGCTGCTGCCCAGGCTCATCGATGTGGCGCTGGATCCGCTGATGGGAGTCATCTCGGATCGCACGGTCACGCGCATGGGGCGGCGGCGTCCGTACCTGTTGTTCGGTTCGATTGCGTTCGCGCTCACCTTCTACCTGACCTTCGACATTCCGGACTTCGCGTCCCCGTTGCACACCGTGCTGTACGCAGGGGCGATGTACCTGCTGGCGAGTGCGGCCTACACCGTCTACAGCATTCCTCATTCGGCGATGGCCGCCGACATGTCGTCCAGCTATCGCGAGCGCACCAGCATCGTCGGCTATCGGATGCTGGGGTCACGCATTGGCATCCTGCTGGTGGGACTCTCGGGTCCCTACCTGTTTTCTTCCCAGGCGACGCTCAAGGAGGGCTTCCAGGTTTTCGCTGCTGTCTTCGCCGGCATCATCCTCGTGGGCGGCCTCGTGTCCTTTCTCGCCACCCGCCGCGCACCTCGCTACGAGGGTCCTGTGGCGGCGTTCGACATGGCCGCCGAACTGCGCGCCCTGCGACGCAACCGCCCGTTTCGCGCCCTGTTCATGGTGTTCCTGCTGCAGAACATCGCGATCGGCATGTCTGCGACCTCGCTCGTCTACTTCGCGACCATCGTGATGCAGGTGGAAGTCCGACACGTCGGCTGGTTCGCGGCCGGAGCCGCTGCGGTGGCGATGCTGGTCACTCCGTTGTGGATGCGCGCCGGCAAGGTCTGGGGCGTCGGCAAGAAGCGCGTCTACTCGACTGCCATCGTGCTCGAGATTGCGGCCTACGGTAGCATCTTCCTTCTGGTGGGTCCGGGATCCGTCGGTGTCTTCGTCGCCCTGCTGCTGCTGCTTGGTGTCGGCGATGCTGCCTGCCAGCTCGCTCCGCACTCGATGGTTCCGGACACCGTCGAGGCGGGCCAGCTCGAGACTGGTGTTCGCCGGGATGGCATGATCTTCGGGGCGATCAGCGGCTGCATGAAGCTCGGCATGGCATTCGGCGCATTCCTCGCCAGCACCACGTTCAGCCTGGCGGGATTCGTTCCGGGCGAGAGCGTGGCGACGCAGACCGACGCGGCAATCATGGGCGTGCGGCTTGCGTACTGCCTGATCCCCGTGGCCTTGTGGCTGGCGGCGCTCTGGCTGCTGCGACATTACGATCTCGACGAGGAGCACCATGACCGGATCCGGGCCCGGCTGGCCGAGGCTGGCGGCGCCCCCGAACTGCCCGCCTCCCGCTAGCGGCGCGGGCCGGCAACCGCAGTCGCCCACCCACGGAATCAAGTGCATGTACCGGCGCGCGCAATTCATCTGGACCCCGCGACAGCAGATCGACAACGGCGTGACGTTTCGCTCGTTACTGGTCAGCGGTCCGATTCGCCGCCAGGACGGAACAAACCGGTGGTACCTGTTCCGTCGCCGATTCAGCCTGCCCGGGCAGGCCAGCGCGGCGAGCCTCGGCATCACCGCCGACAGCCGTTACATCCTGTACGTGAACGGGACGAGGGTCGGGCGCGGACCCGGGCGCGCCACACCCGATTTCGCGCGGGTCGACCGTTACGAGCTGAGCGAACACCTGCGGTCCGGCGACAACTCGCTGGGCGTGCTGGTGCACGTCTATGGAGTGGACACGGCATGGTATGAGACCGCCCGCGACTACACGCAGGCGGTGTTCGGCGATGGTGGCCTGTACGTCGATGCGACCGTGTCTGTCGGCAGCCGGGTCGTCGACCTGGCCGCGGACGACCAGTGGCGAGTCACCGAAGCCCGGGCCTGGCGTCGCGAGACGCCACGCAGCGGCTGGGGCCAGGGCTTCATCGAAGACTTCGACGCCCGCCAGATGCCGGAGGGTTGGTTGCGCGCGGACTTCGACGACTCCGGCTGGGATCGCGCAACACCCATGGTTCGGGCGGCGAGTGGCGAGGACCTGGCCAAAGGGTGGGGCAACATCGAACCGTTCACGACCCTGTTGCCGCGCGAGATACCGCCGCTGGTCGAGTCTGCTCGACTGCCATCACGAATTGTCGCCGTCAACTCCGTCGTTCGTCGTCCCGACCTCGGACTCGACCGTCGGATCTACGACGAGCCGCTGGAACCCGCTCCCGCGGAAGGTGTGGACGACGTGGGGGCGATGCTGCGCGACGACGAGTCGGCGACCGTGATTCGCACCAGCGCCGACCGCGACATCAGTGTGCTCGTCGTGTTCGATCGGCGTCACGCGGGCTATCCGTTCGTCGAGTTGGACGCGACCGGTGGCGAGGTCATCGAAATCGCCGCGGCAGAGACGATCCCGGGCGAATACGGGCCGCAGCGCGCCGCGCCACCCCGCATCACCCGGGAGTCGTATCTGGATTGTGCGCAGGTAATTCGTTACACGGCGCGTCCGGGCCCGCAGCAGTTCGAGAAATTCGACTGGACCGGCGTCAAGTACCTGCAACTTGTGGTGCGTAATGCGCCGCAAGGGCTGCGAATCGTGCGCGTGGGCTCGACCGCGACCCACTACCCGGTCGAATACCAGGGTTCGTTCCGCTGCTCCGATGAACTGCTGAACCGCCTTTGGGAAGTCGGCCGCTATACGGCGCTGCAATGCACCCACGACGCCTGGGAAGACTGTCCGGGCCGCGAAAAGCGCCAGTGGCTCGGCGATGGCATCGTCCACTATCTGATCGACGCCGCTGCCTTCGGCAGCAGCACGCAACCCATCGACCGCCAGTTCCTGATGCAGGCCACCGAGAGCCAGCGCACGGACGGGCTGCTGCAGATGTTCGCGCCCGGCGATCATCACAGCGGCGGCATCGTCATCCCCGACTTCAACCTGCACTGGATCTGCGCTGCGCACCATTACCTGATGCACAGCGGCGACGAGGCGACCATCGAGCAGCTCCTGCCGGCGGTGCAGCGCTCGCTCGACTGGTTCGAGCGGCAGAGCGGCCCGCACGACCTGCTGGCGAACGTGCCGCACTGGCACTTCATCGAGTGGGCGCGCGTCGGGCGTATCGGTGAGTCCTTCATCATCAACGCCATGTTGGCAGGAGCGCTGCAGGCGGCAGCAGACATGGCGCGGACGATCGGCTACTCGCGACTGAGCCAGCGCTACCTCGACTGGGCAGCGCGGATCAGGCGCGCGCTGCGCAACCGCCACTACGACCGGGATCGCTGCGTGTTCGTCGACAGCGTGGAGCCAGCGTCCGGGCAGCGGGATCCGCAGGTCTCGCAACAGGCGAACTCGATGGCGATCCTGTTCGATGTCGCCCTGCCCGCGGAGTATGCGGCGATCGTTGAGTACATTACTGACGAGCGGCGGCTGCGGCGCACGGCCACCCCGCCCGTTACGTTCGACGCCGATCCGTTCGACGCAGCCACCGACGTGGTGCGCGCCAACACGTATTTCTGCCACTTCCTGTACTCGGCGCTCGGTAAGGCGCGACGCTTCGACCTCGCCCTGCAGCACATGCGCCAGCTCTACGGCGCCATGCTTGCGACTGGTACGGAGACGCTCTGGGAGTCGACCGAGCCCGTGGCCAGCCTGTGCCACGCCTTCTCGGCGACGCCCGTGTATCAGCTGCCGGCCCACGTGCTCGGCGTGACGCCCACGGAACCCGGCTTCCGACGGGCCCGCGTCGCGCCCCAGCTCGGCGACCTGGAATCGGCACACGGTGTCTACCCGACACCGCGCGGCGGACTGGTCGTCCACTGGCAGCGGTTCGCGCGCGGCGACCTCGAGGTCCGGCTCGACATCCCCGCGGGCGTCGAGGTGGAGTTCAATCCGCCGGATGGGTATGACGCGGGGACTGCGTCAATCGGCACCGGCAGCAACGTTTTGCGTCTAAAGCGGCGCGAGGGAACAGCAGCATGAAAAGTCGGACACGACGGTGGTTGCTCGCCGGAGGCGTGGCGGGTGGAGTGGCCCTGGCAGTCGGTGGTGCACAGCGTTTCCTGCGCGACGAGCCGGCGCCACTCGGTTTCGTGCCGGACCCGGACTACCTGGCGCAGGCCAACGCACTGCTAGATCGTGTGGCCGCAGTGGACATTCATGCGCACCCGGGTCGCACCTTCTTCCGGGATGCGCAAGGCCTCTCACTGCCGTTGCGGATATACCGCTTGAAAGGCACGCGCGAGCCCGAGGCGATCGAGGACATGAGGGCGGGAAAGCTCGCGGCGGCCAGTTTTGCAGCAGTCGCGGATTTCCAGGTCCTGGGCATGTCGAAGGGGGCGGGACTGTACGCCGCAAGACCCTTCGCCGAGGGCGAGGCGTGGGCGAGCTACCAGCGTCAGATTGCGAACCTCAAGGCGATGGCCGCGCGACTTGCGCTCAAGCCGGTCCTCGAGCCCGAGGATGTCGAGAAGGCCAAGGCCGACGGCCGCATCGGGGCGCTTTGGACCACGGAAGGAGCGGACTTTCTGGAGGGCGATCTGTCGCGGCTGGCGAGCCTGCATGCTGACGGTGTGCGTTCGGTGACGATCGTGCATTACCGGGACAGCGAAGTCGGCGACATCCAGACCGGGTCGGCGCCGCACGGCGGCCTGACGCCATTCGGCGCAGACGTGGTCCGCGAGATGGCACGTCTCGGCATGGTTGTCGACGTCGCGCATGCGTCGGAGGCGACGGCGCTGCGCGCCGTAGAGATCGCAGAGCGCCCCGTCATGTGCTCGCACTCCCACCTGCAGGGTGACCCGATACAGCATCCGCGCTTCATCTCGGAGCGACTCGCGCTTGCGATCGCCGAGCGCGGCGGCGTCATTGGCGCATGGCCGGCGGGCATTGGCATCGCGACTTTCGAACAATTCGTCGACCGGATCTTCGCGCTGGTCGAGAAACTCGGCGTGGCTCATGTCGCGCTCGGCACGGACATGGACGCCAACTACAAACCCGTCATGGACAACTACCGGCAGTTGCCACTGCTGGTGTCGGAGCTGCTGCGCCGCGGAATGGATGAGCGCGCGGTGACAGCGTTCGTCAGCGGGAACTTCATGCGCGTTTTTGCGGCGGTGCGTGCTGGACGCGAGCAGGTGACGGCATGAGGCGCCGAACGTTGTTGACCGCGGGGCTGTTGGGGCCCGCAATCGTCGGGACCGCTGCAGCGGTGCCCGCAGCGGCAGGCGCGAGCGGAACCGGCCACCACGAGCTGCGGCTCAAGGAGCTTGGGCTCAAGTTGCCAGCGGCACCGAATCCGGTAGCGACCTACGTCGCGTACCGTCGGTCCGGCTCCACGCTCTACCTGGCTGGACTCGGGCCGGCCCTGAGCGAGACGGCAAAGACGCGTGGACGCGTCGGGCGCGACCTCACGGTTGAGGAGGGCTACGCCGCCGCGCGACTCGCGGGACTCAACGTGCTCGCGCTGTTGCGCAGCGCATGCGGAGGCACGCTTGACCCGGTGGTTCAGTGCCTGCGCGTGGGAGCGTTCGTCGCCAGCGCGGACGATTTCCACGACCAGCCGAAAGTCGTGAACGGTGCGTCTGACCTGTTCGTCGAGGTGTTTGGCGAAGCCGGGCTGCACACGCGCTTCGCGGTGGGCGTCAATACCCTGCCGTTCAACATTGCGGTCGAGATCGAGTCGGTCTGGGAAATACGCCCGTGACAGGCCGGCTTCTGCAGAGTCAATGTGACCGATATTGATTGGTAATGAGCGAATGTGATAGAAGACCCTGGACATCGTTGCGGACGGTCGTTCACGTGGTCCGAGCAACGAGCGCAAGACAGCTCCTTAGTGTTCATGCACAGCAATCGGAAAGGGGGACGTGATGACCAAGAGACCAACCAGCCTTAGAGTCGCCGTGGCCACCGCGCTCGCGCCGCTGTGCATGGGATTGCCGCTGGGGGCGGCGCATGCCCAGACCGCGCCGTCGGCGACGCCACTGGAGGAAATCGTCGTGACGGCGCGCAAGCGCGAGGAAGCGCTGCAGACGGTGCCGCTGTCAATCGCTGCTTTTTCCGCCGAGACCATCGAGAGTGCGCGCATCACCAATGTCGAGGACATTGCGGCCCTGACTCCCGGCTTCACCATGGCCCCGCTGTTCGGGGGTGGCGCCCAGACCCCTGTCATTCGCGGCCAGTCGACGACCATCGGCGAGCCGAACGTCGGTTTCTTCGTCGATGGCGTGTATCAATCCTCGCGAGCACTGATGGATGCCATGTTCGGCGATTCTGTGGCCCGAGTCGAAGTCGTCAAGGGTCCGCAGAGTGCGCTCTATGGACGAAACACTTTCGCGGGTGCGGTCAACATCGTGACGGAACGACCGACCGACGAATTGGAAGGAAGGATCGAAGCGAGCTATGGCGATTTCGATACTCAGGATCTGCGCGGATGGATCAGTGGGCCCGTGACGGACTGGTTGGCCTTCCGATTGGGCGGCGTCTACGCGAGTAGCGATGGCTACTACGACAACGGGCTGACGGGCGGCGATCTCGACACGCGACGCACGGGCGTGATCGCCGGTTCGCTGGAGGCGTCGCCCACGGAAGACCTCTACCTGCGGCTGCGGGTGGCCTACTCCGATACCAGTGATGGCGATGACCCGATCCGGTATGTCGCCAACAACATCGAGCTGTACAGTCCGGCGGGACCGTCGTTCCCGGCCGTCTACCAGCTTTACGGCGGCGAGATGCATGCGTTTGACAAGTATTCGGTGACGCCAGGCCACCAGGACCGGGACGTCACACAGGTTTCGCTGTCGATCGACTGGAACCTCGGCGATTACACGCTCACCTCCATCACCGGTTACAACGACCTGGGCTTCGACACGGCGGTGGACACGGACTACACCGCGCTGAGCGTCAACTATGCGACCACGCTCACCGACGTCGAAGAGTTCAGTCAGGAACTGCGCATCACGTCGCCGGGCGATCAGCGCCTGACCTGGCTTGCCGGTGCTTACTACTACGATTCGAAGACCGACACGCACCTTGAGAGCCTCTACGGCGCGGATGCCCTGCCGATCGCCGCCGCGGTGCCGGCCTCCCTGCGACGCTTCCTGGTGGGTGGCCTCATCAATGACCTCTCTGAGGAAACCGAGAGCTTCGCGGTCTTCGGCCAGGTTGGCTTCAAAATCACGGACAGCCTGAGGGTCGCCGTCGAGGGGCGCTGGACGGACGAAACAAAGAAGATCTACTCGGTCGACCAGAGCCAGCTGACGGGGCTTGTCACGGGCATCTTCGACGACGAGACGGACTTCCAGAACTTTGTGCCGCGGTTCACGATCGACTATCAGCTGAATGGCGATGTCATGCTGTACGCGACGGCCGCGGAGGGCGTGAAGGTCGGCGGGTTCAACGTCGTTACCGTCGCCGGTGCGATCCTGCCCGAAGAGCGCACCTACGATCCCGAGTCGGCCTGGAACTATGAAATCGGCGCCAAGACGACGTGGGTGGACGGCCGGCTCGTTTTCAATGTGGCGGCCTATTACATCGACTGGACCGACCAGATCGTGCGGGCCCTTGGCCAGACCGGCGCCTTGCTGAACGTCAACGCCGGCGCGACGACAGTGCAGGGCATCGAACTGGAGGTGCGGGCACGGCCGTTCGATCGCTTAACCCTCGACGCGGGCATCGCGTACACAGACTCGAGCTACGACGACTACACGTTCGGCACACTGGCCGCCATCGGTGTGGACCCGGTGCTAGACGGCACGCGCCTGCAGTACGTCTCCGAGTGGCAGGGCTTCGTCAGCGGCCAGTACACCTACCCTGTCTCGGCCACTCTTGACTGGGTGAGCCGTGCCGACCTGAGCTACCAGTCCGACCAGAGCGCGGTGCAGACCGCCGACGCGTATGTCGGCGACGCGACCAACCTGAACCTGCGCACCGGCTTCGATTGGGACCGGTACTCAGTGCGCCTGTGGGTCGAGAACGCCACGGACGAGGACGCCGCCTTGGTCGGAACGTTCACCCCGAACCCCGGCCGACGCTTCGACTTCGTCAAGGGCGCCATCGGTGCCGGTCCCCGGGATGGACTCGAACTGTTCGGAGGAATCGTGACCGCCCGGCAGCCGCGGACTTGGGGCATCACCGGGTCGATCAGGTTCTGAGCGGAGACGGCAGTGCGCGCGGCCGTCGTCGGCATGGTCGTTGCTCTGGCCGGGTGCGCCGCGGGATCCGGCGCACCCGCAGACCCTCGCGAGGTGAGTGCTGCTGGTGCGCCATCGCTCGGGCCGTACGCGTCCGCCGTGGTCGCCGGGGATTTCGTCTTTGTCTCCGGCCAGCTGCCGTACGACGCGACGGCACGTTCGATGGTGGGCGGCGACATCGGCAATCAAACCCGGCAGACGCTGACGAATGTCCAGACCCTGCTGGATGCCGCGGGTAGCGAACGCGACCGTGTGGTCAAGGTGACCGTCTACCTCGCCGATGCCGCTGACTTTGCCGGCATGAACGCCGCCTATGCTGAGTTCTTCGGCAAGCACCGCCCGGCCCGGACCACGGCGCCTGGCATCGCGTTGCCGCCGGGCGTCCGCATTGAGATCGACGCCGTCGCGCTGCGTGGGCGCTGAGCGTTTGCTTGCCGCCAAAATGGAATTCGCATGACGTTGCGAGTTGGCCTGCTCGGCGCCTCGGGCATCGCGCCGATGGCGCTGATTGGGCCGGCCCGGGACATCGACGCCGTCGAAGTCACAGCGGTGGCTGCACGCGATCTGGATCGGGCGCTTAGCTTTGCGGCCGAACATGGCATACCGAACGTGGCGGCCTCCTATGCCGCGCTGTTGACGCGAGCGGACGTCGATCTCGTCTACATCTCGCTGCCGATCACGTTGCACGAGCGCTGGGGCATCGCTGCGCTGCAAGCGGGCAAGCACGTGCTGATGGAAAAGCCGTCCGCGCCATCGAGCGCTGCCGCTGCCCGCATGATTGCCGCTGCCGCACATTCGAATCGACGCCTGATCGAAGCGTTTCATTACCGCTACCACCCGCTTTTCAATCGAATTCTCGAGATCGTGCGCAGCGGCGCGCTCGGTGAACTGCTGGAAGCGCACGCGGTGATCGACGTGCCGGTGCCGCAGCAACCCGGACAGATCCGGTGGCGGCCTGACCTGGCCGGTGGAGCGCTGATGGACCTGGGCTGCTACCCGGTGCACTGGTTGCGAACGCTCGCCGGTTCTTTCGAGGTAACCAGCGCCACCGTCGAGATGTCGTCAACCGGTGTCGACCAGCTCGTACGGGCTGACCTTCGCCATGTTGCCGGTGCGCGGTCGATCGCTGTTCTGCTCGATGATTGCGCATGACCGCGGCCGCACCACCACCCTGCAGCTGGTCGGCACCGTCGGGAGAACTGTTCGTGCGCAATCCGATCGCGCCTCAATGGGGACACGAATTGCGCTGGCGTTCTGGCGACGGCGACTGGCGCAACGAGACGTCGGTGACCACCTCGAGCTACTACCACCAGCTGCTCGCCGTGGTCGACGCGATCGGCTCGGGCGCGACCCTGCCGACGGAGGGCGATGACGTCCTGGAAAATATTGCCGCGATCGAGTCGATCTACGCCGCGGCCGGCGTGGGTGGCTACGCCGAGTGACGTGCGTGCTGCGAGCCGCCGACTTGCGGCGCGTCGAGGTCCGTGTCCGGCCCGAAGTAGCGCAGTAGCACGAGCGGTTCGACGCTCGAGGTGTTCTCGATCACCACGCCTGCCTGCGCGGCCGGCTCGGTGATGAAGATCTCGTCCTGCGTCATGTCATGAAAGCCGATCATGGTGGGCGAGCTCAAGACCAGGCCATTGGCCGTTCCCTGGCCTTGGACCACGATCGCACTCGATGCGCCGGGATCCCGCAGCGTCAGCCGGACCCCGGGGTCGACGGTCAATTCGCGTGCCGTGAACAATAACTCGCCGTGCACCCGTCCATAGACGACCCAGCGATCGATCCAACCCTCCTGCACCGTGTCGGCCACGTCGACCGGCACGAGATGATGGTTCTCTTTGAAGTGCGGATCGACGTTCGCGTCCCAGTCGAGCTGTGCCACGAGGTGATCCAAGTCGTCATGACGGTCGACGGGCACGTCCTTGACCAGCAGTTCGCGCGGCACTTCGCGGCCCTCGCACAGATTCTGGTACATGCCAAACACATCCGAGCCCCATTGCGGCTCGTAGGTGCACAAGGAGCCCGGCGCATGCAGGATTCCCGGGCCCACGAGCCAGCCGGTGCCCGGAGTCAGCGCATAGGCCACCGACAGGTCCAGGATGCGGTTGTCGCCGATCGACCAGCGATCGAGCGCCCGTCGTACATCGGCCGGGCGCGTGTTCGGTGACAGGCCGAAAAACGTGTATGGAAAGGCGTTGCCGGTGGCGTTGTGCTGCGGCGGAAAGTAGTAGCCCTCCGGCTTGCCCTCCCGACCCACCAGGCGCGCGTGCTCGCGATCCTGGTGCATGTGCAGCGGGATCGGACCCATATTGTCGAAGAACTTGGAATAGACAGGCCAGCCTTTGTGGCGCCCCCACATTCTTTCGCCAATCAGCGCGGGCCCACGTGTGGCAACGGCGTCCCGCAGCGTGAACCTGCGATTGCCGTCCACGACATAGCTCAACCCTTCGTCCGCCGTGCGATTGTCGTTGGCTGCCGCGGTCGTGGATCCAAACCAGCGCTCGTCGATGCCGCCGCGGGCGATTCCGAACGCATACAGGTCGCGCGGGTCGAGCTTCAGTCGACGGCCCGGATGCAGGAACGAACGCGGAACCCAGCATGGCGACAGCCGCAGCAATCCGCGACCGCGCTCGAGCGCGGCGTCGACCGCCGGTCCAACCTCTGCGGAGAGCGTGTGCAGGCCGCGCACATCGACTGGCAGTTCATGTCCGTTGCGCATCGCTCGTCTCCCCTTGCTCGGCCGCGTACTCGATCACCAGCATCGCAAACACGCCGAGGCGCGGCAAAGTCGCAATGACGCCGGTGGGTGTCGATTCGAACTCGATCGGCTCGTGGTCGGGCGCCAACGTCACTCGCTGGATTCGACCTCCGCGCGGATGACGAATGCGTATCCGAATCGCGCCGACCGGAATGATCGGCGCTTCGATCGGATAATTGAGCAGGTTCGCGACCAGGCGTTGCCGCTCGGGTTGATCGAAGGCGGTGAGCCAGACACACGCCGGTGCGTCGGCTTCGATCTGCGGGGGTGCGACGCCCAGCAACTCGCGGATGAGCGCCACGAACAGTGATTGGCTCGGAGCGGCGCCTGCCTCCAGGTCGATGGCCGCATATATCGCCGTACCGGCGCCGAAGGCATGCCGAACGAGGGTGGCCGCGTCGAGCTGCTCGTCCGGCGGAAACGAGTGAATGCTGGACCAATGGTGATCGTCGACCGACCCTTCATGCGGGTGACCATAGGGCAGGGTCAAGCGTGCGAGCACTTCGCCCGCGGTTGCGATGGCACGCACCGCACCGGTCAGAGCGTTCCGATCAATGGCATGAGCCAGTCGCCTGTGCGGAGCGATCGCCTGCGCCACGTCGCCGGTCGCGGGTTCGACGTAGACCATCCGGCCACGCTCTTCCGCGACGAAATGCACCCCGAAAACGTCGGCCAGCGCGAATTCTGCGCGCCTGACACCCCGGGTCTCAGTCAATGACGTGAGTCGGCTCCCGTACAGGCGGCCACCGCGTACGACAAAAGCCCGCATCGCCTCGCATTCTTCTGCGTCCATGCGCAGCACGTTGGGCAGCACCAGCACTCTGTACCGGTCGAGTTCGCCCAATTGTCGCCGTGTCAGGATGCCGAAGGGGACGTGTGCGGCCTGCAGCGCCCGGCATGCGCCACGCACGGCATGGAAATGTGGATAGTTGGCCGCCCCAGACGTTGACAGGTCCGCCAGCGGCGTGCCGTTCTCCGCGAAATTCACCTTCGACTCGCTGCTGAAGTAGACCCCGACGTCCTCGACGGGGCGGCCGCCAAGAAATGGTTCGTATAGTCGTGTCTGCGCGAACGAAGTCCGGATTCGCTCCAGGGCCGCTGGATTGAGTGACCCGTCCGGGTCCCAGGCTGCAATCGCGAGGAACGCTGCGCTGTGCGCCGTCGCCGCGAAGGCAAGCAGATCGAGTTCCTCCTGGCTCTTCAGGGTCTCGTGGTCCGTCAGGCCTGCGCTGATCGTCGTCATGAACTCGATCGGCTGCTTCGCCGACAGGTTGCGCAGCAGGCGGCATACGACTAGTTGTTCATCGCGCCCGCCGTAGAAATCACCGCCCAGAAAGTCGTGCGCCTGCGCCGACTCAAAGGACTGTGCGCGCGACCAGTTGGCCACGCCCATCGCGAAGTTGTGGTAGACCTCCAGGCTCGGGTCCACTGAGCGAACGACTTCCCGCAGTTCGCCCGCCCAGGCAGTGGTCCATCGTTCCCGCGCGGCCTGAAACATGCACCATCCTGCGTCGAACCAGTCGATCACCTGCGGGAAAGACAAGCCTGTCTCGGCCGTAAGTCGCGCACGGCAATGCAAGCAGCCGCAGATGCCTGGTTGCCACATCATGTCGAAGAAAACGGCGTCGACATCGTACCCGGCGAGGATCTCCCGGGTTTGAGCGATTACGAAAGTGCGGTATCCCGGATTGTTGGCGCAGCACAGTCCGTAGCGCGGAGTCGGCAACGATCCCATGACGTTGCGCGTCGACTGCACGACGCGCCAGTCCGGATGATTGAGGTAGGCCCAGTTGTTAAACTGGACGCTGTAGTAAGCGCACACCGGCACGCCGCGTGCGTGCAGCAGATCGACGGTGCGGCCGAGAGAATCGCCGTTGGCAAACGCGCCGTGGGTGGCGCCGCTTGCAGTGGGCCAGTTGCACAGACCTGTGTGCGACTGGAAATAGACCATTGCGGCCTCGGCCCCTGAATTCGCGACGGCCTCGACGATGGACTCCGGGGTAAGGCGCGAGAGAAAACTCGGGTCCCAGTCCGGAATCTGGGTGTCGACCAGGATTCTTCGCCATGACCGCTCGGACCATGGCAGGCGCTGCCGAGGCCGTGCCGCCAGCAAAGAGTTGTCGGGCATTTCGGCGCTCCAGTCGAACAACGGCCCCGGGTCGCGGATCACCGAGGCTTGAGTACACGGGAAAAGTAATCGACGATTGCCGCGACCGAAGCGTGGGTTGCCTTCGCGTCACCAAGCATTGCGACGGGACCGCCGCGCCCCTCGTGGGCGAACGGGTCGTTGATCGTCATCTCCGGCTCGCGCCTGTCCCAGCCGTGCGTCGCGCCGTCATACATGCGCACGTCGACCAAACCGCGCGACGGCTCCGGCAAGGATTCCCGCAGCCGCGTGCAACGGGCAGGATCATCGTAGGTATCCGCCGTCCCGGCCTGGATGAACACGGGCGCGCCGACCAGGTCCTTGAATTCGTAACCCGGCACCGCGTTGTAGACCCAGCAGACCGGATACAGCGGGGCATGGGCCGCGAACGCCTGATCACCGATGGCGAATCTGTCCCGGTACTGCCGCGTCGCGGTCAGCATCGAGACCACACCGCCCCACGAAAATCCCATGATGCCGATGCGTCGTGGGTCGACGTCGGTGCGAGCGCTCAGTAGTGCCAGCGCTCCGAAGGCATCCGGGAGCGTCTCCTGCACGCCCTTCGGCCGCTCGGCCGGGCTGCGGATGCCGCGCGCCGCCCACAGGTCGATTTCCAGCGTGACGAAGCCGGCCGCGTTCAGCGCAGTGGCATAGCGCTGGCCCCGGCTGTCGACGCCGCCCGAGCCGTGCACGATCACGACCGCCGGCTGGGCGCCCGCACCCGGAATTCTTGGGACGCGTAACTCGCCGGCCACGGGGAAGGTCCGGTCGTTCACCGTGACCAGATAGGCGACGAACGAGGTCGTCACGTCCGGCCGATCCGATTGCGAGGTCTCCGCGCGGGTCGCAGCCCCGCGTTTCGCGGTGTCGTCCGCCGCCGCAGCGCAGGTCCCGGTTAGCACGGTGGTGGCGAGGATGGCTACGCGCCACATGGAACGATTGCTAACAAGATACTGAGGCTTCTGCACCGGATACTCTCCTGACTCCGTCGATCAATGAACGTACTGCGTCGGGTCGGACGGCAATCACTGGCGTGCGAATCGGGCTTGGAAGAAGCGCAGGTACCGGGGCTCGTATACTATCTTCAAACCCCTCGCTGCCCGTCGTTCGCCGTGCACTGCAATGACCGACTCGGCAGTCAAGTCCATGTGTGCCTGAGTGTAAACGCGTCGCGGGATCGTGAGTCGGACAAGTTCGAGTGCCGGGTAGTGGTTCTTGCCCGTTTCGGCGTCACGACCCGCCGAGACGACACCGCGCTCCATCGCGCGCACGCCTGCATCCTCGTACAAGTAGGCGGCCAGTGCCTGCGCCGGAAAATCGTCCTGACTGAGATGAGGATAGAACGCCTTGGCGTCGAGGTAGACCGCATGTCCGCCAATCGGCTTCACGACTGGAACGCCGTGATCGATCAACTTCTGGCCGAGGTACTCGACTTGGCCGATCCGGGCGCGGATGTGATCATCCTGCACTGACTCCACGATGCCTCGCGCCATGGCTTCCATGTCGCGCCCCGCCATGCCGCCGTACGTGTGCAGGCCCTCGTAGACGACGACCAGGTTGCTCGCTTCTTCGTAAAGCGTCGGGTCGTTTAGCGCTAGCCAGCCGCCGATGTTGACGAGCGCATCCTTTTTGCCACTCATCGTGCATGCGTCGGTGTACGAGCAGAATTCCTTGAGAATTTCGGCGACGCTGCGACCGTGGTAACCCGGCTCGCGCTGCTGGATGAAGTAGGCGTTCTCGACCGCGCGAGTCGCATCGAGCACGACCTTTATGCCGTGGCGATCGGCGAGAGCCCGCACCTCTCGTGCGTTTGCCATCGACACGGGTTGTCCGCCGGCCATATTCACCGTGGCCGCCAGGCTGATGTAGGGCACGTGCTCTGCGCCTACACGCTCAATAAGTGCAGCAAGCGCTGAGAGGTCGACGTTGCCCTTGAACGGCAATTCGCACAGCGGGTCGTGGGCCTCGCGGACAACGACGTCCACGAACGTCGCGCCGGCCAGTTCCTGGTGCAGCCGTGTCGTCGTGAAATACATGTTGCCGGGCACGTAGTCGCCCGGCCGAATGAGGATTTTCGAGAGGATGTTCTCCGCGCCACGACCCTGGTGGGTCGGCACGATGAACTTGTACCCGTAGTGCCGCTGGATCGCCTCCTCGAGGTGATAGAAGTTGCGGCTGCCCGCGTACGCCTCGTCTCCCATCATGAGGCCGGCCCACTGCCAGTCGCTCATCGCACTGGTGCCGCTGTCGGTCAGCAGGTCGATGTAGACGTCTTCGGAACGCAGTAGGAACGTGTTGTACCCGGCCGCCAAGAGCGCCTGCTCGCGCTGCGCACGAGTCGTCATCTTGATCGGCTCGACCACCTTGACCTTCCAGGGCTCTGCCCACGACCGGCGTGCAGTGGCGTCATTCGGTGGCGGGACAGCGTCATTCATGGCGATTCCTCGTGTGGGAGCCAGCGCGCGGGCTAGCGCGAGGATGCGCAAGCACGACAATCCATGAAAGCGCATAATTAAGCGCATCTCGTTCGAAAATGTCGATCGTCATGCACCTCGATCTCGACGCCTTGCGCGCGCTCGATGCCGTGATCCGCGACGGGGGCGTCGCGCGCGCCGCGGTGCGGCTGCACAAGGTCCAATCGGCGGTCAGCTACCAGATACGCAAGCTCGAACGCCAGTTGGGTCTGAAGCTGGTCGACCGTGATGGCTATCGCATCAAGCTGACGGCCGCGGGCGAGGTGGTGCTCGCCGAAGGGCGTCGTCTCCTCGTGCAGGCAGAACACGTCGAATCGGTTGCGCGTCAGTTTGCGACCGGCTGGGAGCCGCGCTTGACGGTCATCCTGGACGGCATCCTGCCGTTGGGGCCGACTCTGTCGGCACTCAAAGCGCTCGCGGACGAGCGCGTACCGACGCGCATTCAGGTGAAAGTCGAGTATCTCCGGGGCGTCCAATATCGATTCGACAAAGACGACGCGGACCTGATGTTGGTGAAGGACTACGCCGTGCAGCCCAACCTGCAGGCGGAAGCGCTGCCAGACGTCGAGTGCGTGCTGTGCGTCGCAGCGTCGCACCCGCTGGCAACGCGCAAGCAGGTCTCTCTCGCCGAGCTGCATGAGCACGTGGAACTGTCAGTGCAGGACTCCAGCGAGCAGGGGGACGACCGACACATGTTCGGCGGCGAGCGCGTGTTCTACCTGTCGGGATTCGTGGCCAAGAAAGACGCGCTGCTGATGGGACTCGGTTTCGGCTGGATGCCGCGCGAGCTGGTCACGAAGCCATTGCGGGACGGCGCGTTGCGCGAACTGCGCTTCGTCGGCGGCTCACGGTATCGGTTTACGCCGCTGCTCGTGCACCGGAGCGATCGACCGCTCGGGCGCACGGGCCTGCGACTCACGGAATTGCTAAGGAACCGTCCGAGCGCACGCAGTGGCGGAAAGTCGCAGTGATTCGTGGCCGGACGCACCCGGCGTAAGAATGTCGTCAGGGTTGACGGGACAGATCTGCGCTGGGCTCTTCTCCGATGCCTGCCAACAACAGGTTCGGCACGGCCATAATCGTCTGCCGATCGTGCGGCAGACTGCCCGTCGGCCGTCCGAGTTCTTTTAGTCGAAATGAAAGCACGTTCCGGAATGAGCAGAAGCCGGAATTCCCGCCGAGGTAGGCTAGTGCCACGGTAGATGAGACAAATGTAGGCTAGAGTCACGCTAACTGAGACTGGCCATGCCGATCGTCTCATTTGTCGTGCCTAAGCCGTTGATTTGGCATTCCCCTTAGGGCATCCGAGACGATTCCCTACATAGGCCATGACCATGAATTTTCGATTTTCCTGCAGGTCACTTGGTGTGATGGGCGGGGTGCTGGGTGGCATCCTGTCCCAGTCAACGACCGCCCTGGCCGAGACCCCGCCCACGGCACAGGTTCCGGCTTACTACGTTGGCGTCGGTTTTCGCGGTGGCAAAGGGGACGCGGTTGCCGCTGTCGTTGACTCGAAGATCAAGCTCACCGATCTGGGCGACCTTACCCTCTCGACCCGCCCGGCACTGCTGATGGGTGGCTACGACACAGAATGGCGCTTGCCTTTCACCGTCGAGGGCCAGAAGAACGCCCGCGGGATCTCGTGGTTTGGCGGGGGTGGCCTGGCTTACAACATGGACGATCTCGATGAGACAGACGCGATGCTGACGGGTGGATTGGATTACGCCCTGAACCGCCGGTTGATCGTGAATCTGACGATCAACTTCATCTGGCAAAGCGCGATCTCGGATGACGACACGGAATTCCTGGCAACCCTCAACTATGGGTTCTAGAGGTTCTTAGGCACGAATGATTCAGTTGCCAGAACAGGACTTACGGGAACGCAAGTAAGTCAGGTGTAACAAGTCAGTTGCATCTGCGAAACATCGCAAGATCATGACCCGCAGTGCTGATCGTCGGCTTCGGGCGGATGCTCCTGCCAACGCGCAATCCGAAGTGCCAGCGGTTCGTGCGGTAGACTGCCGGCTCCGTTGCCCGACCCGAGCCAGCTGCCGCCATGCTGACCCACGTCCTGTTCTTCCTCCTCGGCCTCGCGGCCCTGGTCGCCGGCGCCGAGGCGCTGGTACGCGGGGCTTCCAGGATCGCGTTGTCGCTCGGCATCTCGCCGCTCGTCGTCGGCCTCACGATCGTCGCCGTCGGTACCAGTTCGCCCGAGGTCGCGGTGTCCGTCGGCGCCGCCCTGAGCGGCAATACCGACATCGCTGTCGGCAACGTTGTGGGCAGCAACATCTTCAACGTGCTGTTCATCCTTGGTATCAGCGCGGTGATCACGCCGCTGGTCGTGCACTCGCAGATCATCCGCCAGGAAGTGCCGATCATGATCGGCGCCTCGGTCGTGCTCGGGATCATGATCCTCGACGGCACGCTTGCAAGCTGGGAGTCGGCTCTGCTGCTCGCATTGCTGGTCGCTTACGTCGTGTTCCTGGTCCGCCAGTCGCGCGCCGAGAGCGCCGAGACCCGCGACGAATACGCCGGCAGCATGCAACGCGGGGGTGAATGGGACAGCCACTGGGCGGTTCAGGTACTGCTGATTGCGGCCGGCCTCGGCCTGCTGGTGCTTGGATCCAACTGGCTGGTCGACTCGGCGGTCGCCTTCGCGCGCGCCTTTGGCGTCAGCGACCTCGTGATCGGTCTCACGATCATCGCCGCGGGCACGTCCATGCCCGAGGTCGCCACCTCGATCATGGCGGCGATCCGCGGCGAGCGCGACATTGCAGTTGGCAACGTGATCGGCAGCAACACGTTCAACATCCTGGGCTGCCTCGGCCTGTCGGGCATCGTGAGCGCGAACGGACTGGGCATCGCCCCCGCGGTGCTCAACTTCGACATCTGGGTCATGATCGCGGTGGCGATCGCCTGCCTGCCGGTGTTGCTCCTGCGCCGGCAGATCGGCCGCAAGCGCGGCCTGCTGTTCCTCGCCTACTACGTCGCCTACGTCGTCTACCTGGTCCTCGGTGCGCAACAGCACGACGCGCTCGACAAGTTCTCGGCGGTGATGGTGAGCTTCGTGCTGCCGATCACCGTCGTCACGCTGGTGGCGATGGTGGTGCGGCAGCAGGAGTCGAGACCGGGACCGCACGGCTGAGCCAGGCCTCGAGCTGCCGACCTGCGCTTCCCCGTCGAATCACGCGGGGCCAAGCGCTGCGCGACATCTTATGTCGCATTGCGGCGCGGTAGTTATTATGTACATCTTGTTTTCGCGAGCGGACCTGCGTACGTTCGCGCATACGGCATTGGTCGAAGGGCACACCCGTCGCAAGGCGGGGCCGCAACGCCACAGCTCTTGTCCCAAAAGATAAAAGGCAAGAGGGCTGGGCTGCCGGTTCAGGCAAGCACGTGACTGCGTGAGGCAACTCCGGAGTATTACGGCAAGCCTGGACTGTCGGGAGTCGAGGCAACGCGTGCCAGAAGAGCAGGCATTCGCGTTGCACCGGGTTCCCGCCTGCCCTGGACGTTTCGGCAAGCCAAACAAACAAAATAGAGGGGACCTCATGAAGTCCAATGCATCGATCGAGCGGGCCGTTGGCCTCACGCTCGCCAGCTGCGCGCTGGCGTTGTCGCTGAGCATCGGTACCGCGCGTGCGCAGGAGTCGGTTTCGGCCAGCGAGGCGGAAAACGGCAATCTCTGGTTCGTCGAGCTGTCTGGCAAGCCAGTCGCCGACGGTGCGGCCCTTGCGGCCGTGCGCAACGAAAAAGCTGCGTTCCGGCAGGCGGCAGCTGCCGCAGGCGCGCAGTTCACCGAGCGGCGTTCGTTCGACGTGCTGTTCAACGGTTTCACCGTCGAAGCCAGCGCAGCCGATCGCGTCAAGCTCGCCAGGGTTCAGGGCGTGAAGGCGCTCTACCCGGTCGAGATCATCGCCGCGCCGGCTCCTGGGCGCGAGAGCGCCATCTCGCCGGACCTCGTGGCCGCGATCAATTCGACCGGAGCGAGCGCTGCGCAGAACGCCGGCTTGAGCGGCAAGGGCATCAAGGTCGGCATCGTCGATACCGGTATCGACATCGACCATCCTGCTTTCGGCGGTGGCGGCGTGCCGGACGAAACCGGCTTCCCAACGGCGCGAGTCGCCTATGGCTATGACCTGGTCGGCGACGACTACAATTCAAGCGGTGCTACGGACAGCGCACTGGTACCCGTGCCGGATGCCAATCCGGACGACTGCAACGGTCACGGCACGCACGTCTCCGGCATCGTTGGCGGCAATGGCGGTGGCATCAAGGGCGTCGCGCCCGGCGTGACTTTTGGCGCCTACCGCGTGTTCGGTTGCACCGGCACGTCGTCGTCCGAAGTGATCGTCGAGGCCCTCGAGCGTGCTTACGCCGATGGCATGCAGGTCATCAACCAGAGCCTCGGTGCGGGACGGCAGTGGCCGCAGTACCCGACGGCACAGGCTTCCAGCCGCCTTGCCGCGAAGGGCGTCGTGATGGTGGCGTCGATCGGCAACAACGGTCCGGGCGGCAGTTCGCCGGATGCGCTGTTCGCGGCTGGCGCGCCGGGCGTCGGCGCAAACGTGATCGGCGTTGCGTCCTACGACAACGCACAGCAGTCGTTCACGGTCAATAATCTGCCTTATGGTTTCAACACGGCGACCGGTGCGCCGGCGGCGCCGATCGCGGGCAGCCTGCCCATGTCGAAGACCGGCACGCCGACCACGGCGAACGACGGCTGCTCGCCGCTGCCGGCCGGAAGCCTGACCGGGACGGCGGTCCTGATTCGTCGTGGCACTTGCGGCTTCTTCGTGAAGGCAACCAATGCCCAGAACGCTGGTGCCGCCGCGGTGGTGCTGTACAACAACGCTGGCAGGCGCGCTCAACCCGACCGTCGCCGGCACGCCGGCGATCACGATCCCGGTTGTGGCGATCACGGCAGCGCAGGGTGCGACGCTCGACGGCCTGATCGCCGCGGGACCGACGTCCCTCACCTGGACGGGCACCTACGTCAACTGGCCGGCCGGAACGGGCGGACTGATCTCCGGCTTCAGCTCGTTCGGCCTCGCGGCCGACCTGAGTCTCAAGCCGAACGTGGGCGCACCGGGCGGTGGCATTCTTTCGTCTTATCCGCTTGAGCTCGGAGGATCCGCAGTACTCTCCGGCACGTCCATGTCCTCGCCGCACGTTGCAGGCGGCGTGGCGCTGATCATGGAGGCCAGGAAGGACTTCGGCTCGAGCCAGATGCTGCGCCGTGTGCAGAACTCGGCGGATCCGAAGAACTGGTCGGGTAACCCTGCCCTGGGTTTCCTCGACCATGCGCACCGGCAGGGCGCCGGCATGCTCGACATCATGGGCGTGATCAATTCCAAGACGCTCGTTTCGCCCAGCCAGCTGTCGGTCGGCGAAAGCGACTCCGGTGCCAAGACCTTCACCATCAACGTGGACTACGAAGGTAAGAGCAATAGCGGCGTCACGTACGACATTACGCACGAGCCGGCGCTCGCGACTGGCCCCAACACCCAGAGCGGCGCGTCGTTCAATATCACGGGCGTCTTTAGCGCTCCCGCCAGCGTGTCGTTCAGTGTGCCGAGCGTCACGGTGCCGAGGCTCGGCAGGGCGAGCTTCAACGTGACGATCGACGCCAATGTCGACCTGCCCGAGCGCAGCATCTACGGTGGCTACATCGTGTTGACGCCGCGGGACGGCAGTGCCGTGTACCGGGTTCCGTTCTCGGGCTTCAAGGGCGACTACCAGACCACGCAGGTCCTGACGCCGACGGCGAACGGCTTCCCGTGGCTGGCACAACTTGTCGCAGGCTCTTACAACAACCGCCCAACCGGGGCCACGTTCACGATGGTCGGCGACGACATCCCGTTCTTCCTGCTGCACCTCGACCATCTCTCGCGCCGCATCCGGCTCGAGGCATTCGACGCGGTGACCGGTAAGGTGTGGAACAAGGTGAGCGACGATGAGTTCCTGACCCGCAACTCGACGCCGGGTGGCTTCTTCGCCTTCGCATGGGACGGCACCACGTTCTTCCGCAAGGCCAGCGACGCCACGCCTGTGCCGAACGGTCAGTACGTCGTGAAGGTGTCGGTCCTCAAGGCGCTGGGTGACGAGAGCAACCCGGCCCACTGGGAGACCTGGACGACGCCGGTGATCACGATCGCCCGTCCGTAATCGACCCTGAAGGGTTGATCTGCAAGGCCCCCGCCGGGTAACCGGCGGGGGCTTTTTCTTAGGTTGCCGGCGTCAACGAGCAGAGTGCTGGCGGCTATTGCTTCGCCAATATCCGAGTCGGTTTCCCCGGGGACCCGGAGAGCAATACGTTCTCGGCGTTCAATAAGCGACCGGGCCCACCGGGTCCGCCGCGCGCTCGCCCGGACACAGCATGAAATACCCACGCCGGTTCGCGTGATAGTCGAGCTCGCGCTCCCCGGCACGCACGCGGACACGATACCCGGGCACTTGTGCCATCGTGTAGCTCGAGCCGGGAGCCGGGCAACCGAGCGAGCCGTCCGCCCAGACCACCTCTTCCGCACTTGTTACTGTCAACGCGGATTTCGCCACGCCGGTCTGCGCAGCAGCATCGGCCAGGACCGCTTCAGTAATTGAAGAGAGTGATGTCGCCACGGGCGCATTCTTTTTCGGCGCGTCCGGCTGCGGCGTTGTCTGACCGGTTGCCGACGAGCAAGCCGTGACCGCGATGGCGAAAAAAACCGCGATCGATGCGGGCGCAGGAAATTTCTTCATGATGTCTCCACCTTCGTGCAGTAAACTGGCCGGCCATGATCCACCGTGCCGGTAACGTGGCCGGTGCGCCGGAACACATCGCGTCGATCATGCCAGCGCAACCGTTGAGTTGACAGGAAAGCTCTCGTCACTGCACCGTCCGCGCCCAATCGCGCAGCGATTCCGGCAGGTACGTGTCGGCGTCCGGAGTCGTCAGCACGAAATGCACGCAGCGCATCCGCTGCGCCAGTGACATCGCCTGCAGCGTAAAGCGCCGCGATCTTTGCGGCCCGGTCCGCGGCGCTCAGTGGCGCAGCGCCAACTTGCCTGCTCTCCTGCACCGGCGCTGCGGCCACTTCAGCCGATGCAACTCCAGTGGCCATCTTCGACGTCGCAGCGTTCCGGTGTTCGGCGTCCGTTGCGCGCACGGCGTATGTGCCATCTGCTCGCGGCGTCATGTCGCGCTCGTTGGTGGCGGCGCCGTTGCGGCTGGCGCCTGGGACGCAGCGGGGCTTGGGACGGCCGTGCCAGGCGCGGGAACGGCCTTCTTCGCATCGTTCACTGCCTGTCGCAATGACCGCCTCGTGGGCGCCAGCCAACGCAGGGGGACTTGCCGCCGTGGTCTCGTCGGTCGTCGTGCGTGCGGACGGGCTACGTGGCATCTCCAGCGTCGTGGCCGGAACCGGTGCCGGTTCTTCCATCCGAATCGACGGCGCGACATCGCGCTCGCGCGGCAGCGATTGTACGAGCACGAAAGCAAGACCGGCGACCGCGGCCGCGGCGGCCAGCGGTTGCCACCGCGTGAGCCAACTACGGGATTGAGGGCTGGCACGGACGACGTTTGCCGGTTCGTGGCGATCGTCGACGGCCCGGCGCGCCGCCGCGATGATCGCCGCATCGAGTCGTGACGGGGGCTGTTCGTCCGACGCCTGCTGCCAGGCGTGATCCAACGCCGCGTCCCTGTTCGGTGATCGCGAACTTTCGCGCTCGTGGTTGCTCATTGCAGGTCCTCCAGCGCCGCACGCAAGCGGCGATACGCATAGCGCAACCGGCTCTTTACCGTCTCGCCCGAAGCGGCCGTGAGGCTGGCGATTTCCTCCAGCGACAGGCCACCTTCGACATGCAGCAGGAATGCATCCCGCTGCAGCGGAGGCACGTCGACAAGCGCAGCGACCAGCCGGCGGCGAGCCTGTGCATCGATGGTGGCATGCAGCGGATCGTCGCTGCCGTCGCGCGATGCTGCAACGGACTCCTCAGCTTGCGTGACCGTAGCCTCGTCCTCGAGTGACTCCAACGTGATGCCATGGCGAGCGCGCCAGTGATCCACCATTCGATGACGCGCGAGCGTATAGAGCCAGGTCGAAAACTTCGCCTGTGCCTCGTAGCGCTCACGCGCGCCGATGACCTTCAGCCACAGGTCCTGGTGCAGTTCATCCGCGGTGGCAGCATTACCGCCCGCGTGACGCAGGAAGTACCGGTAGGTGGCGGCCCGATGCCGCGCATAGAGCGACTCGAACGCGCGCGCATCTCCATGACCGTAGGCGCGCATCAGCGCCTCGTCGGTGCGTGGTTCCTGCTCGGCGTTCGGGGGCTGCATCCGCCGTGCAGTATTGGTCCGCGCGGCAGATGCAGCAATCACGTGGCTCACGGATCCGGGACGAAACTCAGCGCACCCGGGAACGGGTCGGGGTGGCGGCGTGGAACGTCATGTCTCGGCTCGGGAAGCACGCCCATGGCGACCAGCGTCTCGCGGCGCTCGTAGCGGATGGCGATCATTTCGTCCGGTTGTGCGCTGGCGCGCTCGAACGCGACCTGCTCCACGGGTGAGTACTCCCCTCGACCGTGTCCCGTGCCCAGCGACGGTTCCTGCATGGCCGGAGCCGATGCGTTGGCGCCTGCGGCACGGCTGGCCTTGGCTGCTCCGGAGGCGTCGGACTCGGACCGCTCCCGCGAATCCGCTGTCGCCGAACGGCGCTCACTGCTCAACCATCCCTCCGGTTCAACCTGGCGCTCGGCAAACAACGCCACGCCGATGACACCCAGGTCATTCGGCCGCCCGGTGCGGGACGCATAGGAGTCGGACGGATCGGAGAAATAGAACGCGGCGGTGCGGCTCAGGTCCTTGCGCCAGCCCTGGATGTTCACGTAACCGCCCGGCTCCAGCACGTAGCCGGACTGGTCGGGGGAGGCCGTTTCGCCAGTCACGGCGTTGACGCCATCGACGCTCACGACCGCCAGCAGGCGACGGCCGGAGCAATTGCGGATGCGGATCGCGTACTCGTTGCCGGGTTGGCCGACGACGTACCGGCGGCCGTGATGGCGGTACAGGGGCAGCGCCTCGCCTGCGCTGCGGTCGTAGACGTCAACACGAGCGAGCGAGTCGGCTCGGGAAAGGCCAAATGGCGCAATGGCGATCGCGAGAACTGTCGCCGTCGCGGCGGCCAGCAGTGTGCGGCGGGTGATCGGCAAGGTCATGGCTCGGGCTCCGTTCACAGGGTGTTCGTGCCTGTAAACGGCGGGCTGCGCCTTGCGGGGTTAACGCGGCGTGTGCGCCATGTATTGTCAAACACAGATTGTGAAAAAGATTACAAGGTCAATATTTATATGAACATTGCGCACAAAATCTATTGTCCCCGTCGATCCGATTGCGATGCCGCTTTCGCCGCTCACGCAGCGGCAAGCGCGCAATCACTGGCGTGCCGCTGTTGTCATGCGCGCTGCCGCTTGCGCCGGCGGGCCGTGTCCGACCAGCAGACCGGTGCGCCGCCGCCCAAGATCAGGTCTTCGCGTAACTCCGTGATTTCCTTCACATCTGCCCGACGGCCTGTTGGCTAGATTTGTCATATCGCTCCGAGCGCACGCATGAGTGACGAATGCAGACCTGGTCATCAAGGTGTCGCCGACGCCGCAACCGCCGTTACGTCGCCGGCTGCCTTGCCTTTGCCGCCCTGGTCTCGGCAGCGGTACCGGCGTGGTCGCAGTCCCGGGCGCCGAGCGTGTTTCGACCAGACGCGGGCACCATCCTCAATCTCTATGCACCGCCGATGGACGGGCCTGTGCTCCCGTCATCGGCGTTGCCCAAGCCAGCGGATGACATGCCGGCTGCTGCCGCATCCGACGCCAGGATCAGGATCTACAGTTTCGAAATCGAGGGCGTCACTCTTCTGCCCACGGCCGAGGTCGAGGCGCAACTCGCCGGGCTGATCGGCCAGGAAGCATCGCTTGAAGATCTGCGCCTGGCCGCGGCGCGCGTGACGGCGCTGTATCGCGACCACGGCTACTTCCTGGCCCGCGCCTACGTGCCGGCACAGCGGATCAACGGCGGCGGCGTCCGCATCGCGGTGCTCGAAGGTCGCTACGATCGCGTCGAGGCCAGCGGCTCCGCGCGCCTCGGCAGTGAACAGGTAGAGAAGACTCTCGTCGCCCAGGGCATCGTGCCCGGCGAGCCAATCGAGCAGAAGGCGCTCGAGCGCAGCCTGATCCTGCTCGAGCAGAGGGCTGGCGCACCGGCCAGCGCGGTGCTGCAGCCAGGCGCCAGCATCGGCACTTCAAGCCTGCAGGTCACTGCACCGCCCGGCTCGCTGGTCAGCAGTGCGCTGGGTGTCGACAACTTCGGCAGCAAGTACACGGGCCAGCGCCGCAGCATCGCCTCGGTGCAGCTGAACAGTCCGCTGGGCATCGGTGATTTCGGCGACGTGTGGGCTGCCTATTCATCCGGCGCACAGGCAGTGTTCGCTTCCTACCAGGTGCCAGTCGGCAACGACGGCCTGACGCTGGGGGCCAGTTACTCGGATTTCAGCTACGAGCTCTGTTGCGAATTCGAGGCGCTCGACCGCGCGGGCGATGCCGCCGTCGCCGCCGTGCAGGTGCTTTACCCGGTGCTGCTGAGCCAGCGCGCACTGCTGCATGCGGGCTTCAGCCTCGAACGCAAACGCCTCACCGACACCTGGGCGGGCGGCGACCTCGAAGACCGGCGGCTCAACGTGGCCGTGTTCTCGCTCGATGGCGTCGCGGCGGCCCTGGCCGGCCAGGTGCGCTACCAGTTTGCGTTGACGAGCGGTGACCTGGATCTCACTGGCCCCCCCGATTTCATCGTGAACAACGCCGCGACCATCGACACGGCTGGCCGCTACAGCAAGGTGTCGGGCCAGGTTGAATTCTTCCATCCCCTGGGCGACCGCGGTTTCCTGAACCTCAGGCTGTCCGGGCAGACCACCAACCGCAACCTCGATTCCTCCGAGAAATTCCTGCTCGGCGGCTACAACGGCGTGCGCGCCTATCCTGAGGGCGAGGCAGCGGGCGACGAAGCCCTGCTGGCGCGTCTCGAATGGGTGCGGCCGCTGCACTTCTCCGCGATGCCCGGCCAGGCGGCCGTCCGCGCGTTCGTTGACACCGGGACGGTCCGGCTCGTCAACGACCTGCGCGGCGGACTCGCCGACCCCGGTATTCCCAACAACTACTCGCTTTCCGGCGCGGGCCTCGGTTTCAACTGGAACCTGCCTCGCGGCTTCTCGCTGAGCGCCTATGTCGCGACCAGGATCGGCGACAACCCCGGGCGCTCGGCCGATGGCAACGATGCTGACGGCGAGAACAGCAGCACGCGCGGCTGGGTCGGCGCGCAATGGGCGTTCTGACCATGAATACAGCTTACCGCCTGATCTGGAATCGCCGGCTCAACGCCTGGGCAGTCGCTTCGGAAGTGGCGCGCGCCCGTGGCAAAAGGAGTTCCGGTCGTGTCCTCGCCAGCGTTGCCGTTGCGCTGCTCGCAATGGCCGGCGGAACTGCGGCAGCGGCCGAACTTGCGCCCGGGGCACTGCCCGGTGGCGGCACTGTCGTCGGCGGCCAGGCCGCCATCACGACCAACGGCACGCGCATGGACATTACCCAGGGCAGCCAGCGCGCAATCATCAACTGGCAGGGCTTCGACATCGGCAGCGCAGCACACGTCAACTTTGCCCAGCCCAGCGACTCGTCCGTGACCCTGAACCGTGTCAGCGGCCCGACCGTCTCGCGCATCGAAGGACAGCTCACCGCCAATGGCCAGGTGTTCCTGGTCAATCCAAACGGGGTCCTGTTCGGAGGTGGCGCGCGCGTCAATGCATCGGCACTGGTCGCCTCGACCCTCAACATCCGCGACGATGATTTCCTGACCGGCCGGTACGCCTTCAGTGGCACGGGCGGCGCCATTGAAAACCTCGGCACGATTACCGCCACGCCGGGCGGTTACGTCGCCTTCATTGCGCCGAAGATCAGCAACGGCGGCACGCTCAGTGCACCGCAGGGCACGGTCGCGCTGGGTGGCGGCGAGCGCGTCACGCTCAATTTCGCGGGGAACCGGCTCGTCGGCCTGAGCGTCAGCGCAGAGACACTCGATACACTGATCGACAACCGCCAGGCGATCCGCGCCGAAGGCGGCGCAATCCTGCTGACTGCCGCGGGTGCCGAAACGGTCACGCGCAGCGTCATCAACCAGACTGGCGTGCTGGAAGCGTCGAGCCTGACTGAAACTGGCGGGCGCATCGTCCTGAGCGCCGGCGACGACATCAACCTCGGCACCGGCTCGACGATTGCGGCCGATGGCCAGCAAGGCGGCGAAATCAGCGTGCGGGCGCAGTCGGGCACCCTGCTTGCCGACGGTCTCGTCTCGGCACGCGGCGAGGCTGGAGCGGGCGGCACGGTCGAACTGCTCGGTACCCAGGTCGGTCTCGTCAACGCGGCGCGGGTCGATGTCATCCGGCGGTTCGGGTGGCGGTACCGTGCTGGTCGGGGGCGACTACCAGGGCAACAACCCGGCGGTTCAGAATGCGAGTCGCAGCTACGTCGGCACCGACGCGGTCATCGTCGCCGATGCCCGTCAGGACGGCGACGGCGGCAAAGTCATCGTCTGGGCTGACGAAGCCACGCAGATGTACGGCACGATCAGTGCACGCGGTGGGGCGCACAGTGGCAACGGCGGCCTGGTCGAAACGTCGGGCAAACAATGGCTCGACTTCCAGGGACGGGCGGATCTCCGGGCGGCAAACGGCAGTGCCGGTACTCTGCTGCTCGACCCGACCGACATCACGATCAGCGGCGCCGCGAACACGCCGACCTCCGCCTTCAGCGGCGGCACGTTCTCGAACTCGACGACGACCCCATCGAACCTTAACGTCGGGACGCTGACGGACCAGCTCGCGCTCGGCAACGTGACGGTATCGACGGCGTCAGGTCTTGGCGGCGCCGGCGACATCACCGTCAACAATGCGATCACATACGCGTCGGCCAACAGCCTGACGCTGAGTGCGAATCGCTCGATCACCGTCATCGCGGGCAGCGGCGGCATCAGCAACACCGGCACCGGTGCCGTGACGCTGACGGGCGGCGGCGCGGGCTCGATCGCGGTGAACGAGAGCATCACGACCGGTGGCGGCGCCATCGCGCTGACCAGCGGCACCGGCGGCATCACACTTGCCGCGTCGAAAGCAATCGATGCCGGCGCAGGCACGATCGCGATCAATGCGGGCGGTGGAGCAGCCAACCTCACGACCGGCAACCTGCGGACGAGCAATGCAACCGCGTCCGCGGCCAGCATCACCAACGCGACGACGCTGGCGCTCGGCAACGTCGCGCTCACCGGAGGCGGGACGCTGTCGGTAAGTCACAGCGGCGCGGGCTCACAGTCCGGTGGAACGTCCATCAGCGGCACGGGTGGCCTGACCAAAGCCGGGGCTGGTGTTCTCACCTTGTCGCAGGCCAATACCTATACCGGGACCACGACGGTCAATGCCGGCACGCTGGCCGTGTCCGGTGGCAACGCCATAGCCGACACGGGCACAGTGGTACTCGCCAACGCGGCTGGAGTCGCACTCAACGTGACGGCCAGCGAGACGATCGGCAGCCTTGCAGGTGGCGGTGCGGCGGGCGGCAACGTTACCAAGGGCACGGCGGGCGCGGCGACGCTGACCACCGGTCGCAACGGTGATTCGACCACCTTCGGCGGCGTCATCCAGAACGGCAGCGGCACGGTGAGCCTGGTCAAGGAAGGCGCAGGCACCTTCACGTTGACGAATTCCAGCACCTACACCGGCACCACCGGTGTCAGCGGCGGCACGCTCGCGCTCGCCGGCACAGCGGGCAGCGCCACCGGCACCAATCTGACGGTGAACTCCGGCGCGCAGCTGCTGCTCGACAACAGCGCGGCGAACAACAATAACCGCATTGCCGGCACGCTCACCTTGAACGGCGGTGAGTTCGCGGTGACCGGCAACGCAGTCGCGAACACCACGGAGTCGCTGGGCGCGCTGAATCTCACCAGTGGCTACTCGACCGTCACGCTGACACCGGATGCCGCCCGCAACACGCAGGTGACGTTCGCATCCCTCGCGCGGACCACGGGCGCCTCCGGGCTTTTCCGCGGCACCAACCTGGGAGCCAATGCAGTCGCCGCACAGACCGCGGGCAGTTCGAACATCGTGTTCACGGCTGCCCCGACGTTGACGGGCGGCGGTGGCAACAGCGGTACCGCCACGGTCAGTATCGTCGCAGGCGCCATCGGTGCCGGCGGCGCGTCCGGCAGCAGCAGTTCCGGCACGGATTTCGTCACCTACAACCCGCCAACCGGTGCGGTGAATGGCCTGCGGCCGCTGCTGGCGAGCGAATACGCCGCGGCACCTGCAGCGAACGTCAATCTCAGGCTGACGGCCAACCGCGTTGCCGACGACACGGTCTCGATCAACTCGCTGCTGCTGTCCGGCGGCGTCACTTACGATCACGACGCCACGGGCGCTGCCAACACGCTGACGATTGCGAGCGGCAATGTTCTCTCCGTGGGCGGCACCAATACGATCCAGCCGACACAGGCGACCGGTACGGTCGCGTTTGGCGCCACCGATGCCAAGGTGTTCACGGTCAGCGACCTGGTCCTGGGGTCGAACGCCCAGGTCACCGGCACCGGGATTCTCGGCAAGGCCGGCTCCGGCGTGCTGCAGGAGAATCGCAGCGTCGCCGCACCGGCGGCATCGTCGTCAACTCAGGCACGCTGCGCTCCGGCATCAACAACTCGTTTGCGTCGCAGGCGCTGACCGTACGCGCGGCCGGTGCGCTCGACCTGAACGGCTTCAACCACACTGTCTCGTCACTGACGCTGGAAAGCGGTGCGACCTCCGGTGCGACCGTGACCACTGGCGCCGGAACGCTGACGCTGGGCGGCAACGTGACACTCAACGTCAACGGCACCGGTGCCACTGGGGCAATCGTCAGCGGCAACCTTGCCTCGGCCGCCACGCGCACGTTCACCGTCAACAACGGCTCGGCCGCGGACGATCTAACCGTCGCGGCCGTGATCAGCGGTGCCGGTGGTGTGACAAAGGCGGGTGCCGGCACGCTCGCGCTCTACGGTGCGAACACCTACACCGGGGCGACCACGATCCAGAACAACGGCGGCACGCTGAGCGCGAACACGCTTGCGAACGGTGGCGTCGCCAGCAGCATCGGCGCCTCGAGCAACGCGGCGGCCAACCTCGTGCTCGGCGCCAACGCCACGCTGCAATATGCCGGCGGCACTGCAACGACCAACCGCAACTACACTTTGACGGCGGGCCAGACGAGTTCGATCAACGTCACCAACGCGGCGACGAATCTGACACTCGGTGGAGCGAGCACTGCAACCACCGGTGCACTGACCAAGCTTGGCGCCGGCACGTTGACGTTGTCGGGCGCGAACCTGCACACGGGTCTGACGACGGTTGCCGGCGGGACGCTGGCAGAAGGCGCGAACAACGCACTCGCATCGGGCGGTGTGACCGTCAACGGCGGTGCGACATTCGACATCGGCGCGTTCTCTGACACCGTCGGCGTAGTGACGCTGACGAACGGCACCATCACCGGCACGACCGGCGTGCTGACCGGGACCGGGGCGACCGCCTACTCAGTGTCAAATGGAGTCATCAGCGCGATTCTCGGCGGCACCGGAGGCCTGACCAAGGCGACTTCAGGTACCGTCACGTTGACGCGGGCCAACAGCTACACCGGCGCCACGACGGTCAACGGCGGCATTCTCAGCGTCTCGTCGCTCGCGAACGGCGGCACGGCGAGCAACATCGGCGCCTCGACCAATGCTGCCGGAAACCTGGTCCTGGGCGGCGGCATCCTGCAGTACACCGGCGCCAGCGTGGCCACCGACCGCAACTACACACTGACGGCCGGGACCACCAGTTCGATTGACGTATCGAATGCCGCAACCAATCTGACGATCGGCGGCGCCAGTGCTGCCACCACCGGTGCACTGACCAAGCTCGGCGACGGCACGCTGACGCTCACGGGTGCCAATGCCAACACCGGCACCACGACGATTCGTGCCGGGACGCTGCAGGTAGGCAACGGCGGTGCCACGGGCAACCTCGGCACCGGTGCCGTGGTCAACCTGGGCAAGCTCGCTTTCAACCGCAACAATGCGCTGACGTCCGCCAACGTGGTGTCGAGCTTTGGCGAACTCATCCAGCAGGGCAGCGGCACGACCACGCTGACGGGCGCCAACACCTACACCGGTGCGACGACGGTCAGTGCCGGCACGCTGCAACTCGGCGCCGCGAACCGCATCGCCGACGCCAGCGCCGTGACCGTGGCGTCGGGCGCCACGTTCAACCTGGCGAACTTCTCGGAGACCGTGGGTTCGATCGCCGGCGCCGGCAACATCGCGCTCGGCGGCGGTACGCTGACGTCCGGCGGCAACAACGCGACGACGACGTTCGCGGGCGTCGTCAGCGGCACCGGTGGCATCACCAAGGCAGGGACCGGGACGCTGACGCTGTCGGGTGCCAACGCTTACAGCGGTGTCACGAGCGTCAATGCAGGAACGCTGGTTGCGGGCAATGCGAGCGCCCTGGGCGCTGCGCCAGGCGGCACCACGGTGGCGGCCGGTGCGACGCTGAATGTCGACAACGTCGCGATCGCGGGTGAATCGATCACGCTCAACGGAGTCGGCGTGGCGGGCGCCGGTGCGCTCACGGGCAGGGGAACCGCATCCCTGTCCGGCAACGTTACCCTTGCCGGTGCCAGCACGATTGGCACGACCAATGCGACGTCCTCGCTGACGCTGGGTGGTGTCGTGTCGGCACCGTCCGCGTTGACATTCGTCGGCCCTGGCAACGTCACGGCAACCAACGCAGGGAACAACTTCAGTGCGGTCACGGTATCCGGTGCGGGCAGCGTTTCGCTGCGCGATACGAATGACATTACGATCAACGCATCGACTGTAAGCGGAGCCTTGTCGGTCCAGGCAGCCGGCGCGGTAACCGTTGCTGGAGCCATCAGCGCGGCGGGCGCAGGCGATGCGATCGTGTTGTCGGGCGGCAGGTTCGTCAACAACGTCGGTGCCTCTGCGCTGTCAGCGGCAAACGGCCGCTGGCTGGTCTGGTCGGGCAACTCGAACCCCTTCGGTGGCGCGACACCCGACGTACGCAACGGCCTGTCCTATGATTTCAAGCAATACGGCGCGCTCTTCGGCGTCACGCCGGTCGCGCAGGCCACGGGGAACGGCTTCCTCTACTCGCTGGCGCCGAGCATTACGCCGGGACTGACAGGTACGACCAGCAGGGTCTATGACGGGACCACTGGAGCGACGCTGCTGGCAGGAAACTTCACGGCGGCGGGCGCGGTCGACGGTGATGCCGTGACCCTCGCCTGGACGGGGAGCGCGTACGGCGACAGGAACGCCGGCACGGGCAAAGCCGTCACCGCAACCGGCATTACCGCGAGCGCCGCCAACGCTGGTGCGCCGGTTTACGGGTATACGCTTGCCTCAACCACTGCCACCGCGAACATCGGCCAGATCACGCCGGCATCGCTGACGGTGACGGCGCAGGCCGATGCCCGCGTCTACGACGGCACCACCGCCTCGAGCGCGGCACCGCTGCTGAGCGGTGCGACCTACGACGCGGTGGGCACGGCGGCGACGCAGAGCTTCGACAACCGCAACGCCGGCACCGGCAAGAACCTGGCGGCGAGCGGCCTGGTGATGGCCGACGGCAACGGCGGCGCCAACTACGCGATCAGCTACGTCGACAACTCAGCCGGCGTGATCACGCCGGCATCGCTGACGGTGACGGCGCAGGCCGACAACCGCGTCTACGACGGCACCACCGCCTCGAGCGCGGCACCGCTGCTGAGCGGTACGACCTACGACGCGGTGGGCACGGCGGCGACGCAGAGCTTCGACAACCGCAACGCCGGCACCGGCAAGAACCTGGCGGCGAGCGGCCTGGTGATGGCCGACGGCAACGGCGGCGCCAACTACGCGATCAGCTACGTCGACAACTCAGCCGGCGTGATCACGCCGGCAGCGCTGACGGTGACGGCGCAGGCCGACAACCGCGTCTACGACGGCACCACCGCCTCGAGCGCGGCACCGCTGCTGAGCGGTACGACCTACGACGCGGTGGGCACGGCGGCGACGCAGAGCTTCGACAACCGCAACGCCGGCACCGGCAAGAACCTGGCGGCGAGCGGCCTGGTGATGGACGACGGCAACGGCGGCGCCAACTACGCGATCAGCTACGTCGGCAACTCAGCCGGCGTGATCACGCCGGCATCGCTGACGGTGACGGCGCAGGCCGACAACCGCGTCTACGACGGCACCACCGCCTCGAGCGCGGCGCCGCTGCTGAGCGGTACGACCTACGACGCGGTGGGCACGGCGGCGACGCAGAGCTTCGACAACCGCAACGCCGGCACCGGCAAGAACCTGGCGGCAAGCGGGCTGGTGATGGCCGACGGCAACGGCGGCGCCAACTACGCGATCAGCTACGTCGACAACTCAGCCGGCGTGATCACGCCGGCGGCGCTGTCCATCGTAGCCGACAGCACAGAGCGCCCGGTTGAGACCCCGAACCCGCCGTTTACAGCGACGTATGTCGGGCTGGTGGGCGGCGACACGCCCGCAAGCCTGAACGGCAACCTCGACTTCCGGACCACGGCGACGATCGATTCGCCGGAGGGCAGCTACCCGATCACGCCGTTCGGACAGAGCTCCACGAACTACAGCATCCTGTATGTGGATGGCGTGCTCGACGTGATTGCGCAACCCGACGTGCCGGAGGTGGCTGCCGGGGTGGGCTTTGACCCTCAAGCCGTCGCCGCTGGCTACTCCGACCTGGGGTCGCCACTGCAGCGGCTGCCCGCATTGCAGTACGTCACCGGCAAGGACAAGGCGCACGGCGACGATTCGGCCTCGACGATCCGTATCGTGACTGGGGGGCTGAACGTCCACCGCTGAGGCGACGGAGGCGGGATCAAGCGATCCCGGCACCACGCCGGGCCAACAAGAAAGGGGCCCTCGCAGGAGGGCCCCTCGATCGTCAGGTCACGCGATGGACCGGATTACTTCGGCAGCTTCGCGTAATACGCCGCCAGGTCCGCGACATCGGCGGGACTGAGCTTCTTCGCGGCCTTGGTCATCTTGGCGTCTTTCGTGCGCGTGCCGTTCTGGTACTCGGTGATGGCCTTGGTGAAATCCGCGACCGGCATCCCGGCGATGGCGGAATTCTCGTCGTCGCCCTTGCCGTCGTCACCGTGGCAGTCCGCGCAGGCCGCTTCGGCCTTGGTCTTGCCGGCTGCGGCATCGCCCGCGTAAGCCGGGCTGGCAGCGAACGCAGCGGCGGAAACCAGTAACAGGATCGGGAGCTTGTTCATCGTGCGAATTTCCAGGTTGTGAAGGGTCGCCGTGCGGCGTCAGAGGGGTATTAGAGCAACGGTATGGCGCGAGGCAGATGAGCAAATATACCTATCGCTGCAATACCGTGCAGGTGTTCCCGGGGCAGGGCGTCGTGGTCGTGATCACCACGACCCATTTCGACGTGAAACAGCCCCACAACGTCACGCGCAAATTGCTGATGCAGCAGGTCCTGCCGCAGCTCTGAAGGCCCCGAATCCGCTGCCGAGGCGTCTTCGAACGATGGGAGACTATGCAACCCGGATTCATGAACAGGGAGTGGCCCATGCAGGCTCGAGCATTTCTCGTGGCAGTCGCGTGCACACTGGCGAGCGCACCCTTCGCGGCCAGCGCCAGGACCGAAGCAACAGCCCCCTCTGCCAAGTTCTGCGAAACCCAGGACTCGAAGGAATGCCAGGCGGCAGTCACGCCACAGCAGGTCCTCGAACGGTTCAAGCAGGGCAACGAGCGCTTCGCCAGCGGACATGGCACGCACCGCAACTATGCGCAGCAGGTCAGGGCGACGGCGAAAGGCCAGTATCCCCTGGCCAGCATTGTCTCCTGCATCGATTCGCGCGCGCCCGCCGAAATCCTGTTCGACCAGGGCATTGGCGACCTCTTCAACGCCCGCGTTGCGGGCAACATCGTCAACGAAGACATACTTGGCAGCCTCGAGTTCGCGTCGAAGGTCGCCGGCGCGAAACTCGTCATCGTGCTGGGCCACACCAGCTGCGGGGCCGTGAAGGGCGCCTGCGACAACGTGCAGATGGGCAACCTCACCGGCCTGCTGGCGAAGATCATGCCGGCCGTCGTTGCGGTGCCGAACGACGGCAAGGACCGTTCGTCGAAGAATTACGATTTCGTGGAAATGGTCGCCGAGAACAACGTGCGGCAGAACGTCCAGTTGATCCGTGAGCGCAGCCCGATCCTCAAGGAACTCGAGGACAAGGGCGAGATCAAGATCGTCGGGGCGATGTACGACGTCGCGACTGGCCGGGTCACGTGGTACGAGTGAGCCTCGCTTTTGGCCAACGCAATCTCATGGCTATTTATCACTTAAATCTAACAAACTGTCTGATTCTAAAGCTTAACTAGCTGATTATTCGTTAATTATGAGTAATCGAAGCGGGCCTTCGATGGCTTGTACTGCGGCGCTGCCGCCTCCGGGGGCGCTACCATGACCTCCCGAATCCCAGGCGAGTAACGGAGTCCCTCGTGGCATCGGACATCGGCTTCGTGGAGTACGTCTGCGAACAGATCCGTGGCGCGGGCCACGTGTCGCACCGCAGGATGTTCGGCGAGTTCGCCGTCTACTGCGACGGCAAGGTCGTCGCGCTCGTCTGCGACAATCAGTTCTTCCTCAAGCCGACGGCAGCGGGCAAAGCGTTGCTCGACCGGGTGAAGGAAGCGCCTCCCTATCCGGGTGCCAAGCCCTATTACCTGATTGACGCGCAGCTGGATGATGCCGAGTCCGCTGCGGAAATCGTGCGTGTCACTGCCGCAGCGCTGCCGCCGCCGAAGGCCAAGTCTCCGGTCGACCTCTCCCGCAAGCGGGAGAGGTGAGGGTCAGCGCGGCTGACCGCCCGGCTGCGCGACGATCTCTGCGACCTTCGCCTCGATCCATTGCTGCGCGCGCTCGTTCACTTCGCGCGGCGTGAGTCCGGTCGGGTCGATCGGCGGGCCGATCACGACGCGGATCGTGCCGGCCTTCTTCAGCAGGCTGCGACGGCGCCAGAAGTACCCTGAGTTGTGTGCGATCGGCACGACCGGGGTGCCGGTCTCGCAGGCCAGCAACGCGCCGCTTACACCGTACCTGCGCGTCTGCCCCGGCGGCACGCGCGTCCCCTCCGGATAGACGATGACGCCCAGGCCAGCCGCGAGACGTTCGCGGCCCTGCTGCACGACCTGGTTCACCGCCGAATGCCCGGCTCCGCGGTTGATCGCGATCGGCTTGAAGGTGCTTACCGCCCAGCCGACGATCGGGATCCAGATGACTTCGCGCTTCAGCGACCAGGAGGCGGGCGGCACGACGAACATCTGCGCCAGCGTTTCCCAGACCGAGGAATGCTTCCACAGCGAGACGAACGGCCGCGCCGGCAGGTTCTCCTGGCCCTCGATCGTGTAACCGAGTCCGCAGACGACCTTGGCGAGCCACGTCAGCAACAGGCCCCACGCGCGCGGAATCACGTAGCGCTGCTCGATGCTCAAAGGCATCAGCGCCGACACCAGCACGATGACGCCGAAGACGCCTGTCACCAGGAACAGCAGCACGGTGTAGATCACCGAGCGGACCCATTGCAGCATCGAGTCAGCCCGGCAGCCGTGACAGGTCTGCCACGCGCATGAACAACCCGCGCATGCGATTCAGCAGCGCCAGCCGGTTCGCCCGCAGGGCCGGATCGTCCGCGTTGACCATGACGGAATCGAAGAAGTCGTCGACCGCCTTGCGCAAGGCTGCGAGCTCCTGCAGCGCCGGGGTGTAGTCGCGCGCCGCGAACATTGGTTCGACGTCGCGCGCGATCGCCACCACTTGCTCGGCCAGCACTTGTTCCGCGGGGTCGATCAGCTGCGATTCGTCGACCGTAACGCCGACCGGTTCCGTCACCTTCTTCAGGATGTTGGCGATGCGTTTGTTGGCGGCCGCGAGGCTCGCCGCGTCCGGCAGCTGCAGGAACCGCACCAGCGCGCGCAGCCGGGCATCGAAATCGAGCGCCGACGCCGGACGTGTCGCCAGCACGGCGTCGAACATCTCGGCGGTCACAGTGATGCCCGCACCGCCTTCCACGTAGTAAGCGCGCAGGCGTTCGATGACGTAGTCGTAGACCTCGACCGCGAGCTTTTCGGCATCGATGATGCCGAACACCTTGCCCTGCTCATTTGCGACTCGAGCCATGTCGGCCCATGCCGCGTTGACCGCCTGGCCGATCAGTTGCTGCAGGTCGAGGTCGAGCCCGTGCTCGATCGACGTGCGCAGCAGGCCGAGTGCTGCGCGGCGCAGACCGAACGGATCGCGCGTGCCGGTCGGCTTCTGGCCGGTCGCGTAGATGCCAGCGATCGTGTCGAGCTTGTCCGCAATCGAGAGCGCCATGCCCGTGCGCGTGGCCGGCAAGGCGTCGCCGGCAAAGCGGGGCAGGTACTGCTCGCGCAGCGCTTCGGCCACCTCGGCGGGCTCGTGATCGTGCAGCGCGTAATAGCGGCCCATCAAGCCCTGCAGTTCGGGGAACTCGCCGACCATGTTCGTGAGCAGGTCGCACTTGCTGAGTTCCGCGGCACGGTCGGCGAGTGCCGGGTCGCCACCGATGGTTGCCGCAATCGATTTCGCCAAGGCGCGCACGCGCTCCGACTTGTCGTGCTGCGAGCCGAGCTGGGTCTGGAACGTCACGCGCTTCAGCGCTTCGACGTGTGCGGACAGCGGCTTCTGCCGGTCCGTCCGGTAGAAGAACGCGGCATCGGTCAGGCGCGGACGCACGACACGCTCGTTGCCGGCGATGACCTGCGCCGGGTCCCGGCTCTCGATGTTCGACACCGTGATGAACCATGGCATCAGCTTTCCCTGCGCGTCGCGCACCGGGAAGTAGCGTTGGTGCTCCTGCATCGTGGCGATCGGCACTTCCTCCGGCAATTCGAGGAACTGCGGGTCGAAACGTCCCGCGAGCGGGACCGGCCATTCGACCAGGCCCGTGACTTCGTCGAGCAGCGCGTCGTCGATGACGGCTATGCCGTCCAGCCTTGCGGCCGCGGCCGTGACGCCGGCTCTAATGCTGTCGCGGCGCGAAGTCACGTCCGCCATGACCTTGCCGCGCTTGAGCAGCGCCCCGACGTACGACGAGGGGCTGGAGATCCTGAGCGCTTTCGGCGCCATGAAGCGATGGCCGTAGGTGAGGTTGCCCGCTTTCTGGCCGAGGATCTCGGTCTCGACGACGTCCTTGCCCCACAGCATCAGCACCCAGTGCACCGGGCGCACGAACTGCGCTTCGCCGGCACCCCAGCGCATCCGCTTGGCGATCGGCAGGGCATCGAGCGCTGCGGTGACGATACCGGGGAGCAGGTCGACGGTGCGCGCACCCGTCTCGGTGCCGCGGAACACCAGCCATTCACCCTTCGGTGTTTCGATCTTTTCGAGTGCCGAGACCTCGATGCCGCAGCCACGCGCGAACGCGAGGGCCGCCTGCGTCGGAGCACCGCTCGCATCGAACGCGGCTTTCACGGGCGGACCGCGCTTTTCGAGCGGACGGTCCGGTTGCTGTTCGATGAGCTTCTTCACGCGCACGGCCAGCCGGCGCGGGGTCGCGAACGCCTCGAGTGACTTGTAAGCGACGCCGGCGTCCTTGAGCCCCTTGGCCACGCCGTCGGCGAAGGCCGCCGACAGGTTCAGCAGCGACTTGGGCGGCAGCTCCTCGGTGCCGATCTCGACCAGGAAATCGCGGAAGCCGCTCATGCCAGGCCTCCGGTGGTCAGGCCCTTCTCGGGCAGCGGCGGATCCACATGCCTGATCACGGCCGCCGGTTCCCGGGCTCCCAGCATCGGGAAGCCCAGCGCCTCACGGCTCGCGTAGTACGCCTCGGCGACACCGCGGGCCAGCGTGCGCACGCGGAGGATGAAGCGCTGACGCTCGGTTACCGAAATGGCCTTGCGCGCGTCGAGCAGGTTGAACGTGTGCGAGGCCTTGAGCATGCGCTCGTAGGCCGGCAGCGACAGTTTCGCCTCGAGCAGCGCCAAGCACTCTTTCTCATGGGCGTCGAACTGCCGGAACAGCTCCTCGACGTCCGCGTATTCGAAGTTGTACTGCGACTGCTCGACTTCGTTCTGGTGATAGACGTCGCCGTACGTGACGCGGCCGAGCGGACCGTCGGTCCAGACGAGATCGAACACACTCTCGACACCCTGCAGGTACATCGCGAGGCGCTCGAGGCCGTAGGTGATCTCGCCCATGACGGGCCGGCAGTCGAGGCCACCCACCTGCTGGAAGTACGTGAACTGGGTGACTTCCATGCCGTTCAGCCAGATCTCCCAGCCGAGGCCCCAGGCACCCAGCGTCGGCGATTCCCAGTTGTCCTCGACCAGGCGGACATCGTGCACTAGCGGGTCGATGCCGACCGCGCGCAGCGAGCCGAGGTACAGCTCGATCATGTCAGGCGGCGAGGGTTTGATCGCTACCTGGTACTGGTAGTAGTGCTGCAGGCGGAACGGGTTGTCGCCGTAGCGACCGTCGGTCGGCCGGCGCGAGGGCTGCACGTACGCGGCGCTCCAGGGCTCGGGACCGACCGCGCGGAGGAACGTCGCGGTGTGAAAGGTGCCCGCGCCCATCTCCATGTCGTACGGCTGGAGGATGACGCAGCCGCGTTCCGCCCAATAGCGTTGCAGGGTCAGGATCAGGTCCTGGAAGGTGCGGGGAGGCTGGGCCACTTTGGACATGGGGAACGCTCGAGGGGTCGCGCAAAAGGCGGAAGTATAGCAATCGCACGGGGTTCGTCCGTGCCTCGCAATAGTTAAATAAAAAGCTATAGCTCTATTGTTTTGCAGCAAATAGAGATGCGTCTTTAAAGACTGGATTGATTAAAGCATGACCTCAGCGGATGGCGTAGCCCCCGTCGACGCGGATCGTCTCGCCGGTGACGAAGTCCGAGGCGGAGGACGCCAGGAAGATCGCGGTTCCAGCCATTTCTTCGGGCTTGCCCCAACGGCCGGCCGGCGTGCGTTGCAGGATCTCGTCGTTCATGGCCTTGAAGGCTTCGGTCCGGACGACCGCAGTCATGTCCGTCTCAACCCACCCTGGCGCGATGGCGTTCACCTGGATGCCATGCGGTGCCAGCTCGATCGCCATCGACTTGGTGAGTTGCACGATCGCGCCCTTTGCCGCGCTGTAGGACGGAATCGGACCGGCACCGAAGTACGAGTACATGCTGCCGAGGTTGATGATCTTGCCGCGCTTGCGCATTGCCATCGACGCGGCTGCCAGCTTCGACAGCAGGAACACCGCGTTCAACTGCGTCTCAATGACCGCGTCCCAGGATTCGGCCGTCTCCTGCAGGATGCCGCCGCTCAAGTTGGCGATGCCGGCGTTGTTGACCAGGATGTCGACTGGGCCGAGTTCTGTTTCAACCCGGCGCAACGCGGGCTCCAGCGCCGCGCGGTCGGTCACGTCCACCGCGAGTGCTACCGCGCGCGCGCCGGCAGCCTTGAGCTCGGCCAGCACCGCGGCATTCTTCTCCTGGTCGCGGCCGAAGATCGCCACGGCCGCCCCGGCCTGGCCGAACCCCAGTGCGATCGCGCGCCCGATGCCCCGGTTGCCGCCGGTGACGAGGGCCACCCGACCCGTCAGATCGAACGATGCCGGTGTCGCCATGTGGATGTCCCCCGCAGTGAATGAGTCCCGAGTATCAACGTCTGCAATCGACTCTGCCCGCCTCAATCGCCGACCCGGGCGGCCAGCCGCTCCCGGTACTCATCGAGCGGGAACAGCGCGACTTCGCCCGAACTCTGGTCCCGGGCGCCTGCCTTGAAATCGAACGGGTTGTCGACATCCTTGATGAGCCGCAGCATGTAGATGTTGACCAGCGCCACGAAGGGCACCAGCAGCGATTCGGCCACTATGCTCTTGAAGCGCGCGATCATCATCAGCGAGATGATCATGACGATGAGCACCTCGAGCAGGGCGTACGCGGGCGGCAGGAAACCAGTGCGCACTATCACATCGATGCGGCTGACGCTCCGTCGCACCATGAGCAGCTGCGGCACGGCGCGCGAGGCGTACGGCCCGGCTCCCGCCCGCTCGAGCTGCTGCAGCACTTCACTGAGCCGTGTCATGGCCGCGTACACCTCGGGCGTGGAGCGAGCCCGCAGCAGCCAGCCCCTGATCGCATCGGTCAGGGTCAGTAATTCGCGACGCAACGCCGCCAGGTCGAGGGCCGGGCGGTCGGTGGCCGCCAGCACGAAGATTTCCTCGATCGCTTCCAGCGTGCACGAGAGGTCAGCGGGCAGCTTCTCGGCTTCCTTGTAGTCGGCCATCGTGCCGGCCAGCAGGAAGCCGATCAGGAACACGCCCGACGTCAGGATGATGCCCACGTCCGAGAAATCGATCAGCCCCTCGAAACCCAGCACGAATTCCAGGAACAGCTTGGCCGCCAGCAGTACCAATACGATTGGCAGCGTCGACAGCATCAGCTTCCACTTCAGCACACAACCTCCCATTGACCCCGGCGTTCATTACCATGCACCGTTGGCTGGCTCCTTCTAGCACGGAGGCGAACCGAAATGTCAGAACGCATGCCGACGGACGCGTCGGCGAACAGGCTGGTGAAGTACCTGCTGGAGAAAGGGCTGGGCGGTTTTCCGCCGTTGTCGAGTGCGGCGAACCTCGCCGACGAATACCTGATCGACCAGGATTTCGCGGGCAACGATGAGCGTGTCGCTGCGCTGATGAAGTGGGAAATGACCAAGAATTTCACCACCGGCTTCATCACGGGACTGGGGGGCATCGTCACGTTGCCGGTCGGAGTCCCGTCGGCGCTCGGGGCATCGTGGCTGATCCAGGCGCGAATGGCGGGCGCGATCGCGCGGATCTACGGACACGACCTGGATGAGGACCGGGTGCGGACCATGATCCTGCTGAGCCTCGCGGGCGACGTCGCGAAGGAAGCCATGGCGGACCTCGGCATCAACCTCAGCGGCAAACTTCCGCAGTCGGCGCTCAAGCAGGTGCCCGGGCGAGCGCTGGTCGAAATCAACAAGCGGATCGGATTCCAGCTGCTCACCAAGGCCGGCGGACGCAGCATCGCGCAGTTTCCCAAGATGGTTCCGGTGCTGGGCGGCGTGGTCGGCGGCGCGTTCGATGCGGCGGTCTGCCGCATGGTTGGGCGCACGGCGAAATCGCTGTTCCGCCCCGTTGCGGGCAGCTGACCGGAGTGAGGCCCCGCCGCTAGTGAGCCGCGAAAAAGTCGCTTACCGCAGCCAGGCAGAACGGCGGCAACAGCCCGGCGTGATACGAGTCCGCGACCGCAGCGGCGCCGTCATCCGTCGCACCCTGTGCCACGGCTGCTGCCGCCGCGATCTGCTTCGCCAGCGCAAACTGGGTCTTGACACGAGAGTACGGATCTCCGGCGGAAGCCTGGGAATCCAGGTCCAGCACGATCACCGGATTCGCCGACAGCGCGCGTGACGCCCAGTAGCCCTGCATCAATTGCGTGTTGAACCAGAAGACCGTCGGGTCCGCATTGCCTCCGCAAAGCAGCGTCGGCGCGGTGGGCTGCCAGTTGCGCAGGTCGTTCTGCTTCAACGCCTGGCGCAGGCGCACGGCGGGCGATGCGGCCGTCAGACCGGTGGTGGTCGTCGGCCAGCCGCCATCCGGATTGGCCTGCGCGTCGAGCAGGTAACCCAGCCGGAAACTGTTCCTGATCAGGCCATTGCTGCCGAAACCGAGCGCGAACACCGGCGCGAGGACCGCCGGCGTCGTTGCCGGCGTGATGTTCGCAAATGCCGGATCGGGAGGCGTCGAACTGAATAACGCGTCCCGCGGCAGCTTGCCTTGCGTGTACAGCGCGCTGCGCGCAGACGTGCTCGGCAGCAACGAGTCGATGCCGGTTGCGTACTGGTCCTCGAAGACCTCTGCGGCGGCGGAGTAGATGTTGCCGTAGGTCTTCTGGTAACCGGTGATCAGCAAGGTGGCCGACACCGTTGCACCGGAACTGACGCGTCCCGCGAAGATGGCATCGACGAACGCCGCCATGGCATAGGGCCCGGACATCGGCGCCGACGCCGTGACCGTCATGCCGGAGGCCTGCATGGCGCGGTGCGTCGCCATCGCCACGTAACCACCCTGCGAATAGCCGGTGATGTAGAGCCGGCCATTGTCGGTGGCGGTCGGTGCCGAGCCCGTCGGCAACGCGCTGCGTGCGGCAGCCAGCGCGTCCATCATGTCTTTCGACTGCTGGTCGGCGACCAGGTACGGATGATAGGGCAGCGTCGAGCTGTCGTAACCCGCGAAGTTCGGAGCGATGACGATGTAACCCTGCGACGCGAAGAGCGCCGCCAGGATGAGCGCCTCGCCGTTCGGATCGTTCTGCAGGTTCGCCATGTTGAAGTCGCGTTCGGTCGTGGTGCCGTGCGCATACACGACGAGCGGTCGCGCGCCACGGCATGCGGCGACGCTGCCGACCGGTACCATCAGGGCCCCGGACGCAGTAGTTGCCTCGTTCGTGCCACCGACCGTCGCGTAGCGGATCTGGTGCACGGCGACGTCGCAGAGGGGAGTTCCACTGACGGCGAGCACTTGCTGGTTGGCGAGCGCGTCAAGCGCGAGCAACAGGGCGGGCGCGCTGACCGTGGCGACCAGGGTCGGCGGGTTCTGCAGCAATGTGCCACGCGTCGAACTTGGAACGACGACGGGCTCCGGGCCAGGGTTGCTGCCGCTGCTGCAGGCGGCCATAAGCAATACCGCAGGCAGGAAGGTCGCCTGGAATCGAGCTCGACGCATGGGTCGCACCGTGATCACGCTGCGAAAGCGCAGTGGAGCAAGACTCCGCTTCTCTGCAGCGCCAGTCGGTACGGTGGCGCACATGGCGTCACCGGGCAACGAGACAGGTCTGGGCGCCAATCTGCGCTACGTTGCCGAAGCTGATTTCCGCCCGGTCCAGGCCTGAGGCTCGAGTGCGTCCGGGTTCAGGCGGAAATGCGATCCGGCGCGAAGCTGTTCAACGCGCCCGTCAGAGGAATTTTTCGATGATGGCATGCACGTTCACGCGGGCGCGCAGCTTGACGCAGATCAGGAACGTGCCGATCAGCTTGCGGTGCAGGAACAGCGTCTCCGGCGGCGGTGAGCGCAGGCCCTTGCCGAAGGCCACGGCCAGTCCAAGGTCGCGTGCGCGCACCGCGAGCCCGGACGCTGCGAAGTCGAAGGTCCCTCGGTGCGCGAGCGGTTCACACACCAGGCGGACGATGTCCACGGCATTGCGCGTCATCGTCTCCGGATCGTCCGGATGGGCGTAGCCAATCGCAAACATCGCCTTGCGCAGCGCCGCATCGTCTGCGGCCAGTACGGCCCGACAAGTATTGCGGTAGCTTGCCACGAGTTCCACGGGGTACTCACCGACGGATCCCAGGTCGAGCAGCGCGACCTGCTGCGTCGCTGGCAGGTAGAGGTAATTCGCGAAGTTCGGGTCGGTCTGCATGAAGCGGAACTCGAACAGCTCGCGGAACATCAGCTCGTACAGCGTGCGGGCGACGGCGTTGCGCCGCGCCTGCGGCACGGCCGCGCTGGCCAGCGCCTCGAGCGGCTCGCCGTCGATCCAGTCCATCGCCAGCACGTGCCGTGTCGTGAGCGTGCGGTCCACGCGCGGCACGACCACCTCCGGCATCGCGGCCACCAGCCGGCGGTAACGCTCGAGGTTGCGCGCCTCGCTTTCGTAGTCGGTCTCGAGCTTGAGCTGGCGCTTGGCCTCGGCCGTGAGGGCCGGCACGTCGAGCTGGAGCGGCAGGAAGTCGAGGCGACGCAGCAGGGCGGCGAGGTTGTCGACGTCGCTGTCGACGCTCCGCGCGACGCCGGGATACTGGATCTTGAGCGCGAGTTCGCGGCCGCCGTGCTTGCGCGCGCGGTGAATCTGGCCGATCGATGCCGCCGCCACGGGCTCGAACTCGAACTGTGCGAACTTCTGTTGCCAGCCCTTGCCGTACTCGCGGCCGAGTACGCGACGCAGCTGGCTATCCGGCATCGCATAGCCCTGGGAGCGCAGCACGTCGAGCGCCCGGCGGAACTCTTCGGGCACGAGCTCCTCGCCAGACAGCGACAACAGCTGGCCGAGTTTCATCGCCGGACCACGCAGCACCGCGAGCCGGCGCGCGAGCATCTCGGCATTGCCCGGGGTCAGCATGGCCGTGGCGAGGTTGACGGGCCTGCCGCTCGAAAACTGCTTCGCCGTGCCGACCGCCGCAGACAGCGCGAGCTCGCCGGTCAGCATGCCAAAGCGCAGCGCCCGGCCCAGGCGGGACGTCGGAACGGCGCCGCGTTTGCGTTTGATGTCGGCGGACATGGCGACGGTAGGACCTGACGAGCGCGGAACGCGGTAGCGCGCATCGTAAGCCCAATTGCCGCAGGACGCGCTGACGTCAGGTGTACGCCTGGTACTTCTCCAGGTAGCGTACCGGCTTCGAGAGCGCATCGCGCCGGAACGGGTCGCCCAGTTCCTGCGTCAGCATCATCTCGATTACCGTGCATTTCCCCTCCGCCTGCGCCTTGACGGACGCCTGCAGGGCCGGCCCCACGTCCGCCAGCCTGTCGATCGTGACGCCTTCGCACCCGAACGCCTTCGCCACGGCAGCCCAGCTCGGGCTGTCGAGGTTTACCGCATTGAAGCGCTGCGAGTAGAAGTCCACGTGGTTCTTCTTCTCGGCGCCCCATTGCCCGTTGTTGAAGACGATGACCGTGACGCCGATCTTCTCGCGTGCGCAGGTCAGCAGCTCGTTCAGGCTGATGCCCCACGCGCCGTCGCCGACGTAAGCGATCGCCGGGCGATCGGGCGAGGCGATCTTGGCGCCGCATGCCACGGGGAACGCGTAGCCGCAGTTGCCGAAGCTCATCGCCGCGAACATCGAGCGCGGCTGCTCGAAGCGCAGGTAGGAGTTCGACACCGAACAGACGTTGCCGATGTCCGTCGACACCATCGCGTGCTTCGGCATCGCCTTCTCGAGCTCGCGCAGCATCTGGCGAGGGTGCATGTGCTGCGATCTCTTCGCGACATCCAGCGAGAACGGATCGCGTTCGTGCGTCCACTCGCCGAGTTCCTGCTCCCACGCGCCTTTTTCGGCCGCAATCGTCGCGCTGCGCGTGGGGAGGTTGGCGATACAGGCGAGCGGACGTCCCCTCAGGCGTTCGATGAGCGCCGCGGCCGCGGCCTTCGCGTCGCCGTTGATGCCGACGGAGATTGGCTTGACCAGCCCGAGCATCTTCGCGTCCACGTCCACCTGGATGATCTTCGCCTTGGCAGGCCAGTACTCGAGACCGTGCTGCGGCAGCGTGCCGAACGGGCCGAGGCGCGTGCCGAGTGCCAGCACGACGTCCGCTTGCGAGATCAACTTCATGGCTGCCTTGGAACCCTGGTAGCCAAGCGGCCCGCACCAGAGCGGATGCGAAGCAGGGAACGAATCGTTGTGCAGGTAGCTGTTGCAGACCGGCGCCTGCAGGAGTTCGGCGAGCTCCACGGCTTCCCGGAAGCCTTCGGACAGGATCACGCCGCCGCCCGCCAGGATGACGGGGAACTTCGCGGCGGCGAGCAGTGCGGCGGCTTCGTCGAGTGCGGCGGCATCGCCGGGTCCGCGGCCGATGCGCATGGGCGGTGCGATGACTGCGTTGCATTCGCCGTAGAAGTAATCACGCGGAATGTTGAGCTGCGCGGGGCCCATTTCGAGCATGGCGCGGTCGAAGCAGCGTGCCGCAATTTCGGCCATGCGCTTCGAGTTGTTCACGTGACCCTGGAATTTCGTGATCTTCGAGAAGATCGGCAGCTGTTCCGTCTCCTGGAAGCCGCCGAGGCCCATCGTCATCGAACCGGTCTCGGGCGTGATGAAGACGACCGGCGAGTGCGCCCAGTAGGCGGCCGCGATGGCGGTCACGAAGTTCGTGATGCCGGGACCATTCTGTGCGATGCACACGCCGTGACGGCCCGAGGCGCGAGCGTAGCCGTCCGCCATGTGTGCCGCGCCCTGCTCGTGAGCAACCGGAATGAAGCGGATGCCCGCGGCCGGAAAGATGTCGAGCGCGTCCATGTAGGCCGAGCCGACGATGCCGAACACCTCGGTGACGCCGTTCGCGGCCAGCGTCTCGACCAGGGCTTCGGAGGGTGTCATGCGTTGCGCAGTGGTTGCGGTCACGTTCGTTTGCTCCGGGCAGGCATGGAGAAGTCGCACACGATCATGGCTTGCCTGCAGCAATGGCCTGCAGGCCGTCCATGATGTCCTTGTTGTTCACGGTGAAGTCGACCAGCCGGGTCTCGATGTCGGCGATGCGCAGGCGCAGCAGCGGAACGAGCGTCGAATCGGACCGCAGCGTCCTGGCCGCCGCCGCAATCGTCGCCTCCGGCAGTCCGGTCGTGCAGGGGTAGTCGAGCGAGCCGGCGAGCCCCGCGTAGTCGCCGATGGCGACATAGCGGTCGCCGCAGTTCCTGGCGAGCGCCCGCTGGACTGCAGTCGGCATGCTCATCCTGAAAGCTTGCCGGTACAGCGACTCCCTGCCTTCCTTGGCGATGTTGTCGTACGTCGGTACGGTGTACACGCGCATCGCCGTGTCGCGCAGGTCGCGGTTCCTGATGAGGCCGATGGTGCCGGTCGAGGCCAGTTCGTCGTAGGTCGACCGACGCCGCAGCTTCTGCTTGTACTGGGTCGCGCGGTAGGCGCTGATCAAAAGCGCTTCGTCTGGCAGCGCAGACTTGCCGCTCAACGCATCTGCGGCTCGTTCCGCATTCGCCAGCACGTCACGGTTGTATTCCAGCAGCAACTGACTGCTCCACGCCTCCTCGCGCAGATCGGCCGTGAGTTGCTCCGTAAAGACCGCTGCACGCCGGTTCGTGGCCCGCGCCTCGTTCCAGTTCGACACCTGGATGCCGATGAACACGCCAACGACGACGATGACCAGGTCGATGACGATCGCGGTCCATTCCTGCTTCCCGACATGCTCGATGACGCGGCGGAGGATCATGTCGATGCTGTGTCCAGGCGAGTGAAAAAAAGAGGGCGGCCGTCGCCGGCCGCCCTCGGTTACCACGCGGAACCTCGGCTCAGTTGGCCGGGGCTGCCGCCGTGTCTGCGGTCACTTCCGGCGGCACGATGGCGACCCACGACGAATCGGGGTCGAAGGCCTTCATCGTTTCCACCACGGTCGCGGTGTCCTCGCCGAGGTCCTTCTGGAAGACCACGCCGTCCTGGTTGATGATGAACGTCATCACGCCGCTCGAGCCATAGTCTGCCGGCCAGGCGATACCCGCGAAGCCTTCGGTCAGCACGCCATCCTTGAAGTACTCGCGCGCGCCGCCGTTGGCGTTCGGCCCCTGCGCGTACAGCATGCGGTAGTAGTAGCCGTGGTATGGCGTGCGGCCTTCTCCGGCGGCATAACCCTCCTCTGCCGCCCCTGCGACAAACGGGCCTGCCGGGCTGGGCGTTTCGCCTTCCGCCGTCGGCCAGAACAGGCCGTTGTGCATGCCATCGTCGCTGATCAGCTTGAGTGCGTAGATACCGGCAGGATCGCCGTCGCGCCCTTCGGACGCATAGGCGATCTGCGCATTGACGTAGCCGTACATCACGTCGATGGCGCCGAGCTCGTTCTCACCGACGCGGCGGTAGATCAGCTCGTCTACGCCGGCCTCGCCGTCGAACACCCACTTGCCGTCCTTCTTCACGATGGGGATCGGCAGCGGCCAGTCGTTCGGTCCGACCACCAGAGTCGCCTTGTCGCCTTCCAGGGCGATCGAATTCTTCGCGGCATAGTCCGCGAGGAAATCCGTCCGGTCGGCCTTGTCGGCTACGGCGTCGCCCGAGGACAGCAGTTCCTCGGATCCCGGACCCAGCAGCTTTGCGGCTGCAGTGAGGTCGTCTGCCTGGAATGCGGCCACCAGCGCCTTCGCGGCATCTTCCGGCGTCGCGAAGCCCGCGACTTCGTCCTTCTTGCCGGCGCAGCCGGCGGCCAGCAGCGTGAACGCCAGCAGTGAAACGACGCTGCGCGCGCGAGTCATCTTGAGTTCGATGTTGTTCATGTTCGTGTTCCTCGCTCAGCGCGCTTTCTTCTTGCCGCCACCGCCACCGCCACCGCCCTTGCTGCGGGCGCCCTGCGGCATGCTCTGCTTGCCGCGCTGGCTGGCCGCGCTCGCGCTGCCACCGCCCCGGTTCGCACCGGAGGTGGCCGTGGGCTTGCTGGGCCGAGGCTGTGCGCTGGGCGACGGGCGGTTCACCTGTGCGGGTTTCGCCGCCGGACGCTGCGCGCCGCCGCCACCACTGTAGCCGCGATCGCCGCTCGGCATGTTCTGCGGCTTTGAGATCGGCTTTGCCGCCGGCTTTGCCGTGGGCTTGGCGGCTGGCTTCGCTGCAGGCTTCGGCATGTTCTGCGTCGAAGGGCGGTTCGGCATGTCCTTGCCCGCGTATGAACCCTGCACCTTTGGCGGAGTCTTGTTCTGGGCACTCGGCGGACGCGCCGTGGACGCGGGCTTCGAATAACCGGGCTGGGCCGCGTTGATGCGATCCTGCGGGCTCTGCGCCGAGGCCGGACGCTTGTCCTTGCCCGCGTAGCTTTGCTGGCCCTTCCAGTTGCTGGCCGTCGCGTTGGGCGAAGGCCGCTTGACGTCTGCCGGCATGGGCCGCGGCTGACGCTTGCTGAGGTCGTTCAGGTCCGACCGGTTCGGCTTCGCCTGCGTGATCGGGCTGCTGGACTTGCGCGGCTTGTTGTAGCCGTTGTTGCCACCCGGGCGCGGCTTGTTGTCGTAGTTGTTCCAGTAGTTGTTGTTGCCGGGACGATTGTTGCCGCCGCCGGTGTTGACGTAGATGTTGCCGCTGTTCTGGAAGCCGCTGTTGTAGTTTGGCGGACGATTGTAGCCGTTGCTCGGGTAGTACCCGCCGCCATACGAGGGCCGGTACGGATACGGCGGGTAATACGGCATGCCGCCGTAGCCGTAGTTCGGGTAGTAGTAGCCATTGTTATGGTGATGATTGTCGTCGTCATCGAAGATCTCGTTGACGAGGATGCCGGCGCCGAACGAGAGCAGGCCTGTGGTGACCATCGCGCCGGTGCTGTAGCCGGTCTTCTGCTCGACCACCGTCGTGGTCGTTGCCGGTACCGTCGTCGTGGTTACCGCCGGTGCTGGCGCGTAGACAGCTTGCGGGTCGTACTGCGGCACGTAGACGACTTCGGGCTTCGGCGGGCTGAGCACGACGACTTCCTTGCCTTCCTGCACCTGGGTCTGGACCTTCATCGCCTCGGATGACTTCAAGTTGCCGACATCCATCGCCTGCCTGCGCAGGCGCTGCACAGCGTCGAGCACGCCGGCCTGGTCGGCGACGAATGCCTGGCCCAGCTCGGTGGTCCAGCCGAGTTCCATGCACATCATGTCGATCGTCTGCGGGAACTGCACCAGCGCGCGGATCGGGGGCGTGAAGCCTGCCTGCGCTGCGCCGTCGTCGAGCGCCTTGCCCTTGAGTCCCTCGTTCGCGATGAGCCAGTTGCCTGCGTCGAGCACTTCCTGTGGATTGGTCGAGGCGATCAATACCTGCGACAGCACCGGATCGGGATAGAGCGCGATTGGCGCGAGCAGTTCCTCGAGCGCTTCCGGCGTCCACGTGGCATTCGCCACGTCGGTTGCGCTGATCGGAGTCGGCGCGGGTGCTGGAGCGGCGGCAGGAGCCGTGGCTTCGGGTGCGGCGGCTGGCGCGGCAGTGGTGGCGGCGGGTTCTTCCTTGGAACCGCATCCGGCGAGCGCGGTGGCCACACCGAGTGCGAGCGTGATCGCCAGTGAGCGGCGATCCGGGGCACGAAACTTCATCAGGACCTCCCCCGCGTTAGCGCGGGTTTCTTATGCACGCACGCGCAACCCGCCGCTTGCGCGGCAGTCATCGCACGTCCTTCCCACACCCCCGAACAGCCAGAACTCTAGCACGGCGGTTACCGGAAACCTCGTGCCGCCGCGCACGCCCGATCTTTGTGGGCCGCATTGCCGAAAGCCTGTGGGCCATCCGCCGGAAAAAGAACGGAGGGCTTGACTGTGTGCGCCGCAATGGTGCGTTATTGTATCCATTCGCACTATTTTAGTGCAGATACACTGTCAAACTCCGGACTCAATCGCAAAGCACCGCAGCATGTTGCGCAGTTTCTGTGCGCTGGCATAATTGGTGCATTCCGCTTGCGCTCTCAGACAACGCTTCAGAGTCGTCGCGGCGAGCGACTCCAGGCATCCCAATCGCTGCATTCCATCAGGAGCCCCCATGACCACCGGTGCCGACGTCCTCAAGCTGATCGAAGAGAAGGGAATCAAGTACGTTGACCTGCGCTTCACGGACACGAAGGGCAAGGAACAGCACGTGACCGTGCCGACTCGTGTCGTGGACGACGCCTTCTTCGAGGACGGCAAGGGTTTCGACGGTTCGTCCATTGCCGGCTGGAAGGGCATCCAGGAGTCCGACATGATCCTCATGCCGGACGCGTCCACCGCAATCGTCGATCCGTTCTTCGAGGAACCGACGCTCAACCTGCGCTGCGACATCATCGAGCCGTCGACGATGCAGGGCTACGAGCGCGATCCGCGCTCGCTCGCCAAGCGCGCCGAGGCCTACCTCAAGTCCACCGGCATCGCCGACGCCTCGATCTGGGGCCCGGAAAACGAATTCTTCATCTTCGACAACGTGCGCCACGGCAGCTCGATGAACGGCTGCTTCTATGAAGTCGATTCCGCGCAGGGCGCGTGGAACTCGGGCGCGCAGCTCGACGGCGGCAACCTCGGCCACCGTCCGGGCGTGAAAGGCGGCTATTTCCCGGTGCCGCCGGTTGACATCTACCAGGACCTCCGCACCGCCATGTGCGGCGCGATGGAACAGCTCGGCCTCAAGGTCGAAGTGCATCACGCGGAAGTCGCCACCGGCGGCCAGGCCGAAATCAACGTCGCGGCCAACACGCTGGTGAAGAAGGCCGACGAAGTGCAGATCCTGAAGTACGCAATCCACAACGTCGCGGCGGCCTATGGCAAGACGGCCACCTTCATGCCCAAGCCGCTGGTCGGCGACAACGGCAACGGCATGCACGTGAACCAGTCGCTGTCGAAGGACGGCAAGAACATCTTCGCCGGCGACAAGTACGGCGGCCTGTCCGAGATCGCCATCTACTACATCGGCGGCATCATCAAGCACGCCAAGGCACTGAACGCGATCTCCAACGCCAGCACCAACAGCTACAAGCGCCTGGTGCCGGGTTTCGAGGCGCCGGTCATGCTCGCGTACTCGGCGCGCAACCGCTCGGCCTCGATCCGCATCCCGCACGTCATCAACCCGAAGGGACGCCGCATCGAGGTGCGCTTCCCGGACAGCACGGCGAACCCCTACCTCTGCTTCGCCGCGATGCTGATGGCGGGACTCGACGGCGTCCGCAACAAGATCCACCCGGGCGATCCGGCCGACAAGGACCTCTACGACCTCGAGCCCGAGGAAGCGAAGAACATCCCGACCGTCTGTCACTCGCTCGACATGGCCCTCGATGCGCTCGACAAGGACCGCGGCTTCCTCAAGGAGGGCGGCGTCTTCACGGACGACGTCATCGACGCCTACATCGGCCTGAAGATGCAGGAAGTGACCAAGCTGCGCATGTCGACGCATCCGGCCGAGCTCGAGCTCTACTACAGCGTCTGAGGCGGAAAAATCGCCAGTCTCCCGCCGGGCGGTCCATCGCGGCCGCCCGGCGAGTGCCCCGTCCATGACGCACTTCGCGGATCGCGGGTGTCGCTTTGTCAGCGGAATCGCTAGTCGCTATGCTTCGGGACCATGAAAACCTGGCTTGTCCTGCTCGGATGTCTGCTCGCCCTGCCGAGCCAGGCCCAGTCGCGCCGCGAGGTCTGGCAATGGCGGGACGCCAACGGCGTCACTCATTTTTCGGATTACCCGGCGCCGGGCGCGCGCAAGATCGTGCTGAACGGGTCGCCGACGTCGACGACGCCCCCTCCGCAGCAGGCGTCAGCGGCGGCGGCAGCCCGGTCGGCCCCGAGACCGGCGGCGCAGGAAACGGTTTACGACAGCCTCGAGATCTGGTCGCCGGAGAGCGGCGCCTCGTTCTTCGAAGCCGATGCGACCGTCAGCGTCCGCATCCGCTCGGAACCGGAAGTGGACCCGAACGACCGCCTGCTCACTTACCTCGACGGCAAGCTGCTGCCGGGCGAGAACTCACTGGAGCACACGCTTTCCAGCGTCGAGCGGGGCGTGCACTCGGTCTCGAGTGTGATCGTGGCCAGGGACGGCAGGGAGAAGATCCGCAGCGCACCGGTCGTCTTCCACATGAAGCCGCCGACCGCCAACAATCCGCGCAACCAGGGTCCGTCCCAGCGGCCACAACCGCCACCAAGGCCGCAGCCGAGGCCGGCGACGCCCAGAGGCGGCTGATCCGGCCAACCGCGGTCACGCCACGCCGCCATGGGGGCGCGTGACGTGGCCGCCGAACCTCACACGGTTGCGCGTCCGACGCCGGGTGAACTCACCTCGCTGCTCGACGGCATTGCCACGTCGCTCGTCTGGCTCGACGCCGACGGCGCCGTCGTCCACCTCAACGAACCGGCCGAAGACCTCTTCGGCATCAGCCGCAACCAGGCGATGGGTCGCGCGGTCCGCGACCTGCTCAAGGTCAATGTCGAACTCGAAGGCGTCATCAGCCGCGCGCGCGCAGCTGGCGCGCAGTACTCGCGGCGCGAGATTCCGTTCGAGTCAGGCCCGGGTGCGCTGCCGCGTGTACTCGACGTTACCGTGACACCGTTCGACTACCCGGGACGCGCTGGCGGGGTGCTCGTGGAGCTGGCCGACACCACGCACCACCAGCGCATCACGCGCGAGAACGCGCTGCTCACCCAGCTGGGTGGCAGCCGCGCGATGGTTCGCCAGCTTGCGCACGAGATCAAGAACCCGCTCGGCGGCCTGCGCGGCGCGGCGCAATTGCTCGAGCGACAGCTCAAGGAGCCGTCGCTGCACGAATACACCGCGGTGATCATCGCCGAGGCGGATCGTCTCGCCGCGCTCGTCGACGCCCTGCTCGGACCCGGCCAGCCGCCGCACAAGGAGCCGGTCAACATCCACGAGATCGTGCAGCACGTCGGTCACCTGCTGGCGGCCGAAGCGCCGACGGGCGTGCAGATCGAGCGCGACTATGACCCCAGCCTGCCCCGCCTGCGACTCGACCGGAACCAGATCATCCAGGCGCTGCTCAACCTCGGGCGCAACGCCATCCAGGCGGTCGGCGAACACGGCCGCATCGTGCTGCGCACTCGCGCGCTGACGAACGCGAGCATCGGCAGCCGTCGCTATCGGGTCGTCGTCGGCATCCAGGTTGAGGACGATGGTCCCGGAGTGCCGGTCGAACTCAAGGACACCGTGTTCTACCCCCTCGTCACGGGACGCAAGACCGGGACCGGTCTCGGCCTCGCCGTTGCGCAAGACCTGATCGGCCGTCACGACGGCCTGATCGAATTCGACAGTCGCCCCGGTCGCACTGTCTTCACGATCCTGCTGCCTTTCGATGCCAATGAATCCAACACCGGCTCTTGAAGTCTGGATCGTCGACGACGACGCTTCCATCCGCTGGGTGCTGGAGCGCGCGCTGAAGCAGGCCGGCATGGTGCCGATTGCCTTCGAGGACGCGGACAGCGCACTGGCGGCCCTGCGCCGCAGCGAACCGGACGTGCTCGTCACCGACATCCGCATGCCGGGCAAGAGCGGACTCGACCTGCTCGAGGAAGTGCGCACGCGGCGGCCGAGACTGCCGGTCATCGTGATGACGGCGCACTCGGATCTCGACAGCGCCGTTGCCGCATACCAGGGCGGCGCGTTCGAATACCTGCCGAAACCTTTCGACATCGACCAGGCGGTCGAGCTCGTTCGACGCGCGGCGACGCAGCAGCATCGCTCGATCGAGTCGGCAGCGGAATCACGGCGTATCCCGGAGATGCTCGGCCAGGCGCCCGCGATGCAGGAGATGTTCCGGTCGATCGGCCGGCTGTCGCGCTCGAGCATGACGGTGCTGATCACCGGCGAATCGGGCACGGGCAAGGAGCTCGTCGCGCGGGCGCTGCACCGACACAGTCCGCGCGCGACCAAGCCGTTCATTGCGCTCAATACCTCGGCGTTCACCGCGGACCTGCTCGAGTCGGAGTTGTTCGGCCACGAGAAGGGTGCCTTCACTGGCGCGACCGAGCTGCGTCGGGGCAGGTTCGAGCAGGCCGACGGCGGCACGCTGTTCCTCGACGAGATCGGCGACATGTCGCCGCAACTGCAGACGCGCCTGCTGCGGGTGCTGGCGGAAGGCGAGTTCTACCGCGTCGGCGGCCAGCTTCCGGTCAAGGTCGACGTACGTGTGATTGCGGCCACGCACCAGGACCTCGAGGCGCGAGTGCGCGAGAACCTGTTCCGCGAGGACCTGCTGCACCGGCTCAACGTCATCCGCATCGAAGTGCCGCCGCTGCGCAGCAGGCGCGAGGACATCCCGGAGCTGCTGCAGCACTACCTCGATGTCGCCGCGATCGAACTGGGCGTAGCACCCAAGGTACTTTCGCAAGATGCAGCGCGGTCGCTTGCCGCTTTCGACTGGCCCGGCAACGTGCGGCAACTGGTCAACGCCTGCCGGCGCCTGACCGTGCTGGCGGCCGGTCGCGAGATCAAGGCGAGCGACATCCCGGCCGACCTCGGCGGTGCCGGCGCGATGACGACGGCGAACGGCCTCGGCTGGTCTGAAGCACTCGCGATCTGGGCAAAGGCGCGGCTTGCGAGCGGCGGTCCGCCGCTGCTGGACGATGCCATGCCTGAGTTCGAGCGCACGCTGCTGCGTGAAGCGCTGAAGGCGACGCGCGGCGGGCGGCAGGAGGCTGCGAAGCTGCTCGGCTGGGGGCGCAACACGCTCACGCGCAAACTCAAAGAGCTCGGCATGGACGACGTCTGACTCTTCACCTCTCCGGCGTCAGCGGTCGCGGTCGCGCAGCACTGCAGGTGCCGTCGTCTGCCGCGCCCCGAGGTCTCCCGCGCTTCGTGAATCGCGCGGAGGAACCGCGCGATTCACGGCGATCCTTGCTCGAGCGGGAGCGAAGCGATGGTGTCAGCAGAGTAGCGACCAGGCCGCGGTGCCGCTTCGCTCCTGCGCTCGAGCTGCGGCGTCCGACACGGGGCGCGGCAGACGACGGCACCTGCAGTGCTGCGCGAACTCACGACGTCGAACTCCAGCACCATGGCGAAAGAGGCGGAAGCCCTCACCCGCGCGTTGCGCGACCTCTCCCGCTGACGCGGGAGAGGTGAAGAAAGCTCAGCAGCTGCAGGCCTGCACGACCTTCTTCGGCGCGTCGAGGCTGCCGATCAATTCGCCGACCGCAGCCAGCTTGTTGGCGGCCAGATAACTCGCGATACCCGCATTGATGCGCTTGCAGGACATCGGCTCGTAGAAGAGCGACGTGCCCACGCCGACCGCGGTCGCGCCCGCGATGATGAATTCCAGCGCGTCGTCCGGACTGCAGATGCCGCCCTGGCCGATGATCGGGATGCCGAGCGGCCGCGCGATCTCCGCCACCTGCATCACCTTGAGCAGCGCGATCGGCTTGATCGCTGGCCCCGAGAGCCCGCCCTGCACATTGCCGATCACGGGCTTGCGCGTCTTCACGTCGATCGACATGCCCATCACGGTGTTGATGACGGCCAGTGCATTGCTGCCCGCCTCGATGCAGCGCCGCGCGTTCTCGCGGATGTCGGTCTGGTTCGGCGACAGCTTGGTGATCAGCGGCTTCGACGTCACGCGGCGGCAGGCCTCGACGACGCGCGCCGACATCTCCGGGTAGTTGCCGAACTGGACGCCGCCTTCCTTGATGTTCGGGCACGAGATGTTGATCTCGATCGCGTCGATCGGCGAATCGTCGAAGCGGCGCGTCACCTCGACGTAATCGTCGATGGTCGAGCCGCACACGTTGGCGAAGAACGCGGTCTCGGTGAAGTCGAGCGTCGGCAGGATCCGGTCGACGACGTGGTCCACGCCCGGGTTCTGCAGGCCAATCGCGTTGAGCATGCCCATCGGCGTCTCGTAGACGCGATGCGGCGGGTTGCCGAGCCTGGGTTCGCGAGTCGTGCCCTTCAGCACGATGGCCCCGACGTCGCGGTTGGAGAAGCCCTCGACCCGCGTGTACTCCTCGCCGAAACCCACGCAGCCGGACAGCAGGACGATCGGGGAGGCGAGGCGGAGGCCGCAGAAATCGACGGCGAGCGACGGAGGCGGGGCAGCGGGCATGGATGAATTGTAAAGGAAAACCGTGCGGCGGCCGCCGGTGCAGCGATCGTCGGACGTCAGCCCGAAATGAAGCGTTCGAGGTGCTCGATGGTCTGGTCCTGTTCCTCGATCACCGCACGCACCAGGTCGCCGATCGAGATCATTCCGACCATGCGGTCACCCTGCATCACCGGCAGGTGGCGGAAACGCTTTGCCGTCATCAGCTGCATGCACTGGCGCACGTCCTCTTCCGGCGTGACGGTCACCACCGGCGAACTCATGATCTGCCAGACGGGCGTCTCGGCCGACGAGCGACCGAGCAGGATCACCTTGCGCGCGTAGTCGCGTTCGGAGATCACGCCGACCAGTTCGCCATTGCGGGTCACGGGCAGCGCGCCGACGTGCTTGTCCGCCATCATCTGGATGGCCTCGAGCACCGGCTCATCGGCATCCACCGACCAGACTTCCTTTCCCTTTCGTCCGAGCAGTTGCTTGACGCGCACCATGCGAAAATCCCCCGTCACTGCCAGCGCGCGAGTCCATCCCGCGAGCGTCCAACCTGATTCTATGCCACTGCACGTCGTCCTGTTCGAGCCCGAGATTCCGCCCAATACCGGCAACGTCATCCGGTTGTGCGCCAACACCGGGGCCTGCCTGCACCTCGTCCAGCCGCTGGGGTTCCGGCTCGATGCGCGCTCGGTACGGCGGTCCGGGCTCGACTACCGTGAGCTGGCTGAGGTCCGCGTGCATCCGGACCTCGCTTCCTGCCTGGATTCGCTCGCGGGGAGCGGGCCAGACGGCGGTCCGGCCTGCTGGTACGCATTGACGACCCGGGGGGAGGTTGCCTACGACGCGGTGAGTTTCGCGGCCGGCGACGCTGTCGTGTTCGGCCCGGAAACGCGCGGCCTGCCTGAGGCAGTGCTGGCGGCGTGCCCGCCAGGGCGACGTCTGCGGATTCCGATGCGGCCAGGCGCCCGGAGCCTGAACCTGTCGAACGCGGTGGCCGTGGTCGTCTACGAGGCCTGGCGGCAGCTGGCCTGGCGCTGACACACCCGCCGGGTGAGAGACGCTGGCGCGCCCGAACCACCTGCAGGCTGCGCGCAGCTTCAACCCAGGTTGAGCGCTTTCGAAACCGCGCGAAAGCGTGGTTCGTCCCGCACCGGATCGAAGGCCGGTTCGGAGTTCAGGAAACCGATCATCTGCGAGCAATCGCGCAGCGCGCGTTCGAGCGAGGCCAGCGTCGCGTCGTTATCGCCGAGCGCGACGTGCACCAGCGCGGCTTCGTAGCCGACGCCGAAGCCTCTTCGGGCCAGGGTCTCCAGCTTCGCCAGCTCGGCCCGCGCCTCGTCGACGCGGCCGAGCGTCGCGTAGGCGCGGCCGCGGTCGCCGAACCAGCCGGGACCGACATCGGGCAGGTGCTCGATGAGCTTCAACGCCGCCTCGCCGTCGCGACGTGCAATGTGGATGCGAGCCAGGTGTCGCCGCGGTAGTTCGGCGGCCGGCGCTGCCTCGACGATGCTCGCAAGCTGCGCGATCGCCGTGTCGTAGTCGCGCATGAAGTAGCGGATCATGCCGACATTGGAAGCGAAGGCGAACGAGGTGGGCTCGAGTGACTGCGCGTGCTGCCCTTCGCGCAGCGCCTCGGCATGCCGGCCCTGGAACAGGCAGTTGTTGGCGAGCCACAGGGTCGCCTGCGCGTAGGCCGGCTTCAGGCTCAGCGCCCGGCGATAGAGCTGTTCCCCGCCTTGCCAGTCGCGGTCGAACTGCACCAGGACGTGGCCCAGCGCGGCGTGCGCTTCGCCGAGCTGCGGGTCGAGCGCGATGGCCCGCTCGGCGGCGGTCCGCGCCCTGGGAAAGACTTCGCCGGGCGGCAGCACGTTGAACACCGCCAACACGGCCCAGGCATCGGACAGCCCTGCCACGGGCAGCGCAAACTGCGGATCGCGCGCCTCCGCGGCTTCGAAGTACTCGATTGCCCGGCGCAAGCCATCCGCGTTGCGCTGGCTGAACTGGTACTGGCCGTTGAGGTAGAGCTGCCACGCCTCGACGTCGTTGGTGTGCCGTCGCGAAAGCTGGCGTCGGGCATCGTCGGTGAGGTGCACGGCCAGCGCGCTGGCCAGTTGTCCGGCGAGCGCGTTCTGGACGGCAAAGAAATCGCCGATGCGTTCGTCGAAACTCCCGCTCCATGCCGCCGTGCCGTCCGCAACCTGCAGCAGGCGGGCATTCACGTGCACGCGACCGTCGCGCACCTGGATGTGTCCCTCCACGATGCACGACACGTTCAGTTCCTCGCCAGCGCTGATCGGGCTCACCTCGACACCGGCGAAGCGTCGCACCGAACTGAGCGGTGCGACGGCTACGCCGGGCAACGCGCTCAGCCGGTTGATCAGCGTGTCGGCCATGCCGAGTTCGAGCGCCTGGTCGCCGCTCGCGCCGACCAGCGGCAGGAACGGCAGCACGGCGACCGATTTCGGCGGCATCGCCGGCTCGGCGGGACGCGCTGCTGTCGCTGCAGTCTCCGGCCGCGCGTCGCCGATGAAGCGATAGCCGCGCCCGGCCACGGTGAGAATCAGCCGCGGGGCCTCCCGCGAGTCCCCAAGCGCGCGGCGCAGCGACGACACAGCCTGGTTCAGGTTGTTCTCTTCAACGAAGGTGCGCGGCCACACTGCCTTCAGCAGTTCGTCCTTGGTCACGACGCGTTCGCGGTTCTCGACCAGGTACAGCAGCACGTCATAGGCGCGTCCCGAGACTGGCAGGACTTCGCCGCCCGTGCCGCAGAGCCGCTGCTTCGCGAGGTCGAGCCGGAAGTGGTCGAAACGGTAGGCGCGTGGGGCAGACACTTCCTGGCTCTCAGAACGTTTCAGGACTTTTCATGGGCGCTCAAGACACCATCGCTGCCGGAGAGGAGCCTACGGTCTACGGATGTGCTGCTCAAGACCATCCGCTGCACCGCCAACGTTCCAAGGAGGAAAGCTATCATGGAAAAGAAAAAAGCCGTCTCCCACGCCGCGCTGGCAGCCTGGCTGATGCTGGGTGGCGTGGCCTTGCCGGCCCTCGCGGACGATCACGACGGTCGTGACGACCGCCACGATGGCGCCCCCGCCGACATCGTCGGCGCATGGAAAATGATCTTCCAGTTCACCAATTGCGATACGGGCGCGCCCCTGCCGACGCGCCCCGCCTTCCCGTCGCTGAATACTTTCTTTGCCGACGGCAACCTGATCGAGAGCAGCTCGGGGCTGAGTCCTGCGAACCGGACCATCAGCCAGGGCCGCTGGCAGCAGATCGGCAAGCGCACCGTGATCGGGCGCTCCGAACTGCAGCTGTTCGAGGGTGGCTCGACCTACACCGGCTACCAGGTCCTCGAGCGCACGTTCTCGCTTTCCAGGGACGGTAACGAGTTGACGACGGACGTCAGGTGGACGCGCTACAACACGGCCAACGTGGTGACGTTCAGCGGCTGCGCGACCGAGAGCGGCAAGCGTCAGCCGGAGCCGACCTCGCCGCCGAAGTGACAGAAAACTTGCGTGCGCTGCCAGGGACGGCGGCGCGCGCAGGCCTGGCTGGCGTTCGCTACTGTGTTTCCGACGACTTCACCGCGCGGCCCATCAGCGCGGCCACCGCCTCGCGCGGCGCGAGACCCTCGTAAATGACGCGGCAGATCTGTTCCGTGATCGGCATCTCGACCTGGTGACTGCTCGCGACGTTGCGGACGGCGCGGGCCGCGAGCACGCCTTCAACCACCTGGCCGATTTCGCGCTGTGCAGCGGCCGTAGACTTGCCCGCCGCAAGCGCGAGACCGAAACGGCGATTTCGCGACTGGTCGTCGGTGCAGGTGAGCACGAGGTCGCCGAGGCCGGCGAGACCCATGAAGGTGTCCTTCTCCGCGCCGAGCGCGACGCCGAGCCGCATCATTTCCGCGAGGCCGCGCGTGATCAGCGCCACGCGCGTGTTGGCGCCGAAACCGAGGCCGTCCGAAATGCCGGCGCCGATCGCCAGCACGTTCTTGGTCGCGCCACCGACTTCAACACCAACGACGTCCGTCGAGGCATACGCGCGGAAATTCTGGCCCGACAGTCCGCGCGCCAGCGCGAGCGCGTAGTCCTGGTCGCGAGAGGCGACCGTCATCGCCGTCGGCAGCCCGAGGCCGACTTCACGGGCGAACGTCGGGCCCGAGAGCACTGCCTTCGGCACGCCGATGCCGAGCACTTCATTGGCGACCTGGTGCGGCAGCTTGCCGGTTTCGAGTTCGAAGCCCTTGGTGGCCCACGACACGCGCATGCCGTTGCGCAGCAGCGGCGCGATGTGTTCGAGACACTCGCGGAAGCCGTGACTGGGCACGGCGACGAGCAGGTCCTGCGCGTGCGCGACGGCCCGGGTGAGGTCGGATTCGACGGCGAGCGCCGCGGGGAAAGGCGCCATCGGCAGATAGCGCAGGTTGCAGCGCGCGGCTGCGAACTGCGCCATCTGCGCCGCATCGCGGCCCCATAGCACCGTCCGGTGCCCGGTGCGCGCAAGGTGCACCGCGAGCGCCGTGCCCCACGAGCCGGCGCCGAGCACGGCCATGGCTGGGCGTGCAGCGGCATCGACCCCCGCATCCTTCGCGGTCGTCACGCGGGCCTCCCTCGTTCGAGCGCCTGGGATGCGACTCTAGCGCGTTATCAGTTGACCGTCGCCGGGCCGCCGGCCTGCACGGCGGCAGCCTGCTGGGCGGCGCGGGCGTGCAGCGCTTCGAACGTCACGAGCGGCAGCAGGAACGGCGGGAAGCCGCCCTTCGTCACCAGCTCGGATACCGTGGAACGGGCGTAGGAGAGCAGGTAGTTCGGCGCCATGATCGACAGGACCTGCGCGAGGTCGGGCGCGGAGAGGTTCTTGATCACGAATGCACCCGCCTGCTGCAGCTCGAGCAGCCACACGACCTTGTCGCCGGCCTTGGCTTCGAGGTGCACTTGCACGACGACTTCGTGCAGGTCCTGCGCGAGCGCGCTGGCGCGCGTGGAGATGTTGAGGTTCACGGCCGGCTGGCCCTCGAGGCCGCCGACGAACGGGCCTTGCGGCGATTCGAAAGAGCAGTCCTTGAGGTAGACCACCTGCGGCGTCACCACCGGGGCATGGGGATCGACGGCGGGCGTCTGGGCGTTCTGGTCGGTCATCGCGAAGGATTCCTTGTTGCTGCGTTGTTCAGGCGCGGCCGAGCAGCTTGTCGAGCTCGCCGGCCTTGTCGAGGGCATAGAGGTCGTCGAAACCGCCCACCAGGCGGTCGCCGATGAAAATCTGCGGTACGGTGCGCCGGCCGCCGCTGCGCTTCAGCATGACGTCGCGCTGCATGGGGTCCTCGTCCACCTTGATCTCGCTGAATGCGACGCCCTTGCGTTCCAGCAGGCCGCGCGCGCGGTCGCAATACGGGCACCAGCCCGTCGAGTACATGACGATCTCCGCATGAGCCGCGTCGGTCATGACTTCGCTCCGCCCGATTTGCCCTTGCCGCCGCCTTCTTTGACCAGCGGCAGGTTCTCCGCGCGCCAGGCCTGCAGGCCGCCGCGCAGGTTGACCACGTTGGTGAAGCCCTGTGCCTTCAGTACCCGCGCGGCCGCACCGGAGCGCATGCCGCTTTCGCAACATGCGATCACGACTTTGTCCTTGTAGCGCTTGAGCGTCTCGGCCGCCTGCGCAACCTGCTCCTGCGGCACGTGCCGCGAGTCGAGGATGTGGCCGGCGTCGTATTCGGCCTGGGTCCGCACGTCGACCAGGACCGCGCCCTGGTTCATCAGGCGCACCGCTTCGGTCGGTCCGACGGCCTGTCCGCCACTGCGGGCCCGGCTGAATTCATACGCTGCCACGGCCAGCGCGAGGACCACCGTACCGCCCAGGAGCAGCGGGTGCCGGGTGGCATATTCGAGGAGACGATCCATCAGGGAGACCGGGAAAAAGGGGGCGCGGATTATAGCAGCCCGCGCCGACAGGCTAGACTTGCGCGGATTTTGTCGCCACGCGCCCTGCTGAGACTCGTCTGAAAAGCCGCCTGATGCCTGCAATCCCGCCCAAAGCCTTGACCTGGAAGGCCCTGGCCGCCCGGCTGTCGCCGCGCGTCGCTGCGCGCATGGCGCTTGGGCTGGCGTGCCTGGCCCTCCTGACCGTGCTGGGCACTGGACCGGTTGCCGCTGCCGTCAAACAGACCCCGGCACAGAAAGAGGCTGAGCTGCGCAAGCTCAACCAGCGCATCGAGAAGGTCCGCAAGTCGGTCAACGAGGACGTGCAGAAGCGCGACAAGCTGTCGGTGCAGCTGCGCGAGGCGGAGCTGGGCGTCCAGTCTGCCCGCAAGGAGCTTGACGAGATCCGCGCGCAGCGGCTGGCCGCGGAGGCTCGCGTGCGCGACCTGGAAACGGAGCAGGCGCGCCAGGAGCAGGACCTCGACGGCGAGCGGGCCGCGCTCGCGGGCGAGTTGCGCACGGCCTATGTCAACGGTCGCGAGGAACAGCTGAAACTTCTTTTGAATCAAGAGGATCCGACCAGTTTCGGGCGCATGCTGGCGTACTACGGGTACTTCGGCCGGGCGCGCGCCGCGCGCATCGAGGGGATCCAGGACAAGCTCGAGCACCTCGCGCTGGTCCGCGAGAAGATCGTCGCCGAGCGAACCCGGCTCGAGTCGCTCGAGCAGCAGCGCGCGCAACGCGTGGCCGACCTCAAGTCTTCCCAGGACAAGCGCGCGCAGGCCGTGGGCGCCATCGACCGGCAGATCAAGTCGCAGGGCGGTGAGCTGAAGCGACTGCAGTCGCAGGCAAGGTCGCTGGAGAAGCTGATTGCCGACCTGCGCAGGGCCATTGACCGCGCGCAGGCCGAGTCTGCGCGCAAAGGGTCCAGTGGGGCCGGGGGGGGCGGTGTGGCCAGGCAGGCGCCGTTCGAGCCCCTGCGCGGCAAGTTGCCCTGGCCGGTGCAGGACGGCACGGTCCTGGCGAAATTCGGCCAGTCCCGGGCGGGCGGCTCGATGCGCTGGCAGGGAATGCTCATCGGCACCGAGCGCGGCGCACGGGTGCGCGCGCCCTATGGTGGGCGCGTCGTCTACGGCGACTGGCTGCCCGGTATGGGCCTGATGCTCGTCATCGACCACGGCGGCGGCTACATGTCCCTGTACGGCCACAATGAAGAACTGTTCCGCAAGGTCGGCGACCCGGTTGCCGCGGGTGACGTGATCGGATCGGTCGGCGACTCCGGCGGGCACAGCCAGCCCGCGCTCTACTTCGAAGTGCGACGCGGCAGGACACCTGTGGATCCCCAGACCTGGCTCACTCGGAAGTAGGGCCTGCATCACGGTTTCAGCCCCCCCTTTTTCTGGATCATTCCGTTCCAGATCAAGTTCGATGCCCAGGGGATGGGCCGGGACCGATGGCTTCACGCGCAGAAATACTGTCCGAGGTGTCAGTGCCCCTCAGCGGCACGTCCCTGGATCCGTACGGCCAGCTGCTCAAGATGCTGCTGCCGCGCGCCCACACGATCGTCGTCTACGACCGTATGGGCGAGACCGTCTGGGCCAGCGAGGACAACGACGTCACGGACCTGCAGGCCCTGTTACAGCGTGCACAGACCGCAGAACTCGCCTCGTCCGGCGCAATCGGCGCGGGTCTGGCGGAACCGCTGCCCGGCGAGCAGATCGCCTATCTCTTCATGCTGCGCGACGAGGCCGGGGCAATGCTCGGCAGCGTGGCCATGGTGAGCCGCGAATCGAACCGTGAGCCGCGACCGTTCACGCTCGTGCACGGACTGCTGCGTCCGGCCCTGCATTGCCTGGAGCGCGAACTCGCTTCGCAGTCGAGCATCGGCGACCTGCAGCGCAGCCTCGTCGTCCGCGACCGCGACCTCGAGCTGCTGCTTGGCGCGGCGCAGGAGGAGTCTGAGGGCGGCAACGCGACCGACGATTTCGCGAAGCTGGTCCAGGGCTGCGTCAACCATCTCGACTGCGCCGTCGGCGCGTTGCTGATTCCCGACAAGAACATCGCCGTGTGCCGTACCGCGCTGGACACGCCGCCACGCGCCGGCGCCGAGATTCTCACGCGCACCCATCGCCAGCTGCTCGGCTGGGGTCAGCTGCACCGGCAGACGATGACCTCGAACACCCCGCACGTGTCGGGGCCGTTCGCGAACATTCCATACAAGATCCTCGCCTGCCCGGTCATGCACGGGGCGCAGCGCGTGCACGGCGTGCTCGTGCTCTTCAAGGAACTGCGCGCCCCGGACTTCGACCTGCGCCAGGTGCGCATCGTCGAGCTGCTCGGGCGACGCGTCGCCTACATCCTGCTCAACTCCTACGATCCGGCGACGGGCCTGCTCACGCGGCCCGCGTTCGAGAAGCGCATACAGGCCGCCCTGACGCCCGAAGTCCTGCGCAAGGAAAACTGCGTCATCTATATCGACATCGACCGCCTGCACCTGCTGAACGAGAACCTCGGCATGCACGTCGGCGATTCGGTGATCGTGCGCATCGCCGAGGTCATCCGGCAGAGCCTTTCGCCACGCATGCTCGCATCGCGGATCTCCGGCGACCGCTTCGCGATCTTCGTGCCCGAGTCGTCGGTGGACACGACCCACGGCATTGCCGACAACCTGCGGCGCGCGTTCGAGCAACTTGGCTTTCCGGGTGAGCGCCAGCAGGTGGACGTCACGGCCAGCTTCGGCGTTGCCAGCCTGGGCGAGGGCGAGAACGGGCTTGCGCACGCGCTGGCCTCCGCCGAGATTGCCTGCAAGGCGGCCAAGGACCATGGCCGCAATCGCGTCGAGAGCTATTTCGACAACGACCAGAGCATCATGCGCAGGTTCACCGACATCGCGCTGGTCGGGACCGTGCGCTCGGCGCTGCTCGAGCAGCGCTTCCAGCTCGAAGCGCAGACCATCGAGCCCTTGAACGGCGCGCCGGCAACGCCGAAATTCGAGTTGCTGCTGCGCATGACCGACGAAACCGGCGACAGCGTGCCGCCCGAGAAATTCCTCTCCGCCGCCGAGCGTTACCAGCTCGCGCCGGCGATCGACCGCTGGGTCGTGCGGCGGGTGATCGAGCTGCTGACACCGCACGCGGCGCGGCTGCACGAAATGCAGGCCTGCTTCGCGGTCAACATTTCCGGCCAGTCGCTCGGCGACGCCGATTTTGCCGCCTTCATGGACACGGCGCTGCGCGAGAGCCAGCTGCCGCGCGGGCTGCTTTCATTCGAGGTCACCGAGACGGCGGCCGTCGCCAACATCGTCCGGGCGGAGACCCTGCTCCGCCGCCTGCGCGAGCTGGGCTGCGACGTCGCGCTCGACGATTTCGGCCGCGGCCTCAGTTCGCTGACCTACCTGAAGACCCTGCCGGTGACCCACCTGAAGATCGACGGCAGTTTCGTGCGCGACGTGGTGACCGACAGCCGCTCGCAGGCGATGCTGAGCGCGATCGTGCAGCTCGCCCGGGCGATGAAGCTGATTACCGTGGCGGAATGTGTCGAAAGCGACGCGATCTGCGAGGCCATCCGTGCCCTGGGGGTGGACTACGGCCAGGGGTTCTCGATCGGTCGCCCCGCGCCCATCGAGATGGTGCTGGCCGTGCTCAATGCCGCTAACATGGACGGCCCCGCACAGTCGCGAGCCGTCTGACTCCCGTGAACCCCCGTTCGCCTCTCCTGCTGGCCGCCGCGGCCGGCGTCGCCCTCGGCTACGGCCTCGCCCGTGCGCCGCAGTGGCTAGCCACGCCACCCGCCGTCGCCCCGGCGGTCTCGGCGCGGGCTGCGAACGCGGTGGCGGGCCACGAACTCCTGGATGAGGTCGTGGCGCGCGTCCGTCGCGAGTATGTCGAGCCGGTCCCCGACGGCGCGTTCGACGAAGCGGCCGTCAAGGGCGTCATCGCCAACCTCGATCCGCATTCAGCCTTTCTCGACGCTGCCGAGTACGACGAAATGCGAGCCACGACCACCGGCAGCTACACAGGGGTCGGCATCGAAGTATCGGCTGCCGACGGTCGTGTCGTCGTCGTGACCCCCATCGAAGGTTCGCCGGCCGCCAGGGCTGGCGTCCGCTCCGGTGACGTGGTGCTGGCCGTGAACGGCCGGCCGGTCGCGGCCGACAAGCTCGAGGAAACGATCGGCCGCATGCGCGGCGTGCCGGGCACGCAGGTGCGTCTCGCGGTGGGGCGCCCGGGAGAACCCGAGCCGCTGCTGTTCACGCTCGAGCGCGGCGAGGTGCACGTGCATTCCGTGCGCGCCGAGCCGCTGCCCGGCGACTTCGGTTACGTGCGCATCACTCAGTTCAGCGATTCGACACCCGACGATCTCGTGGCGGCGCTTTCGAGCCTCGTGCACCATGCGCCCAAGGCCGCGTTCCATCCCTTGCGCGGATTGGTGCTCGACCTGCGCGGCAACCCCGGCGGCGTGCTCGAATCCGCGGTCAGCGTCGCCGACGCTTTTCTCGACGACGGCGTGATCGTGCGTGCCGATGGCCGCACGCCCGAGTCGCGCTTCGAGATGTCAGCCACGCCGGGGGACGCGCTCGACGGCCAGCCGCTCGTCGTGCTGGTCGACGGTGGCTCGGCCTCGGGCTCGGAGATCGTCGCCGGCGCGCTGCGTGATCACGGCCGCGCGACGCTGATGGGCGAGCGCACCTTCGGCAAGGGTTCGGTGCAGACCGTCATCCCGTTGCGCGATGGTCAGGCGCTGAAGCTCACGACCTCGCTTTACTTCACGCCGGCGGGCACGTCGATCCACGAGCGCGGGCTCGAGCCCGACATCGCGATCGGGCCGCTCGACGGCGAGCAGCCCGTGCGCACGCCGGTCCCGCCGATGCAGGACGCCGCCGTGCTCACCGCGTTGCAGTACCTGAAGGATCGTGGCCTCGGCACCCACTACGCCGCGGCCAGGCCGGCCTCAGCCGCGCAGAAGCGCTAGCCCCGCGCCCACCAGGGCGCCGAGCAGCAACCCGAGGATCGGGAACATGCTCAGGCCGAAACCAGCGCCGCGCTTCGCCGGGTCCGCGACGTAGCTCCGCAGGTACACGAAGCGTCCCACGAGGTAGACGGCGCCGAGGATCGCCGCCCAGGTTGCGCTGACGTAATGCGCGAACAGCCAGAGTCCCGGCAGCAGCGCGATCAGCAGCTCCAGCGTGTTCATCTGCACGCGGAAGTAACGTTCGAAGACCGGGTGACCCGTCACCGCCGGACCGTTCACGCCGAACTTGCCGCGGGCCTGCCCGACCAGGATCGCGAACCAGATGTACTGCAGCAGCGCCAGCACGGCGACGATGGCGACGAATTCCATGGCTCCTCGATTCCGGCGCGGCCGGGGTGATGTGACGGCGTGCAGATTCCATTACCATCGCCCGCAGGTCAACCAACGGCGCGCCGGGTCGCCGGCTCGAAGGGAGCTTCAATCATGGTCGGATTCCTGCTGCGTGCCGCGATCTCGGCGCTGGGCCTCTGGCTGGCGAACCAGTTGCTCGACGGCCTCAATTTCACCACGCCGGGCCAGCTCGCGCTGGCGGCCGTGCTGCTTGGCGTCGTCAACGCCTTCGTGCGACCGCTCGCCTTCATCCTCACGTTGCCGATCACCATCGTCACGCTGGGCCTGTTCCTGCTGGTGCTGAACGCCGGCATGGTCGGGCTCGTCGCGAGGCTGGTGCCGGGCTTCACGATCTCCAGCTTCTGGACGGCCGTGGGTGCGGCGCTCATCGTCAGCATCGTGTCGTGGGCCGCCTCGAGCCTGATCGGCCCGTCCGGCAAGCTCGAGAAGTTCGTCGCCCGCCGTCGCTGATTCGCGTCAGACCAAGCGACTCGGCAGCGTCACCAGCACGACACCGCCGAGGATCACGAGCATCCCGAGCAGCTGCTGCGGCGAGAGCGTCTCGCCCAGCACCATCCAACCGAGCAGCGTCGCAATGGCGGGGTTGACGTAGGCGAAGGTCGCGACGCGATCGGTGCGCGCGTTTTTCATGAGCCAGGTGAATGCGGTGTAGGTCACCGCCGAGGCGAACACGCCGAGGAATACCAGCGCGGCCATGCCGCGCCCTTCCCAGTGCCACCGCGGCAGTTCGCCAGCCGCGGCCCCTGCGGCGAACAGCACCATGCCGCCGATCAGCATGATGATCGCGTTGAATCCTATGGGGCCCATGACCAGCGTCGTGTTGCGGTAGAAGATCGTGCCGGCAGACCAGATCAAGGCGGCGGTGAGGACCAGCAGCTGCCAGCCGACGTGCGGAGTGACCTGCAGTTCTGCGGGCCAGACCAGCAACGCCACGCCTGCGAACCCCAGCAGCAGGCCGACCAGGCTGAGCCTGGACAGCGGCTGCCCCTTGGGTCCCAGCGTGCCGAGCCCGGCGATCCAGAGCGCGAGGCTCGCGTTCAGCAGGGCCACTTCGTTGGACGGCAGGTGCTTCAGCGCAAACGTCGCCGGGCCGCTGCTCAAGGCAATCAGCACCAGCGAAAAAAAGCACAGCAGCTTCCATTCACGCCGCGTGCTGGGCAGCCGGTTGCCGCGATACAGCGCGAGTGCGAGCAGCACCAGGCCGCCGATGAAGGCCCGGCCCGCGGCGAACAGCAGCGGCGGCAAGTCCGTGACGCCGACGCGAATCACCAGGAAGCTCGAACCCCAGACCAGGTAGACGACGGCGAAGGATGCATACAGGCGCGCTCTGAATCGCGTCATCGTCCATGCCGCCGTGCGGATCGCCGGGTCATCCCGATGCTGCCGTCACGCGCTCCGGCTGGCGCCGACCCGGTACAGCAACAGCGCGAGCGCGCCGACGACGGCGAGGCCGAGCCACTCGCCGAACTGCAGGCCGGCACCGAGCGCGAGCACGTCGGCGCTGCCCGACATCACGATCGGGATTGCGATGAAGATTCCCATGAGCGCTTCACCCGTGATCAGGCCGGCGGCGAACAGCACGCCGTTCTGCTTCGCGCGCTCGGCCTCGGGTGAATCGTCATGGATGCCGAGCTTGCGTTCGACGAGCCAGGCGATCAGGCCGCCGAGGAAGATCGGCACCGACAGCTCGAGCGGCAGGTAGATGCCGACGGCGACCGCGAGCACAGGCGCGCGGAAGGGCGCGTTGCGGCGTTTCAGGTATTCGTCGACGAGGATGATGCCCACGCCGATTATCGCTCCGATCGCGATCATGCCCCACGGCAACTCGCCGCCGAACATGCCCTTGGCGACGGAGGCCATCAGCGTGGCCTGCGGTGCGATGAGCGGGTTGGGATGGTCGGCCGTCGGCACGCCGATGCCGTAGGCCTTGAGCAGCAGGTTGAGCACGGGCGCCATCACCAGCGCGCAACTGGCGGCTCCGATCGCGAGCATGACCTGCTGCCGCCATGGCGTGGCGCCCACGAGCTGCCCCGCCTTCAGGTCCTGCAGGTTGTCGCCGCCGATGCAGGCCGCGCAGCAGACCACCGAGCCGATCATGATCGCGGCCACGGGTCCGAGTGCGGCGCCCCGGCCCATCAGCACGACGAGCAGCAGCGACGCGAACAGGATCGTGCAGATCGTGATGCCGGAGACGGGGTTGTTCGACGAACCGACGAGGCCCGCCATGTACGCCGAGACCGACGTGAACACGAAACCCGCGACGATCATGATCACGGTCATCACCAGGCTGATGCCGATGTTGTCGACGATCATCTGGTACAGGATGGCGAGCGGGATCGTGAACAGCACGAGCCCGATCAGGATCCACTTCATCGGCAGGTCCTGCTCGGTGTGCGAAGCGGCCCTGGCAGCACCAGCGCGCGTGGCCTCGAGGCCGCTGCGGATGCCGGAGGCGAGCGAACTGCGGATCGAGACCAGCGCCCACATGCCGCCCACCAGCATTGCGCCCACGCCGAGGTACCGGACCTCGGCGGACCAGATCGCCCCGGCCATTGTTTCGGCATCCGCGCCAGCCAGCTGTTGCGCCAGCGCGGCGTTGTCCTGCAGGAAATGCGCGGCGTAGATCGGGATCGCGATGTTCCAGGAGATCATGCCGCCGACCAGCGCCAGCGCGCCGATATTGAGGCCGACGATGTAGCCGACGCCGAGCAGCGCCGGCGAGAGGTTGGTGCCGAAGTAGGCGAGCCACTTGCCGACGAACCCGCTGGAGGCGGCCGTGTCCGGGATCAGGCGCAGGCCGCTGCCCGCGGCCAGCTTGGCGAGTCCGCCGCCGAGCGCGGCCAGGCCGAGCAGTTTCACGCCCTGCGCCGGGTTGTCACCGGCCTTGAGCACCTCGGCGGCCGCGACGCCTTCCGGAAACTTCAGGTTCTGCTCGACGATCAGCGAGCGGCGCAAAGGCACCGAGAAGAACACGCCGAGGATGCCGCCGAGGCCGGCGATGGCCATCACCCACGCGTACTTGAAGTCAGTCCAGTGGCCGAGGATCACCAGCGCCGGGATCGTGAAGATCACGCCCGAGGCGATCGAGGAGCCGGCCGAGGCGCCGGTCTGCACGATGTTGTTCTCGAGGATGGTGCTGCCGCCGAGCACCCGCAGGACCGCCATCGAGACGACCGCGGCGGGAATGGCCGACGCGATGGTGAGCCCGGCGAAGAGCCCGAGGTAGGTGTTGGCGGCGGCGAGCAGGACGGCCAGGACGATGGCGAGGATGATGGCGCGGGGCGTCAGTTGCGCGGGGGCCTGAGCTTCGGTCATAAGTGCGTCCCGGCGGGTAAGTTGCGGCATTAGAGAGGCCGGCAGCGGCAAATGCAATGCCGCGATCGGGTTGGCCCGAATCGAATTTTCAGATGAGCGTGATCTATGACCAGTCGAACCATCAATGGATCCATCTTCATCACCGGCGCCGGCGGCGGCATCGGTTCTGCAACCGCACGACGGTTCGCGGCGGAGGGTTGGCACGTCGGTGGCTGCGACCTGCGGCCCGAACCCGTGAATACCCTTGCCGACGCGATCGGGCGCGAGCGCTTCACGCCTTACGTGGCGGATGTGCGGGATCGTGCTTCCGTCGCGTGTGCGATCGATGACTTCGCCGCGCGACAGGGCGGCAAGCTCGACACCGTCTTCGCCAACGCGGGCGTGCTGTTCATGGCCCCTGACGATCAGGTCACGCCCGAGCAGAAAGACCTGCAGGTCGACGTCAACGTCAAGGGAGTGATGCATACGTTCGACGCGGCACTGCCACATCTCAGACGCGCGGCACCCGGCGCGCACATGATCGCCATGGCGTCGACCTCCGCCGAGTACGGGTCGCCGCATCACGCGGTCTATAGCGCCACTAAGTTCTTCGTGCGCGGCTACACCGAGGCGCTGAACATCGAATACCGGCCGCAGGGCATCAACGTCTGTGCTATCTACGTCGCGTACGTCGACACCGGCATGGTGCGGAACGCGCAATGGAAAGCCGCGTCGATCGAGACGATGGGCGTCAAAGCGAAGGCCGATGACGTCGCCGCCATGGTCTGGCGGGCCGCACACCGGCGACGGGCACACTGGCGCGTCGGCTTCGATGCCAGGATGTCGCACTATGCCGTGCGCCTGTTCGGCAGCTGGGTCGCGCCGATCTACGCGAAACTGATGCGAATCTGAGGCAGTGCCACCGGCATGCACTCCCTCTCCCGCATGAGCGGGAGAGGGATGCCGTGAGAGCCAGCACTTGTGACCCAAGTGACCGGGTTCGGCCAGAACCGGTCGCTCGACCGGCCCGGAAGTGCGTGTTCCCAATTCCGATAAGATACCGCTCGTAACGCGAAGGCACGTACGTCCAATGGGATCCACCGGCGGGGAAACTGAGACGCGCACCAATGCGGGCCATCCCGTCGGCACGCCGTTGGTGGCGATTCCGCGTTGTGGCCTGCAGGAGCTGGAGGCTGATGACTAGTCCGTCGAGAGCCATATTCCTGAGCTACGCGTCCCAGGATGCAGAGGCGGCGCGGCGTATCTGCGATGCGCTCCGAGGGATCGGCCTTGAAGTCTGGTTCGATCAGAGCGAGTTGCGCGGCGGCGACGCCTGGGACCAGAGAATTCGCCGAGAGATCCGCGACTGCGCGCTCTTCGTCCCGATCATCTCGGCCAACACCCAGGCGCGGCTTGAAGGCTATTTTCGGCGCGAGTGGAAGCTCGCCATCGCCCGCACCCATGACATGGCCGAGGAAAAAGCCTTTCTCCTGCCGGTCGTCATCGACGCTACGAACCCGCAGGAGGCGAGTGTGCCGGAGCCGTTTCGCGCCGTGCATTGGACGCGCCTGCCGGCCAACGAGGTGCCGCCCGCGTTCGTCGCGCGCGTAGCGCAACTGCTGTCGGGCGTTGAGCCTGGGAGACCGACATCGACCCGGCTTGCGCCCGCTGCCGCGGCTTATATCCACCCTGTCGCGTCCGGGCCAAGCGCGGCCCCGGAACACTCGATCGCAGTGCTGCCATTCGTCAACATGAGCGCCGACAAGGAGCAGGAGTACTTCTCGGACGGCCTCGCCGAGGAACTGATCAACCTGCTCGCCCGAATTCCGGAGCTGCGGGTTCCAGCCCGCACCTCGTCGTTCTCGTTTCGCGGCCGGCCGGTCACTGCCGGCGAGATCGGCCAGGCGCTCAACGTCGCCCACGTGCTCGAAGGGAGCGTCCGCAAGGCCGGTAACCGGCTGCGGATCACCGTGCAGCTGGTACGCGGCGACAACGGCTATCACCTCTGGTCCGAGACCTTCGACCGGACCCTGGACGACATCTTCCAGATCCAGGACGACATTGCGCGCGCGGTCGTCGACAAGCTCAAACTGACGCTGCTGGCAGCCGTGCCGAGCGCGAGCACGACGGCGACGAATGCCGAGGCTCACAACCTCTACCTGCAAGGGCAGTACTTCAGGGAACGCGAGACGCAGGCCGACCTCGAAAAGGCGGTCGACTGCTACCAGCGCGCGCTCGCACTGGACGCCGGCTACGCGCGGGCCTGGGCGGGCCTCGCGGCCGTCTACGTACGGCAGGTTGGAAACAGCTACATCGCGCTTGATCAGGGCTATGCGCTCAGCCGGGCTGCAGCCGAAAAGGCCATCGCGCTGGATCCCACCCTCGGCGACGCCTACTCCTCGCTCGGCGTCGTGCTGGTGAATGTCGATCATGACTGGCGTGGCAGCGAAGCGCGCCTCGCCCGCGCCTGCGAGCTCGACCCCGGAAACTCGGTGTTGTTCCTGGTCACGGCTACCATCCGGCAGGCCTTGGGGAACGCGGAGGAAGCGGTAACCTTCCTGCGGCAGGCACTTGGTCGCGATCCCCTCAACCTGCTGGCCCGGCGCTATTTCGCCCGAATGCTGTACTACTCGAACCGTCTGATCGAGGCGGAAAGGGAGATCCGGCAAGTGCTTGAACTCAGCGCCGGTTACCCGGTGGCTCACTACGAACTCGGCCGGATTCTGTTGGCGCAAGGGAAGGTGAACGCGGCAGTTGCCGCATTCGAGGCAGAGGCCACTCCGGGCTGGCGGACGTTCGGCCTGCCTCTCGGGTATCACGCGCAGGGCCGCGACACGGCAGCTCGAGCCGCGCTCGCCGACATGCAGCGCGAGTCGACGGGCGCCGAGTTCCAGATCGCCGAAACCCACGCCTACCTGGGTGATGCCGACCAGGCGTTTCGATGGCTGGCGGCTGCGGTCGCCAGTAAGGATCCCGGGATCATGTGGCTGCAGGGCGATCCGCTGCTCAGTGGACTGATCGGCGACCCACGCTACGCGGCCCTCCTGCGCAAGCTGAATCTGTCGCAGTGACCCGCCGGAGAAGGCCCGGTGGATCTCGCCACCGCCGGAGCGCTATGTCGTGCCGCGTGCGAGGGGTTTCTTCCTCATCGAAGGCGAGTCGATCGACCCTGGGCTACGCTATGACGACGTCAGTAGTCTCGTCGGGTGCAGACTCGCGAGAGGAGTTCCATGACACTTCCTGGTGCTGAATGACCCCTTTCGAATATGTCAGCGTGCTGCTGTCGATCGTCATATCGCTTGCACTCACGCATCTATTGATCGGCATCACGAAGATCATCAAGGCAGGCGTGAGTCGTTGGTCCATACCGCTGGTCGGATGGATCGGTTTCATGGCGTTCATGTGCGTCGACTATTGGTTTTCCGTCTGGCATGCGCGTAACGATCCCGTTTGGTCGCTGGGATTCGTCTGCTTCCTGCTCTTGCTGGGTGCCATCCTCTTTGTAAATTGCTGGATGATCGTGCCCGAAGTCGAGGTCAAGGAACCGGTTGATCTCGCGGCCCATCATGCCGCCATACGACGCAAGTTTCTTACCGGCCTTTTCTGCTACTTGATCCTTGGGCATCTCGCGAACCTGATGCTGGCGGGGTTTCAATCGTCGACCGTGAAGTTGCTTGGAATCGCCCAGATCAGTCTGATCGTCACAGCCTGGATGTTCGAATCCCCACGCATCCAGCTGGGCGTCATTGCGGCCATGTATCTGCTGACAGCCTGGTACGCCTTGAATTTCATCCCCGCCCTGTAGCGGTACCCATGAGACGCGCTGCGAGGGCCTATGAGAGGTGGCCCAATCAGCGAGGTCCGTTTCGGGCCGGCAGCAGACTGTCAGTTGTGGATTGCGTAGCTCGTCTTGACGTTTCAGCTGAAACGTCGACGTCCGCTCAGTCGCCGGGCGCGATACGTTGACGTTGTTTCAGCGTCGCGACGAACCGCGCGAGCGACGTCGAGACCGACCCGCGCGGCAGCGTGGCGTCGATCAGCTGGAACCGCCCACGCTCCGCCATGGCGCGCTCGAGCGCCACTGCGAACTCGTGGCGCGTGTTGACGCGGACCCCGATTCCGCCCAGCGGCGCCGCGCAGCCCGCGAAGTCCCAGTCATCGAGCGCATAGAGTGATGAACCCGGCTCGAACACGCGCAGCATTTCCCAACTGCGGTTGTTGAACAGCACGACGATCGGATCCCAGCCATAGCGCCGGCAATTGCCGAGTTCCCAGCCGGTCATCTGGAACGCGCCGTCGCCCACCAGGACCAGGGGCCGTCGTCCGGTCGCTGCCTGCAAGCCGAGTCCCGCCGGTACCCCGTACCCCATGCTGGCGTAGTAGCCGGGGGCGACGAGCTCGGAGTGGCCGATGTCGAGCGCGGCGAACATGCAGTCGCCCATGTCCGCAGCCAGCGGCAGCGCTCCGTGCCGGGCAAACGCGTCATTGATCGCGGCCGCAATGTCGGTCGGCGACAGCGGCGCATCGTCGTCGACGAACACGGCCGGCGGTTGCATCTGCAGGTCGGGCAGGGCACGCGGTGCGCGTGGCTCGCGCGCCAGCCGCGCCAGCAGCCCTTCGACCAGTGCCGCGAGCGGCACGTCTGGATATCGGTGATGGCCTACGCCGACGGACCGGCTGTGCGCCAGGATCGTCGTGCGTGGCGCGATCGCATGCTCCGAGACGCCGAGGTTCGTGTCGCACGGCGTGACGCCGAGGAGCACCAGGCAGTCCGAGTCCTCGACCAGGTGCGTGATGCCGGGATCGCCGGCTGTGCCAAGGTACGCGCCCACCAGTGGCGAGTCCTGCGCCGACAGCAGGCCGTGACCCATGAACGACGTCACGACCGGGATGCCGAGCTGGCGCGCCAGCTGGGCAACTGGCGCCTCGAGCCGGAAGCGCCGTACCTCCACGCCCAGCATCATCACCGGTGACTTTGCGCGCGCGATGCGCTCAAGCACTTCGTCGACGCAGTCGCTGACGGCATCGGCCGCGATGACCGGCTGCGGCAGGACACGAACCGGTTCGCACGGAGCATCGACGAGGTCGCGTGGAAATTCGCAGTAGACCGGCCGTGAGTGCGTGATGCAGCTCGACAGCACGCGCGCGATGTCTGCCGGCGCACGACGCGGATCGTCGAGTCGCGCCTGGTCACAGGTGACTTCCCGGTAGATGATCATCTGCGAGTCGAGCGTCTTCACCTGGTGGTGCAGCTTCAGCATGCCGCGCCCCTCGTGTGTCCCGGGTGCGCCGGACACCACGACGACGGGAACCTGCTCGGCATAGGCCGACGCGACGGCATTGAGCATGTTGAGAGCGCCGGCCCCGTATGTCACGAACGCTGCGGACGGCGCGGATGCGATGCGGGCAGCCGCGTCGGCGGCAAACCCTACTCCTGGCTCGTGGCTGAGCATGAAGAGCGGCAGCCGCTTCGATTCATCGAGCGCCTTGAACAACGGCAGCGCGAAATCCCCCGGGAGGCCGAACGCCTGCTGGACACCGTGATCGACAAGGGCTTGGATCAGCGCGTCTGCGAGTTTCATCTATGGTGCCAGCCGCTAGAAGCGCGTGATCAACCGGTACGCATCGCCGTCCCGCTCTAGATCGCGATCACGACGCTCCCGGATCCTTGCGTGCAGCGCCTCGCGACGTGACGCGAGCCAGTCTTCGCGCGATACCGGGCGGTGCACGCCGGGCTTGTCGCGGCGCGGCGCTTCGTCGCGACGGTACTCATCGAACTCCTCGTAGGCGTCGAGTTCGTGCTGGAGTTCGCGCAACAGCAGTTCCAGCATGATCGCGTCGTCCACGAGGCCCAGCACCGGCACATTGTCCGGGACCAGGTCCTCGACGTCGGCGACGTAAGCGAGGCCATCGAGCACGCGGCCGCGCTCAAGCTCGGGCAGTTGCCACTCACTGTCCTCCAGCATGGCCGCCAGGGAGGCGACACGGTCGATGCGGCGCCGGATGAATGGGGAGCGCGCTGTCGAGCGCAAACGCTCCACCTCCGCCAGGGCTGCAGCGGCGATTTCGTGTGGAGGACGCTGTCCGTTCCGATCCCGCACGCGATGCATCCGGGAGCGGAAGTAGTCGAGCTCCTCCTCCGAAAACTCGAGCGTCACGGTGAGCGTCATCTCGCACTCCTCGCGGTCCGTCAGCCGCCCTCCTTGCCCTTGAGCGGATCCGTCGCGATGCCGACCTTGACCATGCCCGCGTTCTGCGCGTCGGCCATGACCGTGGCGAGCGACTGGAACTGCAGCGTGCGGTCGACGTGCAGGTGCAGTTCCGGCTGCGGCCTGCGTTGCGCTTCGGCAGCGAGACGCTCGACCATTTCCTGGCGATCGATCGGCACGTCGTTCAGGAACATTTTCCCGTCGGCCATGAGTGCGATGACGATCGTGTCCGGCTTTTCTTCGAGCAGGACAGTCGATGCCTGCGGCAGGTCGATCTTGATCTTGTGGGCGATCAGGGGCGCGGTGATCATGAAGATGATCAGCAATACCAGCATGACGTCCACGAGCGGGATCATGTTGATCTCGGCCATCGGGGCCGAGTGTGGAGTGCCGCTGCCGCCGCCAAGTCCACTGAATGCCATGGCCGTCTCCCGGGTTTCAGCTTCAGGCCGTCTGCTGCTGCAGGCGATGCGCGCGATGGTGGTCCATCGAGGAAGGCACGCGCGCGCCGGTCGTGAGGTAGGCGAGCAGGTCCTCGGCGAATGCGTGGAAGCTCGCGATGATCACGCGGTTGTTGCGCACCAGCAGGTTGTAGCCGATCACCGCCGGCACCGCGACGGCGAGGCCGAGCGCGGTCATTATCAGCGCCTCGCCCACGGGTCCCGCGACCTGGTCGAGCGAGGTCTCGCCGGATGCACCGATGCGCACGAGCGCGTGAAAGATTCCCCACACGGTGCCGAACAGGCCAACAAACGGGGCCGTGCTGCCGACGGTCGCAAGGAACGTAAGGCCGGTTTCCAGGCGCTCGGTCTCGCGGTTGATCGAGGAACGCAGCGAGCGGTCGAGGAACTCGGCCCGATGCAGCGTGCCCGCGACGCGCTCCTCCGTAAGGCGATCGTGGTGCGCCATGGCGAATTCGCCGTCGATTGCGATCTTGGAGAACGGCTCCCAGTCGGGCTGCTGCTCGAGGTAACCGAGCGCCTGGTCGGTGGGCGTCTTCCAGAACGTCGTCACGACATGGTGCGAGCGCATGCGGATTCGTACGACCCGGGCGGCCTTCAGGATGATGAAGTACCACGAGACGATCGACATCACGACCAGCAGCCCGAAGACGAACAGCCCCACGGCATCCGTCTCGTGCAGGAAGTTGGCGAAACTCATCGTGGTCAGTGCTTCGGTGGGATGCATGGCTGAATCCTGTCGTCAGTCTTCCAACGAGAACGTGATGGGAACGATGCACCAGGCGCGCAGGGGCACGCCGTCGCGTCTGGCCGGTTCGAACCGCCATTCGCGCACGGCGTCGAGCGCCGCCTGGTCGAGGCTGGTGTCGCCGCTGCTCGTGCGGACTGCCGCGTCCTGGGGCCGCCCGTCCTCGCCGACGAGCACTCGCAGGCGCACCGTGCCCTCGATCCCCATGCGCAGACAGCGCGGCGGGTAGACCGGCCGCTTCATTTCGAGCAGCTTCATCTTCCAGAAAACGGGGGTCTGCTCGGCCGGGGCGGGTACGGTCGAGTCGCCGTCGACGGTTCCCTCCGGCATCGGCGGGCCCGGTTCGCCAGGCAGCAGTTCGTCACCCAATTCGTAACGCTTGACCTGGGTGTCCGGCGGCACGGGATCCGTCGTCGGCGTGTCGACGAGGATCGGCACCGGGCGCGTCACTCTGGGCCGCTGCTGCTTGACCGCGTCGGTCGCGGTGTCCGGTGCCTGTTGCACCTCGGGCGGCAGGCGCGGCGGCGGCAGCTTGAGCAGGCTCACCTGGAAGACAGGCGGCGGCAGTTCGTCCTGCGGGGGGTCGAGTTGGGCCAGCAGGAGCCGACCGATGCCAGCAGCGTGCAGCGCGGCTACGACCAGCAATACCAACGCGGCGCCCCAGGTCAGGCGTTCGTCGTGAACGTATCGGTCGATGCGCATCCGGTACCCGGGACTTGCCGCGTCCCGCTGCTTCGCTCGCTGTGCCTGGAACGAATGTACTGGAAGAGAGCGGCTCCTGCCGCTCGCAGGGCTTAGCGGAAATGCCTAGATGGCAGGCGGTTTGCCGAATGCGGGCGTCGGTTCTTACCAGCCGCAGGTCTGGCCCTTGTTCTGCTGCCTGAGCCAGCCCTGCAACGGCTGGAAGTACTCGAGGATCGCCGAGGCGTCCATCTGCCGCGTGCCGGTCAGCTCGTACATGGTGTCCTGCCACGGCTGGCTCGCACCCTTCGCCAGCATCGCGCCGAACTTCTTCCCGGCTTCCTCGTTGCCGTAGATCGAGCACTCCGACAGCGGTCCCTTGAAGCCCGCCGCGTCGCAGAGGGCCTTCTGGAACTGGAACTGCAGGATGAAGGACAGGAAGTAGCGCGTGTACGGCGTGTTGCCGGGGATGTGGTACTTCGCGCCCGGATCGAAGTCCGCTTCGGTGCGCTCGACCGGCGGACGGATGCCCTGGTACTTCTCGCGCAGCGCCCACCATGCCGCGTTGTAGTTCGCGGGCGTCACCTGGCCCGAGAACACCTGCCAGCGCCATTCGTCGATCATCTTGCCGAAGGGCAGGAACGCGATCTTCTCGAGCGCCATCTTCATCTGCTGGTTGATGACTGCCTCCTTGCTGGTCCTCGCTTCCGGCACCAGCCCGATCTGCGCGAGGTACGCGGGCGTCATCGAGAGCGTGACGGTATCCCCGATAGCTTCGTGGAAGCCGTCGTGCGCGCCGTTCTGGAACAGGAACGGCTGGTCCTTGTACCAGAGAAAATAGTAGACGTGGCCCATCTCGTGGTAGATGGTCTTGAGCTCCTCGAGCGTCGGCCGCGTGCACATCTTGATGCGGACGTCTTCCTTGCCGTCCATGTGCCAGGCACTGGCGTGGCACTGCACATTGCGGTCACGTGGCTGCGAAAGCATCGAGCGCTCCCAGAACGTCGCGGGCAGCGCGGGGAAGGCGATCGACTGGTAGAAAGACTCGGCCGACTTCGCCATGCGCACCGAGTCGTACTTCTGCGCGACGAGCGCGGAATCGACGTCGAGCTGGCTGACGCCGGGGTACGGCTCCAGGATGTCGTACGCGGCATCCCACTGCTGGGCCCACATGTTGCCGAACAGGTGCGCCGGAATCGGCTTGCCGGCCGGCACCTTGTCCTCGCCATACTTCTGCGCGAGCCTGGTCCGTGCAAAGCACTGCAGGTCCCTGTAGAGCGGCTCCACCTGCGCGAAGAGCCGCGCGGCTTCTCTCGTGAAGTCGTCTGCTGGCATGTCGTAGCCCGAGCGCCACATCGCGCCCAGGTCCTTGTAGCCCAGCTCCCGCGCGCCTTCGTTCGCGAGCTCGACGTAACGCGCGTAATCGCCACGCAGGCCGCGCGCCAGGTCGTGCCAGCCCTTCCATGCATCGAGCAGCTCGTCGTAGTTGCGGCTGTTCTCGAGCACCGTCTTCAGTTGCACCTCGTCGCGGCATTCCTTCTCGCCGGGCTTGCAGTACTTGGCGGCCCCGTATTTGGCTTCCATGCCGGCGAGCAACGTCGCCAGTTCGGCGCGCTTGGCGGAATCGTTGGGGGCCGGCGCCGAGACGCCGAGCTTCAGCAGTTCGATCGAGCGGCGGGAGGCCGGCGACATCGGCTGACCCTCGAATTTCCTCGCGTCCTCGACGGCCTTGCTGAATTTCTCGAGAAAGCGTTCGTAGGTGCGCGCGTTCAGCAGCTGCGTGTCGACGTTGATGTAGGTCGCCTGCGTCCAGCCCGCCGCGTTCAGCTCGAGCGCGATATCGGCGAATTCCTTGTTGAGGCGTGCAACGAACTCATCCGCGGTCTCGGCAGAGGCCTTGCCCAGCGGTGCGAGGGCACAGAGCGCGACGGCTACGGCGGCGGCAATCCGCGTGTGCAGGCCAACGGCAGGGAAGCACTTGGCGCTGGCGCCGGTGCGGGTCGAGCTCATGGCGGTCTCCGAAGACGGGGTGCGCGCGGCGGCCCGGCCGCCGGTTGCTGAGGATGACAAGACTAACAAGATTGCCCGGCGTGCACGAAGGCCGGCACCCGCTGGACTCAGTCGAGGCCGACCCTGGTCTCGACCCGGTAGCTGAACAGGTCCGAGTTGTAGAGCGCGGTGAGATGATCCTGCAGGCGACCCTGCGCGTCGTAGGAGAACCGGACCAGCTTAAGCAGCGGCTTGCCGCTCGGCACGTCGAGCGCACGGGCCACGTCCGGTGCGGCGCCCTCGGCGCTCAGGAATCGTTCCATGCGGGCGATGCGCAGGCCGTAGCGTTCGAACAAGGTCACGCGACTGGCGCCTTCGAGTTCTTTCTTCGGCATCGACGCGTTGAACTTCGGTGTCCACGACAGGTAGTGCGCGAACGGCTGACCGCTCGAGCTGCGCACACGCACGAGCTGACAGACCCTGGCCGTCGGTCCGAGGCCAAACGCCTGCTGCAGGTCCGGCGGCAGCGTCGCCATGCGCTTCGACAGTACGGTGAGCGTCGTGTCGCGGCCGAGGTCGCCGAGGCTCTCGACGTTGGAGCCGAGCGGGGCAACGATCGGGACGGGCCGGTCCACATGGCTCACGAACGTGCCCTTGCCACGATGCCGGACGACGAGCCCTTTGGCGGCGAGTTCGGCCAGCGTCCGTCGTGCCGTGATTCGCGACACGTCGAAGCCTTCCGCGATTTCCTTCTCGGACGGCATGCGCGCCTCGTGCGGGATCAGGCCCTTGACGATGGCATCGTGCAGGACCGTGTACAGCTGGAAATACAGCGGCGAGGGCGAATCGGCGTCGATCAGCCCCCGATTGAGCACGGCGAACGCCGCCGGTCCCTCGGTCCGTTTCATGCAGTCGCTCCGCCGCCGCTCATGCTCAGTGCTTGATGTCTTCCGCGCCGTGCATCCAGCGCACCAGCATGCCGGAGAGCAGCCACAGCACGAAGGCAAAGACGAACAAGGTCACGGCGAGGCCGCCGAAGATCGCAAGGTCACCGAGGCTTTCCGCAAACGAGCCGATGATGCCGGCGAGCCAGTTGGCGACGAAGTTGATCAGGAACCACACGCCCATCATCAGCGAGGCGAGGCGCAGCGGCGCGAGCTTGGTGACCATCGACAGGCCGACCGGCGAGATGCACAGTTCACCCGTGGTGTGGAAGAAGTAGGCGATCACGAGCCAGGACATGGCAGCCTTGCCGCCGGCGGCCGACTCGAGCGCAGCCGCCACCATCGCGAGGAAGCCGATGCCCGTCAGCACCAGGCCCAGCACCATCTTTTTCGGCGTGGACGGATTGCGGCCCAGCGTGCCGAGCTTGCCCCAGATCGCCGAGAAGATGGGCGCGAGCACCACGATGAACAGCGGGTTCAGGGACTGGAACCAGCTCGCTGGCACTTCAAAGGCGCCGACCACACGGTTGGTCTTTTCCATCGCGTAGATGTTCATGAGGCCGCCGGCCTGTTCGAACGCGGCCCAGAACAGCACGACGAACACGAACAGCATGAAGATGACACGCAGGCGGTCGACTTCGTCCGGCGTGAGCGCGGCATGCGCGCCGCCCGAGTTGGCGAGCGAACGCTGCGCCGCGGGTACCGTGCCGACCTCTCCCAGGTAACGCCTGGCCAGCGCGAGCTGGATGATCACGGAGACGATCATGCCGACGCCGGCCGCGAAATAGCCAGCGCGCCAGCCGTTCTCGGGGTTTTCACCGAGGGTGCCGCAGATGAGCGGCGCAAGGAATGCTCCCGCGTTGATGCCCATGTAGAAGATGGTGAACGCGCCGTCGCGACGCGCGTCGCCTTCCGGATACAGGTCACCGACCATCGTCGAGATGTTGGGCTTGAAGAAGCCGTTGCCCAGCACCAGGATCACGAGGCCGATGTAGAACAGGCTCAGGTTGCCTGGGATCGCGGCGGCCAACGTGAACTGGCCGGCTGCCATCAGCACGCCGCCGACGATCACCGACTTGCGCTGGCCCAAGTAGTTGTCGGCGAGCCAGCCGCCGATCAGCGGCGTGAAGTACACGAAGCCGGTGAACAGGCCATAGAGCTTGAGCGCGTCGGACTGCGACAGCCCGAACCCGGGGTTCGTCGCCTCTACTCCGGCGATCAGCGACAGCACCAACAGGGCCCGCATGCCGTAGTAGCTGAAGCGTTCCCACATCTCCGTGGCGAACAGCAGGAAGAGTCCTTTCGGGTGGCCAAGCCACGTGCCGCTGGGCACGCCGGGTACTGCAGTGCTGGACATTATTTTTTCGCTTTTCCAAAGGGTTGCGCCTGCGGGCGCGAGGCCGCAGAGTCTGGTGGATTTTGCGGTGCGAGAGCAAGCCGCCCTGCTAGCGGATACCGCCCGCCAGTCGCTGCACCCGGCTCGCGATGGCGAGCAGGGCGGTCCCTGCCACCAGCGAGACCACCGCAATTTCCAGGTACTGCCGCGGCATGGACGCCAGGTCCTGCGAGTCGAAGCGGCCAGCGATGAGTCCAGCGAGCAGCAGCCCCGTCGATGTCGCGAGGAACCACAGTCCCATCATCTGGCCGACGAAACGCGGGGGCGCGAGCTTGGTGACCGAACTCAGGCCCACCGGACTCAGGCACAACTCGCCGAAGCAGTGCAGCAGGTAGGCGAGCAGCAGCCATTGCGGGCCCGCGAGATGGCCGCTGGCGACGACGGTCGCGGCTCCCACCATTACCAGGAAGCCGAGGCCCAGCAACACGAGTCCGAACGCAAATTTGGCCGGTGCCGACGGATCGAGGTTGCGCCGGCCGAGATATATCCAGAGCGCCGAAAACGCCGGTGCAAACAGCAGGATGTAGAGCGAGCTTGGAGCCTGGAACCAGCCTGCCGGAATCTCGAACGTGCCGATCATCCGGTCAGTGAACCGCTCGGCGAACAGGTTCATGGATGATCCAGCCTGTTCGTAGCCCGCCCAGAACAACGCCGACGAAACGAAGAGCGCCAGCACGACCAGCACGCGCTTGCGCTCGGCGAGGTCGAGCCCCGCCAGGAACAGCAGGTAACCGAAATAGGCCACCGTCACTGCCAGGATCGCGACAGCCGTCCACCGGGCGACGCGTGCCGGATCGAACGACACGATGCCTGCGGCAAGCAACCCGACCAGCATGGCCAGCGCCGCCGCCACCAACGCAATCGCGCGCCAGTGACGTCGATCGGAGGCAACCATGGCCGGAACCGTCGGCTTTGCTCGCAACCCGGCATCGCCGAGATGTCGACGTGTGAGCTGGAACTGGACCAGTCCGAGAGCCATGGCCACGGCCGCGCCGGCAAAACCCGCGCGCCAGCCGTACTGCTGCGCCAGCCACGGCGTGGCGAGGGATCCGATCAAGGCGCCGACGTTGATGCCGAGGTAGAACAGCGTGAAGCCCGCATCGCGCCGGGCCCCGCCCTCCGGATACAACTGGGCGACCATCGCGCTGATGTTGGGTTTCAGCAGGCCGACGCCCAGCACGACGACCAGGCATCCGACGTAGAACAGCGTCGGACCCGCAGGAACGGCGAGCAGCGTATTACCGACAAGGATCAGCGCGGCACCCCACAATACCGCCCGCTGCGCGCCGAGCAGCCGGTCGGCGAGCCAGCCGCCCGGCAATGCCATGAGGTAGGTCGCGGTCGTGTACAGGCCGTAGATCGCCGTGGCCTTGCGATCGTCGAGGCCGAACCCGCCGGTGGCGACTGCATCGACCAGGAACAGGATCAGGATGCCGCGCATCCCGTAATACGTGAAGCGCTCCCACATCTCCGTCATGAAGAGTGTGGCGAGTCCTCGCGGGTGTCCGAACCATTGTCCCTGGATGGCGAGCCCCCCTGCCCGGCCGGATTACTGCTTGTACACAGTTCCCTGTTTCATGACGAACTCCACGCTGTCCATGGAGTGGATGTCGGAGATCGGGTCCCGTGTCACCGCGACGATGTCGGCAGAGTAGCCCGGCGCGATCTGGCCGACCTCTGCTTCGATGCCCAGTGCCTCGGCGCCGACCTTGGTCGCAGCCTGGATCGCCTGCATCGGCGTCATCCCATACTGCACCATGACCGCCAGCTGCTTCGGCGCGTCCTGGTGCGGATGCACGCCCGTGTCCGTGCCCATCGTCAGCTTGATGCCCTTCTGCACGGCCTTGCGGAAGTTGTCGCGCTGCGCCTGCGCCACCTCGCGGTCCTTGCGCAGGAACTCCTCGAGTTCGCCGCGCTTCGGGCCTTCCGACTGCGTGTACTCGGTGTTGTAGATGTCCATCGACAGGAACGCGCCGTTCTGCTTCGCCAGCTCGAGGCCTTCCTCGTCGATCAGGCTCGCGTGCTCGATCGTGTCGACGCCAGCCCGCAACGCAACCTTGATGCCGTTCGCGCCATGCGCGTGCACTGCCACTTTGCGGCCCGCCATGTGTGCCTCGTCGACGATGGCCGCGACTTCCTCGGGTGTGTACTGCTGCGCGCCGACACGCGTGCCCTTTGAGAACACGCCGCCCGTGCCGCAGTACTTGATGACGTCGGCGCCGTACTTGACGTTCTTGCGCACTGCCGCGCGCACCGCATCGACGCCGTCGGCAACGCCTTCGGCCTTCTCGTTGTATTCGGGCGCCAGCATGTTGCTGTCGCAATGACCGCCCGTGATGCCGAGCGCCGGGCCCGACGCGAGGATGCGCGGCCCGATCACGTCGCCCGCGTTGATGGCATCGCGCAGCGCGATGTCCGAGTAACCGCTGGCGCCGACGTTGCGGATCGTCGTCACGCCCGACAGCAGCGTTTCCCGGGCGAAGCGCGCGCCCTTGAGCGCCTCGCGCGGCACCGAGATCCCGTAGCCATGGTAGGGCGGCGTGGTCGGATCGCCCGTCACGTGCGTGTGCGTGTCGATCAGCCCCGGCATCACGGTCTTGTTCGACAGGTCCAGAACGGTCGCACCCGGTGGTAACGCCGTCGTGCCATCAGCACCGACCGCGGTGATCTTGCCGCCCTGCACCACGATCACCTGGTCGTTGCGCACCCGCCCCGCCGCGACGTCGATGAGCCTGCCGGCCTTGATGACCGTGACGGGTTCAGGCACCGGGGCGGCCGAAGGTGCATCTGCTGCAAACGCAGTCGGTATCGCACAGGCGACGAAAGCCGCCAGCGCGCGGCGAACGGACGCGGTCAAGATCGAAGGCATACGGGTCTCCAGTCCTCGGTCAGTAGCTCAGGATTACGGAATCTGTCTGGTCAGCGGACACCGCCCATCAGGCGGGTGATTCGAGGGCTGATCAGGAGCAGTACGGCGCCGATGCCGCACGCGTAGTAGACGATGCCGAGAAAACGGCCCGGCATCGCGGCAAGATTGTTCGGGTCGAAGCCGCCCGCGATGAGGCCGGCCATGAGCTTGCCGAGCGAGCTGCCCAGGAACCAGACACCCATCATCTGTCCCATGAGTCGCGCCGGCGCGAGCTTGGTCACCGTCGAGAGACCGACCGGGCTCACGCAGAGTTCGCCGAAGACGGTGAGCAGGTAGGTGAGGATCAGCAGGTAGGCCGGAGCGCTGGCCCCGCCGGCCACGATATTGGCGGCCGCGACCATGAACAGGAAGCCGAGGCCCATCAGCAGCAGGCCGAACGCGAACTTGAGCGGCGCTGCCGGGTCCATCTGCCGCTGCGCGAGCCGCACCCACAGGGCCGAAAACACGGGCGCCAGCAGGATCACGAATGCCGGCTGCACCGACTGAAACCAGCCGGCGGGAATCTCGAAACCGCCGACCATGCGGTCGATGTGACGCTTGGCGAACAGGTTCAGCGAAGAGCCCGCCTGTTCGTAGCCCGACCAGAACGACGCCACCGCGAGGAACATCACCAGCACCACGATCATGCGCTTGCGCTCGACGGCGTCGAGCCCGGCGCCCGTGAACAGGTACAGGAAATACAGCGCGGCCATGCCGACGAGCACGTACGCGGCGCCCTGCGCGAGTCGCGTCGGATCGAGGTGCACCATGCCGGAGAACAGCACAGCGGCGACCGTCGCGAGCAGGGCGAGCGCGAGCCCGAGCCGACGCCAGTCTGCCGCGAGCCCTGCGCCACCGTCGTTGCGGTTCGGAGTCGCGCCGGCGCCGTTGAAGAGGTGGCGCGACAGCCAGAACTGCAGCAACCCGATCGGCAGGCCGATTGCCGCCGCGAGGAACCCGGTGCGCCAGCCGTAGCGTGCCGCCAGCCAGCCGGCGATCAACGGGCCGATGAATGCGCCGAGGTTGATGCCCATGTAGAAGATGGTGAACCCGGCGTCTCGGCGGCCGCCGCCTTCCGGATAAAGGTCGGCCACGAGTGTCGAGACGTTGGGCTTCAGCAGGCCGACGCCGAGGATGATCACGACGAGTCCGCCGAAGAACAGTTGCTTCGGTCCGGGGATCGTCAGCATCAGGGTGCCGATCGTCATCAGCGTGCCGCCGATCATCACCGCGCGCTGCGCGCCGATCAGGCGGTCGGCGATCCAGCCGCCGGGCAGCGCGGCCATGAACACCGCGGCCGTGTACAGCCCGTAGATTGCCGTTGCCGTCTTGTCCTCGAGCCCGTAACCACCGTTGTCGACCGCGTCGACCAGGAACAGCACGAGCAGGGCGCGCAGCCCATAGAACGTGAAACGCTCCCACATCTCCGTGAAGAAGAGCGTCGACAGCGCGCGTGGATGTCCCCCCAGCACCTCGGCCCGCTCAGCTTTCAACGGCGGGCGATTCGCTGCGCCGGCTCTTCTGGATCATGCGGGCGAAGACGATGCCGAGTTCGTACAGCAGGTACATCGGGATGGCCATGAAGCTCTGCGACACTGCGTCCGGCGGCGTCAGGAATGCGGCGATGATGAAGATGCCGAGGATGACGTAGCCGCGGTTGCGCGTGAGCACCTCGAGCTTGACGAGCCCGGTTGCGACCAGCAGCACGACGGCCACGGGCATCTCGAATGCAATGCCGAACGCGAGGAACAGCAGCAGCACGAAGTCGAGGTAATTCGCGATGTCCGTCATCATCTTCACGCCGACGGGCGTGGTCGAGGCGAGGAACTTGAACATCAGCGGGAAGACGACGTAGTAGGCGAAGGCCACGCCGGTGTAGAACAGCACGATGCTCGAAACGATCAGTGGCAGCGCGAAGCGGCGCTCGCGCTTGTAGAGCCCCGGCGCGACGAAGCCCCAGACCTGGTACAGCACGTAGGGCATCGCGATGAACAGCGCCAGGATGAGCGACAGCTTGAGCGGTGCCATGAACGGCGAGACCACGCTGGTTGCGATGAGCGACGTGCCTTCGGGCAGCTGGTCGATCAGTGGTTTCGCGATCAGCGTGAACAGCTCGTTCTGGAAGAACGCGAGCGGGACGAAACAGACGGCGACCGCGATGACCGAGCGCAGCAGGCGGTCCCGCAGCTCGAGGAGGTGCGAGACGAGCGTGCCTTCCGCGAGCGGCTCTCCCTCACCCGTGCTTTGGCTCATCAGCGACCGTCTTGTCCGGTGGCGCAGGCGCAGCCTGCGAGGAGTCCAGGATCGAGGTGGGTTCGTCCATCGCTGCAGAGGTGACAGCGCTTGCCGGGGCCGGGGCGTCAGCGGCGAGTTGCGCCGGTGCAGCGCGTGCTTCGTTGTCGGCCGGCAGCGGCGCAGGCGCGTGGATCGTGTTGGACGAGGTGGCCGGGGTTGCGGCTGGCTTCGGGTCGGCGAGCGGATCGAAATGGGTTTCCTGCTCGAGTTGCGTGCGCAGCTGGCGGGCCATCGCGCGGGCGCGGCCGGCCCAGCGCCCGACGTCCGCCGCCAGCTTCGGCAGCCGCTGCGGTCCCAGCACCAGCAGCGCGATGCCAAAGATCAGGACGATCTCGGTAAAACCGACCTCGAACATGAGGAGGCGATCAGCCCGACTTCTGGTCCGTCTTGGTCGAGGACGCCGCCGTCCGCTCCTTGAACTCGGCGTCCTGGTTACCGCCCGTCAGGTCGGACAACTGCTTGTTCTGTTCGTCCTCGCCGTCGTTCATGGCCTTCTTGAAGCCACGCACGGCGGACCCGAGGTCCGAGCCGACGTTCTTGAGCTTCTTGGCCCCGAACAGGACGAGCGCGATCAGCAGGATGATGAGCAGTTCGCGAAAACCGATACCCATGAATTTCTCCGGGGCCCGCACGAGAGGGCCGTCATCATACGACAATCGTCATGGTGACTCGTTTGCACTGGTGTGCGGGGAAAACCGTAACCAGAACGTGACCGGACCGTCATTCACCAGCGCGACCTTCATGTCGGCGCCGAAACGCCCGGTGGCGACCTTGCCGGGCAAGGCCTCGCGCGCGTACTCCACGACGCGCTCGAACAGTTGGCGTCCCGCTTCCGGAGCGGCCGCCGTCGTGAAGCTGGGCCGCAGGCCCTTGCGCGTGTCTGCCGCCAGCGTGAACTGGGACACCAGCAGCAACTCGCCGCCCACGTCCGCGAGGCTGCGGTTCATGCGGCCTTCGGCATCCGCGAAGACTCGGTAGGCCACCGCCCTGTCCACCAGCCGTCGACCAGTGGCCTCGTCGTCACCGGGTTCGACGGCGACAAAGGCGAGTAATCCGAGACCAATGCTCCCCACAATAGCGTTATCAACGCGAACGCAGGCCTCAGAAACGCGTTGAATCAGCAATATCACCAGTAAGACCCCAATCTATCTCCCACTTCATAAATAATCGACGTTATTCTTGAGACGAAAAGCAGGAATACAATAAAAGTGGGAGAATCTATTCAAAAAACCGGCAATAATAGAACAAAAGTGGCCTACCCAGTTACCGGGTACTCAGTTCCTGGGACTTCTCCAGTGCTTCCTGCGCCTGTGGGTTCTTGCCACGGGCCCGCAACGAGTCTGCAATCAGCTGCCAGGCCGCCGATTGGGTCTGATTGTCTCCGACCGACATCGACAGCGCCTTGCGGCCCATGGCCTCGGCCTGCGGGAAGTTGCGCTGGTCCATGCGCAACCGCCCCAGCTCGATCCAGAGCAGCGGGTTGTTGGGTTCGATGCGCAGCGCGCGATCCAGCGAGCCCGCGGCCCCGGGCAGGTCGCCTTTCTTGCGCTGGGTCTGTGCCTGGGTCACCAGGGCGCGACTCGCCGGGCTCAGGGTCGCGGGGGTCGCCTTTGGCCGTTCACGTGGCACCGGGATCGAGGGGGCGGGTGTCTGGATGGCCGGTTCTGCCGGCATGGTCGATTCGACGGCTGGTGGCGCCGGGATCAGGACCGGGCCCTGACCTCCAGTCGATGGAGCGGGCCTGCTGGGAGACGGAGGTGGCTCAGACCGGAAGGGTTGCAGCGAGCATCCGGCGGACGCGAGCAGGGCAATGGCAACGACGGTTCGCGTCAACGGGAGCATGGAGATACCTCGCCCGCGATTGTCCGGCCCACGTGCGGATCAGATCAAGGCTGAGTGGGTGCAGGTGCCTCGGCGCCGGTCGGGGCCGTGACCGTGTCCCCGGTCGGATCGACCGGGTCCGGAGGTTGCATCAGCGCTGCGTCCTCCTGCGAGATGTTCGGCGGACAGCTCTGGCTCGGGTTCAGCACGGTTCCGACTTCGAACGGCATGCTCACGGCGGAGCCTGAACAATACGGCGAGGTCTCGAGTCCCGAGTAGTACTCGATCCAGCGGTCCTCGACGTCCTCGGGCAGCAAGGGCTCGAATGACGTGGTCGCGATCGACGACATCAGCCGAGTCCACGCCTGCAGCGCACCCGTGGTGCCGGTGAGTCCGGTGGGAGAGTTGTCGTCGTGACCAAACCAGACGACGATCACGTGGCCGCCCGAGAACCCGGCGAACCAGCTGTCGCGATAGTCGTTCGAGGTGCCGGTCTTGCCGGCGACGACGAGATTCGGCGGCAGCGATTTCCTGGCCGGCCGTGCCGTGCCGCGCTCGAACACTTCGATCAGCATGCGATTGAGCGTGTAGACGGCTGCCGCCGGCGCCGCTTCGGTAACTTCGAGTTCCGGCGCCTTGAGCGGCTTGCCGGTCTCGTCGACGACGGCGCGCACGGCCCGCAGCGGCGAGCGGAAACCGCCGTTTGCCAGCGTGTTGTACATCTGCGCGACCTCGACCGGGTTCAGCTGCGCGGTGCCGAGCAGGATCGACGGGTACCTGGGTGGCGCCTCGTCGAGGCCGAGCTGTACGTAGGACTTGGTGACCGGGCCGAGACCCACCTCCATCCCCAGGTTCACGGTCGCAAGGTTGTATGACTGCGTGAGGCCTCGCAGCAGCGTCACCTGCCCGTGCACCTTCCTGTCGTAGTTGTTCGGCTTCCAGAGGTCGCCGCTTTCGAGCTTGATCTCGACCGGCTCGTCCATCACCAGCGACGCGGGCGTGTAGCTGCCCGACTGCAGTGCGGCGAGATAGACCATCGGCTTGGCGAGCGAGCCGATCGGCCGCTTCATGTCGAGCGCACGGTTGAAGCCGTCGAAGGACGCACGCCGTCCGCCGACGACCGCGACGACCTCGCCGGTCTGCGGTGTGGTCACGACCATGGCGCCTTCGAGGCCCTTCGCGCCCTTGCGGCCCGACTTGTCCTGCCGTTCCAGCTCGTCGCTGAGCGATTCCTCGGCCTTTTCCTGCAGCAACGGGTCGAGCGTGCTGAAGACGGTGAGGCCCGTCTCGGTCAGCGCCTGCTCCTGGTAGTCCTCGCGCAGCTGGCGTCGCACGAGGTCGAGGAAGGCGGGGAAGTAATTCGCGGAGCGTCCCGCATTGTCGGTGATGCCGAGCGGCGCCTTCATCGCGCGCTCGGCTTCCGCAGGTTTCACCACGCCCTGTTCGGCCAGCACCTTGAGCACGAGGTTGCGGCGTTCGAGCGCGCGTTCTGCGTGACGGCGCGGATCGTAGTACGACGGCCCGCGCACGATCGCGACCATCAGCGCCACTTCCGGCAGGTTCAGTTCGCCGAGCGGCTTGCCGAAGTAGAACTGGCTTGCCAGCCCGAACCCGTGCACGGCGCGGCGGCCGTCCTGGCCGAGGTAAATCTCGTTGATGTAGGCGTTCATGATGTCGGCCTTCTCGAACCGCGATTCGAGAATGAACGCCATGACCGCTTCCTCGCCCTTGCGCCGCAGCGTGCGGCGGCTGTCGAGGAAGTAACTCTTCACCAGCTGCTGGGTCAGCGTGCTGCCGCCCTGTTCGACCTGCCCCGCGCGCACGTTGACGAACAGCGCGCGCAGGATCGCGAGCGGGTTCACGCCGTGATGCGTGTCGAACTTGCGGTCCTCCACGGCCTTGAGCGCGGCGGGCAGCAGCGGCGGCACCTCGGCAGGCGAGACGATGATCCGGTCCTCGCCGTGGATCGGGAAGATGCTGCCGATCAGCAGTGGGTCGAGCCGGAACACCGGGACCTCGGCGCCTGAGCCGCTCGTCAGCGACGAAATCGCCTCGCCATCGAAGCCGATACGCAGCTTCTGCGCCGCCTGCTGCTGGTCGGAAAAACGGAATTCGCGGACGTAGACGTCGAGCGTATCGCCCTTGCGGCGGAACGTGCCCGGCCGATCGACGGGTGTCTGTGCGATGTAGCCGAGCCGGGCCAGTTCCCGCGCGAAGCGTGCCGACGACAGGTCCTGGCCAACGTAAAGCTCGAGCGGTTGTGCATAGACGCGCGCCGGCAGCGTCCAGCGCCGGCCCTCGAACTGCTGCGTGACGCGGTGGTCGAGGATGGCCACGAACACGATCGCGGCCACCAGCGCCAGCAGCGCGATGATCACGAAGCCGCGCTGCAGCTTCTGGCGGGATTGCGGGGTGCGTTTGCGCCTGGCCATCAATCCCTGCCTATTTGCGCCAGAACGTCGGCGTGAACAGCACGAGCATCGAGAAGATCTCCAGACGGCCGAGCAGCATCGCCAGCGAGCAGACCCAGGTCTGGAAATCCGTGAGCCCCTGGAAATTGCTCGCCGGTCCCACCACCCCCAGGCCAGGGCCGGCATTGTTGATGCAGGCGATGATGGCCGAGAACGAGCTGATGAAATCCAGTCCGCTCGCCAGCAGCATGAACGTCAGCGTGACCACCGTGCCGAAGTACAGCACGACGAAGGCGAGTACTGCGAACACGATCTTGTTGGCCACGACCTGGCCGCCGATCTTCACGGGCGTGACGGCTGCCGGGTGGACGAGCAGGAACAGCTCGCGCTGAGCCTGCCGGAACAGCACCAGCGTGCGGAACATCTTGATGCCGCCTCCCGTCGAGCCGGTGTTTGCGCAATAGCACGACAACATCAGGATGACCATGGGCGCGAACATCGGCCAGGCGGCGTAATCCTGGCTGACGAACCCGCAGTCCGTCGCGATCGAGACGAGGTTGAACGCGGTATGGCGCAGCGCGGTCCAGAAGCTCGGGTATACGTCGTGCGCCCAGATGTAGGTTGCGACGCCGACGGTGCTGATGCCGATGATCGAGAGCATGGCCTTGGCTTCGATGTCGGTCGCGTAGGTGCGCAGGCTCTTCTGCTGCCACGCGATGAAATGCCGGGCGAAGTTCATGGCTGAGATCAGCATGAACACGATCAGCACGAACTCGATTGCGGGGGAGTCGAAGTGGCCGACACTGGCGTCGTAAGTCGAGAAGCCGCCGAGCGCCAGTGTCGCAAAGGCGTGGCAGACGGCGTCGAACCAGTTCATCCCGGCCACCTTGAGCGACAGGATGCAGGCCACGGTGATCAGGAAGTAAACGACCCACAGCGCTCGCGCCGTCTGGGTGATGCGCGGCGTCAGCTTCTCGTCCTTGACCGGTCCCGGTGTCTCGGCCTTGTAGAGCTGCATGCCGCCAACGCCGAGCATCGGCAGGATGGCCACCACCAGCACGATGATCCCCATGCCGCCATACCAGTTGAGGGCGTGGCGCCAGAGATTCAGTGACGGGGCCATCGTGTCGAGGCCGGTCAAGACAGTAGCACCCGTGGTGCTCAGGCCCGACATTGTCTCGAAGAACGCGTCGGTGAAGGTGAGCCCTGGCAATGCGATCAGCAGCGGCACCGTCGCAATCGCGGACATTAACGCCCATCCGAGGGTGACGAGCAGGAAGCCGTCCCGCGAACGCAGTTCACGCTTGTGCCGGCGGGTAATCGCGACCAGTGCAGCTCCCGACGCAAGACAGCCCAGCGCCGCGTAGACGAAATCGACGAAGAGTCCGTCCGCATAGATCAGCGACGTGACGATCGGCAGCAGGTACGTAACGCTGAACAGCATCAGCATCGACCCGAGGACGTTGAGGACGGCAAGCATCGGGGCGATCCGGCGCTGTCAGGCTCAGGTCTGGAACAGGCGCTCGACCTGCTCGACGTGCCGCTTGTCCGTGAGGAAGAGGATCACGTGGTCGCCGTTCTCGATCACCGTGTCGTGGTGCGCCATGATCACCTCGTCGCCGCGCACCAGCGTGACGATCTTGACTCCGTCCGGCAGCTTGATGTGCTCGATCGGCCGGCCGACGACCTTGCCGCCGCGCAGGCCGTGGGCAATGGTTTCCATGGCTTCGGCTGCGCCACGGCGCAGCGAGTGCACCTGCACCACGTCGCCACGCCGCACGTAGGCGAGCAGTGAGCCGATCGTCACGGTCTGCGGCGAGATCGCGACGTCGATCGCGCCTTTCTGCGTGAGATCCGCATAGGCGGGCCGGCTGATCAGCGCCATGACGCGTCGCGCCCCGAGGCGTTTGGCCAGCATCGCCGACAGGATGTTCGCTTCCTCGGAGTTGGTCAGGGCGCAGAAGACGTCCACGCTGTCGATGTTCTCCTCGACCAGCAGTTCCTCGTCCGCGGCGTCGCCGACCAGCACGATCGAATTGGTCAGCTGCTCGGAGATCTTCCGTGCCCGCTTCGAATCGCGCTCGATCACCTTGACCTGGTTCTCCTGCTCGAGCGTCTGCGCGAGCCGGAAGCCGATGTTGCCGCCGCCGGCGATGACGACGCGCTTCACCGGGTCTTCGAGCTTCTGCAGCTCCTTCATCACGGCGCGGATGTCCTGCGTCGCCGCGACGAAGAAGACTTCGTCGCCATCCTGGATCACCGTGTCGCCTTCAGGTTCGATGCTTTCGCCTTCGCGGTACATCGCCGCCACGCGCGCTTCGCTGCTGCCCATGTGCGCCTTGAGCTCGCGGATCGGGCGCCCGACCAGCAGCCCGCCCTTGAGCGCCTTGAGCCCGACGAGGCGGACCTTGCCGTCGGCGAAGTCCACGACCTGCAGCGAGCCGGGGTAGCGGATCAGGCGCTCGATGTACGCCGTGACGGCTTCCTCGGGACTCAGGTACATGTCGATCGCAAATCCCGGCAGCGCCAGCGGCACCTCGGGAGTCTCGGTCGAGACGAACAGGCTGGGCTGTTTCGTGTAGTCACGCGAACGGATGCGGGCGATCTTGGTCCTGGTGCCGAACAGGCTCCAGGCCACGTGGCACGCAACCATGTTGGTCTCGTCGCTGTTGGTGAGCGCGACGATCATGTCGGCGTCGCGGGCGCCGGCCGTCTCGAGCGTCCGCGGGCTGGCCGCGTTGCCCTGCACCGTGCGGATGTCGATGCGATCCTGCAGGTCGCGCAGCAGGTGCTCGTCCGTGTCGACGACCGTGACGTCGTTGGCCTCTTCGCGGGCCAGGTGGTACGCCGCAGTCCGGCCGACCTGGCCGGCCCCGAGGATGATGATTTTCAAGCTTCTGGACCTGTGGGGCAGCGCGTCATTCTAGCGCCAGCGCGACTCAGACCGCCTCCAGGTTCGCATACCCGAGCATCAGCCACTTGGTGCCCTGGCGCTCGAAATTGACCTGGACCCGGGCATGGGCGCCCTGGCCTTCCAGGCTCAGGACCACCCCGTCCCCGAACTTGGCATGGCGCACCCGCTGCCCGAGCTTGAGCCCGCCGGGGGGCGTTTCGTCCTGGAACCGGCGCCCGCTCATCGACAGGTTGCTGCCGGCGGGCCGGGTCGCCTGGGCCGTGGGGCGCGACTGCGGCGAGTACACGGGCCGGGACACCTGCACCTTCGGGCGGACTTCCTCGACCAGCTGCAAGGGGACCTCGGCGATGAACCGGGACGGGGCGCCGAAGTTGTCGACACCGTGCATACGGCGCTGTTCGGCGTAGGTCAGGTACAGCTGGCGCATGGCGCGGGTGCAGCCCACGTAGCAGAGCCTGCGCTCCTCCTCGAGGCCGTGCATGTCCATGACGGACCGCTGGTGCGGGAACAGGCCGTCCTCGAGCCCGCAGAGGAAGACCACCGGGAACTCGAGGCCCTTGGCGGAGTGCAGCGTCATCATCTGGACGCAGTCCTCCCAGGCCTCGGCCTGGCCCTCGCCGGATTCGAGCACCGCGTGGGAGAGGAACGCCATCAGCGGCGGCATGTCCGTGTCTTCGGGTTCGAACCCGCGTGCTGCGCTGACGAGTTCTTCGAGGTTCTCGAGCCGCGCCTCGCCCTTGTCCGCTTTCTCTTTCTGGTAGTGGCCGGCGAGCCCGCTCGCCTGGATCACGTGATCGACCTGCTCGTGCAGCGGCAGGCCGCTGGTCTCGGCGTCGAGTTTCTCGACCAGGCCCAGGAACGCCTGCAGGCTCGCGGCTGACTTGGTGCCGAGTTCGGCGTTGCACTCGAACGCGGACTGCCACAACGACTTCGAGTGTTCGCGCGAATGGGCGCGCAGCACCTCGACCGTACGCGCGCCGATACCGCGTGTCGGCAGGTTCACGACGCGCTCGAACGACGCGTCGTCGTCACGGTTGGAGATCAGCCGCAGGTAGGCCAGGGCGTCCTTGATCTCCTGCCGTTCGAAGAACCGCAGGCCGCCGTAGACGCGATACGGGATGCGCGCGGCAAGCAGGTATTCCTCGAACACGCGCGACTGCGCGTTCGACCGGTAGAGGATCGCGTTGTCGGCTCGCTTGCCGCCGCGCGTGATCCACTCGCGGATCCTGTCGATGACGAATTCGGCTTCGTCGCGCTCGTTGTAGGCGCGGAACAGCCGGATGGGCGCGCCCTTGCCTTCGCTGGTCCAGAGCTTCTTGCCGATGCGGCCGCTGTTGTTGCCGATGATGGCGTTGGCCGCGTCGAGGATGTTGCCGGTCGAGCGGTAGTTCTGCTCCAGCCGGAACAGCTGCACGTCGTTGAAATCCTTGCGGTATTGCTGCAGGTTCTCGACCCGCGCGCCGCGCCAGCGATAGATCGACTGGTCGTCGTCGCCCACGACGTACGGCACGCTGGTCGAGCCCACCAGTGCCTTCATCCAGTTGTACTGGATGGTGTTGGTGTCCTGGAACTCGTCGACCAGCACGTGCTTGAAGCGCGCGCGGTAATGGTCGCCCAGCCCTGGCACCTCGCGCAGGATCTCGTAGCTGCGTAGCAGGAGTTCGGCGAAATCGACGACACCGTTGCGGCGGCAGGTTTCCTCGTACGCTTCGTACAGCTTGAGCAGCTGGTGCCGCGTCGGGTCGCCGTCGTCTTTCAGATGCTTCGGCCGCAGGCCTTCGTCCTTCTGCGCATTGATGAAATACGCGACCTCGCGCGGCACCCAGCGTGTGTCGTCGAGGTTGAGGCCGCGGATGATCTTCTTGACCAGGCGCTGCTGGTCTTCGCCATCGAGGATCTGGAACCCCTGCGCGAGGCCGGCCTCGCGCCAGTGCAGGCGCAGCAGCCGGTGGCAGATGCCGTGGAACGTGCCGATCCAGAGCGGCGCGGAGGGCAGGCCGAGCTGGGTCTCGATGCGATGGCGCATCTCGGCCGCGGCCTTGTTGGTGAACGTGACCGCCAGGATGCCGTGCGGGGAGACGCCCTCGACCTGCACCAGCCATTCGACGCGGTGCGTGAGCACGCGGGTCTTGCCGCTGCCCGCCCCGGCGAGCACGAGGGTCGGCAGCAGCGGGGCGGTCACGGCCTGCCGCTGCGCGTCGTTCAGCGGCGCAATGATGTGGGAGACGTCCATCGGAAGGCCGCAAATTCTACAGGAGTCGCCCCCGGCTCGCGTAAATTAGGCGTCCCGTGCCGCTTCCGGCCTGAACGAACGACAGGAATTTCGCCCATGCGACTTGCGACACTGCGCCCGCTGCGCCTGATCTCGCTGTTTGCAGTTGCGGTGGCGGTCGCCGGACTGGCCGGCGCCCCGGCCCGCGCCGATGCGCCGAGCGCCGATGCCGCCTGGGACGCCGGGGTCGCGCGCTTCATCGAAGGTCACTTCGCCGCGAATCCGGTCACCGCGGTCTACGCGGGTCGGCACGAGTTCGACGGCCGACTTCCCGACCTGAGCGATTCTGCGCTGCGCCAGGACCTCGTCCGGCTGGAAGCGGAACGGACACGGTTGATCGCAGTCGATCCCGCCCGGCTCTCCGAATCGCGCCAGCGCGAACGCGCCTACCTGCTGGCCGCCCTCGACGTGGAACTGTTCTGGAAGAAGGAAGCGGAGTGGCCGCGCCGGAACCCGGCCTATTACCTCGGCCTGCTGGATCCCGAGATCTACCTGAGCAAGCCGTACGCACCGCTCGAGAGCCGCATGCGCGCCTACATCGCCTACGCGCGGGAGATTCCGCGCGCTGCAAAGCAGATCCGCGCCAACCTGCGCACGCCAATGCCGGCGCCGTGGATCGAGTACGGCGTGAACGCGTTCAGCGGCTTCGCCGAGTTCTATGCCAGGGACGTCGCGGCGGTGTTCGCCGACGTGAAGGACCCGGCCCTGCAGTCGCAGCTGGCGGAAGCCAATGCCGCGGCGGCGAAGTCGATGCAGGAGCTGGCGGACTGGCTCGGCTCCGAGCGCAAGCGTGCGACGCAGGATTTCGTCCTCGGGCCGCAGCTGTTCTCGCGCATGGTCGCGGCGACTGAGCAGGTGAACGTGCCGCTCGAGCGCCTGCAGCAGATCGGCCAGGCCGACATGGACCGCAATCTCGCGTCGTTGCGCCAGGTGTGCGAAACGTACGCGCCGGGCAAGACCCTGCGCGAATGCGCCGACAAGGCCAACGCGACGAAGCCCGAAGGTGGCGCCGTGGCCGGCGCGCGACGCCAGTTGCCGGAGCTGCGTGCGTTCGTTGCCGAAAAAGGCATCGTCACGATCCCCGGGCCCGAGCAGGCGCTGGTCGAAGGCGCCCCGCCCTACAACGCGCAGAACTTTGCATACATCAACACTGCGGGCCCATATGAGAGCAAGGACGTGCCATCGGTGTACTACATCGCGCCGCCGGATCCGCGCTGGACACCGGAAGAACAGGCGCAGTATGTCGGCGGCGAGGGCACGCTGCTGTCGACCTCGGTGCACGAGGTGTGGCCGGGTCACTTCCTGCATTTCCTGCACGTGAACCGCAACCCGTCCAGGGTCGCGCAGCTGTTCCAGAGCTATGCCTACACCGAAGGCTGGGCGCACTACACCGAGGAGATGATGAAGGACGAGGGCCTGCGGGCCGGAAATCCGGAATGGCAGATAGGCCAGTTGCTGTCGGCACTGCGCCGCAATGCGCGCTACCTCGCCGCGATCGGCCTGCACACGCAGGGCATGAGCGTCGAGCAGGCGGAAAAGCTGTTCCGCGAGGGTGCGCTGACCGACCCGGGCAACGCGCGACAGCAGGCGCTGCGCGGGACATACGATCCCGCGTACCTCAACTACACGCTCGGCAAGCTGATGATCCTCAAGTTGCGCAGCGACTGGCTGGCCGCGAACCCGCAGGCGTCACTGCGCGATTTCCATGACGCGTTCCTGTCGTACAGCGGGCCGGTGCCGCTGGTGCGAGCGCTGATGCTCGGCGGCGACACGCCGCCCCTGTAGCGGTCAGCAGAGAGGGGAAAGTCGGAGGTGCCGCATTTCGCTGGTCAGGTTTCGTCCAGATCGCCCGGCCGCAACCGGTAGCCGATGCCCGCTTCGGTCACCAGGAACCGTGGGCGCCGCGGATCCGGCTCGAGCTTGTCGCGCAGCCCCTTGATGCATACACGCAGCGCGCCGGAGTCCCCGACACGGTCCGGACCCCAGACCTCGCGCAGCAATTGCCGCGCGGTGACGATCATCCCGGCCTGGCGCGCGAGGCAGTCGAGGACTCGGTACTCCAGCGGGGTCAGGTGGACCGTGCCGCCCGGTCCGTTCGCGACTCGACGGGCCAGGTCGATGTGCGTCTCGCCGAGCGAGAGCACGGGCAGGGCATCCGCGCCACGCGACGCCCGGCGCAACCCGGCGCGGACGCGTGCCAGCAACTCGGCCGCGCTGAACGGCTTCGTCACGTAGTCGTCGGCGCCCGCGTCCAGCGCCGCAACCTTCTGGGATTCCATCGTTCGCGCCGACAGCACGACAATTGGCACGGGTGACCAGGCCCGGACGCGACGAATCAGCACCAGGCCGTCTTCGTCCGGCAGTCCAAGATCGACCAGCAGCAGGTCAGGCTTGTGCGTGCGGGCCTCGATCTCGCCGCGCTCCGCGCTGCCTGCTTCGATGACGCGATAACTCTCCGCCTCGAGCAGTACGCGCAACACCGTGCGGATGCCAGGCTCGTCTTCGATGACCAGGACCAGGTGCATCGCCTGCGTCATGGCGCCGCCACGGCGACGGGCAATGTGAACTCGAACCTTGCGCCGCCGCGCGTGCCAGGTCCTGCCGTGATCTCACCACCGTGGGCGCTCACGATGGCACTGCAGATGGCGAGACCCAGGCCGGCGCCGACGACCGGGCTCTCCTCGCGTCCGCGCTGGAACTTCTCGAACAGCTGCCGCGGATCGCCCGGTGGCAATCCTGGACCTTCGTCCTCGACCACGACGCGTACCATCGGCGCGTCTGCCACAGCGGCGATGCGGATGCACGTGCCCGCCGGCGTGTATTTCGCCGCATTGTCGAGCAGATTGGCCAGCACCTGCGACACCAGCACCGGATCTACGCTCACGGCGGGCAGGTCGTCGGGCAGGTCGATCGCGACGGGATGATCCTGCAGCCGCGGCTCGAGACGATGCAGGGCCGTTCCCACGAGGTCTTCGACCGAATGCGTGTCACACCGCAATTCGACACGACCCGACTCGAGGCGCATCAGGTCCAGCACGTTCGAGATCAGGTTGGACATCTCCTGCGCCTGTCCTTCGATCGACAGCGCGAGGGACTGCTGGGCCGCCGGCTCCAAGGTCGTGCCGTGGCGGGCCAGCGTGCTGGCCGCGCCCGCGATCACCGACAACGGCGTGCGCAGGTCGTGCGAGATCGAGGCGAGCAGCGTGTTGCGCAGGCTCTCGCTCTCCGCCGCGATGCGCGACGTCGCCGCCTCTTCACCCATCGCGGCTCTTTCCCAGGCGAGCGCAATCTGTCCGGCGAACGTCTCGAGCAGGTGCCGTTGCTCGGGCAACAGGACGCGCCGCCGGTTCGTCGGCAGCACTGCGAGCACGCCAAGCGCCCCGCGCGCGCCACGCAAGGGCAGGTAGACCGCCGACGCAGCGGGCAGCGTGTCGGTGCCTAGACCGGCACGCTGGCCATGATCGAAGACCCACTGTGCCACCGAGAGGTCCGCGCCACGGAACGAGCTCTCGACGGGACCGCCGGCCGGATACCGCAGGCGCCCGTGCGAGTCGGGCGTGAGCACGACGGCGCTCGCATCGAAGACCTCGGCGATGTGCCGGACTGCCACGAGCGCCATGTTGTCGCTGCCGCGCGTTCCGGCCAATTCGCGGCTCATCGCATACAGCAGCGCAGTGCGCCGCTCACGAGCGCCTGCAACGCGATTCTGCTGTCGCACGTTGGCCATCAAGTTGCCGATCGTAAGCGTGACGACCAGCATCACGAGAAAGGTAATCAGGTATTCCGCATCGCTCACCTGGAACGTCATCCGTGGCGGCACGAAGAAGAAATCGAAGGCCGCAACACTGGCGATGGCGGTCAGGGTCCCGGGTCCGCGCCCGAGCCGGAGCCCCGCGATCGTCGCGCCCAGCACGTAGATCATGGCGACGTTGGTCTCGGAAAACGTCGGATCCATCAGGAAGGCAACGCCCGTGCAGACCGCGGTGATCGCTGCCGCCCAGCCGTAACGTGACCAGGGCACTTCGCGCGACAAGTCCAGGTGGGGCTTTGCCCGCCCAATTGTCTCCTGGCCCTGCCGCGCGACCACCAGCACGTCGAAGCCCTGTCGCGCGCTTGACGAGTTCCGTCGCCGTCGAGGGCCGCAAGAGTGCTTGCCAGCCGCGCCGCTTCGGCTCGCCGACCAGCACGCGCGTTGCGCCGCGAGTGCGCGCGTACTCCATCAGCGCGGTGGCAGCCGTCGTGCCATCCAGCGTCACGGTGCCAGCGCCGAGGGATTCGGCCAGGCGCAGGATGTCGACGCGCCGGTCGCGCTCCGCGTCGGAGAGGCGCTGCAGCGCGGGCGTCTCCACGTAGACGGCCGTCCACTCCGCGTCGAGCGCGTCGGCGATCCGCTTGCCGGTGCGCACGAGTTGCTCCGCCTGCGCGTCGGGACCAATGGCGACCAGCAGCCTATCGCGGGCCAGGTAGGCGCGCGATGGCGATCCCGCCAGGCCCTGCGCGCGTGCCGCCGCATCGACACGATCGGCCGTCCTGCGCAGCGCGAGTTCGCGCAGCGCCATCAGGTTCGGCTTGCGGAAGAAGCGTTCGACCGCCGTGCCGACCTGGCCGGACACGTAGACCTTGCCCTGCTGCAGGCGCTGCAGCAGATCATCCGGGGGCAGGTCGATCAGCTCGATCTCGTCGGCCTCGTCGAGCACGTGGTCCGGGATCGTCTCGCGCTGGCGGGCGCCCGTAATCTGCGCGATCAGGTCGTTCAGGCTTTCGAGGTGCTGGACGTTGAGCGTCGTCCAGACATTGATACCGGCGTCACGGAGTTCCGCAATGTCCTGCCAGCGCTTGGCGTGGCGTGGCGGCGGCTCGCCTTCGACCAGGTTCGAGTGCGCCAGTTCGTCGACCAGCAGGATCTCGGGGTGACGCTGCAGCGCGACGTCGAGGTTGAATTCCTGGCGCACCATGCCGCGATAGCGGACCGCCTGCAGCGGCAGGGCTTCCAGCGTTTCGAGCATGCGCTCGGTTTCGCGCCGGCCGTGCGGCTCGACGTAACCGACCACGACGTCGGTCCCCGCCGCCCTGGCCGCAATCGCCGCCTCGAGCATCGCGTAGGTCTTGCCGACCCCCGCCGACGCTCCGAAGAAGACACGCAGCCGCCCGCGGCGCGCCCGCGCTTCATCGGCCTGCACCTGTGCGAGCAGTCGGTCCGGGTCCGGGCGGTCGTCGGTCATCTGTCGATTATCGTTCTGCGTCGAGCGCCAGGTTCAATTCGAGCACATTGACGCGCGGTTCACCCAGGACGCCCAGTGTTCGCCCGTCGGTGGCAGCACTGACCAGCGCGTGCACTCGGGCCTCGGGCAGGCCGCGTTCGCGGGCCACGCGTGGCACCTGGAACTCGGCCGCAGCGACGGAGATGTGCGGGTCAAGGCCGCTGGCCGCGGCCGTGACGAGATCCACCGGCACGGGCCGCTGGTTGCCTGGGTCGGCTGCTCGCAGTGCGGCGACACGGCTCTCGACAGCGACCACCAACGCCGGATTGAGGGGCCCCTGATTGGAGCCGGATGACACGGCGCCGTTGTTCGGCGCCGGGCCCGTGGCCGACGGCCGGCCCCAGAAATACCGGGGTGACGAGAATGACTGCCCGATCAGGCGCGAGCCGACGAGCTTGCCCTCCACCCTGACGAGACTGCCGCTGGCCTGATCGGGAAACGCCACCGCGGCGACCAGCGTCACGAGCCCGGGATAGACGACGCCTGTCACGACCGTCAGGAGCAGGAACAAGACCATTGCAATGCGAAGTTCACGGATCATTGTTTTGTCCTCATGCCCAGCCGGTGGCCGCCAGCAGCACGTCGATCAGCTTGATGCCGATGAACGGCACCACGAGTCCGCCGAGTCCGAAGACGAGCAGGTTGCGGCGCAACAGGTGCGCAGCCGAGGCCGCGCGGGTCTTCACGCCGCGCAATGCGAGCGGGACCAGCACCACGATGATGAGCGCATTGAAGATCACGGCCGCGAGAATGGCGCTCTCCGGACTCGCCAGGCGCATCAGGTTGAGCGCGTCGAGCTGCGGATACGTCGTCGCAAAGGCGGCCGGAATGATGGCGAAGTACTTGGCGACATCGTTCGCGATCGAGAACGTGGTGAGCGCGCCGCGGGTCACCAGCAACTGCTTGCCGACGTCCACGACCTCGATCAGCTTGGTGGGATTCGAGTCGAGGTCCACCATGTTGCCGGCTTCCTTCGCCGCCTGCGTGCCCGTGTTCATGGCGACTGCGACGTCCGCCTGGGCCAGTGCCGGTGCATCGTTGGTGCCGTCGCCGCACATGGCGACGAGGTGGCCTTCGCCCTGGTAACGCCGGATCAGGGCGAGCTTGGTCTCCGGGGTGGCTTCGGCGAGAAAGTCGTCGACGCCGGCCTCCGCCGCGATCGCGGCCGCGGTCAGCCGGTTGTCACCGGTGACCATGACGGTCTTGATGCCCATCTGCCGCAGTTCGACGAAGCGTTCGCGAATGCCGCCCTTGACGATGTCGCGCAGTTCGATCACGCCGAGCACCCGCTTGCCCTCGGCGACCACGAGCGGCGTTGCCCCGCCGCGCGCCACGGATTCGACCTGTTGCGTGACCGCGGCCGGCCACGCACCGCCTTCTGCCTCGACAAACTTGCGCACCGCGTCGGCCGCGCCCTTGCGCAGCCTGCGCCCTTCCAGGTCCACGCCGCTCATGCGGGTCTGTGCCGAGAACTTGTGGAATTCATGGGTCGTGCCGCCCAGGTCGCGCCCACGGAGCTGGAACCGTTGCTTGGCCAGCACGACGATGGAACGGCCTTCCGGCGTCTCGTCCGCGAGCGAGGCGAGTTGCGCTGCGTCGGCCAGGTCCTGTTCCTTCACGCCCGGCGCCGCATAGAAGGCCGATGCCTGCCGGTCGCCGAGCGTGATCGTGCCGGTCTTGTCGAGCAGCAGCACGTCGACATCGCCCGCCGCCTCCACGGCGCGGCCGGAAGTCGCAATGACGTTGGAGCGCACCATGCGATCCATGCCCGCAATGCCGATCGCGGACAGCAGACCGCCGATGGTGGTGGGGATCAGGCAGACCAGCAGCGCAACGAGCACCACGGCGGTGACGGCGGTACCGACACCTGAGCTCGCCACCGCAAACCTGGAAAATGGTGCCAGCGTGACGGTCGCGAGCAGGAACACCAGCGTCAGGAACGAAAGCAGGATCGACAGCGCGATCTCGTTCGGCGTCTTGCCGCGCCTGGCGCCCTCCACCATCGCGATCATGCGGTCGAGGAACGCCTCGCCCGGGTTGCTGGTGACACGCACCACCAGCCAGTCGGACAGCACGCGCGTGCCGCCGGTCACCGAGCAGAAATCCCCGCCCGATTCACGCAGCACGGGCGCCGATTCCCCGGTGATGGCGCTTTCGTCCACCGACGCCACGCCATCGATGACCTCGCCGTCCGCGGGAATGACGTCCAGGGTTTCGACCAGCACGACATCGTCACGCCGCAGCGACGAGGCCTGGACCAGGGTGTGGCCGTCCTCCGCGCGCCGACCCTTGAGCTTCTTCGCTTGCACTTCCTTGCGCGTGGATCGAAGGGCCGCGGCCTGGGCCTTGCCGCGACCTTCGGCCACCGCCTCGGCAAAGTTTGCGAACAGCACTGTCAGCCACAGCCACGCCGAAACCATCAGCACAAACGCAGGGCGCCCGGCGCTCGGCGCCATCCCGAGCGTTGCCGCAACGCCCAGCGCGGTCGTGAAGAGGCTGCCGACGAAGACCACGAACATCACCGGATTGCGGACCTGCACCCGCGGGTCGAGCTTGGCGAACGAATCGCGGATCCCCTGCAGGACAATGGGTCCGGTGAGAGCGGTGGTGCCGGCATGTGTCGCAGTCATCTCAATGGCTCCCATAAAGCTGGAGGTGTTCCACGATCGGCCCGAGCGCGAGCGCGGGCAGGAAGGTGAGTGCGCCGACCAGCAGCACAGTGGTCACCAGCAAGGTGACGAAAAGAGGCGTGTGTGTGGGCAAGGTGCCCGCCGTGATGGCCGTCGCGCGTTTGGCGGCCAGGCTGCCGGCGATGGCCAGCACCGGGATCATCAGCCAGTAGCGCGATACCCACATCGCGATGCCAAGCGCGAAATTGTAGAAGGGCGTGTTGGCCGAGAGCCCCGCGAAGGCACTGCCGTTGTTGTTGCCGGCGGAAGAGAATGCATACAGGATTTCCGAGAATCCGTGCACGCCGGGATTGGCGACACTCGCGGTGGCAGCAGGCACCATGACCGCCACAGCGGTGCCCAGCAGGACCGCGATGCACGGTACCAGCAGCACGATCGCCGCCATCTTGACCTCGTAGGCCTCGATCTTCTTGCCCAGGTATTCGGGCGTGCGCCCGACCATCAGTCCGGCGATGAACACCGCGATCACGGCGAACATCAACATGCCGTAGAGCCCGCTGCCCGTGCCGCCGAAGACGACTTCACCGAGCTGCATGAGCCACATCGGCACCAACCCGCCGAGCGGCGTGAAGGAATCGTGCATGGCGTTGACCGACCCGTTCGATGCGGCGGTCGTGGCCGTCGCCCAAAGCGCGGAGTTGGCGATGCCGAAACGAGTCTCCTTGCCCTCCATGTTGCCGCCAGGCTGCGTCGCCGAGACCGCCTGGTCCACACCGAGCGCATCGAAGCGAGGATTTCCGGCCTGCTCGGCCGCAAACGCGCCGACCAGCAAGGGCACGAAGATCACCAGCATGGCCGCCAGCAATGCCCAGCCCTGCCGCTTGTCGTTGACCATGCTGCCGAACGTGTAGCAGAGGGCGGCCGGGATCAGCAGGATCGCCAGCACCTCGAGGAAATTCGACAACGGCGTCGGGTTCTCGAAAGGGTGCGCCGAGTTGACGTTGAAGAACCCGCCACCGTTCGTGCCGAGCTGCTTGATCGCCACCTGGCTCGCGGCCGGACCGAGCGGCAGCGTCTGCTCGGTGACGGTCTGGTCTGTCATGACCGCCGCTCCGGACGCATCCAGCTGTGGCGTGCCGTCGGCGTGGGTCGCCGGTACCTGGATAACCACGGGTTCGACCAGGGTCGCTTGCTGGTACGGCGCGAACGACTGCACGACACCCTGCGCTGCGAGCACGACGGCCAGGACGAAAGACAGGGGCAGCAGCACATACAGGTTGCTGCGCGTGAAATCGACCCAGAAGTTGCCGATCTGGCTCGTCTCACGGCGCACGAAGCCGCGAATCAACGCGATCAGCACCGCGATTCCTGCTGCCGCCGACAGGAAATTCTGCACAGCCAGGCCGAGCATCTGCGTCAGGTAGCTCATGGTCGCTTCGCCGACGTAACCCTGCCAGTTGGTGTTCGTCGCAAAGCTGACGGCCGTGTTGAATGACGAGTCGGGCGATACCGCGCCCAGCCCCTGTGGGTTGAGGGGCAGCACGCCTTGCAGGCGCTGCAACGCATACACGGCGATGAACCCCAGCAGGTTCACCAGCAAGGCGCCGAACGCGTAGCGCTTCCAGTCCGATTCGTGTGCTGGATCCACGCCGGAGACGCGGTAGATCAACCTCTCGACGGGCCCGAGCAGCGGCGACATGAACGTGCGCTCGCCCTGGAAGACGGCAGCCATGTAGGCGCCGAGCGGCTTCACCAGCGCCACGAGCACCACGACGTACAACCCCAGTTGCAGCAGTCCTTGCCCGGTCATTGGAATTTCTCCGGGTACAGGAGCGCGACCACGAGATAGACGAACAGCCCGACGGCCAGCAGCAGGCCAATCGCGTCCACGGGAGTCATGACCGCCCCCTGAGCCGCTCGCACAACCAGAACAGCGCCCACGTGCCGCCGCATAGCGCCAACGTCACCAGCAGAACGAGGATTTCCATGCTCTGACCTCCTGTTGCGGAGGCAAGCTTAGGCGGTCGGATGTTAGGAACGCGTTAGGAATTCAGGCGGCCGGCGGTGTGGCGCCGGTCGCAAGACTGATCCAAATACGACTCATCTGCGGCGCTGGCGCAGCGTCCGAAGAAAGAACGCGCCCGCTCTCTTACTGCCGAGGCATCCAGCGTGCCACGATCCATCCCGCGAGGCACGCGAGCAGCAGGTCCACCCAGCCGTAGGTGGGCACCGGTGCTCCAATCTGCAGCATCGTGAGCAGCAACACGAACAGGACCGTGATGCCAGCCGCCACGTGCGAAACGAGACCGGCGCCCGTCAGCAGCCACCCGAGCGCGAGGTAGCTGAACGCCTTGTTGGCCAGCAGCGGCGGTGGCGGCACGTTGCGAAGCAGCATCTCGCGCAGCGCGGGCAGGTCGGGTGTCGAAGCCGCTGCGCCGTCGAGCAGCGGGCGCACTGCGGCCCACGCGAGCCACAGGCCGAGGAGCACGGCGACCAGCGTCGAGCGCGCGCCGTCGTCCAGGCGGCTGATCGGCACCAGCAGCGGCAGCAGCAGCACGATGGCGGCGATCTCGGCAATCTCGAGCGTGCTGCCGCCGACGAACACGCGGCCGACGAGCACGACGGCAATCACGATCAGGAATGAGTCCATCGCTCGCTGGCGCTTCGCCAGCCCGAACACGACCTGTGCGACGACGAGCCAGCCTACGAAGAATCCCGAGAGCGACATCCACTCGATGTGCGGAGTGAGCAGCGGCCGCACCGCGCGCTTGAGCTGCCGCAGGCCGGGATCGGGAATGAGCGGCCACAACCGTTCGATCAGCCACAGCACCAGGATCGCCATCGCAACGACCGCGGAACGGCTGCGCGGCGTGCCTTGTGGCGAAACGCGACTGCCGAGGGCGTGGTAGACGGTGCCGATGACCGCGCCGATGAGCGCGCCGGTGGCGTTCAGCGTCAGGTCGCGCAGGCTCGGCACGCGCGGCGAGACGGAGGCCTGCAGCAACTCGAGGCCGAGCGAGAGTGAGGCGCCGAGCAACGTGCCGGCGACGATGCCGACGAGGCGGCCCCAGCGCGGCTCGACCAGCAGGGCCACACAGAAGCCGAACGGCACGTACAGCAGCAGGTTGTTGAACATGTCGCTGCGCCCGGCGCGTGCCCAGCTCAGTGAGCGCAACGCCTCGGCCAGCGTCGGGCCGTGCTCGACGAAGCGGAACGGGTACAGCGAGACGTAGACGATCAGCGCCGTGACGACGGCCAGCAGCAGCGGCGCGGCGAAATGCTTGGAACTGCTTGCCATCGTCCGGTCAGGGACGGATCTGCACGTAGTGGTCGATCAGCAGCGCCGCGAACAGCAGCATCAGGTAGTTGATCGAGTAGCGGAACGCCTGCATGTGCAGCTGGTCGGGAGCGTCGGGCCGGCGCATCGCAATGGCGTAGCGTATGAAGATCACGCCGAGAACGAGCGCGGCGGCCAGGTAGAGCAGGCCGCTCATGCCCGTGAGATAGGGCAGCAGCGTCACGATGAACAGCAGGATCGTGTACAGCAGGATGTGCAGCTGCGTGAACTCGACGCCATAGGCCACCGGCAGCATCGGGATGCCCGCCTTCGCGTAATCCTTGCGGCGCGCGATCGCGAGCGCCCAGAAGTGCGGCGGCGTCCACGCGAAGATGATCAGGAACAGCAGCAGCGAATGCGGGTCGGCCGACCCGGTCACGGCCGTCCAGCCGAGCACCGGGGGCGCCGCGCCGGCCGCGCCGCCGATCACGATGTTCTGCGGCGTGACGTGCTTGAGCCACACCGTGTACAGCACCGCGTACCCGATCAGCGAGAAGAACGTCAGCACGGCCGTCAGCGGGTTCACCAGCCACCACAGCACGATCATCGACACGACGCCGATGACTGCGGCATAGGTGAGCGCCTGGCGGGTGGTGACGTGGCCGGTTGGAATGGGTCGGTTCATGGTCCGCGCCATCTTTTCGTCGAAGCGACGGTCCACGACGTGGTTGATGGCCGCCGCGCTCGATGCCGCGAGCCCGATCCCGAGCGTGCCGTAGATGAACGCCGGCCAGGGCGGCATGCCGGGCACGGCGAGGAACATGCCGACCACTGCCGTGAACACGATCAGCGCGACGACGCGCGGCTTGCCGAGTTCGTAGTAATCGCGCCAGCTCGCGATGGCGGAAGGGGCGATGTTCTGGCTGCCGGGGGTCATGAGGGCGGCAATTGTACCGCCCCAGGGACCCGGACTGCCCGGACCGGCCGCGGGTGTCATGCGACACGCGGGCCCGGGCGTCAGTAAATGCCTGATCCCTTCGGCGGATGCAGGAACCGGAGCAGCGCCACCATGGCCAGCACGAGCAGCGCGGCCACCGCGTTGTGCGCCGTGGCGAGCGACAACGGGAAGGTCTTCAACACCATGACCGGTCCGACCAGCAGCTGGGTCACGAGTGCTGCAGCCAGCGCCAGGCCGGCCGAGCGAACGCCGCTCGACTGCCCGGTGCGAACTGCCTTGAACGCGACGAAGCCGAGCACGAACGCCGCAACGATCGCGCCGATGCGGTGCGTGAAATGGATCGCGACACGCGCGGGGTGATCGAGCACGCCGCCCTCGTAGTCGATACCGAGCCCGCGCCAGAGCACGAACGCATCCTTGAAGTCCATGCTCGGCCAGAACGAACGCTGGCACGTCGGGAAGTCGGGGCACGCGACGGCGGCATAGTTGGTACTGACCCACCCGCCGAGCAGGATCTGCGCAGCGAGCACGCACATGCCAACGACCGCCCAACGTCGCAGGCTGTTCTCGGACTTGGGTCGCGACCGGCGTGTCGTCTCGAGCGACATCCACCACAGCAGCGCCATGGTCGTGAGGCCGCCGGCCAGGTGCGCGGAGACGATTGCGGGCTTCAGCAGCAGCGTGACCGTCCACATCCCGAGCAGACCCTGGAAGATCACGAGCCCGACCAGGGCGAGGGGCATCCGCACCGGCTGGCGCAGGTCCCGCCGATTACGCCATGCGAGTGCAGCGCACACGAGGATCACGAAGCCCAGCGTTGCCGCCAGGTACCGGTGCAGCATTTCCTTCAGCGCCTTCTCGTATTCGATCGGCCGGTCAGGAAACGCGGCATTCACTTCGTGATGGTTTTCGGCCGCCTGGCCGGCCGTCAGGTGGCCGTAGCAACCGGGCCAGTCCGGACAGCCGAGACCTGCATGGCTCAGGCGGACGTAGGCGCCCAGCACGATCACACAGAACGCGAGGATCGCCCCGAACAGGCAGAGTTTGCGGAAGGTGGTGACGCGCTTGCTCGTGTTCACGGGAGTTCTCAGCCGATGTGCGATAGCCGCAGCAGTTTCTTCACGTCGGTCAGCAGGGCTTTGTCCGGGGACGCCGCCGAATAGCTGAGCATCAGGTTGCCGAGCGGATCGATCAGGTACAGCCGGCCGGCGGTCGCTGGTGCCACGCCGTCGAGCGCCGGGATCTGCGCGAGCAATGCCTGTGAGTCCGCATCCGTGCCGACCAGCGCCACGGTCAGGTCTGGATGCTCCGCGCCGAGGAAGGCTGCGTCGACACGCGTCCCCGTGGCCAGGAAGACCCGCTGCACGCGGTCCATGTCCTTGTTGAGCGCGATGCGCGTCTGGCGCGACAGGTACAGCGCCTTCCGGCAGCGTTCGTCGCAGGCGCCGTCACCGACATAGGCCACCGTCCAGGTGCCGCGCAGGAAATCCGCGGGCGTGCGCGTGCCGTCGGGCCTGGCGAGCGAGACCGCCGGCAACGGCACCGCGGGGTCGATCAGGTCGCCCTTGTTGGTGCCGCCGACTGGCCGCCAGCCGGATCCGCCGTAGTACAGCCAGAAGGCCACTGCCAGCGGCACGAAGAAGATCGCAGCCAGGATCAGCAGCTGCCGCCGGCCGCGCCGTCGCCGCAGGTCGTCGAGGGGAGTATTCATGATGAGGAGTCCGGTGCTGCGTTGTCCGTCGTGACGGGGCGCAGGCTCAACGCAATGAAAACGATCAGCGCGGCGAGCGCGAGTGCGAACCACTGGACGGCGTAACCGAGGTGTCGCTCGGGTCCGAACCGCATGGCTGGCCGCCAGACCCTCTCGTAGCCGTTCGGCGCAGCCGGGTCCAGCAGCACGATGCGGGACTCGACCTTGGCACCGAGGGCTTGCTCGACGTCCTGCTGGCGCGGGAAATTCAACAGCCGCGGCCACCGGGTGTCGCCCGCAACGCCCGCGTCGCCCACGCGCACGCCGGGTGCCGGGAACTCGTCGAGGCGGCCGGACACAGCGCGGAATTCGGGTGAAACAAAGACGGGCGGCAGGTTCGCACGGGAGTCGCCGAGCGGTACCCAGCCGCGATCGACGAGCAGCAGGCGATCGCTGCCTGCGCGCTTGAAAGGAGTCAGCACGCGGAAGCCAGGCCTGCCGGCCTGCGATGGCATGTTGTCCAGCAGGATCTGCCGGTCCGGCTGGTAATGGCCTTCGGCGCGGATGTGCTGGTACCGGGGCAACTCGTCCACCGTGACGCCGCCCTGAAGTTGCACGCTGGACTGGGTGCCGCGCTGGAACGACTCGATCATCGCCTGCTTGTCGCGGCCACGGCCGATCTGCCACCAGCCGAGCGAGACGAACGCGGCGAGCGCCGCGACCGTGACCACCACGGCCCACGGGCGTGGCACGAACTCGCGATTGGCGATCCGCAGGCTCATTTATACTGCCCTCGCCCGAGACCGACCCGCCACACTCGACCGCCCATGCTCATCAAGATCCTCATCGTTGTCGTACTGCTCGCCATCATCCTGAGCCTGTTTTCGGGACTCTTCCACCTGGTGAAAGAGGAAGGCGAGTCGAAGCGGATGGTCAATGCACTCACCGTGCGCATCGCGCTGTCAGTGGCGCTGTTCATCCTGCTGTTCATCGCGTGGCGCATGGGGCTGATTACGCCGCACCACGTGCGCTGAGGGAAGGGGTCAGGGGTCAGTCGGAAGGTGGGGCGGCGACCGTCACTCAATAATTCAGACCGTCGGAAATCGAAATTCCCTGGTAAAGAAGGCCGGCAATGCCGGCCTTCTTCGTTTGGATGGGGAGCCGAGGCTCGTCAGAGCCAGTAGACAAAGATGAAGAGGCCCAGCCACACGACGTCGACGAAGTGCCAGTACCAGGCGACTGCTTCGAAGGCGAAGTGCTGCTTCGGCGTGAAGTGGCCCTTCATCACGCGCAGCCAGATCACGACCAGCATGATCGCGCCAAGCGTGACGTGCAGGCCGTGGAAGCCGGTGAGCATGAAAAACGTCGAGCCGTACACGCCGCTGCCGAGCGTCAGGTTCAACTCGTGGTAGGCGTGCGCGTACTCGACCGCCTGCAGGTAGACGAACAGGAAGCCCAGCAGGAAAGTCGCCGCGAGGAAGATCTTGAGGATGCCGCGGTTGCCCGCCTGCAGCGCGTGGTGGGCAATCGTGATCGTAACGCCCGAAGTGAGCAGGATTGCCGTATTCCAGGCCGGCAGGCCGAACGCGGGAATCGTCTCGAAGTCGCCGCCGACCGCCGCGGGGCCATTGGTCGGCCATGCCGGCTCGAAGTCCTTCCACAGGAACAGGTTGGTCAGGTACCTGCTGCCTTCGCCACCGAGCCACGGCACCGACAGGTTGCGCGCGTAGTACAGCGCGCCGAAGAACGCCGCGAAGAACATCACTTCCGAGAAGATGAACCACATCATCCCCATGCGGAACGACCTGTCGACGCCGGCGTTGTACATGCCGGCCTGGTTCTCGCTGATCACCGTGCCGAACCAGCCGTAGAACATGAACAGCACCGACGCGAAGCCGGCCCAGAAGATGAAGGGCGCGATGTTGACGCCGTTCAGCAGCGCGGCCGCGCCGAGCATCATGACGAACAGCGAGACCGAGCCGACGATGGGCCACTTGCTGCCGTGCGGGATGTAGTACTTCCCCGCGTCGTGCGCGGTATGAGCGTGAGCCATGTGGGGCCTCTGTTTCTGTCTGGTGCTGACTGCGGACGGTTAAGCCAATCTGGACTCTAGCGCGTGACCGCCGCCACCCGCTTGGGCTCTGCGTCGGGCACCGTGTACATCGAATAGGCGAGCGTCATGCGATCCACCTGCCGCGGCAGGTCGGGGGCCACGATGAAGCGCACAGTGAATTCTCTTTCCTCGGACGCCGCAAACGTCTGCGGCGTGAAACAGAAGCACTCCGTCTTCTGCAGGTACTTTGCCGTGGTCGACGGCGCGACGCTGGGAATCGCCTGTCCGACGACCGGCACGCTCGACAGGCTCTTGATGAGGAACCTGGCCTCGTAGAGCTTGCCCGGCTGCAGTTTCATCTGCCGCGTCTCAGGCGTGAGCTCGAACGCGCTGCCTTCCGGGATCATCGACAGGAACTCCAGCGTGATCTCGCGGCCCACGCCGGCGTCCGACGCCTCGATCGCCGACGGCGTGGCGTTGACGCGGATGCCCGCGGCCTCGCAGATCACGTCGTAGAGCGGCACGAGCGCGAAGCCGAACGCGAAGCTGCCCGCGACCATCAGCAGGAGGCTGCGGGTCAGCGAGCGGGTGGCCTTGCGTGCGGTGTCCGTGCTCATGGGGTCGAGGTCAGGGTTGCGCCTTCATCACGCCCGACGCGATGAACGCCACGTAGATGGCAAGCGCCACCACGCCCAGCAGGATTGCTGTCCTGCGGATGCGGCGGCGCTGCTCTGCGGTCTGGGTGCCCTGGGCCATCGCGTGCGGTGCCGGTGCCTTACTTGACGACCGGCGCTTCTTCGAACGTGTGGTAAGGAGCCGGCGAGGGCACCGTCCACTCGAGGCCGTGGTTGTACGCGCCTTCCCACACATGGTCGCTCGCCTTGGTCCCGCCGCGCGCGCACTTGATGATGACGTAGACGAACAGCAGCTGCGACAGGCCGAAGCCGAACGCGCCGATCGAGGACACCATGTTCCAGTCGGCGAACTGGGTCGAGTAGTCCGGGATGCGGCGCGGCATGCCGGCCAGGCCCAGGAAGTGCTGCGGGAAGAACAGCACGTTGACGAAGATCGCCGACATCCAGAAATGGATGTTGGCGAGCTTCATGTCGTACATGTGGCCCGTCCACTTCGGCAGCCAGTAGTACACGCCCGCCATGATGGCGAACACCGCGCCCGGCACCAGCACGTAATGGAAGTGCGCCACGATGAAGTAGGTATCGTGGTACTGGAAGTCGACCGGGGCGATGGCCATCATCAGGCCCGAGAAGCCGCCGATCGTGAACAGGAACAGGAACGCGAGCGCGAACAGCATCGGCGGCTCGAACGTCAGCGAGCCCTTCCACATCGTCGCCGTCCAGTTGAACACCTTCACGCCCGTCGGCACGGCGATCAGCATCGTGCTCAGCATGAAGAACATCTCGCCGGCGAGCGGCATCCCCACCGTGAACATGTGGTGCGCCCAGACGATGAACGACAGGAACGCGATCGAGGCGGTCGCGTAGACCATCGCGTCGTAGCCGAACAGCTTCTTGCGCGAGAACGCCGGGATGATCTCCGACACGATCCCGAATGCCGGCAGGATCATGATGTAGACCTCGGGGTGCCCGAAGAACCAGAAGATGTGCTGGTAGAGCACCGGGTCGCCGCCGCCCGCCGCGGCGAAGAACGTGGTGTGGAAGAAATGATCGGTGAGCAGCATCGTCACTGCGCCCGCGAACACCGGCATCACCGCGATCAGCAGGTAGGCGGTGATCAGCCACGTCCAGACGAACAGCGGCATCTTCAGCAGGCCCATGCCCGGCGCGCGCAGGTTCATGATCGTGACGATGATGTTGATCGCGCCCATGATCGACGAGGCACCCGCGAGGTGGATCGCGAAGATCGCGAGCGGGAATGCGTCGCCCGTCTGCAGCACGAGCGGCGGGTAGAGCGTCCAGCCGGCCGCGGGACCGCCGCCCGGCATGAACAGCGAGAGGATCAGCAGCGAGAACGCCGACACCAGCAGCCAGAAGCTGAAGTTGTTCATGCGCGGCAGCGCCATGTCGGGTGCGCCGATCTGCAGCGGGATCATCCAGTTGGCGAGGCCTACCGTGGCTGGCATCACCGCGCCGAACACCATGATCAGTGCGTGCACCGTGGTCATGGTGTTGAAGAAGCCCGGGTCGACCAGCTGCATGCCCGGCATGAACAGCTCGGCGCGGATCACCAGCGCCATCGCGCCGCCGACGAAGAACATGACGAGACTGAAGATCAGGTACATCGTGCCGATGTCCTTGTGATTCGTCGTCGTCAGCCAGCGCATGATGCCCTTCGCCGGGCCATGATCGTCGTGGTGGTCGTGGGCAGCGGCGTGGCCGTGAGTCTTGGTGGCGCTCATTGATCGATTACTCCGCGTTCGCGACCAGCACGGTCGTCGTCGTCACAGTGGCAGCCGGGGCGGCGGATTCGACCGTCACGCCGGCAGTCTGGGCCGCCGGGGCGGCAGCGGCCTGCCGCGCGGCCTTCTGGCTCGCGAGCCAGCTGTCGTATTCGGCCTGCTCGACCACGCGCACGACGATCGGCATGAAGCCATGGTCGCGGCCGCAGAGCTCGGCGCACTGGCCGCGGTACGTGCCGACCTTCTCGGCCTTGAACCACAGCTCGTTGATGAAGCCCGGAATTGCGTCTTTTTTCATGCCGAAGTCGGGGACCCACCAGTTGTGGATGACGTCCGCGGCGGTGACCAGCACGCGGACCTTCTTGTCGACCGGGACGACCAGCGGGTTGTCCACATCGAGCAGGTAATGCTCGACCTGGTTCACGTCGATGCCCGAGTCGAGCTGACGGGCTTCGTTGCTGGCCTGGGACAGCGTCGAGAAAAAGGAGACGCCGTCGTCGACGTAGTCGTACTGCCACTTCCACTGGTAGCCGGTGGCCTTGACGGTCATATCGGCGCCGCTGGTGTCGTCGATCTTTACCAGCGTCCTCGCGGCGGGCACCGCCATCGCGACGAGGATTGCCACTGGGATCACCGTCCAGATGATCTCGGCCTTGGTGTTGTGGTCGAAGCTCGCGGACACGGCGCCCTTCGACTTACGGAACGTGGCGATCGAATAGATCATCACGCCGAACACGGCCACGGCGATGGCGACGCAGATCCAGAGGATCAGCATGTGCAGGTCGTAGATTTCGCGGCTCAGTTCGGTGACGCCCTGGCGCAGGTTCATGGTCCACGCGGCTGCAGCCGGCGCTGACCACATCGCGGCCGTGGCCGTCATCGAAATGGCCCCGAGGGCCCGCTTCACCATCTTCATTGGCACTACCGAAACTCCCATGACATTGACCGGCGCCGCCCCCAGGATGGGCCAGGCCCGCGCGCGAAGCCGGTCAATCTGACCGCGCTTCCAGTGCGGGGGATTCGCTCGACTTCCCCACCAGCTGGCGGAGCCGCCCGGCCAGGCCGACGCGCTCCTCCTCGGCGAGGAAACGTCCCACCTCGCAGACACGACCGTGCGACTCGATCACGAGCCTGCTCGGATGCATGGCCGCGGGCGGGTCGCGCAGTTTAACCGTCGCCCAATGGCGTGCAAATACCGTGCGGCTCGGATGCCCGGACCCCCGCTGCTCGATCACCACCGAATCGTCAGTGATCAGGATCAGCTCGCGCCGCTTTCCGGCGCGCATGCTCGCACGGACCGCCCACCAGAGCAGGCCAATTTCGAGCCCGGCGAACGGCAGGATGGGCCACAGGCCCTGCAGGGCGAAGAAGCCGGCGACCGCGAACGTTATGACCGCGAGGCCGCCGACGAAAAGCCTCGCCGACTGCGGGGTCAGCGAGCAGTTCGGTGCCAGTTCGATGCGATGTTCGAGCGCTGGCAGGTCAGGGGTGGCTTCGAACGTCGAGACGACCATGGGGTAACGCGGTAGCCGCAATCCGGGAATCCCGGAATTTACCCGCGCCGCGGAGGCGCGCACAGCCTGTACAAGGCTGTATTTCTGTATCAGGGTCAGATTTTCCGCTGTACTGCGGCCAGCAGCGCCTGCCGCAAGCGCACCGCACCGCCGACGTCCAGGACCGCATTGCCGAACGCCGAGCGTGCTGCCGGCAGCCATGGCGTGTCGGCCAGCGGCGGCGAACCGAGCAATCGCTCGAGCGTCGCCAGGTTGGCGGCCCGCCGTTCGAAGGCCGGATCGATGTCGTTCGCGACCCACCCGAGCAGCCGGGAGCGGCCGGACGCATGAATCGCCTCCACGGTCAGGCGGGCATGGTTCAGGCAGCCGAGCGTCGTGCCGACCACGAGGATGACTCCCAGCCCGAGCGCCTCCGGCAGGTCGCTCAGGAATCCCTCCGGGTACAGGGGAACCCGCCAGCCCCCGGCTCCCTCGACCAGCGCGACCTCCACCCCGACGGTGACCCGGCCATACCACTCGACCAGGTCGGCAAGAGGCGTGGGCTGGAGAGCCTCTTCGGCCGCGAGGTGCGGTGCGATGGCGGGTCCGAAACAGTACGGGTTGACCGATTCGTAGGGCAGCGCGACCGGTGCCGCGGCCTGCAGTTCCAGCGCGTCGGAATTCCGGAGCGGCGCCCCGGGACGGGCGCTCACACTCCCGCTGGCAATCGGTTTGAGGCCGACCGCCCGTACCCCCGCTCCGGCCAGCAGGCGCAGCATCGCCGCCGTGACGGCGGTCTTGCCGACGCCGGTGTTGGTGCCGGTGATGAAGATGCCGGGAGTCATGGGGAAGGGGTTGGTCGAAGGCTTAAGTATTGATTATTTTATATGTGAAATTAATTGGTATTACAATTGTCTTTTGCGTCTTAATATATAAAAACTAACTACCGATGACGACGCAGCCGGTGCAACGGTACGATCGTTTCGCCGCGTGGCTGACCCTTGGTGCCGACCGGGCCGGTTGGACACCAGGCCTGCGCGAACACCACCTCATAGGTCGCGGGCAGCTTGCCGTCGCGGCGGAACCCCTCATAGGCCGCGAGCATCCGGGCCAGTGTCTGCTTGCCGGTCAGTCCACGAGCCCGGCCGGCGGTCGCGTTGTGGGCGCCGATCGCCTTGAGGTCGCGCATCAGCTCCCGCGCGTCATCGTACGTGAGCGTGTAGCGCTCGACGTCCAGCACCGGCTCGGCAAAACCCGCCCGGCCGAGCGCGTCACCCAGGTCGTGCATGTCGATGAACCGGCTGACGTGGGCGTGAGCCGGGTCGGCCACCTGCCATGATTTGCGCAGTTCGATGAGCGTGTCGGGACCCAGGGTGCTGAAGTGCAGCACCCCGCCCGGCCGCAGCACGCGCCGGCATTCGCGGAGCACCTGGTCCGGGTCGTTGCACCACTGCAGCATCAGGCTCGAGAACACCATGTCCGCCGAGGCGTCCTGCAGCGGCAGGCCGGCGGCATCCGCGGCCACGCGGTCGAACCGGCGCAGCAGGGTCTGGCGTCGCTTCGCCTGCTGCAGCATGCCGAGCGCGATGTCCATGGCGATCACACGACTGCGGGGGTAGCGCCGCTTGAGCGCGATCGCCGCTTGCCCGGTGCCCGCGCCCAGGTCGACGGCCACGCCCGGTTCCATGCGCAGCACGTCCAGCCGGTCGAGCAGTTCTGCCCGGACCCGCTCCTGCAGGACCGCCGACGCGTCGTACGTCGCGGCGGCCCGCGAAAACGACTGGCGCACGCGGGGCACGTCCAGCGTGAACTCTCGTTCTCCTGGCGTCCCCGCCGGAGCGGGAGTGGTCGGCGGCACGCCCGGCGAGGGTTCCGCGGCCGTGCCCTCGCCCCAACCCTGTCCCGTTGCCGCGCGAGAAGGGTGCAGGAAGGAGAGAAAGCGCTCGACGTGACCGAGCACTGCGTCGGCGTGCGACAGGAAAGGCGCATGCCCGGCCTTCGCGATCTCGATGAATCGGGCGGACGGCAGGCGCGACGCCAGTTCGCGTCCCGCGGCGACTGGCGTAATGCGGTCGTGCTCGCCCGCAATCACGAGTGTCGGTATCGCGATCGCCGCCAGGTCCGCGCGCAAGTCGGCCTCGCGCAGGATGCCGAGCCCGGCGGCGAGCGCGTATGGATCCGGTTCGCCGTGCGCGTCAAGGTTCGCGCGCAGTGTGCGCAGCGCCTGGGTCGCGTGTTCGTCGCCCCAGGTCTGCAAGGCGAGAAAGTTGGAAATCGTGCGCCGGTAGTCGCCGGCAAGGCCGGCCGCAAAGCCGTCCAGCACGGCGGGATTCATTCCGGCGGGCCAGTCCTCGCGCGCCAAGAAGCAGGGCGTGGTGGCGATCAGCACCAGCGCCGCGAGGTCCGCGGGTCGCAAACGCGCCAGTTCCAGCGCCACCATCCCGCCGAGCGACCAGCCGAGCACGGCCGCTCCCCGCGGCACGTGAGGCGAAACTAGCGCGTGCAAGGTCGCGCAACGTGGCTGCCCCGGCAGGCCACGGGCTGCGGCCGTGGCCCGGCAGGTCGATGCAATGCAGGCGCGCGTGGCGGCCGAGCTGCTCGATCCAGGGTCCCCACATTCCGCCGTGCAGTGCCCAGCCGTGCAGCAGCACGATGTCGGGACCCGCGCCACGAATCTCCACGTGCAGCCGCCCGTTCATGCGGACTCCGGATCGGGAAACGCCCCGCGCCGCCGCAGTGTGGCGAGTGCGTCGAGCAGCCGATCGACGTGTTCCGCAGTGTGCGCCGCCGAAAACGTGAAGCGCAGGCGCGAAGTGCCCGCCGGCACGGTCGGGGGCCGGATCGCGGGGACCCAGAAGCCCAGCTCGAACAAGGCGTCGCTCACGGCGATTGCCGCCGCTTCTGCACCGACCAGCACCGGCTGGATCGGCGTGCGTGACGGCATCGCGCGCAGCCCGAGCGCCGCGACGCCGTCACGGAACCGCCCGGCATGCTCGAGCGTGCGGGCCCGGCGCCATGGCTCGTCGCGCATCACGTGCAGCGACGCACGGGTCGCCGCGGCCACGGCGGGGGGCAGCGCCGTCGTATAGATATAGGTGCGCGCGCGTTGCAGCAGGGCCTCGATCAGCGTTTCCGATCCCGCCACGAACGCGCCGAAGGTGCCGGCGGCCTTGCCGAGCGTGCACATGAGGATCGGCACCTCGTCGAGTCCGAGCCGGGCCTCCTGCACGGATCCCGCGCCCGTCGCACCGAGCACGCCAAACCCGTGCGCGTCGTCCACGAGCAGTTGCGCGCCGGCGATGCGACAGGTGTCGGCGAGCTCACGCAACGGCGCGACGTCGCCGTCCATGCTGAACACACCGTCGCTCATCACGAGCTTGCGTGCCTGGCCGTCGAGCCGGAGCAGCCTGGCCTGCAGTGCCGCGACATCAAGGTGCTGGAACCGTGCGAATCTTGCGCCGGACGCCAGGCCCGCATCGAGCAGCGAGGCATGATTGAGGCGGTCTTCGAACACGTGGTCGCCCCGGCCGACGAGAATCGAGGCCACCGCGAGGTTTGCCATGTACCCCGTCGAAAAGAGCAGGGCCCGGGGGCGAGCGACGAACTGCGCCAGTTCTTCCTCAAGCGCCGCATGCTCCGCGTCGTGGCCGCTGACCAGGTGCGACGCCCCGCTGCCGACGCCCCAAGTGCGTGCGGCCGCGCAGAACGCATCGACTACGCGCGGGTGATCCGCGAGGCCCAGGTAGTCGTTGCTGCAGAATGCAATGCATTCGCGGCCCGCGACGGACACGCGCACGCCGCCATGTTCCCGCGCGGCGACGGTGCGCCGCCGACGCGACCGCCCTGCAGCCGCGAGTGCCGCGAGTTCCGCGGCCAGCGCTTTGTCTGCGCGCGACATCGGCGCGGCCAGCGTTCAGCCGGCGACGGCCGCCGCCTTCTCCGGCTCGATGCCGAGCCGTTCGAAGAGCTGTTCGTCGTGGCTGCGGCCCGGGTTGGGCGTCGTGAGCAGGCGGTCGCCGTAGAAAATCGAATTGGCGCCCGCAAGGAAACACAGCGCCTGCACGGCATCGCTCATGTCGGTGCGACCGGCGGAGAGACGCACGTACGAGCGGGGCATCAGCAAGCGGGCGGTGGCAACGACGCGCACGAACTCGAGCGGGTCGAGTTCCGGCAGGCCGTGCAGCGGCGTGCCGGGCACCTGCACCAGCTGGTTGATCGGCACGCTCTCCGGATGTTGCGGCAACGTCGCCAGCGTGTGCAGCAGCGAGACGCGGTCCATCTCCGATTCGCCCATCCCGAGGATGCCGCCGCAGCACACGCTGATGCCGGCATCGCGCACGGCCTGCAGCGTCTCGAGCCGGTCCTGGTAGGTGCGCGTCGTGATGATCTCGCCGTAGAACTCCGGTGAGGTGTCGAGGTTGTGGTTGTAGTAGTCGAGGCCCGCGTCCTTGAGTTCGCGCGCCTGCTGCGGCGTGAGCATGCCGGCCGTGGCGCAGGTCTCGAGGCCCAGCGCGCGCACCTCCTGCACCATGCGCTTGATCTGGTCGAGCTGCTTCGGCTTCGGGCTGCGGTACGCGGCGCCCATGCAGAACCGCGTGGCGCCGCTGGTCTTGGCCGCCCGCGCCGCTTCGACCACCGCAGCCACGTCGAGCAATTCTTCGCGATCGAGCCCCGTGTCGTAGCGCACGCTCTGCGGGCAGTACTTGCAGTCTTCCGGGCAGGCGCCTGTCTTCACCGACAGCAGGGTACTCACCTGCACGCGGTTCGGATCGAAGTTGTCCCGGTGCACGCGCTGCGCGTGGAACAGGAGGTCGCTGAACGGAGCGATGAAGATCGAACGCGCCTCGTCGAGCGTCCAGTCGGTGCGGACGGAACCGAGGCGGCTCAGGTCGGGAGAAGTCATGGTGCAAATCTCGTCGCAAAGTGGGCAAAGCCGGCGTGCGCGCGCAATCGCGGCAGGCCAGGCTCGGTGGGCAGGCGTCGAGGCAGTATTCGGACGCGTCTAGGCGCTGTCAACCAATGCGACGGAATCAGGTTTACATGATGATCGACCGGGCGGCGGGCTGGCTCCTGCCACCTCGTTGCGTGCTGTGCCGTGGCCCGGGCCAGCCACCGGCGTTCGACCTGTGCGTGTCGTGCGACGCTGAGTTGCCCCGCGTGCCCCGGCCGTGCCACCGCTGCGGATTGCCGGGACTGGCAGCCAACGCCGGGATGGTGCGCGGCGAGCGCTGTGCGCGGTGCCAGTCCATCGAGCTGCCCTACCAGCGATGCTTCGCGCCCTGGTCCTACGAATTCCCGGTGACCCGCCTGGTGCAGGCACTCAAGTACGAAGGCGCGCTGGCGAATGCGCGCGTCTTCGGGATGCGGCTCGCGGCCGCAGGTGGGGGCGCCATGGAACCGGGCAGCGAAGCAACACTGATCGTCCCGGTGCCGCTGCACCCGGGGCGTCTCGTCGAGCGTGGTTTCAACCAGTCGCGGGAGATCGCTCGGGTCGTCGCGCGCAGTCTCGATCGACCGCTGGTCGAACCCGCATTGCGGCGTGTCCGCGAGACGGCGCACCAGGTCGGATTGTCGAGGGAAGAGCGTCTTGGCAACCTGCGCGGCGCGTTCATGGCGAACGCGATGATCGTCGCCGGCAAGCGCGTCATTCTGGTCGACGATGTAGTGACCACCGGCAGCACCGCGGCCGAGGCTGCGACCACCCTGGTCGCAGCCGGCGCAACGCACGTCGAGGTGTGGGCAGCCGCGCGTGCGCTCGGGTGAGCATGACAGCGCGAACGCGGCAGGCCTTCGCTACACTGCGCGGACGTCGAGACCAGGCCCGCCCATGCACCCGAATCAATACGAACCCAGCCCCGTCGCCGCGCTGCGCGAATTCCTCAAGCTCGAATCCGCCAGTGGCATCCTGCTCGTCATCGCGGGCGTGCTGGGGATGATCGCCGCCAACACGCCGCTGCACGAGCTCTACCAGACAATCCTGCAGATGCCGATCAAGCTGCAGGTCGGCGCGATCAAGTTCGACAAGACGCTGCTGATCTGGATCAACGACCTGCTGATGGCGATTTTCTTTTTGCTCGTGGGGCTCGAGATCAAGCGCGAGGTCGTCTCCGGCGAGCTGTCGGACCGCGCCAGGGTGGCGCTGCCGGCGATTGCGGCGCTGGGCGGCATGATCGTGCCGGCCGCGATCTACGCGGCCTTCAACTGGAACGATCCGGTCGGCATTCGCGGCTGGGCCATCCCGTCGGCGACCGACATCGCGTTCGCGCTCGGCGTGCTCTCGCTCTTCGGTGACCGCGTGCCCATCGGCCTCAAGGTGTTCCTGATGACGCTCGCGGTCCTCGACGACCTCGGTGCGATCGTCATCATCGCGCTGTTCTACAGCCATGACCTGTCGGTCAACGCGCTGCTGCTGGCGGCGGGCGCCATCATCGTGTTGTTTGCGCTGAACCGCGCGGGCGTCACGCGCATCGCGCCGTACATGCTCGTCGGCACCGCGTTGTGGGTGTTCGTGCTCAAGTCCGGCGTGCACGCCACACTCGCCGGTGTGGTGGCGGCACTGTTCGTGCCGGCGTCGGACCCCGCGCACCCGCAACATCCGCCGGCCTCGCGGCTCGAGCACTCGCTGCACCCGTGGGTCGCGTTCGGCATCCTGCCGGTCTTCGCGTTCGCGAACGCAGGCGTGGATCTCACGGGCTTGAGCCTGCGCAAACTCCTCGATCCGATTCCGCTCGGCATCCTGCTCGGGCTGTTCGTCGGCAAGCAGGTCGGCGTGTTCACGTTCTCGTGGCTCGCCGTGAAGAGCGGGCTCGCGCGCCTGCCTACCGGCGTGAACTTCGCCCAGGTCTACGGCGCGGCGATCCTGTGCGGCATTGGCTTCACGATGAGCCTGTTCATCGGCATGCTGGCGTTCGAGAATACCGCGGCGAACGAAGTGATCGTCACCGACCAGCTCGGCATCCTCGCCGGGACGCTGCTGTCTGCCGTTGTCGGCTCGCTGGTACTGAACTGGGTGCTGCCGCGCAACCGCAACGGGCACTAGCCTGTCGCCGACGGCCGGGTCGTGGCGGATCGCTCGTCAGGCGGTGAACAGGTAGTCGAGCAGGATGCCGCCGAAAACGGCGAGCCCGAACAGGTTGTTGTTGAGGAAAGCGCGGAAGCAGTCGTCCGGGTCGCGATTGCGGATCAGGTACTGCTGATGCAGCGACGAGGCCGTGGCGATCGCCAGTCCCAGCCAGTACCAGCGGCCGAGTTCCGCGAGGTAGCCGGCGAGGGCCAGCAAGGCGAGCGCGCCGGCCTGCAATCCCGCCACGATCAGGCGATCGGCGCGGCCGAACAGGATCGCCGACGAACGGATGCCGATCACGAGGTCGTCCTCACGGTCGACCATCGCGTAGATCGTGTCGTACGCGGTGGTCCACAGCACGCCAGCGACGAACAGCACCCAGGCGACGACGGGCAATTCGCCCGTCTGCGCGGCGAATGCCATCGGCACCGACCACGAAAACGCGAGCCCGAGGTACGCCTGCGGCAGCGCGAAAAACCGCTTCAGGAACGGATACGTCACGGCGAGCACGCCGCCGATCAGTGCGAGCACCTGCGTCGGGCGATTGAGCGGGATCAACAGTGCAAGCGCAATGAGTCCGAGCGCCGCAAACACGGCGAGCGCCTCGGCAGGCGACACCACGCCGCGTGCGAGCGGGCGATTGGCGGTCCGGCGCACGTGCGGATCGAACTCGCGATCGGCGAAGTCGTTCATCACGCAGCCGGCGGAACGCATCACGAACGTCCCGATGAGGAAGATCACGAAGATCCGTTCGTCCGGACGGCCGTCGGCCGAGATCCACAGCGCCCAGAGCGCCGGCCACAGCAGCAGCCAGATGCCGATCGGCCGATCGAGCCGCATCAGCCGGGCGTACTCGACCAGTCGACCGCGCACGCGGGAGAAGCCGCTCGCCGGCGTGGCCGCATTCTTTTCCAGGTCGCTGACGTTGCTCATCGTGGAATCTTCAGGCGTTGCGGAACCGCTCGCCGGCGCCCACCCAGCGGCCGACGAGGCTCGCTATGTTCGCCTGCGGACCGTCCAGCATCAATGCTGACGCACGCTGGACGTCTGGCAACAGGTCGGAGTCGCGCACGAGGTCGGCGACGCGCAGCTGCATCAGGCCGGTCTGGCGCGTGCCGAGCAGTTCGCCGGGTCCGCGCAGTTCGAGGTCGCGGCGGGCAACCTCGAAGCCGTCGTTGGTTTCCCTCAGCACGGCCAGCCGCTCGCGCGCGATGGGCGACAGCGGCGACTGGTAGAGCAGCACGCACGTGCTCTCGACCGTGCCGCGGCCGACGCGGCCGCGCAACTGGTGCAGTTGCGCAAGTCCCATGCGCTCCGCGTTCTCTATGACCATGAGGCTGGCGTTCGGCACGTCCACGCCGACCTCGATGACCGTCGTCGCCACCAGCAGGTCGAGCTTGCCCTGCTTGAACGACGACATGATCGCGTCCTTCTGGCGTCCGGCCATGCGCCCATGCACCAGGCCGATACGCACGCCGGGCAGCGCTTCGGCCAGTTGCGCTGCCGTCTTCTCCGCGGCTTCGTAGCGGACCAGGTCGGATTCGTCGATCAGCGGGCACACCCAGTACGCCTGTCGGCCCTTCCGGCAGGCGGTGTCGATGCGCTCTACGATATCGCTGCGCCGCGTATCCGGCAGCACCACCGTCTTGATCGGCGTGCGACCCGGGGGCAGCTCGTCGATGATCGAGACGTCCAGGTCGGCGTACGCGGTCATCGCCAGCGTGCGCGGAATGGGGGTGGCCGTCATCACCAGCTGGTGCGGGTACCGGCCGTCGGCCCGGCCTTTTTCGCGCAGTTGCAGGCGCTGGTGCACGCCGAACCGGTGCTGCTCGTCGACGATCGCCAGCACCAGGCGCTGGAACTCGATGTCGTCCTGGAACAGCGCGTGCGTGCCTACGGCGACGTGGATTGCGCCGGACGCGAGGTCAGTTTCGAGCGCTGCGCGCATCCGGCCGGTCTGGCGGCCAGTCAGCAGGGCCACGCGGACACCGAGCGGCTCGAGCCAGGCATTGAAATTCCGCGCGTGCTGTTCTGCGAGCAGTTCGGTCGGCGCCATCACGGCCGCCTGTGCGCCGTGTTCTACCGCGCGCACCGCCGCGAGCGCCGCGACGACCGTTTTGCCCGAGCCGACGTCCCCCTGCACGAGCCGCATCATCGGATGAGCGCTCGCAAGATCGCGTTCGATCTCGGCCCAGACCCGCGACTGCGCCGCGGTAAGACGGAAAGGCAGGTTGGCCAGGCACCGCTCGGCGAGGTCGGAATGGCGAGGCAGGGGCCACGCGGGATCCTCGTCGGCGGCCTGGCGCAACAGGCGCAGGCTCAGCTGGTGCGCCAGCAGTTCCTCGAACGCGAGCCGTCGTTGCGCGGGATGCCGGCCTGCGGCCAGTTCCGCGACGTTGGCATCGGGCGGCGGGCGGTGCACATAACGGAGCGCCGCATCGAGCGGCGGCAGGCGCAAGGCGTCGAGTACACCGGGCGGCAGGTAATCCTGCAACGCATCCTGGGACAGCAGCGCGAGCGCCATGTCGGTCAGCATGCGCAGGCGGCCCTGCTGTACGCCCTCGGTCGTCGGGTAGATCGGCGTCAGTGAGTCGGGTGCAGTTCCGCCCGCGTCGGCGAGCACCCGCCGATACTCCGGGTGGACGATCTCGAGGCCGCCGGGCCCCAGGCGGGCCTCGCCGAAGCAGCGCAGCCGCTGGCCGCGCACGAGTTGTGCCTGCTGCGCCGCCGAGAAATGGAAGAATCGCAACGTGACGAAACCGGTGCCGTCCGCGATGCGCACGAGCAGCGTGCGGCGGCGGCGGAAGACCACTTCCGCCAGCTGGATCTCGCCTTCGATGACGGCGCGGTCGCCGTTACGCAGGCTGCCGATCGGCACGATGCGCGTGCGATCCTCGTAGCGCAGAGGCAGGTGGAACAATATGTCCTGCACGGTCCGCAGGCCGAGCCGCGCAAGCGATTCAGCGAGCGCCGGGCCCACGCCGCGCAGCGCCGTGACCGGCCGTTCGGCGAGCGTGGCGGCGCTCATGCCCGCGGGCTACAGGACGAGGACGGCGTCCACTTCGACCACGGCGCCGCGTGGCAAGGCGGACACGCCGACGGCGGCACGCGCCGGGTACGGTTGCGAAAAGTAGTCGGCCATCACCTTGTTGACCGTCTGGAAGTTACCGAGGTCCGTCAGATAAACGTTGAGCTTCACGGCATTCGACAGGTCGCCGCCAGCTGCGCGCGCCACGGCCCGCAGGTTGTCGAAAACGCGGCGGACGTGCGATTCGACGTCGCCCGTCACGAGTTCCATGGTCTTCGGGTCGAGCGGGATCTGCCCGGAGAGGTACACCGTGTTGCCGGCCTTGATGGCCTGCGAGTACGTGCCGATGGCACCAGGGGCGTCCGGGGTGGTGACTGCGTTCAGGGGCACAGCGATCTCCGGCAAGGGGTTGGAGGATAGGGGTTAGGGGTCAGTCGGAATGCAGCGCTGGGAGCCCTGCATGTCGGTTGCCTTATGCGATGCGTAGTGTAAAGGCAGGCGCATCAGGTCTGGGCAGCGGTCTCGGCTTACGTTCCGACAAACCCCAATCCCCTGACGCCTTCCGCTCAAGCCAGTGAGCGCGCGACTTTCAATACTTCCGGCATGCCGCGCACGGCGCGGATCACGCTCGCCAGCTGCTTGCGGTCATGCACCAGCAACTCGAAGATCAGCGTTGACGTGTCGGTGTCGCGTTCGACGACGGAGACGCGGTCGATGTTGGTCTGCGTGCTGGCAATGGCGGACGCCACCGATGCGAGTACGCCCATGCGGTTGGTGACTTCCGCGCGGATCTCGACGTGGAACAGCCGGTCGGTCGCGGCCTGCCAGGCCACTGGAATCCATTTCTCGGGCTGCTTGCGGAACGACGCGAGGTTGCCGCACGCCTCGCGGTGAATGACGACGCCGCGTCCACTCGACAGGCTCGCCAGGATCGGGTCGTTCGGGATCGGGAAACAGCAGCGCGCGTACGACACCATGAGGCCTTCGGTGCCCGCGATCGCCAGCGGACCGACGGTGCCTTCTGCCACGGCGTCCGAATCCGCAGGCAACAGGCGACGTGCGATGAACGGCGCGACGCGTTCACCGAGGCCGATCCTCTCGAACAAGTCGTCGTGCGTGCGCAGGCCGAGTTCGGTGACCACGGCGTCCACCGACTCCGCGGGGATCTTGCGCAGCGTCAGCGAGAATTCCTCGAGCGCCTGGTTCAGCAGCCGCTTGCCGAGCTCGACCGCCTCGCTGCGCTTGAGGTTCTTGAGGTACTGGCGGATCGACGCGCGCGCCTTCGCGGTAACGACGAAATTGACCCAGGCGGGGTTCGGCGTCGCGCCCTTGGCCGTGATGACCTCGACGGTCTGGCCGTTGCGCAGGGGCGTGCGCAGCGGAACGAGGCGCCGGTCCACCTTGGCGGCGACGCAGCGGTTGCCGACGTCCGTATGCACGGCATAGGCAAAGTCGACGCAGGTCGAGCCGCGCGGCAGGCGGCGGATCTCGCCCTTCGGCGTGAACACGTAGACCTTGTCCGGGAACAGGTCGACCTTGACGCTCTCGAGGAATTCCTCCGGATTGCCGCCCTGCTGGATGTCGACCAGCTGCTGCAGCCACTCGCGCGCGCGATCGCCTTCGACCCCGACTTCCGTGCCGCCGCCTTCCTTGTACTGCCAGTGTGCCGCGATGCCGGACTCCGCGATGTTGTGCATTTCCGCCGTGCGGATCTGCACCTCGATCGGCGTGCCGTTCGGGCCGAAGAGCGTCGTGTGCAGCGACTGGTAGCCGTTGACGCGCGGGATCGCAATGTAATCCTTGAACCGGCCGGGCATCGGCTTGAACACCGAATGCACGACGCCGAGCGTGCGGTAGCAGGTGTCCGGCTTGTCGACGACCAGGCGGAAGCCGTAGACGTCGACGATCTCGCTCAGCGAGATCTTCTTGCGCCGCATCTTCTCGTAGATGCTGAAGACGTCCTTTTCGCGCCCCTCGATCGACGCTGGAATGCGGGCCTGGTCGAGCGCTTCCTTGAGCGATGCCGCGATGCGGCCGACGAACTGCTTGTGGTTGCCGCGCGCGGCCTTCACTGCAGTCTCGATGACCTTGTATCGTCTGGGGTAGAGCGCGCGGAAGCCAAGATCTTCGAGTTCGCGCTTGATCGAGTGCATGCCGAGGCGGTTGGCGATCGGGGCGTAGATCTCGAGCGTCTCGCGCGCGATCGTGCGGCGCTTCGCCGGCGGCATGGCGCCCAGCGTGCGCATGTTGTGCGTGCGGTCGGCCAACTTGACCATGATCACGCGGATGTCGCGGACCATGGCCAGCAGCATCTTGCGGAAGCTCTCGGCCTGCGCCTCGGCGCGGCTGCGGAACTGGATCTGGTCGAGCTTGCTGACGCCGTCGACGAGCTCGGCGACGTCGCGGCCGAAGCGCACGGTGATCTCGTCCTTGGTATTCGGCGTGTCCTCCATGACGTCGTGGAGGATCGCGGCCATCATCGTCTGCGCGTCGAGCTTGAGGTCTGCCAGCAGGTCCGCGACGGCGACCGGGTGCGTGATGTACGGCTCGCCCGAGCGGCGCCGTTGGCCGTCATGGGCCTGGAAGGCGAAGTCGTAGGCTTCCTGGACGAGTTCGACCTGGTCCGGCGGCAGGTAGGTTTCCAGCTTCGCAATGAGCTGGTTGATGCCGATGGAGCGTCTTCCGTAAGGCAGCAGGCTGCGCAGGGAAGACGTGACGTCCATGGCCTGCCGGGTCGGGGCTCAGTCCCCCAGCCCGATCTGCGGCGCGCGGAATTCACCCATGAATTCCGGCTCCGGCATCAGTTCCGGCGGCGGGGGAGGAGGCATTTCGGGCTCCTCAAGGATCTCCACGCCGACGTGGCCGGCCGCGATCTCCCGCAGGGCGAGCACCGTCGGCTTGTCGTTCTCCCAGTCGAGCGTCGCCTCGGAGCCGTTCGCGAGCTTGCGGGCGCGGCGGGACGCCACGAGCACCAGCTGGAACAGGTTGGGGACGTTCTGCAGGCAGTCTTCGACGGTGATGCGGGCCATTGTGCTGGGAAACGGTTGGGGGAAAGGGGCGAAAGCTTAACAGGGGTTGGGGGTTAGGGGATAGGGGATCCGGGTCAGGCCGTCAGGCCAGCGGCCAGCTGTGCCAGCCCCGGCCGTTCGCGCCGCGACGGGTCGCCCCGGCCCTGCACGATCGCGTGCAGCTCCCCGAGGGCGCGCTCGAAGTCGTCGTTGACCACCACGTAATCGAACTCTGGCCAGTGCGTCATGTCGGTGGCGGCGTCCTGCAGCCGGCGCTGGATCACGTCTTCCGCGTCGGTGCCGCGGCCGCGCAGCCGGCGCTCGAGCTCGGCGCGCGAGGGCGGCAGGATGAAGATCGAACGGCATTCGGGCAGCGCGCGGCGTATCTGCTGCGCGCCTTGCCAGTCGATCTCGAGGATCAGGTCCTGGCCCGCGGCGAGCGAGGCTTCCACCTGGCTGCGCGCCGTCCCGTAGCAGTTGTCGAAGACGCGTGCGTGCTCGAGGAACTCGCCCCGTCCGGCCATCGCCTCGAACTCGTCCATCGCGACGAAGAAGTAGTCGCGGCCGTGGGTCTCGTTCGGGCGCTGCTTGCGCGTCGTGTAGGAGATGGAGAAACGCAGCGTGGGCTCGCGCTCAATGAGCGCACGCACGAGCGAAGTCTTGCCGGCGCCCGAAGGGGCGGCAATGACGAAGAGGTGGCCGCGGCGCACGGTCGAGGTCGGGGAGTTCATGCGCAAATTGTAGCGGTTTCGGGTACGGCCGAGCCGCCGGCTATTCGACGTTCTGCACC
>CAVOSA010000011.1:0-47660 GCA_963698735.1 uncultured Gammaproteobacteria bacterium | reverse complement strand
GAAGACCAACGATCCGGTCCAGATCCAGAAGATGTTCTACGAGTATTGAGTTCGATCACGCGGTTGCTCAGCGACGACCGCGTGGCATGGGCCGCGGTGCGGGCCTTGGCGAAGGCCTGCTCGTGGGCCGACTGGCGGTCGATGGCCGTGTCGACGGCATCGGGGCAGGCTTCGTGGACGGCCGGTTGACGTCGGCGGGGAGCGTCGTCGGCCGGTTTCCGTCACCCGGACGGTCGCCGGGATAGCCCGGCCGGTCCGGCGGCACGACCACCACCGGCGGGTAATAACCCGGCGGGTAACCCGGGTAGTAGCCACCCCCGTAGTAGCCGCCATACCCGTAGCCCACGCTGACGCTGGTGGAGACGCCGCTGTAGCCATAATCGCCACCGTCACTGGCACACCCGGCGAGCGCCATTGCGGCGAGCAAGGCTCCGGCGAGCACGGCGGCCCTCGGCACCCGCAGACTCTTGCGCACGCTCATGGCTGCGCCTCCTGGGCGGACAACTGCACGATGCCGACGGGCGCTCCAGTCGGGTCGGCGATGATCGCCACCGTGGCGAGATTCATCGCTACGGGTTGCAGCAATACCTTGCCGCCTGCCGACTGCGTCTTGTCGATCGACGACTTGATGTCTGCGACGCGGATGTAGGGCAACCAGGTGGCCGAGGCCTCCTTGCTGCGCTTCGCCATGATCCCGCCGCGGGCAAAGCCGCCGGACACCAGCCGCACACCGCTGCGCGGGCCGTCATCGGCGATCGGCACGGTTTCGTAGCCGACGACCGAGCGATAGAACTGCGCCGCCTTCTCGACGTCGGCGGTCCAGAGGTCGACCCAGTACCATTCGTTGACGTCGCCGGCGAAGTCGGCCGGGTCGCCGTTCTTCGAATTCACGAGGCCGAACACGACGCCTTCTGGATCCCGGTAGACGGCGGTCTCGCCGCGTTCGCCGAGCATCACGGGCTGGTAGACGACCTGGCCGCCTCCGGCGGTCACTGCCGCGGTGGCGGCCTTCAGGTCGGGGACCGAGATGAGGCCGATCCAGCGCGCGGACAGCGTCTTGCCTTTCTTCGCGCGCTGGTCATACACCATTCCGCCAATCGGCAAGCCGTCGGCCAGCGCGAGCGTGTAGGTGTCGCGATCGTCCTTGCCGCCGTAGGTTTCGAAGGTCCAGCCGAACACCTTGCCGTAGAAGTCGGCCGCAGCGGCCACGTCGGACGTCACGAGGTCGCCCCAGACGAAGCGGCCGGGAGTGTGCTGTCCCGTCGGAGGGTCGACGATCGGCGGCCAGTAACGATCACCAGCCTGGGCACCGAATGCCAGCAGCGAGGCGAGCACCGCCAGCCACCAGCGGCCGCTGGCGCGACGCTGTTCGAGCGAGGAATGGGTCATGTCGAGAGGGCCCCCGGGGACGATCGTGCCTGATGTCAGCAGACTATAGCGCGATCCCCTCACAGCCAGTAGTCAGCCGGCGTATTGCAGCAACCCCTTGGTTTCGAGCCATTCGCGGTTGTAGAACCGCGAGACGTACTTGTGCCCGCCGTCGCAGAGGATCGTGACGATCGTGTGCCCTGGGCCGAGGTCGCGCGCGACGCGGATGGCGGCCGCGACGTTGGTCCCGCTGGTGCTGCCCAGGAAGAAGCCTTCCTCATGCAGCAGTCCGTAGGTCGTGCGGACGATCTCCGGATCCTCGATCTGCACGGCGTCGTCGATCGGCGAGCCTGCCAGGTTGGCGGTGACGCGGCCGATCCCGATGCCTTCGGTCACGACGCTGGAGCCGGACGACTTCAGTTCGCCATGCTTCACCCAGTGGTGCAGGGCACTGCCCATCGGGTCGGCCAGCACGATACGAATGCCCGGCTTCTGCTCCTTGAGGTAGCGCGAGACGCCGCCCAGCGTGCCGCCGGTGCCGGTCGCGCAGGTGAACGCATCGATGCGTCCTTGCGTATCACGCCAGATTTCGGGGCCCGTGGTCGCATAGTGCGCGTCGCGATTTGCCGTGTTGTCGAACTGGTTGCCGATGGCCGCGCCCAGTTCCTCGGCCACCTTCGGCGCGAGCTTCTGGTAGTGATTCGGGTCGGAGTAGGGCACGGTCTTCACAACGCGCACTTCGGCACCGAGCGTGCGCAGCAGCGCTGCCTTCTCGGGCGACTGATTGTCGGGCATCACGATGACGCACTTGTAGCCGCGCGCATTGCAGAGGTGGGCAAAGCCGATGCCGGTGTTGCCGGCAGTTCCCTCGACCAATGTGCCGCCCGGCGCGATCTGCCCGCGGCGCTCGGCATCGTCGAGAATCCCGCGGGCGGCGCGGTCCTTCACCGAGCCACCGGGATTCAGGAACTCGGCCTTGCCGAGGATCTCGCAGCCCGTCGCATCGCTCGCATGACGCAGGCGGATGAGCGGTGTGTTGCCGATGGACCCGCAGAGTCCCGCGCGGATTTCCTGTCGCATGCGGCGAAGCGTACTACAACGGATCAACGTCGCCACAGGGGCAAGTGGGTTCGCGCAGGTCAGGCGTGCTCGAGGCGCTCGTCGCCCGCATAGACGTTGTAGCGACCGTCGCGCACAAAGCCGAGCAACGTGACGCCGAACTCGCGCGCCGCGGAAATGGCCAGGCTCGACGGCGCGCCGACGGCGCAGACGACCGGAATGCCGGCCATGACCGCCTTCTGCAGCAGCTCGAAGCTCGCGCGACCGCTCAGGAACAGGATGGCCTGGTCGGCAGGCAGCAGGCCCGCCAGGAAGCGTGAGCCGATCAGCTTGTCGACGGCATTGTGGCGGCCGACGTCTTCCCGCAGGCCGAGCAGCTCACCGTCCCGAGAAAAGAGTGCTGCCGCATGCAGGCCGCCCGTCATCCGAAACGTGTGCTGCCGTTCCTGGAGTTTCGCGGGCAACTCGTCGATCAACCGTGCACGCACCTTGAACCCGTCGGGTGGCGTCACTTTCCGGGCGCCCGTCGCCAGCGCCTCCAGCGACGACTTGCCGCACACGCCGCAGCTCGAGGTGGTGTAGAAATTGCGTTCGAGCCGCTTGAAATCGACTGCGACGCCGTCGGCGAGGTCGACGCGCAAGGTGTTGGTTGCGCCCTGGCCGCGGCCGCAGTGACTGATCGCCTTCACCTGCTCGCGCGACTGCAGGATGCCCTCGGTGTACAGGAAGCCGGCAGCGAGTTCGAAATCGTCGCCGGGCGTGCGCATCGTGATGGAAACGGCCTTGTGCTGCAGGTGGCCAGCTCCAGGGACCCCCAGCCGGATCTCGAGCGGCTCCTCGACTGCGATCGCATCGTCGTTGCGGCAAACCGTGGCCCCGGCTTCGACGCGCACGATCGGCACCGAAACCTGTGCGGGCTCGCCGGTCAGCGGAGGTCTGGTCATGGCAGGTTTCTGACGCCAGTCCAGGCGCTAGCGGCCGTGCGAGTACGGCAGCGGCGCCTGCACTTCGCAGCCGTAGGCAGCAGCCGAGGCCGACAGCCAGTTCCAGAAGCTGCCGAAGTACGTCCGCACGACCAGCAGGCGATACACGGGATCATCCGCTACCTGCCACAGGTGCACGCCGATGTGTGACGCAGTGGTGACCGCGGCATCGCCCAGCCGGAATGAATGTGGATGCAGGTCCAGCTCGATGCCCTTCGCCAGCGTGTCGCGCACGCGGGGTCCCGCGAGTTCGAGCATGACACGGCTGCCACCCTGGTCGAAGACGGACGCACGCTCGCCAAGTCCTGTGCTCACGCGAGCCTCGATGCTTGCCGGCATCTCGGGGCCCAGCGCCAGCCAATGGCCTGGACCGGACCAGACGAATGCCAGGTCATGCCCGGTGACGCAGGTCGGCTTCGACGGCAATGCCGTGCCAAACGCTGTCTGTGCAGCAGCAGAGGCCGCCAGCGCCTGGCCCTTGCGGGCCACGACGCTCGCCAGCGCGAAGTGGGTGATCTCGCATACAGCGATGCCCGGCGCGCCGTCGTTGCGACCGAACCGGCCCGGGCGGAATTCGAAGTGCGATGCGTCAGCCACGGAGGCGCGCTCCTTCCGGATCGACGAACACGGGCGAGCAGACTTCCACGAGCGTCTCCGTGCCGCGCAGCGGATCGCACGCCATGACCCTCTCGCCGTGGCGCTCGGGACCGTTGCTCAGCAGGCCGAGCCCGATCCATTGGCCGAGGATCGGCGAGTAGCAGACGGACGTGACGTGGCCCTGGTCGTTCTCGATGGCTGCGCTTTGCGCCCTGCGGCACGAAGTGCATGCCGCCCGCGAGCTTCGCGTCACGCTCGATCGTCTTGATCCCGACGAGCCTGGGCCGGGCCGGGTCCACCAGGTGCGCGCGCCTGGCCAGCACGGCACCGACGAAATCCTTCTGCGTCGACAGCATGCGGCCAAAGCCGAGGTCGTGTGCGGTCGTCTGTCCGTTCAACTCGCTGCCGGTGCAGTGGCCTTTCTCGACTCGCAGCACGTTGAGCGCTTCGAGACCGTAAGGCGTGACGCCGAGGTCCTGTCCGGCCTCGAACAGCGTGCGGATCAACGCATCGCCTTGCTTGCCCGGCACTGCGATCTCGTAGGCCAGTTCGCCGGAGAACGAGATGCGGAACAGGCGGGCTGGCTGCCCGTCACGCAACCGCACGTCGCCTGCCGCCATGAACGGAAACGCGTCGTTCGAGACGTCGCAGCCCGGGTCGAGTACCCGCTGCAGCAACTCGCGCGAACGCGGTCCGGCCACCGCAAACTGGGCCCATTGGTCCGTGACCGAGACGAACTGCACGTCGAGTTCCGGCCACAGTGCCTGATGGCACAGGTGCATGTGCTGGTAGACGCTGACGGCGTGGGAGGTGGTGGTCGTGATCAGGTAGCGGTTCTCGGCCAGCCGGGCGGCCGTGCCGTCGTCCATCATGAAGCCGTCTTCGCGCAGCATGATGCCGTAACGGGTGCGGCCCACGGCCAGCGTCGCAAAATTGTTGGCGTAGATGCGGTCGATGAACGTCGACGCATCGGGTCCCTGCACGTCGATCTTGCCGAGTGTCGAGACGTCGCACAGGCCAACCGCAGTGCGCACGGCCTTGACCTCGCGGCAGGTCGGCTCGAACCAGCCGGTCTCGCCCGCACGCGGGAACCACTGCGCACGCAGCCATGGGCCGGTCTCGATGAACGAAGCCCCTTGCTCGGTTGCCCAGGCATGGGACGGCGGCAGGCGCGTCGGGCGGAAGTCCATGCCCCGGTGATGGCCAGCCAGTGCGCCCATCGCGACGGGGGTGTACGGTGGGCGGAACGTCGTCGTGCCCGTTTCGGCGATCGTGCGCGAGCGCTGCTGCGCCAGCAGCGCAATGCCCGTCACGTTCGAGGTCTTGCCCTGGTCCGTGGCCATGCCGAGCGTCGTATAACGCTTCAGGTGCTCGACCGAGCGGAAGCCCTCGCGCTCGGCGAGTTCGAGGTCGTCGGCGGTGACGTCGTTCTGGAAGTCGACGAAGCACTTGCCCCTGGCATCGCGCACGCGCCAGAGCGGCACGCGACGCGTCGATTCCTCGGTCACGCGCGGCAGGGCCGGCATCGCTCCATTGAATCCGCACGCGACCGCCGCGGTCAGACCTTGCCGGTATCCCGTCACCAGCGCTTCGCCCAGCGTCATGTCGCCGTTGGCGGCACCAGCCACCAGCATTCCGGCCGGGAGCTTGTCGGGAACGAATATCGAACGCTCTACGTCCCACCGCGGCCGGTTGCCCTTGTGCGACGTAAGGTGCAGTGTCGGCGACCAGCCACCCGACATCGCGACGAGATCGCAATCGATGCGGCGACTGCCGCCGGCGCGGGTCGTCACTTCGATGGCTTCGACGAGCCTGCCACCGCGCGCGCGATTGACTTCGCCGGCGATGGCCTCGACGTCCGGGAAGCGGCGGGCAAGTTCGGACACGACGACCGGCTCGCGGGAATCGACGATGGCCGCGACCTGTGCACCGGCGGCCGCGAGGTCCGAGGCAGTCGTCCAGCCCTCGTCGTTGTCGGTGAATACCGCGGCGCGCCGGCCGGGCAGCACCGCATAGCGATTGAGGTACGTGCGCACCGCACCCGCCAGCATGACCCCGGGCAGGTCGTTGTTGCCGAATACCAGTGGGCGTTCGATGGCGCCGGACGCCAGCACCGCCTGTGTCGCAATGATGCGCCACGTCCGCTGCCGCGGTTCGAACTCGGGCGGGACGGGGAGATGGTCGTTGACTCGCTCGACTGCACCGTACACACGGTCGTCGTACACGCCAAACACGGTCGTGCGCGGGAGCAGTCGAACGTTCGGCAGCGAGCGCAGCTCGGACACCGCCTGCGCGGCCCAGTCGGCCGCAGGCTGCCCGTCGATCGCGCGTCGTTCCGCGAGACAGCGGCCACCGAGTGCGAAGTCCTCATCGGCGAGAATCACGCGTGCCCCAGTGCGCGCCGCCGTGAGCGCCGCGGCCAGTCCTGCAGGGCCCCCACCGATCACCAGCACGTCGCAATGCGCCCAGCTCTTCTCGTAATGGTCGGGATCGGCTTCGAGGGTCGCCCGGCCCAGCCCGGCGGCGCGGCGGATCAGCGGTTCGTAGACCTTTTCCCAGAACGAGGCCGGCCACATGAACGTCTTGTAGTAGAAGCCGGCGACGAACAACGGGCCGAACAGGCCGTTGAGCGCCTGCACGTCGAACCTGAGCGACGGCCAGCGGTTCTGGCTGGTGGCCTCGAGGCCGTCGTACAACTCGGCGACGGTTGCGCGCGTATTCGGTTCGCGTCGGGCACCGCTGCGCAGTTCCACGAGTGCATTGGGCTCTTCCGGCCCGGCGCTCAGGATGCCGCGCGGCCGGTGGTACTTGAACGAGCGCCCGACGAGGCGCACGTCGTTGGCCAGCAACGCGGAGGCAAGCGAGTCGCCCGCGTATCCTGCGTACTCGACGCCGTCGAATGTAAAGCGGCGCACCTGCTGGCGATCGATCACGCCGCCTTGCGGGAGGCGGGCGCTCATGACGATTCACCCACGCCAAACACGGAGCGGGCTGGCACCGCGCTCGCGATGGCGTGTGTGCGCGTGTCGCGTTCCACGACCAGCCATTCGTGGCAACCGCCCTGGTGGAACCAGAGTTCGCGATGCGGGCCGTGCGGGTTGTCGCGCACGTAGACGTAGTCATAGAACTCGGGTTCGGCCGGTCGCGCCCGTGGCGGTCGGCCGGCGCACCGTGGCGTCACCGTAGTAGGTGAACTCGTCGTGGCTGCGGGGGCCGCAGTGAGGGCAGGGGATGCGCATGGTTCAGTGCTTGTTCGGGTGCGCGCCGGACCCGTTCTCGTCGATCAGCCGGCCGGTGGCGAACCGGTCAAGACGGTAAGCGGTGGCGACTGCGTGTGGCTGGTCCGTGGCGAGCAGGTGTGCGAAGCACCAGCCCGATGCCGGCGTGGCCTTGAAGCCGCCGTAGCACCAGCCCGCGTTGAGGTAGAGACCGTCCACCGGCGTGCGGTCGATGATCGGCGAGCCGTCCATCGACATGTCCATGATGCCGCCCCACGAGCGCAGCATCCGCACGCGGCTCAGGCACGGGAACAGTGCCACTCCTTCCTCGCAGACTTCTTCGACGATGGGCAGGTTGCCCCGCTGCGCGTACGAGTTGTACATGTCGATGCTGCCGCCGAACACCAGGCCGCCCTTGTCGGACTGGCTGATGTAGAAATGCCCGGCGCCAAACGTGATGACGCACGGCACGATCGGCTTGAGGCCTTCGGATACGAATGCCTGCAGCAAGTGGCTTTCGATCGGCAGGCGCAGCCCTGCGAGTGCGGCTACGCGGCCGCTATTGCCGGCGCAGGCCATGCCGATGCGGCGGCTCGCGATGAAGCCGCGGGTAGTCTCGACGCCGGTGACCCCGCGGCCGTCCTGGCGAATACCGGTCACTTCGCAGTTCTGGATGATGTCGACGCCGAGGCTGTCGGCGGCGCGCGCGAATCCCCAGGCCACTGCGTCGTGCCGGACGGTACCGCCGCGTCGCTGCAGCAGCCCGCCGGTGATCGGGAAACGGGCATTGTCGAAATCGGCCATCGGCAGGATCGTGCGCACCTCGTCGGCGTCGAGAATCTCCGCCTTGACCCCATGCATCATCATGGAGTTGCCGCGACGCGCGGCGGCGTCGCGCTGCGAATCGTTGTGGAACAGGTTCAGCACGCCGCGCTGGCTGATCATCGCGTTGTAGTTGATGTCCTGCTCCAGGCCTTCCCAGAGCTTCAGGGAATGCTCGTAGAACGGGATGTTGCCCGGCATCAGGTAGTTCGACCGGATGATGGTCGTGTTGCGGCCGACGTTACCGCTGCCGATGTAGCCCTTCTCCAGCACCGCGACGTTGCGTGCGCCGTGGTTCTTCGCGAGGTAATAGGCGGTCGCCAGCCCGTGGCCGCCGCCGCCGATGACGATGACGTCGTAGGCGGGTTTAGGCTCGGGATCGCGCCAGACGGGTTGCCAGCCGCGATGGCCGCGGAAGGACTGCGCGAGCAGGCTGAAGATTGAGTATCGGCTGGCCACCCTGTGCTCCTGTCACCCGCGCTGACGCTTCCCGTCAGGATCGAACAAGGGTACACGCTGCATGCGAGCCGGGAAACGTGCACCTAGAATCTCGATGCTCCACGGCCCATCGCTTTCTGCGATGTCCTTATCGACATATCCGAGCGCAACCGACAGGCCGCTGCCGTGCGCGAAGCCGCCGGATGTCACCCAGCCGCGGACCTGTTCACCAAACCAGATGGGCTCGTCGCCGATTACGTCGGTCCGGGCCGTTTCGACGATGAACGTGCGCAGGCGGCGCGTCCCGCCCGTGGCCTTTTCCTGGCGTGCGGCCGCCTGGCCGATGAACGCTGCGGGCTTGTCGAGCGCAACGAACCGGTCGAGCCCCGCCTCGAGTGCCCCGTAGATCGGCCGGTATTCCCGAGCCCACGAACCGTAGCATTTTTCCAGCCGCAGCGAGTTAAGTGCCCGCGAACCGAATGGGCGTATTCCGAGGTCCTTGCCTGCGGTCGTCAAGGCCTCGAACAGGTGCAACTGGTACGCGGGTTCGCACCAGAGTTCGTAGCCAAGGTCGCCGGTGTAGCTGACCCGGCCGACCAGCGCCGAAGCCATGCCAATGGGCAGCGTACGAACATCCATGAAGCGGAAGGCAGCGTTCGAAACGTCGGTGGCGGTCACGCGGGAGAGCAGTTCACGGGCGCGTGGACCCGCGATCGCCAGTCCTGCCAGCGCGCTCGTCCTGGACTCGAACGCCACGTTGCCGGCCGCCGGCAGGTGCTGCGCGAACCATCGCAAGTGGTACTCCTCGGCGGCGCCCGAGCCGATGATCAGGAACCCGTCCTGGCCGAGGTTGGCCAGCGTGAAGTCGCCGATCAGCCGGCCATCCTCCTTGAGCATCGGTGCCAGCACCATGCGTCCTGGCGGTGGCAGCCTGCAGGCGAGCAAGTGGTCGAGCCATTCCTGGGCGCCGGGTCCGCGGACCAGGTACTTGGCGAAACCCGTGGTCTCCAGGATTCCGACGGCGTCGCGTACCGCGCGCACCTCGTCGGCCACGTTGTCGAAATCGGTGGATCGGTGCCAGCTGAATTCGTCCCGTACTCCAGCCGGCGCGAACCACATCGGCACCTCCAGCCCAGCCACTGCACCGAACTGCGCGCCGAGTGCGCGCAGCCGATCGTAGATCGGTGAGGTTCGCAGGGGCCGTCCTGCCGGCAATTCCTCGTTGGGGAACCGGATCGAAAAGCGTCGCGAGTAGTTTTCGCGAACCTTGGCGTTGGTGTAGGCCTTGCTGGCCCAGTCCCCGAAGCGCGCCACGTCCATGGCCCACACGTCGAATCCCGGATCGCCGTTCAGGATCCACTGTGCCAGCGCGAGTCCGACGCCACCGCCCTGGCTGAATCCCGCCATGACGCCACAGGCGCACCAGTATCCAGGCAAGCCGCGCACGGGGCCGACGAGGGGATTGCCGTCAGGCGCAAACGTGAACGGACCATTGACGATCTTGCGGATGCCTGCATTGGCGAAGGCCGGGAAGTGCCGAAAGCCGACTTCGAGCGAAGGCAGGATCCGATCAATGTCCGGCTGGAGCAGTTCGTGCCCGAACTCCCACGGCGTTACGTGTTCAGACCACGGCTTGCCGGCACGCTCATAGGTGCCCATCAACATGCCGCCGCGCTCCTGGCGCAGATAGAGTTCGCCGTCGAAGTCGACGGCGTGCAGCACTTCCTTGCCGGTCGCGGCATTGATTGCGGCGACTTCCGGCATGTCCTCGGTGATCAGGTACATGTGCTCCATCGCGAGCACGGGATGTTCGCGTCCGACCATATGGCCGACTTCGCGCGCCCAGAGTCCACCGGCGTTCACCACGTGCTCGGCGTGGATCTCTCCCTTATTCGTGACCACGCGCCAGGTCTTGTCGGCGCACTGCACGAGTTCCTCGACCTTGGTGTGTCGTTCAATGCGTGCGCCGAGCTTTCGTGCCGCCTTGGCGTACGCATGCGTAGTCCCGGAAGGATCGAGATGCCCGTCGACGACCGTCTCGAGCGCTCCAACGAAGCACGCTGGGTCGAGCAGCGGCATGAGTTCGTGCGCGCGCTCCGGCGTGATGATTTTCGACTCGATGCCGAGATAGCGCCCCTTGGCCGCCAGGCCCTTCAACCACTCGAACCGGGCTTCCGTGGCGGCAAGCATGACGCCGCCAGTGAGGTGCAGGCCCGTCGGCTGCTCGGCGAGGTCTTCGATCTCGCGGTAGAGATCGATCGTGTATTTCTGCAGCTTCGCGACGTTCGGATCGCCGTTGATCGTGTGCATGCCGCCCGCGGCATGCCAGGTCGAGCCGGACGTCAGCTCATCGCGCTCGAGCAGCACGGCGTCGCGACAACCGAACTTGGCGAGATGGTAGAGGACGGAGCAGCCGACGACGCCGCCGCCAATGACGACCACCTGGGCGTGTGTTTGCATCTGTATCAGGATTCCTGCCTGGAGCGGGTGATGGACGGTCGATGGAGCTGGCAAGTCAGGGTTCGCCGGCCCCGATTTCCTCGCGACGGCGTTGCACGTAGGTCTCGAGTTCCTCGCGCACGGCGGGGTCGATCGGAGGCTGCTCGTACTCCTGGAGTGCGCGCTGCCAGATCTCCGTGGAGCGTTGCGTTGCGTCGCGTGCACCTGCAAGTTCCCAGTTCTCGAAGTTCTGCCAGTTCGATACCAGCGGCTGGTAGAAGGCGTGCTCATAACGTTCCATGGTGTGAGCGTCGCCGAAGAAGTGGCCGCCGGTCGGCACCCGCCGGATGGCTTCGAACCCGAGCGACGCCTCGTCCACCACCATCGGCTCGAGGAACTCCATCATCATCTGCAGCATCTCGACGTCGAGGATGAATTTCTCGTACGAAGCCGTGAGGCCGCCTTCCTGCCAGCCTGCTGCGTGATAGACGAGGTTGCCGCCGCCGAGCACGGCACCCCACAGGCTCATCTGCGTCTCATAGGCACCCTGCGCATCGGCCACGTTCGAGGCGCTTGCATTCGACGTCCGGTAGGGCAGGCGATAACGTCGCGCGAGCTGTCCGCTGGCCACGTTCGCCTTGGCGTTCTCGGGCGTACCGAACGCGGGAGCCCCGGAACGCATGTCGACGTTCGACGTGAACGCGCCGTACATTACTGGAGTGCCCGGCCGTACGGCCTGCGCGAGAACCACGCCAAACAGCGCTTCGGCATTCTGCTGCGCCAGCGCAGCAGCGAGTGTCACGGGCGCCATTGCACCCATCAGCGTGAAGGGAGTGATGACAACGGGCTGTCCGTGCTCCGCCATGGTCATGAGACCGTCCGCCATCGCTTCGTCGAAGCGCCGTGGACTGTTCACGGAAATGATGGTGATCACGCCGGGGCTGGCCGCCATAGCCTCGACCGGAATCCCGCGCGCGATGGCCATCATCGCGATGCCGTCGCGGGCACGGCCCGAGCCGATCGCCGTGCAGTGGTAGGCCCGGTCCGATAGCAGCAGGTTTGCCAGGTAGCAATCGAGGTGTCGCGTGCCGGCGGGCAGTTCGACCGGGGCACAGACCTGGTTGCCGATCACGTGGACGGCGTTGAAGTACTGGGCCAGCCGGATGAAGTCGCAGTAGTCGCGATGATTGCCTGCACGCCGGCCGCGCACGAAGTCGTGTACGTAGGGTGGGCCCGCGACGAGCCCGAACACGAGGTGATTGCCACCCAGCGTCACGCGCCGCGAAGGATTGCGCGGCGTCAGCGTGAACGAGGGGGGCGCCGTGGCCAGCGCGCGCTCCACGACAGCCTCGTCGAGCCGGACGTTGCCGGTCGCCTCATCCGTCTCCGCGCCGTATGCGCGCAACAGTGACCGCGCCCGCGGCGACATCAGCTCGATTCCCAGCTCGCGCAGTATCCGCAGCGACGTGCGATGGATCGCCTCGACCTGGTCCGACGAGAGCATGTCGAGCGGCGGATAGGGATTCCGGACGTCGCGCCACGGCAATTGCGGGAGGGAACCGCCCGCGGACCGTCGTATCCGTCCGCCTTCGCGTCGTCGTCTGGAATCGGCAGTCATTCCGGTCACTCTGTTGTTCAGTGGCTAAAAGGGGGCCAGGCGATCGACGGCCTTTGCCGTTGCCGCGGCATCGCCGGAGCGGGCGTTTTCGCCTTGAGGTACCTCGGCGACCTTTGCCGCCCGGATCGCCACGGTGCGGCCCGGGAACAGGATGACTTCGTTGTCGCCGAAGCCCGACATCGTCGGCAGGTAATGCAACTGGTGCGAGCGGCTGCCCACGTAAGGTGTGAAGTGGAATCCCATCCTGTAGAGGTTGGCGGGCCGCGCATCCACTTCGGGGGCCGCAGTGGCCACCGACCCGTCACCTTTCTTGTCGATGGCCCCGCGCGCGGCCAGCAAGTCCCGCGTCAATTCGCGATGCAGCAGTTGCTTGCCGCCGTGGCGGCCTTCGTCCTCGAACAGCAACGCGATCTTCGCGAGGTCGTCGAGCGTCGGGTAGTAACCCGCGTTGAACCACACCGGGCCGTCGCGACCGCCGGGTTCACGGGTACGCACTGCCGGTGCGTGCGCGATCCCGATGGGTCGGAATACTTCTTCCTGCAGCATTGCCCATGCGTCCGCGTCCGGTCCGCGGACCGATTTCAGGAAGTTGTCGACCGCGATGCCGAGCAGGTAGTGATCCTGGTCCCGGTAACGCATCACGGTGCCGGGTTCCCAGGGATACGGACGCAGGTTGGCGTTGATCTGCGCGAGCTTATCGGCGTGCGATTGGGCCGTGTACCACGCGTCGTAGTTGCCCTCGAGGTAGCCGTCGCCGTCGTCGTTCGGATGGGTCCTGAAGGTGCCCGTGCCGCCGAAGCCCGTGGCCATGTTGGCGGCGTCGATGAAGCGAATGCGGTTCCACTTCGGATCCAGGCCGGGCACGTAATCACCGATGCGCAGGTTCAGTACATAGGGTCCGTAGACCTCCGCGAGGCGCAGCAGCGCCAGGGGCGGGGCGACGGCCTTCATCACCGAGCGCACGCCGAAACGCATTTCGAGGGGGTAGGGGTAGCTGCCATAGGCCGTGGGCATTGCTTCGTAGTAGAGCGTGCCGTCGTGCACCAGGCCCACGGCGACCTGCCACTTCGGCAGGACAGGGCCGCCGAATCCGTCGAGGGCTCCCGCCGGCAACCGGGCACGCAGCTCCGCCAGCGGTTGCGCAGGCAGTCGACCCTCCAACTCGGCGGTTGCGGCCGCGCGTTCGGTCTCTGCGCGCGCCGGGTCGATTGCTGCTGCCGTCGCCGGGATCGAACCCCACAGCACGGTGTGCGGGCTCAACAGGTAAGGCGCCGTCTGCTGCACGAACTGCACGCGCAGCGAACTGATCTTCCCTTCCCTGTAGAGGAATGTCGCCAGGCCCTGGTGCGCGTGGTTCTCCGTGTCATTCACCAGCATGAGCGGGAATGCGGCACGCGACCACTCGCCGTCCGGCAGCTCGCGCCACACGCGGCCGAATTGCGGAATGACGCGCCAGTAGCTCGGCACTTCGCCCGGTGCCGTCTCCCGCACCATCTCCCCGCGCTCCGTGGGCACCAGGACGTCGCCGAGAGTGACGAAGCCCAGGGACACGCCAGGAAACCGCCGTGCGTCCCGGCCGTCGAGCACCGGCCTGGCCAGAGCAGGCAGGGTTCGCATGACGGCCGACTCGAGCCGCACCGTGCCAGCGAAAGCCGGCGCCGGGAGCGCATCCTGCGCCGGCGCGAAGGCAGCGTTGTCCACGGGTGTAGCGGTGGTATCACTGCCGGACATCGCCCGTTCCGGCAGGGTGTCGCTCGCGGGCCCGGCACCCGCTGGTCCGAAGAGCAGCACGCACAGCAGTCCCGCCGTGCTCAGGCGCCCGGCGTTCGACAGCAGGCACAGGGACGTCAGTCGCATGCTCATGTGGACGGTGAACCTCCTTCAGTGAATCTTGTGCTTGCGGGATGCCGCGCGTTTGCCCGGGGCCGACCCCTTCTTGCGAGACGGCGACGCCTGTGACTGGCGTTCGTCCGTGGGTCGGCGTGCGTAGGCGCGCCGGTATGAACTGCTGAAGTGCGACGTGGACTTGAACCCGCACTCCGCGGCGATGGCGCGCACCGGTTGCGAGGTGTCGCGCAATAGGGTCCGCGCGCGGGCGAGCCGCAGGTCGAGATAGAACTCGCTGGGCGACTTGCCGAGGTGCCGCTGGAACAGCCGCTCGACCTGGCGCGTCGACAGCGCCACCTGAGCGGCAATGTCGCCCAGTCCGGGCGGATCCGCACGGGACCGCTCCATCAGTTCGATGACCTCCGCCAGCCTTGGGCTCGCGATGCGATAGCGCGTGTGCACGGCCATGCGCTGCCGGTCCCCCTGCTCGCGGATGCGAGGATGGATGAACTGCTCCGCGACGGACAATGCGAGCTCGGGCCCGTGATGCTCGCGGATGAAGTGCAGCATCATGTCCAGCGCCGCAGTGCCGCCGGAGCAGGTGAAGATGCCGCGATCGACGACGAAGACGTCCTGCTGCAGGCGCGCGCGCGGGTACCGGGACGCGAAGAAGTCGTTGTATTCCCAGTGCACGGTGCAGCGCCGCCCGTCCAGCAGGCCGGCCTCGGCGAGCAGGAAGGGACCGCCGCTCACCCCGCCCACCTGGCAACCCCGGCTCGCCAGCTGCCGCAGTCGTCCACGCAATCCCGGGTATGCCTGAACTTGCAGCGGATCGAGCCCGATGCACACGAGCAGCATGTCCATGCCTTCGATCGCGTCAACAGCCGCCTGCGCCGCGATCGGGATGCCATTGCTTGCCACGACCGCAGCGCCGTCCGGCGACACGATCGCCCACTGGTAGAACTCGCGGCCAAGCAGGCGGTTGGCGGAGCGCAGCGGCTCGAGTGCGGCGGAAAACGCCATCATCGAGAACTGCGGGAACAGCAGGAAGCCAAGCTTGACCGTGTCTTTCCCGCTCATCGCCGTCAGGCGGGCGCGTCGAGCGCCGTATTGCGCGTTTCAGGGGCCAGCGCATGACAGACCAGCCCGCCGACGGCGAGCACGACGAAGCATGCGCCCAGGGCAGTGCGCACACCCATCGAGGCCACCACGACCGGCAGCAGGAAGGTGCTCGCGGCCGAACCTATCCGGCTCGCGGCGATCGCCAGGCCTATGCCGGACGCGCGCAGGTCCGTGGGGAACAGCTCCGGCAGGTACACGTAGCAGAGGTTCGACGCCGCGGACAGCACGCACGCGAACACCGCGAACAGCGCGATGATCGTGAACTTGCCGGGGTCGTCGAGCACGAGGAGCGCCAGCATCGCCGCCGCAGTGATTGCAAAGCTCCCGACCAGGAAAGTCCGCCGCGGCATGCGATCGACGACGCCCATGCCGAGCACCGCACCGAACAGCAGCGAGAAGTTGTAGACCAGCCCGCCGACGAAGCTGTTGCTGACTCCCAGCGCGTCCAGGACGCGGGTGACAAAGGTGCCGACGGCGAAGTATGGAATCACCAGGCACGTGAAAAACGTGGCGCCGACCGCCGTGCGGCGTCGCCACCGCGGGGAGAGCAACTGCGCCCAGCGTCCCTCGACGATCGGGGCTGCCGGGGGAGCGACCGGAGGCGCTACGTCTTCCCCGATCCAGCGCCTGACCACGGACGCTGCCGCGGTATCGCGGCCGTGCGTCATGAGCCAGAGCGGTGACTCCGGCAGCAGCAGTCGCAACGGCAGGATCAGCAGGCATGGCACCGCGCTCGAAAACAGCATCCAGCGCCAGGCATCGGGTCCGACGTCGGCGAGCGCATAGCCGACGAAATAGGCGCAGGTGTATCCGCCGGCCCATGCGACCGACAGGGTGCTCATGATGCGTCCGCGAAACGCGCGGGGCGTGAACTCGGTCAAGAGGGCCTTGCTCACGACGTAATCGGTTCCCAGCAGGAAGCCGATGACCAGCCGCAGTGCCAGCAGTTGTGGCGCGGACTGCACGAAGAACTGCGCGGCCGAGAACACGGCCAGCAGCAGCATGTTGTAGGCAAAGATCGGTCGCCTGCCGAAGCGGTCGGCATTGGGGCCCGTGAGCAGGGCGCCGAGGAAAAGGCCGGCGAGAGATGCCCCGCCGATGAGTCCGAGCCAGAGCGGCGTCAGCGCCAGCTGCGGGGCGGCGAGGCCGAGGGCGATACCGATGATGCCGAGTCCGAAGCCGTCGCTGAACACGCCGCCGAAACTGGCCACGGCAACGCGCAGGTGGAAAGGACGCAACGGGGCGTCGTCATACGCATGCACTGCTTCGACGGACAACGGCTCTCCCCCAGTGAGGCCGCAGCCTGGTGGCCCCGCATGCATCTTGGCACGAGACTCTGGCCGGTAAATGTCGTCCAGACGACATTGTTTTTCAACAGAACGACAAGCGCGCACCGCGCGAGTGCCCGGCGAGGCGCCGTCCCCGCCTCGCGAACGCCTGCCGGGTCGTCACTCGGGGATGATGCAACCCTTGTTCATCACATCGTTCGGGTCGAATGCACGCTTCAGGCGCTCGAGGATGTAGTACGAAGAGTCGTACTCCTCCCGGATCCAGGGCGTGCGGGCCTTGCCCATGCCATGGTGGTGCACGACGGAGCCGCCGAGCTTGAGCGTTTCCTCGCAGATCACGCGGTTGATCTCGGTGCGGTACTTGTCCACTTCCTGCTCGGGCGGGCAGTTCACGTTGTAGTAGTAGATGAAGTACATGTTGGTGCCGTTGATGTAGCTGTGCGAGCTGTGCCCGCCGGCCACGGTGATGTCCGGCACATCGACCTTGAGACGCCGCAGCGCGTTCTCGTAGATGTCGCAGATCGTGCTCCAGTCGGCCGAGACTTCGGTCGTGCGACCCATGGTCTTGGTGGCGACGATCTCCTTGCGCTCGTTCGCGATCTTGTCGGCGCCCCAGTTGAGGTCGGCGAACCATTCGGCGAGGTGGTGCGGGTCCACCGGCTTGCACTCCGGGAACTTCGCGACCAGCTCCTTGATGCCCTCGATCGTTGCCTTGACGATGCCTGCCGGGCCTTCGGCCATGAACAGCAGCACGCAGTCGTCCTTCGCGGCGAACTTCGAGAAGTGAAACGCGCCGTCCGGCGGATCGTAGAGGCGGGCGACCGACGGCTTGTAGCCGGCGACCATCACTTCGCGCAGCGCCTCGAAGCCGGGGCGCATGTTCTTCAGTGTCCAGCCGACGAACGTGTTGTTCTGCGGCAGGTACGGGAACAGCTTTACCGTGACTTCGGTGATGTAGCAGAGCGCGCCTTCGTTGCCGATGACGACGTGGCGGATGTCCGGCCCCACGGCCCGGCGCGGCACGTTCTTGATGCGGGTGATGGTGCCGTCGGCGAATACCGCCTCGAGGCCGACGACCATGTCTTCGATGCCGCCATAGAGCGTCGAAAACTGGCCGATGCTGCGCGTGGCGACCAGTCCGCCCATCTGCGCAATGGGTTTCGACTGTGGCGAATGGCCGGTGGTCACCCCGACCTTGCGGCACTCGTCTTCCAGCGTCTGCAGGCACACGCCGCACTGCGCCGTGGCCTGCATGTTGTAGGTGTCGATCTTGAGGATGCTGTTCATGCCCGAGCCGTCGAGCACGATGGAGTTGGCGACCGCCGTCTCGAGGCCGCCTTCCGTCGCGGTACGACCGGTGCGCGCCACCACGTTGATGCGGCTCCTGTTGGCGTACTTCAGGACTTCCGCCACGTGCTGGGTGCTGCGCGCCATGACCACAGCTGCCGGGATCGGGCGCGTGAAGACTCCGTGCACGTCCTCGTACAGGCGCAGGCGGTCGATGCTGCTCTGCTTCAGTTCTTTCTCGTCCGTGATGACGTTGGCGCCGCCAACGATTCCCTGGAGTCCCTGGACGATGGCGGTCTTGCTCAAGGCCATGATGCGGTCCTTTTCGGTCGGTTCCGGCGCGTGCCGGCGTCAGTGAAAGAGAGGCCAGGACCGTTCGAGGACCTGGTCAGTCGAATTTCGGATTTCGCGATAGACGTCTGCATTCATGCGCCGATACACGTCGGTGTTGCCGGGATTCGGTGCAAATGACTGGCGCGGCTTCTCCATGCGCGCCACAGCGGTCGCGAAATCAGGGTACGCACCCGTCGCGACTGCGGCGCAGATGGCCGAGCCCAGGCTGGCGCCGCTCGGGCCATTGGCACGCGAGGCAGGAATCCCGAAGACATCGGCGAAGATCTGCATGAAGAGTGGGCTGGTCGAACCGCCGCCGGAGATCACGACCTCGCGCAGCGTGATGCCGAGTTCCTCGCACATGGCGTCGACCTTGTCTTTCATCGTGATCGCGATCGCCTCGAGGATCGAGCGATACACGTGGCCACGCGTGTGGCGCGCGTCGAAGCCGAGCATGACGCCCTTGCGGAAGGGCTTGTCGGTCGGCGCGAGCCAGTCGAGCACGGTCATCAGGCCGTCACTGCCGGCGGGCACATGGCCGGCCTCGTCCTCGAGCACGTGCTCGCGCGAGACACCCCTTGCGGCCGCAGCGGCCGCGAACTCGGGACCCAAAAGGTCCATGAACCAGGTCAGCGTCCACATGCCGCGGCGGATGCCATGACTCTCGTAAAGGTAGCGCCCCGGGATGCAGCCGAAGTTGGTCCAGAACTGCTGTGCGTCCTGGCGGTTGCGATCGCCGTGGACCATCGACGCGATGTAGGTGCCGAGCGAGATCAGCGCGGTGCGTTCGTCCAGTGAACCCGAGCCCAGTGCTTCGACGGCTTTGTCGTTCGCCGTCACCACGACCGGCAGGCCGGCGGGGAACCCTGTCGCGGCGGCCGCAGTTGCCGTCACGCGGCCAGCGACGGCGCCCGGCATCAGGAGTTCGAACAGCTGTTCGCGACGCACGTTGAATTGCCGCAGCAGATCCGGGTCGCGGCTCCACTGCCAGGTGTCGGTGTCGATCGGCCATTGCAGCAGGATGCTGTTCGCCGCCGTGTCCCTGAATTCACCCGTGAAGCGATGCGTGATGTAGCCGGACGAGGTCGTGGCGTAGGTGACTTCGCGATCGTCCGGCAGGTACGGCTGGTAAGCGCGGGTGTCCATCCAGCTCATGACGGGCTGCGCGAGCGAGCCGTCTGACTTGAGGAACGCCTTGCAGCAGCGGATGGTGCACAGGCCAAGCCCGATGATCTCCCGCGGGTCGCCGCGGAAGCTGGCCAGCGCCTGCCGGCTGGCGACGACGATCGAATCCCAGAGATCATCGTCCGGGTGCTCGACGATGCCCGGCCGTGGCCGGTGCGACGGCCGCAGGACCTGCCGGCCTTCGGCGACCGCATTGCCGTCGAGGTCGTAGATCACGACCTTCGTGCTCTGCGAGCCGTTGTCCACGCCGACGATGTAGCGTCCCCGAGTCGACATCTTCGGTCAGCGCACCAGGTAGCCGCCGTCGACGACGAGGAGGTGGCCGTTGACGTAATTGGACGCGCGGCTCGAGAGGAACACGAGCGCGCCCATGAGATCGACCGGCTCGCCCCAGCGTTCGGCCGGAATGTGGTCGAGCACGCGCTGGTTGGTGACCGGATCGCTGCGCGTCTTGCGCGTGATTTCGGTGGCGTAGTACCCGGGCGCGATGCCGTTCACCTGGATGTTGTGCATCGCGAGTTCGTCGCAGTACGCCTTGGTGAAGCCGGCGAGACCGTGCTTGGTCGCGGCATACGCCGACGACCAGCGTCCGCCAAGGAACGAGAACAGCGAGCAGATGTTGACGATCTTGCCGCTCTTCTGCGGGATCATTCTCTTGGCAGCTTCGTAGCTGAGTTCGAACGCCGCGGTGAGGTTCACCGCGACGGTTGCGTCCCATTGCGGCCGGCCAAAGTCGAGCACCTCGGCCATCGGGCAGATGCCGGCGCTGTTGACGAGGATGTCGACGGCGCCGAAACGCTCCACGCAGGTGTCGATGACGGTTGCGGCGGCACCCGGTGCCGTGATGTCGATCTTGAGAAACTCGTAACGGCGGCCTGCCGCAGCCACCAGCGGGCCCGTCTTGCCGTCATCGTCCATTACGCTGGGCACGAACACGTCGGCTCCCGCCTTGGCCAGCGCCAGCGTGAAGGCCTGGCCGAGCCCGGTATTGCCGCCCGTAACGATGGCCTTCCTGCCCGCGAGCGAGAAGAAATCCATCGCGAATTCGCTGATCTCCATCGAGGCGTGCTCCGTCGGCCTCGTCACCGCGTCCACGCGGGCGGGCTCGTCTGTGTGGAAGCGCTCTCCGCCGGAGCGCGCGCCGAAGTATAGCCTTTGCCTCCACGCTGCGCGGAAGGCCCTGGCCGCGTTTTGCAGCGCTGTTTGACGCGGGCCGCCGCTCCCTGTTACCAATGCGTCAGAAGATTTTTACGCAGGGGCAGGAAATGCGATTGAGCCAGCGCCCGGGGGAGGGTTCGCTGCTCGGTGGGCTGCGGACATTGGGCCGGATGGTTGCGGTGCTGTTCGCGCTCGCGGCGAGTCCGGGGAGCGCCTTGGCCGCGACCGCCGATCCTCCCAGCTGCCGCGTCGTGCGTCTCGCCGACGTCGGCTGGACTGCGGAAACAGCGACCACGGCCGTGCTGGCACAGATGCTCACGGACCTGGGTTACCAGCCGATCACCACCGTACTGTCGGTTCCAGTCACGTTGGAATCGATGAAGAACGGCGACATCGACGTCTTCCTCGGCAACTGGATGCCGGCACAGGAATCGATGGCGAAGCCGTACATCGACTCGGGTTCGGTGCAGGTCGTCCGGCACAATCTCGTGGGTGCGAAGTACACGCTGGCCGTGCCGGACTACCTGTACGAGGCAGGCCTGAAGGACTTTGCCGACATCAATCGATTCAGAAAAGAGCTGGGGGCATCGATTTACGGCATCGAGCCGGGCAACGACGGCAACGGCCACGTGCTCAAGCTGATCAAGGACAACGCGTTCGGGCTCGGCGGCTTCAAGCTGGTCGAGTCGAGCGAGCAGGGCATGCTTGCGCAGGTCGAGCGGGCGTTTCGTGCGAAGCAGGCGGTCGTGTTCCTGGCCTGGGCCCCGCACCCCATGAATACGCACTTCAACGTGCGTTACCTGACAGGCGGCGACGACACCTTTGGCCCCAACTTCGGCGCTGCAACGGTCAGTACGCTGGTGCGCAAGGGCTTCCTCGAGCAGTGCCCGAACGTGGGCCGCCTGCTGCAGAACCTCGAGTTCGACGTCGATCTCGAGAACCAGTGGATGGATCGCATCCTCAGCGACAAGGTCCGCGCCTCGGACCTCGCGCTGGAGTGGGTCAGGACTGACCCGCCCTACCTCGCCCGCTGGCTGGAGGGGGTGCAGGGCCTGGACGGCAAGCCTGCGCTCGGCAATCGCCAAGCCGCGGCCAGGGTCAGCCACCTGTCTGCGTTCGAGGACTGGATCACGTCGAACAAGATCCCGGTCGGCGATGCCGCGACGACGCTGGTCGAATACACCAAGAAGCACGCGCGCGGCCTGTTCGACGGCATTTCGGCGCTCCTGACGGGCTGCACACGAATCGTGGCTTCGATCCTGAACTCGGTGCCCGCACCGGCGTTGATCCTCATCATCGCCGGACTCGCCTGGGCGTTGCGGCGCTCGTGGGGGCTGGCGCTGTTCGTCGTGCTGTCCCTGTTGTTCATCATGAACCAGGGCTACTGGGAAGCGACCATCGAGACGCTCACGCTGGTGCTCGTAGCCGCGCTCGTCGCGACCGTGATTGGTGTTCCGCTCGGCATCTGGGGCGCCAAGCGGCCACGCGTCTATGCAGCGATGCGGCCGGTGCTCGACCTGATGCAGACCCTGCCGACCTTCGTCTACCTCACGCCGACGCTCGTGCTGTTCGGTCTCGGCATCGTGCCGGGCCTCATTTCCACCATCATCTTCGCGCTGCCGGCGCCGATCCGTCTCACGCAACTCGGCATCTCGTCGGTGCCGAAAACGCTGCGCGAAGCGGGCCAGGCGTTCGGCGCCACGCCACTGCAGCTGTTGATGAAAGTGGAACTGCCGAGCGCCAGCCCGATGATCCTTGCGGGCATCACCCAGTGCATCATGCTCAGCCTGTCGATGGTGGTGATTGCCGCCCTGGTGGGCGCGGGCGGACTCGGCGTGCCGGTCGTGCGCGCGCTGAACACGGTGCAGGTCGGCATGGGTTTCGAAGCCGGTCTCGCGATCGTGCTGCTGGCGATCATGCTCGATCGCATCAGCCGCCCGGCTGACAAGAAGGGCGGCGAATGAACGCAGCAGTCGAATTCGACAAGGTCGATATCCTGTTCAGCAGCCTGTCGGGGCGCGCGCGGGACGCAGCGATCCGCGCGGCTCTGAGCCGACTCGATGCCGGCGAGGATCGCACCGCGATCGAGACCGCCACCGGCGTGGTAGTCGGCGTCAGCAACGCGAACCTCGTTGTCCAGCGCGGCCAGATCTCGGTGCTGATGGGGCTGTCCGGGTCCGGCAAGTCCACGCTGCTGCGCGCCGCCAACGGGCTCAACCTGGTCACGCGCGGCCGCGTCCTGATCCACGACGGCGAGCGCCAGGTCGACCTCGGCCAGGACTGCGACGCGGCGACGCTGCGTCGTTTGCGACGAACCGGTGTCGCGATGGTCTTCCAGCAGTTCGGCTTGTTGCCCTGGCGCACGGTACGGGAGAACGTGGGCCTCGGCCTAGAACTGCGTGGCGAGTCCGCGAGCGAACGTCGACGCATCGTCGATGAGAAAGCTGCAGCTGGTCGGGCTCGAGCGCTGGGCCGAGCGCTACGGTCACGAGCTTTCGGGCGGCATGCAGCAGCGTGTCGGTCTCGCGCGCGCCTTCGCCACCGACGCGCCGATCCTGTTGATGGACGAGCCTTTCTCCGCGCTCGATCCCTTGATCCGCAACAAGCTCCAGGACGAGTTGCTCGCGCTGCAGTCGCGCGTGCGCAAGACCATCGTCTTCGTCACGCACGACCTCGACGAGGCGCTGAAGCTCGGCAACCAGACCTCCGTGCTCGAAGGCGGGCGCATCGTGCAGACGGGCACGCCCGAGGACATCGTGCTGCGTCCGGCCAATGCCTACGTCGGGGAGTTCGTGCAGCACATGAACCCGTTGTCCGTGCTGAACGGCCGCATGGTCATGCGCCCCTGGTCCGAGCTCGCCGCAGACGGCGACCAGCGCTGGCTCGATCCTGGGCGCCAGTACAGTGCCGCCCTCGACGTGCACGGCCGGGCTGCGCAAGCGGCATGCGAAGGCCAGCCGCTGGCCATTCGCTCGTCGCCGGGCGAGGGTGCCGGCCTGCTCGTTGCCGACATTGAAACGCCGTTGCGTCAACTCATCCAGTGGTGCCGCGCGGGCCCCCCCGTGCTGCTCGCCGAGGGTGGCGTGGTGCAGGGTGTCTGCGGCCCCTGTGAAGTCATCCGCGCGCTCGCGACCAGCGATGCGCGCGCCCGTGCACTGTCCTGAACCGGTCCATCGACCACGGAGCTGTCCATGCGTAATCGTCGCCAGAGCATCGTCCTGCGCCACGCCCAGAGCACGATCCTTGGTTCAATGGCGGTCATCACCGGCATGCCGTTCGCCGTAAATGCCCAGGAACCCGGCGCAAGCTCCGGCATTGAAGAGATCGTGGTCACGGCGCAGCGACGCGAGGAAAGACTGCAGGATGTCGGTATCGCGGTGACGGCCCTCAGCGGCCAGATGCTCACCGACCTGAACATCACCACGGCCACGGACATCACGCGCGCCGTGCCCAGCCTGAAGATGAACGCGTACTCGTCGTCGCAGGTGGTGTTCAACATCCGCGGCGTGTCGCAGAACGACTATGGCGACCAGCAGGAGCCGCCGGTCGCCGTCTACCAGGACGACAGCTACTCGAGTTCGATCAACCTCGCCAGTTTCCCGGTGTTCGACCTGGCGCGGGTCGAGGTGCTGCGCGGCCCGCAGGGCACGCTGTTCGGCCGCAACGCGACCGGCGGCGCGATCCAGTTCATTTCCAACAAGCCGACGAAGGACTTCGGGGGCTATGCGACCGCGACCTACGGCAGTTACAACCAGTGGATCCTGGAAGGCGCGGTCTCGGGCCCGCTGAGCGAAAACCTGCAGGGGCGGGTCGCGGCGATTTTCAACCAGGACGACGGCTACATGGAGTCCGTGATCCCTGGCGTCGACGACCGCGGCGGCAACGATCACTATGCGCTGCGTGGACAACTCGCCTGGCAACCCAGCGACACGACCGACCTCAACCTGCTCGTCCGCTACATGAAGGCCGACTCGGAAACCCAGGCCGGCATCTATTCGCAGGAGCCCGCCTGCCCGAACGACCAGTTCCAGGGCGAGTTCACGCCGCCGGACGTCGCCTGCGGATTCTGGGGCACCGGCCCGGGCGAGGGCGGCACAGGCTACCGCAACGATGCGATCACGCCGAGTCGTGGCGGCGATCCGTGGAAGACCGCTGAGACCCAGGAATCCTATGTCGACCGTGAGATCACCGGCGTCACGCTGCACTTCGACTGGGACATCGGCGAGTCGCTGCACCTGGTGTCGATCACCGACTACCAGGACGCGTCGAAGTTCTACCTCGAGGGCGGCGACGCCTCGCCGGTCGACGGCGTGCTGTTCTACCAGGGCAGCGACCTGGAGCAGTTTTCGCAGGAGTTCCGCCTGTCGGGCACGACGGGCGACCACACCTGGGTGGCAGGGGTCTACGGCATGGACGTGGACGGCGACTACACCGGCAAGTTCGCCACCCCGTTCTACGGCTATGACCCGACCATCGAGATGTCGCAGAAGACGACGTCGTGGGCGTTGTTTGCCCAGGACGAATGGACGTTTGCCGAGGCCTGGAAACTGGTCGTCGGCGCGCGTTACTGGAGCGACGAGCGTGAAGGCACGTATTTCGGCACCGCGCCCGAAGTGCCGGGCCTGTCGGCGCCGGTCACGATCGTCTTCAACCAGAACGAGGTCCTGCCGGGCGGCAGTCGCATCAGCCCCAGCGACGCCAAGAACAGCTTTGACGGCGTGACGGCGCGCGTGCAGCTCGACTGGAAGCCGTCCGACGACATGCTGCTGTATGCGAGCTTCAACCGCGGCAGCAAGAGCGGCGGCTACACGTTCTCGACCGGCACCCCGTACGACCCGGATGGCAGCCTGACGATTCCGCGCTCATTCCTCGAGGGCATTCCGTTCGACGAAGAAACGCTCGATGCGTTCGAGGTCGGCATGAAGTCGACGCTCGGCGAGTCGACCACGCTGAACGTCGCCGCCTTCTACTACGACTATGCCGACTACCAGGCATTCGCGCAGTTCGGGCCGGTGCAGACGGTCATCAACCTCGACGCAGAACTCACCGGGCTCGAGGCGGAACTGACGTCGCGCCCCATCGACGGCCTGACGCTGCAGCTCGGCGCGTCGTTCCTCGACTCCAAGGTCAAGGACGTGCCGCTGCCGGACGGGGTGACCGTCGAGGACCACGACCTGCCGCAGGCCCCGGAGTTTTCGGGCAATGCGCTGGCCCGCTACGAATTCGGGCTGGCCGATGGCACGCTCGGCCTCCAGGGCGACCTGCTGTATTCGAGCAGTTTCTGCTTCACGGTCCTGTGCGCTCCGGTGGAAGAGGAGGATTCCTACACGGTCGTGAATGCCCGGATCAGCTACGACAGCGGCAACGGTCGCTGGGGCGTGGCGGCCTTCGTCAACAACCTGTTCGAGGAGGAGTACCGCGTGTATGCCTTCGACAGCTCGTTGTTCGCCGGCGTGGTCGCGGGCGTGTATGCCAGGCCAAGGTGGTACGGCCTGAGCGCCACCTACCGCTTCGGCGCGCAGTAACGCGTGACTGGGTCCCCGCGCGTCCAGTCATGGCGCGCGGGGGCCAGTTGCTGTCGCAAATTGATCAGTCGCCTGACGGTGTGGCGACCATACTGGTTGCCTCGCAGCCGAGAACGGATCCAGCCATGTCCGACCTGGAAGAACAGCAGGCCCCGGCCGAACGCCGCTCTCTGCGCCATGGCCGTGAAGCCAAGCGCGTCGCTCGTGCGGCACGCGCCGCTGCGTCGATACCCTACATCACCCGCGCCATCCCGTGCTTCGAGGTCCTGACCGAAGACGGTCTCGCGCTCATCGAGCAGAACGCGGAGACGATCCTCTCCGAGTACGGGATCGAGTTCCGCGAGGACGACGAAGCGCTGGCGATCTGGCAAGCCGCAGGTGCGGACGTCCAGGGCTCGCTGGTGAAGTTCCCGCGCGGCATGTGCCGTGAACTGGTGCAGAAGAACGCGCCGCGCGAGTTCGTGCAGTACGCGCGCAACCCGGCTCGCAACGTGCGCATCGGCGGCAATTCGACGGTGTTCGCCCCCGCCTACGGCTCGCCGTTCATCCTCAATGCCGACGAGGGCCGTCGTTACGCGCGGATCGACGATTTCCGCAACTTCGTGAAGCTCGCCTACCTGGCGAACTCGCTGCACCACTCGGGCGGCACGATCTGCGAACCGGTCGACCTGCCGGTCAACAAGCGCCACCTCGACATGGTGTACAGCCACATCAAGTACAGCGACAAGGCCTTCATGGGCTCGGTCACTGCACCGGAGCGCGCCACGGACAGCGTCGAGCTGGCGAAGATTGCGTTCGGAGCGGAGGCCGTCGACCCGTTGACCGGCAAGCCGCGAACGATGCTGATCAGCCTGATCAACGTGAACTCGCCGATGGTCTACGACGCGACGATGCTCGGCGCGCTCAAGGTCTACGCGCGGGCCAACCAGGCGACGATCATCACGCCGTTCATCCTGTCGGGCGCCATGTCGCCGGTCACGGTGGCTGGAACCGCCGCCCAGACGCTGGCCGAAGCGCTTGCCGGCATGGCTTTCGCGCAGCTCGTGAATCCGGGCGCTCCCGTGGTGCTGGGCAGCTTCGCCTCGTCGATCTCGATGCAGTCGGGCGCGCCGACGTTCGGCACGCCTGAACCTGCGCTCGTGCTCTACACGATGGCCGCGCTGGCGCGTCGCCTTGGCGTGCCGTTCCGCTCGGGCGGCAGCCTGTGCGCCTCCAAGGTGCCGGACGCGCAGGCGGCATTCGAATCTGCCCAGACGCTGCTGCCCACCTGCCTCGCCGGCGTGAACTTCGTCCTGCACACCGCGGGCTGGCTGGAAGGCGGCCTGGCGATGGGGTACGAGAAGTTCATGATGGACGTGGACCAGGCCGGGATGATGCACACGCTGCTCGCGGGCGTGGACCTCTCGGAGAACGGGCAGGCCATGGACGCGATCAAGGAAGTGGGGCCGGGCAATCACTTCCTCGGCTGCGCCCACACCCAGGCCAATTTCGAGAGTGCCTTCTATCGCTCGCCGCTGGCCGACAACAACAGCTTCGAGCAGTGGCAGGCGGAGGGTTCGCTCGACATGGCGCAGCGCGCCAACGCGCTCTGGAAGCGCCAGCTGGCCGAGTACGTGCCGCCGCCGCTCGATCCCGCTGTCGACGAGGCGCTGCTCGAGTACATTGGCCGCCGCAAGGCCGCCGCTCCCGACTCCAACGTCTGACGCTCACCTCTCCCGCCGCCTCTCACCTCTTCCGCTGCCGCGGGAGAGGTCGGCCGCAGGCCGGGTGAGGGTCTGTCGCACGGCCCACTGAGCGGGTTCCGGTCTTCCTCTGCGCTCCGGGTCTCGCGCGCATCGTGAATCGCGCGGAGGAACCGCACGATTCACGGCGAGCCTTGCTCGAGCGAGAGCGAAGCGATGGTGCCGGCGCAGTAGCGACACGACGGCAGTGCCGCTTCGCTCTTTACGCTCGAGCGGCGGCGCTCGACACGGAGCGCAGAGGAAGACCCGAACCCGTTCAGCGGGCCTGACGCTGCCCGCCCACCAGCCCTGCGTGCGGACTCGCCCAGCGGACTGGGAGAGGTGAGGACCCGCGCCTCAGGCTGGCCGCGCCGGCCGTCGACTCCGGCTGCCCCTCGTCTCGCCGGCAGGCTGCGCCGCCGTCTTGAGCGGCGGCAGTTCGACGACTTTGCGCAGGTTGGGGTAGTCCGCCGTCTTGTGCGGAATCGCCATCGCCTCGACGAAGTGCTCCTGGAAGCGCGGCTCGATCGCAGTTTCGATCTTCTCCACACGACCGACGAGCGACTCGATGGTCTTGCGCGAGCGCGAATCGAGCAGTGCGATGCGCGCGCCGGTGCCCGCGGCGTTGCCGGCGGAGGTGACCTTGCTCAGGTCGCAGTCCGGAATCATGCCGAGCACCGTCGCGTACATGACGTCGATGTGTGCACCGAACGCGCCGGCCAGCCGGATGCGGTCGAGCTTCTCGACGCCGAGGCGTTCCATCAGCAGGCGGATGCCGGCCATCAGCGCCGCCTTGGCGAGCTGGATCGCGCGCACGTCGTTCTGCGCGATGCAGAGCGTCTGTGCGCCTTCGTGCAGCACGTAGGAGTAGGTGCGGCCGCTGGGAACCACCCGCGGCGAGCGGGCGGCCAGCGCGCCATCGATCACACCGTCCTGGGTGATGATGCCCGCCAGGTACATCTCGGCGACCACTTCGATGATGCCGGACCCGCAGACGCCGGTGACGCCCGTGTTCTTCACCGCCTCGGCGAATGCCGGATCGTCGGACCAGAGGTCCGAACCGATGACCTTGAAGCGCGGCTCGAGCGTTGCGCGATCGATGCGCACGCGCTCGATGGCGCCGGGCGCCGCACGCTGGCCGCAGCTGATCTGCGCGCCTTCGAACGCGGGTCCTGTCGGGCTCGAGCAGGCGACGAGTCGTTTGCTGTTGCCGAGCACGATCTCGGCATTGGTGCCCACGTCCACCAGCAGCGTCATTTCCTCGGTCAGGTCGGGCCGTTCGGCGAGAATGACGCCGGCCGTGTCCGCGCCGACGTGACCCGCAATGCAGGGCAGGGCGTAGACGCGCGCGTTGGGATGCAGGGCGACGCCGAGTTCCGCTGCCGTAACGGTCACCGCGCGATCGATCGCCAGCGCAAACGGGGCGCCGCCGAGTTCGACCGGATCGATGCCGAGCACCAGGTGATGCATGATCGGGTTGCCGACCAGCGTCACCTCGAGGATGGATTCCTTCTCGACGCCCACCGACTCCGCGACCTCGGTCGCGAGTTCGCTCAGCGCTTCGCGCACGGCCGCCGTCATCTGCGCGGCTCCGCCGGGATTCATCATCGAGTACGAAACGCGGCTCATGAGGTCCTCGCCGAAGCGGATCTGCGGGTTCATGCGCCCCGCGGAAGCCACGACCTCGCCGCTGACGAGATCGCAGAGGTGCGCCGCAATCGTGGTCGAGCCCACGTCGACCGCGAGCCCGAACGCCGTCTCGTGAAAGCCCGGCCAGACCGCGATGATCCGCGACGTGTCGTGGACCGCGACCGTGACCTGCCATTGCCCGGCGCGCAGGGCCGGTTGCAGCTGCTGCAGCACGGAGAGGTCGCAGCCGAGGTTCCTGAGCTGCCACTCGCGCTCGAGCGCCATCTCCAGCCGCTGCAGGTCCCCGGTGGGATCGTGCATGTCGGGTTCGGCGACTTCGACGTAGTGCAGCTTCACGAGCGGGTACAGCTCGATGTCGCGCGCCTCGGCCTCCTTGCGCACCACCTGCCGATGCACCTGGCTGTTCGACGGCACGTCGACGACGACGTCGGCCTCGACCCTCGCCTGGCACGAGAGCCGCCGGCCCTCGGCCAGCACCTTGCGCGTGCCGTAGCGCGTTTCGGTCTCCGAGACCGGCGACAGCGAGGCTGCGCTCGAGCGCACCCCGTGCTTGGCGAATTCGCCTTCGGCGACCAGCACCTGGCAGCGCCCGCAGATCGCGCGGCCGCCACAGACGGAATCGATGTCCACGCCCAGTTGCCGCGCCGCGGTCAGAAGGGGCGTACCCACGGGAAAGCGTCCGCGCTTACCCGAGGGCGTGAAGACAACGAGTGGATCTGTCCGTGTCACGTCGTCGTTGCCTCAGGCTGCACCCGGGGTGCCGCCGGCGGCGCGGCGGCGAGCCCCGCCTTCGCGGCGGCCGCGCTGCTCGCCGGGAGCTCCCGTGCCAGGCGGAGGCACTTCGCGAAAGCGGCGGATCCAGCGGGCGCAGTCGGGATCGTGGCCCATCATGACGTCCGCGGCCATGCAGGCCTTGACGATGTCGCCGTGCAGCGGATTCGTGATCGCCGAGGTCATGCCCGAGGCGATGGCCATGGTCAGGAAGCCGCTGTTGATGCCGTCGCGGGCGGGCAGGCCGAAGCTGATGTTCGACGCGCCGCAGGTCGTGTTGACCTTGAGTTCCTCGCGCAGGCGCTTGACCAGGCGCATCACCTGCACGCCGGCGTGGTTGATCGCGCCGATCGGCATCACCAGCGGGTCGACGACGACGTCGGACGCGGGAATGCCGTGATCCATGGCGCGGTGCACGATCTTCTTCGCCACTTCGAAGCGCACGTCCGGGTCCTCGGAGATGCCGGTCTCGTCGTTCGAGATCGCGACCACGGCCGCGCCGTACTTCTTGACCAGCGGCAGCACCGTCTCGAGCCGGTCTTCCTCGCCGGTGACGGAGTTCACCAGCGCCTTGCCCTTGTAGACCTCGAGCCCGGCGGCCAGCGCGGCCACGATCGACGAGTCGATCGAGAGCGGCACGTCGGTGATCGACTGCACCAGCTGCACGGCCCTGGCCAGAATCGCCGGCTCGTCGGCCAGGGGAATGCCCGCGTTGACGTCGAGCATGTGCGCGCCGGCCGCGACCTGCGCGAGTGCGTCGGCTTCGACGCGGCTGAAGTCGCCGGCGGCCATTTCGGCGGCGAGCAGCTTGCGCCCGGTCGGGTTGATGCGCTCGCCGATGATGACGAAGGGCCGGTTGAAGCCGATGATGACTTCGCGGGTCGCCGAGCTGATGACGGTGTCGGTCATGATGATTTCCTGTCTGCTTCAGTCTGCTGATCTCTGCCCGGGTACCAGGGCACGCGCCCCGCGAGTACTCCCGATCGCTGGATGACTTCCGCCACGGACTCTTCCTGGCGGTACGCCATGACATGCGCGCCACTCACGCCCTTGATCGTGCGGATCTCCTGGATGAGGTCGACGCAGAGGTTGAGCCCTTCGCGGGTCTGGTCGCTGGCGCCTTTCATGCGCTCGATGACGGAATCTGGAATGTGAATGCCGGGCACGTGCGTTCGCATCCATTCGCCGGCTTTGGCCGTGCGCAGCGGGCCAACCCCGATCAGGATGAACACCTTGTCGAGCAGGCCGGCGTCCTCGACTGCAGTCATGAAGCGACGCAGCAAGGGAATGTCGTAGCAATACTGGGTCTGGACGAACTGCGCGCCGGCCGCGATCTTTTTTGCAAGGCGCACCGCGCGGTGTTCGACGGGGGAGACGTTCGGGTTCTCGGCGGCGCCGAGCAGCACGCGCGGCGCATAGCTGATCTTGCGGCCGCTCTCGAAACGATGATCGTCGCGCAATCCGCGCGCGATGCCGAGCAGAGACGTGGAGTCCAGGTCGAACACCGGCTTGGCCTGCGGATGGTCGCCCGCCTGCACGCCGTCGCCGGTCAGGCAGAGAACGTTGCAGACGCCCATGGCGGCACCGCCGAGGATGTCGCCCTGGATCGCGATCCGGTTCTTGTCGCGGCAGGAAATCTGCATCACCGGCGCGTAGCCGACCTTGGTCAGCAGGGCGCAGACCGCAAGGCTCGACATGTGGCAATTGGCGCCGCTGCCGTCGGTGGCGTTGATCGCGTCGACGTAACCGTCGAAGACGCGCGCACGACGATAGACCTCTTCGGGATCCGCCGAATCGGGCGGCGCGAGTTCGGCAGTGACCGCGAATGCGCCGGCCCGCAGCACGCGCTCCAGACGCCCGGGCGACGTGTGTCCCGGCAGGATCGGCAGGGGATAGCCCGGGACCGGCTCGTCCTCGAATCTCATTTCGCGGCCTCGTTCTTCTCGCGCACGACGCGTAGCCACGCGGACGAGCCTTCGAGCCGGCGATCCACGGGCGGCTGCAGTTGCTGGATCGCATCGAGGCCGCCGGGCATGCGCTCCGCGCCGCGCCAGGCTTCGACCCAGACGCAGCGCATCTCGGGCTTCACTTCGCAGTTGCCGTTCGCCCGCACGCCGCCGCAGGGTCCGTTGCGCAGCTGCTTCGGGCAATTCATCGGGCAGGACATGCCCGTCGAACTCAGCACGCAGCGGCCACACATGCGGCAGTCGAACAGCAGGCCCTTCACGCTGCGCTCGACGGCGGCCACGGGGCGCTCCAGGCGCTCATAGCCGAGGCGCTTGAACAGCGGGTGCAGGTTGCACAGGGCGCCTTCGAACCACTTGTAGAAGCCGGCGAGGCCGCGCGAGTGGCGGACTGACCAGAGACGGACGGCGTACATCAGGCCTTTCCGGCGTCGGCGGCGGGCTTGAACGGATCGGCGAGGTTGACGTCGATGCCCTTCGCGCGGATGAGCCGCTCGAGGTCTTCGTCGGTGTAGCGCGCTTCGATCGCATCGGCGGCAGCCTGCGCCTCGACTTGCAGTTCGTCGCCACAGGGCTGGGGAGCGGCACGACGCCAGTCCTCGAGGTAGGCGTCGGAGCTGCCGCGGCCTGCGCGCATCGCGGCCCGGTCGACGGCCTCCTGGAACCGGTGGGACAGCTGGACCTTGGCGACTTCGCGGCCGCGCTTGACCACGACCTGCGCCGGCACGTCACGCCACGAAATCACGATCAACGACGCCATGCCGTCTTCTCCCAGGAAACAGGGTGTTCGCGGGCTGCCGCGACCGTTGCGAGGCTGGTGGCAAGGTCGCCGTACCCCGTGAAATGTTCTTCGTACGCCAGGCCCAGGCGTTGCGCTGCCGCGCGGGCACTGTGGGCGAGGCCGGCGTCGGGCGCCTGCACCAGGTAAGTGAGCTTGCGGTAGTTGCGGAAGTACTCGCTTGCCAGCTCGGGATGCCGGTCGATGCCGAGACCTTCGATGACGAGCCGGTCGAAATGGCGCACGAGAAAATCCGTCAGGTAGAACGTGCCGGGTTCCGCGTCGCCCAGGGCGGCAAACGCGGCAGAGGTCGCAAAAAATTCGTAGCAGTGCGCTCCGGGAAGTCGCTCGACGCCTTCGGCCTGCAGCACTTCGTCGAGACGGCCGCCCGTCCCGCAGTCGGCGTACGCCACGAACAGCCGCTGGTATTTCGCCCGCGCCTCGACGATGGCTTCACGCACCGCCGGCGCGATGCGCTCGGGACGGTTGTGGAGTTCGGGCGGCAGGCACTGGACGTCCAGCGCCGCCCAGCCGTTCAGTTTCTTCAGCGCGACGATTTCGCGGGCGAGGGCGCCGCAGGCGATGACGAGGACGGGAGCGATACCGTCCATCGCACCGTCAGTGCGCCGCGGCGGCGATCGCCGAGCGCCTGGCGGCAATCAGCGTCTTGGCGGTTTCCACGGCGACCGCGGCGTCGCGGCAATACGCGTCTGCGCCGACGGCCTTGGCGAACTCTTCGTTGAGCGGAGCGCCGCCGACCAGCACGATGTACTTGTCGCGCAGGCCCTTCTGCTTGAGCGTGTCGATGACGACCTTCATGTACGGCATCGTCGTCGTGAGCAGCGCCGACATGCCGAGGATGTCCGGCTGGTGCTCTTCGAGCGCAGCCAGGTAATTCTCGACCGGGTTGTTGATGCCGATGTTGATGACTTCGAAACCGGCGCCCTCGAGCATCATCGAGACCAGGTTCTTGCCGATGTCGTGGATGTCGCCCTTGACGGTGCCGATGACGACCTTGCCGATCGGCTCCGCGCCGGTCTCGGCGAGCAGGGGCCGCAGGATCTCCATGCCGGCCTTCATCGCGTTGGCGGCAAGCAGCACTTCCGGCACGAACAGGATGCCGTCGCGGAAGTCGATGCCGACGATGCGCATGCCTTCGACGAGCGCGTCGTTCAGGACGCGGTCGGGTCCCCAGCCGCGCTGCAGGAAGAGGTTGGTCGCTTCGACGACCTCGTCCCGGAGCCCGTTGTAGAGATCGTCGTGCACCTGCTCGACGAGTTCCTCATCGTTCAGGCTGCTGAGTTCGAATGCTTCGCTCTGGTCGTCCGACATCAGGTGTCTCCCCGGGACTGCGCCGATTGTAGGCATCAAGCGCCACGCGCTGTGACGCTGCGGCGACATAGGCTTGTCACGATGCGACATTTGCGGCGCACTGTAAAGGGCGCAGGGATCGCTCCGGGCAGGCCGCGCGCCGATGTACCGTTTAATCTATTTATTCGCTAGGTCCATGCTTTCTACCGGAGGCCGAGCGAGGGCCTGCCAGGCCCTCGTGATCGCAGCGGATCGCGCTTGCGCACGGTCGTCGCATTCTGACAATCTTCGCCCCCCCGGGGCACCCGCACGACCCCGACACCGATTTGCGGAGTACTGCATGAGCTTCGACACCGAGCACCCGTACGTGCTGACGGCCACCTGCGCGAGCCGCATGGGCACCACGGCCCGGGTGACCACGTTCCTCGCCACGCGACGCTTCTACATCGTCGAGATGCAGCAGTTCGACGACACGATTTCGCAGCGTTTCTTCGTGCGCGTCACGTTCTGCGCGGTGCAGGGCGACAAGGTCGACCTCGAGGCGCTGCGCCGGCAGTTCCAGGAGGTCGCGGACGCCGAGCAGATGGAGTGGAACATCCACGACTCGCGCGACCGGGCGCGCGTCCTGATCATGGTGTCGAACTACGACCATTGCCTTGAGGACCTGCTGTACCGCCACCGCATCGGCGAGCTGGCGATGGACATCACGGCCATCGTTTCCAACCACGTCACGCTGCAGCCGGTCGCGGCCCAGAACCGCATCCCGTTCTTCCACCTGCCGGTCACCGCGCAGACCAAGTCGCAACAGGAACAGAAGCTGATCGAGCTGATCGATTCGACGAAGACCGACCTCGTCGTGCTCGCCCGCTACATGCAGATCCTCTCGGACGACCTGTGCGGCAAGCTGCGCGGCCGGGCGATCAACATCCATCACTCGTTCCTGCCCGGCTTCAAGGGCGCCAAGCCCTACCACCAGGCGTATGACCGCGGCGTGAAGGTGATCGGCGCGACGGCGCATTTCGTCACGGCGGACCTCGATGAAGGCCCGATCATCGAGCAGATCGTCGAGCACGTCGACCATGCGTTCACGCCCGACATGCTGGTGGCGGCAGGGCGCGATTCGGAGCGTCGTGCGCTGTCGCGTGCCGTCCGCCTCGCGACGGAGCACCGCGTGTTCCTGAACGGCAACCGGACGGTGATTTTCCGGTAGGTCAGCGGCCCCTGGGGACGACTTCGAAGCCCGGTTCCTTCGGGTTGTCGTCCACCATCGTGGCCGGGAAGCCGGTGCCCAGCACCTTCAGGCCGCAGGGTTCTTCGTAGCGCCGGATGATGTTCGGCGAATTCTCGCGCGGGCCGTACTTCGCAGCCGCGTCCTTGAATATCTTCAATATCAGCGGCGACAGCTCGAGCGGGACCTTGTGGTCGATCGCGAGCTGGTCGAAGAGCCCGACATCCTTGATCACCAGGTCCATGGTGAAGCCGATGTCGCGGCTGCCGTTCAGGATCACCTGCGACTCAGTCTCGTGCACGAACGAATTGCCCGACGAGATGCGGATGGCCTCGTAGGTGGTGTTCATGTCCATGCCCATCGCCTTGCAGGTCGTGAGCGCCTCGGCGAGCGCCACCAGGTGCACCGTGCAGAGGTAGTTGGTCATGACCTTGAGCATCGAGGCCGAGCCGATCTCGCCCGTGTGCAGGATCTGGTGGCCGAGGATCGACAGCGTGGGCAGGGCACGCTCGAAGGCCGCGCGGGAGCCGCCCGCGAAAATGGAGATGTTGCCGGTCGCGGCACGATGGCAGCCCCCGGAGACCGGGCAATCCATGGCGGTGCCGCCCCTGGCTTCGACCTTGGGTGCGAGGCGCTTGATCTCGTCGGAGTCGGTCGTGCTCATCTCGAGCCAGAGCTTGCCCGGGCTCATGCCGTCGAGCAGCCCGTCCTTGCCTTCGACGACTGCGGCGGAAATGGCCGGCGAGGGGAGGCAGGTGATCACGATGTCGCAGGCTTCCATCATCGCCTTCGGCGATGCGCCGCGCTTGGCGCCCTGGGCGACGAAGGCGGCGACGGCGTCTTCGTTCAAGTCGCGCACCGTGAGATCCACGCCGTGGCGCAGCAGGTTTCCCGCCAGCGAGGCGCCGACGTTGCCGAGTCCGATGAAGCCGATGCGAGGGTTCGTCACGCGCCATTCTCCCAGCGTTTGGGGCCGGTCCCGCACGACGCAGGACGCCTTCCGCCCCCTGAGGCTAGCGGGGCCGTGCCGAGCGGAACAAGCAAAAAAAATAGGCGGATCCGAAAGGATTACTTGAGCGACATTGAGATGCCGGCCCGGGGAGCACCCGCGCCCGGTCGATGAATAGCTGGTATCCGCCAGCGATTTTCAGTACAAGAGATTTCAATGCATGCGACCGGCGGGCATGGTTCGCCCATCGCGATGACGCGCCATTAGAAAGAACAGACGTTGGGGGAGACCGAATGACTGCCAAAGTGCAGGTTGAAGCCGCAGACGGCGGCGTCGGCACCGTGATGCAGCGCTGGTACGTGCTGATCATGATGGTGCTGGTCTATACGCTCAGCATCGCCGATCGCTACGTGATTTCCACGGTGCTCGAGCCGATCCGCCTCGAGCTGCAGCTGACCGATTCCGGCATCGCCTTCCTCACCGGTGTGTCGCTGGCGCTGTTCTACGTCGTCCTCGGATTCCCCATCTCCTGGCTCATCGACCGTAGCAACCGACGCAACATCATTGCGGTCTGCCTGATCGCCTGGTCGGTCATGACGGCCTTCAGCGGACTGTCGAAGAACTACCTGCAGCTGCTCCTGTCGCGCATCGGCGTGGGCATCGGCGAGGCGGGCGGCACGCCCGGCGCCAACTCGATCATTTCCGACTATTTCCCGGCCGCCAAGCGCCCGATGGCGATGACCGTCTTCGCGCTCGGCGCGCCGATCGGCGCCTGGATCGGTGCGGACATCGCCGGCATCGTCAACGACCATTACAACTGGCGCACGGTGTTCCTGGTGCTCGGCATCCCGGGCGTGCTGTTGGGCATCCTGATTTTCCTTACCGTGCGCGAGCCGCGCCGCGGCCAGCTCGACAAGAAGGGTGGCGACCACAAGGGTGCGTCCTTCGGCGAGAGCATGCGTTTCCTGTGGACGCAGCGTTCCGCCGTGCACGTCATGGCGGCCAGCGCGCTCACCGCGTTGTGGGGCTGGGGCCTGATGTGGTGGACGCCGACCTACCTGATCCGCAATTTCGGGCTGACGCCGGGTGAGGCGGGCTCCATCCTCGGGCCCGTGCACCTGATTGGCGGCGGCCTGGCGACGCTTGCCACGAGCTGGTGGCTGGCGCAGCCGACGATGAAGGACCCGCGCCGGATCGTGCGCATGATGGGCTGGGGGGTCGGTATCGCAACGATCGTCTCGGGCGTCATCTACTGGACGCATTCGCTCGAGCTGGCCAGGGCGCTGTTCTGGATCTTCATCCCGGCGATCTACTTCTACATCGGGCCGTGCTTCGGCCTGCTCAACAACCTTTGCGAGCCGCGCATGCGGGCGCAGTTCTGCGCCGCTACGCTGTTCGTGGCCAATGTCGGCAACCTGATCGTTGCGCCGCAGCTGGTGGGTTTCCTGAGCGATGCCTTCGCGCCGAACCACGTCGCGAACGGCGAATCGTTGCGGCTCGCCATGCTCTGCCTGGTGCCGGCGGGGTTCTGGGCGACCTGGCACTATTTCCGCTCCGCCAAGCGCATCATCCAGGACGAGGAGCGGGCGACGGGCGTCAAGCCCGTCTGACGCGCTGGCTTGCACCTGCGCCCGCGCTGGCAGCGAGCGCAGAGGTCAGGACTTGACCAGCGGTCCAAGCGCCTCGCGCAACGGGCCGAGCCACGGCTCGAAATTCTTCCACTGGTCCACGCCCTCGCGGTTGATCGGGCGGCGGACCTGTTCCGAACTCGCGGTGTGCACGCGCCGCTCGGTCTTGTGGAACTCGACGCAGGCGGGTTCGAACTCCAGGCCGCAGAAGTCGAGGATCCGCCGCACGCTGCCCTCGAGGTCGTCGATGACGTCCTCGTGCTGCACGCGCAGGATGCGACCCGGCAGCACTGAGTTCCAGTGATCCATCAGTCGGACATACAGCGAGTAATAGCGGCCGATGTCCTCCAGGCTGTAGGTGAACTGCTGGCCCGACGCGTACAGCTGCTTGAAGTTACTGAAGCAGCAGGCCATCGGTTCGCGGCGTGCGTCGATGATCTTCGCATTCGGCAGCATCAGCTGGATCAGGCCCAGGTGGCGGAAGTTGTTCGGCAACTTGTCGATGAAGTACGGCTTGTTGCCCGCACGGTAGATACGCGTGTCGCGGATGTAGGCCTCGCCGAAACCGCGGTATTCATCGGCCGACAATAGCGCCAGCGCGCCTGGGTAACGCGCACCGCTCGGATGGAGTACAAGCGAGCTGACCAGGCGCGGAATATCCGCGAGTTCCATCGTGCCCTCGACCAGCGAGTGGGAGGCCAGGATCTGCTCCAGCAGCGTCGAGCCGGCGCGGGGCAGGCCCACGATGAATATCGGCGCGGGGTCGTTGAAACCGTACCCTTCGCGCTGCGCGAAGAACTCACGTGTGCAGACCTCGGTCTGCTTCTGCGCCGTTCGCTCCAGCACTTCCGGCCGGTAAGTGGACTCCGCCTTCTTGAAGGCATTGCCCCGCGCGTAATAGTGGAAGGACTCCTCGTAGCTGCCCAGGTCTTCGTAGGCCTTGCCCAGCGCGAAACACAGGTGATACCGGTCTGCCAGGGGAATGCGGGGCGCCTCGACCTGCTCGCGCATAATCGCGATCTCCGATTCCGTGAACCGGTAGGTCTTGAGATTCGCGAGGCTCCAGTAAGCGTCGCCGAAACTGGGGCGATGTCGCGCAGCTTCCTTGTATTGATGCTCGGCCTCGGCGCGAATGCCCTGGGTCTTCAATGCGTGCCCGAAGTACATATGCAGGTCGGCGTCGTCCGGATGCTCGTTCAGCAGTTCGCGGTACAGGTCGATGGCCTCGGCCGTGGATCCCTGGCTGACCAGGATGCCGGCCAGCGTGCGACGATGGGCGATGTGGTCAGGTTGGGCCCGCATCAGAATTGCCAGCTCTTCCCGTGCCCGGACGTGCTGGTGGGTTGCCAGCAGCGCAGCAACCAGGTCCTGGCGTGCCGCGTGATAGCCTGGATCCTTCGCCAGCACTTCTTCGAGGATTATCGCCGCGTCCTTGGAGAATTCGTTGCGCTGCGCAACCAGTGCAAGGACGCGCAAGCCTTCGATGTCCTCGGGCGCACGCTTTACGTATGGCCGGATCAGGGCCTCCGCCTCGGTCAGGTTGCCGTCCGCCAGCATGCTGCGCGCCGTGACGACCTCCGTGGCGAGGGTGGCGAGCTTGGCAACATGCTGGCCGGCGTTCTCTGCCTCGGATCGGTGCCCCGTCAGCGCGTACAGCGATGCAAGCATTCGCCAGCTGGCCGGCAGGGCCGGGTTCAATTCGACGGCCTGCGTGAACGCCTGGATCGCTTGCGGCGCCTGTCTCAGGAATACGTGGCAATGCCCGCGCTCCTGGAACAGCCTCGGGTAGGTCGGATGCATGTCTTCGAGGGTATCCAGCGTCGCCAGCGCCTCAGGCACACGGCCCAGGTGGCGCAGCGCCACTGCGCGCATGTAGAGCAGGTCGCGATGTCCCGGCGAGTGCGCGAGCAGCCGATCGGAAGCGGCGAGCGCGTCGTCGAATCGACGCTGTTCGATCAATTGCTGCAGTTCGCGCAATTCCTGATCGAGGTCGGTCACGGGCAGTGGACTGGGTGTCGTGGTGGCAGGTTGCATTCCGCAATGATGACCGATCGTCCCAGCAAAACAAAACGGGCCGGCGGGTTGCCCCACCGGCCCGCATCGAGGCAAGTGACGATCAGTTGCCGCCGAAACTGTAGCCGAAGCGCAAGCCCATGGTCCGCGGACGGATCGGAACCTCGGCGACAATGAACTGCGACGCCGTCGTGTACACGCTCGCATCCTCGTCGGTCAGGTTGATGACGTAGAACTCGGCGGTCCACGCATTCCTGCCGACGCCGAGCGACGCGTCCATCGTGGTCCAGGAGGGCATCAAGTACCGATTGACCGCATTGGCCGATGAAAACGACTCATCCTGGTACTGCACGGCAGCTCCAACGTACGGATTGTAGTCGCCCCAGGCCCACTCGTAGCGCGCCCGAACGTTGAACTGTAGTTCCGGCGAGTTGGCCATTTCCTGGCCCTCCTCGCCGAAAACGTTCTCCACGCTTACGATCTGAGTACAAACACCTGCGGCTCTGGCGACGCACGACTCCGTGATCGGTTGACCGAAGTCCGCACTATTCGGAACGTTGTTGAAGAATTGCGGCGAGTTGGTCAGCTCGCCCTTGTTGTACGAACCGGCTGCGGTGATTGTAAGGCCGTCGAGCGGCGCAACGACGACATCGAATTCGATGCCGTTGACCTCGTAATCCGGGCCGTTCGTGAAGAACTGCAGGTTCCCGAAGCCAAGTTGCGGCGCAAACAACCCTGTCTGCGCGTTTTCCCACGTCACCTGGTAGATTGCAGCATTGAACTGCGCCCGCCCGCCCCAGAATGTCGTCTTCCAGCCGACCTCGATGTTGGTCAGGTCATCTTCCTCGTACGAGGTGGGGCGGCAATACTGCGGGCGAAGAGTGACTGGGTCCGTGACGTTGCAGGACGAGCCGCGGTTGAAGCCACCCGGGCGGTAGCCTTCGGACCATGTGGCGTACACCAACGCATCGCCGGTAATCCGCCAGGTCAGGTTGGCGCGACTCTTGAACCCGTCGGTCTGGATGTCGTTGACATCCTGCTCGTCAACGTTGGTGCCGTTCGAAGTAAGGCAGGGAGTCGATACCCCGCCGCCGTAGGCCTTGCAGCCAAAGCTACCCACGTTCGCGCCGACGATCGAATTCTCGATGTCGTAGTAGCGAGTGCCTAGCGTCAGGGTCAGGTTTTCGAGGATGTCGAAGTCGACCGAGGCGAACGCTGCGATCTGGGTGTACTCGCGCGTGAAATCATTGAAGAAGCCCGTGGTCGGCGAGCGGCGGCTGGGGTCGTTCAGGGTTGCCGTTTCAAACTTCGGCTGGACCAGTGGATCGAGGTAACGGAAGCAGTCGGTCGTGGACGCGACGCCTACCGGACACTCCGGAACGGACTTGTAGAGCCAGTCCGTATTGGCCTGGACCTCGCGCTCTTCGTAGAACAGGCCCGTCACGAAGCGCATGCGCCAGTCCGTCGGGCTGCTCAGGCGGAGTTCATGGCTCTGGTTGGTGCTTTCAGACTTGTCATTCCAGACGCTGGAAGGCGTGTAGCACTTGTCGAGCGAGGCAGCATAGTAGCCGGTGCACTGATAGTAGATGCCGTAACGGCCACGTGCGTAGTTGGTGTAGTCAGAGACCGTCTCCGCGTCTCGCGTCAGGTAGGCGCCGGCGTAGACAAGATCGAGCGTGCCGACCTTGCCGTTGACCGTCAGCGCGGTGTTGATGAACTCGTCACTCGTGTAGCCTTCGTTGAAGATGGTCACCTCCAGCGGTTTCAGCCGTTGAGTCGACCCTGGGCAGCCCTGCACGAGCACATTGTTCTCGTCGACGGTGCAACCGGCCTCAGACCCGTCTGGGTGCTGGTAAAAGACGCCTTCGCCGTCGATTCGCTGGTAGGCGACCGCCAGCAAAGCATCCCAGTCATCGATGATCTGCCACTTGAGGCTGACGCGGGCGCCGCTGTAATCGACCTCGTTGATGTTTTCGTCAGCAATTCCAAAGTTGTTGAGTGGTGCGGAATCGGTCGGCACGACTCCACCGGTGACCACGGCGAATCCCAGGTCCGTGCCACGTCGAGTGAAGGTACTGGCAACGTTGTCGATGTAGCCGCCGCGGTGGTCCTGGTAACCCACGACGCGCATCGCCAGCGTGTCGTCGATCAGCGGGATGTTGACCACGCCCTCGACGTTGTAGCTGTCGTCGCCGTCCGACGTGTTGGCGTAACCGGCCTTGACGTTGGCAGACAACTCGTTGAGTTGGGGCTTGTTAGTGATGTAGCGCAGCACGCCGGCCTGGGCGCCGGCGCCGAACAGCGTGCCCTGCGGGCCGGTCAGCACCTCGATGCGCTCGAAGTCGGCCGCGTAGACGTCGAGGTTGCGGCCCGGAACCTGGGTCGACTGCTCGTCGAGGTACACGGCCACGTTCGGCCAGGGGCCGTTGGTACCTGACCCTTGAGTACCGAGCGAGCCGGTGCTCAGACCGCGCATATAGATGTTGCTCTGGCCCGGTCCAATGGTTGCTGTCGTAACGCTGGGCAGAAACCTGACGAACTCCTCGATCGTCGAAACGTTCAGCTGGTTAAGCGTATCGCCGGTAAGCGCCGTGATCGCAAGCGGCACGTCCTGCAGGCTTTCCGCGCGGCGCTGCGCGGTGACGACCACCTCTTCGAGGGCGCCGGAGGCGGCTTGGGCCCAGACAACTTGGGTCGGGCTGGCGGCGAGGACGGCGGCCACCGCAGACGCGAGTCGATAATTCATGCTAATAAATCCCCCAGGCTTCGTGTTTTCGACGCAACGCCCGCTGCAGCCCGGGTCGTCGCCCTTTGATGCTCCTCGCACAACCTTCTCCGCGTGAAGTGCGAGTTCGTCCGGACCATATCAAGTCGCAGGCGCCTCCGTCCACAACTAGATCATCTGAAAAAAGCATTAACCGGAACCCAAAAAAAGCATTGCCGGGGGTGTCGCGAATGCGCCACGCTTGCCGGCCAGCGTGACATGCTGAGGCATGAGTGCCGGGAAATTCGAAACCCGGGCTTCGACGGCGGATGGGGGAGTTGCATGATCGACAAGGTACGCATCGACCGTCGCTGGCTGCCCCTCAATGCGCTGCGGGCGTTCGAGGGCGTGGCGCGGTATGGCAGTTTCACCAGCGCCGCGAGCGCCTTGAGCATCGCGCAGAGTGCGCTTTCCCGCCACGTCATCTCGCTCGAGAACCTGATCGGCGTGAAGCTGTTCGAGCGCCGACCTCACTCGCTGGTGCTCACGGCGGCGGGCGAGCACCTGCTGCCCGTGGTGTCCCGTTCGTTCGACCGTCTCGAGCACGCGATCGACGAGATCCGCGATGCGCGCGCGCCGCGGTTGCGCACGCTGCGCGTGCAGATGCCGCCGAGTTTTGCAGCGCACATGATGGTGCCGTTGCTGCAGGACTTCCGCTCGGACCACCCCGAAGTAGAGATCGACCTCGTGAGCCCCTACGGCATCGGCCCGCCCGCAGCCGACGTGGACATCGCCGTGCTGTACTCGCGGCCGTCAGTGACAGATCGCGTCAGCGACCTGCTCTGGCAGGTGCGCCTCGGTATCGTCTGCCACCCCGATCTCGCGGCGCGTCACGCTGGCAAGGACATCGAAGCGTTCATTCGCGACAACGAGCTCGTGCACATGCGGGTTGAAGGCCTGCCGCGCCGCCATTTCTGGTCGCAGTTCGTCCGCTCCGCGGGACTGACGGGCCTCGACGTCGAACGTGGGCTGGTGTTCGACACCGAGATCCTGACGGTCCAGTACGTCCTGAGCGGCTCGGGCATCGCGCTCGTGGACCTCGACCTGTTCCGTGATCACCTGACCGCGGGCCGGCTGGTGCAACCGTACGACGTCACGTTCAACGATGGCTTCGGCTATTACCTCGTCACCGATCCCGAAGCACTGAGCGACACGGCCACGGCGCTGTTCCGTTCATGGCTGATCGAGCAGTTCGGCTCCGACGCCCGGCCGCCAGTCGCGACCGCGGACCGCAAGGCCGGGAACGCCACTGGAGTCCAGCAGGAATGAGCGAAATCGAATCCAGCAGTGCTCGTCGCGGCACGGGTCGCCGTCGTCCTGCCGCTGCAGTGTCGGCTGCGCCAGTACCCGAGCGGTCGCGCGCCTACCGGCACCTGGTCAATCCGTTCGACCATCCGCGCATTTACTCGGATGACCAGGTCGCGGCGATCCACGTGGCGGCACTCACGTTGCTGGAAAACCAGGGCATGAAGGTGCTTTCGGCCATCGGGCGGCAACGCTACGCGCAGGCGGGCGCGAAAGTCGACGAGGCGACGCAGGTCGTGCGCATCGACCGGGGTCTCGTCGCCAAGGCGCTGGCCACGACGCCGAGCGAGTTCACGTTCCACACCCTGAATCCCGAGTTCAACGTGCCCATTGGCGGCCGGCACGTGTGCTTCGCGCCGACGTCGGGTCCGCCCAACATCATGGACATCCACAACGGTCGCCGCGCCGGCACGCTGGAGGATTACTGCAACCTGATCAAGCTCTGCCAGAGCTTCGACGTCATCCATTCGCTGGGCGGCGCGGTCGAGCCGCAGGACAGCCCGGTGCAGGACCGGCACTACGAAACCACGCGCGCACAGCTGCTGCTGTCGGACAAGGTACCGTTCCTCTATGCGCGCGGCTCGCGCCAGATCGCCGACTGCCTCGAGATGATCCGCATCGCGCATCGCGTCAGCCCGGAGGAGTTCAAGCAGCGGCCGTACACGTGGACGGTGATCAACACCAATTCACCGCTGCAGCTCGACATCCCGATGGCCGAGGGCATCGTCGACATGGCCGAGGCCGGGCAGGTGCTGATCATCACGCCATTCACGCTGGCGGGTGCGATGGCACCGGTGACGATCACCGGTGCGTTGACGCTGGCGCACGCCGAGGCCCTTGCGGGCATCACGCTCGCGCAGAGCGTGCGGCCGGGGACGCCGATCCTGTACGGCAGTTTCACGTCCAACGTCGACATGAAGTCGGGTTCGCCGGCGTTCGGCACGCCGGAGTATGCCAAGGCCGCGTTTGGCGCGGGTCAGCTGGCGCGCTACATCAAGGTGCCGTGGCGCTCGTCGAACGCGACGGCCTCGAACACGCCCGACGCGCAGGCTGCCTACGAGGCCCAGATGAGCCTGTGGGGCGCGCTCATGGGCGGCGCCAACTTCATGCTGCACGCGGCCGGCTGGGTTGAGGGCGGACTCTCGACGTCCTACGAGAAATTCATCATGGACATCGAGATGCTGCAGATGTTCGGCGAGCTGTTCCAGCCGGTTGGCGCCGAGGCGTCGGACATGGCGCTCGAGGCCATCGCGGAAGTGGGCTACGGCGGGCATTTCTTCGCCTGCGGCCACACCATGGAGCGCTACCGGACGGCGTTCTACACCCCGCTGATTTCGGACTGGCGCAACTACGGGGCCTGGTCGAACGACGGCGCGAAGACGGCGACGGAGCGCGCCAATGCGGTGTACCAGGAGACGCTGGCGCGCTTCGTGGCCCCGGAACGCGACCCGGCGCTGGCCGAGGAACTGAACGCGTTCGTCGACCGGCGCCGGGCCGAAGGCGGCGCGCCGCCGATCACTTGAGCGGCAGCATGCGCGGATAGCAATCATACGGCCGGCATCACGCCGGCCCAGACCTCAGCGGGAGCGGAGCGGTATGCGGAACCATGTGCAGGTGGCGGTGATCGGTGGCGGCGTCGTGGGCGCGAGCGTGCTGTACCACCTCACCAAGGCGGGCTGGAAGGACGTCCTGCTCATCGAACGGGCGGAACTCACTTCGGGTTCCACCTGGCACGCCGCGGGCGGCATGCACACGGTCAACGGCGATCCCAACGTCGCCAAGCTGCAGCAGTACACCATCGAGCTGTACAAGGAGATCGAGGCGATCTCCGGCGTGTCGTGCGGCGTGCACATCACGGGCGGCCTGATGCTCGCCGGCACGCCCGAGCGCGTCGACTGGCTGCGCATGGCGGTGGCGCGAGGCCGCTACCTCGGCATGGACCTGCAGCTGATCTCGCCGGCCGAGGCCAAGAAGATCTATCCGCTGCTGGAGGAGAAGCACTTCCTGGGTGCAATCCTCGACCCGATCGAAGGCCACGTCGATCCCTACGGCGTCACGCACGCGTACGCAAAGTCCGCACAGGTCGCCGGCGCCGAGATCGTGCGCCAGAACCGGGTGCTGGACACGAAGCCGCGTCCCGACGGCACCTGGGACGTCATCACCGAGAAAGGGACCGTGCATGCGGAGCACGTCGTCAACGCCGGCGGCCTCTGGGCGCGTGAAGTCGGCCGCTTCGTCGGGCTCGAACTGCCGATCCTCGCGATGGAACACCAGTACTTCATCACCGAGGACCTGCCCGAACTGAAGGGCCAGAAGGAACTGCTGCACGTCATCGACTTCGAGGCCGAAATCTACATGCGGCAGGAGCGGCAGGGCATGCTGCTCGGCACGTACGAGCGTGCGGGCGTGCCGTGGTCGCCGCGGACGACGCCGTGGGACTTCGGCCAGGACCTGCTGCCGAACGACCTCGAGCGCATCGCGCCGAGCGTCACGGTGGCGTTCGAACACTTCCCGCGCCTCGAAAGCGCGGGGATCAAGAAAGTCGTCAACGGGCCGTTTACGTTCGCACCCGACGGCAACCCGCTGGTCGGTCCGATCAAGGGCCTGAAAAACTACTGGGTGGCGTGCGGCGTCATGGCCGGTTTCAGCCAGGGCGGCGGCGTGGGCCTGTCGCTCGCGAACTGGATGGTGGAGGGCGACCCGGGCGCCGACATCTGGGCCATGGACGTCGCACGGTACGGCGACTGGGCCAATCGCCCCTACACCAACGCCAAGGTGCGCGAGAACTACTCGCGGCGCTTCCGAATCCGTTTTCCAAACGAGGAACTGGATGCTGCGCGCCCGCTGCGCACCACCCCGATCTACGAGAAGCTGCAGTCTGAGAACGCCGTCTTCGGCGACTACTGCACGCTCGAGCACCCGCTGTGGTTTGCGCCGAAGGGAACGCCGGCGAAGGAAGATGCGACTTTCCGTCGCTCTAATGCCCATCCGCACGTGGCCGCAGAATGTCGCGCGGTGCGCGAGACCTGCGGCCTGATCGAGATTTCCAACTACGGCAAGTTCGAGATCACGGGACCCAAGGCCGCAGAGTGGCTGTCGAAGATCATGGCGTGCAAGGTGCCGCTCGTGGGCCGCATCGCGCTGTCGCCCATGCTCAACGACCGTGGCCGGTTGATCGGCGACTTCACCCTGTGCCGCGTGTCGGAGGGTCGCTTCCGGTCGTCGGCACCTACGCGGCGGAAGTGTTCTACCTGCGCTGGTTCGAGCAGCACCTGCCACCGACCGGCGTCTGCGTGCGACCCTGCGCGAT
>CAVOSA010000010.1:0-96957 GCA_963698735.1 uncultured Gammaproteobacteria bacterium | reverse complement strand
AGCGGATTCAGGCTTCGGTAACGACGTGGGTCATGCGGCGGCCTCCGGCGTCGCGCCAAGGCGCACGATCTGGACTGGCACGTGCTTGTGCCACGGCGTGCCGGCGAACGGGTCGCGGCTTGCCGTGTCGGTGAGCTCGTTGAGCGACACGCCCTTGTGCACCGGCGTGCCATTCGCTTCCGTGTAGTCGAGTCCGTGGCCATTGGGAAGTGCCACGTGGCCGGGCTGCAGGTCCTCACCCAGTTCGAGCGGTGCTTGCGCCTGCCCGCGGCGGGTCGTCATGCGGACCCAGTCGCCTTCCTGGCAGCCGATCTTCTCGGCATCGGTCGGGTGCATGCGCAGTGTGCCGAAGGTGCCACGGCGGTGCCACCCGGCGTCGCGGATGGAGGTGTTGCTTGTGTCGCTGCGGCGCTCGCCGGCGGACAGGACGAAGGGGTAGTCGGCGTCCTGCTGCGGCAGTTTGCTGTCTGAGCGTTTCCAGCTCCGCCAGCATCTCTTCGATGCACAGGTTGATCTTGTGGTCGGGCAGGCGCACCGCACGCCAGCTGTCGGCGTACTCGCTGACCGAGTAGATGACGCCCGACGGCTTGGTGATGATGGCGTCGAACAGCTTGTTGCCCGCCGCCAGCACGCTGCCCCCGAAGCCGGCCCTTGCAGCCGCGTCCCTGTTCTTGCGAACGAACATCTGGCTGAGACCCCACAGCGACGCGGCCGGCGCGAAGCCCGTGGGCAAGGTCTCGCCCAGAGTGCGGTAGAGAACGACCGGTGCGTAGCGCACGATCTTCTTGTCCCGCGACGCCTTCCAGGCGAACGCCAGACCGAACGCAGTGCGGCCCCAACGCGCCGCGCGCCGTAGGAATCGGTACTGGCGCTCATCGAGTTCATCCAATGACTCGACCAGGCGCGCGTGAATCTCAGCCTCGGTTAGTGTTCCCGGGCGCGGCGCGAACAAGGGCTGCCTCAGGTGGAACCCGTTGCGCGGAAACTCCACGTTGAAGAAAGTGGCCTCGGCTTTCTCGAACTGACTGCTGGCGGGCAGCACATAGTCGGCCTGTCGCGCGGTCTCGGTCATCGCCACATCGATCACGACGCTGACCTCGAGCGCCCGCAAGGCCTGCCGCATGCGCTGGCTGTCGGCCAGCGAGTGGACCGGGTTGCTGCTCTCGATGAACATCGCGCGGAAGCGATTGGGGTGATCGGTGAGGATTTCCTCGGGGATCACGTTGCAGGGGATCAGCCCCATGATGACCTTGGCGCCTGTGACCGGGCTGTGCGATCCCGGCCGCGGCTTGCCACCTGCACTCGACCCCGCTGCGGGCTTCGCTCGCGGCTTCGCGCGTCGACGACGACAGGCTGAGCAGCGGCACGAACGCGTTGTTGGTCCCGGGCCGGGCGTAGTGCCCGGTCAACAGCCACACCAACCGGTTCAGGTAGCTGTTGAGCGTGGAGTGCAGGTTCATCTGCACGCCCAGGTCCTCGATCATCGATACGCTCTTGGCCCGCGCGATGCGCTCGGCCACCTGCCGCAGCAAGGCAATGTCGATGCCGCAGGTCTTGGCGCAGTTGGGCACCGAGATGCGCTGCAGGACCTCGGCCACACGCGCGTAGCCGGTCGTGTGCTCGGCCAGCCAATCCTTGGCGACCAGCCCTTCCTGGACCAGGATCGCTGCCAACGCGGCCAGGCACCACGCATCGGTGCCCGGGCGCACGGCGAGGTGGAAGTCCGCCATCTCGGCAGTCTCGCTGCGGCGCGGGTCGATGACGATCATCGAGCGATTCGGGTCCTTCTGGATCTCGCGCAGGATCACCCGTGTGCGCGCGAAGCCGTGCGACTGGAACGGGTTCTTGCCCAGGAAGACCGAGACCTCGGCGTGCTCGAAATCGCCGTGCACGCCGGCGCCCATCATCTTGCCCTGCACCCAGGCTTCGCCGGTCTTCTCCTGCGCCAGCGCGTTCGAGCGATAGACCACGCCCAAGGCCTTGATGGTGCTGTCGGCATAGGTGCCGCCGAGGTGGTTGCCCTGGCTGCCGCCACCGTAGTAGAGGATGCTGGCACCGCCGTGCTGGGCTTTGACGGCGGCCAGCTTTTCGGCAATCTCCGCGGATGGCGGTGGCCCAGTCGATGTCTTCGTAGCTGCCGTCCGCGCGCCGCCGCTTCGGGCTGGTGATGCGGTCGGCACCGTTCTGATAGAAGTCCATGCGCTGCGACTTCTCGCAGACGTAGCCCTGCGAGGTGGGGTGGTCCTTGTCGCCCCGGGCCTTGACGATGCGGCCGCCCTCGGTCTGGACCTCCAGTCCGCAGTTCAGCGAGCAGATGATGCAGGCCGTCTTCTTCCACTCTGCTGCCAGCGGTGCGCTCATCCGTTGCCTCGTTGCTCTGTCAGGCGCAGGGTTGCGCCATGAGATAATGAACGTTATCCTATAAATACACCCTCCGCTGTCAACTCGGGGACATCACAATCAGGCCATGCGCTATCCCAAGGACCACAAAGACGCCTCCCGCCAGCGTCTCATCGAGCTGAGCGGCAGCCATGCGAAGAAGCATGGGTTCAATGAAAGCGGCATGGCCTCGCTGGCTGCATCAGCCGGCGTGACCACCGGCGCGCTGTACAAGCACTTCGATGGCAAGGCCGATCTGTTCGCGGCGCTGATCACGGCCGAGCTGGAGCGCACGGCGAAGATGTACGACGGCTTCGACCCAGCCGACGATGCCAGCGCCGCCAAGTCACTGGCGGGCTACCTCAGCCTCCAGCACGTGAGACACCCGGAGCAAGGCTGCCCGTTGCCGTCACTCACGCCCGAGATTGCGCGTGCTGACGATGCCGCCAAAGCCGCCTACCAGGCTGGACTGCTGGAAATACACGCCAAACTGCAGCGCCTGACTGCTACCTCAGAAGACGCCTGGACACTCATGGCGCAGAACGTCGGCGCCGTGATGCTTGCCCGGGCAATCCCCGATGAAAAGCTCCAGCGAGAGATCCTGGCTGCGCTGCGGCAGGCGGGTGAGAAGTTGCTTGCGGATAGCTCCAGCCGCTCGATCAGGTCGCGAGATTGAACGTCTGCTTGGCAGCGGCGAAATTGTCGATCGGTCGGACGACTTTGGGTCGTTTATTCGCTTGCGACGTCCGCTTACGGGAACGGTAAGAGCGGCCAGAACCGGCCGCACGGGATTGTTTCCGATAGTGGTCGTTCGACAGCCCAATCCGCCACGACGATTGAGATCCGTACCTGCAATGCAAAGTCGATCTGACCGCATTGCCAGAATCTCAATTCTTCGAACGCCTCGGTGCAATTCGTCTTCCGGTCGCGGCTGCTGTGGGGCTTTGATCGCGCAAATACTCGCCCAGCAACGCCTTCGCAACTCGCTTCATTTCCGCAAGATAGGCGGGGCCCTGCGCGTCCGGGCTCATGTTCCAGACATCGAGCAACGTCGCAACGACTTCCAGGAGGCAGTGCGCCACGACGCGTGCCTGCGCCGGGCGGGCGGCGCCGGCACGCACGAGCACCTCGGCCAATACTTCGGTCCGATGCTCGAGATTCTTTTGCTCAAGGCGCTGCAGATCGGGTGACGATCGTACCGCCAGCCGAATCGAGAGATTCCCCTCCCGGGCGTGCCGGTCCCGGGTCGACAGGTCAAGGCCCTCATCGATGGCCTGGCGCCAGTCAGCACCAGCGGCGATTACGGCCATCACGCCGTTGAAGTGCCCCAGCCGTGGTTCGTAATGAGTTCGATACAACTCGGCCAACACCGCGTGCTTGTTTGGGAAGTACTTGTAGACGGTGGCTACGTTGACGCCCGCCCGCTTGGCGATCAACTCCGTGGTCACCCGTTCGAGGCCAACCTCGTCCAACAGCGCTCCGGAGGCGTCCAGGATGCGCTGAACGGACAACTGTGCGCGCTTCTGAACGGGTGCACGGCGAGGTTCAAGTTCCGCGAGAAGTTGCCGACCCTTGGCCGCGACCTTTGGGCGCGGGCGGCGAGTGGGTTTCGACTTCGAAGGCATCGGCGAAATGGGCGTCGGGAGAGTGCTGCAGTGTAGCGCGACGTCGGCAGCGGGGCACGGCGCGCTGGAGTTCACACCGGGCTTGCAAGTCGAATGCGAGCCATGGGATAAAGTAATGGAACCGTTACTATTCACGCAAACACAGGAACTCGCGGCGCCCGCGGATGCCTTGCGCCACATTCCCACCCCCCGTGGTGCAGGGAATCCGCGGTGCGCCGTGGTCATTGCCACAAGGGCAGCACCTTACGGTGGCGTCGCTGCCTTATTACGCCTTTAGTGCTCATAGGGAGCCAGTCATGCAAACCAGCAGCGCTTTTCGCGGCCCTTTGGTCGCTCTCATCGCAGCGATCGTCGTCTGTGCCGCCCCGGCACCGGCCGAGGCCTGTACGCGGGCGCTGTACGTATCCAAGGATGGCACCGTGATCGTCGGTCGCTCCATGGACTGGGGCGAGGACATGCATTCCAACATGTGGGTGTTGCCGCGGGGCATGCAGCGCGACGGCCGCGGCGGCAAGAACACGATCTCGTGGGTGTCGAAATACGGCAGCCTGATCACGTCGGCCTATGACATCGGCACCGCCGACGGCATGAACGAGAAAGGGCTGGTCGTCAACGAACTCGCCCTCGTCGAGTCGGATTACGGCAAGCCGGCGGAAGGCGCCACGCTGATCTCTCTGAGCACCTGGCCGCAGTACGTCCTCGACAACTTCGCCACCGTCGCCGAGGCGGTCGCGGATCTCGAGAAGGAGGCGTTCCGCGTCCAGACAGTAGTGCTCAGCACGGGTCGGCCCGCCAACATGCACCTGGTGATATCGGATGCAACCGGCGACTCGGCGGTGTTCGAGTACGTCCAGGGCAAGCTGGTCATCCACCACGGCAAGCAGTACCGGGTGATGACCAATTCGCCCACCTACGACAAGCAGTTGGCGATCATGGAGTACTGGAAGGAAGCGGGAGGCATTTCGAAATTCCTGCCGGGCACCTCGCGCGCGGCCGACCGCTTCGTGCGCACCTCCTTCCTGCTAGATGTGCTCCCGGGTGAAGTGTCCCAGACGTACATCAGCGGCACGCCACAGCAGAGCTTCAAGTTTCAGGCCCCGATGGCCGTACTTTCGTTGATGCGAAGCGTCGGCACCCCGCTGGGTTTTGCCAATGAAGAGCAGCCGTGGGTCTCCTCGACCATCTGGCGGACCGTGAGCGACAGCACCAACCGCGTGGTGATCTTCGACTCGGCGCTGACGCCGGCGACGTTCTGGGTGAAGCTGGATGACCTGGACTTGAAGCCCGGTGCGCCGGTAAAGAAGCTGGAGCTGGCGGGCGGCAAGACTTACAGCGGCAATGCCACGGACAAATTTGTCGCGGCCAAGCTGTTCACCTTCCAGGACCTGACCGATGTCGCTCCGGCGAAGTGACGCGACTGGCCGCTCAAATGAATCGCTGAGCGTCCGGTTTTCGTCCCGATAGGTGGCCGCTCTGGGTCGCTTTTCACCGTACAACGGCTGCTTTGGGCGCACGGCACGCACTATGTCGAGCCTCACCAACACGACATGGTGACGGCGTCATGGAAGTTGCTGGCCCCGACGCATCTGCACCGGGTCATGCGGTGTGACCTCGTCGACGATTCTTGCGCCGTGTGCATTCTCGGGCTTTAACGAGAATTCACTCAGGCGCGGTCGATCCGGGGCCTTGCCCAGAGCGCGTGTCTGCCTTTCCAAGCTCTGGGCAAGGCCCCGGATCGGCCGCCCTAACCGACCATGCCTGGCTCGAACTTCTCCGTGCTAGCGCACCGGGAAATCAGCCATTGCCTGCGCGACGGCCTGGTTGATCGCCGCGGGTTCGGTGCTGCCCTTCGTCACCTTGCCGGACACGCGGCCCTGCCAGACTTCGGCGTTGCGCGCGTTGTCGATGGCGTGCACGACCAGTGTGCCTTCCGTGAAATTGCGGACGCTCGGGCTGCCCATGCTCACCGAGCCGCCCATGTTGCCGCCCCAGCTGCCGACGCCGATGCCGACGCGCACGGGATTGTTCTCGACCTTGCTGGCGCTCGCCGTCTCGTAGGCCATGCGCAGGTCGGGCGTGGTGCCCGCCGGCGCCTCGACGTATCCCTTGCGCTTCATCGTGTCGGTGATCGCGGCACGGATGTTCGAGTCGAGCAACCTGAGCGGCGCGTCGTTGCCGTCGATGGTGCCACCGGCCGTCCAGCCGAACGTCTTGAAATTGGAGAAGTTCACGCCGGGGTCGCGCATCGTTTCCGGCTTGGGCGGCGGCGACGCGCAACCGGCGACGAGCCCTGCGGTTGCCACCGCCAGGATTGACGCTGCGAACACCCGTGTCAGCGCTGACGCCACTGCAGGTGTCCGACGCTTCGCTTCATTCATGACTTGACCCCTTCAGGCCAGGCACGCGCGGACCCGCAGTCCTCAGCTTATTGCGCGAGGCCGACCATATAGTCGACGGCGTTGATGACCGACTGGTCGCTGAGGTCGGTGCGTCCGCCCTTCGGCGGCATGTAACCGGCCTTGCCCTGGAAGCCTTCCAGCGCATGCTTGTTCAGCGTGTCCGCGCCCTGCGCGATACGCGGCGCCCAAACCGCCTTGTCGCCCGTCTTGGGCGCGCCGGCAACGGCGGCGCCATGGCAAGCCGTGCAGACCTGCTGGTAAACCTGCTCGCCCGGCATGTCCACGGCCGCCGTGGTTGCTGCCGCGGCGGGCACCGCGAGCGCAGAGTTGTCCTCGCCGGCGACCGCCACGCGCGCCACCGGGGCAATGCGGGCCAGCGTTTCTTGCTGCTTGAGCGGGTCTGTCCCGTGGGACACCTTCGAGGTCCGGTCGGAGATCACGCCGGCGAGGACCATCAGGCCGATGGTGATGGCGGCAAGGATGCCGAGGATCAGCATGAAGGTGTCGAAAAACTTGCGATCGTGCTCAGCGCTCACGGTCGAACTCCGGACGGCAGGGGAACAGGGCCGCGAAGTATACCGTGGCAAGTCGGGCGCCGCGCCAGCGGCGGTGCCGGGGCCTGGCTCAGCCTGCGGCCGGCGCGAGGCTCCCGAACCCGACCATCCTGCCGGCGTCCTCGTCCCACAACTTGAGCCTGGCGCACCGCAGGCTGGCCATGAACTTCAGGCGTCGCGCGGCCTGGAGCGGCGGGCAGGCCTCGAAACAGGCGCGCAGCCGGTAGTTCGGCACGCGCGAGGACAGGTGGTGGATGTGGTGGTATCCGATGTTGCCGGTGAACCAGTGCGCCACGCGCGGCAGGTCGTAAAAGGAACTGCCCGCCATGGCCGCGGCCTCCGCGGACCAGGCCTGCTCGCGCGCCCAGTAGGCATGTTCGAACTGGTGTTGGACGTAGAACAGCCAGACACCGGTGGCGCCGGCGATGATCGTCAGCGGCAACTGCAGCAGCAGCACCGTCTTCCAGCCGAAGGCCCAGCACAGGACCGCGCCGGCCAGGAGCAGGCCGACGTCGTTCCAGATCGCACTGGACCACTCCTTGCGCCAGCTCAGCGGCAGGTCGAACGGCACGCGATGCTTGACCAGGAGCTGGTACAGCGGGCCGACGCCGAGCAGCACCGGCATGCTCCGGTAGAGGCGGTAGCGCACCCGCCCCAGCCAGCCGCGCGACTGGTATTCACGCACCGTCAGCGTCTCGATGTCGCCGAACTGCCGCCGGTCGAGGTTCCCCGACGTGGCGTGATGAATCGCGTGAGTCTTGCGCCAGTAGGCGTACGGAAACATCGTGATGACGCCGATGCTGGCGCCCACACGCTGGTTGACGGTCGCACTCGCGAAGTAGGAGCCGTGCCCGCAGTCGTGCTGGATGATGAACAGACGGACATACAACCCGGCGAGCGGCAACACCAGCAGCAGCGACCAGCCGCCGCTTTGTTCGAGCGTGGTCGCGATCAGGACCCAGAGCAGCGCGAAGGGGGGCAAGGTCGTCATGATCTGCCAGTACGCCTTGCGGTCGTCGGCCCTGGCGTAGGGTGTGACGAGCTGGCGGAGCGTGGCCGCAGTGGCCGCCGGAGCTTCTGGTTTCATAGGCACGACAAGGATAGCCGAGGGCGCGACCGGACGGATTGCGCAGTAGTCGGGTACAAATGGACGCGGGGAGGGGCCGGGGCTATGATTCCCGCCCCTTTTCCGGGGCTCAGCCACGCGCCCGTAGCTCAGCTGGATAGAGTACTGCCCTCCGAAGGCAGGGGTCACAGGTTCGAATCCTGTCGGGCGCGCCAATCACTGCAAGCGCTTGACTTGCTAGCCTTGGTCGCTGGATCGGGCGGTATGCCCAGACGTGGATCGCTGTAGCTCTGTCGGTTACCGGCGGCCCCTCGGTTATGAAGCTGGGCAGGACTGCAATGCCGGCAGCGGCCGGACTCGCGACGAGTCCGGCCGCCACGTGCATCGTCAGCCGAGTTCGACCGGCACGAACACCCGCGCGTTGCCGCGTTGCACCAGCAGGGCGACGTGACTCTTTGACCCGGCCACCATCGACCGGAGCTGCTCGACGCTCTTCACGGGCGTGCCGTTGGCCGCGATGACGATATCGCCCGGCCGCACGCCTGCCTCAGCGGCGGCACCTTCGACGTCCTCGACGACGAGGCCGTCGCTCAACTCGACCTGCTGCTTCTCCTCGGCCGACAGCGGTCGCACCATCATGCCGAGACGCCCGGCGCTCGTGCCGTCGTCATTGGCCGCAACGGCGGTATCGCTGGTCGTCTGGCCGAGCTGGACCTTGAGCTCGCGGGTCGCCCGGTCCCGCCACACCTGCAAGGCCACGGCCTTGCCGGGATCCGTAGCCGCGACGGCCGACGGCAACTGTCCTGCGGAATCGATCGACTGCCCGTCGAATGCGAGGATGACGTCGCCTTCCTGGAGCCCGGCCTTCGCTGCCGGGCCGCCCTTTTCCACGCTGGAGACCAGCGCGCCGCGCGGCACGTCGAGACCGAACGACTCGGCGAGCGCCTGGTCCACGTCCTGGATGCCGACACCGAGCTTGCCGCGCGTCACGTGGCCCTGCGTCTGCAGCTGCTTGCCCACGTTCATCGCGACGTCGATCGGGATCGCGAACGACAGGCCCTGGTAGCCGCCGGAGCGGCTGTAGATCTGCGAGTTGATGCCGACCACTTCGCCGCGCAGGTTGAACAGCGGCCCGCCGGAATTGCCCGGGTTCACCGCGACGTCCGTCTGGATGAACGGGACGTAGGTGTCGTCCGGCAGGCTGCGCCCCTTGGCGCTCACGATGCCGGCCGTGACGGTGTTCTCGAGGCCGAACGGTGACCCGATGGCCACGACCCACTCGCCGACCTGCAGCGCCCGCGGGTCGCCGAGCTTGACGACGGGCAGGTTGTGCGCGTCGATCTTCAGCACCGCAACGTCGCTCTTCGCGTCCGAGCCGATCACCTTGGCCTCGAACTCGCGGCGGTCCGTGAGCTTGACGGTCACCTTCTGCGCATCGTCCACGACGTGCGCGTTGGTGAGGATGATGCCGTCCGCGCTGACGATGAAGCCGGAACCCTCGCCGCGCATCGGCGCGCCGTTGCCGGGCTGCATGAACTGGAACAGGGGATTGTCCTCGTCCATGCCCGGCGGCAGGCGCCCGTGCCCGCCCGTCTTCACGTTGGAACGGACGCTGACGTTGACCACAGCCGGTCCGTAGGACTGCACCAGCTGCCTGAAATCAGGCAGTCCAGCCACGACTGGTGCAGCGCTCGGCGCGGGTGCGCTGGCCACGACGGCGGGCGAGCCCGCGGCTTCGGCAGCGTGGCCGGAACCGTACAGGTAGAGCGCGCCGGCGGGCAGCGCGACGGCCGCTGCGCCGAGGGTGGCCGCGAGCAGCGGATGACGAATCAGGGCGCGGGTCTTCACGAGTTTCACTCCTTCAAGCGGTAAGCCGCGGAACGGGCCGCGGAGCCTGGGAATGATCGTGGACCGAGTGACTTAGGACAGGCTTAAGGCGGATCGAGCGCGGAAAACTCGACGTTCACTCGCAGTCCGCGTCCGCCTGGGCCCTCGCCGAGGCGGACGTGAGCGTGGTGATGCGTAGCGATCGAGCGCACCAGCGCCAACCCGATGCCGCTGCCGGGGGAGGCGGTGCCAGGCACGCGATGGAAGCGGTCGAACACCCGCTCGCGCTCTGGCAGCGGGATGCCAGGGCCGCCGTCGGAGACGACCAGCACTGCCTGCGGTGGGACGCCGTCCCGGCGTTGCACGGACACGTCCACCTGACCGCCTGCAGGCGAATAGCGAATGGCGTTGTCGAGCAGGTTGCGGACCAGCACGCGCAGCGCTTCCCGATCCCCGGCGACACGGACCGCATCCGCCCGCTCCATGCCGAGGTCGATGCCACGCTTGTCCGCCAGGGGCAGCATCTCCTCGATGACCTCCCGGGCCACATCCGCCAATGGCACGGGTTCGTGCTCGCGGTTGCCGTCACGCTCCTCGCGTGCCAGCGCCAGCAACTGCTCGACCAGGCGAGCGGCCCGCGCCACGCCGGCTTCGAGCCGCTGTACGGCTTCGTCGTGCCCGCTACCGGCGGCCTCGGCCCGCAGCGACTGCACCTGCAGGTCGAGCGCAGTCAACGGCGTCCGCAACTCATGGGCCGCATCGGCGATGAACGAGCGTTCGCGCTCCACCGACTCCTTGAGCCGTGCCAGCAGATCGTTCAGCGCGGTCGCGACCGGCCGGATCTCGTCCGGCAGCCCCACGTCGTCCAGTGGATCGAGCGCGCCGCGCTTGCGGCTGCGCAGGACGGCGGCAAAGCGGCGCACCGGGCGCATCGCACGCCCGACGATCCACACGACCAGCAGCGCAAGCGCCGGCAGCAGGAACGCGAACGGCGCGATCGTCCGCAGCGCGAGGTGCGCTGCTCGCTGCTCGCGGACGTTCATGGGTTGCGCGACCTGGATGACTCGTCCGCGCGCCTCGACGCCGAACACGCGCCAGCGACCGTTGGGCGTGGCGGCGGTAGACAGCCCGAGCGTCGTCAGCCCGGGCAGCACCGCGTGGGGACGCGAGAGATACACACGCACGCCGTCCAGCGTCCACACCTGCACCACGAAGTCGTAGTCGGGAATCTCCTGCGGCAAGCCGGGCGTGGCCGAGAAGCCGTAGGCCTGGTCGCGCAGCAGCAGCGCGGTCGCGCGCAGGTGATCGTCGAAGAAGGCGTTGGCCTCGGCGAGCGCATTGCGATAACTCACCCAGGCGCCCGCGGTACCGACCAGGGCCACCGCGCCGAGCAACCAGGCCAGCAGCTTGTTGCGCAGCGAGTTCATGGCGCCGCCGGGGCGACCCGGTAGCCGACGCCGCGGACGTTGCGGATGAAATCGGCACCGAGTTTGCGACGCAGGGTATGCAGGTGCACCTCGACCACGTTGCTTTCGACTTCCTCGCCCCACCCGTAGAGCCGCTCTTCCAGTTGCGCGCGCGACAGTATCCGTCCGGGATGCTCGAGCAGCGCCTGCAGCAGCGCGAACTCGCGCGGCGACAGCGCCACCAGTTCGCCGTTGCGCCGGACTTCGCGCGTCGCCGGGTCCAGCGTGACCTCGCCATGCTCGATGGCCGCCTGGGCACGCCCGCCCTTGCGACGGGTCACGGCGCGGATCCTGGCGGCGAGTTCGGCGAGGTCGAAAGGCTTGACGACGTAGTCGTCGGCGCCGGCGTCGAGGCCGTCGACACGATCCGTGATCGCATCCCTGGCCGTCAGCACCAGCACCGGCAGCGTCGAGCCGCGCTCGCGCAGGCGGCGCAGGACGTCGAGGCCCGCCTTGCGCGGCAGGCCGAGATCGAGCAGGCAGGCATCGTAGGCTTCAGCCAGCAGCGCCTGTTCGGCGGCAACGCCATCGCGGACCCAGTCCACGGCAAACCCCTGCCGCCGCAGGCCGGCACGCACCGCCTCGCCGATCATGTTGTCGTCTTCCGCCAGCAGCAATCGCACGACTGTTTCCTCGACTTTGCTGCGTGTGACTCCAGAGCGAGGCAACAGTTCAGCGTAGTGCCGAAAGCCAGGGCGAAAGTCGGCGGGCCGGTGAGAATCTAATCGAGGTGAGACGCCGGTCCGGCAGGCATTCAGCTCACTGCCTTGACGACGTAGCCGCCGGATTTCTCGTCCTTTTCCAGCTCGATCAGCTTGCGGTCGCGCGCTTCCTCGAGCAGCTGGTTGAAGCTGCGGAAGCCGTGGTAGCTCTCGTTGAACCCGGGGCGCTGGCGCTTCAGCGTCTGCTTGATCATCGAGCCCCAGATCTTCTCGTCGGCCTCGCGTTCGTCCGCCAGCGCTTCAATCGTGGCGAGCACATGGTCGAACGCTTCCTGCTTCTTCTCGTCCTCGGACTTGGCGCGGGACGGTGCCCTGCGTGACGGCTCGGCAACCGTCGCGTCGTCGCCGTCGAATGCCTGCGCCGCAGCGGGCGCAGGCGTCGCCGCTTGCCTTGTCGCCGCCGTCTGCCGGCCCGCGGGTGCGGCAACGGGAGCCGCGACCGGCGGCTTCTTGCGCCGGCTGCGCTGTTCTTCCTTGCGCACGAGGTCGTCGTAGTAGATGAATTCGTCGCAGTTGGCGATCAGCAGGTCCGACGTCGAACTCTTCACGCCGACGCCGATCACCAGCTTGTTGTTCTCGCGCAGCTTGCTCACCAGCGGCGAGAAATCCGAGTCGCCGCTCACGATCACGAAGGTGTCGACGTGCGACTTGGTGTAGCAGAGGTCGAGTGCGTCGACGACCATGCGGATGTCGGCGGAGTTCTTGCCGGACATGCGCACGTGCGGTATCTCGATGAGCTCGAACGACGCCTCGTGCATCGGCGCCTTGAACTCCTTGTACCGCTCCCAGTCGCAGTACGCCTTCTTGACGACGATGCTGCCCTTCAGCAGCAGGCGCTCGAGCACCTTGTCGATGTCGAACTTCGCATAGCGCGCATCGCGCACACCCAGGGCGACGTTCTCGAAATCGCAGAACACCGCCATGTTGTTGATCGTGGGTTTGGCCATGCGGGTAATCCTACACCCGAGTGGCCACCAGCGACGCGGCGAGCAGCATCAGCGTGCCGGCCACGCGGTGCAGCGTCCGCTGGGCGCGCTCGTCGGCGAAGAAGCCGCGGGCCCGGGCTGCAAGCAGTGCATAACCGGTGTTGATGCCGCCGATGACCACGACGAGCGTGAGCGCGACCAGGGCCACGTCCATGGCCGTGAGCCGGGACAGGTCAACGAAGCCGGGCAGCAGTGCGGCATAAAACAGCATCGCCTGCACGTGCCCGAACATCAGCAGCAGGCCGGCGCCGTAATTGCGCCAGAAGTGCGACTCGTGGGCCGCGCCTGCGATCGCCGTGGCTCGCCGTGGCTGGTGCCGCCAGAGCGCGATGCCCTGCCACAAGAGGTAGGCGGCGCCGAGCCACTGCACCACCGTGAAGAAATCGCCAAGCGACCGGGCCGCAGCGGCCATGCCGGTTGCCGCCAGCGCGAAGAACAGCAGGTCGCCGGTGACGACGCCGGCGTTGATCGCCAGCGCGGGCCGCACACCGTCCGTGATGGCCCGGGCGACGATGGCCGTGACGGCTGGGCCTGGCGTGAGGGCCGCGACGCCGATCGTCGCCGTCAGGGCAAGATAGGCGCCCGGCGTCATCGACAACGGCAGGGCAGGATTACAGCCAGCCCTTGCGGCGGAAATAGATGTACGGCAGCACGGCGGAAACCGCCATTGCCACCAGCGCCATTGGATAGCCCCAGTGCTTGTCGAGTTCCGGCATGTGGTGGAAGTTCATGCCGTAGATGCTCGCCACCAGCGTCGGCGGCAGGAACATCACCGCGGCGACCGAGAAGATCTTGATGATGTTGTTCTGTTCGAGGTTGATGAGGCCGAGCACCGCATCGAGCAGGAACTGGATCTTGCTGCCCAGGAACGACGCGTGATCCGAGAGCGACTGCACGTCGCGCAGCGTGGACTTGAAGCGGTTGCGCTGGTCCTGCGACAGCGTGAGGTTCGGTGTCTGCTGCACGTACATCAGCACGCGCTGGAAGCTGATGAGGCTTTCCCGCGCCTTCGAGACCAGGTCGCCGTCCGCGCCGATCTGGCGGATCAGCGCGTGCAGGTCTGCGCTGCTGGGCGAATTCGCGCCGCCGCGCGGGAAGATCGCGAACGAGACCGCGTCGAGTTCGGTCTGCACACGCTCGAGCAGGTCGGCGATTCGTTCGACGAAGCCTTCGAGCAGCCCCGCGAACAGCGTGGGCGCCGACGTGCACGCTGCGGGCGAGCGCTCGACGAACTGCATGAAACGCTGGACGGGCGTCGGATCGACGTACCGGTTGGTGATCATCCGGCCGTTGGCGAGGATGAACGTGATCGCGCTGCTCTCGGGACGCTCACTGTCGAGTTTGCTGCCGACCGTGGCCGTCATGTAGAGGGCGCCGCCTTCTTCGTACAGGCGGTTGGAGGTCTCGATCTCCTTCATCTCGTCGCGCGTGGGCACGTCGACGGTGAGCAGCGCTTCCACCGCGCGCTCTTCCTCCGCTGTCGGCTCGAACAGGTCTGCCCAGAGGAATTCGTCCGGGAACGGCGCCGGTGGTACGTGCTCGACCCAGGTGTAGCCACCACCCGTTGGAATCAGTAGACGCAGCATCAGGAGGATCCGCCCAGAACTCCGGCCGTCCTTGTAACACAGGCTGTAACGAAAAACCCCCGCGCTGCGGGGGTTGTGCCTCGCGGCCGGGTCAGCGCTGCGGCTTCTCTCTGGCCACCAGCGCGTTGATCACCTCGAACAGCCTTTCTTCGCTGCCGGCCATGCCGACGTCGGTGATGTACTTGCCGTTGACCACCACGGCGGGCGTGCCGGTGATCTTGTAGCGGCGGTTCAGGTCTTCCGCCTTCATGATCTTGGAGTCGATGGCGAAGCCCGCGAAGGCACGCTGGAAATCGGCCTTGCTGACGCCGCGCGATGTGAAGAAGGTTTCGATCGCCGCGGGGGTGTCGAGGCGGTTGCCCTTGAGGTTGATCTCGCGCCAGATTTCCGGGTTGAGGTTCTGCTTGCCGAGCAGTTCCATCGTGTAGAAAAGCCGCGCGTGGGTCTTGAGCGTGTTGTTCCAGGTGGCCGGCAGGCGCACGAGTTCGGCTGTTGCCGGGCGGCCGCTGCGGTTCCAGGCTTCGAGCTTTGGTTCGAGCAGGTAGCAGTGCCCGCACGCGTACCAGAACACTTCGACCACTTCGACCTTGCCTGGCTCGACGCTGGTCGGCTGCGCGGGGGTGAGCAGCTTGTAGTGGACACCCTGCTGTGGCTCGAACGCGGCGGCCGCTGCCGTGCCGGCCGCCAGCAACAACACGCCGGCGACGAATGCCTGCCGGGCCCGGGAAGCGATGTGATGGATGTTCGTCATGGTGACGTCTGACCGGTGCCTCGCGCCGAGGTTCAACGCATGCCCTGCAGGTACGAGGCGACGGCGTCGATCTCGTCGTCCGTGAGCCTGGCGGCGAGCGTGCGCATCATCTGGTTGGGGTCCGTCGCCCGTGCGGCCGACTTGTAGCCGCGGAGCTGGTTCGACGCATACAGCGCGTGCTGTCCGCCGACCTGCGGAAACGCGGCGCCCGGGATGCCGCGGCCGCTCGGGCCATGGCAGCCGGCGCACGCAGGCACGCCCTTCGAGGCGATGCCGGCGCGGTAGATCTGCTGGCCGAGCTTTAGCTTCGAGGGCTCTGTCTCGCCGCTGGGGCGCAGCGTCTGCGACGAGAAGTAGGCCGCCAGGTCTTCCATGTCCTGGTCGGACAGGATCATGGCCATCGGGCTCATCAGCGGGTTCTGCCGCTCGCCAGCCTTGAAGTGCTTGAGCTGCTTGACGATGTACGACGAATGCTGGCCCGCCAGGGACGGCCATTCGGGATTGGCGCTGTTGCCGTCCATGCCATGGCAGGCCATGCAGGTGGCCGATTTGGCCTGGCCGGCCTCGACGGTGCCTGCGGCGTGGGCGGAGCCGGTCCAGCCGAGCACGGCGACCAGCGTCAGGGCGGCGAACTTCGCGGTCATGTCTGAAACCACTCCAAAAAAACGAACGGGCGCCGGGTGCAGAAAGGTCGGGGACTGCTGTTCTACGGCCTGCCGGGCAAGCCGCAAATTGTACACTAAGGTTTTCGCGCATCGTGGGGGCGCACCCACCGGCAGGCATCATGGCGGCTTATCCACAGGTCCGGTTCCTCACCAGCGCGAACAAGCTCGGGCAACTGCCGCCCGACGCGGGCGTCGAGGTGGCCGTTGCCGGCCGCTCGAATGCCGGCAAGTCGAGCGCTATCAATGCGATCACCCAGCGCAAGGGCCTGGCCCGGACCAGCAAGAGCCCAGGCGCAACTCGCCTGCTCAATTTCTTCGAGCTGGAAGAGGGCCGGCGCCTCGTGGACCTGCCCGGCTATGGGTTCGCGAAGGTCGCCGGGTCGATGCGGGCGCACTGGGGCAGCCTGCTCGAGGGCTACTTCGCGAAGCGCGCCGCCTTGAAGGGCACGATCGTGGTCATGGACGTGAGGCATCCCATGACCGATCACGACCAGGACATGCTGGCGTTGGCCTCGTCACGCGGGTTGCCGGTCCACATCCTGCTGACCAAGTCCGACAAGCTGGGGCGGGGCGCGGGCGGCAATGCGCTGCAGGCCGTGCGCCGCAAGCTGCCGCCGGGCGGCCTGGTGACGGTGCAATTGTTCTCGGCCCACGCCGGTGACGGCGTGCAGGAGGCAAGGGGCGTGCTCGAAAAGCTGCTCGACGGCAAGCCGATAAAAGAAACCCCGGCAGGATCAGTAGATCCGGCCGGGGTTAATCAACCCGGTAATGGGGGATGACCGGGCAGACGCCGGACCCAGGGAGGTAGGCCGGCGCCAAGCGTCAAGGACGCTCAATCAAATTGGAGCCGGTCGGCACCGAAAAGTTCCGGCAGTCCAGGGCGGAAATTCATCCCGCGCCCAGACCGACGGTAATCTTTTATAGATCAGATAGTTAGGTCAGAGGAACGTCCAGGTCACGCCGATCGAGAACATGTCCACGGTGTCGGCATCCGAGATGTCGAAGATTTCGTACTCGCCGCGGATGCTCAGGCTCCAGACGCGGAACTGCGCGCCGATGCCGTAGGTCAGGTCCGTGCCGTCGTCGCTGGCACTCGCGCCGAGGCCTGGAGCGTCGAGATCCGCGTCCCAGTTGATGGCGCCCACGCGTGCAAACAGGTCGACCGGGCCGAGCGGCACGAAGCCGACCGCCGACAGCGAGATGCCGCTGACGTCGGACTCGACCTTCTCGCCGAGCACCCTGTCGTCGCCCGAACCGAGGTCGATGTAGTTGCCTTCGACCGCCACCCAGTCGAGGAAGCGCCAGCCGGCGATCACCTTGAAGCCGGTCGCGCTGGCGTCGAAATTCAGATTCTGGCCCTCGAATGACTCATCGTACTGGACGCTGCTCTGCCCGACGCTGCCGCCGAGGTAAATGCCGTTGTCGGCGGCTTGCGCCGTAAACGAGAGCAGCCCGAAAGATGCTGCCGCGACGGCAGCGATGGTCTTGCGCATGGTCTTATCTCCTTGGGAGGACGGGACACGCCCTGGAACACGAATCTTACGGCCGTTAGAGGGTCGGCCGCGCGGCGAAGTTCAGTGCGCTTCGTCCCAGTTCCGGCCGACACCCACCTCGACCTTGAGCGGCACGCGCAAGTCGGCAGCCGCGGTCATGTGTCCGCGCAGTTCGTGCAGCACCGCATCGACGCGATCCTCGGCCACTTCGAGCACGAGTTCGTCGTGCACCTGCATCATGAGCCGCGCGTGCTGCTGGCCGAACAGCCAGCGGTGCACCTCGATCATCGCGCGCTTGATGATGTCCGCGGCCGTGCCCTGCATCGGCGCGTTGATCGCGCTGCGCTCGGCGTACTGGCGCAGCTGCGCGTTGCGTGAGCGGATCTCTGGCAGGTACAGCCGCCGCCCGAATACCGTCTCGACGAAGCCCTGCTCGCGCGCCATTGCGCGCGTCTCGTCCATGTACTGCTTCACGCCCGGATAGCGCTGGAAGTACAGCTCGACGTACTTCTGCGCCGCGCCGCGCTCGATGCCGAGCTGGCGGGCGAGACCGAACGCCGACATGCCGTAGATCAGCCCGAAGTTGATCGCTTTCGCGGCGCGACGCTGGTCCGGCGTCACCGCGTCCGGCGACGGCACACCGAAGACTTCGGCGGCGGTCGCCTGGTGAATGTCGCGATCGTGTGCGAATGCCTCGAGCAAGCCGGCGTCGCCGGACAGGTGCGCCATGATCCGCAACTCGATCTGCGAATAGTCCGCCGCGATCAGCACGTGGCCCGCCGGCGCGATGAACGCCTGGCGGATGCGACGGCCTTCCGCCGTGCGGATCGGGATGTTCTGCAGGTTGGGGTCGGTCGACGACAGGCGGCCAGTCGCGGCGACAGCCTGGTGATACGAGGTGTGCACGCGGCCGGTACGCGGATTGATCTGTTCCGGCAGCTTGTCCGTGTAGGTGGAGCGCAGCTTGGCCAGGCCGCGGTACTCCATGATGATGCGCGGCAGCTCGAACTCGTCGGCGAGTTCCTCGAGCACGTCTTCCGCCGTGGACGGCTGCCCGGTCGGGGTCTTGCGTTTCACCGGCAGGCCGAGCTTGCCGAACAGGACTTCCTGCAGCTGCTTCGGCGACTCGACGTTGAACGGCTGACCCGCGGCGGCGTGCGCCTGCTTTTCGAGCTCGACGAGTCCGCGCGAGAGTTCCTGGCTCTGCCGCTTGAGCATCTGCGCGTCGACGAGCACGCCGGTGTGCTCCATGTCGAGCAGCACGGGCACCAGGGGTTGCTCGATCTGCAGGTACAGGCGGGCGAGTGCGGGCACCGCTTCGAGCCGCGGCCAGAGCGTGCGGTGCAGGCGCAGGGCAACGTCGGAATCCTCAGCGGAATACTCGGCCGCCGCCTCGACCGGGACGTCGTTGAATGCAAGCTGCTTCGCGCCCTTGCCGGCGACGTCCTGGTAATGGATCGTCTCGACGCCGAGGTACAGCTGCGCCGTCGAATCGAGGTCGTGGCGCGTCGCGGTGCTGTTCAGCACGTACGATTCGAGCATCGAGTCGAAGCGCATGCCGCGCAGCTCGATGCCGTGGTTGCGCAGGACGTGCGCGTCGTACTTGAGGTGATGGCCGAGCTTGCCGCGCTTGTCGTCCTCCAGCAGCGGCCGCAGCAGCTGCAGCACGTGCTCGCGGTTCAGTTGCTCTGGCGCGCCGGCATAGGTGTGCGCCAGCGGTACGTACGCCGCGCGGCCAGGCTCGACCGCGAACGATACGCCGACGATCTCGGCCTGCATGTAGTCGAGCGACGTCGTTTCCGTGTCGAACGCAAACAGATCCGCGGCGCGCAACGTGTCGAGCCAGCGGTCCAGGTGATCCTGTGTCAGGACCAGTTCGTAATTGCGGCCCGGCGCCCAGCCATCCGGCTTTACCTCTCCCGCGCGAGCGGGAGAGGCCGGTCCTTGGCCGGGTGAGGGCTCTTCTCCGGAACCTCCACCCGCGCTGCGCGCGACCTCCAGCGCTGACGCGGGAGAGGTGGGATCCCCGAGCGACTTCAGCAGCGATCGCAGTTCGAGCCGTGTGTACAGCTCGCGCAGCTTCGCGGTGTCCGGCTCGTGCTTGCGCAGCTGCGCAGGTCCCACGTCCAGTTCGAGGTCGCAGCGGATCTTCGCCAGCTCGCGCGACAATTCGAGGTCGGCGGTGGAGGCGCGCAGGCTCTCGCCGACCTTGCCTTCGATGCGGTCCTGGTGGGCGAGCAGGTTGTCGAGCGTGCGGTACTCGTTGAGCCACTTCGCCGCCGTCTTCGGTCCGACCTTCGGCACGCCCGGTATGTTGTCCGAGCTGTCGCCGACGAGCGCCAGGTAGTCGACGATCTGTTCCGGGTAGACGTCGAACTTCACCTTGACGCCCGCGCGGTCGAGCGACGAGTTCGTCATCGTGTTGACGAGCGTGATCTGCTCGTTGACGAGCTGCGCCATGTCCTTGTCGCCGGTGGAGATCAGCACCTGCAGCCCCGCCGCCGCCGCGCGTTGCGCGAGTGTGCCGATGACGTCGTCGGCCTCGACGCCGGCAATGCGCAGCAGCGGCAGGCCGAGCGCCTGCACGGCATCGACCAGCGGCTCGACCTGCGATCGCAGGTCGTCAGGCATCGGCGGCCGGTGCGCCTTGTACTCGGCAAAGATCTCGTCGCGGAAGGTCTTGCCCGGCGCGTCAAAGACGACGGCGACGAGCTCGGGATTCTGCTCGCGCTGCATGCGCAGCAGCATGTTGAGTACGCCGAGCACCGCGCCCGTCGGCTCGCCGCGCGAGTTGGTCAGCGGCGGCAGCGCGTGGAAGGCCCGGTACAGGTACGACGAGCCATCGACCAGGACCAGTGTGCGCGCGTCAACCACCGCGCGCGGTGCCTGGGTTGCCACCTGGCAGCGGCGGCGGCGGAATGCGCTCGTCTTTCGGTTTGCTCGGCGCCTGCTTGGTTTTTTCCGTCTCCTCGGCGGGCGCCGGGACGGTCGTCGTCTGGCCTTCCGCCGGCACTGCCTGGTCCGTCGCGGCCTGTCCAGGTGCGCGGATCACCACCTCGTCGGACTTGGGCGGCAAAATCAACGGACCCTTCAGGCCGCAGCCGCTCGCCGCCATGGCAGCCAGCAGAATCGTTGCCAGGGGTCCTGCGGCGGTCAGGCGGGTCATGATTGCTCCGGCGGGACGAGGGTCATGCCTTTGCCGGGCGCTTCAACCACGGCCATGGTCAGGCGTGAAACGCAGGTCAGGCGGCCCGCTTCGTCCTCGAGCCGGATGTCCCAGACCTGCGAGCGACTGCCGAGGTGGACCGGGCGTGCCGTTCCGGTCACCCGCCCAGAACGCGCCGAACGGAGGTGATTGGCGCTGATTTCCTGCCCAACTGCATAGAACTTGCTGGTATCAAGGCAAAGATTGCTGGCGGTACTGCCCAACGTCTCCGCCAGGACGACGCTGGCGCCGCCGTGCAGCAGCCCGAATGGCTGGCGCGTGCGCTCGTCCACCGGCAGCGTCCCGCGCAGGTAGTCCTCGCCGAGTTCGGTCAGGCGGATGTCCAGGTGTGAAGACATGTCGCGAATGCCACCGAACATGGCCTGGACCTGCTCCAGGGTCGTGGGTCGAAACCAGATGCTCATCCGAACCTCGCGCGGGAAGACGTCGATTGTACCCGCGGCGGTGGGGTCCGCATGGCACGACCCCGCCGGTCAGGGCAAAATGGATTGTTGCACAGCACAAATGAATGCCGGAGCGGAACATGCCTGACTACAGCGCCCCCTTGCAGCAGATGAGTTTCACGATCGAGCACCTGGCCGACTTCACGGACGTGGTGGCGTTGCAAGCGTATGCCAGCGTCGATCAGGACACCGTGGGGGCCGTGCTCGAGGAAGCGGGTCGCTTTGCCAACGGCGTGCTCGCGCCGACCAACTGGCTGGGCGATCGCAAGGCCGTGCAGGTCGTCGACAAGGCCGTTCAGGTGCCCGCAGAGTTCACCGATGCCTACGCCAGGTTCCGCGAAGGCGGCTGGCCCGGCATCGCGGCGAACCCGGACTTCGGCGGCCAGGGCCTGCCAAAGCTCATCTCGGTCGCCTGTGACGAGATGTGGGCCGCCGCCAACGTCGCGTTCGCGCTGTGCCCCGAGTTGTCGCAGGGCGCGATCCTCGCTCTCGATCGCCACGGTTCCGAGGCGCTGAAATCGCAGTTCCTCGAGAAGCTCGTCTCGGGCGAGTGGACGGGAACCATGTGCCTGACCGAACCGCAGGCAGGTTCAGATCTCGCGGCGCTCACGACGCGCGCGGAGCCGCAGGCGGACGGCAGCTTCCTGCTGACCGGCCGCAAGATCTACATCACGTGGGGCGACCACCCCATGACCACCAACATCGTCCACCTCGTGCTCGCGCGGTTGCCCGGCGCACCGCAGGGCACCAAGGGCATTTCGCTGTTCCTGGTGCCGAAGTACAAGCTCAACGCCGACGGCACGCCCGGCGAGCGCAACGACGTGTTCCCCGTCTCGGTCGAGCACAAGATGGGCATCCACGCGAGCCCGACCTGCGTCATGGCTTTCGGCGACAGCGGCGGCGCGCAGGGCTATCTCGTCGGTGTCGAGAACGAAGGCCTCGCCGCGATGTTCACGATGATGAATTACATGCGGCTCGGCGTGGGCGCGCAGGGCGTGGGCCTCGCCGACCGCTCGTACCAGGCGTCGGTCAAGTACGCACGCGATCGCGTGCAGGGCCGCGCGCCCGGCGAGAAGGGCCGCGTGCCGATCATCCGGCACCCCGACATCCGCCGCACGCTGCTGCTGATGCGTTCGCTCACGCAGGCCTGCCGCGCGATCTGCTACTACACTGCCTCGTGCCTCGATCGCGGCAACTATGGCGATGACGCGGAAAAATCGGCGACGTGGCTCGCACGCGGCGACCTCATGACGCCGATCGCGAAGGCGTTTTCCTCGGAGGTCGGCCAGGACGTGACGGCGCTCGGCATCCAGGTGCACGGCGGAATGGGGTACGTCGAGGAGACGGGCGTCGCGCAGTTCTACCGCGACGCGCGCATTGCCTCGATCTACGAGGGCACCAACGGCATCCAGGCGATCGATCTCGTCGGTCGCAAGCTCATGCGCGACGGCGGCGCGACGGTCTCGTCGTTCGTGTCCGAGATGCGCCTGGTCGATGCGCCGCTCGCCAATGCGGGCGAGCACCTGTCGAGCGTCCGTCTCTGGCTCACCAAGGGCCTCGACGAACTCGTGCTGTGCTCGTCGCACCTGCTCGCCGGCGAACGCAAGGACCCGGAGCTCGTGAGTTCCGCAGCCTTCAATTACCTGATGCTGATGGGCACGGTGATCGGCGGCTGGCAGCTTGCGCGTGGCGCGCTGGTCGCGGCGGCGAAGCTCGAGACGGACGCGACGGACCCGGTCTTCCTGCGCACGCAGGTGCTGATGGCCAGGTTCTATGCCGAGCACGTGCTGCCCCGCGCGCTGGCGTACGGCGTCGCGGTGCGCGCCGGCAGCAGCAACATCATGGCGCTCACTGCCGACCAGTTCTGAGTCACGATGTCCGGAGCGCATTCGCACTGGTCGCCTCTCGCCGCCATTGCGGCGCGCGCGCCGCACGACTTGCTGTCCTGGCTGGCCGAGCCAGGGCTGCTCACTGCGCGAGTGCGCGCGCTTTGCGGACCGGCCATGGGATTCCGGCGGCTGGGCGGGCTGCGGGAATCGCCGTTGTCGCCTGCGCTGCGTGAACGCCTGCGGGTGGACGATGCGGATTGCCTGCTGCGCGACGTCGAGTTCTGCGTGAGCGGCGAGCGCGTCGTGTTCGCGCAGACGGTGCTGCCGGCATCGACGCTGGACCGGTATCCGTGGCTCCGCGAACTTGGCGATTCGCCGCTCGGCGAGGCATTGCGCCAGGTCGACGAGCCGCTCGAGCGTGAACCGCTCGAGTATGCTGAACTCCCGGCCGGGCACCCGCTGGCGGCGGCGGCCGGTGACAGCGCCGACGGCGGCTTGCTGTGGGCGCGACGAGCGGTCTACCGTCTCGGCGGCTTTCCGATACTGGTGCAGGAAGTCTTCCTGCCGGAGTTGTTGCGGGCGCAGGCCGCGGCCCGCTTGCATCACGAGGACCACACCATGACGGTCGATACCCTTCCCTTTGCCGTGCCGCGGCCCACCGTCGGCATCACCGGCAGCGCAGCACGCTTTCCCGTGCATCGCATCTACTGCGTTGGCCGCAACTACGCGGCGCACGCGCGGGAGATGGGTTCGGATCCGACGCGCGAGCCGCCGTGCTTTTTCACCAAGCCGGCAGATGCCGTCGTTGCCAACGGCACCGCCGTCCGCTATCCGCCGCGCACGACGAACCTGCACCACGAGGTGGAACTCGTCGTCGCACTCGGCAAGGGCGGCCGGCAGATTCCGGTCACCGAGGCCCTGGAGCACGTGTTCGGCTACGCGGTCGGCAACGACCTGACCCGCCGTGACCTGCAGTCCCACGCCAAGGACAACGGGTTGCCGTGGGATGCAGCGAAGGGCTTCGATCACTCCGCGCCCATCAGCGCGATCCGCCCCGTCGCCGACGGCGGGCACCTGTCATCCGGACGGATCTGGCTCGAAGTGAACGGGCAGGCGCGGCAGGACGCCAACCTGACTGAACTGATCTGGAGCGTTCCCGAGGTCGTGGCCGAACTGTCGACGTTGTTTGAACTGCAGCCGGGCGACCTGATCTTCACGGGCACGCCCGCGGGCGTCGGCGCCGTCCAGCGTGGCGACAGCATCGTCGCGGGCATCGACGGGCTCGACACGCTGCGCACGACCATCGTCTGAACCGGTCGACTGGAGGGCGCATGGGATTCAGGCTCTACACCTACTGGCGCAGCTCGGCGGCATTTCGCGTGCGCATCGCGCTGGCCCTGAAGGGCCTCGAGTACGAGTCGGTGCCGAAGCACCTGTTGCGCGACGGCGGCGAGCAGCGCAAGCCCGACTACCTGGCGCTGAACCCGCAGGGCCTGGTGCCTGCGCTTGCCGACGACGGGTTCGTGATTCCCCAGTCGCTCGCCATTTGCGAATACCTCGAAGAGATCCATCCCGAACCGCGGCTGCTGCCGGGCTCGGCGCGGGATCGCGCGACGGTGCGCGGCATGGCCCTCCTGATCGCCTGTGACACGCATCCGCTCAACAACCTGCCGATCATGGGTTACCTGCGCCGTGAATTCGGCGCGGACGACGCAGCCGTGCAACGCTGGGTGGCACACTGGATCGACCGCGGGTTCTCCGCGCTCGAGCGCTGGGTCGAAGCGACGGCGGGATCGACCGCGGCGGGCGAGCAACGCTATTGCCATGGCGGTCAGGTGACGCTCGCCGACGTCTGCCTGGTCCCCCAGATGTACAACGCCCGCCGTTTCCAGGTCGACGTTGCGCCGTATCCGCGGCTGGTCGCGATCTGCGCTCACCTGGAGGCGCTGCCGGCGTTCGCGACCGCGCGGCCCGAAAACCAGCCGGACGCGGAGCAGAAGTGACGCGTGAATAGCGGGTAGTATTGGCCCTGGCCAGTTACCGGCCGCTCACCACCAATCAACTCCCCGAGGCTCGCCATGGTGACCGCAGTCGTGCTGATCAAGGCCGAGACCGACAAGGTGCCGGAGCTCGCGCAGACGATGGCCGAGCTCGAGGGCGTGAGCGAGGTGTTCTCGGTCGCGGGCCAGTACGACCTCGTCGCGCTCGTGCGCGTGCGCGAAAACGAGGACCTGGCGCGTGTCATCAGCGAAAGGATGCGCAAGCTGCCGGGCATCACCGGCTCGGAGACGCTGATCTCCTTCAAGGTCTATTCGAAACAGGATCTCGATGCCGGGTTCCAGCTGGGACTCGACTGACTGCCATTGCCTCTTCCGTCAGGGCGGGGGAGGCCGGGTTCGTCCTCCTGCCTGCGGTCACAGCGATTTCCTCGCCGAACCTTGATCAGGCGCCCGTGCTTACGCCGCGGAGCCGCGCGGCCAGCAGCGGCATGAACAGCATCGCCAGCAGGCCGAACCCCATGAGCCCGCCTTGCGACAGGTCGTAGTCGCCCAGGATGCGCGACCAGTCGTAGTGGAACACGCCGCGGCCGAGTCCGACTTCGAACGCCACCGTGAGCACGACCCAGAGCGCGCCAACTGCCAGCAACTGCTTCCTCGTGCGGGCGCCGAGCCAGCGACTGAAGGCGAGCGCGATGAGGAAGATGATCAGCGTGCCGGTGAGTACCCCGACCTGGCGGGCCGGGAGGTCGCCGATGGCCGGGGCGAGGTACAGCGTGCGCAGCGTGCCGTGGATGGATTCCGCGACGATGATGGCCAGCCAGGCCAGCAGTGCTCGAGTCCAGGGCATCGGCTGTCGTCCAATGCCGCGTTGCGTTACAGCGTGCCGCCGAGCCGCCGCAGTGCATCGGGCTGGAAGTCGCCGACTTTCGCCTTGGCATTGAACTGGATCGGGTCCCTGACTTCGTTGTCGAGACCGCCGACCAGGTAACCGCCGCTGTTGAGGTCGTGGTAGATGCCGAAGCGGTAGAACGGCACCTGCGCGTCGTAGGCCTGCAGCAGGCCGTGCAGGGAGGCGCGCCACAGTCCGCCGCGCGTGTCATAGGCATCCTCCGCCAGCACCGACCAGCTGTCCTCGTCCAGGTAGAACGTGCGCTTGCCGTAGACGTGGCGCTGGCCGGGCTTGAGCGTGCCCTCGACCACCCACACGCGGTGCAACTCGTAGCGCACATAGTCGGGATTGATCGACTGCGGCCGGACGATGTCCTTGTACTTGAGTGACTTGTCCGACAGCTTGTACGAGTTGTACGGCACGTAGACTTCGCGCTTGCCGAGCAGCTTCCAGTCATAGCGGTCCGGTGCGCCGTTGTAGCCGTCCACCTGGTCCGTGGTCAGCATGCCTTCGGAGCCGTCGTTGATGCCGTCGTAGTTGAGATCCGGCGCGCGGCGCACCCGGCGCGCGCCGGCGTTGTAGATCCAGGCCGAGCGCTGTTCGGCCACCTGGTCGACGGGCTCGTGGACGAGAAAGATCGTGCCGCGCAGGGTCGAAGGTTCGGTGAAGTAGCCCAGCGCGTAGAACAGCCGATTGGGTTCCGCGTTCTCGACGTTCTGCGCATAGATTCGTTGCGCGTGGAACCCGATCTTGAAGAAGTCGCCGTTCGGGCGGACAGGGAACGAATGCCCCGCGCGCACGATGCCGCCGCCAAGGTAACGCACCAGGTGATTCCAGATCGCCTCGAGACCGTTCTCGGGAATGGGGAACGGCGTGGTCGAGCCGTTCAGGTCCTTGAGGCCGAAGCCCTGCAACGATACCTTGCCCGCCTGGGCGACGACGCGATCCGTCACGGCCTTGGGATAGCCGACGGTGCGGCGCGTCGCGTAGACGTTCATGCGGAAGTTCTGCGGGTACTTCCGCAGCAGGGCGGCCTGGCCCTTGGTCAGTTTCGCTTCGTACTGGCCGACGTTGGTCGAGTTGATCGTGAACAGCAGCTTGTCGCCGGGGAACGGGTCGATGTACCCCTGCTGCGGCGTCCAGCCGGCGGGCGGCTGCGTGAGGCCGCCGTCCCACGCCGGGATGGTGCCGTCGGCATTGCCGGCGCGCTCGGCACCGACCGGCGTCAGGTCCTTGCCGAGCCTCGAGAAATCCGCCGCGTGCGCGCTGGCAGCGAGCCCGAGTACAGCAACCGCCGGCATGAGAAATCGATGCGAGCATTCGCCGACGATGCATTTCAGAAAGGTTTCGGCAGACACGCCGTAAACCCGTCCCTGGGGGCTCGCGCTCGCCGTCCATGGCTCGCGACGGTCTGCCGAAACCCTTCTGAAACGCATATCGGCGAATGTCTGTCGCATCGAACCTTCCCCTGCAAGCGGTGCCGCCAACGGGCCGATGCTAACGCGTCCGCGCGGCCGTTGTTACTCCCCGCTGCGGTACTTGTCCCCGATGCGCTGGTACGCCTCGCGGAACGGGATGCCTTCCCGCGCGACCAGTTCGTTGGCCTCGGCCGCCGCGTGAATGTCGCGGTCCATCCTGATGCGTTCGGGCACGAACCGCACGTGCGGGATGGCCGCGGCCATGATGTCGAGCGCTTCGAGGCAGACGTCGATCGAGCGGAACAGCGGCGCCTTGATCAGCTGCAGGTCGCGCTGGTAACCGGAGGGCAGCTTGGCAGTGATGCCAAGCACTTCGAGCAGGCTCGCCTGCGCCGTCGCGGTGCGGCCCCGCACGAGTTCGAACACGTCGGGGTTGCGCTTCTGCGGCATGATCGACGAACCCGTCGTGAATGCGTCGGGCAGCCGCACGAAGCCGAACTCGCGCGTGTAGAACAGCAGCAGGTCGGCGGCGAGTCGCCCGAGGTCCTGCATCAGCAGCGTCACCTGGAAGAGGACTTCCGCCTCCGCCTTGCCCCGCGACAGCTGCACGGCCGTGACGGGTTCGTGGTTGGCCGGAAAGTCGAGGCGCTTGCGGGTGGCGTCGCGATCGATCGGCAGGTTGGGCGTGCCATAGCCCGCCGCGGAACCGAGCGGATTCTTCGAGATCCGCCGGTGCGAGTGCCGCAGGCCCTCGATGTCGTCGCGGATTTCGGCAGCGAAGCCCTGCGCCCACAGCGCGACCGAACTGGGCATCGCCTGTTGCATGTGCGTGTAACCGGGCAGGGCAACCGCGCCCTGGTCCTGCGCCATGCCGTCGAGCGCTTCCGCCACGTGCCGTGCTGCGTCGGCCATGCCTTCAACCGCGTCGCGGAGGTACAGGCGCAGTGCAGTCAGCACCTGGTCGTTGCGCGAGCGCCCCGCGTGCAGCCGCGCGCCCGCCGCGCCGATCTTGCGAGTCAGCAGTGTCTCGAGGGCGGTCTGACCGTCCTCGAGGTCGAGTGTCACCGACCATTCTCCGCGCGCGTGTTCCGCGGCGATCTCGGTGAGGCCGCTGCTGATCGCCTCGAGTTCTTCCGCCGCGAGCAGGCCCCCTTCGTGCAGCATCTGCGCATGCGCGATCGATGCGCGCACGTCGTATGCGACCAGCCGGTTGTCGAGCGCGTGGTCCTCGCCGGCCGTGAAGCGCAGCACCCGCTCGTCCAGCGGCGCGCCCTTGTCCCACAGCCTGCTCATGCAGCGCCCTGTTCCGCCGCCGTCAGCGCCTTGGTGTCGGCCACGACCAGCGTGCCCTTGCCCTCGTTGGTGAAGATCTCAGCGAGCAGAGCGTCGGTCTCCGCATACGAGATCACGTGCACGCGGCGCACGCCGCCGCGGATCGCGGCCTCGATCGCACTCGACTTCGGCAGCATGCCGTCGCTGATCGCGCCTTCCTCGCGCAGCCGGCGCAGGCCGGCGACGTCGGTGTACGAGATCAGCGACTGCGGGTCGGCGAGCCGTTCGAGGATGCCGGGAGCGCCCGTGCAAAGGATCAGTTTCTCGGCGACGAGCGCGCCACCGATCGCCGCGGCGACGGTGTCCGCGTTGATGTTGAGCAGCTGCCCCGATCCGTCGCATGACAGCGGGCTGACCACCGGCAGGAACCCGGCGTCCAGCAACCGCGTGAGCACGGTGCCGTCCACGGCGTCGATGTCGCCGACCATGCCGTAGTCGACCACCTCCCCGTTCGCGAGCGTGACCGGCGCACGGCGATGCGCCTGCACCAGGCCGCCGTCGACGCCGCCGATGCCGATCGCCGCAATGCCGAAGCTGCGGCAGAGCGCCAGCAGTTGCGTGTTGATCAGGCCGTTCAGGACCATGCTGGTCGCGTCGATGGCGGACGCGTCCGTGACCCGGCGTCCCTGCACCATGCGCGTCTGCACGCCGAGCTTCGCCGTGATGTCGTCGAGTTGCGGACCGCCGCCGTGCACCAGCACGACGCGGATGCCGAGGTGATGCAGGATCGCCACTTGCTCGACGAAGGCGCGCATCGTGGCCGCATCGCGGAACGCCCCGCCGCCGGCCTTGATGACGAAGACCTTGCCCTTGTACATGTGGATGTAGGGGGCTGCTCCGCGCAGCGCCCGCACCGTGACAGCCTGTTCGCCCTTGTGTCCGATCATCGTCGTTACCCCTTCAGCAAGCGGTGCAGCACGGCCATTTGCACGACCATGCGGTTGGATGCTTCGCGGATCACGCGGCTGCGTGGCCCGTCGAGAATCTCGTCGGCGACCGCGACGTTGCGGCGTACCGGGAGACAGTGCATGAAATGACAGTCGGACTGCGCGCGCTGGAACCAGTCCTCGCGCACGCACCATCCGCCCAGCGGCGCCCTGGCCCTGGCCTCGGCGTCGGCGTCACCATAATGCTGCGGCGAGCCCCATTCCTTCGCGTAGACGACGTGCGCGCCGCTCATCGCGATATCGCGGTCCGAGGTTTCCGTGACTGCGCCGCCCGAGGCCGCCGCAGCGGCGCGCGCCTTCGCCATGATCTCATCGGGCAGTGCGTAGCCGTCGGGCCGCAGCACGACGACTTCCATGCCGCGCTGCGCGGCCATGTGCACCGTCGCAGCCGGCACTGCGAGTGGCAGCGCGCGCGGATGCGCCACCCAGCTCAGCACGAACTTGCCGCGCCGGGGAACGGACAGGTCGTCCATTGTTTTCCAGTCGGCGAGCGCCTGGCACGGATGGTTTACCGCCGATTCCATGTTCACCAGCGGCTTCGGGCACAGGTGAGCCATGCGCATGAACTGTTCCTCCGCAAGGTCCGCCGCGAGGTCCTTGCCCTCGGCGAACGAGCGGATGCCGAGCGCGTCGCAGTAGGACGCCAGTACCGGGATGGCCTCGCGCACGTGCTCCGCTGCGCCACCGTTCATCACCGTGCCGTCGCGCGTCTCAACCTGCCAGGTGCCCTGGCCGGGCGTCACGACGAACGCGGTACCGCCGAGTCGCTGCATGCCCGCCTGGAACGAAGCGAGCGTGCGCAGCGACGGATTGAGGAACAGCAGTCCGAGGATCTTGCCGGCAAGTGCAGCGGGCTCCGGCCGGTCCTGCAACCGCTGCGCCAGTGCCAGCAGGTCGACGACTTCGTCGCGGGAGAACTGGGCGAGATCGAGAAAGCTGCGCATGGGGATGTGGTCAGTGTTCAGGGGCTGGAAGACCGGGGGCAGGGGTTGGTCGGAGCGCGATGCGGGCGAGGATTGCGCTACGCGCCGATCATGCCGGCAGGGACGCGAGCGCGTCGCGCAGCTGCGCGACGTGCTGCGACTCGAGCACGTACGGCGCCAGGATGCGGACCACGTGCGGGTCGCCGCTGGTGCCGGTCAGGATGTCGTGCTGCTCGAGCAACTCGCGTTGCACGTCCCTGGCGGGCCGCCGTGTGCGAAGTCCCAGCAGGAATCCGGCGCCCTGTGTGCCGGCCACGGGTCCGACGACGCAGGTCTCGCGCATCTGCTGCGAAAGCTTGCGTACGTTGGCCAGCAAGCCTTCACTCTCGATGATGTCGACGACGGTCTCGATCATGGCGCAGGCCATCGGGCCGCCCCCGAAAGTCGTGCCGAGGTCGTCGGTCTTGAGGTGGCTCGCGACATGGTCCGCCATCAGCAGCGCGGCGCACGGGAATCCGGCGCCAAGCGCCTTGGCCGTGGTGATCATGTCCGGCGAGATGCCGTACATGTTCGCGGCGAACGGGTAGCCCGTGCGTCCCATGCCGCACTGGACTTCGTCGAACACGAGCAGCGCACAGACGTCGGTGCAGCGCTGGCGCAGTGCCGACAGGAACGGTTCGCCGAGGTCGAGCGCGCCGCCGACGCCTTGCACCGGCTCGACGATCACCGCCGCGGTATCCGTGCCGACGATCCGCTCGACTGCCTGCAGGTCGCCCCGCGGGACGAACTCGACCTCGAACGGCGCCTGCGGAAACCCATACCACTTGTGCGCCGCGCCCCAGGTCACGGCGCCGGCTGCAGCCGTGCGACCGTGGAAGCTGCCCTCGACGGCGACGACCTTGCGCCGGCCCGTGATGCGCAGCGCGAGTTTCAGCGCGTTCTCGTTCGCTTCGGCGCCGGTGTTGACGAAGAACGCGGTGTTGAGACCGAGGCCGGCGAACCGGGTGAGCCGCAGGGCCGCCCGCGCGCGGACCTCGAGCGGTACCGCATTGCTCTGGAAAATCAGCGCTTTCGCCTGCGCCGCGAGCGCCGCGAGCAACCGCGAATGCGAGTACCCCAGGGCGGCGACGGCATGGCCGCCGTACAGGTCGAGAACCTGCCGCCCGTCACGCGTGTGCAGGTGGACGCCGGAGGCACCCACCACGTCGAGCGCCCACTGCGCATACACGGGCGCGAGGTGGTCGGCTGGAGGGGCCCACGACAACGCGGCGTTCATCAGGTCCACCCCGGCGCGGAGGTCATCAGGCCAGCCGTCTCTTCGTGCCCGAACATGCGGTTCATCCATTGCACGGCGCCGCCGGCCGCACCCTTGGTCAGGTTGTCGATGACGCACATCACGGCCACGCTGCGGCCGTTGCTCACGCCCGAGAGCTCGGCAAAATTGCTGGCCACCACGTCCTTGAGCCGCGGCATGTCGCCGCTCACGCGCACGAACACCGACTGGTCGTAGTACTCGCGGAGCGCGTGCACGAGCTCGTGCGTGCTGATCGGCTCCTCGGTGACGGCCTGCACCGTCACGTGGATGCCGCGCGCGAACGGGCCAGAGTGCGGCACGAACGCAAAGTCCGCCTCCACCTCCGAGGCCGCCCGCGCGAGCACGGTGATTTCCGGCGCATGCCGGTGGGCCAGCGCGCTGTAGGAATACAGGTCTCCGTGCCGCTGCGGATGGTGCGTGCCGGCCGTCGGCTGCCGGCCGGAACCGGTGCTGCCCGTCACGCCGGAGACGAACAGGCGCGGCTCGACGAGGCCGAGCGAGAGCAGCGGCACGCTCGCCAGCAGCACCGCAGTCGCGAAACAACCAGGATGCGCAACGTGCGGCGTGTGCAGCGCGTTGAGGTGCTCCGGCACCGCGCAGGTGAATTCGTCGATGCGCGCCGGCGCGCCATGCGCGTGCTTGTAGACGGCCTCGTAGGCGTCCGCGCTCGGGTAGCGGAAGTCCGCCGAGATGTCGACGACGCGAGCCCGTGTTCCCGCCTGCTCGGCGGCGGTCAGCAACCTGTCGATCAGTCCGGCCGACACGCCGTGCGGGGCGGCCGAGAAGACCGCCGTCTGCGGGTTCGCCGTGACGTACTCGAGAATCTCGTCGTGGCTCGCGAAGCGCAGGTGCGGCAGCACGGGCTGCAGGTGCCGGAAGAACTGCGCCACGGGCTCGTCCGGCTGGCTGTCGGAGGCGACCGCGGCCAGGTCGAAGTACGGATGCGCCGCGAGCAGGCGCAGCAGTTCGCCGGCAACGTAGCCGGTGCCGCCGAGCACGATCGCGGGCGTGCGCGCGGTCACTGGTTCACCGCCGCCACCGGCTGCGCTGCCAGGCCGAGCGATTCGATGATGTGGTCGCCGAGGGACGCACCCGCCGTGATCGCGTTGAACGCGCGCACGTTCATCTGCTGCTCGATGATGTTCACGCCGACTGCGTTGTCGGTCGCGGGGCCAGTCACCGCGCACGGCTCGATGTTGAAACGCTCGCGCAGCAGCTTCACGCCGCCCCAGGCCGCGACCGGGTCGTTGGCCGAAAGGATCACCGCCGTCAGCGATTTCGCGATGTCGGGGGCGGAGAGGATGGCTTCGACGCCATAGGCGCCGAGGATGCCGTCGCCGAGTTCGAAGACGACGACGTCGGGCCGGCCCTGCGTCATCTCGGTCAGCATCGTGCGCGTGAGGGCCGGTCCCGAAGCGGCCGTCGTCGTCACGATGCCGAAGTCGGTGAAGATCTGGCTGCGGCGCGCGCCGGCGTCTTCCATGGCCAGGATGTCGCGGCGCAACGAGACGCCGGTGGCCTTGAACGCGTGCACGGCGAGGCCTCGATGCCGCATCCGGCTCACGATCGCGCAGGCCGCGGCGGTCTTGCCGGCTTCCATGCAGGTGCCCGCGAGCGCGACCACCGGCACGCCGTGCGTGTCGAGAGGTGCGGCCTGATCGAGACGGTGGTAGCCGACTCGCGCCGGCACGCCGATGCGCTCGCCCAGGAATGGGAACTGCAGCACGCAGCCAAGCACGCGCGCGTCGAACGGCTTGCCCTTGTCCGGGTTCACGGAGTCGCAGATGCCGAGCACGCCACCGATGTTGAGCACCTGGATGATGTCGCCTACGGTAACTTTCTCCGGGATGTGGCCCGAGTATCCGAACAAGGCCTGCCGGTGCCCGAGGGCGCCGACGATGACGTCGCCCTTGGAGACCTTGGCCATGCGGCCGCTGGTGAGTTCGAGCTGGTTGTACGTCGACTTGTTGGTCAGAACTTCGACGACCAGCACCACGCCTTCCTCGCACGGGAAGTCGGTGGTGGCGACGCGCAACTCGTGGCCCAGGCCACAGGCCTGCGCGATGGAGCCGATCTTGTCGACGACGACGGTTTTCATCTGCATCGTGTGTTACCCCGGGCCGCAGCCGGTGCTCAGTGGCGCCCGGCGCGCGTGTAGAAGATGCCCGGCAAGGCCAGCATCTTGGAGAAGCCATGGGCTTCCTCGGCGGTCCACTCACCAGCCGATTCGCCGTAGGCGCCTTTCGACGCCTTCATGAGCGAGTACGGCGACGACGTGCCTTCGATGAAGACGACGCCCGGCCGGAACAGCACGTGCACCTCGCCCGTGACGCGCTGCTGCGTCGAGACGAAGAACGCCTCGATGTCGCGGCACACCGGATCGAGGTGCTGCCCTTCGTGCACCAGGTCGCCATAGGGCGTAGCGAGCGAATCCTTGAGCCGTGCCTGGCGTGCGGACAACACCAGCTTTTCGAGTTCGCGGTGCGCCGTGAGCAGCACCTCCGCCGCCGGGGCTTCGAAGGCGACGCGGCCCTTGAAGCCGATGATCGTGTCGCCGAGGTGGATGCCGCGGCCGACGCCGAACTTCGCGCCGATCGTCTCGACCTGCTCGATCAGGCTCACCGGATCGAGCTTCCTGCCATCGAGCGAACCGGGCACACCGGCTTCGAAGCCGATGGTGTGCCGCTCGGCCACATGGGGCCGGGTGAAGGCGTCCTTCGTCAGGACCCATGCTTCATCGGGAATGCAGGTTTCGGAGACGAGCGTTTCCTTGCCGCCTATGGTCACGCCCCACAGGCCGCGATTGACGGAGTAAGCCGCGCCGAACGGCGGCACCGGGAGCTTCCGCGCCTGCAGGTATTCGAGTTGCTCGGGCCGCTTGAACGCCTTGTCGCGAACCGGCGCTAGGATCTCCAGCTCCGGTGCCAGCGTGCGCAGGGCCACCTCGAAGCGGACCTGGTCGTTGCCGGCCGCGGTCGAGCCGTGCGCGACGACGTCCGTGCCGAGCTGCCGCGCGAACTGAGCGACCGTCTGCGCCTGCAGGACCCGTTCCGCGCCGACGCACAGCGGGTACAGGTTGCCGCGCCGTACGTTGCCCATGACCAGGTACTTGAGCACCTGCTCGAAGTAGGCCGGGCGCGCATCCACGAGGTGGTGCGCCATGGCGCCAAGCGTCCTCGATCGGTCGGCGAGCACCTTGGCGGCCTCGTCGTCGATGCCGCCCGTGTTCACCGTCAGCGTGACGATGGGACGGCCGTAGGTTTCCGCGAGCCAGGGCACACAGAAGGAGGTGTCCAGTCCGCCGGAAAACGCGAGCAGGATGGGCTTGGAGCCTTGGGCATTCGTGGTCATCGGGGAACTCTCAGCGTCCGAAGTGGGTGCGGAGCTGCTCGTGCAGGCGGCGCTGCATGCGGGCACTCTCCGTGGCAATGAAGATCGTGTCGTCGCCCGCGATGGTGCCGACGACTTCCGGCCAGCGTGCCTTGTCGAGCGCGATGGCGACGCTCTGGGCCGTGCCGACTGACGTCCGGATTACGGTCAGGCAGGGCCCCGCGGCGCGGTAGCCCTTGACGAACGTGCGGATGCTTTCGAAGTGGCTCGGGGTGAGCGCGTCCTCGACCGCCGGCAGCAGGTAACGGTCGCCGCCCTTGACCACGCCAAGTTCGCGCAGGTCGCGGCTCACGCTCGACTGCGTGGCGTCATGGCCTTCGCGATGCAGCAGGTCGACCAGCTCGGCCTGACGCGCAACGGCGTTCTGGCGCAGGATGCGGACGATCGCATCGCGGCGCTGGGCCTGGGCATTGAGGTCGGCAGTCAGCGGCATTGCTTGGGGCACAGGTGAATAAAAGGTCCGTAAATGTGCATAATTATGCAAACGGTGTCAAGCCCGGGGACTGGCCATGAGTGACCGGCGTCTCGAACTCTTCCGCAGCCTGCAGGCGCTCTCCCGCACGGGCCTGCATTTCTGCAAAGACGAGTACGACCGCGAACGTTACGACGCCATCGAGCGGATTGCCGCTGAGTTGCTCGCACAGGGCGCCGGTGCGGACCCGGCCGGTTTGCGCGCCGACTGGGCGCGCGAGAGCGGCTACGTCACCCCCAAGATCGAAGTCCGCGGCGCTGTCTTCCGTCCCGACGATGGCAAGGTGTTGCTGGTCCGCGAGACCGCGGACGGGCTCTGGACCCTGCCGGGCGGCTGGGCCGACGTGAACGATTCACCGTCAGGTGCAGTGCGGCGCGAGATCGAGCAGGAGGCCGGCTTCCGCGTGCGCGCGATCAAGCTCGCCGCGCTGTACGACCGCAATGCTCACGGCCACACGCTCTCGCTGCACCACAGCTGGAAGGCGTTCTTTCTCTGCGAGATCGTGGGTGGCGAGGCGCGTGGCAGCTACGAGACGGATGGCGTGGATTTCTTCGCGCCGGACGCCCTGCCGCCGATGTCGATCGGGCGCTGCACGCCGCAGCAGGTGCTGCGCATGCGGCAGCACTTTCTGCGCCCGGAGATTCCCACGGACTTCGATTGAAGTGCGCTGTGGGCGTCTGGGATTCATGGGCGTCCGTTCCAGGCCCGATCCCGGCGAGCGGAAAGGCAGACACGCTCGCCGGGATCGGACCCGGAACGGACGCCGGATACTCCGCGCCTGAGCGAATTCCCGCCCAAGCCCGGGAATTCGCACGGCGCATGTATCGTCGACGAGCGCTGTCCGGCTGCATGCGCCGTGCGAGTCATCGGGCGGGCGCAGTCGACGGCGGTCGCCGCAGATCGATCGGCCCGATGAGTCGCTCAGGCGCGGAATGTCGGGGGTGGGGTTCCGGTCTTGCTCCGGCGAGCGTGTCTGCCTTTCCGCTCGCCGGAGCAAGACCGGAACCCCGCCCAATCGACCCTCGCAAGGCGATGTCGCTACCGCTCGATCCTGTACTCGACGTCCGCGCTCTGCTCCAGACCCGCCTCGGCCTTGATCGACCAGCGCTCGTTCAACGTGTACCGGAGCTTGATCGTATTGATCGCCTCCGCAATCGAGATGCCGTAGCTCACGAACAGCTTCGGCGACAGTGCCTTGCCGAGCACGACGGAGGTGTCGTCGTCGCCGGTACGCTCCACCGACACTTCGTCGAGTCCGAGGCGCGAGCCAACGCCGCCGAGCAGCAGGCCGCCGCCGCTGAAAGCCAGGTTCTCGGCGGCCTTGTTGATGTCGGCGGCCTCGCCCGACTGCAAAGTGTCGATCGAACGCCCGGTCAGCAGGTACGACAGTGCCTCGTTGCTTGGCATGGCGGGTTGCGAGGTGATCGTGATGAACGGCTGGTCGATCGTCCCGCGCACGTTCACCGCCACCGTGATGTCGGCATCCTTGATCTTGCGCTCGGCGACGATGTCGAGCAGCGGCTCGCTGAGCGGTGTGTCGTTGTAGGTGAGCGTGCCCCTGGTGATGCGCACGTCCTGGCCGAACGCCCGGTACTGGCCTTCCGCCACCCTGATCACGCCGTTGCCGCGCGCGACGTCGTCCGGCACCGTCGAAACGGTGACGCTACCCTCGAGCCGCGCCTTGAGTCCGTACGCATCGACGCGAACGGCATCGCCCAGGCTGACCTTGATCCGGCTCGTGATGCGGTCGGCGGTCGACGGTCCGGACTCGTCGACATCCTCCAGGCCGACGATGCGTTCGTCCGGCGACGTGCTGACCGTGGTCGTGAGCTGGCGCGGCGAAATTCGCGCGCTGGGAATCTTCACTTCGCCTTCGACCTCGTAGCCGTTCGCGCCTGCGCGCAGCACCAGGTCGGGTGACGCGAGCACGCGAAGCTCGGGTGTGTCGGCCACCAGCAACTGCTCGCCCCGCATCAGCATCGAGCCCGTCATGATGCCGTCGGGCCAGCTGAAATTGCCGTCCAGGGTCAGGCCGCCCTTGGCCGTGGCACCGGTCGCCGAGAACTTGAGCACGTCGCCCGTGAAGGCGCCATCGGCCTTCAGTCCCGTGATCTTCAGGTTGGTGCGGTAGAGCTCGAGCACGCCGTCGCGCACCTGGAAGTCGCCGTTGAACGTCGGCTCACCAAGCGTGCCGCCGAGCGTGATGTTGCCGTCCAGTCGTCCCGCGGCCCGGTCGATCTCGGGTATCAGCAGCGGAAGTGCCTTGATCGCTTCCGACCGGCCCTTGACGTGCCCGGACAGCGGCGACGTGAGCAGCTGCCCCGCCACGCGCGTCACGACGGCCTCGCCTTCGATCCGGGTCGATTCGTCGACGTCGATGTCGACATTCGCAAGGATCCGGTCGGGTTCGGCGCGCAGGTCGAACCGGCTGCTGCCGAGCGGGATGCGCTCGACGCGGAACTTGTTGCGCGGAATATTGATGGTCGGTTCGTCTACGAGCAGCGTCGTCCCGCCGACCCAGTCCTTGCCGGGCGTCTTCTCCGCCCAGCCGCTCGCCTGCAGGCGGCCGTCGAACTCGCGCCAGCCCAGCAGCGACCGCAGCAAACGCTGCAGCGGCCAGTCCTGCGCACTGTAGATCATGCGCCAGGAAAGCGGCTGTGCGCGGTGCTCGCCTTCGACGCACAACCGGGCGTCGGCGTCGGTGCGGAGACAGATGGGCGCTGCGCGCAGCAGCGACGGTCCGAGCACCAGCGCGGCGGGCTGAATCAGGCGTGCATCGCCCTCCGGGAAGCGGATCTCTGCGCTGGACAGGTCCCCGGTCCACTCGTTCCGCGCCAGGTCGTAACCGCCTTCCGCCAGCAGTTCTCCCTTGAACTCGGTGATGCGGCGCTCGGGATCGCCTGGGGACGCCACGTCGAGCGTGATGCGGTGATCGGCCATGAGGCCGGCCAGGCTGCCTCGTGCGAAATCGATGCCCAGTCCGGCGGCGTCGATCGTGTCCGCACGGAACGACACGCTGGAACGACGCTGGTCGCTCGTGTCGATGTCGGCCTCGAAGTCGATGCTGGCGACGTCCACGCCACCATACGAGAACTCGCGCACTCGTGCGGTGCCCTGCAATTGCGGACGCTGCGCCGTGCCGCGGGCCGTGCCGCGGGAAACGAGCTGCCCGCTCATCCCCGGCAAAGCGACGGCGAGCGAGCGCAGGTCGACGTTCCAGTCCAGGTCCAGCGCGGTCGCACCGATGCGCCCGTTGATGTCCGCGAACGAAGGGCCGTTCGCGATGCGCACGCCCTTGAGGTCGAAGTTGCCGTCGCGATGCGAGATCTCGCCGCGGCCCGTCAGGGGCCGGCCGAACATGGTTCCCGACAGAGACGAGAGGCGCGCGGTCCAGGGTGCCGCGGAGTTCAGGCCTGCTCCCGCGATCGTGCCCCTGGCGTTCAAGCGGCCTTCCACACCCGGCCGCAGCTCGCTGATCGCGATCGAGCTGGCGTCGACGTCGAAGTTCCAGGCCTGGTTGCCCGCCCACGACAGGGCGCCGCGACCCTGGAGCCGCCCGCGCAACGCATAGCCGTCGAAACGGTCGAGCAGCACGCTGTCCCTGGTCACGGTTCCTGCGGCCTCGAAGCTCGTCGACGGAATCGCCGGGCCCTCGACCTGCGCGCGCGTCGTGAACCGGTAAGGCATCGAGCCTTCGAGCGTGTAGACACCCTGCGGGCTCTGCACGACCGGTTCGCCTTCCAGTGCGACCGGCCACCGCAGTGCCACCCATTCACCGTTGAGCACGAGGCGTGGCAACGTGCCGTCCGGTGCATCTGCAGCCGGCAGCGTGACGGTGCCGCTCGACGTGACGGAGAGTCCCATCCGCGGCAGCCATGCCTGCAGGTTCGCGAGTTCGATCGTCTTGCCTTCCCAGCGTCCCGCGCCCTGCAGGCGCAGCTGCTGGCCCGGCAGCGCCGGCGAGGTAAACGTGCCGTCGAGGCCCAGCGACGAAAGCCCCGCCGCCAGCGTGACGGAGCCGCTGAGCTGCGGCAGACGGCCCGCGGGAATCCACGGCGACCCGTCGAAGTCCGACAGGCGGAACGTGCCGTCGGCGCGTGGCTTTTCCGTCAGGTCGAGCAACGTGCCGGTAAACGTGAGCTTGGCGGGCGAATCGAGGTACAGGTCCGCGCCGAGCCGATCGAGATTGCCGCGCGTCACCATGCGGAAGCGGTACTCGAACTCGTCGCCGGGCAGTTGCCATTCGCCGCGCAGGTCGGCTCGCAGGCCGAGCGGCTGCATTGCACGCAGCACGAGCGAGCCCGTGATCAGCCCGTCCGGGCCGCGGACATCCACGGGGTCGAGGGTAAGTCGCCAGCGCGTGACATCGAGCGAGCCTTTTGCCTCACGTGCCTCGATGCGCTGGCCATTCTGCAAGGTGACCGCGATTGCGCCGAGCCGGAAGCCGGGCGCCGTGAGGTGCAGGCCGGCCGGCAGGAAATGCGGCTCCGATTCCGGCTGCGGGGGTCGCCGCTTGAGCGTCACTTCGGTGCGGGCGATCGACAGGTCCTCGAGGCCGAGCCTGCCCACGACGAGGCCAGCGGGTTCGGGCTTCACCTTCACGCCGCGCACGACGATGTGCACCGCCTCGTGATCGAGCACGATGCGGTTTGCTTCCAGCGTGCCGGCCAGCGTGCCGCGCGCGCCGAACACCTCGATGCTCACGTTCGGCAGGCGGTGCAGCTGCGCCAGCGCGAAGTCGAGTCCCTGCTGCGTGTTGACCAGCCAGTGCGTGATTCCGCCCAGTGCGCCTGCCAGGAACAGCAGCAGTCCGCCGAAAATGAGCCAGCCGCGACGCACGCTACAGCACCTGCGTGATGTTCAGGTGGAGACGGGGCTTGCGGCCGGATTCCGACAGCGCCTGCGCGACATCGATGCCGATCATCAGCATCGGCAGTCTCCAGCGCACGCCGACGCCAACGGAATACTCGAGCGGCGTGCTCCAGTCGTTGAATGCGTTGCCGGTATCGAAGAACACGGCGCCGCGGAAGTTGCGGGGAAAGTCCCGTTCGAATTCCACGCTGGCGACGACTTTGTGTTCGCCACCGCCACCCTGGCCGGAAGAGTTGGCGCGTGTCTGCGTGCCGTCGAGCGGCGGGCTCAGTTCGTTGAGCGCGAAGCCACGCACGCTGCGGTCGCCACCGGCGAAGAAGCGCTGCGAGGCCGGCAACGCGGAGAAGTCGTCGACCCAGCTGGTGCCGAGTTCCCCGCGCCCGCGCACGTACCAGGGCCCGCGGATCGGCCAGACGCGCTCAGCCCGGCCGTAGAAGCGCAGGTACGACGCATCCGACCCGAGCGTCGCCGGGCTGCCCGAGAGTTCGACGTAGTACGCCGCATCGCGTACCCACCCGGTAAGAAAGTTCGGCGGCAGGCTCGCGTAGCTGATGCCCGGGATCAATAGCAGCGCCTGCTCCGACGTGCCGTCGGGGAAGATCGTGCGTTCGTCGTTGAGCTTGAGGAACAGCACCTGCTGCCAGTGCCCGAACACCTGGGTCAGGCCGCCGGTGAGTTCGGTGCGTTGGCTCCTGAGGTCGCCGATGTCCTCGTCGATGTAGCCGAGCGAAAATTCGAGCTTTTCCAGGCTCGGGTCGCCGACGGGGATCACGTAGCGAGCGAGCGCTTCGTAGCGGACTTCCGACGCCGTGAGTTCGAGGCGCGAACGGTGGCCGCGCGTATTGACCAGCCGGTTGTCCCAGGTGAACTGGCCGCGGATGCCGGTGTCCGTGCCGTAACCCGCGTTGACGGCGTAGCGATTGCGCTTGATCGGCTCGACGTGGATGCTGACCGGCACGGTCAGGGTCGTCCTGTCGCGTTCGCCCGGCGTGATGACGACGGACGAGAAGTAATTGCTGTCCTCGAGCGCGAACTGCGTGGCGTTGATCTGTTCCGGCGAATACGGCTGGCCCTGTGCGAAGCGGACGTAAGCCCGGATCAGGTCGTCGTCGATGACGTCCTGGTCCAGCTCCAGCGCTCCGAACTCGTAGCGGCCGCCGGTCTCGAGCGTGATCCGCGCGTCGGCGGTCAGTTGCTTCGGGTTCACGATCAGCTCCCGGCGCGTCAGTGTGGCGTCGAGGTAGCCTCGGTCGCGCGCGGTGCGCAGCAACGAGGCCTTGAGTGACTCGTAACTCGTGTGGTCGAGGCGCGTACCAGGCTTCAGCGTCGATTCCGCCCTGACCTGCAGGAGTTCCTTGTCCGTCGCGCCGGCCCCGGCGATCTCGACGTCGACCGCCTGCATGCGGACGGGTTCGCCCGGCGCGATCTTCAGGCGGACAATCCACTTGGGGTCGTCGCGACTGGTGCGGCTGCGGATCTTGGGCGCGTAGAAACCGAAGGGACGCAGCGCGTCGGCCGCCTCGTCCACGGCACGGTCCGCGAGCCGGCGGACCTGGGGGTCGGTCAGGTCCTCGCGAGTCGTGTAGCGCGTGAGCGTCAGGTAGGAGCGGACGTTCGCCGCCATGTCGTCCGGGACGCCGTCGATGCGGATGTCGATGCGTTCCTTCGGCGCTGCCGCGGTCACGAGTGCCGGCCAGGCGAGCGCGCACGCGAGGACCGCAAGTCGTGCGAGCCGAACCGGCAGGCCGCGATGACTGGCCGCGCTGCCCATCATTCAGGCGACGGGTCGAACGCCAGGCGACTTGCGCCCGTCGTGACGCCACGTTCGTCGAAACGGCGTTCGAGCATCGTCGTGCGACCGCCGTGCTCGACCAGCAGCACCGTGGAACAGCGCGTGCCGTAGCGTTCGTGCAGGACGAAAGGCGAGGACAGCGCGCGCTCCCATTCGGGCGGCAAGCCGGTGTCCGGCGTTTCGTCGAGATCGGCCGGTGTGCGGTCCGCCAGCAGGTCGAACAGGGGTTCCGGCGCGACGCGATCCGTCGCGAGCAGTTCTGACAGTCGCGCACGGGTGCGCAGCAGCTTGGGCCACGGGGAGTCGAGCCGGTGGTTGCTGAGTCCGTAGACCCCGCGTTCGAGCGGCCGCGCTTCGCGGCCGTCACGGTTCGAGAAGTAGTGGAGCGCACGCGGCCCGCCGACGAGCAGGCTGAAGCCTGCGTAGCGCAGCGCGCGGTCGCGCAGTTCATCGAGGTACTGCGGCGGCGACACTGCCCCGGACAGGAAGCGAGTCACGAGTTCGCCTCGTGACGGCGCGTCGGCGGGCGGCTGTTCGAGATCGCGGAAATTCGTGACGACGCCGAAGCGGCCCGAACGGGTCGCGCCCATCCAGGTGCCCGAGCCGCGCAAGTCACGCCCCGCGAGAATGCGCGGATCCTCCGGCCACCAGGCGAGCGGCGCCGCAGGTCGCTCGTGGAATTCATCGCGATTCGCGGCCAGGATCAGCCGATAACGCGGATGCGACTCCCATGCGAGGACCAGCAGGCACATAGTCCCCGCTCAGGGCTCCCGTTGCGCGGCTACGGCCTCGGCCTGCCGGCGTCCGAACAGGAACCGTCCCGTCTTGCGCACCACCCAGAACAGCAGGACGACGATCAGGAGCAGCGCGACCACGGGCAACGCGATCGCGAAGATCGACAGTCCCGTCGCGCCGATGGTCTCGGCCGTCGACACCACCGGGTTGCCGAGCCCGCCAGTCATGAGGCCGGATTTCGCACGGATCAGCGCCGAACCGCCCTTGGTAAGACCCGCGATGCCGCTGCCACCGATGATCGCGACCGGCCACAGGATGCTCGGGGGCAGGTCGGTCATGACCGCTGCGCTCGCGACCGCGCCCGCCACCAGGGTGGCCGGACTCGCCATGACGTCGAGCGCGTGGTCCACGCCCGGAATGTAGTACGCGAGGATCTCGGCCGCAGCGGCCGTGCCCAGCATGGTCAGCGCCGGCCAGCTCGCCAGCCACTGGAAGTTCTCGGAGAGCGGGATGTAGCCGAAATGCGCAGCCAGCCCGGCGATGAGCAAGGGCAGGAACACGCGGAAACCGGTGGCCGCGGCGAGCCCGATACCGAGCGCGATGCCCGCAAACGTCGTCCAGGAGAGATCCATTATTTCCACCTCAGCCAGGTCTGTGCCCCCGCCAGTGCATTCTAGCGTTCAACGCGCCGTGGGCGCTCACAGGTGCAGGCGCACGGCATCCCAGGCCGTCTTGGCGATCAGTGTGCCGACGACACCCAGGAAGACCTTGCGCACGAGCGCACTGCCACGCCGTATCGCGAGGTGGCTGCCGAACTGGGCGCCAACGACGTTGCAGGCGGCCATCGCCAGCCCGAGCAGCCAGAACAGTTCGCCGGTCAGGCCGAACAGCACGAGGGCCGCCGTGTTGGTGGACGCGTTCACGATCTTGGCCGACGCGGACGCATGCAGGAAATCGAGCCCGAACAAGCGCACGAACAGGAACATGAGGAAGCTGCCGGTGCCGGGGCCGAAGAACCCATCGTAGAGGCCGATGGCACCGGCCGTCCCCGCGGCGAGCCAGCGCGCCCTGCGGTCGATGATTCGCGGGCGATGGTCGCGCCCGAGATCGCGGTGCAGCAGCGTGTACACCAGCACGAACGTGAGCAGCAGCGGGACCAGCGCGCGGAACCGCTCGGGCGAAACGGTCGTCGCGATCCACGCGCCGAGCAGCGACGCGACGAACGCGCCGGCTGCTGCCGGCAGCACCAGGCTCCAGTCGAGCTGCACGTGCCGGATGAATCGCGCGATCGCGCTGCTCGTGCCGGCAAGGCCCGCGAGTTTGCCGGTGCCCAGCAGGGTCGTGTGCGGCGCCTGCGGGAAAGCCGCAAACAAGGCCGGCAGCTGGATCAGTCCGCCGCCGCCCGCCAGCGCGTCGATGAAGCCGGCGCCGAATGCCGCGATCAGGACGAAGAAGATCTCTGGCGTCACGTGCGCGCGCAGCGGCTGGGTGGCGAGGCAGCGGAGGCCGGCGCGCTATCCGCGCCGCGAGCCCCAGAGCGCCAGGCCCGGCGTCTGTGCGAGCGGCAGGGTCGTGCCGGCGTCATACCAGTGTTCGATCAGGCGGAACGAGACCGACTGGGGTGGCGGCAGGCCCGGGAAACCTGCGGCGATTTCCTCGCGGCTGAACCAGCGCACGTCCTCGAGTTCTTCGTCCGCGCGCGCAACGGAGCCTGCGGCCGCGCGTGCCATGTAGCCGATCATCAGTGACGACGGGAACGGCCACGGCTGCGACGAGTGGTACTCGGATTCGAGCACCGTCACTCCGGTTTCCTCGAGCACCTCGCGGGCCACGGCATCTTCGAGGCTCTCGCCGGGTTCCACGAACCCGGCAATCGTCGAGTATCGCCCCTCGGGCCAGGACGCCTGGCGGCCGAGCAACGCACGTTCGCCGTCGGTGACGAGCACGATGATGGCCGGATCGAGGCGCGGAAAATGATCGATGCCGCACGCTGCGTTGGTGCACTTCATGACATGGCCGGCACTCGCGCTGCGCGTGGGCGCGGCGCACGCGCCGCAGAAGCGGTGCCGGCTGCGCCAGTAGAGCATCGCGCGCGCATAGGCCAGCACTCCGGCCTGCTGCGCGGGCAACTGCCCTCCGGTCATGCGCAGATCCTCGAACCTGACCGAGCCTGCAGGGAAAAGCGTCTGCACGGCGTCCGCTTGCCTGACCTCGGCGGCGAAATAGATGCGATCCGCATCACGGCCAAGCAGCACCGGCTCGGCGATGAGGGCGGGCAGCAGCTGCGCGTGCGTTGCCTCGACAAAGGCTGCAGCCCATCCGTCTGGGCCGCGCCGGACCAGGATGCGCGATTCGCAGACCGGCACGAAGGCAGCCCTGCTGCCCCGCAACGCATCCGCCACGAAGGTCTCGTCCTTGCGCAGGTGCGCGATGCGATCGAGATACGGTCCGGCGAAAACGTTGGGGATGCGGGGCACGGCGAGCGCAGCGGGGGCGAGGGGTGCGCAGTGTAGCGCGGCCCCTGCCCGTCGCCGGCGTCAGGTAAGGCGGAACAGTCCGCGCCGGCAGGCCGGACAGTTGTACGGCACGATCTCCAGTGTGTCCTGCAGCCAGAGCGAGTCGCAGTCGGGGCAGGTGGCGAGCACGAATTCGTCGTTGCGGCAGAACACCTGCCAGAGGTGCCAGGCATGCTCGAACGAGATCTGCGCGCCCGGCCACAGGCCAAGGTAGGTTTCGTATGCGTCGCAGAAGTGCCCCACGTCCTCGAGCACAGGCCGGAAGCCGGTCGGGTAGCGGCCGATCAGGCTGCAGCGCCGCAGGAGCGAGCCCAGCAGCGCAGTCTGCTGTTCATGCTCGAGCGACCGGCGGAAATACGACATCTGTCGCGGCGACTTGCCCCGGCGGCGGCGCACCAGGTTCCCGCCGAGCGCGGCGAAATAGTCGCGGTACATCCGGCGGATGCGGTCGTCCGAGAGCTGGGTGGCCATGCGGATGGTCCGGGTGCGCGCCTCGAGGGCGATCAGCCGGTAGGCGATTGCCAGACGCAGGCGGTCCCGGTCGTAACGGCTGTCCGTGATCCTCATGGCCCTTCTCCCGATTCTTGATGTTTTGGCCATATATGGTCTATTCAGACCTTGTATGAGATTCTATATCCATATATGGTCATTTCGGACCATATATGGAATCAAGACCATGACAGAAGCCAAGCTGCCCACCCCTGAAGTGCCCTGGGCCCACCAAGGCAACCTGCTGAGCGCCGTCGTCCGGCGGGACATCGCGGACCTCAACCGCCTCTTCCTGGATCGCGCGCTCGATCCCGTGCATCGCGCGGACCACTGGTTTCAGTTGCCACTCTCCGCCGTGGAACGTCTGGCCGAGGCGACGGTGGAGGCCCGGGAACGCGCTGCCCAGAGCCCGATTGCGCTGTTCGAGCTGGCCTTGCCGGAGACAGATGGTGCCCTGCCGTGGCGACACGAGGCCGTCACCGATGGTGACCTCGATGAGGCGGATCGCTCGCGCGGCGAGACGCGTCGTTCGTTCGGACTCGTCGCGCTTTTGGTCGCGCGCCGGCTTGCCGAAGGGGTGCCGTTGTCATCGCGCATCGCGTTCGGGCTTGCGCCCGCGCACGAGGAGCGGCTCTCGGCGCTGTCACCCGCCGAGTCCTTCCGTCTCGCGTCCTGGCCGGGCCTGGTCCGTCCCCGCTGGCCCGGGCATGCGCGGTACTGGGACCTGCTGGCCGCCGCCGCGACCGGCGCAGGCAACGAGGTGCTGCGCTGGGCCTACTCGGCAGGCCTGTGTCTGCTCGGACCATGCGAGCGCGAGCAGGCCATTTCGCGCCCCGGACAGCGACGCCTGCCGCGCCCAGGCCACCGGCGGGGGTCGCCCGGAGGGACGGACGTTCCTTGCTGACACGGGGCGCGCACATTACCCTGCGCTCCCTTCCCGTGACCGGTCCGATTCCACGCCATGAAGGCCCTGTCGCTGCGCCAGCTCTCCAAGACGTACAAGAACGGGGTCCACGCCCTCAAGGGCATCGACCTCGACGTCGACGAGGGCGATTTCTTCGCGCTGCTCGGCCCGAACGGCGCGGGCAAGTCGACGGCGATCGGCATCGTGTCCTCGCTGGTCAACAAGACGAGCGGGACGGTGAGTGTCTTCGGCCACAGCATCGACACCGAGAACGAGGCGGCGAAGTCGTGCCTTGGCGTCGTGCCGCAGGAAATCAATTTCAACCAGTTCGAGAAGGTCTCGACGATCCTGCTCAACCAGGCCGGCTTCTACGGGATTCCGCGGCCTGTGGCGCGCGAACGCATGGAGTACTGGCTCAACCAGCTTCAGCTCTGGGACAAGCGCGAAGCGATCTCGCGCTCGCTCTCGGGCGGCATGAAGCGCCGGCTCATGATCGCGCGGGCGCTGATCCACGAGCCGCAGCTGCTGATCCTCGACGAGCCGACCGCCGGCGTGGACATCGAGGTGCGCCGTTCGATGTGGGAGTTCCTGCGCCGGATCAACGAGCAAGGCACGACCATCATCCTGACGACGCACTACCTCGAAGAGGCGGAGACGCTCTGCCGCCACATCGCGATCATCGACGAGGGGCGCATCATCGAGAACGACCGCATGTCGACGGTGCTGCGCAAGCTCCACACCGAGACGTTCGTGCTCAACCTCCGGGCACCGCTGCGCGTGCCGCTGGTGCTGCCCGGGTACCGCGTGTCCGTCCCGGACGAGACGACGCTCGAGGTGGAAGTCAGCAAGGGACAGAACCTCAACGAGATCTTCGCGGCGTTGTCCGTGGCGGGCGGCGAAGTGGTGAGCATGCGCAACAAGGCGAACCGCCTCGAGGAGCTGTTCATGCGCCTGGTCGAAGGGCGCGACGTCGGCAGCGGCCAGCCGGTCGCGCAGGCGGCGACACCATGAGCGAGTCGCCAGCCCGCATGCCGGGCGCCAGCCCCGGCAGCCACGCCGAGGTGACGACCGCGGACCGCATGCGGCGTGCGCGCCGTGTCGGCTTCGCGACGATCGTGATCCGCGAATTCAGCAGGATCATGCGCATCTGGGGGCAGACGCTGGTGCCGCCCGTCATCACGGCGACGCTGTATTTCATCATTTTCGGCAACCTGATCGGCAGCCGCATCGGCGAGATGGGCGGCTACACGTACCTGCAGTACATCGCCCCCGGCCTGATCATGATGTCGGTGATCACCAACAGTTACGGCAACGTCGTGTCGTCGTTCTTCGGCGCCAAGTTCGGCCGGCACATCGAGGAACTGCTCGTCTCGCCGCTGCCCAACTGGCTGATCGTGCTCGGTTACGTCACGGGCGGCGTGCTGCGCGGCCTGCTCGTGGGCCTGATCGTGTCGATCATCGCGCTGTTCTTCACGCACCTGCACGTGGAGCACCCGTTCATCGTGATCGCGGCGGTACTGCTCACGTCCGTGGTGTTCGCGCTCGGCGGTTTCGTCAACGCCGTGTTCGCCAAGAACTTCGACCAGATCACCTTCGTGCCGACGTTCATCCTGACGCCGATGACGTACCTGGGCGGTGTCTTCTACTCGATCTCGATGCTGCCCGGCTGGGCGCAGACGGTGTCGATGGCGAACCCGATCCTCTACATGGTGAACGCGTTCCGCTACGGCTTTCTCGGCCGCTCCGACGTCGACGTGGGGTTCTCGTTCGCGATCATGATCGTGTCGGTGGTCGTGCTGTTCACCGCGTGCGTGTGGCTGATGAATCGCGGGACGGGCACGCGCGAGTAAGGCGACCCTTCCCATGTGCGGCCGCTTCGCCTTCTACTCGCCCCACGAAGCCGTCGTCCGGCTGTTCGGGCTGCCCGACGATACGCCTGCCGTCGAGCCGCGCTACAACATCGCGCCGACGACGTTCATTCCGGCCGTGCGCGTGCTGCCCGACGACGCCTCGCCCGACATCGCGGCGACGCGGCGACTGGCCCAGCTCTACTGGGGGCTGGTGCCGGTGTGGGCGAAGGAAAAGTCGATTGGCGCCCGCATGACCAATGCGCGGGCCGAGACGCTGAAGGAAAAGCCGGCGTTTCGCGCCGCCTACCGCAAGCGTCGCGCGCTGGTGCCCGCCGACGGCTACTACGAGTGGATGCAGCTCGGTCCACGCGACAAGCAGCCGTATTTCATCCGGCCGGCGAGCGGCGGTCCGTTCGCGCTGGCGGCGCTATGGGAAGCCTGGCGCGACCCCGCTTCGGGCGAGCCGCTCGAGTCCTGCACGCTGATCACGACGGTCCCCGCGAAATCGATCGCGTACATCCACGATCGCATGCCGGTAATCATTCCGCCCGCGCTTACGCTGAATGGCTCGACCCGGGCAACCACGACGTCACCCGGCTCGATCGGCTGCTGGGTCCCGACGGCGCAGGCGAGATGGTTGCGCACGCGGTCAGCCGACTGGTCAGCAATGCACGCAACCAGGGACCGCGATTGATCGAACAGGTAGCCGAGCCACCCCTGGCCATGACACTGGACCTGGCGCCCGCCCCGGACGATGACCACGACTGAACTTCGGCTGCCCCGCTGGATCGCACGGCCCCTGCTCACGGTGCTGCTGCTGGCCGGCCTGGCCGGTTGCGGCGCGTCGCTCGTGTATCCGCGGCTCGATTCGCTGGTGGGTCTCTACCTGCGCGGGCTCGTGTCGCTCGACGGCAGCCAGAGCGCCAGCCTCGCACGCACGCTCGAACGCAACCTCGACTGGCATCGCAGCGAGGAACTGGAGCGCTACGATGCCTTCCTGCAGGGCCTGGCGTCGCAGGTCCGCACCGGCCTCACGCGCGATGGCCTCGAGGACGCCGCGCAACAGGCCGAGGTCTACTGGCGGCGCATCTTCGAACAGGCGGCGCCGGGCTACACCGCGCTCGCGGCAACGCTCAGCGACCGCCAGGTGCATGAACTGCTCGAAAGCCTGCAGCGGGCCGATGAGAAGACCTGGCGCGAGTACTCGGGACGGACGTCGGAGGATCGCTACGCGCAGCGCGAGAAGTCGCTGCGCAGGAACATCGAGCGCATGACCGGTCCGCTGAGCCCGCAGCAGCGCCAGCTCATCCACGACTACGCGTGGACGGCGCGTCCGTTCATGTTCGAATGGCGCGAGAACCGGCGCCTCTGGCGCGAGGAGCTCGCGGCCACGCTGCGCGTGCGGTCCGGGCCGCGTGCGGCCTTCGCCGAGCGGATGCGCGTGCTGATCGCCGAACCGGACCGCCTGTGGACGCCCGAGTACCGCAAGGCGATCGCAACCAGCCGGTCGGACTTCCTCGACCTCGTGGTGCAACTCGACGCCTCGCTGACGCCGCAACAACGCGTCGTTACCCACGAGCGGTTGCTCGCGCTGGCGAAAGAGGTCCGCGATCTCGCGCAGCAGCGCGGCTGAGTGCAGAATCCCGTCCATGCAGCGCGCTCCCTACGCCGGCAAGATCTTTGCCATCGGCTTCTACAAGACGGGCACCACGACCGTGTTCGAGGCGCTCAAGGGCCTGGGGTATCGTACGATCAATGGCGACAAGCCCGGGAGCTACCCCGGAGCCGACGATGGCGAGACGCTGCTCAAGCAGATCGAGGCGGGCGACTACCGGTTGCCGACGTTCGACCTCTTCGACGCCTTCACCGACAATCCGTACTTCCATCTCTGGCGCGAAATGTACGCGCAGTTTCCGGATGCGAAGTTCATCCTGACGGTGCGCGACGAGCAGCCGTGGATCGAGAGCTGCGCGCGCTTCTATCGCAACCGTCGTGTCCGGCCGATGCGTGTCTGGATGTTCGGCAAGCACGCCAACCCCGGCGCCGGTCCCGAGAGCCGCCAGGCCTGGCTCGACGCGTACCGCGCCCACAACGCGGCCGTGCGCGAGCATTTCAGCAATCGACCCGGCCAGTACCTCGAATTCGACCCGACGAAGATGCGGGAGTGGGGGCCGTTATGCGAGTTGCTCGGCCAGCCGACGCCCTCGCAGCCCTGGCCGCACGCCAATCCCACCCGGGCCGACCAGCCGTGGCGGGCCATGTGGCGGCGGTTCAAGCGCGGCGTCGGGCTCGAGATGCGCCGTCCCGGGGACGACGACGAGAACTGAGCCGGCTCAAGCGAGACGCAGGATCAGCGCCGGCTTGTAGACCCAGTTGCGCAGCAGGCGGCTCGACAGCGGCTCGTCCCAATCGGTCGCCTGCCGGTTGCGCTCGCGCAGCGTGGCCACGTCCGCGGCGAGGTCGCCACGGTAGGCGAGCCGCTGGCGCGTGCAGAACTCGCGCACGACGTAATCGTAGACCTGCTGGTCGAGCGCGTTGACCGCGCGCAGCCGCTCGCGGATCGCGGGTTCCTCCAGGTAGCCAAGGTCAGCCTGCTCGCGGGCCACGTCACGGCTGCGGCTCTTTTCCTCGAGCCGGTTCACCGGGCGGTACTCCGGCCGGAACGATGGCTCGCCGAGCCACTGGCCGAGTTGCAGCAGGGACTCGTCAAAGGTCTCGGTGAGTCCCACGAAGCCCACGCGGGCTGCGAGCAGGTCGATCGCCTTCTGCGCGCTCGCCTCACCCGCGATCATCTTCGTCTGCCAGTCGTGGGTCCACGGCGCGCCGATCCAGCGCTCGAAGTCCCCGCGGCCGTAGGCGCGCGAGCGGTTCTTGAAGTGCGACAGGTAGCGCTTCACAGGATCGCGCAGGAACGTGAAGTAGCGGATGCCCGGGTCCTCGGCGTCGAGGTCCGAGTAGGGCTTGACGTTGTGGCCTGCGATGCCACGCAGGCCACGGTAGATGCGCCGCACCCTGTGCAGGTCGGCGGCCGTGACGTGCATACGCCGGTCCTCGAACTCGGGCTCGCGCCGCGAGTACGGCGTGCGGATCTCGCAATGACCCGTACCGAAGGACCGCAGCAGGACGGCCCGCACCGTCCTGCCCGCGGTCTTCTCGATGTGCACGAATGCGTACAGCGCGTGCCTCTCCGGCGCGACGGTCAATCCGCCTCTTCCTGCGGCTTGAAGGCGGCGACCAGTTCCTGCTGCTTGCGCGGGGGCACCGGGTCGTAGTGACTCAGGTCCATCGTGTAGGTGCCTTCGCCGCCCGTCAGCGCCTTGAGCCTCGAGAGGTAGTCCTGCAGTTCGCCGAGCGGTACCAGCGCCGAAATCTCGGATCGTCCACCCTGCAGCGTGTCCTGCCCGCTGATGCGGGCGCGCCGCGTCGCGAGGTCGCTGCTCACGTCGCCGATCGACGCGGTCGGGCAGCTGATCACGATGCGCACGATCGGTTCAAGCACGATCGGTGCCGCCACCTTGATGGCATCGATGAACGCCTTGCGGCCGGCCGACACGAACGCAACTTCCTTCGAGTCCACCGCGTGGTGCTTGCCGTCATACACGCTGACCCGGATGTCCTGCAGCGTGAAGCCGGCGACCGCGCCTTCGGTCAGCACCTGGCGCACGCCTTTCTCGACGGCTGGGATGAACTGCCCCGGAATCGCGCCACCCACGACGTCGTCGACGAACTCGAAGCCCGCGCCGCGCTCGAGCGGCTCGATGCGCAGGTAGACCTCGCCGAACTGGCCCGCGCCACCCGTCTGTTTCTTGTGGCGGCAGTGGCCTTCGGCCGGGCGGGTGATGGTCTCCCGATACGGCACGCTCGGCGGGCTGGTCTTGACCGCCACGCCGTAGCGCTCGGTCAGCCGCTGCAGCATCACGCGCAGGTGCAGGTCGCCGAGCCCGTACAGCACGGTCTCGTTCTGTGCGGTGTGGTGCTCGACGCGCACGCAGGGGTCTTCCGCCATCAGTCGGTGCAGGCCCTCGGACAGCTTCTGTTCCTCACCGCGCTTCTCGGTGCGGATCGCCAGGCCGAGCATCGCGGGCGGAAAGGTCACCGACTTCAGGTGGTAGTGATCCTCGTCGTGCGAGTCGTGCAGGACGGCGTCGAAATGAATCTCGTCGATCTTGGGCACGGCGCAGAGGTCCCCCGGGACCGCCTGGGTAATTTCGGTGTGTTCCTTGCCCTGCAGCTGGTACAGGTGGGCGAGCTTGATCGGCTTGCGCGCATCGCCCACCAGCAGCTGCGCGCCCGGCCTCACCGTGCCCTGGTGCACGCGGAAGATCCCCATCTTGCCGACGAACGGATCGATCGTGACCTTGAAGACGTGCGCGATCACGTGCTTCGACGGATCGGGGCTCACCGACACGCGTTCGGCTGCTTCGCCTTCGCCCTTCAGGAACGGCGGCGGGTTGCCTTCGGCCGGGTTCGGCGCGAGCCGTGCCAGCACCGCCAGCAACTCGGGAATGCCCGCGCCGGTTTCGGCGGAGCAGAAGCAGATCGGGATCAGGTGGTCTTCGCGCAGCGCCTGCTCGAATGGATCGTGCAGCTGCTCGGGGTTCAGCAGTTCTTCGCCCTGTTCGAGGTAGAGCGCCATCAGCTTCTCGTCCACCTCGACGACCTGGTCGATGATCTCGGTGTGCGCCGCCTCGACCGAAGAGAAATCCGCTGCCTTGCCGTGCGACTGGAAGAAGCAGTCGACGACCGTGGTGCCGCCTTCAGCGGGAAGGTTGAGCGGCAGGCAGGCCTTGCCGAAGGCCTCGCGCAGCTCGAGCAGCACCTCTTCGGTGCGCGCCTCGCGGCTGTCGATCTTGTTGACGACGATCAGCCGGCACAGGCCGCGCGCCTTCGCGAAATCCATCATGCGCTGGGTCATCGGCTCGATGCCGTTCACCGCGCTCACGACGATCACGGCCGTTTCGACCGCCTCCAGCGCGCTCAGCGTCCGGCCGAGGAAGTCGGGGTATCCGGGCGTGTCGATGACGTTGACGCGCTTGCCCTGGGTCTCGAAGCCGCAGATGGCGGCATCAAGCGAGTGGAGCAGCGCCTTTTCCTGCGGATCGAAGTCGCAGACCGTGGTTCCACGGGCCAGCGACCCCTTGGACCGGGTTGCGCCAGACTGCGCGAGCAAGGCTTCGGCCAGCAGCGTCTTGCCCGCGCCGGCTTGGCCCACGAGGGCGATGTTGCGGATATCGAGGGTGGTGTAGGGCATTGGAATGCCTCCGTTGCTTATTTGACTCAGTCGATGGGCGAAGCATACGCCCGGGGTCGGCACTGGCCACTTCCACTTGCCGGGATTGGCTTCCGGCGTCTTTCAAGGTAGAAAGCGGGTACACGCGGCACCGTTCAGGTGTCTCCAGAAGGACCCAGAGAACCCATGACCACGGGCAAACGCGCCCTGATCGTCGACGACTCGCGTTCGGCCAGGGTCATCCTGAGCCGGATGCTCGAACAGCACGGCATGACGGTCGACACGGCGGAATCCGCGGAGCAGGCGCTCGAATACCTGCAGCGGAACCGTCCCGACGTCATTTTCATGGACCACCTCATGCCGGGCATGGACGGCTTCCAGGCGGTCCAGACCATCAAGGCCGACCCGCTCACCGCCACGATCCCGCTGATGATGTACACGTCGCAGGAAGGCGAGTTGTACGTCAGCCAGGCGCGCGCGCTCGGCGCCGTCGGCGTGCTGCCCAAGACGGTGCGGCCCGTGGACGTCTCGCGCATCCTCTATCAGTTGCACCTGCTGCCGGACCGTCGCACGCAGCGCACGGCGCTGTTCCCGGGCCCGGCTGCCGCAGCGGCGCACGCCGCGGAAGCCATGCCGGGCGAAGCGGCGATGGCGGCGGCCCTGGCCGCAATATCTCCGGCCCAGGACCTGGAACCCGGGCAGTCTGGCGACCTGCTGTCGTCGACGGGCACCCGGCCTGCACTCTCGTCCGCGCCGCTTGCTGCGTCGCCCGCGGGCATGGCCTTTACCCCGGCCCTGGTTTCGGAGTTCCAGGCGGGCCTGCGCCAATCCGTCCAGCACCTGGTCAAGGACCAGCTTGGCGAGCAGCGTCGCTTCATGCTGGCGACTTTCGAGGCCTTTGCCCGCCGGATGACGGGAGAAATCAAGGAAAGCATCGGGAAGATCCCGCCGCCGCCTTCGATCGAAGCGCTCACACCGCCGCCCCAGCGCAGGCAGTGGTGGCCCGTCCTGCTCACGGCGCTGTTCGCGGCGCTGCCCGCTCTCATTCTCGGCTACCTCGCGTGGCAGTCGCACACGGCGAACCAGATGCTGGCCCGCGAGCTTGCCGAATCGAGCGCCGCCATCGAGCGCGCCAAAGCTGACGCTGTCGCGGCGGCTGCCGCCGCCAGAGCGACCCTTGCAAGCAATGCCCCTGCCATCGCTGCTACGTCGGGGGGTGTCGGCGGCCCGGCCGCGCCCGGGCCGGTCGCGACGGAATACGTGCCTTACGGTGAAGCGCCACTCGCCGGCAGCCGGCTCGAGCGCCTGCGCGCACTGGTGACGATGCTCGAGGGCCAGCAGTTCAAGGGCCGTATCCGCGTGGAATCCTATGTCGGCGACTTCTGCCTGAGCGGCAATGCCGGCGAAGGCTTCTCGCTGGCGGACGTCAACGTGGCGGCGACGAAGTGCGATCTCGTCGGCAACCCCTTTGACGATTCGCTGTCCACCGCGCAGCGCCAGTCGGTCGACTTCGCCAACTTCGCGGCGATGCTGCGTCGGCGTACCGGCGGCAACATCCAGATCGACGTCGTGAACGCCGGGCGCCGCGAGCCGGTGGCCTATCCCGAGCAGGCCGAAAAGACGACTGCCGGCGTCTGGAACACGGTCGCCGCACAGAACAATCGCGTCGAGTTCCACGTCCTGCCCGCATCATGACCGGGCCGCGTCTGCTCATCTATGGCGCGACGGGGTACACGGGTGAGTTGATCGCGCGCGAGGCAGTGCGTCGCGGGTTGAACCCGGTGCTTGCCGGTCGCAGCGAATCCGTCGCCACGCTCGCGAATGCCCTCGGCTGCGAGCACCGCACGGCCCCGCTCGATGATCCCGCCGCGCTCGACCGGTTGCTGCAAGGCGCAGGGGTGGTGCTGCACTGCGCGGGACCGTTCTCGGCAACGTCGGCGCCGATGGTCGAGGCGTGTCTGCGACAACGCAGCCACTACCTCGACATTACCGGTGAGATCGACGTGCTGGAGGCAGTGCACGCGCGCGATGAAGCCGCGCGGCAGGCGGGCGTGGTGTTGTGCCCGGCCACCGGTTTCGACGTCGTGCCCACCGACTGCGTCGCATCGCGTCTCAAGCGCGAATTGCCGGATGCCACCTACCTGGCACTGGGGTTTGCGTCCAAAGGCCGCCCGAGCCGCGGCACGCTGAAGACCAGTATCGAGAACCTTGCGCGTGGCGGGCGCATCCGCAGCGCCGGGCGCATCACGGCGGTGGCCCACGCGTTTCGCGAGCGCGACATCGATTTCGGCGAAGGCGTGCGTTCCGCCGTGACCATCCCCTGGGGCGACGTCAGCACCGCCTACTGGACGACGGGCATCGAGAACATCGAGTGCTACATCGCGATGCCGGCCGACAGCATCGCGAAGCTCAAGCGACTCAACGCGTTCGGCGGCCTGCTGCAGTTCGGGCCCGTGCAGGGCTTCATGAAGCGCATGGCGACGCGCGGTCCCGCCGGGCCGGATGCCGCCGCGCGTGCCGCAAACACCATGCTGGTGTGGGGCGAGGCGCAGGCCCCGAGCGGTGAGCGCGTGACCGCGCGCGTTCGAGTCGCCAACGGGTACGACGTGACCGTTCACGCGGCGCTGGCAATTGCGCAGCACCTGCTCGCAGGGAAGCCGGCAGCAGCGGGCCATCGCACGCCGTCGCAATTGATGGGCGACGGGTTCGTCGAGACGCTGCCCGGCTCGGGCCGCATCGAGATCGTTCGCGACCGAGCCTGGGACCCGAAGCCTCCCGCATGAGCCGGGCCGACCGACAGCTCGCCGGCACGTCACCCGACTTCGTGCCGCCGTGGCGGTTGCGACATCAGCACGTGCAGTCGATCTACCCGAGCCTGCCGCTGCGGCGGCCAGCCGTCGAGCGTCGCGCCACGGTGCTCCGGCAGTCCTCGCGCGAAGTGCTGGTCGACTGCGGCGACGGCGTGCGCCTGCTGGCGCTGGTGGCGAAACAGGCGGACGCGGGGCGTTCACCTTCGGATCGCGTTGCCATCCTGCTGCACGGCTGGGAAGGCAGCGCGAATTCGCTGTACCTGCTGTCGCTCGGCCAGCTCCTGTTCGACTCCGGTTACGACGTCGTCCGTCTCAACCTGCGCGACCACGGTGACAGTCATCACCTGAACGCCGAACTCTTCCATTCCTGCCGGATCGCCGAGGTCGTGGGCGCGGTCAAGGAACTGCAGCGGCAGCATGCCGGCCAGCGACTGGTGCTCGGCGGGTTTTCTCTCGGCGGAAACTTCTGCGTGCGGGTCGGCGCGCGTGCCGCCGCTGCCGGGATCAACGTGTCCCGCATCGTGGCGGTGTGTCCCGTGCTCGATCCCGAGCACACGCTCGTTCGCCTCGAGTCTGGATGGGCGCTGTACCGCGAGTATTTCGTGTGGAAGTGGCGGCGTTCCCTGCGCAAGAAGCGGGAGGCATGGCCCGACGTCTATCCCACGCTCGACGACATCCTGCAGCTCGGCAACCTCACCGACATGACGGACAGGATGGCTTGCCGCTATGGCGGATTCCCGTCGCTGCGGGAATACCTGCGCGGCTACGCGCTCGTTGGCAAGGCGCTCGAACCGCTGGCAGCACTGGGTGAGGCGCGGGTTCGCATCATCTCTGCCGACGACGACCCGATCATTCCCGCGAGCGACCTCGATCGGCTGGCGCGTTCGCCCGTTCTCGAGATCACGCGCACCGGCCGTGGCGGCCACTGCGGCTTCTACGACGGAACCGCGGGGCCGACCTGGATCGAGCGGGAGATTCTCGCCACTTTCCAGAGCGGTTCAGGAGATGTTCGCTAGTCGGAACGCGCCCCTCGCGCGCTCATCGCCGCGCGCCAGAGATTGAACCGCCCGCGCACGGCATGCCGTCCGGTCGGTGCGAACGACTGCTCGATCGGTATGGCCTGCCAGTCCTGCGGCTGGCCCGCGGCGAGGTAGGCAATGCCGCGCGAGGTGGCTTCGAGCAGCGCCGGTCTTTCGACGATCATGCCTGTGACCTCGGCGAGCACTTCGCAGAGGTAGTCGCACAAGGCCAGCCCGCCCGTGATCACCAGCCGCTGCAGCGGCGCCGCGCCGTGCATCGCCAGGACGTTCACCGCGATGAGGAACGCGATGCTTTCGACGACGGCACCGACTTGCTGCAGCTCCGCGGCAGGGTCCGGAGTTGGCGCGCCTTCCCGCACCAGCACGAACTCGCTCTGGAAGTCGGGCAACCAGTAAGGGGCGCCCAGGCCGCCCACGCCGTTCATGAACAGCACGGGCATGGCGCCGTCGGCGAGCGCCGTGGACAGGCTGTCGAGGGTGCGCCTGACGTCGATTCCGACGCGCTTGCCCACCCACTCGAGCGCAGCATAGGCGCCGTTCACCGTGCCTTCGTGGCAATACAGGGCGCTGCCTGGGTCGTCCGTGCGCGCATACACGACACTCTTCAGCAGGCCACGGGGAACGGGGCCCGAGCCATCGCGCAGGATGCGCTGGACGAACGCGCCGGTGCCTGCGTTGACGTAGGCTGTCGTCGTCGCGGGTGGTCCAAAGGCGAAAACCGCGGCGGACTGGTCGCCGCTGCAGGCGCGCAGCGGCACGCCGCGGGCCGCGTCGATCGGGAGCGTGCCGAACTCGTGCGTGCTGCCGACACAGCGCGGCAGCACCGCGAGCGGAATGCCGAAAGCCTCCAGCAGCGGCGGCGACCAGTCGAGCACCGCGGCATCGAACAGCAGCGTCCGTGAAGCATTCGCCGGGTCGGCGCAGGGCTCCCGCGCCGCGCACAAGCCTTGCGCAAGAAAGCTCGCCAGCGGTCCCATGCACAGACGCTCGTCGCGCAGTGCCAGCCGCACCTCCGGCAACTCGTCGAGGCACCAGCGCATTTTGCTCGCGCCGTAGTGCGGCGAGAGCGGCAACCCCGTGAGTTCCCGCACCCAGTCAGAGCGCGCGCCGAGGCAGCGCTCGAGCCACGCGGCATTGCGTCGGTCCTGCCATGAGAGTGCCGGACTCAGGGGAGTGCCATCGTTACGATCCCAGCAGCACACGGTCGAGCGCTGCGTGGCGAGACCTGCCGCGACGATCGGCCGGCCCGCTGCCAGCGGCGACTCGCACACGTCGCGGACGGCGGTCCGCAGCGACTGCAGCAACTCGCTGGCATCGTGCTCGACGCGTGCGGCGTCCGGGCGGCGGGTAGCGATCGGCACGTGTGCTGCCGCAACTTCGCGGCCGACAGAGTCGAACAGCACGGCGCGGCTCGACGTGCCCCCCTGGTCGAGAGCGAGGTAGAGCGCGCGCGGATCTCCGGCTGGCAGCAACTCGCGGCGGATCGCGCTCAACTCGCCGGCCAGCCAGGCGAGGTCGTCGTCGCTGCCCGGCCCGCTCATGCCGCTGACGCTGCCTCGTCGTAGGCTGCCTTCAGGCTGCGCACCGTCATCGTCTCCACGTACTTCGCGCCGAGGTCGCGGCACTGCCTGGCGGTGTCGAGGTCACGCACCTCGTAGATCGCCCAATCCCAGGGGCCGGGCCAGAGTCCGGTTACCGACACGGGCACGCGCTCGAGGTTGCAGAACAGGAATTCCGGCTGCAGCACCGTCGCTTCGCGCAGGCTGTCGGCGTCGTACTGATCAAGCACCCAACCGATGCGCGCGCCGGTCATCAGCCTCAGGATCTTCACCGCCGCGAGGTCGAAGGAAATCAGCACGCAGCGGTCGAGCACGGGTTGCAGCACGTCGGCTACACGGCGCAGCACCGCCTCGCGGCCGAACTGCCGCATGCTGGCGCGCTTGACCTCGACGAATGCAGTGACGCCATGCCAGCCGGCGATGGCATCCACGGCCTGCGCGAGCGAAGGGGCGCAGGTATAGGCGAAGCGGTCGCCGAAGCGCTTGACCTCGCCCACGGGAATCCCGGCGAGTTGCGACCATTGCAGCGTGTGCACGCTGTCGGGGCGGTCGGCTACCCGCGCCAGGTCCGAGTCGTGGAACACGACCGGCACCTTGTCGGCGGTGAGTTGCACGTCGAACTCGACGAAGCGCAGGCCGAGTTCGACGGCCGACGACAGCGCCTGCAGTGTGTTCTCCGGAAATTCCGCGGCGTTGCCACGGTGCGCGACGATTTCCGGCAGGCGTGCCTCGGTGCTGGTCACTCTCGTCCTCCGCCTCTGCAGCTCGCGATCCCTGGCGCGGAGTTTACTTAATGAGCGGGCGGCTGCGCTCGACCGCCTGCGCTACCGCAACCGGAGTGAGACGCGCATCACGCTTGGACAGCCGGCGTCACCCCGGTCGACACGCGCTGTCACTCCGCTGCATGAACCCGCGCCGAAGTGGCTGCAAATCCCTGGGTTTCCGAGGTGGCACGCAAGTTGCTACGTCTCTCTGGCAAAAGACTACCGCCACCGAGATACGATGTCCCACACGATTACACCCGAGGAAGTGCTTGCCCTGCTGTTTCCGGAGCCTGCGTCGTCCGGCAACCCCAGCTCGTCCGTCACGGCTTTCGTGCGTGATCCGCAAGGTGGCCTGATGCTGGCCTCCGTAGTGCCGAGCCGCACCCTGCTCGAAACCGCGAAGGTCGCAGGGCGCTGGAACAGCGGCACCCCCATCCTCGACCCCCAGACCCGCGAAATCATCGGCTACGAACTGGCGCCGCTCGCGGTCGCCTGAGCCGGGCGGGTTCGCCGCGCCGCCGTGCCCCGCGGCGGCGTGCGCTATATTTCCGGCCACAGGGGGCGGCAGTCGTCCGCCCGTCGGGGTCATGATGCATCGGTATCGAGCCGTTCCGCCGGCATGAGCGCGTCGGGTCGAGTGCGATTCGGCTGGGTCAGGCGCACCATGCGTCGCATCCGTGCCGAGCGCGGCGAGGACACGCTGCCCATCCTGATCCGCCGCGCGGCGCAGCCACCCGAAGTCACGCTCATGTTGCGGGCAGGCTTCGTGCTCCTGATGGTCGCCTCGGTCTTCCTGGTCTTCCTGATCGACCGTGACGGCCTCAAGGACCAGATCGACGGTCACGTCTCGATATCCGACGTCTTCTACTTCACGATGGTCACCATCACGACGGTCGGGTATGGCGACATCGTCCCCGTCTCGGACCAGGCCCGGCTGATCGACGCCTTTTTCGTCACGCCAGTGCGGATCTTCGTCTGGCTCACGTTCCTGGGCACGGCCTACCAGCTCATCATCCAGCGGCTCATCGAGGAATGGCGAATGTTGCGGTTGCAGCGCGAGTTGAAAGACCACGTCATCCTCTGCGGCTACGGGCACAGCGGCTCCATCGCCGCGTCGGAGCTGCTGCTGCGCGGGTGGCTGTCGGAGCAGGTCGTGGTGATCGATCCGGACCGCGAGGAAGTCGCGCGAGCGGCAGACCGGGGGTTCATCGGCCTGCACGGAGACGCTTCCAGCGAGGAAATCCTGCGCGTGGCCGGAGTGCAGCGTGCCCGCTCGGTGATCGTGAGCGTCGGCCGCGACGACACGACCGTGCTGATCGTGCTCACGGTGCGCGCCCTGGCGCGGGATGTGCGCATCGTCGCGAGCGTCGCCGAACCCGAGAACGTGAAGATCGTGCGCTCCGGCGGGGCGGACGAAATCGTCTCGCCGTCGCGTTTCGGCGGCTACCTGATGGCCGACGCGGTCAGTACGACCGGCACCGTCGATTTCGTCTCCGAGCTGCTTTCGTATCGCGGCCAGTGCCAGCTGGTCGAGCGCGCGGCCCGCCCGGAGGAGGTGGGACGTCTTGCGCGAGAAACGGAGGGCACGGTGATCGTCGAAGTGCGCCGCGGTCCGCGGCGGTTCGGCTGCTGGAGCGATCCGTCGCTGCGGATCGAGGCGGGTGACCGCGTCATTGCGATCGACGCGAACCCAGGCACCTGACTTTCACGCCAGGCGCGCCGCGCCTCGCGCCGTTGCACAAAAGAAAAAGCCCCGCATTCGCGGGGCCGGGGTCACTGACTGGACGCTGTTCTACTTCTTGTTCTGAATCTACTTGTTGTGCGCGCCCTGTAACCAGATTTCTTTTTTACCCTCGCCGTCTTGTATCGACGCTTGCTCCCGATTCAATCCCCTGGCGATCATCCCCACCTAGAGCTGGCTTGCCCGTCCTTCGCCCGGTGGCGTTTCTTCTGCTCTGCTGGGCCAATGAAGGACAATGTGTCTAAGCAAGCCGCGTGCCAGCGGACAAATAATTGATGGTATTCATGAGCTTGCGACGGCTAGCTGCCGAACTGGCAAGCGCGGGCTGCCGCTGGGCGCCGTTTTCGTAAAAAATGCCGACAACGAAGGCGTGCAAGCCTCTGCACGCAAAGGGAAACTCTAATGATTAGACGAGATTCTGGCAGAGCCGGCGTCCGCCGAGAGACAGGCCAGTCGACCACCGGGTTCCTGGCGCTGGGTGTTGCACTCGCCATTGGCCTCGTGCTGGCCGCCTGGATCGTCGCCTCCAGCCTCGAGCGCATCAAGCTGGCGGGCGACAGGATCACGGTGAAGGGCTACGCCGAGGAGAAGGTGGTCTCCGACGCCGGCACCTGGCGCGCCGTCGTGAGCGTGCGCGCGCCCGACCTGCCCGCTGCTTACCGCAGGCTCGAGTCCGACTCAGCGCGTGTGGCCAGCCTCGTCGGCTCGATCGTCGACGCTTCGAAGCTGCAGTCGGGTTCCGTCTCCAGCCAGACACTGTTCGAGTCCGGGCCAGGCGGCGTGCAGACCGGACGCATCCTCGGCTACGAACTCACGCGCGGGTTCGAATACTCCGCGAACGACGTGCAGCAGATCGCGCGACTCGCCGGCGAAGCGACGAAACTCATCAGCGAAGGCGTGGCGATCAACTCGATGCCGCCGCAGTACTTCTTCACCGACCTCAATGCGGTGAAGGTACGGCTGATCGGTGCGGCGACCAAGGACTCGCTGTTGCGCGCGGAACAGTTCGCCGCGAACAGCGGCGTGACCGTCGGTCCGTTGCGTTCCGCCTCCCAGGGCGTGTTCCAGATCACGTCGCCGAATTCGACGGAGACTGCCGACTACGGCAGCTACGACACGAGTACCGTCGAGAAACTGGTGAAGGCGGTAGTGACCGTCGAGTACGCGGTGACGCGGAAGTAGTGTCCGCTCCCTCTCCCGCGCGGCGCGCGACCTCTCCCATGCGGACATGGGAGAGGTGAGGAATCAGAACGCGTTGATCCCCGTCAGCTCGCGCCCGATGGTGAGCTGGTGAATCGTCTCGGTGCCTTCATAGGTGATCACGCTCTCGAGGTTCAGCGCGTGCCGGATCGGCACGTACTCAGCGCTGATGCCCGAGCCGCCGAGGATGTCGCGAGCGTCGCGCGCCACTTCGATTGCGGCGCGGCAGTTGTTCCACTTTGCGAGCGAGACGTGCGACGGCGTCATCTGGCCTGCGTCCTTGAGCCGGCCGAGCTGCAGCGACAGCAGCTGCGCCAACGTGATCTTGCGCGACATTTCCGCGAGGCGGATCTGGATCGCCTGCGTCGCTGCCAGCGGACGGTTGAACAGGATGCGCGTCTTCGAATACTCGAGCACTTCCTGGAGGCAGGCCTGCGCGGCACCGATGACGCCCCAGGTGATCCCGTAACGCGCCTGCGTGAGGCACGAGAGCGGCGCCTTGATCCCGCACGTGCTGCCGGGAAGCATTGCCGAATCCGGCACGACGACGTCGGCGAGGAAAATCGCACCGGTGGCTGAAGCGCGCAGCGAGAACTTGTTCTCGATCTCCGGTGTCTCCAGGCCCCTGGTGCCCCTGTCGACCAGGAAACCGCGGATGCCTTCCTCGGTCTTCGCCCAGATGACGAACACGTCGGCGAGCGGCGAGTTGGTGATCCACATCTTGGCGCCGTTCAGGACCCAGTCGCCGCCGCGGCGCTTCGCGTGCGTCTTCATGTTGGCAGGGTCGGAGCCGCCGTGCGGTTCGGTCAGGCCGAACGCGCCGATGATCTCGCCCTTCGCCATGCGCGGCAGGTAGCGCTGCTTCTGCTCGTCGCTGCCGTACGTGTAGATCGGATACATGCACAGAGACGACTGGACCGACACGAAGCTGCGCAGGCCCGAATCACCGCGCTCGAGTTCCTGGCAGATGAGGCCGTAGCTCACCGCGTTCATGCCCGCGCAGCCGTAGCCCTCCAGCGAACTCCCCAGCAGGCCGAGTGCCGCAAGCTCGCCGACCAGCTCCTTCGGGAACGTGTGGTTCTCGAAATGCGGACGGATAACGGGCAGCACGGCGTCATCGACGAAGCGCGCGACCGAGTCCTGCACCATGCGTTCCTCCTCGGACAGCGAGGCGCGGACGTCGTACAGGTCGAGCGGATTCAGGGCGTGGGCGGGCACGGGGGCTCCCGGTCGGGTTCTGGTGCGGAGGGAACGGGATTCTAATGGAAACGGCGGCCTCGAGCCCCGCGGCGGCCCTATGCTCGCGGTCCGGTGCCCAGGAACTTTTGCCGCCCCATTGAATCTGGAGATACATCGGGCGGTGACAGCTGCGGTGCGCGCGGCCAGCGCGAAGCCAGTATCAAATGCTCTTTGAGAATCTGGCATAGAATCCGTTGATCCAGGATTGAATCATCAAGTCATGCAAGCAGGAGTCAATTCATGAAGCGAACCGCCAGGTCCGGCTTTGTTGCCCTTTTCGCCGCCGCGTCCGTCGCCATCGCTGGCTGCGCCTCGATGGAGGATTTCGCCACCAATCCCGAGAAGGAAAAGACCCGCAAAGGCACTGGGTATGGCGCTGCCGCAGGCGCCGTCGTCGGGCTGCTGAGCGCCGGCAACAATCCGTTCAAGTCGGCGATGATCGGTGCTGCCGCGGGCGCGCTGGTCGGCGGCACCGCCGGTCACTATATGGACAAGCAGGAAGCGAAGCTGCGCCAGCAGATGGCGGGCACGGGCGTCGACGTCGTGCGCAAGGGCGACAACATCACGCTCGACATGCCGGGCGGCGTGACCTTCGCCTTCGACAGCTCGGACGTGAATGCCCAGTTCTACCCGGTGCTGGACAAGGTTGCGGCGACGCTCACGGAGTACGACAAGTCGGTCATCGAAGTGGCTGGCCACACCGATAGCGTTGGCAGCGATTCGTACAACCAGCAGCTGTCAGAAAAGCGCGCCAACAGCGTGGCGTCCTACCTCTCGAGCCACGGCGTCAATCGCACGCGTGTCGTGACGGTGGGGGCGGGCGAGGCCCACCCGGTTGCGACGAACGACACGGAAGAGGGCCGCGCCCAGAACCGGCGCGTGGAAATCACGATCGTGCCGGTGACCGAAGACAGCGTGCAGAAGGCGAAGCAGGGCTGATCTACCTCCCTCTCCCGCAGCAGCGGGAGAGGGGCAATCAGGCGACCACGAGCTTCTGCAGCTTCTTGATCGCGTTGGCTTCGATCTGGCGGATGCGCTCGGCCGACACGCCGAACCTGTCGGCGAGGTCGTGCAGCGTGGCCTTTTCCTCGTCCATCCAGCGCGCGCGCAGGATCGCGCGGCTGCGTTCGTCGAGCTGCGTCATGGCCTCGGCTACGCGTTCGCTGACGTCGTCGTCCCATTCGGCGCTCTCGATCGCCACGGCCGGATCCGAATCCGGCGCCGGCAGGTAGGCGGACGGCGAATACGACGACGACTCTTCTTCGTCGGCATCCGGCGTCGGGTCGAACGAGACGTCGCGCGAGGACAGCCGGCGTTCCATCTCGGTGACGTCACGCTCGCTCACGCCCAGGTCGCGCGCGACGGCAGCCGTTTCCTCGGCCGACAGCCAGCCCAGGTTCTTCTTCTTCTTGCGCAGGTTGAAGAACAGCTTGCGCTGCGCCTTGGTCGTGGCGACTTTCACCAGGCGCCAGTTGCGCAGCACGTATTCGTGGATCTCGGCGCGAATCCAGTGCACGGCGAACGAGACCATGCGCACGCCGACCGCCGGGTCGAACCGCTTCACCGCCTTCATGAGGCCGACGTTGCCTTCCTGCACCAGGTCGCCCATCGGCAGGCCGTAACCGGCATAGCCGCGCGCGATGTGCAGCACGAAGCGCAGGTGTGACAGGACGAGCTGACGCGCCGCGTCCAGGTCACCGTCGCGGTGGAACCGAATGGCAAGCTCTTGCTCGTCCTCGCGGCTCAGCACCGGGATGCGGCTGACGGTATCGACGTAGGCGTCGAAACTGCCGACCGGACCGGCGATCGCCAGTTCAGCGGGGGTGCGGGGGACGAGGGCGGTGGCCATGTTCATTGGATCGAGCGTACCTCTGGGGTGGCTTCAGGCTGCCAATATTAGCAGTCAGCCGATTGGAGTGCTAAACCCCTGGGAAGTTCCATATAACCGCTGTATCCGCTTTAGTTTATTGTTGTAAATCAACTATTTGCGATATTTCGTCGGCATCGGCTGATTTTCCCTGATGGCGTCGCGCACGCCCCGGCGCACCTTGGTTCCAGTCCACGGCGCAGGAGTGCGACCATGAGCGGGCGATGCGGCAGGACCCTGGCGGCAATGTTCGTGGTTGCGTCAGTCGGGTTGACCGGTTGCGGCGACGCCATCACGGTCCATTCGCTGGCCAAGGGGGTTCGTGCGGACCTCGAGGTCCCGGCGGTTGCCGGACGCTGGCAACTGGCGAACGGTGAGAGTGGCGCGCCACTGCTCATCGTCGATCACCGCCCAGACGACACCGGGCTGTGCCGTGCCGGCCTGGTCCGCTACATCGAGAACGGCGAGACCAGGGAGGTCGGCGACGAAGTCTGCTTCGTCGAACTGAACGGGCAACTCATCGCCGAATTCCGCACGACCGCGCCGCTGGCGGATTTCTACCGCCAATACCTCGTCCGGATCACTCGCGAACGGATCGAACTGTGCGGCGGCCTGCCGGTCTGGGTCATGCTCAGCGAACTCAGGAACGACCGCCCGACCGGTTACTCGTTCGACTCGCTGCAGTACACGGTCCGCGCGCAGGAGTCGGGCGACCTGATGGTCCTGATCTCCAAGCCAGCGGAGATGCGCCAATTCCTCGAGACCGCCTTGCCTGAACTGGGCGCGGCCTGCGACCTGGGCGGCGAGAATTTCAAGTGGACGCCGTTCGAGCGCGCCTCGCAGGAAGAGGCGGACGCCGAAGCCGACACGGCCGAGTGAAACCTGGGCTGGTGCTACTTCGGCTCGATCTCGCGCAGTTCGCGGGTCGCGACAATGAAGGACCCGAGCCATCCCAGCAACGCCCCGCCGAGCAGCAGCGCCAGCCAGCCGAGCAGCCCCACGCCCTGCAGTTCGAACTTGCTGCCGTAGAGTCCGGCGATGCGCTGCACCGGCGAACTCAGCACGGCCACGACCACCGCGACGATGATGCCGGCCGTGATGCCGCCCGCGAGGCCGTACCAGACTCCGTTGTAGAGGAACGGCCGCCGCACGAACGCGTCGCTGCCGCCGACCAGCTTGGTCACCTCGATCTCGCCGCGGCGGTTTTCGATGTCGAGGCGGATCGTGTTGCCGACGATCACCAGGATGCCGAGCGCAAACAGCCCCGCCGCCAGAAACACGCCACGCCGGATCACGTCGAGGATCGCGTTGAAGCGGCTGACCCACTCGGTGTCGAGCTGCACGATGTCCACACCGTCGATCTTCTTCAGCTCGTTCGACAGGGCCTGCACGCGGCCTGATTCGCGGTACTCCGCATCCGGCCGTACCACCAGCGCGTGCGGTAACGGGTTGTCCTTGAGCGCATCGAGTGCCGCGCCGAACCCGGAGTTGCGGCGGAATTCAGCGAGCGCGTCGTCCGCCTCAATCAGCGTGACCTCGTCCACGTCGCGGCGCTGGCGGATGCGCTCCGCCGCGCGCTTCGCCTGGTCGAGCGTCGCGTCGGGCTTCATGTAGACGGAGATGTCGAGCGCGCCACTCCAGCCACCGCTCGCCGTGCGCACGTTCTGCACCAGCACGTGCAGGCAGGCGGGCAGGGCCAGCGCGATGCCGATGACGACGATCGTCAGCATCGTCGCGAACGGCTGCTGCCAGAGCCGCCCCAGCGAGCCCACCAGCGTCTGCACGTGTCGTTCGAGCCACTGGTTCATGATCGGTCCGCCCGGATCTCGGGCAGTGCGGGCGCCGGCTGGGCGTCCCACGCATCGACCGTGCGGCCCTGCGCCAGGATCACGCGCCGGACGCCGAAGCGCTCGACCAGGTGGATGTCGTGGCTCGCGATGACCACCGTGACGCCGACCTCGTTGAAGCGCTTGAAGATGTTCATGACCTCGATCGCGAGGTCCGGGTCGAGGTTGCCCGTGGGTTCGTCGGCAATCAGCAAGGCGGGTTTGCCGATGATCGCGCGCGCGATGCCGACTCGCTGCTGCTCGCCGGTCGAGAGTTCGATCGGGCGCGAACGCTCGCGCCCGAGCAGCCCCACCTGGTCGAGCGCCGCGCGCACGCGCTTCTGGATTTCCTTCTCGGGCACGCTCGCGATCACGAGCGGCAGGCCGACGTTGTCATAGACCGGCCGGTCCATGAGCAGCTTGTGGTCCTGGAACACGACGCCGATCTGGCGCCGGAATGCCGGAATCTTCGAGCGCGGCACTGCGGCGGTGTTCTGGCCGTTGACGACCAGCGTGCCCTTGCTCGGCCGTTCGATCAGCGCGATCAGCTTGAGCAGCGTGCTCTTGCCGGCACCGGAATGACCCGTGAGGAACACCATCTCGCCGCGCGCGATGTCGAGCGTCAGGTCGCTCACGGCTTCGCGGCCGTTGGGGTAACGCTTCCAGACGTGGTCGAACCTGATCATGCCGCCGACTCCGTGTCGCGCGGCCGGGCCAGCACGGCATCGACGAAGGCGCCGGCGTCGAACACGTCGAAATCGGCAGCGGTCTCACCGATGCCGATGAAGCGGATCGGCAGCTTGAGCGCGTCGGCGATCGCGAACACGATGCCGCCCTTGGCCGTGCCGTCGAGCTTGGTCATCACGAGGCCCGTCACGCCGACCGCCTTATGAAACTGCTGCGCCTGCGCGAGGGCGTTCTGGCCCTGGCCCGCGTCGAGCACCAGCAGCACTTCGTGCGGCGCCGACGGATCGAGGCGGCCGAGCACGCGGCGCACCTTCTTGAGTTCTTCCATCAGGTTGCTCTGCGTGTGCAGCCGTCCCGCGGTATCGGCGATCAGCACGTCGGCGCCGCGCGCCTGCGCGGACTGCAATGCGTCGAACGTGACTGCGGCGGGGTCCGCGCCCGCGCCCTGCGCGATGACCGGCACGTTGTTGCGCTCGCCCCAGACCTGCAGCTGTTCGATGGCCGCGGCACGGAAGGTGTCGCCCGCGGCCAGCACGACCTTCCTGCCCTCGGCCGTGAACCGGTGCGCGAGCTTGCCGATCGTCGTCGTCTTGCCGGAGCCGTTCACGCCCACGACCAGCACCACGTAGGGCTTCTTCGTCGCGTCGATCTCGAGCGGGCGCGCGACTGGCTGCAGGATCTCGAGCATCGCCGAGCGCAGCGCCGCGAGCAGCGCATTCAGGTCGCCGAGTTCCTTGCGCTGCACGCGGCCGCGCAGCGAGCCGAGGATCTTCTCGGTGGTCTCGATGCCGACGTCGGCCGCGATCAGGCGCGTCTCCAGCTCGTCGAGAACGTTCTCGTCGATCCGGCCGCCGGGCAGCAGGTTGGTGAGGTCGTAGGTGAGCCAGGAATTGCCGCGGTTCAGTTTTGCCCGCATGCGGGCGAGGAAACCCTGCTTCTGCGATTCCTCGGCAGCGGTCGTTGCCGCTGGAACGCCGGGCACGGCCTCGTCGGCGACGGGCGTGTCGCCCTCGCTGGTTTTCTTGGAACGGAAACCGAAGAGGCCCATGGAACGGAAGCGCAATCCAGGCGTGCGGGGGAGCGATTGTAGCGGACGCCAAAAAAGAAGGGCGGGATCGCTCCCGCCCTTCCTGCGACCGAAGCGGTCTCTGGCCTACTGCTGAACCACCGACGTGTCGGTGACCGTGATCAGCGAGCCGGTTCCGCCCGGTGCGGCCTGGGCCACGAAGAGCACCGTTTGTCGCTGCATTTCCGTCGTGGTCGCGACGCACTTGGCCTTGGTGGCCGCGTCTGTGATCGCTGCGCAGTCTCTTGTAGAAAAGAGCGAGCCGTGGGTGCCGAAGGGGAACGCCACGTACTTCGGGCTGCCCGGGGCGACCGGGTTCGCCGAGCCCGACGTCACCTTCGCGAAACCGCCCTTGGCGATCAGGCGGTCGGTCGCGCTGTTCGGCACGACCGTGTCGCCCACGATCTTCTGCAGGTAAGTGGGGTGCAGCGCCGTCGCGTCGGCGATGTGATTGATCGGATCGCCCGAGTCGATCACGGCCTGGACATCGCGGAGAAACTGGCCGAACAGGTAGTTGCCGGGTGCCACGCCAGCTTGCCATTCAGGCCCGCCGTGATGACCGGTCCGAACGTATCGGCGAGTCGATCAGCAGCTTGGTGATCACCCCGCCCGGCGCTGAAAGCGTCGCACTGGCGACGTCATCGACGAAGTGCAAGTGCGATCCACCGACGATCGCGCCGAGCGAAAGGCCGATGAAGTTGATGCGCGTCGAATTGACGCCCGCCGGGCCTGCCGGCAGCGAACCCGGCGCGGCCTGCGCAACTGCGAGGCCGGGCAACGACTTCGTCAGCTGGATCAGGTCGGCTTCGGCCTGGCGCAGGTTGTCGCGGCTGGTGAGCGGGCTCGCCAGGTTGATGAAGTGCGTGCCGGACGCGTCGATCTTGCCGTCGGGGACGGCGATGGTCGTGGCGTTGTTCTGGACCAGGTCGACGTTGAACGTACGCTCCGTCGCGCCGATGCACTGCGGCAGGGCCGAGCGTGCAGTACAGCGGGCTGGTCGTATCGACGACGCCGTGCAGCGGCAGGTCGATGGCCGCGACGATCACGCACGCGTCAGCGAGCGAGTCCGCCATCGCAATAGCCTGCGAACGATCACCCGTGATGCCGTGCTGCACGATCGCCACCGGCCAGCCGCCGGCAGGCCTGACGCCGCCGCAGGCTGAGGTCGCATTGGGCACGGTGACCAGCAGCGGCACCGTCACCGTGCTGGTCGCTGCCGGGGCCGGGTTGAACATCGTCAGGTTGCGGCTGGCGGTATTGGTGAACGGAGCCGGGGGCGGCCCGGCCGCCTGCCAGACGCTGGCGAGAACCGCCGCGCTGGCGGCTGCGCCCGTGGTCGTCGTAGCTGCCGTCAGGTAGTACGGAAGCTGCGTCGAGCCGAGGTAGATGTTCGCCTTGCCCGGGAGCGCCGCGCTGAAGTCCTTCGTCGTCAGGATGCGGCCGAGCTGCGTGTTGAACGCAGGCACGATCACCGTCTGCTTCGGCGTAGCAGTCTGCGAAATGACGTCCAGCGTGTCGTCGATCGATTGCGTCGAGAAATGCCATGAGAGGACGACGGAGTCCGCGCTCGTGCTGCTTGCGGCCGCGGCGACGTTCAGGTTCGCCTTCGTGATCTGGCATACCTGCTTTTGCGCCGTGCTCGTGAACGAACTGCAGTCTGCCGGCGCCGCTTTGATAGCGGCGTAGAACGTGTCAGGACCATAGGCCTGGCCGTCCGCCGCCTTGAGGGCATTGGTCAGCAACACGATGTAACCGATGTTCAGGATCTTGCCGCCCGTGACGGCAGGGCCCTTGCTGGATTCGAGCGGCTTCAGCGGTGTGATGCGCAGGAACTTGCCGTAGCTGTCGGGTTCGCTCGCGACTTCGGCAGTGAAATCGACACCGTACGTAAGCACGCCGCCGACGGGGCTGGTGGCGCCCGTGGGGAGATACGCCGCCGCCTGTGCCGGATCAGCGGGATTCGCCGGAACCTGCAGGCTCGGGTTCAGGTAAACCTTGACGATCTTGATGCTGCTGGCGCTGATCGATGCCGCGTCGATTGGCAGCGTGAAACTGGTGTCGACCCCCGCGGTCGTCGACCATCCGTCCAGTGCGTTGAGCGCGGGAGTATTCGGGCGGAGCGCGGCCAGGGCCGCCGGAATGTTGAGCGTGCCGTCGGTGAGCGGAACAGCTGCGTCCGGCGCGAACAGCAAGTTGAGCGCAGGACGGGAGCGTGCCCGTGGCGAGATCGAACCTGGCGATCGCACTTTCAGTCGGAGGGGCCGGCAGCGGATCACCATCCTGGGATGCGGAGCAACCACCCAATGCGATGCCGGTCGCCAAGGCGAGCGCAGTCGCGAACAACCTGTTCCTGGACTCGAACATTTTGACTTTCCCCTCGATATAGGCAGCGCGTAACATCGCGCGTAATTGTAGTCGCCCCGAAGCGTACGCTCGCCTGACGATGCCGCGCAACAACCGCACGGGGTACCGGACCAGACGTGTTGCAAGTGCAACAAGCGGACCGGATCAATCCACCCCCAATCGACGCCCCGCACGCCAGGCCGGACTCCGTGGCGACGTCCGGATCATCGGCGGGGAATGGCGCGGGCGCAAACTGCATTTTCCGCAGACCGGAGCCGTCCGGCCGACCCCGGACCGAGTCCGGGAAACGGTTTTCAACTGGCTCCAGTTCGAGCTGGCCGGCCGCCGGTGCCTCGACCTGTTCGCCGGCAGCGGCGCGCTCGGCGTCGAGGCCCTGTCGAGAGGCGCGGCCCACGCGGTTTTCGTCGAGAGCGACCTGGCATCGGCCCGCGCTATCCAAGCCACGCTGCGGACGCTCGGCTGTGAGCGCGGCCGCGTCGAATGCGAGGATGCTTTCGCCTACCTGCGGCGACCGGCCCCGGAGCCGTTTGACGTCGTGTTCCTCGACCCTCCCTACGGCGAGGACTGCCTGCTGCGCGCCTGCGGTGCGCTCGAGCAGGGTGGCTGGCTCGCGCCGGCCGCCTGGATCTATCTCGAGGATCCTGCCGAGCGCGGCGCACCGCAGCTGCCGGCGGGATGGACGCTCATGCGCAGCAAGCGTGCGGGCGGCGTCGGCTATCATCTCGCCCGGCGGGGCGCACCGGCGCAGAACGACGAAAACAACTGAGGTGGCGCATGAGCAGCCGAGCGATGTATCCGGGGACGTTCGATCCGTTCACCAATGGTCACAACGACCTCGTGCGGCGTGCCAGCAAGATCTTCGACAAGGTCGTGGTCGCGATTGCGGCGAACCCGGGCAAGGCGCCGCTGTTTCCGCTCGAGAAGCGCATCGAGCTGGTGAAGATCGTGCTCGCCGACCTGCCGAACGTCGAGGTCATGGGCTACACCGGGCTGACCGTCGAGTTCGCCCGCAGCCACGGCCTCAACGTGATGATGCGCGGCCTGCGGGCGGTGTCGGACTTCGAGTTCGAATTCCAGCTCGCCACCATGAGCCGGCACCTGACCGACCAGGTCGAGACCGTGTTCCTGACGCCGACCGAGCAGTTCAATTTCATTTCCTCGACGTTGATCCGCGAAATCGCGAGCCTCGGCGGCAACATCACCGAGTTCGTGCACCCGGCGGTCGCCGAAGCGCTGCAGGCCAGGTTCTCCAGGAAAGCCTGACAGTCATCGTTCAGCCGCCATAACGCGGCGCTTCCGTTGCTTTTGCAGCGAGCCCGCCGGCGAGGCGGAGCCGAACATGGGCGTTCCTGTCCCGAGGAGCACCGATGTCGTCGTTGCCGTTGCCCCTGTGGCCCGAAGCCGAACGTCCGCGGGAGAAACTGCTGAAGCTCGGTGCGGCGTCGCTGTCCGAGGCCGAGTTGCTGGCGATCCTGCTGCAGACCGGCACCCGTGGCTGCTCGGCGGTGGATACCGCGCGCATCCTCCTCGGCGAGTTTCGATCCCTGCGCGGCCTGCTCACGGCCGAACGGCAGGCTGTCTGCCGCACCCCGGGGCTCGGGGCCGCCAAGTACGCGCTGCTCCAGGCAGCCCTGGAGTTGTCCCGCCGGCACTACGCCGAGCAGTTGCTGGCTGGGCCGCCCCTGGCCAACCCCCGGGCCACCCGCGAATTCCTGCGGGCGCGTCTACGTGATCGCGAACATGAAGTGTTTTGCTGCCTGTTCCTGGACAATCGCCACCGGGTCATCACTTTTGACGAAGTTTTTCGCGGCACGATCGATGGCGCCAGCGTCCATCCCCGGGAGGTCGTAAAACTGGCCCTGGCCCGGAATGCGGCGGCCGTGATCCTGGCGCACAACCACCCGTCCGGGATCGCGGAACCCAGCCAGGCGGACGAGCTGATTACGGGACGCCTGCGCGATGCGCTGGCGCTCGTCGACATCCGGGTGCTCGACCACATCGTGGTCGGGGACGGGGCGTGCGTGTCGTTTGCGGAGCGCGGGCTGCTCTAAGGCAGCCCGCGCCCAGGGACCCACTGCGGTCAGGCTTTGCGCCGGCGCGAGAAGCCGAGTCCGGCGAGTCCCATGCCGAGCAGCGCCAGGCTGCCCGGCTCCGGCACGTCGGTGTCGTCCTTGATCGTCAGCGTCGACGTGATGGCGAAATTGGACTGCGTCGTGTGCCGCTCGGCAAAGAAGATGTCGAGCGCATAGTCGGTGTTGGGCACCATGCCTGCCAGCATGAGCGACTCTTCGGTGAACGAGCCGCTGGTGGCGCCGTGCACGCCGCCGAGGTCCAGCATCAGGATGCCGTTCACGAACACCCACAGGTCGTCGTCACCCGTGAAGTTGAACGAATAGTCGGCACCCGCGGTGGGGTTGTCGAAGGACAGCAGGCCCGCCAGTTCCAGCGTGAAATGGTAGTTGTGGCTGCGGCCCTGGTTGCCCAGCAGCTCGCCGTCGATCGGGAAGAAGTTGTTGCTCGAATACGTGTACACGCCCGCCGGGCCTTCGGTGAGCGTCAGCGAGAAGTCCTGGCTCGAGTTGTAGCCCGGCGAATCGTTGAACCACCTGGAAAAGTTTGCGGCGCTGCTCGCGCCCGCAACGATGTTCGCTCCCGCGACCGGCTTGCCGTCGGGACCGAGCGTGTTCTGCACCATGCCCGTGACGACGCCGGGGATCGAGCCCTCGAAGTCGCTGAGGCGCGTGCAGACTTCCGCGATGTTCGGCGCGCAGAAATCGCGGATCGTTCCGCTGAGCGTGGCGGCCGAGGCCGTCGCGAGGGGGGCGCACGTCGCTGCCGCGGCTGCGGCGAGGACGAAAATGCCCGGCTTGTTCTTCATGGTCATCTGTACTCCGATGTTGCTTGCGAGGCGCCGACCTGCGTGGCCGGCCTTGGGAGATACAAAGCACCAATCGTGCCAAGCCTATTTTATTCTTATAAATCATATACTTATAACGATAATTACATATTATTTATGAGGACCTTGTATGAGGTTCCGACGCTTGACCTGAGGCCGGATGGGGTGTCGCCGCTTGCCCCGGGTCGGCCGCACTGGTATAAAACGCGGCTCGTTTGCAGGGCCTGGCCGCTGGGGCCGCCCTGTCTGTCACAGGATCACCAATCATGTCGAAAGTCTGTCAGGTCACCGGCAAGCGGCCGATGAGCGGCAACACCGTGTCGCACGCCAACAACCGCAAGCGCCGTCGCTTCCTGCCGAACCTGCACACGCAGCGTTTCTGGCTCGAAACCGAAAAGCGCTGGGTCAGCCTGCGTGTCTCGGGCAATGCCATGCGCACGATCGACAAGAAGGGCGTCGAAGCCGTCGTGAACGAGCTGCGCGCCCAGGGCGTCAAGGTCTGACGGCCCGGCTGCAGCAGGAGCAATCACCATGCGCGACAAGATCAAGCTCGTTTCGACCGCCGGCACCGGCCACTTCTACACGACGACCAAGAACAAGCGGCTCCACCCGGAGAAGCTCGAGGTCAAGAAGTTCGACCCGAAGGCCCGCAAGCACGTGACCTACAAGGAAGCGAAGATCAAGTAATCCTTGATCGCAGCGCTACCGCGGTCCACCGTAGAGCCGCACAGAAGAACCCGCCCTCCGGCGGGTTTTTCGTTTTCGGGTGTGGTTCAGCCTCGGCCCGCGTCAATCCACTAGAGTAGCTGCATGCCCGAATTGCCCGAAGTCGAAACGACGCGCCGTGGGGTTCGCGAAGCGATCGTCGGCCGCACGATCGCCGCGTTCGACCTGCGCGAGCCACGGCTGCGCTGGCCGGTCGAATCGACGCTCGTGCGCGAACTCGCCGGGCAACGCATCCGCGACGTGCGTCGCCGCGCCAAGTACCTGCTGATCGACCTCGATCGCGGCTCGCTGATCGCGCACCTCGGCATGTCCGGCAGCCTGCGCGTCATGGACGCGGATTCGCCGCTGCTGCTGCACGATCATTACGACCTCGTCCTCGACTCGGGCCAGTGCCTGCGCTTCAACGACCCACGCCGCTTCGGCAGCCTGCTCTGGTGCACGGGCGATCCCGGTGAGCATCCGTTGCTGGCAGCGCTGGGACCAGAGCCGCTTGAAGACGAGTTCACCGCGCGATACCTGGCCACCCGCGCGCAGCGCCGCAAGGCCGGGGTGAAGGTCTTCCTGATGGACCAGCACGTGGTCGTCGGCGTCGGCAACATCTACGCGAGCGAGGCGCTGTTTCGCGCCGGTGTGCGGCCGCGGCGGGCGGCGGGACGCATCAAGGCGGCCGAATGGGAGCGGATCGTGGCCGCCGTGCGCCGGGTGCTGGGCGAAGCGATCCGGCAGGGCGGCACTACGCTCCGCGACTACGTCAACGCCGACGGCACGCCGGGCTACTTCCGCCAGGAACTTTTCGTCTACGAGCGTGCCGGCGAGCCCTGCCGCCGCTGCCGGACACCGATCCGGCACCTGGTCCAGGGCCAGCGCTCGACGTACTTCTGCCCGGAGTGCCAGAAGTAGCCCGGACTGCGGCCTTTGGTCAGAGCCGGCGGTTATGACCTGAGACCGCGACGCCAGAATGTGGACAGTCCCTTTGCGGGCCCCGTCCATGCCCCTCCATAATCGTCCGCCATGTCAGCAGCAGAAGTCCCGACGATGCGTGTCCTGCTCGGCGTCACCGGCGGCATCGCCGCCTACAAGAGCGCCGAACTGACCCGCCGGCTCCAGGACCGCGGCGCCGACGTGCAGGTGGTGATGACCGCCGGCGCGCAGCAGTTCGTCACGCCGCTCACGTTCCAGGCGCTGTCGGGTCATCCCGTGCGCACCGACCTGTGGGACTCGGCGGCCGAGGCGGCGATGGGTCACATTGAACTCGCGCGCTGGCCGCAACGCATCGTCATCGCTCCCGCCACCGCGGATTTCATCGCGCGGCTCGCGCACGGACTGGCCGACGACCTGCTGTCGACGCTGTGTCTCGCCACGGACGCGCCGCTGTTCGTCGTGCCCGCGATGAACCGCCTCATGTGGGCGAATGCGGCCACGCAGGCGAACGTCGCGGCGCTGCGGCAACGCGGCGTGACGATCCTCGGCCCGGCGGAAGGCAGCCAGGCCTGCGGGGAAACGGGCGCGGGCCGCATGCTCGAGCCGCAGGAGATCGTCGATGCAGTGTTCGCCGCACCGCGCGCCGAAGCCGCCGGATTGCTGCGCGGTCGCAAGGTCGTCGTGACTGCAGGCCCGACGCGCGAGCGCATCGACCCCGTGCGTTTCATCACCAACCGCAGCTCCGGCAAGATGGGTTACGCCGTCGCCGAAGCGGCGCGCGACGCGGGGGCCAGCGTCGTCATCGTGAGCGGGCCGGTGAACGTGCCGACACCGCCGGGCGTACGCCGCATCGACGTCGAGACCGCCGAGCAGATGATGGATGCGGTGCGCACGGAAATCGCGGACACCGACATCTTCATCGCCGCCGCCGCCGTTTCCGACTACCGCATGCGCGAGGTCGCCGCGCACAAGATCAAGAAGACGAGTGACGAACTGGTGCTGCAGCTCGCGCGCACGCCCGACATCCTCGCGACCGTGGCGGCCGGCTCGCCGCGGCCGTTCGTCGTCGGGTTTGCCGCGGAGACGCAGAACGTCGAACGCAATGCGCTGGCGAAGCTCGAGGGCAAGAAGCTCGACATGATCGCGGCCAACCAGGTGGGCGAGGGGCTCGCGTTCGATTGCGACGACAACGCGCTCACCGTGTACTGGGCTGGCGGCAAGCGCGAGCTCGAACGCGCGCCCAAGTGCCGGCTCGCGGGCGAGTTGATCGGGGTAATCGCAGAGCGTTACGCCGGGAGCCTGCCGCGATGAGCGCTGGCGCGCAGCCGAAGCTGCAGGTTCGCATCCTCGATGCGCGCATCGGCAGGGAGTATCCGCTGCCGCACTACGCGACGCCGGGCTCCGCGGGCCTCGACCTGCGCGCGTGCCTTGACGCACCGCTGGTGCTCGCACCAGGAGCGACGCAACTGATCCCGACCGGCATCGCCATCCACCTCGACGATCCCGGCCTTGCCGCGGTGCTGCTGCCGCGCTCCGGCCTCGGCCACAAGCACGGCATCGTGCTCGGCAACCTGGTCGGGTTGATCGATTCCGACTACCAGGGCCAGGTGATGGTCTCCTGCTGGAATCGCGGCCAGGCCGCCTTCACGATCGAGCCCGGCGAACGCATCGCGCAGATGGTCGTCGTGCCTGTCGTGCAGGTGGAGTTCGACGTGGTGGAAGAGTTCACCGGGAGCCACCGCGGTGCGGGGGGCTTCGGGAGTTCCGGAACGAAGTAGGGGCCGGCTGAGCCCTACTTGATGCCCTTCAGCTCTTTGAACCGGCTGATGTCGGCCGAGAATTCCCGGGTCACGCGTTCGCGTTCCGTGGTGTTCTTCACGAGTTCCTGCTCGTAGACCTGCAGGCCCTTCACGGTGTTCACGATTTCGCTCGCGATCTGTTCGGGCAGGGCAGGCGCGTTGGGCTTCGGGCTGTACGGACGGTAGCGCTGCACTGACCCCATCAGCCGTGCCTCGCGCGCACGAAGGTTCGTGATGTACTGCCTCGTGACGATGTTCTGCTGCTCGAGCAGGTCGACGCGCTGGTCGCGCAGGCGTTCGATGTCGGCAACCGACAGGTACGTGGCAATCAGCGTGCGATCGCGCTGGGCCGCGGCCGCGCGGGCGTCGTCCGCCGCCTTCTGCGCGTTGATCTGTTCGAGCGACTTCGTGCCCGGGATCAGGCGCACCACCCGCCCAGTCGCGTCCAGCACCTCGACGTCGGCGCCCATGCATTCGGGCGGAATGTTCTGGCCGAAGAAACTGTGGCCCGTCGCGCTCTTGCACCGGTAGACGTATTCGTCCTTCCTGGTCGGGCTGGACTTCTTCTTCGCGGCTTCCGCGACGCCCGCGACCAGGGCACAACCCACGAGCAACGCAATGGCGGCCGCGCCGAGACGGACTCGGGCCGGCGCCGGGGGGGCGGTCAGGGTCGTGACTGCGCTCATGACCGGGATTCTGAGCCCATAACCCCCCGGCCCTGCAGCATTTTCGTGTCGCCACGGCTCAGCATTGTGACCCGCTTCATACTGGGAGCCCGCTCAGACCCCGTACCGGTCGCGATAAGACCGCACGGACTCCAGCACTGCATGGTCGCCAGCCGACTCCAGGTGGGCCATGAGGTCGCGCAGACGCAGCACCGCAACGACGGGCAAACCGAACGTGTCCTGCACCTCCTGGACTGCCGATTTCTCCCCCTGGCCGCGCTCTTCGCGATCGAGCGCAATCAGCACCCCTGCCGGCGTCGCGCCCTGTGAGCGGATGATTTCCACGGACTCGCGGATGGCCGTCCCGGCGGTGATGACGTCGTCGACGATCAGCACGCGTCCGGCGAGCGGCGCGCCCACGATCGTGCCGCCTTCGCCGTGGTCCTTCGCTTCCTTGCGGTTGAAAGCGAAGTGCAGGTTGCGGCTTTCGTGCTCGGCCATCGCGGCGGCCGTCGCAGTGACCAGCGGGATGCCCTTGTAGGCCGGCCCGAACAGCATGTCGAACGGCACGCCCGAGAGCGCGGCCGCCCGCGCGTAGAAACGGCCGAGCGAGCCGATGGCGTGGCCGGTGTTGAAGAGACCCGCGTTGAAGAAGTACGGGCTGCGACGGCCGGACTTCAGCGTGAACTCGCCGAAGCGCAGCACGCCGAGGTCCAGGCAGAGGCGGATGAAGTCGGGTTGGTGCATGGGCCGTACTTTATACTGCGCGCCCATGCGCATCATCACCCTGAACGCCAACGGCATCCGCTCCGCCGCGCGCAAGGGCTTCTTCGACTGGCTGCCCGCCCAGGACGCCGACGTCGTCTGCATCCAGGAGACCAAGTGCCAGCGCGACCAGCTGGCGGACCCCGTCTTCCATCCCGCTGGTTACCACTGCTATTACTTCGACGCGGTCAAGAAGGGATACAGCGGCGTGGCCGTGTACTCGCGCGAGAAACCGCAGACGGTCGTGGCGGGGTACGGGTCGCAGGAGTTCGACGGCGAGGGCCGCTACATCGAGGCTCGCTTCAAGAACCTGAGCGTGATCTCGGCGTATCTGCCGTCCGGCTCCTCGAGCGAAGAGCGGCAGCAGGCCAAGTTCCGCTTCCTCGACGAATTCATGCCGTACCTGCGCGCACTGCAGCGCAAGCGGCGCGACTACGTCATCTGCGGCGACTGGAACATCGCGCACAAGGAGATCGACCTGCGCAACTGGCGCTCGAACCGGAAGAACTCGGGGTTCCTGCCCGAGGAGCGCGCGTGGCTCGACGAGTTGTTCGAGGACGTGCGCTACGTCGACGCGTTCCGCGAGGTGAACCCGCACCCGGACCAGTACACCTGGTGGTCGAACCGCGGCCAGGCGTGGGCGAAGAACGTGGGCTGGCGCATCGATTACCAGGTGCTCAGTCCCGGGCTGCGCGGCAGCGTGCGTGATGCGGACATCTACAAGGCGCAGCGCTTTTCCGATCACGCGCCGCTCACCATGACGTACGACCTGTGAGCGGGACCGTGGCCAGTGCGCGCGGCCCCTGGGCGGCGGTGCGTCCCTACCTCGAGAAGGAGGCCCTCGCCGCCTTCTTCGTCGGCATCTCGTCGGGCTTCCCGTATGCCATGATCGGCGCGACGCTCACCACGCGCCTCGCGCAGGACGGTGTCGACAAGAAGACCGTCACCGCTTTCACGCTCGCGTTCCTCGCCTACAACCTCAAGGTGCTGTGGGCCTGGGTCGTCGACGGCGTACGCATCCCGCTGCTCGGCCGGCTCGGCCAGCGCGTCTCCTGGCTGTTGCTGGCAGGCGCCGCCGTGATCGCCGCGGTGATGAACCTCGCGCTGGTCGACCCGGCGGCCAGCATCGAGGCGACCGTTATCGCCGCGATTCTGGTCGGAGTGGCTGGGGCGACCTTCGACATCGTCATCGACGCGTACCGTATCGAGACGCTCAAGCCGCACCAGCTCGGCGTCGGGTCGGGGATGTCGCAGTATGGCTGGCGGATAGGCTCCGCCACAGCAGGCGCAGTCGCACTGGTCGTCGCGGGCCGCTGGGGATGGTCGACGGCCTACATCGTGTGCGCGGCGTTTGCGCTCCCGGCGATGCTGACGGGCCTGCTGGTGGGCGAGCCCTCGCGGCACCTGGTGACCAATCAGAAGCAGGGTCTCGCGGCCATCGGCCAGGCCATCATCGGTCCGTTCACCGAGTTCCTGCGCCGCAACGGTGCCTGGACCGTCCTGTTGTTCGTCCTCGTGCACAAGGTCGGCGACACGTTGGCCAACCTGACGTTCCGCCTGCTGTTCAACGACCTGGGATTCAGCAACGACGAGATCGCGGTCTACGACGTCGCCTTCGGGTTCTGGGCCTACCTGGCCGGCATCTTCATCGGTGGCATTCTCTTCACGCGGCTCGGTCTGCAGCGCTCGGTGCTGCTGGCCCTGGTGCTCATGTGCGTCTCCAACCTGAGTTTCGCCGTGCTGGCCGGCGCGGGGCACAGCAATGCCGGCATGGCCGCCGCCATCGGGTTCGAGAACCTGGCGAGCGGCTTCGGGGGCGTGGTGGTGGTCGCATACTTCTCGGCACTTTGCGACCTGCAGTTCACCGCATCCCAGTACGCACTCATTTCGGCCGCCGCGAGCGTGGTCGGGCGCATCCTCACCGGCACCACGGCGGGGGCGTTGATCGAGTCGCTCGGCTACGTGAACTTCTACCTGCTCACGACGTTGCTCGCGCTGCCGGGCATCCTGCTGTTCTGGTTCATGATGCGCCGGGGCATGGTCGACAGTGCGCTCGGCACCGCCGGTGTCCGGGAGGGTTGAACAGGTGCACTCCGTCGACCTGACGCGAGTCATCTGCCCGCTGCATGAGCTTGCCGACCCCGGCGCGCGCGGCTTCACGATGGGGCAGGGCGAGTGGCCGTTGAAGGGCTTCGTGGTGCGGCATGGCGAGCAAGCGTGTACGGCTACGTCAACCACTGTCCGCACGCGGGATTCCCGCTCAACTGGCAGCCGGACCAGTTCCTGGTGCCCGGCGGCAGCACGATCCGCTGCGTGATGCACGGTGCGCTGTTCGAGATGGAAACGGGCCACTGCTTGTCCGGCCCGTGCATGGGACTCGGCCTGCAGCCGTTGCCGGTGCACGTGCGGCACGGCTACGTGTTGCTCGACGAGTCCGTCCCGCTCAAGGACCCGAACTGAGTCGAGGCGCTGGTCTCAACGCGCGGGACGTTCTCCGGGCGGCTCGTCAGGCAACTCGAGTTCGGAATAGCCGTCCGCTTCGCCGCGGTCGAGCGCGTCGAACGGGCTGCTGCCGTTGCCGGGTGCAGCGTCGAACTCGTTCTCGGTGTCCTCGGGATCGACGTCCAGCGAGCCGGTCCAGTCTTCCGGCGGCTCCGCGGCCTCGATCTTTTCCTCGCGCCATTCGTCGAAGTCGAGTTCCTCGATCGTGCCGTCGAAATACTGGATCTCGATCGTGAAGTCGTCGCGGTCGATCGCCACGACCTCGAAGGAGTCTCCTCCCGGGTGCGCGAACCACTTGCCGACAACGGGTGCGGGGTTGCTCATCGTCTTGTCCTCACCGCGTCCTTGCGCTTGGTATCCTGTCTCCGGTTGTAGACCTGCGCGGCGCGGAGTTCAAGTCGCGAAACTCGCGAAGGCAAGATGTTCGACGAACTGGTGAAATTCTTCGTGGTCCTGCTGGTCGTGGTGGAGCCGCTGTCGCTCCTGCCCATCCTGGCCGGGCTGACGCAAGGCGCCGACGACGCTTACCGCCGGCAGATGTCGTTCAAGGCCGTCGGCATCTCGACCGTCGTCTGCGTGCTGTTCGCCGTCGGTGGGACGGCGCTGCTCAAAGTGCTGGGAATCAGCGTCGATGCTTTCAAGATCGGCGGCGGCATCCTGCTGTTCATGCTGGCGATCGAAATGGTGTTCGCGCGCGAATCGGGAGTGCGTTCGATCACGCCGGGTGAAGGCGAGGAGGCGCACCATCGTGTCGACATCTCCGTGTTCCCGCTCGCTTTTCCGATGATCGCGGGCCCGGGCGCGCTGGCCACGATCCTGCTCGCTTTTGCCAGCGTACCCTTCGGTTCGACCCAGTTCCTGGCGCAGCTGGCCGTGATCGCCGTGGTGCTCGTCATCACACTGGGACTCATGCTGGTGACGGGGCCGGTGATGCGTGTCGTCGGCGTCACGGGTGGCGCTGTCCTGGGGCGGTTGCTGGGCGTCCTGCTGGCCGCGCTGGCGGCCCAGTTCGTCATCGACGGCATCCGCGGCGCGATGGCCTGAAGCTCAGGTACGGCGGAACGCGAGGTCCCACACGCCGTGACCGAGGCGCTGCCCGCGACGCTCGAAGCGAGTGACGGGACGGCTGTCCGGGCGCGTAACGTAGTCGCCGGCCGCCGACTCGTTGCGCAGCAACGCACAGTCGCCTGCGGTTGCGAGCATGTGCTCGGCATAGGGTTGCCAGTCCGTGGCCATCCTGAACACGCCGCCCGGTTTCAGCTTGCGCGCCACCAGCGCGACGAACTCCGGCTGGACGATGCGGCGCTTGTGGTGCCGCTTCTTCGGCCACGGGTCGGGAAAATAGAGCAATACTTCGTCGAGGGATGCATCGCGTACGCGCCGTTGCAGCACCTGCACCGCGTCGTCGCAGATGACGCGCACGTTCTGCAGGTGTTCCGCCTCGCAGCGCAACATCAGGTGACCAACCCCGGGCGGGTGCACCTCGAGCCCGAGATGGCTGGTTGCGGGGTGAGTGGACGCGAGCGCAACCAGGGTTTCGCCGTTGCCAAAGCCGATCTCGAGCACGACTGGCGCGTCGCGGCCGAAAATGACGGCAAAGTCGAGCGGCGCATCACCATTTTCGATGCCCAGCGCAGGCCACAGCTCGCGCCACGCCCGTTCCTGCGCCCCGGTCATGCGGCCGGCGCGCACGACGAAGCTGCGGATCGCGCGGTGCCGAGACGTGTCGTGTGCGGACGCCGTGGCAACGCTTGCGGAATCTGAGTCTGGCTTCGAAGGCGACAACGGTCTAGAGTTTCCGCTGTTGGGGGGATCACAATCATAAGGCCCGGCAAGGGCTCGGAGGAGCAACATGGCCCAATCTGACAGCCTGCTGGCCAGAGTCGGCGGCGGTGACGCCAAGACCTTCTGCAAACGCACCTGGTGGGTATTCCTGCTCGGCGGCATTGCGGGCGTGATCTTCGGCTTGCTCGCGTTTTCCAGGCCCCTGGCGGCGTGGTTTGTCGTCGCCACGTTCTTTGCGGCGGCGATCCTCGTCGACGGCGCTTTCAACGTGATCGGCTCGATCCAGAACCGCGACAAGGACGGCTGGTGGATCATGCTGCTGATCGGCGTCCTCGGCGTCGTGGTCGGCGGCTATGCGTTGCTGAATCCGCCGGTCAGCATGATGGCGTTCGTCTTCCTGGTCGCCTTGGAGGCGATCGTGCTCGGCGTGTTCCTGGTGATGCTCGGCTACAAGGTGCGGGCGGCGACGGAGCGCGAGTGGATTCTCTACCTGACGGGCGGCCTCTCGATCCTGTTCGGCATCCTCGTGATCGTGAACCCCAAGATCGGCGGCCTGTCGGTGATCTGGATGATCGCATCGTGGGCGATCATCACCGGCGTGCTCAAGATCCTCTTCGCCTTCAAGGTGAGGAAGCTGCCGGAGCGTGTCGCCAACCGGTTCGTGTGAATCGCCCGCTCCCCGACCCTCTCCCGCACAGGCGCGGGAGAGGGGATCAGGGCTGGGACTAGGCAACCTGGCCGGCGATGCGGCCGCCGAGCAGGCATCCGCCGAGGAACGTTCCCTCGAGCCCGCGCTTGCCGTTCATGCCGCCGCCACCGAAGCCGGCGCTTTCGCCCGCAGCGTAGAGCCCGGGAATCGGAGTCCCGCCCTGGTCCAGCACCCTGCACTGCAGGTCCGTCTGCAGTCCGCCCATGCTCTTGCGGCTGATGATGAATTCGCGGATCGCGACCAGCGGTCCCGCCGCCGGCTCGAGGATCCGCTGGAACTTGCAGGTGCGCAGCCGGTCGCCGGTCCAGCGGCGCGCGAACTCGATGCGGCGCAGCTGCTCGTCGTCGTGAAAGCGCGGACCCAGTGCGATGCAGTGGTCGTAGTTCGTCGCGGCCGTGCGGACCGCATCGAAGTCGACTGAGCCGTCGCCCGCGAGCGCATTCATCTTCTCGACCAGCTCTTCCAGCGTCGGCGCGACCACGACGTCCGGGCAGAACTGCGTCATCTGGTCGTACAGCCAGTGATTTCCGAACAGCATGTCGCGCGCAACGGCCAGCCGCTTCTTGCGCCGGAACGCCGGATTGAACTCACCGCCCGAGATCGCCAGTTCCTTGAGCATGATGCGGCGGTTCAGCAGCTGCCACGAATACGCGCGCTCCTGTCGGCAGATCTGTGCCACGAGGTCGTGCGTGTCGAAACCGGTCACCAGCGGCATCGGCCCGATGCGTTCGCCGCGCCAGTTCAGCCACAACGCCGACTTCGGCGGCACCAGCGACAGGCCGTGCGAGGGCTTGCGCGGCTGCCAGTGGTGGACGCCCGCCGCGTAGTTCCACTGCCAGTCCAGGTGCGTGATGCGCGCGCCATGGGCTGCGGCCGCATCGTGCAGCTTGCCGTCGGCGTACTTGTGCGAGCCGTTGAGAATCGTCGCCGGCGGTTGCGACCAGTCGGCATGCCAGTGCTGGCGCACGCGATCGAGGTCGCCGTTGATGCCGCCGCTGGCGATGATCACGTTCTCGGCCGTCGCTTCGAACTCCGCCCCCTGGCCTTCCAGGCGTCCGCGACAACCGGTGATCCGGCCGTTCGTCGTGATGAGCGAATCCACGCAGTGGTCGAAGCGCAAATCCAGGCGCGTACTGTTGGGACGCGCGAGCAGGTGACGGTTGAGCACCACCTGCAACTCGTGACCGGTACCCCAGACGATGTGCCAGCGAGGGACCGAGTTGCCCGGCGTGTGCAGGCCGCGCTCGACCCACAGCGGCATCGGCATGAAGTCGACGCCGATCCCGCGCAGCCAGTCGTGCACTTCTTCGTTGGCACGATGCACGTAGGCTTCGGCCCACGCGCGCGGCCAATGATCCTCCACGCCGAACTCGGCGAACGCATGCCAGTCGCGGAGCCCCTGCTGCGCGCCGTCGCGGATGCCATAGCGCCTCTGCAGCGCGGTCCCGGCAAACCAGATGCCGCCGAAGCTTTCCTTGGCCAGGCCGCCCATGTTCTCTTCGGCGTCACGGTCGAGCAGCAGCACGCGACGGCCGCGATCCAGCAGCTCGATCGCTGCGGTGACCCCGGCGATACCCGCACCGATCACGATGGCGTCAGCGTCATAGCGGATCATGCAACCACTCCGGGCGGACGGCGAGGAACCAAGCGTATCGCGACGGTATGATTCGGCGCATGAGCAACGTCCGCAGGCGCCGCGATTCGCTGTCTTTGCCGGAGGCACGCCGCGTGGCCCTGGCGGCGCAGGGCTTCGGACGGTCGCGTCCGGACCGTCCGCTCGTCCGGGCCGACATCGTGCGGACCGTGAGGGCACTCGGTCTCGTCCAGATCGATTCGGTCAACGTCCTCGTGCGTTCCCATTACCTGCCGTTGTTCTCGCGGCTTGGCGCGTACGAACTCCCGCTGCTGGACGAAGCCGCCTACGGCGGCCGGCGCCGACAGCTGTTCGAGTACTGGGGGCACGAAGCCTCCCTGATTCCCGTCGAGCACCAGCCGTTGTTCCGCTGGCGCATGCAGCGCGCCAAGAACGGTGACGGCCTCTGGGGCAGCGTTGCGCGCTTTGGCCGGGAGCGTGCTGCCTTCTGCGACGAAGTCCTGGCGCAGATTCGCGATCAGGGCCCGCTCGGAGTATCGGAAATCGAAGCCGGCGGCAGCCGCAAGGGCGGCTGGTGGGGCTGGAGCGAGGGCAAGATCGCGCTCGAATGGCTGTTCTGGACGGGGCAGGTCACGACCGATTCACGCCGCAGGTTCGAGCGCGTCTACGACCTTGCCGAGCGTGTGCTGCCGAAGTCTGTCGTCGACGCGCCCACGCCGGCGGCCGCAGATGCACAAAGGGAACTGGTGCGACTCGCGAGCCTGGCGCTCGGCATCGCCACCGAACGCGACCTGCGCGACTATTTCCGGCTGGCACCGGCGGATGCACGTGCACGCGTCGCCGAACTGGTCGAAGCCCGCGAGTTGCAGCCGGTGCACGTCGAAGGCTGGAAAGGCACGGCGTACCTCAGGCCGCAGGCGCGGGTCCCGTCACGCATCGAGGCGCGCGCGCTGCTCTCTCCGTTCGATTCGCTGGTCTGGTTCCGTGACCGCCTGCAGCGCCTCTTCGACTTTCACTACCGCATCGAGATCTACACGCCGGCGCACAAGCGGGTGCATGGCTACTACGTGCTGCCATTCCTGCTCGGCGATCAGCTCGTGGCGCGAGTGGACCTGAAGGCCGATCGCGCGCACGGCAGGCTGCGGGTGATCGCAACTCACTACGAGCCGCGGGCGGATCGTCGCGAAGTGAATGCCAGCCTGCGCGAGGAACTGCAGTTGCTCGCCCGCTGGCTTGGGCTGCGCACCGTGACCCGCGCCAGCTGAATCATGCCGTTTGCAGGCGCCAGACCGGATCGTCGATCACCTTGCGCTCGTCCTGTGACCAGCTGCAGGGTCCGGCAGGGTTGGCCCTGACCAGCACGGCCTCCGAGAGTGCGATGCAGGCCTCGTCCTGGAAGAGCCCCATGCCGATGGTCACCGACGAATTGCCGACCTTGACGATCGCTGCGCCGACTTCGAGCGAACCCGGGTACTTGCCCTCGCGCAGGTAGTCGATCGACTGGTGCGCCAGCAGGATGCGGTCACCGTCCAGTGTCGCCATGCGTTCCATGTCCAGCAGTGTCCGCAGCATCGATATGCGCGTGTCCTCGAAGTACTGCGCCATCGCCACGTTGTTGATGTGCCAGAGCGGATCGACGTCCGCATACCTGGCGATTACTTTCTGCTGGTAGGGGTAGTGCGCGCGGAGCACGCGGCCGGCGGGAATGCGTGTCATGGTGGACCTGGATGCGAATGCGAGCGGACCGCGCATTACCAGTACAATCGGGTTACGCAGCCCATGTCAGTATGCCCCAATCACACTGCTGGACCGACCGACAATGACACCCGCTGAACGAATTGATCGACGGACAACCCGCAGAGCGAACGGAACAGGTGCCAGCATGCGAATGCAACTGATGGGAACGATGGCGGCGCTCGCGTGCTGCCTGGGAACGACGGCCGGGGCCGAAGCACCCGCCAGCGTGCGCGCCGATGCACGGGCCATCCTCGAGCAGATCATTGCCATCCGCACCTCCGAAGGATTCGGCCAGGTGCCGGTCATGGCGCAGTACCTCGCGGACCGCTTCCGCGCGGCAGGCTTCCCCGAAGACGACATCCACATCCTGCCCTCCGGCGAGACCGCTTCGCTGGTCGTGCGTTATCGCGGCAACGGCAAGGGCGGCAAGCCGATCCTGGTGCTGGCGCACATGGACGTGGTCACGGCGAAGCCCGAAGACTGGGAACGCGACCCGTTCAAGCTGATCGAGGAGAACGGCTACTTCTTCGGTCGCGGCACGCAGGACATCAAGGGGGAAATCGCCCTCATCACGGCGACGTTCCTGCGGCTCAAGGCCGAGAAATTCGTGCCCACTCGCGACCTCATCATCGCCTTTTCGGGCGATGAGGAGACCCAGATGGCCACGACGAGGGAGCTCGCGACCAAGTACCGTGAGCTCACGGACGCCGAGTTCGCGTTGAACGGCGACGGTGGCGGCGGAGAACTCGACAGCGTCACCGGCAAGCCGCAGTTCTACGCGGTGCAGGGCGCCGAGAAATCGTACGCCAGCTACGAACTCACCGCGCGCAACGCGGGCGGGCACAGCTCGCAGCCGCGCCCCGACAATGCCATCTATGAACTGGCCGACGCGCTCAAGGCGCTGCAGGGCTATTCGTTCCCGGTGCTGTGGAACGACTGGACGATCGGCAACTTCAAGGCCGCCTCGGCCGTGACGCCAGGAGAGGAGGGCCAGGCGATGGCGAAGTTCGCGGCCAATCCACGTGACGCTGAAGCGGCTGCCGTGCTCGCGAAGAATCCCTCGACCGTCGGCCGGACACGCACGACGTGCGTGGCGACGCTGCTCAGGGGCGGCCATGCCGACAACGCGCTGCCTCAATCGGCGACCGCCACGGTCAACTGCCGCATCTTCCCCGGCACGAGCGTGGCCGAGGTCCGCGACACCCTCCAGCAGGTGGTGGGCGACAGGATCGAAGTGAAGGTGCTCGGCGAGCCGCATTCGAGCCCGCCCTCGCCGCTGCGTGACGACGTGCAGGCCGCGGTCGCCAAGGCCGTGCACGCGAGCTATCCGGGCGTGCCGATCGTGCCCGACATGGCCCCTTACGCCACCGACGGCTCGGTCTTTCGTGGTGCAGGCATTCCAACCTATGGCGTCAGCAGCATCTTCATGAAAGAAACCGACGAGTTTGCCCACGGGCTGAACGAGCGTGTTCCGGTCGCCTCGTTCTATGCCGGTCTCGATCATTGGTACGTACTGCTCAGAACCTTGTCTGGCGGGAAATAACGGTTTCAGGTAGACTTCCGCCACAGTTTGCCGCCGCGCAGTCCGGTCTGCGCACGAGGTTCTTCAGCGCTTCCCGTCACGGGAATGCCTATGCGGCCCCTCCTGCAGACTGATCGAAGTCTGCATTTCGCTGCTCGATTCAACAAAGTAACGGCGCCCAGTCCGGTGCCTGCACGTGCTTGCACGCGCAGGTTTGGCGCACGGAAAAGTCATTCAATGTCATTCGAAAACTTCGGCCTCCAGGCCGAACTCGTGCGTGCGGTCCAGGAAATGGGTTACACGCAGCCCACCCCTATCCAGTTGCGCGGCATCCCCGCGGTGCTCGAAGGCCGTGACCTGCTCGCCGCTGCCCAGACGGGCACCGGCAAGACGGCTGCCTTCGCGTTGCCGCTGCTGCAGAAACTGCACGAAGACCAGCCGAACCCGCGCGGTTCGCGCGCGCCGCGTGCGCTCGTGCTGGTTCCCACCCGCGAACTCGCCGCGCAGGTCGAGCAGTCGATCGTCGATCTCGGTGCCCACCTGCGCCAGCAGTCGGCGCTGATCTTCGGCGGCGTCAGCCCGCGCCCGCAGATCGACACGCTGCGCCGCGGTGTCGACATCATCGTCGCAACTCCTGGTCGCCTGCTCGACCACGCGAACGAGCGCAACATCGACCTCAGAAGCGTGCGCTACCTCGTCCTCGACGAAGCCGACCGCATGCTCGACATGGGGTTCATCCGCGACATCCGCCGCGTGCTCGCGATGCTGCCGCCGAACCGGCAGAACCTGCTGTTCTCCGCGACCTTCTCTGAAGACATCCGCGGGCTTGCCAATGGCTTGCTGCGGAATCCGCTGACGATCGAAGTCGCGCCGCGCAATGCGCCGACCGAACTCGTCGACCACCGCGTGCACCTGGTTTCGCAGGGCGAGAAACGCGCTGTGCTGAGCCACCTGCTCAAGTCCGGCGCCAATGCGCAGACGCTCGTCTTCACCCGCACCAAGCACGGCGCCAACCGCCTTGCCGAGCAGCTGACGCATGACGGCGTGCAGTGCGCGGCCATCCACGGCAACAAGTCGCAGAGCGCCCGCACCCGTGCGCTCGAGGATTTCAAGGAATACAAGGTGCAGGTGCTGGTGGCGACGGACATCGCTGCCCGCGGCCTGGACATCACCGAGCTGCCGCAGGTCGTGAACTACGAGTTGCCGCACGTGCCGGAAGACTACGTGCACCGCATCGGCCGCACCGGCCGCGCGGGCGCCACGGGCCAGGCGCTGTCGCTGGTCTCGGACGACGAGCGCGACCGCCTGCGGGCGATCGAGCGCGTGCTGGGTCGCAAGATCAACGTGCTGCCGCTCGACCGGACGCAGATTCCGCGCCCGTCGGGCGAGGGCATGGCGCGCGCTCCGCGCCACGTCGATCCCCGCGCGGTGCAGCAGCGCCACGCCAAGCCGCAGGGCCAGGGTCAACGCCAGCACCAGGGCCACGCGGGCGGGCAAGCACAGGGCGGGCAGGCGCATGGACGTCCAGCCGGCGGCGGCGTGCGTCGTCCCAAGCCACGGGGCTACCGCTCACAGGCTTGAACCAACGAGGCCCGGCACACAGTCCGGGCCTCGCCCTGCCGGTTCCCTCTCCCGCTTCAGCGGGAGAGGGTCAGGGTGAGGGTGAGGGCGTATGCGCTACGCCGCCTGCCTGAACTCGTACGCGTCCATCGACAGTGCCGCGCCTTCCATGCCCTGATAGACACGCGTCGACTTCAAGTCGGCGCCGGCGGCGCCGAGCGCAACGTACAAGGGCAGGAAGTGCTCTTCCGTCGGATGCGCACGTGCAGCTGCGGGCGCCTGTTCGCGGTAGGCGAGCAGCGCCGCTTCGTCGTCACTCGCCAGGTGGCCTTCCAGCCATTGGGAAAACGCCGACACATACGGCAGCGGCTGCAACGCATCGCGGCTCATCATCCAGTCACGCAGGTTGTGCGTGACGTGCCCCGAGCCGATCACGAGCACGTTGCGCCCGGTGAGTGGCTGCAGTGCGCGCCCCATCTGCAGGTGGTGGGGAGTGCCGAGTCCCGGCTGCACCGACAGTTGCACGACGGGCACGTCGCACTCGGGGTACATCCAGCGCAGCGGCACCCACGCGCCGTGGTCGATGCCGCGACAACCGTTGATCGATGAGGTGATCCCTGCCTCGCGCAGCAGCGTTGCTGCTTCGTCGGCTAGTTCCGGCGAGCCCGGCGCGTCGTAGCGCAGCTTGTACAGCGGTTCGGGGAACCCCCCGAAGTCATGGATCGTCTGGAGTTGAGCGCCGCCGGTCAGCATCGGCAGCGACGTTTCCCAGTGCGCGGAGACCATCAGGATCGCCCGCGGTTTAGGCAGCGAGTCTGCGATGGCGCGCCAGGCCTTGCCGGCAGCACCCGGGTCGAGCGCGTGCATCGGCGAGCCGTGGGACAGGAACAGTGTGGGTAGACGCTGCATGTGTTGCTCCGGCACCCCCTCCCGCGCCAGCGGGAGAGGGTTGGGGTGCGGGTCCGTTACCTGAGCAGGCCTTCAGCCTTCAACGTTGCCTGCACCGCGGGACGCGCGGCGACGCGGGCACGGAACTGCTGCACTGCGGGCCACGATGCAAGGTCGACCTTGTGATAGTCGGCCCAGTTCAGCACGACCCACAGGTAGGCGTCGGCGATCGAGAACGCATCGCCCGTCAGGTACGGCTGCCGCTCGAGGGTCTTCGAGATGAACGTGAACCGGTTGCCGAGTGCCTGCACGGCCCGCTCACGGACGTCAGCCGGGGTCTTGGGGTTCCACAGCGGACCAAAGCCCTTGTGCACTTCGGTCGAGATGAAGTTGAGCCATTCCATCAGCTGCCAGCGCGCCTTGGTGCCGAAGACAGGCGCGATCGTCCCCGGCTTCTGGTCCGCGACGTACTGCAGCAGGACCCCCACTTCCGTGAGCCGCGTGCCGTCGTCCAGTTCGAGCATCGGCACGTAGCCCTTGGGATTGATCGAGTAGAAGTCGGTGCCGTCCGGCAGCGTGTGCTTGACCAGGTCCACCTTGACCGGCTCGTAGGCCAGGCCAAGTTCGTTGAGTGCGATGTGCGGAGCCTGCGAGCAGGCGCCAGGCGTGTAGTACAGCTTCATGGGTCGAGTCTTCCGTGGTTACGTCTTGAACTGTGGGGTTGAGCAGGTGTTCGAGCCCGAGCCTTTTGCCGCAGGCGTGGAGTGCATCCTGGCCCGGCAAGATGATGGGATAAAGACGCTCCATGTGGATTGATAGTTGCATAAAATGCAACAATTGATCCGTGGATCGTTTCCTGGCCGTCAATACCTTCGCCAAAGTCGTCGAACTGGGCAGCTTTGCCCGGGCGGCGGAACGGCTCGGCCTGTCCACTTCCGCCGTCTCCCGGCAGGTCTCGGAACTCGAGTCGCACCTGAACGTGCGGCTGCTGAACCGCACGACGCGACGCCTGTCGCTCACGGAAGCCGGGCAGTCGTTCTACGAGCACAGCGTCCAGTTGCTGTCGGATCTGGAAGATGCCGAAGCCTCGGTGCGTGTTGCGGCAGCGGAACCCAAGGGCACGCTGCGCTTGACCTGCGGCGTCAGTTTCGGGACGCGCTACCTCGCGCCTGCACTCGCGGAGTTCAGCGCGCTCCATCCGGACCTGCTGCTCGATCTCGATCTCTCCGACCGAGTCGTCGACCTGGTCGAGGAGGGTTTCGACCTCGCGATCCGCATCGGGCACATCGGTTCGCAGGGCATGGTGTCGAAACGACTTGGCTGGACGCAGATCATCTGCTGCGCGGCGCCGGCGTACCTTGCGCGGCGCAATGAACCAATACACACGCCTGCGGACCTGTCGCAACACGAGTGCCTGAGCTACACCAACGTCGGCATGCCGAACACCTGGCATTTCGAAGGCAAGCAGGGGCACGACTCGCGTGTGTCGATACGCATACCGCCGCGACACCGTGCCAACAATGGCCAGGTGCTCGCGTCGCTCGCGATGCAGGGGCTCGGCATCGTCTACGAGCCGGACTTCATCGTCGCGCACGAAATCCGCGCGGGCCAACTCGTGCCGCTGCTGCCGGATTACCGGCCCCCGCGGTCACCGATCGCCGCGGTCTATCCCAGCCGGCGACACCTGTCTGCCAAGGTGCGTTCGTTCGTCGAATTCCTCGCCGAGCGCTACCAGCGGCTGCACGAGTGGAGCCTCGACGACATCCTCGGCATGCACGGACTGCCGGGTGCGTGATCGCTGCTGCAGCCGCGACCTTTCAATTCACTTCTCGTGCATGGGGGCATCCGGTTTCCACGCCGGATCGTCGAAGTACCTGCCGTAAGACTCCAGCGCGCCATGGACCAGTGCCGCGCCGTCGTGGCGTGACCGCGCTGTGTCCTCGCCGCGCATGAGCGAAGCGCCCTGCAGCAGGTCGGCGACGACGAAGTGCAGGTTCGCGTCGGCATCCGCCGGCAACTGGCAGCTGGCCACGATCGAATTCACCTGCTGATCGATACGCGTCGCGAGTGCCGCGTACTGGACGTCGGTCTGCTTGCCCGCGTGGATCGCAGGATGGTCGGCGTCGAAAGCTGCGCGGATGTTGGCCATCCCTGAGCGCAGCGTGGCATCCGTCTGCCATTTCTGGCCGTCCTTCAGCTGCAGTTGTGCTACGGCGCCACCGGAACCGTGCATTCCATCCTGCCGCTGATCATGCTGGGCCAGCGCGAGATTCGGCGCCGCCGCCAACGGCGGGAGACTGGCCAGCATCGCGAACAGGTACTTCAGTTCCATGAGTCCTCCGTGGGAGTTCAGCCGCCGAACAGCCTTTCGAAGAGCTGCAGGGCCATGTCGAGCGTCGCCTGCGGATCGCTCCCCGCCTTCGCGGCGAAGTAGAGCAGCGTGCCGACGTAAAGCGCCGATACCAGCACGAACAGGTGACCGAGCAGCAGCAGCACCCCGTCACGTTCGGCCATCCCGAGGCAGAGCAGGATGACGCCGATCGCGGGCAGCGTGTTGGCAAAGGGAATCAACGGCAGCGGAGCCATCAGCGCCAGTACCACGACGACGAGCGAGACGCCGTGCACCGCGTTGACGAACGGCGTGGCCGTGAGTCCGAGCATGCGCGGACGCACGAGATGTTCGAAGCGGTCCGAGGCGTGTGCCGCTCGTTGCAGAACGTGCTGCACTGTCATGCTTGGCAGCGCATGATCGAGCAGCCGGTCCGGTAACCACGGCACCCGGTTCATCGTCACGGCAATGCCGATCAACAGCATCGGCGCTCCGAGCGCGGTGCTCATGAAGGGCAAGGACACCGGCAGCAGGAATGGCATCGCCAGGATCGCGCAGAACACCAGCAGGCCCTGTTCCCCGACCAGTCTGAGCAGTTCGCGCAGCGTGACCCGATGGCCTTCGATGGCGTGGCGAGTCGCGGTCAACGCCTCGGAAAGCCGGACTTCGGGGTTACGGAACTGGACGGCGGTCATGGGTGCCGCCATTACACCCTGTTGGCGAGGCCAAATCGATAGCATCGCCTCCGGGAGTGGCGTACTGAACTATGTCGTCTGAGGTCGGCGTCGTGGCACGCGGGCTTTCACGTCCGGCGCACGATCGCGCGGTAGCCCAGCGCGCCGAGAACGGCAGCCGCGACCAGCACCAGGATGAGCTGAACCAGTCGCCAGTACACGTGGTCGACCAGCGATGCGAGTTGCCCGGTGGCGCGCTCCGAGGCCTGGCTCAGCGCGGGCACCTTGCCGTCGGTCTGGACGAGCAGTACCTGGAGCTGCTGCGCCGTTTCGCCCATCACGCGCAGCGCCTCGGTGTACTCCGTCACGTCGAAAGGCCGCGAGCCGGTCCGGGCAGTCGCCGACGCCGGGCGGTCGAAACGCGCCAGCAGCGCGTCCAGGGTGACGATGGTTTCGCGGACCGAGTCGGAGGTCGAGCCGCCGGCCTCGAGCGCGGAGCGCAGTTCGACGACCAGCGCCTGCAGCTCGCCCTGGCGCTGGTCGAGGATGCCGGTCAGCTGCTCGATCGCGGCGGAGCGCTCCTCGGCCAGCAGGCGCGGCAGGTCCGCGGCGAGGGTGCTCGTAGTCTTTGCGGCGCCGCCGATGCGGTCGACGCTCTGCAGCAGTCCCGCAGCCTCTGGGGTCACGGCCATCGCGAAGGCCAGGCGCTGCGCTTCCATGCTGATGAGCTTGGGTGCGCGCTGCGCGTAGTAGACGGCCCGTTCGCCCAGCTGGCGCGTCTGGGCGATCTCGCGGACCGCGGGGTCGAGATTGCTCAGCGGATCGATACCCAGGAACGAGAAGATGCTGCCCGACGAAGTGGATCCGGTGGGCGTGGCGTTGGTTGCGAACGCGAAGTCCTCGAGGTGGATGAAGGGTACCGCCCGCCCGAGCGGATTCTCCCGGTGCCAGGCCTCGATACCGGAGCGGAGTTCCTCGATCTGCGCCGGGCTCAGCAGCGAGGGTGCAAAACTCCAGGCACGGCTTTCCAGTGCCTTGTGGGCGGCGAGCAGGCCTTCGGCGCGCGCGCCGTAGATTTCGCCCACCCAGCGATCCTCGATCACCATGCGGCTCAGGGTGGTGAACACCAGCATGTCGATGACGTTGAGCTCCGGGTTCGAGCCGGCCGCAATCGTGAACGCGCCGGTGGCCTGCGAAACCAGCCACGACTGCGCTTCCAGCCGCTCGGCGGGATCGACGGTGGACTGCTGAAAAATGACGACCCGCTCGTTGATCCACGCGGTGTACTCGTCTGCGAAGCGCATGACCGAGAGCTGAGTCTGCAGCAGCGAAGCAGCGCGCTCCTCGGCGGCTCGATCGCGGAACAGCCTATTCGTAACGCCGCAACCCGAAAGCAGGGAGGCGAAGACCAGCAGCACGAGCAGAACCCGGGACACGCGGGGAGGGTGAATCATGATGACGCCGTTTCGCCTCGAAGCAGGGTTCGCGGGCGCATTGTATCGCCTGCCGCCTTGCGGCCGGCCCGGCGATTTGCCGGCCCACTGGAACCTGCATAGAATCACGGGCCGGCGCGGGTGTAGTTCAATGGTAGAACTGTAGCTTCCCAAGCTACTAGCGTGGGTTCGATTCCC
>CAVOSA010000009.1:0-40585 GCA_963698735.1 uncultured Gammaproteobacteria bacterium | reverse complement strand
TGCCTTTCCGCTCGCCCGCAGAAGAGCCCGGATCGAACGCCCTTCAGACCGCCCGCGTGACGGCCAGCGAAGCATCGACCTTTGCTTCCGGCTGCACCACGATTGGCGGTGCCAGCAGCTTGTACATCACGGGCGTGACCAGTCGGGCGAGGAGCGTCGAAAAGCTCACGAGCCCGCCCATGATCACCACCGCGAGCGGCGAGTAGAGCGACGAGCCTTCGAGAGCGAGCGGGAGCAGGCCGCCCAGCGCTGTGAGCGTCGTGAGCAGGATCTTAGAAGCGGATCTGGCCCGCCCGGGTGATCGCCTCGTCGAGCCCCACGCCCTGTTCGCGCAGCTGGTTGGTGAAATCCACCAGCAGGATCGAATTCTTCATCTCGATCCCGATCAGCGCGATCAAGCCGACGATCGCCGTGAACGACAGGTCGTATCCCGCCAGGAACAGGGCAATGAAGCCGCCCGCCATGCCGAGCGGGATCACGCCCGCGACGATGAGCATCGAGCGGAAGCTGCCGAACTCCAGCACGAGCACGGCGAGGATGCCGAACACCGCGACGAGCACGGCCGTACCGATGCCGCCGAAGCTCTCCTGCTGAGCTTCGAGTTCGCCGCCCGCGCGGATCGAGTAGCCCGGCGGCAGTTCGAGTGCCCGCAGTCCCTTGAGCACGTCCTGCGTGACCTCGGCCACGTTCCTGTCCGCGGTCGCGTACGCCGTCAGCACGTATTCGCGCAGGCGATCGTGCCGGCGGATCGCGCTCGGCGCCGTCGAAAACCCCGGGTCCGTGAGCTGGCGCAGCGGCACGGGCTGCCCGCTGGCCGAAGCAACCTCGATGTAGTCGAGCGCCTGCAGCGTCTGCCGGCCCTGCATCGGCAGGCGCAGCGTGATGTCGTACTCGTCGCCATCCGGCTCGCGGAACCTGCCGACGGTGAGGCCTGCAACCGCCGCGCGAACCGTGCGGTCCACCTCGACCGGCGCGACACCGAACAGCGCGGCCTTATCGGAATCGATGCGCAGGTCGAGGTCCGTGCGCAACCGGCGCGCCGGGTTGTCGACGTTGCGCGTGCCGGGCGTCGCCACCATGATTTCCTCGGCCTGGTTCGCGAGCTTCTGCAGCTCGTCGAGGTCCGGGCCCACGATGGCGATCTCGATCGGCGCATTGATCGGCGGGCCGTTGCGATAGCTCTCGACGATGATCCGTGCGCCAGGGTAGTTCGCGAACGTCTGCCGCAACTCCTCGAGCAGGCGCGGGGTGGCGCGTGGATCGTACTGCTTGAGTTCGACGAAGACCTCGCCGACGTTCGCCTTTTTCTCTTCCGGGAAAATGTTGTAGTAGACGCGTGGATTGCCGCGGCCCACGTTGGCGAAGACGTGCTTCACCTCGTCGCGCTTCTGCAGCTCGGCCTCGATGAAGCGCATGGCGCGGTCCGTGTCGGCGAGGCTCGCGCCGGTCGGCGTCTCGATGGCGATCCGGAACTGCGGGATGTCGGCGCTCGGAAAGAGACTGAACCCCATCAGCGCCGTGAGGCCGAACGCAGCGAGGACAAACGCCAGCGCGGCGAGCAGCGTCCGCTTCGGTGCGCCGAGCGCGACGCGCAGTGCAGGGCCATAGATGCCGTGGATCACGCGCATCAGCCCCTGCAGCGCCTTGTTGCCCGTGTGCGCCTGCCCTTCCGACTTGAGGAGGCGGCTCGCGAGGAACGGGATGACCGTCAACGCGACCAGCAGTGACGCGGCGACCGTGAACAGCACGGCGGCGGGCAGCGACCGGATGAAGATGCCGGCGCCTTCAGGCAGGAACAACAGCGGCAGGAAGGCGAACAGCAGCGTGGCGGTGCAGCCGACCACGGCGAGCGCGATCTGGTCGGTGGCGGCGATCGCGGCCTCGACGCGCGAGTAACCCGCGCGCAGGTAGCGTTCGATGTTCTCGACGACGACGATCGAATCGTCCACCAGCAGGCCGAGCGCCAGCACGAATCCGGCAATGGAGAGCTGGTTCAGCGAAAAGCCCGAGAAGTAGAGCGCTGCCAGGCCGATCGACAGCGAGAGTGGAATCGAGATCATCACCACGCCGGCGGCCCGCATGCCGAGCGGTATCAACGTGAGCAGGACCAGGCCGATGGCGATGGCAAAGTCCAGGCCGAGCCGGTTCAGGCGGTGGGCAACGTTGCGAGTCTGGTCGAAGCCGCGCTCCAGCCTGACGTTGGGCGGCAGCGTGGCCTCGAACGCGTCGAGCCTGCCCTCGAGCCCCGAGCGCACGTCGAAGACGTCCACGCGATCCTTGGCGCTCGCGGCCACGAAGATCGCGCGCTGGCCGTTGTAGCGGCCGATGTACTGCTGTTCGCTCGTGTCCCAGGTGACGTCGGCGACGTCGCGCAGCCGGACCACCCGGCCGTTGCGGCTGGCTACCACCGTGTTGCCGATCTCGTCGAGCGAGTCGTAGCTGCCCGAGGTCTTGAGGTTGAACTTGCGCAGGCCCAGGTCGACCGAGCCGCCCGGGATCGAGGTGTTCTCGCCACGCACGGCAGCTTCGACCTGGCCGAGTGAAATGCCGGCGCGCCCCATGCGCTCGAGATCGACGGCGATGCGCACTTCCGGCTCAGGCAGCGCGAACACTTCGCTGCGCCGCACGCCGGGCAGCGTCTCGAGATCGTCGCTGAGCGCGCGTCCCAGGGCGTCCAGTTCGCGGTAGCTCGCATCGGCGCTCACCAGCGCGACCTGCATGATGTTGACCAGGCCCGAACCCGTGCGCCTCACTTCGAGACTGGCGATGTCTGGCGGCAGGTCGGCACGGATGCGATTGACCTCGCGCACGACCTCGTCGTACTTCTCGTCCGGGTCCTGGTCCCAATGGAATTCGACCTGGATGATGCCGACGCCGTCGAGCGAGCGGCTGTCCATGCGCTTGATGTCGTCGAGTTCGCTGACGGCGTCCTCGATCGGATCCACGATCAGGCGCTCGATGTCCGCCGGATCGGCCCCCGGGTAGGCCACGACGATGATCGGCACAGGCGCGTGGAACTCGGGATCCTCCGCACGCGGGATGTTCTTGAGCGAGGTGTAACCGACGCCGAGCAGGAGTCCGAACAGCAGCAGCGTGAACTGCCAGCGCCGGACGGCGAATTCCCAGAGCCGCACGGATCAGCCCCGGTCGTCGGCGACGACGCGCACGGCCCGCCCGTCCGTGAGCCAGGCCGCGCCGTCGGTGATCACCGGTTCGCCCGTCACGAGCCCGGCGGTCACGACAACCTGTTCGCCGAGGATCGGGCCGAGCGTGACATCCTTGCGGCGCGCGACGCTTGCCTCGCGGTCCAGCACGTAGACGGTGGCGCGCTTGCCGTCGGCATCGACCAGTGCCGTGATGGGCACGACCGTGGCGCTCGACGCGACGTCCGGCAGCTGTGCGAGCGGCAGGGCCACCTTGGCGACGAGCCCGCGCGCGAACCGCGCCCCCTGCGGACTGACTTCGACCTCGACTTCGAAGGTGCCCGTCATGCGATCGGCCGATGCGCCGATGCGGGTCACCTTGCCCGGGAACACCCGGCCGGGGAACGCGTCGAACGTCACTTCTGCCGCAGCGCCCGCTTCCATCCGCACGAGATCGCGGTCGGAGAGACCGACACGCACGACCCAGCCGGAGGTCGTCGAACCGAGCACCACCACGGGTTGTCCCGGCTGCACCAGCTCGCCGCCTTCGACCATGCGCTCGAACACGATGCCGTCTGCCGGCGCCTCGATGCGTGCGAAGCGAGCGTTGAAACGTGCGGAGTCGAGACCCGAGCGCGCGACGTTGTAAGCCGTGGTCAGGTCCTGGACCTGCTCCTCGGTTGCGACCTCGTCGGCGCGCAGCTGTTTCGCCCGCTCGAGATCGCGGCGGGCCTTCTCGACGCCTTCGGCCGCCTGCGACACCGAGGCATCTACCTCCGCGCGCTTGAGTTCGGCGAGTACCTGGCCCTTGCGGACCGTGTCGCCCGACTCGACGCGCACCGCGTCCACGACGCCGCCGACTTTGAACGAGAGCCTGATTTCGTCGCGCGGCGCCAGCACGCCCACGGCGCGCGTCTGGTGCGCCACGGACACGCTTTCGACGGGCACGGCGCGCACGGCCGCAGGCGGCGAATCGCCCGCTTCCTGTTTCTTGCCCGAGCCGCAGCCGCTCGCCGCAGCCATCGCCGCCACGGCGAACAACACCTTCCATGCTGGCTTCATCGCAGACGCTCCTGGTCCACCCGGCGCGCGTCGCCGATGGAGAATTCGAGTTCGGCGAGGCGCGCGAGGTATTCCGCGCGCACTCTCGTCACGTTGAGCTGGGCATCGGTTGCGGCGCGCCGCGCGTCGATGAACTCGGCCTGGTTGATCTGGCCAAGGTCGCGCTTGCGGCTGGTGATCCTGAACGCGCCCATCGCGGCCTCCGTGCGCTTGGCCGCGGTGTCGAGCGAGGCTTCCGCCACGGCGAAGTTCTCGACCGCCTGCTGCACTTCCAGCCGCACGCGCTGGCCGGCCAGCTCGCGCGTCGCACGCAATTCATCGGTGAGCGCACGCGCCTCGCGCAGCGCTGCCTGGTCGGCACCGCCACGGAAGGCATTGAAGCGCAGCACGAGCGACGCCAGCACGTAACGGTCTTCATCGTCGAAGCCGTAGTCCGTGCCCTGGATGCCGGCCTCGGCGCCGAACGCGAGCGAAGGCTTGAATGCTGCCCGCGCGAGATCCTGACGGGCTTCGCCCACGGCGATCGCCTCGTCGAGGCTTTTCAATTCCAGGCGGCGCTCGGTCGCGAGATCCTGCAGCTTCTGCGAATCGACCTGCCTGCCGGCCAGCACGGACAGCAGGCGGGCGCGGAACCGCTCGATGGTCTCGACGTCGAGCGCTGCATTGGGCAGCGGCTGCGCCAACGGTGCGTTACGCAGCAGGTTCACGTAGCTCTGCGCGATGCGGACACGGCTCGCGGTGGCGAGGCGCTCCTGCTCGACCTCCAGCACGTCCGCCTCGGCGCGATACACGAGGTCGCGCGTGACTTTGCCGTTGCGGTAGAGGCTTTCGTTGGCCCTCAGGTTCTCGCGCGTGGCGTCGAGCGTGGCGTCCAGCACGACCACCGCCTGCTGCGCGGCGATCCAGCGGTAATAGGCCTGCTTCACGTCGCGGATCACCTGCGAGCGCAACGCCCCGAGATCGGCCTCGGCGCGGGCGGCGTCGGCGCGGCCTGCATCCACGACGGGACCGATGCGCGGCTCGTAGATCGGCTGCTCGAGCAGCAGCTTCGTTTCCTGCTCCTGGTCGCGCAGGAAAGCGATCGATTCGTTCTGCACGCGCGGAAACTGCGGTGGCTGGCCCTGCGCCACGAGCATCTGGTCGAGTGTCTCGTAGACGGGGTTCAGCAGGTCGCCGACCGGGAACTCGATGGTCCGGCCACCGTCGGCGACGCTGTAGCGCGCCGAAAAATCGATCACGGGCAGGTAGCGGGCGCGGGCCTGGTCGAGCGCCGCGAGCCGTTGCTGCACCGTGGCTCCCGACGCGCGAAGTTCGAGGTTGGCGGCGAGCGCCTCGTCGATGACCTGCTGCAGGCCTTCTTCCATGGTGACCAGCGGCTGGGCGCCGCGGGTGGCAGTCGGCGGCGCCGGCGCAGGCTCGGCCACCAGTGCCGCGGGAAGAAGTCCCGCGACACCCATTGCCGCCAGCAGTGCGAACGCGCGATTCATGGCCGCAGCGCCCGTAGCGCGAGGCCGAGCCCGTGCTCGATGAACGACTGCACGGAGGTTCCCTCGTGCTCGATCTGGCCGCCCTTGGTCGACGCGATCTGGATCATGCCGTGCGTGAACGCCCAGAGCGTGAGCGCGGTGACGTACGGATCGCCGATGTCCGCGCGGATCGAACCGTCGGCGATGCCACGATTCAGGGAGTCGACGATCACTTCGTGGACACGATGACCAGCTGCCTCGCAGGCCACTTCGCTATGGGCGATACCCGCTTCGCACTCGACGTGAGCGTGCGCCTGGAAGCGGGCGCAGGCGTCGAAGTAATGAGGCGTCTCGACAGAGAACGCCAGGTACGCGCGACCGATGGCCTCGACCTGTGCGATGCCCTTGGCGTGGCCTTCCTGTGCCGCGACGAAGCGCTCGCGCAGCGCATCGAGCGAACGCTCGACCAGCGCCATGTGCAGGTCGCTCCTGTCCTTGAAATAGACGTAGAGCAGGGCGCGGCTCAAGCGCGCTCGACGGGCCACCTGGTCCATCGTGACGGCGTCCCAGCCGGTCTCGGCATAGAGCGCTTCCGCCGCATCGACAATCTCTGCCCGGCGGCGGTCCTTTTCTTCCTGGCGGCGTTCGGTGAGGTAGGTCATGGTTGACATCGTGATTTGAGATTGACACAGTGTCAAACTATAAACAAACGTTTAACAAGCCGATCGTCCCTGACGATCAGCGGGATTGGCAGGTTCTGTTGGTTCCGCCCGAGGGGGATCCGACAATGCCTACCGTTCGAAACAGGTCCAGTACTGGATCATCTGCATCAGAGGAACTGCCATGCACCCGACCCGCAACGATCTGTCCGTCAAGACCCGTTCCAAGGTGGTAGGGGTCCTGAATGCTCGCCTCGCGGACGCGATCGACCTGCAGTTCCAGGCCAGGCAGGCCCACTGGAACGTGAAGGGCCCGAATTTCATCGCCCTGCATGAACTGTTCGACAAGATCGCAAGCGACCTTGGCGGCCACGTCGACGACATGGCGGAGCGCATCACGGCGTTGGGTGGCGTGGCCGAGGGAACGATCCAGGCCGTCGCCGGCCGCTCGAAGCTGCAGGCGTACCCGCTGGAACTGACGGAGGGCCGCGCTCACCTCGAGGCGCTGGCCGGCGGGCTCGCCAAATTCGGCAAGAACGTCCGCAAGGCCATCGACGAGACCGGCAAGGCCGGTGATGCGGACACGAGCGACCTGTTCACGGGCGTTTCACGCGACGCCGACAAGAGCCTGTGGCTGGTCGAGGCGCACCTGCAGGCCGACCGCTAGGCCCTCAATCCGGCCCTTACCCGCTGCGGCGGGGCAACTAACCCATCAGCAGCCGGCTTTCCGCCCGCTGCAGGTCCTCGGGCAGTCCCCAAAGCACGAGCACGTCGCCGATCTTGAGCCGCGTCTCCGGGTCGGGGTCGCGGCCCGTGATGCCTTCGCGTCGAATCGCGCTCACCGTCACGCGACCGCGCTCCAGCCCGAGGTCGCGGATGGTCTGGCCGATCGCGCGGGCCCCGGGCGGCAGCACGACCGTGTACAACTGCTGCCGGTTCTGCCGTTCCTCGCTCATGTCCTCGACGACCGGATTTTCCCGCCGCCTGAACACGCTGCGCAGGATCGCGTAACGTTCGTGACGGATTTCCTCGGTTGTCTCGAGCACTTCGGCCGCCGGAACACGCAGGAACAGCAGCACGTGCGAGACCAGCGCCAGGCTGGTCTCGAAGATACCGGGTACGACCTCCGTGGCGCCCGCGGCCTGCAGCGCCTCGAGCGGCTTGTCGTCCTCGGTGCGTACCAGGACCGGCACGTCTGCCCGCAGGCGGCGTACGGCGCGCACGATCCGGATGGCGGTCTCCGGCTCGTCGAAGGAAATCACCACCACCGACGCCTGGTCGAGACCGAGCGAGCGCAGCACCTCGGGATGGGTCGCATCGCCGTACACCACGGAGTCGCCCGCGAGGCGGGCGTCGCGCACGCGGAAAGGGTCGAAATCGAGGGCGATGAACTCGAACCCGCGGCGCTCGAGTACGCGCGCGAGGTTCTGTCCGACGCGACCGAAGCCGCACACGATGACGTGCGCCCGGCTGGCGATCTCGCGGGTTGCCGTCGTTTCCAGCGCCAGGTTCGACGGCTCGACCGGCGGCCGCCGCAGGATACGGTCGGCGATGCGCCCGTTGTAGCGCACGAACAGCGGCCCGAGCAGCATGCTGAGCGCCACCGCCGTCAGCAATGCCTGCACGATGCGGTCCTCGACGGCGTCGCCGCGCAGCAGCAGCGTGAGCAGTGCAAATCCGAGCTCGCCTCCCATGCTGACCGTGATGCCGGTACGCAACGCCTTGCGGGTGTTCGGCACGAACTGCCGGACGATGAGCGTCACGATGACGGCCTTGGTGAGCAGCAGGACACCGACGAACAGCAGCACGAGCGGCAGCTGCGCAAGCAGCAGCCGCAGGTCGAGCAGCATCCCGACCGAGACGAAGAACAGCCCCAGCAGGATGTCCTGGAACGGCTTGATCACCGCTTCGGTCTGGTGCTTGAACTCGGTCCCGGCCAGCAGCATGCCCGCGAGGAACCCGCCGAGAGCCATCGACAGGCCCAGCTGGTCCGTGCCCCATGCCGCGAGCAGCGCCACGAACAACACCGTCAGCGTGAACGTCTCGGTGCTGCGGTGGCGGGAGATTTCGCGGAACAGCGGCCGCAGCAGCCAGCGGCCGACCACAAGCACCACCACCAGCGCGATGAGGCCGCGCGCTGCCATGCCCAGCAGCCACAACGGCCCAGGTACCTCGCCCGTCACGCTGAGCGCGGTGGCCAGCGCCAGCAGCGGCGCAAACGCCAGGTCCTGGAACAGCAGGATGCCGACCGCGAGGCGCGAATGCGTGCGCGCCAGTTCCATCTGGTCGCCAAGCTGGCGCAGCACGATCGCCGTGGAGGACATCGCCAGCGCGCCGCCAATGACGATCGCAGCGCCGGTCCCGACTCCGACGGCCACGGCCATGCCGCCGAACGCGAGGCCGCAGAGCAGCATCTGCAGGCCGCCGATGCCGAGCACCTCGGACTTCATGGTGACCATGCGTGCCAGCGAGAACTCGAGGCCCAGCGTGAACACCAGGAAGACGACGCCGATCTCGGCGAGCAGCTGCACCGAGGCGTCGCTCGGCACGAGCGCGAGCGCGTGCGGCCCAAGCACCATGCCGACGACGAGATACCCGATGATCGGCGGCAGCTTGAAGCGCCGCACCAGGCTCAGGACGAGCAGGGAGCCCGCGAGCAGGATCAGGATCTGGCTGAGGAAGTCGTGCGCCATCGGGCCTCACGCTGCTGATACGCCGATGCTAGCATTCCAGCGAGTCAATCCTGACCCGTGAGACCCGCAAGAAGCTCAAGCCGGCCGCCCAGTGCCGGATAGCCGTCCCTCATGCCGAGCCCTGCCGAATTTCACGCTCAAGTCGACGCCGGCGACGGGAACCTGCGCCTGGCGGGAGACTGTCGTACCACGGACCTCGGCGCGCTGGAAGCGTCGCTGCTCGCCTGGGCGAAAGCCGGTGCGCGCAGCATTGACCTGAGTTCCGCCGGCCGCTTCGATATCGGACCGGCATGGGTGTTGAAGCGCGCCTTCGCTGACACCGCGATGGCTCCGGAAATCCAGGGCCCGTTGCCCAGCCATTTCACCTACCTCGACGAGCTGCTGCAGGGCGCGAGCGCACGGACCCCGGCGGCCGCAGCGATGGAGCAGGAATCACCGGCGCTCGTCCGCATGGGTCGCGCGCTCGAGACTCGTGGCGAGAGCTGGTACGAAGCGCTCACCTACGGCGGCAAGCTCATTACCACGGCTGGCACCGCCTGGACGTCCTGGAAGCGGTTGCGCATTCCGTCCATCGTGCGCCACGCCTACGAGACCGGCTACCAGGCCGTGCCGGTGGTCGCCGTCATCGCGTTCCTGATCAGCGTGATCTCGGCGTACATCGGTGCGCAACAGTTGCGCCCGTACGGCGGCGAGATCTTCACTGTGGACATCGTCGCCATTGGCGTGCTGCGCGAGCTTGGCGTGCTGCTTACGGCGATCATGGTGGCGGGCCGCACCGGCAGCGCCTATGCGGCCGAGCTCGGCGTCATGAAGTTGAACGACGAAGTCGACGCGCTGGAATCGATGGGCATCGATCCGTACGAGGTACTGGTGCTGCCGCGCATCCTGGGGCTGGTCATTGCGCTGCCGCTGCTCACCATCGTCGCGGACTTCATGGGCCTGCTCGGCGGCGCCATGCTCACGCGCTACCTGATCGACCTGCCGTGGCCGCAGTTCTTCACGCGTCTCGACGAAGCGATCGGGCCGACCACGTTCTGGGCGGGCCTGGTCAAGGCGCCGGTGTTCGGTATGCTGATCGGCCTCACCGGCACGCTGCGCGGCCTGCAGGTGCGCGACTCGTCGCGCGAACTCGGGCGGCTCACGACCGTCGCGGTCGTGCAGTCGATCTTCCTGGTGATCTTCGCCGACGCGCTGTTCGCCATCTTCTTCCTCGAGATCGACTTCTGATGCCCGCCACGCCTGAAATCATCGTCGCGGTGCGCGACGTCGTGAACCGGTTCGGCACGCAGACCGTGCACGACGGCGTTTCCTTCGATGTCCACGCGGGCGAGGTGTTCGGCATCGTCGGCGGTTCCGGCAGTGGCAAGTCGGTGCTGCTGAAGACGATGCTGGGATTGCGCAGACCGGACCAAGGAATCGTCGAGCTCGAGGGCCGCGACATCACCCGCATGTCGGACACCGAACTGCGGGAAGTAAAGCGCCGCTACGGCGTCACCTTCCAGCATGGCGCGCTGTTCACGTCGCTGACCGTGACGGAGAACATCATCCTGCCGATGGTGGAGTCGCTCGATCTCGAAGAGGCCACGCTGCAAAGCCTGGCCGAGTTGCGGCTGCGCATGGTCGGGTTGCCGGTGGAGGCGGGGGCCAAGTTTCCCGCGCAACTGTCGGGCGGCATGATCAAGCGGGCCGCGCTGGCGCGCGCGCTCGCGCTTGACCCGGTGCTGCTGTTTCTCGACGAGCCGACCGCCGGCCTCGATCCCATTGCCGCCACCGCTTTCGACGACCTGGTGCTGTACCTGCGGCGCACGCTCGGCCTCACGGTGGTGATGGTGACCCACGATCTGGACACCCTCGCGCGGACATGTGATCGTGTCGCCGTGCTCGTGGACCGCAAAGTCATCGTCGATACGCTGGACGGCATCGTCCGCAACGAACATCCGTGGATCCAGGAATACTTCCACGGTGCGCGTGGCCGGGTGATCGGGCACGGCGCCGGGGGCAGCGCGCATGGAACGTGACGCAAGGTACGCCACGCTCGCACTGTTCGCGCTGGCGTGCATCGCAGCGGCGGTGGCTTTCATCTGGTGGTACTCCGGCCGTGGCGATCGCCGGGACTACCAGACCTACGAAATCTACTTCCAGGGCACGGTGAGCGGCCTCTCCAAGGGCAGCCCGGTGCGATATCTCGGCGTCGACGTCGGACGCGTGACTTCACTTAACGTCGACAAGCAGGATGCTGGCCGGGTCAAGGTGCAGGCGGAAATTGATTCCACCGCGCCAATTTCGGGCGGCACCCTGGCGAAGCTCGGCCTGCTCGGTCTCACCGGCCTGCTCTACATCGATCTGCAGCAGGATCCCAACGTACCCGCGTCTCGTCCGCTGGCACAGGGCACGAAGCACCCGGTCATACCATCGCGCAAGGGCACGATCGAAGCCTCGGCCGAGCGGCTGCCGGAGATTCTCGGGCAGGCCACGGCCGTGCTCGGGCGCATCGAGCGTGTGCTGTCCGATGACAACGTGCGCTCGGTCGGCCAGACGATAACGAACATCGAGCGCGCTTCGGCTGATCTGCCCGCCACGATGGCGGAGGCGCGCGCTCTCGCCGCGGAACTGCGCGGCATCTCCAGTTCGACGCTCGAGCTGACGAACAGGTTGAACCAGACCTTGAGTAAGGCCCAGCCAGACTTGGAGGCGACGCTCGCGAGTGCCCGTATCGCATCCGACAAGCTGGCACGAACGGCCGACGGACTGGATCGATTGCTGAACGCGAACGAAGGCGGCCTCGGCAGGACGGCGGGCGCGAGCGTTGCCGAGCTGCAGCAGCTCATGATCGACGCGCGCGCCGCGAGCAATGAAGTGCGAGAACTCGCGCGAACGTTGCGCGAAAGACCTTCGAGCGTGTTGTTCGAGCCCCAGGCGGGTGGTGTGGAGATTCCCCGATGACGACGAGGACGGTCCGGTTCGCGCTGCTGACGTGTGCGTCGTCGGTGCTGGCGCTCGTCGCTGGGTGCGCGGACAACCTGCTCAAGTCGGACGTGCCGGCACCGGAAACCTTTCGGCTGGTCATGCAGGCAGAACCCGGTCAGATGCCGGCGGCATCCGCCGCGGGAGGTGTTGCCGCAACCACCGCAGCTGTTCCGCTGGCATTGGCTGTCGCACGACCGCGAGCGGCGGCGGCGCTGGATACCGATCGCATAGCAGTACTCGCGGCCGGCAGCCGCTTCGATTACTACTCGGGCGCGCGTTGGGCCGAGGCCGCGCCGCAGATGCTGCAGGGGAATCTCGTCGGCGCGCTGACGAGCGGAGGGCAGTTTGCTGCCGTGTTTGCGGCACCGGCGCGGGTACCGGCGGAGCTGCTGCTCGACGTCGAACTGCGGCGTTTCGAAGCGGTTAGCCCGGGCAGCGATGCGTCCGCGGGTCCGGCCCCGGTCGTGCACGTACAGGCGCAGGCGAGTCTCGTCGATGCGCGTCGCGGAGTGCGCGTCACGAGCTTCGTCAGCGAGGCCACGGTGCCCGCGTCGGATAATCGGCTGGGCGCCGTCGTGGCTGCATTCGAGCGCGCCAATGCGCAGGTAGTGCAGGACATCACCGCGCGCGTGCAGGCGGCGGCAGCGGCGTTGCCGGCGAACTAGCCAGGCGAGCCCGCCCGGCACAGCCACGCGACGCGCAGGCAAGAAATTCAGCGGGGCAGGATGTCCAGCCGCTGCTCGAGCTCGGCGCGATCCCCGATGATGAGGCAACCCTCCGGCAGCACCGCTTCGTCCAGGCCTAGCGCGCCCTGGCCCCCGACCCAGATCGGTACGTCGGGTCCCAGCACTGCGCGCATCGTCGCCAGCTGTGCCGGCAGTGCCGGCAGCCCGTCCAGCAGGACCACGCTGATCGCGACCAGCGCCGCGTCCACTTGCCGGGCGTAGACGGCAATCTCTTCGGGCGGCAGGTCCGCGCCGAGGTAATGCACCTTGCAGCCGTGACTCGCACAGATCATTGCCGACATCAGCAGGCCGAGTTCGTGTCGCTCGCCCGGCAGCGTCGCGAACACGATCGAACCGCGGCGGGCGGTGCGGCCGTAGGTCTCGACGATCAGGCCGATGTGCTTCCGCACGCTGCTCGACACCATGCGCTCCTGCGCGATGGAGAACTGGCCGGAGTGCCAGCGCTCGCCGACTTCGCGCAGCAAGGGCTCGAGCACTTCGTCGATCAACTGCGCGGGTGTGAGCAGTGAGATCGCCAGCGTCAGCACCTGCTCGCAATCGGCGGCGGAGTAGCGCTCGGCTGCAGCGAGAATCCGCTGCGCAAACGCAGATGGAGCAGAGACCGGTGCGGTGTGTGCTGCCGGTTCGCGGAGCAGATCGACGAGACCCGGCTCGTCCATCCGGGCGAGCCGGCCGATCGGGTGGCCGCGCTCGGTGGCCTCCCGCAGGCGTCGCAGGTGCAGGACGTCTTCGGGCCGGTAGACGCGTCGCCCGAGTTCGTCCCGCTGTGGCACTACCACGCGATAGCGTCGCTCCCAGGCGCGGAGCGTCTCCACGGTGAGGCCCGTGGCCTGCGAGACGGCCTTGATCGAATACATGTTGCGGGGCGGCGACGTCAGGGAAAGAACGGGTCTAGCGACGGTCGCAACCAGCGACTTCCCGACAGTTCTCGCCCCGACCTCCGTTGGATTCACCCATGGACTGTCACGCCCGCCGCGCCGGTCAACCGGGCATCTTCAGGATCGGGTGCTCGCCGGTGGCCTGTCGCAACAGCAGTTCCAGGAAAGCGGTGCTCGAAATCGGCTCACCGAACAAGCGGCCCTGGCCCAGCTGGCAGCCGCTGTGCAGCAGGAAATAGCGCTGCTCTTCGGTCTCCACGCCTTCGGCGATGACCTGCAGGCCGAGGCTGCGTCCCATCTCGATGATGGTGCGGACGATCGTGGCGTCGTCCGGGTCGGTCGCGGCGTTGGTCACGAACGAACGGTCGATCTTCAGGGTGCTGATGGGAAACTGCTGCAGGGCACTCAGGCTCGAATAGCCGGTGCCGAAGTCGTCGATCGACAGGTGGATGCCCATGGACCGCAGTTCGTCGAGCAGCGGCAGCGTGCGCTCGGCGTCGAGCATGAGCGTCGTCTCGGTGATCTCGAGTTCGACGCAGGAGGCAGGGACCTTGTACCGCTCGAACACCGACCGGCAGCGCGGAATGAAGCTGGCCTGGTTCAGCTCCTTGAGCGACAGGTTGATGGCCACGCGCCCCGGATCGCTCACGCGCTTCTGCCAGGCCGAGTAGTCGATGCAGACCTGGTTCAGCACCCAGGCGCCGATGTCGAGGATCAGCCGCGACTCCTCCGCCAGCGGGATGAATTGCGACGGCGCGATCTCGCCGTGTCCGGGCAGCCGCCAGCGCAGCAGTGCCTCGGCGCCGACCACCTCGCCGCTCGCGAGGTCCACCTTGGGCTGGTAACGCAGCAGGAACTCGTCGCGTTCGAGCGCGCGGCGCAACTTGGCCTTGAGCAACAGGCGCTCGACGGCCGCTGCATTCATCTCCGGCACGTAGAAAACGTGGCAGTTCCGGCCCTGGCGCTTGGCGTGGTACATCGCCGCATCCGCGTTGCGGATCACGTCGATGACGTTGTCGGCATGCTCCGGTACCAGCGCCACACCGATGCTTGCGGTGACGTCGATCTCCTGGCCGGGCAGGTGCAGCGGCTTCGCGATCTCGTCGAGCACGAGGCGGGCGAGGTCGCGACCCTGGTCGTGGCGCGCCTGCTCACCCTCCATGCCCTCGGCGAAGATCGCGAATTCATCGCCCGCGAGCCGGCCGGCGACCGACTCGCTCGGCAGCGCACGCGTCAGCCGCTCGCTGATGGTCTCGAGCACGCGGTCACCCGTTTCGTGCCCGAAGGTGTCGTTCACTTCCTTGAAGTTGTCGATGTCCACGTAGAGCAGCACGAGGCCGCGGCCCTGCCGGGTGTTGCGCGTGATCGCCTGGTGCAGCAGGTGCTGGAACTGCAGGCGGTTCGGCATCTTGGTGAGCGTGTCGTACCTGGCCAGGTAGCGGATCCGGCGCTCGGCCCGCTTGCGTTCCGTGATGTCGCGCAGCACGACGATCGTGCCGCGGCTTTCGTTCGCGACGGCACGGCCGAGCGGCGACAGGTTGACGGACACCGGGATGGTCTGGCCGCGCTGGGTGCGAATCACTGTCTCGCCCGGCTCGGTCTTCATGCGTTCGAGGTCGAAAGCCGCCCGGTGTTCCGGCGCAATCAGGTCGGCGAACTCGCGGCCGGGCAGCTCCTTCGCGGCGATTCCGAACATGTCGGCCGCGGCCGCATTCGCGGTCTGCACACGGCCGTCGGGCGCCATGACGAGCACGGCATCGCTCATCCCGTTCAGCACGTCGTCGAGGTAGTCGCGGGAAATCGCCGTGGCCGCGAGGGCCTGTCGCATCTGCTCGAGGGAACGCTCGAGCGCCGCCACCTCGGGCACGCCGCTGACGGCGACGGGTTTCGCATAACGCCCGAAACCAATCGACTGTGCGTTGTCCATCAGCGTGGTGAGCGCACGATCGATGCGCGTAATCAGCAGTGAGATGATCAGGGCCGCCAGGATCGTAAGCAGCCCGCCGGCGATCGCGATGTTCAGCACCCGGTACTGGTAGGAAGTCGCCATGACTTCCTGCAGCTGCTCGTGCGCCGATTCGACGCGCGCATCCAGTCCGCCGATCGACTCGAGCTGCTTCTCGACGGCAGCCAGACTCTCCAGGTCGATCCGCTCGGAGTAATAGGTCGTCATGGCGACGGCCGCAGTCAGCAGCGCGCCGACCACCAGCACGGTGAGCACGTATCGCAGCTTGAGACCCGGTCCGACCATCGAAGTTGCGTGCTCCGGGCTTGCGCCCCCCCGCCCTGTCGCTCTCTCTCTTTTGTTGTGCGGTTCGACCGCCTGCGCGGCATCATATCCGACCTGGCTTCCGGGAACACCGACGGCATGAATGCGCTCGAACTGACGGGCCGCGCACGCACCCACATCATCGAACTGGACACGCCGCGCTGTGCCCTGCACTACGAGGCCGTGGCCGCGTTTCTCGGCATGCGGGACGCGGCCCGGGCCGAGGAAATCGACCTGCAGGCTGTGTCCAGCTTCCGCGATTACGACCGGCAACTGGTTCTCTGGAACCGCAAATGGCGCGGTGAGCGACCGCTGCACGACCGCGGCGGAGCCCTGCTGGACCACGCGAGTCTCAGCCAGCCGCAGCTGGTCGATGCGATCCTGTCCTGGTCGGCGATTCCCGGGGGCAGCCGGCATCACTGGGGCTCGGACGTCGACGTCATCGACGCCGCCGCCAGCCCCGAGGGCTACCAGGTCCAGCTGGTGCCCGGGGAGTACGCGGCTGACGGCGTCTATGGACGGCTGACGGCCTGGCTCGACCTGAACATGGGTCGCTTCGGGTTTTTTCGTCCATACGGGTCGGACCGTGGCGGGGCGGGCATCGAACCCTGGCACCTGAGCTACGCACCCGTGGCGCGAGAGGCCGTCGAGGCGCTTTCGCTGTCCGTCCTGCGTTCCGCGATCGCGCAGGGCGACATGCTCGGCAAGGAAGCCGTGCTCGATCGCCTGCCCGAGATCTACACCAGGTTCATCCTGGCGGTCGATCCGCCTTCCTTGCCTGGGCGTCCCGGAAAGACTGCACTCGCTTGAGGAACCACTGCGGGAACCAGCGCTTGAGCCGCCACGCCCAGCGGTACTCGGGCGGCCAGACAACGTAGAGGTCGCCCGCGGCCGCTGCACCCAGCAACGCCAGCGCAGCTTCGTCTGGATCGTGTCCAGAGCTGTCCATGATCCGGTGCGCGAGGCGGTTCTCCTCGGGCGGAGCGCGCATGTGGTCGAGCAGGTGCGTGCGGAAGAACCCCGGCATCGCGCACGACACCTGCAGGCCCGTGCCCGCGAGTTCGCTGGCCAGCGTCTCGCTCAATGCGATCACGCCGGCCTTGGTCACGTTGTAGGCGGACATCTGCGGAGCCGCGGCAAAACCTGCCGAACTCGCGATGTTGAAGATCAGCCCGCTGCGCTGGCGTTTCAAGACCGGCAGCGCCGCACGGCAGCCCCAGACGACGCCGAGCAGGTTGATGCCGACGATCCAGTTCCAGTCCTCCACGGGCGTAGCTTCGACAGTGCCCGCGACCGCAACGCCGGCATTGTTGACGAGCAGGTCGAGGCCGCGGTGTGCCTGCGAGAACTCGTCGATCGCTGCAGCGACGAGAGCGTGCGAGGCGACGTCGGCAGTCCAGGCCGTCACCGCAGTGGAACCCGCCGCGCGCAACTGCGCGACGGCTTTCTCGAGCGCATCCCGGTCGACGTCGAGGACGCCCAGCGTCCAGCCGTCGCGGGCCAGCAGCTGTGCCATCGCGAGCCCAAGCCCGCTCGCAGCGCCGGTGATGAAAGCGCGCTTTGCCGGGAAGCGCCGGGACAGTAAGGTAGCTGGAGATGTCTGGGTCATCCCGCCATGCTAGCGGGACGGCCGGATCGGCGAAACGGTCGGTTTGCCGCAATACGTTCGTGTGTCCGCGGGGTCCAGGCTTGCGCAAAGTTCATACGGCCGAATCGATCATCGAGGTTGCACACCTGCGCAACGTGCTCGAGGGAGCCGGTATCGCCTGCATCGTGCGCAACGAGCGGCTCAGCGGTGCGCTCGGCGAGATTCCGTTCGTCGAGTGCTGGCCGGAACTCTGGGTGCTGCGCAATGGAGACGCGCTTCAGGCGCGCGGGATCATCGACACGGCCCGCGCAGTCGTCGCCCATGCGCCCGACTGGACCTGTGCCCATTGCGGCGAGCGCGTGGAGGGACAGTTCGACGCCTGCTGGCGGTGTTCGTCACCGGCGGACCGGCACCAAGGCGACTGAGGATCGGCAGACGGATGCAGGACACGCTCACACTGACCATCGCCCGCCGCTTCCGGGGTCCCCCTGATTCCGGCAATGGCGGCTATGTCTGCGGCGCGCTCGCGGTCGCGACCAGGTCCGATCTCCGCGTCCGGCTGCTGGCGCCTCCACCGCTCGAGACACCGCTGACGATTGATGCCGGCGAGACCGAGGGTTCATGGCAGTTGCGCGCGGGCGAGCGCCTGATCGCATCCGGTGTTCCGGCCGGGCGCCTGGCTCTCGAAGTTCCGCTCGCGCCGCCTTATGTCCAGGCGGTATGGGCCTCGCAACACTACGTCGGGTTCCACGGGCACTCCTTCCCGGATTGTTTCGTGTGCGGCCCGCATCGCCGTCGTGGCGACGGCCTGCGGATCTTTCCGGGGTTGCTCGATTCGGGCATGGTGGCCGCACCGTGGATTCCGGCGGATGACCTCGACGCCGGCGACGGCAAGGTCGCGGTGGAATTCCACTGGGCCGCGCTCGATTGTCCGGGGTACTTCGCGGCCATCGAGGACGGTCCGCGGATGATGCTGCTCGGCGAAATGCAGGCGCACGTGGACCGGCGTGTGCACGTCGGCGAGGCCTGCATGGTCATCGGGTGGCGCATCGCCTCCGAGGGCCGCAAGCACCAGTGCGGCACCGCAATCTTCGACGACGACGGCGAACTGTGCGCGAGGGCGCTCGCAACCTGGATCGAGGTCGCAAAGTAAGGTCAGCGGCGCGCGAGCAGTGCGGTCAGCAGGCCGGCGGCCGCAAGGATGACGCCGGGCAGCCAGTCCGTCCGCAACGTCAGCCAGAGGATGCCCGCGAGCAGCACCGCCGCGCCGACGATCGTCTGGTCGCGGCGCCGGCCACTCGCCCGGATTTCGCGGCGCAGTTCTTCGTAAGGCTCCTGGTCCACGCGGATGCGGAGCGTGCCCTCGGAAGCCTTCTGCACGAACTGCTGCAATATCTGCGGCAGCATGCGCACCGATTCCGAGAGGTCCGGCAGCTGGCGGCGCAGTTGTTCGGCGATGTGGCGGCCGCTCAGCCGGTCGGCGCCCCAGTCCTGCATGATCGGCTGCGCGGTCTTCCAGAGGTCGAGTTGCGGGTAGAGCTGGCGACCGAGGCCTTCGATCTGCAGCAGCGTCTTCTGCAGCAGGATCAGCTGCGGCTGCACGCGCATGTCGAAGCGGCGCGCGACCTCGAACAGCCGCATCAGCACCTGGGCGAACGAGATCTCCGACAGCGGCTTGTTGAAGATGGGCTCGCACACCGTGCGGATGCCCGCTTCGAGCTCGTCCACGCGGGTGTCCTTGGGCACCCAGCCCGAATCCACGTGCAGGCGCGCGACACGGTTGTAGTCGCGGTCGAAGAAGGCGATGAAGTTCTCGGCGAGGTAGTGCTGGTCGCGCGAATCGAGCGAGCCGACGATGCCGAAATCCACCGCGGCGTACTTGGGCCGCTGCGGGTCGTCGGTCTGCACGAAGATGTTGCCCGGGTGCATGTCGGCGTGGAAGAAGTTGTGCCGGAACACCTGCGTGAAAAAGATTTCCACGCCATTCTCGGCGAGCACCTGGATGTTCGTGCCGCGACGGCGCAGTTCGTCCATGTCGCTCACGAGCACGCCCCGGATGCGCTCCATCACCATCACTTCGGGCCGGCAGTAGTCCCAGTACACGTCTGGAACGTACAGCAGCTCGGACCCGGCGAAATTGCGTCGCAGCTGCGCCGCATTCGCCGCTTCCCGCATCAGGTCGAGTTCGTCGAGGATGGTCTTCTCGTACTCCTGCACGACCTCGTAGGGCCGCAGCCGGTGGCCCTCCTTGGAGTAATCGCGCGCCAGCTGCGCGAGGACGTACATCACTTCGAGATCGCGTTCGATCCTGGCGCGGATGCCGGGTCGCACGACCTTGACGACGACTTCTTCGCCGGAGCGCAGCCGGGCGGTGTGCACCTGCGCGATGGATGCGGCAGCGAGCGGCGTCTCGTCGAACTCTGCGAAAACTTCGCCCACCGACTTGCCGTAGGCGCCCTCGATGATGGCCTTCGCTTCCGACCCCGGGAACGGCGGCACGCGATCCTGCAGCTTCTCGAGCTCGTCCGCGATGTCGGTCGGCAGCAGGTCGCGCCGCGTCGAGAGCGCCTGGCCGAGCTTCACCCAGATCGGGCCCAGTTCCTCCAGCGCCAGTCGGATGCGTTCGCCGCGCGGACCGCCCTTGCGGCGTTCGAACCAGGTTGCCGGGGACAGGTAGAACGCGAAACGCAGCGGCCGGAACAGGTGCATCGCGAGAATGATCTCGTCGAGCCCGTGGCGGACGAGTACGCGCTGGATCTGGAGCAGGCGGGTGGCGACGCGGAAGCGCATGGGAAGGGCGAGGGAAAGGGTCAGGGGTTAGTCGGACGGAGCTGCATGTCGAGCATCGAGTGCACTGGACTACTTCGAGTCCGGCTTGTGGCGAGATTCGGCGTGGCTCAGCCGCGCTTCGAGTCGGTCAGTGTCCTCGCGCAGCTGATCGACGGCTTCGAGGAATTCTTCTACTTCGACGCGGGCCGGTACGTCGCGGCCTTCTTCCTGCAGGTACTCCGCCACGTTGGTCGAGAAGGAATCCGCGGCCTTGCGGCCCCAGCCCAGGACCCCACGCGCGAGGCTTGCGAACTGGTGCGCCGCGACATCGCCCACGACGCGCGACAGCTCTTCCTCGAAGTCGGGTTGGGCTTGCTGCAGCAGATCTTGGAACCGTTGTGCGACTTCGGCATCGCCGGCAATGCGGATCGACGAGCCGCGCAGGCGGTCCTGCGCGCCGGGACCGACCAGCGACAGCAGCGAAAGCGGCGAGCCGGACAGCGTGGCGTCCGCGTCGCCGTCGTGGCGCGTCTCGATCGCGATGCGGCCTGCGGCGACCTTGAAGAACAAGGTGAGCGGCGTGCCTTCGAGCACCAGCGAAAGTGCGCGGCCTTCGAGCTGTTCCGCCAGTGTGGCGGCGCGGTTCGATTGCGCGACGTTGCGGTTCAGCACCGCCGACAGCCGGTCGAAGATCGCGTTGACGGGATTCGCGCTCAATAGCGGAACCCCTTGTGCAGCGCGACGATGCCGCCGCTCAGGTTGTTGTAGCGGCAGTCCTCGAGGCCCGCGTCCTCCATCATCGTCTTCAGCTTCTCCTGGTCGGGGAAACGGCGGATGGACTCGGCGAGATACTGGTAGCTGTCGGAGTCGCCCGCCACGCGCCTGCCGAGCCACGGCAGCACGCTGAATGAATAGGCGTCGTACAAGGGCTTCAGGCCCGGGAACACGGGCTTGGAAAACTCGAGGACCAACAGCCGGCCACCCGGCTTCAACACGCGTCGCATCGATGCGATCGCGGCTGGCTTGTCGGTGACATTGCGCAGGCCGAAGCCGATGGTCACGCAATCGAAGGTCTCGTCCGCGAACGGCAGGCATTCGGCGTTCGCCAGCGAGAACTGCACGTTGCGCAGGATGCCGCGGTCGAGCAGCCGGTCGCGGCCGACCTCCAGCATCGCGGCGTTGATGTCGGAGAGCACGACCAGGCCTTTGTCGCCGACCTGTTCCGCCATGCCGGCCGCGAGATCGCCGGTGCCGCCGGCCACGTCCAGCGCCGACATGCCCTGACGCAGGCCGGTCTGGCCGAGGGCGTAACGCTTCCAGAGCCGGTGCACGCCCGCCGACATGAGGTCGTTCATCAGGTCGTACTTGCCGGCCACCGAGTCGAACACGGCGCGGACGTGCTGAGCCTTCTGGTCGGCGGGCACTTCCTTGTAGCCGAAGTCCGCGGTGCCCGGGTCCTGGCGACGCGGGGTCTGGGGGGGATTCTCGCTCATGAGTCCGTGCATTCTACGCGGTTCCGGATGCTCGCACGGCGGCAGGGCTACCCGTCGGTCTCGGTCGCGCTCCCGGGCGGGACGAACCTGACCGCATACTCAAACCGGCACCACGCCGGCCGCCCGTCCTCGGCTTTGCCCGGAGTGAACCTCCAGCTCTGGAGCGCATTCAGGACCGAATAGAGGGCCAGCGGACCGGGGGATTCAAGGACTTGGATTGCCGCCACGCGGCCTGCGGGATTGACCAGCAGTTCGACCTGCACCAGTCCGGTCTCGCCGCCCTTGCGCGGCTTGTAGAACTGGAGCACCGCGGTCTGCTCGCGGATCTCCGGGTCCTGCGCGCACTCCGTGACGCGTTCCGCGGCATAAGACTCGTACTCGGCAGAGCGGATGCTTGCCGGGTATTCCGGACCGCCCGGGACGCGCAGGTAGATCTTGTTGTTGCGCAGAAACAGGTAAACCTGTTCCCGATCCGCCGCAGGGAGATTCGCGGGTGCGGCGCAAAGGGCCGCAGCGAGCAGCAGAGTCGAGGTCGGGACCGTGCGTTTCCGCAACAGACTCGCCATCCTGCACCTCCTTGTCGCCAGCCTAATTGCGCACCGGCCGTGATGGAACAGCCGTCGGATAGGGCAGCCCGAGCTTCTCCAGCCGGTCGAGATACTGCCGCCACTTCTCGGTGCGCGTGACACCGAGCTCGTACAGGTAACCCCAGGTGTACAGCCCCGTGTCGTGCCCGTCGTCAAACACCAGTCGCACGGCATAATTGCCAATCGGGTCCACCGCGCGGACGAGGACCTCGTGCTTGCCCAGCTGGAGGGTTTCCTGCCCCGGACCATGTCCGCGAACTTCGGCCGAGGGTGAATAGACGCGCAGGTATTCGAACGGCAGCTCGTAGCGCTGGCCGTCGTCGAACGCGACGTCGAGCACGCGCGACTGCTTGCGCAGCTTGATTTCGACCGGCGTGCGTGCGGCCCAGCGCTCCTTGTCCGTCACAGGATGTACCGGGCGAGGTCCTCGTCCCGCGCGAGTTCGCCGACGGTCGCGTCGACATGCGCGCGATCAATGACGATTTCCGTGCCGGAACGGTCGGAGGCTTCGTAGCTGATCGACTCGAGCAGTCGCTCCATGACCGTGTGCAGGCGCCGGGCGCCGATGTTCTCGGTGCGCTGGTTGACGTCGAAGGCGACTTCCGCAATGCGGCGCACGCCGCTCGCGTCGAAGCGCAGCGTCACGCCCTCGGTCCGCAGCAGCGCCGCGTACTGCGTGCAGAGCGAGGCATCCGGTTCCGTCAGGATGCGCACGAAGTCCTCGACCTTGAGCGCCTCGAGTTCGACGCGGATCGGCAGGCGGCCCTGCAGTTCCGGAATCAGGTCGGACGGCTTCGACATGTGGAAGGCGCCGGAGGCGATGAACAGGATGTGGTCCGTCTTCACCATGCCGTACTTGGTATTGACCGTGCTGCCCTCGACCAGCGGCAGCAGGTCGCGCTGCACGCCTTCGCGCGACACGTCGACGCCCGCAACGGAATCCTGCCGGCGCGCGATCTTGTCGATCTCGTCGATGAACACGATGCCGTTCTGCTCGGCGCTCTGCAGCGCCTGCAGCTTCAGCTCTTCTTCGTTGACGAGCTTGGCGGCCTCTTCTTCAGTCAGCAGCTTGAACGCTTCGCGCACCTTGAGGCGACGCGACTTGGTGCGGTTGCTGCCGAGGTTCGCGAACATGCCCTGCAGCTGCTGCGAAAGTTCTTCCATTCCCGGCGGCGCCATGATTTCCATGCCGGCGCCGAGCGTGCGCACCTCGATCTCGATCTCGCGATCGTCCAGCTGGCCCTCGCGCAACATCTTGCGGAAGCGCTGCCGTGTGTCGTTTTCCTTCGGGGTCGCCGGCGCCGGCTCTGCCGCGGGCATGCCGAAGCCCATCGCCGTGCCCGTCGCGCGCGGTTGCGGCAGCAACTCGTCGAGAATGCGCTCCTCGGCGGCATCCATCGCACGGTGCCGGACTTTTTCCGTCTCCCGCTCGCGCGTCATCTTCACGGCGACGTCGACGAGGTCCTTGATGATCGAGTCTACCTCACGGCCGACGTAGCCCACTTCCGTGAACTTCGTGGCTTCGACCTTGATGAACGGCGCGTTCGCCAGCCGCGCGAGGCGCCGCGCGATCTCCGTCTTGCCGACGCCGGTGGGTCCGATCATCAGGATGTTCTTGGGCGTGATCTCGGCGCGCAGCGGCTCGCCGACCTGCATGCGCCGCCAGCGGTTGCGCAGCGCGATGGCGACGGCGCGCTTCGCTGCGGCCTGGCCGACGATGTGCTTGTCCAGTTCCTGGACGATCTCCCGGGGAGTCATCGATGACATCAGAGCTCTTCGATCGTGGTGTTGCGGTTGGTGTAGATGCAGATGTCTGCAGCGATGCCAAGCGCGCGTTCGGCGATGGACCGTGCGTCGAGCGTGGTGTTCTGCAGCAGCGCCAGTCCCGCGGCCTGCGCGTACGGGCCGCCGGAACCCACGGCAATGAGGTCGTGCTCGGGCTCGATGACGTCGCCGTTGCCCGAGATCACGAACGTATGGTCCGTGTCGGCGACCAGCAGCAGGGCTTCGAGACGGCGCAGGCTGCGGTCGCTGCGCCAGTCCTTGGCCAGTTCGATCGCTGCGCGGGTCAGGTTGCCGTACTGCTGCAGCTTCGACTCGAAGCGTTCGAACAGCGTGAACGCGTCGGCCGTGCCGCCGGCGAAACCCGCGATGACGGAGCCGTCGTGCAGGCGGCGGACTTTGCGCGCGTTGCCCTTCATGACGGTGTTGCCGAGGGTCACCTGGCCGTCGCCGCCGAGGGCGACGCGGCCGTCGCGGCGGACGCAGAAGATCGTGGTGCCGTGGGGATCGAAGCCGGACATAGGGGTTGTCAGGGGATAGCGCTTAGGGGTCAGTCGGAAGATGAGCCGGACGAGGCGCGCTTGCGGCGCGCCCGGGGGTGGGCCGCGTCGTAGATGCGGGCCAGGTGCTGGAAATCAAGGTGGGTGTAGACCTGGGTCGTGCTGATGTTGGCGTGACCCAGCAGTTCCTGCACGGCGCGCAGGTCCTGCGAGGATTCGAGCAGGTGCGACGCGAAGGAATGCCGGAACATGTGCGGGTGCACGTGTTCCGGCAGGCCCTGCAGGCGGGCCCAGCGTGCGATCCGGCGCTGCACGATGCGCGGACCCAGTCGCCCGCCGTTCACGCCGACGAACACCGCCTGTTCGCCGATTCCGGCCAGGGTTGCCCGCTCGCCAAGCCAGTGCTGCAGCGCTTCCAGCGCCTGCCGGCCCACCGGCACGATGCGCGTCTTGCTGCCCTTGCCGGTCACGCGGACCGTGCGGTCGCGCAGGTCCAGGTCGAGCAGGTCGAGCCCAAGGAGTTCGGACAGGCGCAACCCCGACGAATACAGCAGTTCCATGATCGCCTTGTCGCGCACGCCCAGGTTGCCGTCGCCGCGGAATTCGAGCAGCCGCGCCATCGTGTCGGCATCGAGCGGCGTGGGCAGCCGCTTGCGGCCCTTGGGCGCCTGCACGTCCCCGGTCGGGTCGCGCTTCAGTTCACCTTCCCGCACCAGGAAGCGGAACAGGCCGCGACACGCGGAGAGCCGGCGCTGGATGCTGCGCGGTGCAAGCCCTTGCCGATGCTCGCGCGCGGCGAACATCCGCATGTGCTGAGAATCGACCTGCTGCCAGCCGGTGATACCTTGCGCCGCGCAGTAATCGAGCAGCGAGGCGAGGTCGCGCCCATAGCTGCTCGACGTGTGGGGCGAGAGCCGCCGCTCGTTGCGCAGGCTCGTGAGGTACCGTTCGACGCCGCCTTGCAGCGGCCCTGCGGTCATGCCAGCCGCGCCAGCACCGCTTCGGTCACGATCTCGCCGATACGCACCAGGTAGTCGGTGCTCATGGTCGGCAGGTAGCGCTCGGTGTCGTGGCTCGCGATCGCCAGCAGGCCGAGGGCCGCGCGCTCGCCGAGCGGGATCAGCACCGTCGAGCCGACCTGGCTGCCTTCGCCGCCGAAGAGGTAGTCGCGCTGCGTATCGCGGATCTGGCCGCTGCGGGGACGTCCGGACTCGAAGAAGGTCTCGAAGATCTTGAGCTCGGGGCTGCCGCGCGGCACGACCCGGACGTGCGCGCTGTAGACGCCCGCGAGGGCGGTGAGCGTCGGGTCGGTCGCGAGCAGCACCCAGCGCGACGCGCCGAAGTCTTCGCGCAGCGAGGTCTCCAGTGCCGCGGCGACGCCGGCAGCGTCGCGCGCACGCAGCAGGCGCCGCGTGAGGCGATGCACGCGGTCGGAGATCGCGTCGTTGGCGCGCCCGAACTCGATCAGTTCGTGCAGCTTTTTCTCGAGTGCGGCGTGCTTGTCGCGCAGTACCAGCACCTGCCGCTCGACGAGCGAGATGGCGGCGCTGCCGCGCTGGTGCGGCAGCTTGATGCGCGCCAGCACGGCGCCGTGGCGCTCGAAGAAGTCGGGGTGCGCCACGAGGAAATCGGCGATCTGGTCCTCGGGCAGCTGGGTGGGTTCGGCACCGCGTATCGGCTTGTTCATCTGGAAGACTCCGGCGACTCGGCGCCTGTCACTTCTACCTGGCCTGCGAAGGCCGTTTCGGCCGGACCGGTGAGCCAGATCGGCTCTCCTGGACCGGGCCAGCGGACGATCAATCGTCCGCCAGGGACATCCACGTTCACTTCCTCGGCCAGCGGTCCGTGCCGCCGCCCCACGGCGACGGCGGCGCAGGCTCCGGTCCCGCACGCCTGCGTCTCACCCACGCCGCGCTCGAACACCCGCAGCCGCACGTGATCGGGCGCGAGGATCTCGAGAAACCCCACGTTCACGCGACGCGGGAAGCGGGGGTGATTTTCCACTGCAGGTCCGACGCTGTCCACGGGAGCTTCGCTCGCGTCGCGCACGCGGATCACGGCGTGCGGATTGCCGATCGACACGGCGCCGATCTCGACGGGGCCGGCCGCCGTGTCGAGGTGATAGCTCGCAGCCGGGCCTGGTGCGTCGAACGGCAGCGACGCTGGATCGAAGTCCGGCACGCCCATGGCGACCGCAACCAGGCCGTCCGGCCGCAGCCTGGCCTGGACGATCCCGCCCGGGCTGTCCATGAACAATGGCCGGTCGACTGCGGAGCGCCGGCTTGCCACCAGTCGCGCGATGCAGCGCGCGCCGTTGCCGCACTGTTCCACTTCGGAACCATCGGCGTTGAAGACGCGGTAATAGACGTCGGTGCCGGCGCGCCGCGGTGGCTCGAGTACTAGCGCCTGGTCGAAGCCGATGCCGGTGCGGCGATCGCTGAGTCGGCGCAGGTCGCCGGGGGAGGGCACGTCGGCAGGTGCGGCGGCGTCGAAAACGATGAAATCGTTGCCGAGGCCGTGCATCTTCGTGAAGGCGAGCCGCATGCCCGCAGGATACCCGACTCGAGCCTCACTCAGGCATCGATGCGCGGTCCACGTAGATGCAGCGATCCATGATCACTGTCATGCCCGCGGCCGTCGCGCGCCCCGCGGCCGGCTCGTTGATCACGCCCTGTTGCAGCCAGAGTGCCGGCAGGCCGAGCCGCAGGCATTCGTCCACGACCTCGCCAACCCGGGCCGGCCGCCGGAACACGTTGACGATGTCGATGCGCTCTGCCGGCCCGAGCGACTGCGCGGCTGCCTCCAGCGTCGGATACGCGCGGATGCCCTGCCACTCGGCAAGACGGGGATTCACCGGCAGGATGCGATAGCCGTAGTCGCGCATCGATTCGGTCACGCCGCAGCTCGGGCGCCCGGGGTCGTCGGAGATGCCGACCACGGCGATCGTGCGCGAGCGCCGCAGCAGGTCGCGGATGTCGGCGAGGGGAGGGTTGCGGAAGGTCGTCAAGGCGGCGGAACCTCTTTTCGCATTTCCGCAAGGCTTGCCACGATGCCGGACCGCAGCGTCGGATATTGCAGCAGCAGGCCCAGCTCATCGCACATGCGGCGGTTGTCCACGCGACGTGACTCGAGCAGAAACGACAGCATGCCGGGCGGAATGCGTTCCCTTGCTTCGGCCTTGGAGACGAGCACGGGGGGCGGAAGCCCGGCGGCAGCGGCCGTCAGTTGCAGGTACGAGGTCGTGCTCGAATGGTCGCCGTCAGTGACGTTGTAGATTCCCTGTGCAGGTGGATTATCGATCGCAGCAACGACGGCCGCGACCAGGTCATCCACGTGGATACGGTTGCCGGGACCTGCGTCTTCGTCGCGAAGGGCAGGTTCGCCGCGCTGCAGTCGCTCGAGTGGCAAACGGTGCGGTCCGTAGATGCCGGGTACACGCAGGATCACGCACCGCACGCCGCGCGCGGCACACCAGCCCCGCGCCGCGCTTTCTGCCGCGACGCGCCGGCGTGAGCGATCGTTGACTGGGGCCACCGGCGTCCTTTCGTCGACGGTCGCGCCGTCCGCGTCGCCATACACGCCCGTCGTGCTGATGTAGACGAACACCGCCGGCGTCGAGCCGGACACCTGCTCGAGGAACGCATCCAGCCGCGGATCGGTCGCGCCGCTGTCCGGCGGCGGCACCAGGTAGACGACGGCAGCGTGGTCAGCCGCCGCGGCAAGTTGCGGTTGCCCCGCCGGGTCTGGTGCGCCATCCAGGTCGATACGCAGCGTGCGGATGCCCGCGGCATGCAGGCGCGATTCGCTCTTGCCGGACCGCACCAGCGCAAGCAGCGGCCGATGGCCGGCCTCGCGAATGGCCAGTCGCGCTCCGACATAACCGCACCCCACGATCAGGCATGATAGGCGGGCATCCATGCGGCAAGCATACGCGAAGAGATGCGCAACGCCGCTGCACTGCGCCGGAGTCCAACGTCGATGCCTCAGGTGACCATCGTTCCCACCGGCCAGAGTTTTGCCGCCGACCCGGGCGAACCTGTGCTGGCGGCTGCGCTGCGCGCGGGCCTGAACCTGCCGCACAGCTGCAAGGGCGGGCACTGCGCGTCGTGCCGCGCGCGATTGCTATCGGGCGAGACGGTCTATCCAACGCGTGAGCTTCCTGCCGGCATCACCGCGGCCGAAGCCGCCGAGCACTTCGTATTGCTGTGCCAGGCGCAGGCGGTCACGGACATCACGGTCGAGACGCGCGAGATGAGGCCTGCCCTCGAGGTCGAAGTGAAGAGCCTGCCGAGCAGGATCGAGCGCATGGAGTTGCTCGCCGACGACGTGATGGCGGTCTTCCTGCGCCTGCCGGCCGTCGAAGACCTGCCATATCGCGCCGGCCAGTACCTCGACTTCATCCTGTCGGGTGGTCGTCGTCGCAGTTTCTCGCTCGCGAGCGCGCCCGCTGACGGCAAGCTGCTCGAGGTGCACGCACGACGTGCGTCTGCCGGTGGTTTCACGGGGCAGTTGTTCGACACCATGCGCGTGGGAACCCTGCTACGCATCGAAGGACCGCTCGGCCAGTTCTGGTTCCGCAACGATTCGCCGCGCCACGCGGTCATGATCGGCGGCGGCACCGGGTATGCGCCGCTGCGGGCGATGCTGCGCCAGCTGCTGGCCAGCGGTGACCGTCGCCCCCTCACGTTCTACTGGGGCGCGCGCACGGCGCAGGACCTGTACGAACACGACTGGCTGGCGAGCATCGCGGCGACCCGACGTGGCTTCGATTACCGGCCGGTGCTGTCCGAGCCGGCAGCCGGTGAAATCCCATGGACGGGCCGCACGGGCCTCGTACACGAGGCGGCGCTGGCAGAACTTGGCGACCTCGCGAACTACGACGTCTACGCGAGCGGCCCGCCCGCGATGGTGGAGGCGATCCGCCACACGTTCGTCGAGCGCGGACTGCCGCGCGCGCAACTGTTCTTCGACTCGTTCGATTACGCGCCTGACACGCTGGCGGCGATGCGGAAGACGGACGGCGGCTAGGCTGGGATGCGCGCCGTCGCCTTACTGCCGCCGCAGGCGCACGCGCGGCAAGGCGGTTCGGCGGCCAACCGAGCGCGCGACGCTGTCGCGAAGGACCGTGCGCGCGCGATCGCCTTCGCCGAGCTGCTCGAGCAGTTCGGCGTAGAGCAGGCTGTTTTCCGGGCTCGACTTTCTTGCCAGCGACGCTTCGAGGTAGCTGCGGGCCTTGCCGATGAGTTCGGCCTGCAGCGCGAGCCGGGCGCACGCGGCCAGCAACTCGGGATCCTGTGGGTACTTTCGCAGCCAGCTCTCCGCGCGGTCGAGCGGCGCCAGGGCATCCGGCAGCGTGAGATCACCGTACAGCCGGACGAGAGCAGGTTCCAGGTGGTCGTCCAGCACTTCACGCAGGATCTTCTCGGCCGCAACCGGATCGCCGCCGACCAGCAGCGCCCGCGCGTAGGTGGCGATCGCCTGGGGCACCTTGCGCGTGGATCGCGGCAGTTTCGACCACGCGTCGCCCGCAGCGGCGGCGTCACGCCGCTCGCCCGCAGCGCGCACCTCCTCGAGCTGCACTTGCGCCAGCAGCTCGTTCACCTGCGAGTCGGGCAGTTCCTTCGCGCTGCGCAGGCGCGGGCCTAGCGCACGCAGATGCTCGCCACGGCCCAGCTTCTGGCACAGGCGCGCCATGAGTTCGAGTCCGCGCGAATTCAGGTCTCCGGAAGCGTCCAGCTGCTCGAGCGTCTGCAGCGCAGCCGCGTCCTGGCCGCGCCGCATCTGCATCTCGGCGAGCGTCACGAGTGCCGCCGCACGCTCGCCGGGCGCCGCGTCCTGTGCACGTGCCAGCCATTCATCGCGCCGGTCCACCGCGTCCTGCAGGTCGGCCGCGCGCGCCGCGACGAGGTAGTTGGCTGCAGCGGAGTCGGCCTCCGGTGCCGCGCGGGACAGGAGATCTTCTGCGCTGCGCCAGCGGCCGGCGGCCAGGTCGAGCAGTCCGCGCTGGGTGTCGTCGCGCGCGCGCCGCTTGCGCCTTTCGGTCCGCAACGCGGCGAGGCGCTGCCGGGCATTCAGCGATTCGAGGACAGCGCGCACCAGGAAATAGAGCCCCACCAGCAGGAGCAGGAAGATCGGCACTGTCGTCTCGAACAGCGAGCGGCCGACGCTGATCGCGACATAGCCAGGATCGTCCAGGACGAGGTGCGCGAGCAGGCCCCCACCCACGAGCGCCGTAGCGGTGAGGAGGCTGCCCTTCATTTCGGCGCGGGTGAACTCGCGCGGATCACCCGTTGCAACGATTGCGCGGCCATGCCGATTTCCGGTGTCGCAGGGTCGACGTCCATTGCGGCCAGCTGACTGAGTTCCTCGCGCGCGGCAGTCACCGACTCGTCGCGTGCGTCGAAGGAGCGGTCGAGCATCTCGAGAGCCGCCTGCAGCGCCTGCGCGTAACCCGCGCGGTCCTGTTGCATGGCGGCGATGCGTGCGGCGAACAGCTGCAGTTCGAACTGCTGGCGCCGCAGGGATTCCTCCTCGCGCGTCACCAGTCGCGACCGCGCGGGGTCCACGCGCCGGTACGAAAACAGATCGCGCCAGGCCTGCCTGAGGCGCCGGGTCGCGCGGTCGAACGAGCCTTCCGACGCATCCGCCGCGGGCTTGTCGAGGCCGCGCGCCTTGGAGACCGGCATGCCCAGCACGCGGAAATCTGCCGCGCTCGCTTCGATCGTCGCCAGCCGTCGCAGGATCAAGGAAATGTCCGGCACGTCGACGGCGCGCAGTTCAGTCAGTTCGCGTGCCAGCTGCGCGCGGACTTCGGCGACAGCGGGATCTGCAACCGTCGCGAGCCGGGCATCGGCTGACTCGAGCGCGGCGATCGCCGTGGGCACGTCATGTTCGAGGCGCAGGCGGCGTGTGCCCAGTTCGAGCAGGTACAGGGCTTCCGCGCGCACCCAGGAGCGTTGCGGCGCATCGGTGCGGGCGCGCAGCTCCGCCACGTTCTGTGCGAGCTCGCCGACTTGCGTGGGCACCTCGCGCAACGACCGGATCTGGGCCCGCAACTGCTCGTTCGACTGGTCGAGCTGCGTGCGGATCGATCCCATCTGCGAATCCAGGCGATCCTGCGCTGCTCGCAGTTCCATGACCTGCCCGCGCAGCCGGTCGATGCGCTCGTCGAACTGGCCGAAGCGCCAGTGCGCATAGGCGGCGAGCAGCAGCGCCAGGCCGCCGACAGCGAACAGCATCGGGCTGGCGCCGCTGCCGGTCCGGCGCGCGTCGTTGGCCGTGGTCAGGGATTCGATTTCGTTGGTCATTGGCGAACGCGGGCCAGCTGTGGCCGACGCTGTCCGAATGCTATCACGCAGCCGGAAGGGATCCCGCTGCCAGCTTCGTCAGGGCGGCGAGCATTGCCTCGTCTTCGGCAGTGGCGGCTTCGACGATGGATCCTTGCCAGCCGAGGCTTGCGGCAGCGGCGGCCACCCGGGGGCCGGGCACCAGCAGGGTCTGGCTGCGAAGCCGCGGGGCATCGTTCGCCGCGACGTGGTCGAGCAATGATTTAAGTGTCTCGGCGCTGGTCACGGCGATCACGACGCGGCCTGCGCCGGTCAGGGCCGAGTGCAGTCCCGACGCGGCCGATGTGGTCGGATGCGCGGCGGATCGCCGGTAGACCTCGAGTTCCAGGACCACGGCGCCACGTGCGGCCGCAGCGTCGCGCAGCAGTTCCCGCCCGCCACTGCCCTTGACCAGCAGCACCCGGTGGCCCGCGAGTTCGGCAAACTCCGGCAAGGCGAGCAGTCCCTCGGAACTGGCACTTGCAGGTCGTGCGTCTACGGCGATGCCGCGACTCTCCAGCGCACGCGCCGTGGCGCGGCCAATTGCGGCATGCCGCGCAGCGAGCGGCCACGGCAATTGCCCGAGCGCGGATTCGACCGCATTGGCACTGGTGAAGATCGCCCAGTCCCACGGATGCGCGCACACACGGGCGACCGTGCCGGCATCGAGTTCAACCCGATCTATCTGCAGTGTCGGGTATTCAATGCAGCGGGCCCCGGCTGCGCGCGCGATCTCGAGGAACCGGCCGGCCTGGGTCGCCGGACGCGTGACGACGACGGTAATGCCTTCGAGTGTGCCGGTCACGGGGTCGCAGCGGCTTCCTGCCGCAGACGCTCGAGCAATTGCCCGGCACCTGCCGCCTGCATGCGACGAGCCAGTTCGTGCCCGAGCGTTGCAGCCTCGGTGGCGGGGCCGTCGACCTGGTCGCGATACGTTTCGCTGCCGTCGGGCGCACCAATGAAGCCGCGCACCGTCAGCCTGCCACCGTCGAGCGAGGCGTGCGCTGCGATCGGCGAATGGCAACTGCCGCCGAGCGTGGCGGCGAACGACCGCTCCGCGACGAGCCGCGTGAACGAATCTGCATGATGCAGGGCCGCGAGCGCGGCGCGACTGCGGGCATCGTCGACACGACTCTCGATGCCGATGACGCCCTGGCCCACCGCCGGCAGCGACAGGTCGAGGTCGAGCTGCTGTGTCACGTGGTGCGCGATGCCGAGACGCTCGAGCCCCGCGCACGCGAGCAGGATCGCATCGAGTTCGCCCTCGTCGAGCCGGCGCAGCCGGGTGTCCACGTTGCCGCGCAGCAGCTCGAGCTTGAGGTCGGGGCGCGCGTGACGCAGTTGCGACTGGCGGCGCGGGCTGGACGTGCCGACGCGCGCGCCCTGCGGCAGTTCCTCGAACCGCTTGAAACGCCGTGATATGAACGCATCGAGCGGGTTTGCCCGCGGCAGCACGGCCACGATCGCGAAGCCGGGGGGGAGTTCGCTCGGCACGTCCTTCATCGAGTGCACGGCAATGTCCGCGCGGCCTTCCTGCATCGCGACCTCGAGTTCCTTCACGAACAGGCCCTTGCCGCCGACCTCGGCCAGCGCCCGGTCGAGCACGCGGTCACCCTGCGTGCTCATTGGCACAAGTTCGACCGGCAGGTCCGGATGCGCCGAGCGCAGCAGGGACATGACGTGCTCGGCTTGCCACATGGCCAGCTTGCTGCGGCGGGTGGCGATGCGCAGGGGCGTGTTCGACAAGACTCGACTCCTCGTGCCGCCAGGCGGCTCAGGCTGCTTTGGAATCCGGCACCAGCTCTTCCGTCGCGAAGCGGAACAGCGCGACCACCAGGCCCAGGACGATCGGCCCCAGGAACAGGCCGACGAACCCGAACGCCGACAGGCCGCCCATGACGCCGATGAAGACGGCAAGGGTAGGGACTTCGGCGCGGCCGGATATCAGCATTGGCCGCAGGAAATTGTCCACGCCGCCGACGACGATGAGGCCCCAGCCCAGCATGAACAGCGCGTAGTAGGGCTGGCCCTGCGACAGCAGCCAGAGTGCGGCGGGTATCCACATGATCGCCGTGCCGACGACCGGCACCAGCGCGAACAGCACCGCGAGCGCGCCGAACACCAGTGGCGACGGCACTCCCGCGATCCCGAAACCGATGCCGAGCAGGATGCCCTGTACCAGCGCAGTCAACCCGATGCCCATGAATACCGCACGCGTGACGTCGATCAGGTGCCGCCACAGCTTGCCGCGCAGCTCCGGCTCGATTGGCAGCATCCGCACCGCCTTGCCAGCGAAACGCGGGCCGTCACGCAGCACGAAGAACAGCACGAACAGCATCAACATGAAGCTCACGATCGTGCCGATCGCACCCAGGAACACCGAGCCGCCGGACGACGCGACGAGCTCGAGCAGACGCTTGGCGCCGGTGACGACCCAGGCTTCGATCTGCGCCAGGCTGATGCCGGCCGTCGACTCGATCCACTGCAACGGTCTGGCGAGCAGCGGAATCTGCGACAGCTCCAGGCTCGATGTGCGCAGCGACGACGTGTCGATCTTCTGGAGCAGTTGCGCCGCCTCGCCCGCGACTGCGCCGCCGATGGCAACGATCGGCAACAGTACCAGCAGCACGACGCCGGCCGTGGTGATGGCGCTCGCGAGTTTCGGGCGCCGGCCAAGCCGTGCGGCGAGCCGGGAGTTGAACGGCGCGAGCAGCGCACCGAGCAGTATCGCCCACAGCAGCGGCTGCCACAGCGGCTGCACGATGCGCCAGACCAGGTACAGCAGGCCTGCGCTCAGCAGCAGCACGCCGTTGCGCGCGAAGAATGTCTTCTGCGTGTCCACCCTGGGCTCGGGGAGCGTGATCGTCGCTTCGCCGACGTCTTCGCGTTCTTGGTTCATGTCAGTGTCCGGTGCGGATCTGGCGCAGTGCCTCGGCGGCATAGCGCCGGCTGACCTGCAGGGTTTCCTCGCACTCGGTGAGCCGCACCAGCAGGTGGCCCTCCGGATTGCGCTCGACGGCCTGCACGTACCGGCGCGCCACGAGTGAATTGCGATGAATGCGGATGAAGTCGGGCGCGAACTCCTGTTCGAGCGCGCGCAACGACTCGTCGATGAGCTCGCGGCCGCCGCGGTGCCGCATCGTCACGTATTTCTGGTCGGCGCTGAAGTACAGCACGTCCTCCAGGGGCACGAGCCGCAGTTGTTCGCCGAGGCGCGCGCAGACCTGCGTGCGACGGCGGCCGAGCTGTGACTGCTCGGCGAGACGCACGAGCTGCGGGCCGGCGAGCCGCGCCGCGTGCCGTACCGCGCGCGCTAGCTTCTCACGCCGCACGGGCTTCAGCAGGTAGCCGACGGCTTCCATCTCGAAAGCCGCGAGCGCGTACTCGTCGTAGGCCGTGGTGAAGATGACCGCCGGGGGTTCTTCCAGCGTGGCGAGATGACGGGCTGCTTCGATGCCGTCCATGCCTGGCATGCGCACGTCGAGCAGCACGAGGTCCGGGTCGAGCGCGGCACAGCGGTCGAGCGCCTCCATGCCGTTCGTTGCCTCGCCGACGACGGCGACATCGCCGATCTCGTCGAGCAGGCGACGCAGGCGCTCGCGCGCCGGGGCCTCGTCGTCGACGATCAGCGCTCGCAGCTTTTCCGAAACGGGGGGGGAGGTGAGGCTTTCGTCCATGGGCGGGGCGGGATTGTCCGATGGACCGGGCTGCGTGTCACGAGCGCAGCGCGGGCCTGCCCGTCAGGCCGGGTTCGCCGCCGGCGATTCGTCGCCGATCCGCGGGAAGCGCAGCCGGACGGTGTAGCGGCCTTCGGCATCGTCCACCTCGATGGACCCGCGGCCTGAAAACGCGAGTTCCATCCGCTGCCGGATGTTCTCCAGGGCCATCCGGTTGCCACGGCGTGGCGATGAATTCGCGCGCGCGGGCTTCGGGTTGGTCACTTCCAGTACGATCGTGTCGTCGTCCAGGCGGCCGCGGACGTCGACGATGCCGCCCTGCGGCAAAGGCTCGATGCCGTGCCCGATGGCGTTCTCGAGCAGCGGTTGCAGCAGCAGGCTCGGCACCACGGAACGCGGGGGCAGGTCGCCGACGTCCCACCGCACCTGCAGCCGGTCGCCGAGGCGCAGTTGCTCGATCCGCTGGTAGGTGCGCGCGATCTCGACTTCTTCCTCGAGCGTGATCTGGGCGCGAGCGTCGTTCAGGCTGACGCGGAAGAGGTCGGCCAGGTCCTCGATGGCCTCTTCGGCCCGTGCGGGATTCGACCGCGTCAGCGCCGCGATCGTGTTCATGCTGTTGAACAGGAAGTGCGGCCTGATGCGCGCCTGCAGCGCGTGGATGCGGGCCCGCGCCTCGAGTTCGACCGAGCGCCGCCACTGTTGCGCGACGTAGAAATAGCGCAGCGCCAGCGCGCTGACGACCGTCGCGATCAGGATGTTCGGCAGCACGAACCGCCAGTGCGAGTCCGGCAGGATGGACGATGGCGTGCCGAGCCGGGCAGCCCAGACGCGGCCGAGCAGGTAGACCACTTCGGACAGCACGGCGATCGTCCCGACCATGAGCGCGAGCGACCACGCGATGCCCGGGCGCAGCGGCTTGTCCGGCAAGCCATGGCCGTGCCCGGCACAGCACGGCGGCGCAAAGCAATCCCGCCCAGAGCAGGAAAGCGGTCGTGCGCGCGAGTTCGAACCAGAATCCATCCTGTGTGGATTGCCGTGCGAGCGCCAGCACGAAGCCAAGCAGGGCCGCGATCAGCACGATTGCGAGCACCGCGCGTGCTTCGCAGAAGTCGGGGAGGAAAAAGTCGCGTTCTTCGCCGCGACCGTTCTCCGGCGCGGGCGCCGGCGTGTTCATGCCGGTTTGCGCGGACTTTGCGCCGGACGATGCCGCTGCGGCGTTGAACAGTGCGTCCTTGAGGCGGAAGAGCACGGAGATGTCCTCATCGCCATGGCCTTGCGCAATCAGCTCCTGGTACTGGGCGAGCGTGGCCTCGACTACCGGCAGTTCGACGCCGAAGCGGCCCGCCATGTCGCGGCAGATGCGCAGGTCTTTCTCGTGCAGTCGCACGCGGAACCCGGCGGGGAAGGAATCGCGGACGATGTTCGGCGCGCGATTCACGAAATACCAGCTCGAGCCGGCGCCCTTGCCGAGCGTCTCGATCAGTTGCGCCAGCGGCAGACCCTGCGCCCTGGCGAATGCCATGGCCTCTGCCACCGCCTGGATGATGCCGGCGCACATGATCTGGTTGGTGGCCTTGGCGGCCTGGCCGGAACCGGTCGGCCCGAAGTGCGTGATCGTGCGGCCCATCGCCTGCAGTGCGGGTTGCGCCCGGGTAAAAGCCGTATCGGTTCCCCCCGCCATGATCGCGAGCGTGCCGTCGCGCGCACCTTCGACGCCGCCGCTCACGGGCGCATCGAGGAATTCGCCGCCGTGCGCGGCGAGCCGGCGCGCGGCTTCACGCGCGGTGTCCGCGCTCACGGTCGAGCAGTCGATGACCAGCGCGCCGGGGCGTAGCCCGGGCAACAGTGCGTCCACGACGGCGAGCACGTCGGCATCCGCCGAGACGCAGAGTACGAGCACATCGCACTCGCGTGCGAGCGCCGCCGGATCAGTCGCGGCGGCGGCGCCGAGTTCGGCAGCCAGTGCTTCCGCGTGCGACCGCGTGCGATTCCACACGGCCCGCAACAGTCCCGCTTTGTGCAGGTTGCGGGCCATGCCCCGGCCCATGGCGCCGAGGCCCGCAAAACCTACGCTGGCTGCGCCCACGGCGTCACTGCCCCGCGCAGAACTGGTCCATCAGTTTCCTCGCATTCTCGCGCGTAGCGTCGATCTCGTTCGAGTCGAGGTAGCGGCGTTCGCCTTCCGTCGCGCCTGGTTCGTACAGCCGGCGCGCGTTCATCATGTTCTGGTAGTTCGTACGCGCGTCCTGGCAGCGCTTCGCCTTGTCGATCGCGGTCAGCTCCGTGGCCTGCCGGCCTTCGGCGGCCCGCTTCGACGATTCGGCGCTCGCCTTGTCGGCTTCGGAGTACGACTTCATCTCCTCTGCGTACTGCTGCTGCACGGCGGCCGGGTCGGTGCTCTTGGTTGCGACGTGGACCTTCTGCGCGGGCAGGCTCTCGGGGCGATCGGTGTAGATCGGCCGGCCCTGGGCGTCCTTGGTGACGAAGACGTCGGAGGCCTGTGCGGTGGCCAGCACCGCCAGTGACGCGGCGAGAAGAAGAATGCGCTTCATGTGCTACTCCCGTGGGAAGGGGCCAGGGGTTCTGAGTCTAGCAGCAGCCCCACCGCAGGGACCGCCCTCCGGAGCCCTGGAATCTGATCCAGTTCAAGGATTTAGCCAAAAAAAAGCGGGCGCCGAAGCGCCCGCAAGCGGGGGAGAGGGCGACCGGACCAGGAACCGGCCGCCCTCCACAGACACCGTCAGTTGTAGGCGCGCTCGCCGTGCGACACCGTGTCGAGGCCTTCGCGCTCGGCTTCTTCCGTCACGCGCAGCCCGAGCACCAGGTCGATCAGCTTGAAGGCAATCGCGGCAACCACGCCCGACCACACCAGGGCCGTCAGCACGCCCCACAGCTGCGCCTTGAACTGCGCAGCCATGTCGTAGGGCGCGACCGCGTTGGCGACGTAGTCATACACGCCGGTGCCGCCGAGGGCCGGATCACAGAACACGGCGGTCAGCAGCGCGCCCACGATGCCGCCGACGCAGTGCACGCCGAACACGTCTAACGAGTCGTCGTAGCCGAGCTTCGACTTGAGCCCGACCACCGCGAACAGGCAGAGCAGGCCCGCAACGATGCCGATCGCGATCGAACCCATCGGACCCACCCAGCCACAGGCCGGGGTAATGGCGACGAGGCCGGCGACCGCGCCCGAGGCCGCGCCGAGCATCGTCGGCGTGCCGCGGTGCACCCATTCCGCGAACGACCAGGCCAGCGCCGCGGCCGCCGTGGCGAGGATCGTGTTGGCGAACACCATGCTGGTGAAGCCGTTCGCTTCGAGGCCCGAGCCCGCATTGAAGCCGAACCAGCCGACCCACAGCAGCGAGGCGCCGATCATCACCATGGGCACGTTGTGCGGAGGCATGGCCGCCGTGCGGTAGCCGATGCGCTTGCCGATCATCAGGGCGCCGACCAGGCCGGCGATACCCGCGTTGATGTGCACGACCGTTCCGCCCGCGAAGTCTAGCGCGCCCTTCTGGAACAGGAAGCCCGCGGTTTCCGCGGCCGCCGCGCCGGCAGCGGCGTCGGTGTAGGCGTCAGGACCCGCCCACCACCAGACCATGTGCGCCATCGGCAGGTACGCAAACGTGAACCAGAGCACCACGAACAGCAGCACCGCGCTGAACTTGATGCGCTCGGCAAAGGCGCCGACGATCAGGCAAGGCGTGATGGCCGCGAAGGTCAGCTGGAAGATGAACCAGGTGAACTCGGGGATGTAGACGCCCTTGCTGAAGGTTGCCGCCACCGAACTCGTCGTCAGCCCCTGCAGGAACAGCCGGTCGAAGCCGCCGATGAAGTCGTTGCCGTTGGTGAAGGCGAGGCTGTAGCCGTAGATCGCCCACAGCAGCGAAATCAGGCAGAACGTCATGAAGACCTGCATGAGCAGCGACAGGACGTTCTTCTGGCGGACCATGCCCGCGTAGAACAGCGCGAGGCCGGGGATCGTCATCAGGATGACCAGCACGGTCGAAGTCATCATCCAGGCCGTGTCGCCCTTGTCGGGCACGGGCGTGTCCTGGGCCAGCCCCAGGGCGGGCGCGAGCATGGCGCCCAAGGCGAGCGCAGCGGCCCACGGGCGGCTTGGCGCAGCGGTCAACGTCTTCACTGGTGTTCTCCTGTCGATGAGTCTGTGCAGCATGTCGTGTGGTGGTGGTCTGGAGTCGCGCCTTACACGGCGTCCGCGCCGGCCTCGCCCGTGCGGATGCGCACGGCCTGGGCGAGCTGGGTGACGAAGATCTTGCCGTCGCCGATCTTTCCGGTGCGGGCGACGTTGGTGATGGCCTCGATGACCTGCTCCACGATCGTGTCGTCGACCGCGAGCTCAATCTTGGTCTTGGGCAGGAAGTCGACGCGGTATTCGGCGCCGCGGTAGAGCTCGGTGTGTCCGCGCTGCCGGCCGAAGCCCTGCACCTCCGTCACCGTGACGCCCTGCACGCCGATGTCGGCAATGGCCTGGCGCACTTCATCGAGCTTGAAAGGCTTGATGACGGCGGTGATGAGCTTCATCGAGGGTCTCCCGGGGCGACATGAGTCGCGCGTGAACGTCGGAGACCCTCAATGCAGGAAGCGTGCCACGCTTGTGCCGCCGCTCTGTCCCGTGAAACGGGCCGGGAGACTCAAGATGGTGCACCACGATGGAGCGCTGGCCGGCTGCGGTGCACCGAATCACGCCGTCACAGCCGCCCCAGCAGCGCGCCGGCCGCTAAACTAGCGCCTCCGCAATTGAAACTCTCCTCACCCCATGGCTTTCGACCCCCGACTGATCGATGACCTGGCCCGCCGCCTCGCGGGTGCCGTGCCCGAGAACGTGAGCGCCCTGCGGCGCGATCTGGAACAGAACTTCAAGGGCGTACTGCAGTCGCAGCTCACGCGGCTCGACCTCGTGACGCGCGAGGAGTTCGACGTGCAGAGCGCGGTGTTGCGGCGGACGCGCGAGAAGCTC
>CAVOSA010000008.1:0-169672 GCA_963698735.1 uncultured Gammaproteobacteria bacterium | reverse complement strand
CGAAGCACTGCTTGTACGCCCGCGAGAATTCGCCAAAGTGCCAGAAACCCCACTTGAGCGCCTCGGTCGAGATGAGGGTTGATCCCGGCTCTGCAGCGAGCAGGGCGGCGCGCACCCAGTGCAGTCGCAGTCGCACCAGATATCCCATCGGGGACAGCCCAGTCACGTCCTTGAAGGCGTACTCGAGCGTGCGTTCGCTGACGTCGATGGCCCGGCACAAATCGGATACATGCACGCGCTCGCCGACCCGGGAGAGCACGTGATCCTCCGCGATCTTGACGATCTGGCTGTAGCCCTGTCGTGTCCTTTCCATGCCGGTAGGTTCAAGTTTGTCGGCGGAACGCAGCGCCATGAGGAGTGCTTCCAGCAACTCGACCTGGGCAGCTTCCCGCTCGGGACGCCCCTCTTCGAACAGCGCAGGCTTCCTTGACCCGGCAACCGCCAGGCGCTTTCCCCAGCGGAAGAGCGCCCGGGCCTGGGCCGGATCGGTACGCAGTACTTCCACGCCGCGTGGCCAGCGAAACTCGCCGGCGCGCTGACGGGCGGACAGCTGTTCCCGGATGTCGTCTGGTCGAACCAGCAATGCGACGCTCTCATAGCCCGGATCGACGACGAATCCAACCTCGGCCCCAGTCTCGGCGACCAGCAGCATGCCTGGACGAACCTCGAGTCCCTCCACGATGCCATCGGCCCGCGGACCGAAGGTGACGTAGGCCAGCAGACCGTCGTGCACCCGTGTTCGTGTCCTGACAGGCAGATTCGTCGAGTGATAGACGACGATGGCCGACTTGAGTCGCACGATCACGCGCCGCGCGCGCAGAGGTGTGGACAGCAGGGGCATTCCAACCTGCTCGAGCACGGCCATGCCAGCGTTGGCGGCAGTCAAGTCGGTGATGTCGACGACCGTGACGCCAGGTTGAGCGGGTGTAGTGGAATGCCCCATCGTCGTTTCGTTCTGCGGATTTCCGATAGACCACTGCCAACGGTTGCCCGGACACTGGCGATTGTCCGATCCATGTACTTGTAGGACAGCGCCGGCACCGGCCGCTTTTCGACCCCAAAGTTTACCGCGTCCAATCCCGAAGATGGCTCGCAACAGGAGAATTCTCGTGGCATCAGCCAACGTGACTCGAGCCAGTGTCGCCGTGATCGCGGGTCTCCACGCAGCCTTCTTCTCCACGAATGCGCCCGCGCAGGCGGAGGTTCAGCCGAAGCGACCGAACGTGGTCGTCATCCTCGGCGACGACCTCGGCTTCGCCGACCTGGGCTCGTTCGGCAGCGAGATCAAGACGCCGAATCTCGACAACCTGGCCAGGGAAGGCGTGCGCTTCGCAAACTTCTACACGCACGCGAGTTGCTCACCCACGCGCTCCATACTGCTGAGCGGCGTGGATACGCACCTGAACGGCCTCGGCAACATGAGCGAGTGGACCGCGCCCAACCAGCGAGGCGCGGTCGGCTACGAGGGCTACCTCAACCACCGCGTCGCCACGCTGCCACAGCTGATGAAAGACGCCGGCTATCACACCTACATGGTCGGCAAGTGGCACCTGGGCAAGCAGCCCGACCGGATTCCCGCGGCGCGCGGCTTCGAGCGCGACTTCGCGCTGCTCGACGGGGCAGGCAGCTACTGGGACATGTGGAATTTCACGGGCGCCTCGCCGAAGTCGACCTTCACGGAAGACGGCCGCTACCTGACGCAGCTGCCGAAGGACTACTACGCGACGAAGACCTATACCGACAAGATGATCGGGTTCATCGACGCCAACCATGGCGACGGCAAGCCGTTCTTCGCCTACGTTGCCCACCAGGCGCCGCACGATCCTTACCACCTGCCGAAGGAATGGCGCAGCCGACACGTCGGTGAATACGACAAGGGCTGGGACGCGATCCGGCAGGAGCGACTCAAACGGCAGATAGAGATCGGCATCATGCCGGCAGGCACGCAACTCGCCGAGCGGATGTATTTCCTGCCCGACCCGGTCGTGCTCGCGCCGGCGAGCCGCGCCATTCTCGGCAAGAAGATGGAACTCTACGCCGGCATGGTCGAGAACCTGGACCACCACGTCGGCCGCCTGATCGACCATTTGAAGAAGATCGGCGAGTACGACAATACGATCTTCATCGTCTTCGGGGACAACGGCGCCGAGGGCACCGACCTGTTCAAGATGATCGCGGGCTCACCGGGCACGCTCAACTACCTCTTCGCGGCGTCGCACTGGTCGCAGACCAACCCCAACGCGTGGGGCGATCCGGGCTCGTACGTCGGCTACGGTCCGATGTGGGCGCAGGTGTCGATGACGCCCTTCAGCCAGTACAAGGGCTGGGTCGCCGAAGGCGGCATCCGCAACGCGCTGATCGTGAGCGGCCCGGTGGTCCAGCGGCCCAAGGGCAGCGTCAACCACGGGCTCATGCACGTCGGGGACATCATGCCGACGCTGCTCTCGATTGCAGGTGCGAGCTATCCGAAGACCAACGCTGCAGGCCAGGAACTGCCTGCGCTGATGGGCAAGCCATGGAACGACGTGCTGGCGGGACGGGCGGAATCGCCACGGACGGAACGGGACACTCTCGCTTGGGAGATCTTTGGCAATCGCGCAGTGCGGCAGGGCGAGTGGAAGCTGCGCTGGCAGTTCAAGCCGTACGGCACGGGCGAGTGGGAGTTGTACAACGTGGCGACCGATCCCGCCGAGCGCACGAACGTTGCCGCGCAGAATCCCGGCCAGGTGCAAGCGCTGCTGGCGGTCTGGGACGACTATGCCAAGGCCAACAACGTGATCCTGCCGAGCCGCGGGCCATTCGAAACCCTGTACGACCAGCTGCCGGCGCGTGTCCCAGTCGACGAGGGCTTCCCGCCGCTCATCTACCAGCGGCAGTTCGTGCCGCCGCAGGACATGCTGGCGGAACCCAAGCCGTGAATGGCGACGGCCCGCGAATCAACCAGACAAGAAGGACGATAATTTCATGAACATCGCATGGGGTTGGGTGAATCCGCTGGCCGGCCTGCGCGGCATCGGGTTGACGTTGCTGGCCATGGGCATTTTCTGCCCGTTGACGGCCATGTCGCAGGTGCCGCCGCGCTTCTACTGGAAGACCCTGTCCGGCGCGAATGCGGTGCCGCTGATCGTGACGTCCATGAGCGGCAACACGAATCCCTTCGATGCCGCGCACACCGTGACACCGGGCGCCGATTTCGAAGGCACCCTGGCCCTGGCTGGGTATGCGCGCACCTTTTCGTTGTTCGATCGCGCGGCCATGGGGGCGGTGCTGGTCCCCATGGGACGAATATCGGGCGACGTCATCACGGCGGGCGGGCGTACGGCCTCGCAGTCAGTGAGCGGCTTTGGCGACCCGACCGTGGAGTTCAACCTCAACCTGATCGGACCGAAGGCGCAGAAGACCATTCCGGACACCCTCCGGTACGAACCGGGCTTTTCGCTCGACGTGCTGGCGGACCTCGCCATCCCGATCGGTGAATACGACAGCAGCCAGCCCTTGAACGTGGGGCAGAACCGCTGGTATGGACGCGTCGGCTTTCCCATCGTCTGGCAGCTGGGCGCATGGGTGCCGGGACGCCGCACGACGCTGGAATTTCTGCCCGCGGTTTGGCTCTTCGGCGACAACACCGACTACGTCGGCAAGACGCTGGAGACGGATCCGCTGTACCAGATCGACGCGCACCTCACGCGCGACTTCACCGAACACCTGTGGGGCTCGCTCGATGCGGCCTGGTACAACGGCGCCAAGGCGACCGTCGGTGGCGTCGAGGGCGAAGAGCTGAACAACTATGGCTTCGGCATGACGCTCGGCTACCAGATCAACGACAACCTGGGTCTCACGTTCAGTTACAAGTCGACGGCCAGTGACCAGGCGCCGGACGACCTGCAGATGGACGTGTTCATGATCTCGCTGGTGTCCGGGTGGCACCCGATCATCGAAGGCTCGAAGCGGCTGGAGAGCGAGTAGCACGCGAGACCGGAGATCTCCGTGACCCCGAGGTGCAGGCCGAGCGACACGCAAGCATGCGTCATTCGAGCGGGCCACAAGCCCGCGTGTCTGCTCGCCTTGCTGCCTGCATGCCTCGTACTTGCGGGTCCAGCTCGCGCGGAAGTTGCGTCGGAATTCTGGCCGGAGATCGGCGTATTCGTGCAACTGAACGACCGGTCGCGGGCCTGCTTCGACGCGGCGCACGCCCGCGGCAAGGAATCCGACGTCCGGTCGATGGATGTTGCGGCTTGCCTGGATATTGCCCTCAAACCGATCGCTCGACCGGAGCTCTTGTCGAAAGACTGGCAGCGAAGCAAGTATTTGTGGGCAAGGATCGGCTACGACCGCATCTTCGAGACGACCGATTCAACGGGAACAGAGGTTGCCGAGGATCGCGGCGTGATCGCGATCTATGGGAGAGCCCCGTTGCCGGCATCGATCTGGCTGGAGGCTCGCACGCGGGCCGACTTCCGCTGGATCGGGGATGAATACTCGAATCGCTACCGCTTTCGGGTCGACGCAACCCGTGAGTTCACTGTCCTCGACCACACTGTCGTTCCCCACTTCAACTACGAATGGATCTACGACACGCGCTACGACGATTGGGCAAGGACGCTATGGACGCTCGGCGCCGAGGTGACCCAGAACGATCATTTCCGCTACGAGCTCTACTTCGCGCGACAGGTCGATCGTCTGCCGGAAGATAGGAATCTCAACGCTATCGGCGTCGTCTTCAAGTGGTACTACTGAACTGCGATCGTGTGGTGCCTGAATGACCGGGACGGGTCATGGGAATCGAACTCAGGTATACGTGCCTGAACTGCAAGCCCAGCCAATCGACCCGTCTGCCTCCAGGCGTCTCCGGCACTTCGCGAACGTCCGGTAACCTTGCAAGCGACCGGCCGGACTGGGTCGTTCCTGCGCCTACGACGTCCGCTATCAGGCGCGGATGCGCGGCTGGCTTGGGCTCTACGCTGAAGAGGTCATCCGCAAACCCGTATGACCGGCCAGCAGCAGACCATCGACCGTACGCGACGCTGTGCGTCGCCGGACGCTGGCTAATGAACCGGCGCTGAGCGTCAGCGCAGCGACCTCAGGCTGCGTGCGGCGAGGTCCGGGTCCAGTCGCACCAGCAGCTGGTACGCGAGATACGAGCACAACGCCGCCACCAGCGGCGTCCGCGCCGAGAGCGGCAAGTCGCGGGGCGCTGTGCCAGAAACGGTGGAACCAGCATCGACCGAACACAGACAGGTCCCACATTCGGGCGAAGCTCTGGGCGTATGTCTGGAGTTCGACTGCCGCCCAACAGCAGTTCCGGCGCAGGTTCCGCCGGCACGGTCTGCGCCCCTCAGGCGGGGTTCAGCTGCGCCCGCGGGTCGTACCGTCGCAGCGTATGACGGCGCGCGCGGTTCATGCGCCGGCTGCGCAGCACCTTCTCGAACGCGGCCGGTACCGAGCGGTACAGGTCGGCGTCCACGTCGCTGCCGACGATTGAGGTGCCGTCGGTGAACTGCGCGTGCACCAGGCAGCCCTTGTCCGGGCCTCCGCGCAGGCCGTTCACGTCGAACAGGCGTACGGACACCCGGGTGATGCCGGCGCCGAGCGCCTGGGCCAGCCGCGCGATCTCGCGATGGACCGCATGGCGGAGCGACTCGGTCAGTTTGAAGCGGCGGGCATGGACGTCGATTTTCATGGCGGTTCCTCTGTTGAGTTGCCGGTAGATCCTACGGGCGACAAGAAACAGAATAAATGAGAAAATGAATACACCAGACTTCGAGAAAAACTGATGAATTCACGACCGCTGGGACGCATCAATCTCAAGCACCTGCATTACTTCCACGAGGTCGCGCGCGAGGGCTCGCTGACGGGCGCCGCGCGCCGCCTGCACCTCGCGCCGCAGACCTTGAGCTCGCAAGTGCGCGAGTTGGAGCAATCGCTCGGCCGGAAGCTGCTGGAGCGGGCCGGCCGGCGCCTGGTGCTGACGCCCGACGGCGAGGTGGCGCGCGACTATGCGGAGTCGATCTTCGCCCTCGGCACGGAACTGCGCCGCGTGATGGCCGACCGCGCCGAACCGCGCCGCCTGGGGCTGCGCCTCGGCGTCACGGACGGCGTGCCGAAGCTGCTGACCGCGCGCGTGCTGACGCCACTGCTCGAGCACCACCGCGACCGTATCGAGCTCGACTGCGTCGAAGGTACTGTCACCGGGCTGCTCGGACGGCTCGCTGCACACCAGCTTGACGCGGTGCTGGCGGACCAGCCCATGCCGCCTTACCTCGTGCGCTCGATGCGCGGACGGCTGTTGCTCAAGTCGGGCCTGAGCCTCGTCGCGGCGCCACAGGTGCGCAAGGCGCTGCGCGGGGACTTCCCCGCCTGCCTCAACGGCGCCCCGCTGATCGCCAGGTCCGCCGAATCGCCTCTCAGCATTGCGATAGATGCCTGGCTCGCCGAGCGCGGACTCACCCCGCGCGTCGTGGCGCGCTGTGACGACAGTGCGCTGATAAAGGTGTTCGCACAGCGCGGCCTCGGCATTGCCTTCGTGCCGACCGTGATCGAGTCCGAGGTCGTCAAGCAGTTCGTGCTGAAATGCGTCGGTCGAGTGCCGGAGCTGAGCGAGATGCTGTACCTGATCCGTCCGGCCGGCCGGCATGTGCATCCGCTGCTCCAGGAGATCGAGGCCAGCGCCGCCGCGCGGGCGCCGTAGCGCCTTAGTCGCCGCGTGTGGCTGCGTCGTACAGCAACACAATGGGTGCCGTCATGTGGGCTCAACGACAGCCGGCTGCCCGCGCGTCTTCCACAGCGACACCAGCACGCCACCGGCGATCAGACCAAAGGTCACGCTCAGAGAGATCGCCGGCGGAATCTTGCCGATGATGCCGACCAGGAAGATCTTCGTGCCGATGAACACGAGAACCAGGGCCAGCGCGTACTTCAGATACTTGAAGCGATGGATCATCGCCGCCAGCGCGAAGTACAGCGCGCGCAACCCCAGGATGGCGAAGATGTTGCTCGTATAGACGATGAACGGGTCGGTGGTGATGGCGAAGATCGCCGGCACCGAGTCGACCGCGAACACCAGGTCGACGAACTCCACCAGCACCAGCGCCAACAGCAGCGGCGTGGCAAAACGGACCACCTTGCCGCTGGCGGGGTCGGACTCCTGCACCCAGAAGGCGTTGCCACGCAGCCCGTCGGTCACCCGCATGTGCCGCTTCAGGAATTTCAGCAGCGGGTTGTTCGCGATGTCGGGCACGTGGTCGGCAATGATCCACATCTTGATGCCCGTGAAGATCAGGAAGGCACCGAACAGGTACAGGACCCAGCTGAACTGGCTGACCAGCGTGGCACCCAGTCCGATCATGATGGCGCGCAGCACGATCACGCCCAGGATGCCCCAGAACAGCACCCTGTGCTGGTACTGTCGCGGGATCGCGAAGAAACTGAAGATCAGCGCGATGACGAAGACGTTGTCCATCGACAGCGACTTCTCGATCATGAAGCCGGTGTAGTAGTCCATGCCGCTCTGCGCGCCCATGTACCACCAGACCCAGGCGCCGAAGACGAGCGCCACGCTGATGTAGCCCGCCGACAGCAGCAGGCTCTCGCGCACGCCGATCTCGTGGTCGTCCTTGTGCAGCACGCCCAGGTCGAAGGCAAGCAGCGCGGTGACGATGCCGATGAAGGTGAGCCAGACCCAGGCCGGCTTGCCCAGGAAGTCGGCCGCAAAGAAGGGGATCAGGGTATCCATGGGAGGTCCGCAAAATTAACGTGTCATTGACCGAGGGTTCGAATTCACCGCAATGCGCCAGTGATCCGGTCAGCCCGGGCTGCTGGACCCGTGGAGGGCGCCCCAACCACGGACGCGCGACGTCGCAGTGCGGTGATCAATCCGCTGCACGCCAAGCCCAGGATGACGATCAGCGCACTGCCGACTCCCCAGACTACCCAGATCGCCACCGACAGTCCGCCCGCCAAGGCAGGTGCCTGGTCGAGAGCGGATTCAATGGCAGGAATGAACGCGGACAGCATCGAAGTGAACGCGGGAGCGAGCTCGGGCGGAATCCAGGGCGCGAGCCAATCCGGCGCAGGCAAGCCCTCGATCGCCCCTGAACCTCCCGCCAGCGCGCCCGCATTCGAGACCGTCCATGCCGCGATCGAGTGGAACGCCCAGGCTGCGAGCGACCAGAGCGCGAGAAGGATGAACATCACGGACCAGCTGAGTACGTAGAACACGATCGTTTCCTGTCTGTGGAGCGGCGGCGCGGATCATCCGGTCTTTTGAAGTTCGACAAAAGCAGACATAAATAGAAGAAGACTTCGAGTTTCTCGAAGTGACACCGGATTCCGGACGATTGGCGTGGCTGCGGGCCACGTGTTCGGCCCGTGAATCCGGGCCCTTCGTCGTCACGAACCAGCTTGTCGGGCCAACGATCACCAGATAACACCCCGATGTCCAATCGCTCCCGCGCGTCGCTGCTCGACCGGATCGAGCGGCTCGGCAACAAGCTGCCCGAGCCGCCGATCCTGTTCTGCTGGCTCGCCTTCTTCGTGGTGATCGGCTCCGCGCTCGGCGCAGCGGTCGGCTGGAGCGTGCAGCCGCTCAAGCCGGTCGCGGTGACGGGACCCGAGGGCTTGAGCGTCACGCTCGTCGCGGCCGGTGCGGCGCTCGAGCCCCGAAGCCTCCTCACCGCCGAGGGGCTCTACTTCATGTTCTCCTCGATGCTGCGTAACTTCGCGACGATGCCGGCGCTGCCGCTGGTGTTTGTGTCGATGCTCGGCATCGGTCTGGCCGAGAAGTTCGGCTTCTTCTCTGCATTGATGCGTCAGCTCGCGTTCGTGACGCCCGCGCGCCTGCTCACGCCCGTGATCGTGTTCCTGGGGGCGAACAGCTCGGTCGCGAGCGACGCGGGCTACGTGATCCTGCCGCCGCTCGCCGCGGCGCTGTACCTCGCAGCGGGAAGGCATCCCGTCGCTGGGCTCGCGGCGGCCTTCTGCGGCGTGGCGGGCGGCTTCGGCGCCGGCCTGTTCCCGACGGGCGGGGACGGCGTCCTCACGGGATTCGCGCAGGAGGCTGCACACGTCATCGACCCGTCTTATTCGGTGACGATCCTGCACAACTTCTATTTCAAGCTCGTCTCGGCCGTCGTCGTGACCGGCGTCGGCTGGTGGGTGACAGACCGCGTCGTTGAGCCGCGCCTCGTACGGTTGCGCCCGGGCGACGCGCAGGCCGGCGGTGACGGCGAACTCGCAGACATGACGCTCGCGCCCGCCGAACGTCGCGCGCTCAGGTGGTCGCTGGCGACGATGGCGTCAGTACTCGCCGTGTTCGCGGCGCTGATCTGGGCACCGGGCTCGCCGCTGCACGGCCCGGGGCAGCCGACACTCGCAAACGGACGGGTACTCGTACAGCAGCCGGTCGAGGTCGCTCCTGCGGGCATGCCGGCAGCAGAAGGGGCCGCGGTGCTCGCGCGCGAACCGCTCTCGGTCGTCGCGGGCGCAGCCCCAGGGCGGCTCGTCGAAGCGCCGGGGCCGCGCTGGTCGCAGGTCATCGTGCCGATGATCCTGCTGTCGTTCCTGCTGCCCGGCATGGTCTACGGCCGGATGACCGGCACGCTCCGGACCCAGGCGGACTTCGTCGCGGCGCTGAACCACGGCATCCGCTCGATCGTGCCGGTGCTTGTGATCCTCTTCTTCCTCGCGCAGTTCGTGAACTACTTCGCCTACTCGCAGATGGACCGCATGCTCGCCTACGCGGGCGGCTCGCTGCTCTTCGACGCGGCGCTGCCGATCCCGCTGCTGATCGTGCTGTTCGTCCTGGTCGTCGTGCTCGGCGACTTCGCGATGAGCGGCATGCTGTCGAAGTTCGGCGTGCTCGCGCCGATCTTCGTGCCGATGTTCATGATCGTCGGCATGAGCCCCGAACTCACGACGGCCGCCTACCGCATCGGCGACTCCGTGGTGAACATCGTCACGCCGCTCAATTCCTACATGCTCATCGTGCTCGCCGTGCTGCAGCGGTACCGGCCCGCCGCCGGCCTGGGAACGCTGATCTCCCTCATGGTGCCGTACTCGCTCGCGCTCGGCCTCGCGTGGACCGCGCTGCTGGTCGTGTGGTACTTCACGGGTCTGCCGCTCGGCCCGACGGCGCCGCTCAACTTCGCGCCGGGCGGCTGAATGCAAACCGCAGCGGGGACCTCGAAGGTCCGCTTCTCTGGAGCACGATGGGCAGTAACGGGTCGAAATTCCCCGTTGATCGTCCGCTATCGGGGGCGGACCGCACCGGGTGGAAATTCAAGATGAAAGGCGACGAAAAACGCGAGTGCGGATCGCCACGCGAAGATCGGAAAGATCCTCGTGACAATTTCCGCTTGGTCTGCCTTTCCAAGCGCGACAGGACACACCGGATAGGACGCCAGTACCCTGAAGCGTTTTGACGCGTCCTCTCCCGCAGAAACGGGAGAGGTGCAGTCACAGCGCGCCGATGAAATCCTTCTTGCCGATGTCCACGCCGCAATGGCGCAGGATCGCGTACGCGGACGTGCAGTGGAAGTACACGTTGGGCTGGACGTACTCGAGCAGGTAGGGCAGGCCCTGGTAGGTGACGTCGCCGCTCGGGCGCTTCAGCACGATGGCCTTGTCTTCAGTGCCGTCGATCTGCGCCGGCTTGAAGCTCTCGAGGTAGGCGATGCACTTTTCAAGGCGCGCGACCAGTTCGCCGAAGGTCGCTTCCTTGTCGTCATAGGCCGGGATGTCGACGCCGGCCAGCCGCGACACGCAGCCCTTGGCCATGTCGGTCGCGATCTGGACCTGCCGAGTCAGCGGGAACATGTCGGGCGCCAGCCGGTAATTCAGGAACACGGACGGATCGATCTTGCGAGCCGTGGCGTTTTCCTCGGCCTTCCTGAGAATTGCGATCAGGTTGCGCAGGTTGCGGGCAAAAACCGGGACCGAGGCGCGGTACATCGAGATCTGCATGGTGTCCTCCAGAATGGGCGCCGAGTCTAGCCGCTTGCGACGGCATTGGGCGGCGGCTGGTTCTTCAGCAGGTCGCGCAGGGTCGTTTTCGACAGGCTCGCGCGCATCGCCTCGTCCGCAATGCGGGCGGCCTTGTCGGCCGGCGGAACGGACTTCGGCACAGGCCGTCGGGGATTCGGCGTCTCGTGGCGGATCGCATCGAGGATTTCCGCGAGCGTGATGCTCTCGAGGTCGCGACCGGGGGCTACGGTGTCGTCTTCGGCTGTCAGCACCAGGCCACGGTTTTCCAGCAGCGAGAGCGCGCCGTCGAGCACCGACGCGGGGACGTCCATCCGGTCGGCGAGGTCCGACACCTTCCAGCGCTCGCCGCCCGCGACGAAGCGTTCCCCGAGCAGGTACATCGCGCTCAGCGCGATACGTTCGCGCAGCGCGCTGGTCGTCGGAATATCGCCGTGGCCGGTCCGCAGGTGCTCGGGATGCTGGACGTAGAACGACAGCTGACCCCCGAGCAGCATGATCAGCCAGCTCAGGTGCAGCCACAACATGAACAGCAGCACGATGGCGAAGCCGGCATAGATCGCCGCCGTTTGCGTCGCGTACACCGCGATGCGAGTGAAGATCGCGCCGACGCCGACCCACGCAGCACCGCCAAACAGCGCCCCGATGAACGCCGATTGCCAGCGCACACGCGTGTTCGGCATGTATATGTACAGGAACCAGAACAGGCCGATGATCAGCAGGTACGGCGCATAGTGGCCGCGCAGGCCCGGCGTGCCGGCCAGTCCCGAGACCCGCGCCATCATGTCGCTCGTTTCGATGCGCGTGAGCAGCACCATCGCGGCGACCATCAGGATCGGCCCGACCAGCATGATGATCACGTACTCGCTGACGCGCTTGGCGAGGCTGCGCGGCCGCTCGACGTGCCAGGTGAAGTTGAGCGCACCCTCGATCTTCTGGATCATCACGATCACGGTGTACAGCAGGATCACGAACCCGACTGAGCCGAGCACCGTCGTCTGCGCATTCTCGACGAACTCCATGATCTTGACCGTCAGTTCCGTGCCCTTCTCGCCGAGCGGCCGCAGGAACTCGTACAGCACGGGCTCGAGTTCGCGGTGGTAGCCGAAGGCCTTGAGCACCGAGAAGGAGACGGCAACGACCGGCACCAGCGCGAACAGCGAGGAATAGACGAGGCCCATGGCGCGCAGGCCCAGGTCACCGCCGAACAGGTCGCGCACCAGCGCATAGGCGTAACGCAGCGGGGTCGCGAGCAGCTGGATCGCGCGACTGCCGGTCTGCTCCGGCCAGTCGAACAACCAGTGTTCGAAGCCGTGCAGCAGCGTGCGGAAGGGGGTGAGGGCGTCGGTCAAGACGAATCCAATGACGATGAGCAGCGAAAGCGTTGCATGCCTCCCGGCCGCAGGCAAGCGCAGACCCATTCTCGGGCACAATGCGGCCCCGGCCGGCGTGCGCTTTCGGCCCCCAGAGCAGGATTCCGCGACCGTGACCGACGTCTATCCCAGCCGCATCGTCTGTCTCACGGAGGAAACCACCGAGGCGCTGTACCTCCTTGGCGAGGAACACCGCATCGTCGGCATCTCCGGCTTCACTGTGCGCCCGCCGCGGGCGCGCAAGGAGAAGCCGAAGGTCTCCGCCTTCACCAGCGCGAAGATCGACAGGATCCTCGCGCTAGAGCCCGACCTGGTGCTCGGGTTCTCGGACCTGCAGGCCGACATCGCGTCGCAGTTGATCCGCCACGGCATCGAAGTCCATGTGTTCAACCAGCGCAGCGTCGGCGAGATCCTGCGCGTGATCCGCATGCTTGGCGGGATGATCGGCTGCGAAGCAAAGGCGTCGGCGCTCGCGGACGAACTGGAGCGCGGGCTTGGTCGGATTCGCGCGACCGCGGCGGCGTTTCCGCGCCGTCCGCGTGTCTATTTCGAGGAATGGGACGAGCCGCAGATCTCGGGCATCCGCTGGGTGTCGGAGCTGGTCGGCATCGCGGGCGGTGACGACGTCTTTCCGGAACTCGCCGCGTGCGGGCTGGGCAAGGACCGCATCATTGCCGATCCGCTCGAGGCCGTACGCCGCGCGCCGGACATCATTTTCGGCTCGTGGTGCGGCAAGAAGTTTTCTGCGCGCAACGTCGCTGCGCGTCCCGGCTGGGCCGGCGTGCCGGCAGTGCGCGACGGTGAACTGCACGAAGTGAAGTCGTCGATCATCCTGCAGCCCGGGCCGGCAGCGCTCACCGATGGCGTGCGCGAGCTGCACCGGGTGATCGCCGCGTGGGCGGCGAAGCGGGGCTGAGTCCAGGAGCCCTCACCCCAACCCTGTCCCGCAAGGAGGGAGAGTGAGCAGGAGCTAGGCGGTCAGGCGTCGCAGCGCTTCCTCGTACTTCTCGCTCGTGTGCCTGAGCACTTCTGCGGGCAGCTTCGGTCCCGGCGCGGTCTTGTTCCAGTCGAGCGTCTCGAGGTAATCGCGCACGAACTGCTTGTCGAACGAAGGCGGGCTGGTGCCCGGGGCGTAAGTGTCCACCGGCCAGAAGCGCGAGGAGTCCGGCGTGAGCGCCTCGTCGATCAGCGTCAGGCGGCCGCCATTCTCGTCGTCGATGCCGAACTCGAACTTGGTGTCCGCGATGATGATGCCGCGCGTGAGCGCGTGCGCTGCTGCGAACTTGTACAGGGCGATCGCCGTGTCGCGCACCTGGGCTGCGCGGTCCGCCCCGATCACCTTTGCGATCTCGTCGAATCCCACGTTCTCGTCGTGATGGCCTTTCGGCGCCTTGGTGGACGGCGTGAAGATCGGCTCCGGCAACCTGTCGGCCATGCGCAGCCCGGCCGGCAGCTTGATGCCGCAGACCTCACCGGTGCGCTGGTAATCCTTCCAGCCGGAACCGATCAGGTAGCCGCGCACGACGGCTTCGACCGGCAGCGCCTTGAGCTTGCGCACGACGATCGCACGGTCGGCGAGGCGCGCGCGGTCGTCCGCGTCGGGCACGATTTTCGCGAGGTCCGCGTGGCCAGCTGCGGCCAGGTGGTTCGGCACGATGTGGCCAGTGCGCGCGAACCAGAAATTCGAAATGCTCGTCAGCACTCGTCCCTTGCCGGGAATCGGATCCGGCATCACGACGTCGAACGCGCTCAGGCGGTCGGTCGTAACGATCAGCATGTGCCGGTCGTCGCCCGGAATGGCATAGATGTCCCGCACCTTGCCCTGGTGGATGCGCGTCAGACCCTTGAGATTCGATTCGTGCATCGGCGGCGAGCCGGCCGGGGTGGTCGTGGCGCGGGTCGCGGGATCGGGCGTGTGCGTGGACATGGTGAAGCCGCCGGTGCTGTTAAGATGGCGCAAGAGCCGGTCGTCGCGTCCAGGCGAGCAAGCCGGCCACCCATTGTAACGACTCCCGGGAAGGGGCAAGGGCCCTGCGCACATGCTCGACGGCTGGTACGGCAAGATCATCGGCGCGATCCTGGGCTACATCGTCGGCCGCGGACTGCTCGGCGCCATCGTGGGCCTGGTGCTGGGCCACCAGTTCGACGTCGCCATCCGGCGCAATCGGGGCATCCCCGGACCCCGCGACGGTTCGGGTGGCGGAGGCCCGTCCGTCGGAGGCAGTGGCGATCCCGCGGAGCTGCGCCGCGCATTCTTCGCAGCCACGTTCCAGATCATGGGGCACGTCGCGAAGAGCGACGGCCGCGTCACCGAACAGGAAATCGACGCGGCACGCGAGGCGATGCGGCGCTTTTCGCTCACCGAAGCGGACCGGTTGCAGGCCATCGAGTTCTTCACGGCCGGCAAAGAGCCGGGCTTTCCGCTGGAACAGACGCTGGAGCGCCTGCGTGGCCTTGCCGGTCATCAGCCGGACCTGTGCCGCCTCTTCGTGCAGATACAGCTCGAGGCCGCGCTGCAGGGCAATGGCCTCGGCGACCGGCCGCGCGCCGTGCTGCTGCGGATGTGCCACGTGCTCGGCATCTCGCCGCTAGAGTTCGCCTCGCTCGAGGCGATGCTGAGGATGCGTCCAGGCAGTCATGGCCATGGGCCGGGCGGGCGGCAGTCGCAAGGTTCCGGCTTCGGCACCCAATCCAGTACACGGCTTGCAGACGCCTACGAGGTGCTGGGAGTCGCGGCGAGCGCCGCCGACGCCGACGTCACGCGCGCGTTCCGCAGGCTCATGAGCCAGAATCACCCCGACAAGCTCGTGGCCCAGGGCTTGCCCGAATCGATGGTGGCCGCGGCCCATGAGCGCACGCAGCGCATCCTGGAAGCCTACGAAATCGTGAAGACGCAGCGCGGCATCAAGTGAGGATTCCGACATGACCACTCAGCAGAAGCCTGGCCCGATGACTCCGTGGATCGCCCCGTCGATCCTTTCCGCAGACTTCGCCCGGCTCGGCGAGGAAGTGCGCAACGTGCTCGCGGCTGGCGCCGACGTCGTCCACTTCGACGTCATGGACAACCACTACGTGCCGAACCTGACGATCGGTCCGCTGGTGTGCGAGGCGCTGCGCAAGCACGGCATCACCGCGCCGATCGACGTGCACCTGATGGTGAAGCCGGTCGATCGCATCATCCCGGATTTCGCCAAGGCCGGCGCGAGCTACATCACGTTTCACCCGGAGGCGAGCGAGCACATCGACCGCACGCTCGGGCTCATCCGCGAGTGCGGCTGCAAGGCGGGCCTGGTGTTCAATCCGGCGACGCCGCTGCACTACCTCGACTACGTGCTCGACAAGGTCGACATGGTGCTGCTGATGTCGGTGAATCCCGGGTTCGGCGGGCAGTCGTTCATTCCGTCGACGCTGCCGAAGATCGCCCAGGCGCGCGCGATCATCGATCGCAGCGGTCGCGACATCCGGCTCGAGGTGGATGGCGGCATCAAGGTCGACAACATCGGGGCCGTGGCAGCGGCGGGCGCGGACACGTTCGTCGCGGGCTCGGCGATCTTCAATGCGAAGGACTACGCGGCGACGATCGCGGCGATGCGGGAGCGCATCGCTGCGGGGGCGTAGAGGTCGGCGGGAACGGAGCGCGTACCGCACGTTCGCGACACCCCGAAAACGAACACTCCCGCCGCAGCGGGAGCGTTGAGCAACTCTCGCAACCTCTCCCCGTACAGCGGGAGAGGTGACGAGTTCAATCCTCGTCGTCTTCGTCTTCTTCCTCGTCGTCGTCCGGCACCGTGGTTGCTTTCTTGCCGCGCAGCGCCAGCCCTGCCGGACCAGCCGCCGCAAGCGACATTGCAGCCGCCTTGCCCTTCAGGCGCGGACGCACGCCGTACACGACCATCGTCTTGCCGCGCGCGGTCAGCAGGCCCTGCTCCTCGAGCACCTTCAGCACTCGCCCCGCCATTTCGCGCGAGCAGCCGACGAGGCGCGAGAGCTCCTGCCGGCTGACCTTGATCTGCGTTCCTTCCGGGTGCGTCATCGCGTCCGGTTCGTTGCAGAGGTCCATGATTGCGTGCGCGACGCGGCCCGTGACGTCGACGAAGGCGAGGTCGCCGAGCTTGCGGTTGGTGCGGTCGAGACGGCTCGCCAGCTGCGTGGCCAGTTCGAACAGCAGGGTGGGGCTTTCTGCCGCGATCTGGCGGAAGCGGGGATAGGTCATCTCCGCGAGTTCGCACTGCGATCGCGTGCGCACCCAGGCGCTGCGGGCAGGCTGCTCGTTGAAGAGGCCCATCTCGCCGAAGAACTGGCCCTTGTTGAGGTAGGCCAGCACCATCTCGTTGCCTTCCTCGTCCTCGATCAGGACTTCCACCGAGCCCTTGATGACGTAGTAGAGGACGTCCGGCACGTCACCCGCGTGAATCAGGACCGTCTTGGAAGGCACTGCCCGGATTCGGCAATAGCTCAGGAAGCGATTGATCGCTGGGATGTCGCTCAGGGGTCTGCCGCCAGTTTCCATGCTCCCTTCCTGTCTTTATGCGCGGTTATGTCAAAACGCTGCGAAGCTTTTAATATAAAGCCTCGCCACGCCGCAAGTTTCGCTCAAATCCGGTAGGCCGCGCGAGTCATGATCCGGGCCGTCCGGCGCATCAATTCACGGACGGGACGCGGCAATCCGACGGCACCCTTGTTCCGGGCGTCGCCCGCGTGGCGGTCCTCGTCGGCCTTCATTTGCGCAACGATGCGCCGGGATCGCTCGTCGTCGGCCGGCAGTTCGTGCAGGTGAGAATCGAGGTGTTCGACTACCTGCTTCTCCGTCTCCTCGACGAAGCCGAGGCTGGTCCGGTCACCGCTCAGCCCCGCCAGCGCGCCGATCGCGAACGAACCGGCGTACCAGACCGGGGCGAGCAGGCTGGTCCGGCTGCCCAGTGCGCTGACCCGCCGCTCACACCAGGCGAGGTGATCCGTTTCGTCACGGGCGGCATCGAGCATCTGTTCGCGAACGGCCGGGTTGCGGGCGGTCAGGGCCTGCCCGTGGTAGAGGGCCTGGGCGGCAATCTCCCCGGCGTGATTGACCCGCATCAAGGCCGCGGCGTGCTTCCGGGCGGCCGGTTCGTGGACCGTTTCCTCAACGCCCTGGTCCGGGAATGGTCGGGCCGAGACATTGGCCGCGGCCACAGTGCGCAGGCCACGGTCGATTTCCTGGACCAGGCGGTCGGCCAGGCTCAGGCGGCGGGCCGCAACGGGGGGGTGGGCTGGCATGGGGCACATTATAGTGGGGTACGGGCCCGATCTCGGGCGGGCGAAACCAGGCGGGTTGCGGCCGATCCCCTCCGAGCTTTGCATTGCCCGGATCGCTGGGATAGAATTCGCGGCTCTCTGCATGGCAGACAGGGCCTGGAGCCTTTCCGATGACCACCGTTTTCGCACACCCCGAGAAGGTGCGGCGTGACTGGTATGTGGTGGATGCGAGCGGTAAGACGCTCGGCCGCCTCGCCACTCAGCTCGCCTTCCGCCTCCGCGGCAAGCACAAGCCGCAGTACACGCCGCACGTCGACACCGGCGATCACATCATCGTGATCAACGCCGACAAGATCCACGTGACCGGCAACAAGCTCACCGACAAGGTGTACTACTGGCATACCGGCGCGATCGGCGGCATCAAGAGCCGCACGCTCGACAAGATGCTGGCGCAGAACCCTGAGCGCGTTATCGAGATGGCGGTCAAGGGCATGCTGCCCAAGAACCCGCTCGGCCGCGCCATGTTCAAGAAGCTGCACGTCGTCGCGGGCGCCAAGCACGCGCACGCCGCCCAGCAGCCGAAGCCGCTCGATATCTGAGGCCTGACAGCACATGCCTGCAAACACCAATTACGGCACCGGCCGCCGCAAGTCCTCCACGGCGCGGGTTCACCTGCACCCGGGCACCGGCAAGATCAACATCAACGGCCGCACGATCGAAGAATTCTTCGGTCGCACGACCTCACGCATGATCGTGCGCCAGCCGCTCGAGACGGTGCAGATGGCCGACCGCTTCGACGTCGTTGCCAACGTGGCCGGCGGCGGCATGACCGGCCAGGCCGGCGCGATCCGTCACGGCATCACGCGCGCGCTGATGGAATACGACGAGGCTTTCCGCAAGCCGCTGCGCACCGCCGGTTTCGTGACGCGCGATGCGCGCGAAGTCGAGCGCAAGAAGGTCGGCTTCCGCAAGGCACGTCGCGGAACCCAGTTCTCCAAGCGCTAACAACCAGCGCGCGGGTGCGGGCAGCGGTCAGGGCGCTGCTCGCGGGAATCCCCGCAACGGTTCCTTTGGGGGATCGTCTAGCGGTAGGACTACGGACTCTGACTCCGTCAACCTAGGTTCGAATCCTAGTCCCCCAGCCAAAAATGAATGGGCCCGCCAATCGGCGGGCCTTTTCATTTTTGAATGTGCGGGGACTAGAGGCCGAACCTAGGAGTCCTAGGTTCGAACACATCGCGACCGCGATGTATGACGTTGCAGGTTCGCGCATTGCCGCGAGATGCGCGGCATGACCAGCGCATCTGCAACGGCCCCAACGGGGCGCGCACCGGCGCAGCGCGCGCAATCCTAGTCCCCCAGCCAAATCAAAAAGGCTCGCTGCGAAAGTAGCGGGCCTTTTTGTTTGGCGCGGGGCAGGGACCAAAAAAGGCGTGTCGACGGTTCGGCACCAACCCCGGTCACCACGTCCAACTCCATGAATCAAATCAAGTTTCGTGTATTACCTGCGGACTATCTGCGTCCGGATGGGGCGTATTCGGGCGGACCGTCGGACAATCGATAACGACCACTCCGAGCCCGACAGTGGTGATGAGCCTTTGTGACGGACGACCTGACGATCTGAATCCTGCCGTCGGAGCGCAGCCATTGGCGTCATGGCTGTAGGCACACGCCGTGAGCTGCGGTCACTGCTGTCAACAGGCTGAAGGCCGGTAAGCTCAACCGTTCCCCCGTTCTCGCCGCGTGCGTCGTTCGTTTTGCCCGACCTCAGGCACATTTCTCAGGAGATGCCAGATGCTTCAGCTAAAGCCACTTGATTCGAACGTTCCGATCTTTCAGCAGATCAGCACCGATGTCTCACCCGTGGTCCTGGTAAACGTCTTCCAAGTCGCGGAAGGAGACATTCCGGCCCTTCTCAAGGCCTGGGAAGCGGACGCCAATTGGATGAAGCAACAGCCCGGATATATCTCGACGCAGCTGCATCGAGGCATTGCGGGCAGCACGGTGTTCATGAATTACGCACTGTGGGAATCGGTGGCCCATTTTCGGGCGGCGTTCACCCATCCCGAGTTCATGAAGGCCCTGGAACACTACCCGTCTACGGCCGTGGCCTCGCCCCACCTTTTCACGCGTCTAACGGTGCCGAATCTATGTGTAGGTCCATAGGCAGCGGCCTGACCTCCGCTTCGACACGGACCGGCAGCAGCGGCGCTGCGGACTGCTGTCGCGGGCCGGTCAAGCGGGCCCTCAGGCATCACTGGGCAGGCTTCGGGCGCCTCGAACGTCAGATCCCGAGTAACCAACCGGAGCAAGAGCGATGAATGTTCGACAAATGTTTCTTCTGGTTACTGCGATAGGACTGATACCGATCGCCCTGACTTACGGACTGGCGCCAGACAGAAGCCTTGGCTATCTTTTTGACGTATCGGTTCCAAGTGTAAATGGCACCCACATATTTCGAGCCGTAATGGGCTTGTACCTGGCGTTGGTTGTCTTCTGGATCATCGGTGCCTATAGGGCTGAAGTAAGGCAAGCCGCACTCTACAGTCTCGTCGTTTTCATGCTGGGTTTGGCTGCGGGAAGAACTCTTAGCCTGGTGGTAGATGGCATGCCCAGCTGGCTATTGATCGTCTATCTAGTCTTGGAGCTCATCCTTGGCATACTGGGTTTGCAGTTGTTGAAAAGATCAGACTAGAAGCAAGTTCTTGTACGAAGCTGCCGGCACACCGAGCGTGTGGCTAGTGCCTGTCGTCACTCACCCTTGTCAACGGCGAAGGAACCTTCCCATGATCGACCGCACAATCCACCTGCATCGCGTGCTGCGCGCCAAGCCGGAGAAAGTTTACCGTGCATTCATTGAAGCCGGAGCGATGGCAAAGTGGATTCCGCCGTATGGGTTTACTTGCACGGTCCATCACATGGACGCTCGCGTCGGAGGCAGATTCCGGATGTCATTCCACAACTTCACGAGTGGCAATGGGCACTCTTTCGGCGGTGAGTACCTTGAGTTGGTTCCAGGCGAGCGGCTTCGGTACACGGACGAGTTCGAGGATCCGAACCTGCCAGGCGTGCTCGAGGTGACGGTCTCCCTGAAGCCAGTCCTGTGTGGAACCGAGTTGAGCATTGCACAGAGCGGTATTCCCGACGCCATCCCACTTGAAATGTGCTACCTGGGCTGGCAGGAGTCGCTGGCGCAGCTTGCGACGCTCGTCGAGCCCGATGTTCCGGGCTGAGGCGGCGGTGCCAGTGAAAGCAGGGCCACGGGAGGTGTCGCGAACGATGCCTGATATGTCATTCATGCCGAGGCCGCTTCGCGGCTCGCCTTGATTCAAGCGTTGGACCACTCGTGAGCCAGGGTGAAGCATCGCGATCTCGGCTAAGCATCGCCGTCGGTATCGCCGCCCTCGCGGCTCCCGCGTTGCATTCGATCACGGACATGCTGGAGTGGTACCAGGGCGGCTTCTCGGCAACCCAGCTCTGGTTGAACTACATCGCGTTCCTCCCGATGCCGTGGCTGCTACTTGGGCTGTATACGGTGCGCCAGCCAAGGCCAGACGTGTCTGGCCTCATCGGTGCACTCCTGTATGGGGTGGCGTTCATTTACTTTGCTCATACGACGCTGTACGCCATCACTGAGCAGGTTCCCACTTACGAAGCATTGTGGGCCCGCCTCGGAAGTCTCTATACCGTTCACGGCGCATTCATGGTGCTCGGCGGCCTGATGTTCGCCCGGTCGGCGCTGCATGCAGGCTGGTTGCCCAGGTGGCCGCTGGTGCTGTTCGCGTCGGGTATCGCCGTTAATCTGCTTGTGGCCCTGATGCCCGCGCCGGATATGCTCCAGACAATCGGCAGTACGGTCCGAAACCTTGGGCTCATGGCAATGGGCTATGGAATCCTGTTCAAGCGGCCGCACGCAGTAGTTAAAGTCTGGTAGCGCAGGAGGCAATTGAATGGCCAGAGGAGAGTGCAACTGTGGTGCAGTTCAATTCGAGATCGACGCAGATCCTTCGGGTGTCTACGTGTGCCACTGCTCGATCTGCCGCAGGTCCACGGGGAGCAACGGCATCGCGGTGGTTGTCGTGCCGAACGATCAGTTCCGCTGGGTTCGGGGCCAGGAGCACATCGCAACCTGGAGGAAGCCGGACACGGATTGGCAAACCTGGTTTTGCGGGATCTGCGGCTCGCGCGTGCCCGGCGAGAACAACCCGGCGACAATGTTCGCACCGGCAGGCACCATTACCCAGGGAGGTGACGCGCTCCGAGTCATCCACCACATCTGGGTGGGCTCGAAGGCCGCCTGGGACGAAATCGGAGACTCGGGAAAGCAACACGCCGAAGAGTATCGCGGTTAGCATTCGCGCAGGCAGAGCGCCAGACCACACGACCACTCTCGGCGAGGATCGGAAGCAGCATGACCACGCAAGCACACAGCCGCGCCCCCGCCTACCTTGCGTGCGCCGCTCTCGCGTTTGGGGTTGTGCATCTTGGTTATGAGCACCTGAACGGCGGTGTCCAGAGCCATCACCTGCTGAATCGCTCCGACCTGCCCGCTGTTTCCAACTGGCTGGGGCTGCTCATCCTGCCGCTGCTCGGATGGGTGCTTGGCAGCCGTGTTCGTAATCACTCCATGTCGTCTGTCCGGCCAGGGTTTCCTGCAGGAATGTGGGTCGGCCTGGTTGGCTCCTTCCTGTATGGCGCGGCACTGGCGGTGTCCTTCGAGCTCGGCGCGTCCGCAGTATCATCCGGCCTGTTTTTTGGCCTGTTCGTGCTCGCAGCCGCGCTGCCGATTTACCGGGCCGAGTATATTCTCGGATTCGTCGTCGGCATGACTTTCACGTTTGGCGCTGTGATTCCTTTGCTGGTGGCCTGTGTGCTTGCCCTGGTTTCGCTCCTGGCCCGCTATGCATTCCGGGCCGCTGCTGCGATAGTACGGCCCCGCACCTGACCGCCATCTTCGCTCCTGGCGTCCACGCACTTCCCACCTCTCCGAGCCGCACTGGAACCACGATGACTTCAGTCGCAAGAGGTTCGTTCACGGTTGAGCTTGTGCCGCTTCCCTTCGACGGGCAGGTGGAGGGATCCAGGCTCGGTCGCATGTCAATCCACAAGCGGATCACGGGCGACCTGGATGCAACGACTTCCGGCCAGATGTTGAGCGCAATGACCGGCACGAAGGGCTCTGCCGGATACGTGGCCATCGAACGCGTCGAGGGCACGCTCCACGGTCGAAGGGGCTCGTTCGTACTCCAGCATACGGGAACCATGAACCGCGGCGTTCCCGGGTCTGTCGGTCACGGTGGTGCCAGATTCCGGCACTGGCGAGCTTGAAGGTCTGCAAGGCGAGTTCAAGATCATCATTGCAGATGGCGAGCACAGCTATGAGTTCGCATACGTGCTACGGCAGGCGGAGAGCGGCGAAAGCGTCGCCCAGCCTTGAGTCATTCCTGTGGGCCCGCGATCGTTACGCACGTTGGCGCCGGGTTGGGCGGCGCGGCACTACTGAATCGGCTGACGGGCCGCGGCGACCGGATCGACGCGCCTGAGCCGGACCGGTGGCGACCCCGCACCGAACAGCCTGACCCTGGGCGTGTATGTCGAAAACCGTCCGCTAAAGGCGGGCAACGCAAACTTGAATGCCAGGCACGCGAAATGCACGCCACTATCCTCTCCGTATTGATCGCGTCGACGCTGCTGGGCCCGATCGCGGGCCATGCGCAAACGACGATCGCGCCCGTTCAACAGCCGCAGGAGCAGCGTGTTCTCGCCACCGAGGACGAGTACGTTGCAGCCGAGGTGAACCGTGATGAGCCAACTCTGCGCCGGCTCGTCGACGATCGGTTCGTTTACAACTCCAGCAAGGGAACGACCTCCGGCAAGGAGGAGTTGGTCAAGAACGTGCTGGAGATGGCCATGACGCGGCAGACGCTTACCGAACGATCGGTTCTGATGGAAGGCGACGTCGCGTTCATCTTCGGGACGACTGAATTGAGGTTCGCGGTGCCGGGCAAGGAAGATGCCGTATCGACCCTGCGCTACACGTCCACATGGGTGAAGCGGCAGGGCGAATGGCGCATGTTGGCCCTGCAGATGCAGCAAAGAGCCCGGGACTAGCGGCGGGCAACCTGTACGCGACCGCCAGCGGCTTGCCGCAGAATCAGTGATAGCGTCACGCGTCGGCGCTGTGCGCACAGGAGAGCCATGTCACCTGGATCCGCCGGATATTCCGGAACCCCGCTGGCGAAGAAGCTGGGAATCGTCGCCGGGACTGTCGTCGTCGCGCGGAACGCGCCCGACAACTATCGGCAGCTGCTGGAACCGATCCCGGCAGGGGTCGAGTTCGGTACGCACGATGCGAGCGCCACGGATATCGTGCATGTTTTCGTAACCGGGCGGGCGAAGCTCGGCAGGGAACTCGCGGGCCTTCGCAGCGTGATCCGGTCGGATGCGGCGGTCTGGGTGTCGTGGCCCAAGAAGGCGTCGAAGGTCCCGACCGACATCACCGAGGACACCATTCGTGAGCTGGCCTTGCCGCTGGGCTTCGTCGACGTCAAGGTCTGCGCCGTCAGCGAAGTCTGGTCGGGCCTCAAGCTGGTCATCCGCAAGGAGCTGCGATGAAAGACAGTGGCGATGGCATCGTTGACCGACTTCTTCCGCGGCAGATCGACAACTCCTGCCGCGGGCACAAGGTCGCGCTCTGGCTGTTTGGCCTTGTCGTGTTCATGAAGACCAGCATCGGCCTGGGGACGATCTTCAACGGGCGCAACGCGGCAACCTCGGCCGACGGAATTCCCCTCGATACGTTTACGACCGCTGGTGCACAGGCCTTCCTGGCCGTGTTCGCGGCCTGGGGGCTCGCCCAGGCGACGATCGGCGTCGTCTGCATCGTGGTGCTGGTTCGCTATCGAGCGCTGGTGCCGTTCATGTTTGCGTTGCTGCTGCTGGAACACCTTTGCCGCAGGCTGATCTTCTTCGTGATGCCAATCGCCCGGTCAGACGATGCGCCCGGTCTGCTGATCAATCTTGCGCTGATCGCTGTGCTGGTCGTTGGTTTGTTCCTCTCGTTGCGGCGGCCGCGCCAGGCATCGTCTGCGCATTGATGCAGCGCACAATGGCCCCGTAGGTCATCAAGTCGCGGCCGGCTGTGGTTCAATGCCGGCTTGAATGCGCCGGCACACACCTTGCCCGACCCTTTGCGGCAAGCGCGGAAGACCACGCGCGGGGTGACCGAGGCGCAGGTCCAACAAGCAGCTTCTTCGAGGAGGAACAGAATGAACCCGACACCGAAGTGGTATCTGCCGGTCACAATTGCTGCCCTGCTGTGGAACCTGATGGGCTGCGCCGCCTACTTGAGCGACGTGATGCTGACGCCGGACGACGTTGCGAAGATGACGGCGGCCCAGCAGGCCCTGTACGCCTCGCGACCCATGTGGTCGGTCGCTGCCACGGCACTGGCCGTCTGGTGTGGCGCGGCAGGCTGCATCGGCCTGATCTGGCGCAAGCGTTGGGCGATGCCGCTGCTGATCGTGTCCCTGGTCGCGCTGGTTTTCCAGAACCTCTGGCTGTTCGTGCTGAGCGGTGCCGCGACGCAAGGCGGTCCCGTCGTGTTCGTCCTGCAGGGACTGGTGCTGCTGATCGCGGTCGGTCTCGTGCTGCTCGCGCGCAAGGCGTCGGCGCAAGGGTGGATCGCCTAGACGGAGCGGTCTGCGACGATGGGGGTTGCAGCACGCGTGGGTCGAGCGGACGCTGGCGCCCCGGCAGAAGAGTAGGGACAGACGCATGGCGAACACCGCAAGACTGCCGCCCAAGCCCTGGAAGTGGGTGCTCTGGACCGTGCTCGCCGGACTGAGCGCGTGGTATCTCTTTGACAACGTCATTTACGCCTTCGTGCGAGATCGGTCCGACGAGACCTTTTTCGGGCGCACGGTCTGGCGGTTCTCGCATCTGTTTGCGGCGGTTCCCCTGCTGTTGGTCGCTCCCCTGCAGTTCAGCAGGCGCGTGCGCATGCGCTGGCGATGGCCTTCGTCTGGGTGCGGGTGATGTATGACCTGCAGGGTGAGATGTTTCCGTTCATTCGCAACGTCGACGTCCGCGACACCACGCGCGAGTGGTTGAGTTTCGTCGCGCCGCTGCTCGTCGTCGAGACGTGGCTCAGCTGGTGGCCTGCCCTGCGCAAGTCCAAACAAGGAAATTCAAGGTGATGACCGTGCGATCGATCTTTGTCGGTGCTTTGTCAGTCCTGCTGCTGACCGTCGGCTACGCAACCGCATCCTCAGCCGGCGCCCCGCCGGTCGTGGACGACGAGGGGCTGGTCGGAGCGTGGCGTTCGCAGGTCCAGTTCACGAGTGGCGCATTCGCGGAGGTAAAGGACCTCGAATTGATGTACGCATTCAATTCGGGCGGGACGATGACCGAATCCTCGAACTACGACGGCTCGCCTCCGGTTCCTCCCGCCTACGGAGTCTGGAGGAAAGTTGCGGTGGGGCAGTACGAGGCCAGGTACAGCTTCTATGTGACGAAGGCGCCCAAGGCATTCGAGGACATCGCCAAGGGGGGCGGCTGGTCACCCGGCGGCATCGGAGTCATCGTCGAGAAGATAGCGCTGGCGGACGACGGGAAGACGTACACGTCCACGTTGCGAGTCGATATCTTCGACGAGACAGGCAAGCTCATCGAGAGTGGCAGCGAAGCCTTTGGTCGTGGGTCCCGGATGGGCTTCTGACTGGGGCAATGTGCCTCATGCAGATTCTGCGGCTGACAGTGGTCGCGCTGGTCGTCCAGGTACCCTGAACAACGGAGCACTCCATCACCATGCGGGACCAGGTGCTTGTTCGTCCGATCGCACAAGGCGATCTCGCTGCGTGGCGGCCGCTCTGGGACGGCTACAACGCGTTCTACGGTCGTGAGGGTGCAACAGCCCTGTCGCCGGAGATCACGAGAGTCACGTGGCAGCGTTTCTTCGATTCGGCCGAACCCGTCTTTGCGCTGGTCGCGGAGTCCAGGGGCGGCCTGGTCGGTCTCACGCATTACCTGTATCACCGCAGCACGACGCGAATCGAGCTGACCTGCTACCTGCAGGATCTGTTCACGACACCCGCCGCACGCGGGCGCGGTGTCGGCAGGGCGTTGATCCTCGGTGTGTACCAGGCCGCCAGGGCGGCAGGTATCCGTGACGTGTACTGGCAGACCCACGAAACGAATGTCGCAGGTCGCCTGCTGTACGACAAGGTGGCAAAGCACGCGGGCTACATCGTCTACGAGCAGGAGGTCTGAACCTGGTGCGGCCGAACGGCTCGCGCATTTCCGGCTGCACGGCGCGACTGCACACGCCTTCAATTTCAAATCCGCTTTTCCGCCGCCTTCGAATTGCTTGCGACCACGTTTTCTGCAGGCCGCAGTCGCAACGGCAGGAGTCTCATGTTTTCTCGACGCACCCTGATCGCGGCACTTGCCGTTCTCGCGGCTTTGCCCGCGCACGCCCTCTACGATCCCAAGCCGGCCGGCCCGCTGGCGCGACTGCAGGGCGAGTGGCGTGGAGAGCTGACCTACAACGACTACAGCAACCCCGGTAAGCTCATCACGCTCCCGACGCGGGTGTTCGTGGCATTGGCCTCACCCGCTGCCGTGACGCTGAACTATGAGTTCGACGACGGGCCGACCAGGACGGTCTACTCCTACGAGCAGATGACGTTCGATTTCGCCGGAAACCGGGTTGACTGGGTCTCGGGGGTGGAGAAGCGCGAGGCATCCAGCTACCGGATCGTTTCGAGCGCCGTCGACGGGGCGCGCTGGCGCATCGTTTTCGAGAGCGTGGAAGACGGATCGGCAACGGCCGTCTACACGCTCGAGACCAGTGATGACGTGCTGTCCCTCAGGAAGGAGGAAGTCGACCGCGCCGCGGCGAAGACCTTCCGTAACGAGTACAAGTTGCACCGCGTGGGGGCGCCATAGGCCATGGCAGGACCTGTCCGGGCTGGAGCGCTCGTTTACGCCAAGGACCTGGCACGAGTCTCGAAGTTCTACGAAGAAGTGTTGCAGATGCGGCGGGTCCTCGACGATGCCGATCACCATGTGCTCGAGTCGCCGGACCTGCAGCTGATCGTGCATGCGATTCCGGCGCATATCGCTGCAACCATCGCGATCGAGTCACCGCCCGAGCCGAGGGAGGAGGCTGCGATCAAGCTGTTCTTTACAGTGGCGAGCTTCGCCGATGCTTCTGCTGTGGCCGCGAGCCTGGGAGGCATGCTGTACGAGCAGGAATGGGCCGGTCCCGGTTTCAAGGTCCGCAACGGCTGCGATCCCGAGGGTAATATCCTCCAGTTCAGGGAAAGGGCGGGCTGACATACGACGTTCGCCGTTGCCCAGCGCGAGCGGTCGGCCTGATGTTCTGGCTTTGGCCAGTCGCCGTCGATACCGCAGCAGTTACGAGAACGAGGCAGAGCCACCCATGCTGATCCGCGCCTGCAAATCCAAGATCCACCGCGCCACGGTCACCCGGGCAGACCTCGACTATGTCGGGTCCATCACCATTGACCAGGCATTGCTCGATGCCAGCGACCTTCAACCGTACCAGTACGTCAACATCACGAACGTCGCCAACGGCGTGTTCTGGCAGACCTACGTGATTGCCGCCCCCAAGGGCAGCGGCCGCGTCGAATTGAACGGCCCGCCGGCGCGGCACTTCCAGGCTGGCGACAAGATCATCGTCCTCGGCGAGGCCTGGATTGAGCCCTCCGAGCTGAAGTCCCTCGACCCGAAGATCGTGATCGTGGAAGGGGACGGCAAGGCCAGGAAGCTCACCGACCTGAACAAGAAATTTCGTTTGCTCGCGCACAGCAAGGTGCGGAATCTTCAGCGCAGGAAGGGATGATAGGGAAGGACTCCGACCCGCATCGATTGATGTTTGCCGCCGGAACGCGTACTTGTTCCGGACCCAGCCAACCCAAGCCCGGGAGGGATTCATGCTGGTAACGACGACACCGGCGATTGAAGGCCGGCGCATTACGAAGTACTGCGGCATCGTGACTGGCGAGGCAATCCTTGGCGCCAACGTCTTCAAGGACGTCTTCGCCGGCATCCGCGACCTCGTCGGCGGCCGTTCCGCGACGTATGAACGCGAGCTGCAGCGTGCGCGCGACATTGCGCTCGAGGAGATGCAGCAACGCGCGCAGGAAGCCGGCGGCAACGCCGTCGTCGGCGTCGACCTCGACTACGAAGTGCTCGGGCAGGGCAACGGCATGCTGATGGTGTCGGCGAGCGGCACCGCGGTCTTCGTCGAGTAAACCTTGCGTGACACGGTCATGGATGCGGTCGCGCTGACCGAGCTCGTGGCAGGGCGGGGCTGAAGCGCGACCATGGCCGTCAAGCGCAGCCAGGCCCAGTGGAAGACTGCCGACGGCGGCTGCGCCTGCGGCGCCGTGCGTTATCGGGTGCTGCGCGAGCCCCTGTTCGTGCATGCCTGCCACTGCACTCGCTGCCAGCGCGAGACCGGCGGGCCCTTCGCGCACCACGCCATGGTCGAATTCAGGGCAATGTCACTCCTGGCGGGCACCCCTGAGTTCGTGAAAGTGCCGACGGATAGCGGCAACACCCATTGGGTCGTCCGTTGCCCGGACTGCCGGACGGCCATGTGGAACGAGCACGGCTCGCGTAACGCCGTCATTCGATACGTGCGTGTCGGCACGCTGGACGAGCCCTCCCGATTTGCGCCGCGCGCACACATCTACGTGCGCTCGAAACAGCCCTGGGTGATGCTCGACCCCGCGGTGCCCGCGTTCGACGGCGCCTATGACCGCAAGAAGCAATGGCCGGCACCCAGCCTGGCGCGGCTCGAGCGTGCCAGGGCGGAGAAGGCCGCTGCCCGTGACCGCGGCTGATGGATGCCGCATGCCCGCCGAATACGGAGGATCCCATGACGCGACGAACGGCCACGATCGACGAACTGCTGCCGCAACTGCCAGGTCCGGTCACCGCGCAGTGGCCGATGGGCGAGCGCTTCGTGACCGCGCTCGCGCACGGGTCGATGTCGGTCGAGGTGTATGCGCCACGTGGGCACGACCCGCAGACGCCGCACGAGCAGGACGAACTGTATTTCGTGCACGCCGGCAGCGGCGTGTTCGTGCTCGACGGCGAGCGTCACGCATTTGCGCCAGGCACGGTCTTCTTCGTGCCGGCCCGGGTCGCGCATCGTTTCGAGGAGTTCACGCCTGACTTTTCGACCTGGGTCGTGTTCTGGGGGCCGCCGGGTGGCGAGAGGTAGCGATCAGGCCGCCTTGGCCATCCGTGCCGCCGCCATCTTCATCACGCGGTCGAAAGCGCGATCGCTCAGCAGCCAGCGCAGCCCCACCAGCAGCTTCGCGCCGCCGCCCATCAGGTATCGCGTCTTCGGTTTCCTCGCCGTGACCGCCTGCCACACCGAATCCGCGACGACTGTCGGTGGCGAGGCGGTGTCCTTGTCCGCGCCGGCCAGCAGCCCGGCGGAGATCCGCGCCTGCTCCGCATACGCCGTCGAGCCCGACGTGCGCAGCAGGCTCTCGCGGGCGATCGCATTCCACTCGCTCTGGATCGCGCCGGGCTCGATCACGACCACGTCCACGCCGAAGGGCTCCAGCTCCATGCGCACGCAGTCGCTCATGCCTTCGACCGCGAACTTGGTCGCGTGGTACCAGCTGCCCATCGGCTCGTGGATCTTGCCGCCCATCGAGGCCACGTTGAGGATGCGTCCGCTGCGCTGCCGCCGCATGTGCGGCGCCACGAGTTGCATCAGCCGGGCAAGCCCGAAGACGTTCACCTCGAACTGCCGGCGACCCTCGGCGAGCGGGACGTCTTCCATGGCACCATACGAGCCGTATCCCGCGTTGTTGACGAGCGCATCGATACGTCCGGTGTCGGCCAGGATTCCCTCGACCGCCGCGACCATCGACGCGTCGTCCGTCACGTCGAGGTCGAGCAGTCGTGCGCCCGCCTGCGCGAGCGGCGACATGCGGTCCACCCGTCGCGCCCCGGCGTAGACAGTCCACCCTCCGGCCAGCAACCTGCGCGCGACGGCTTCGCCAATGCCCGATGATGCGCCCGTCACCAGCGCCACCTGCTTGCCGTCCTTCACACCGTTGGTCATCGCCCGCTCCTTGTCATAGCAAGGCTGCAGCATAGACTAGGGACCCAGATCCGCAGTGAAGGGGCGGTCAGCCGCGCCTTGGCTCCAACGATGTCCGAGGGACTGTGAAGCAGCGGACTCAGCGAACGGGAACCGGGGGAACGACCTGATGGACTGGCAGAATAGTCGGGCAGCGGCTCGACGAAGGGGTGTGGGTAAATACGACGCGGCCGAGGCCGCAGCGTATGGAAAGCTGCAGGGGCTCGGCTGGCTGACGGCTGATGAAGAGACGGCCTACCTTGCGGACCTGGCGCGAGTGGTGCAGTTCGCGCCCGGCTCGAACGTGCTCGACGTCGGCGCCGGCACCGGCGTGATGTGCTCGATGTTGCAGCGGCTGCCGGGCCTCGAATTGACGGCGCTCGAACCGTCGCCCGCGATGCTGGCCCTCCTCAAGGCGAAGTCCGAACTGGCAAACGTCAGAACGATCAATGGGTTCTGCGATGAAGCTCAGGACTGCGATCAGTTCGACTCCGGGGAGTTCGACGCGATCGTCTCGCGCCAGGTCGTCAACGGACTCTTCGATCCGCTGCTCGCGTTCCGTCACTGGCACCACTGGTTGAAGCCCGGTGGCGCGGTCGTCGTCATCGACGGTCTCTACGGACGCGACGGCTGGGTCGGTCGCTGGGAGGAAGAAGTCGACGCGCTGCCGCTCGCGGCGTCGCAGTCGCTGGCGTCGACGCCTTACCTGCTGGAGGCCAGCGGCTTCCGCATCGAGGCCGCTGAACGCATGGCAGCGGTCAACGCATTGCCGACGACGCGCACCCCAAGATACGTCGTCGTCGCGCGCAGGCAAGCGAGCTGAAGCGGTCGCGAGTGGTATTCAGCGTCGCCGAGGTTCATCTGTCGTGCTGCGACGGCCGGTCTTGCTCCGTGCGCCCCTGTAACGCGCTGTAACGAGCGCAGGGACTGACCTGCGGCTTGCGTACTCTCGTTTCGCAGCTGCGCTCTACGTCGACGAGGATTCGTTTTACGCGATCTCGCGTGGTCGCACGTCAGTGGGCGGCGAGTATCGCGTCCACGATCTCGATCCAGTGACGCACGGGCACAGGGCTTGCTTGTCGCAGATGTTCGAGGCAGCCGATGTTGGCGGTGGCGATCACTTGTGGACTGTCGCCGAGCAGCGAGTCGAGCTTGCGCCGGCGCAACTCGCGTGCGAGTTCCGGTTGCAGGATCGAATACGTTCCCGCCGACCCGCAGCACAACGTCGGATTGCGGGTCGGCACCAGTTCACAGCCGGCAGCGCGCAGCAGCGCCTCGACCTTGCCCGCCGCCGCCGAACGTTGCCCGTGCTGGAGTGAGCAGGGTGCCTGCCAGGCGACGCGAACCCCGTTGCGCAGTCCTCGCGCGTCAACGCGAGCCTGTTGCGCCTCGCCGACAGCGCGTTCGAGCGCCGCCGGGTCGATGACTTCGCAGAGGTCGCGCGTCGCGGCGCCCACGCGCGCACCCCTGGCCGCGACCGCCGCCTCGTCGTGACGGAGGGCGTGGCCGTAGTCCTTGGCGAACGTGCCGCAGCCGCTCGCCGTGCTGACGATCGACTCGCATCCCTGATCCAGCAACCGCTCGCTGGCCGCCACGTTGCGGCGGACCTGGTCGAGCGCGGCATCGGTCCGGCCGAGGTGGTGTTCCATCGCGCCGCAGCAACCGACCTCGCGAGCCGCGACCAGCGAGATTCCCAAGCGGTCGAGTACGCGCGCGGCGGCGGCGTTGATCTGCGGCGCCAGTCCGGGTTGCACGCAGCCTTCGAGCACCGCCATGCGCCGGGCATGGCGCGGTGCGGGCCAGGCAAGCAGATTGCGATCCGTGATCTGCGGCGGCGGCAACATCGCCTTGAGGGCACCAGGCAGCAGGGGCCGCGCCGCCCGGCCGATGCGCACCAGGGGCGTGAACAGCGCGCGCTTCGTGGCGACGCTCGCGAGCGCGAAGCGGACGAAGCGGGTGCCTGCATCGCGGGGCGAAGGTGGCTGGTGTTCGATCAATTCGCGGCCGAGGTCCGCGAGCCGACCGTACTGCACGCCGGATGGGCACGCGGTCTCGCAGGCGCGGCAGGTCAAGCAGCGGTCAAGGTGGGTGCGCGCCGTTCCGGTCGCGCGGCCGTGTTCGAGCATTTCCTTGATCAGGTAAATGCGGCCGCGGGGACTGTCGAGTTCATTGCCGGTGATGCGGTAGGTCGGGCACGCCGGCAGGCAGAAGCCGCAATGCACGCAGCTACGGAGCAGGTCACGGGCTTCCTGCGCCAGCGGCGTGTCGGCGAGCGAGTCGGCGGGACGGGAAAACATCTTGGGGGGCGCCTCAGAGGTCGGCGTACATCCGACCCGGGTTCAGGATACCCACGGGGTCGAAGACGCGCTTCACGGCGCGATGCAGTTCCAGCAGCGCCGGCGGCAACGGCGCGAAGACTTCGCCGGTATCGTCCGCGCCGGGGCCGGCGTGACGGAAGAGGGTGGCGTGGCCGCCTGCGGCGCGCGCGATCAGGTCGATCGTCTGCCGGTCGCCGTCGTCGAGCCAGGCCTGCGTGCCGTTCCACTCGAAGGCGAGGCGATCGTTCCGGATCAACGAGGCCCCCGCCGCCGACAGCGGCAGGTGGAGGCGCCAGAGCGGACGCGCCGATGCAAAGTACGGCAGACGGTGCTCGCGCACGTCTTGCCAGAACTCCGCTGCTGCGACGCCGTCGACCATGTCGCCGCCGACTGACGCCGCGATCTCGTCGAGGCTGGCCCTGGAACCATCCAGCCGCACAGTGAGTTCACCGGCGTGCCAGAAACTGGCGGTGACCGGCATGCCGCCGCGTGCGCAGTCGACCAGCGTGTCGATGGCCGCCTCGGCGTCAACGCGCCGGCGCAGCGTCCGGGTGCCGGCCGCCACGGGCAGCACCTTGAGCGAGACATCGAGCAGCACGCCAAGGATGCCGAGCGAGCCGGCGAGCAGGCGCGATACATCGTAGCCCGCGACGTTCTTCATGACCTCGCCACCGAATTTCAGTACGCGGCCGTCGCCCGTCAGCAGTCGCGCGCCGAGAATGCAGTCGCGCACTGGACCGCGCGCGACGCGTGCCGGGCCGGCGAGACCCGCAGCGACGGTGCCGCCGATCGTCGCCGCCGATCCGAACGCAGGGGGCTCGAACGGCAGGCGCTGGCCATGACGGGCAAGCAAGTCCTCGATCTCTGCCAGCGGCGTGCCGGCACGGGCGGTGACCACCAGTTCGGCGGGATCGTAGTGCAGCACCCCGCGATGGCCGGCCACGTCGAGCGCCTCGCCCGCGACAGCTCGCCCGTAGAAGAACTTGGTGTCGCCACCGACGATACGCAGCGGGGTGCGGCGGCTGGAAGCGTCACGAACCCGGTCGACCAGTGCGTCGGTCAGGTCTCGTCCAGCCTGGGGCTCAGCGAGCGCCATCGCGTCAGAACCGCGGCAGGTGAGCGTGCGGCAGCTTGCCGCCATGCACACGCAGCGCGCCGTAGTCGGCGCAGCGGGCGAGCGTCGGTACTGCCTTGCCTGGGTTCAGCAAGCCGGCCGGGTCGAATGCTTGCTTCAGCGCATGGAAGGCCTCGAGTTCGGCCGGCGAGAACTGCGAGCACATCGGCCCGAGCTTCTCGATGCCGACGCCGTGCTCGCCGGTCACCGTTCCCCCCGCGGCGACGCAGGCTTCGAGGATTGCGGCGCCGAACGCCTCGGCTCGCTCCAGCTCGTCGTCCTTGCCGGCGTCGAACAGGATCAGCGGGTGCAGGTTGCCGTCGCCCGCATGGAAGACGTTCGCGACATCGAGGCCATACGTGTTCGATAGCGCCGTGATCTGCGCCAGCACGTCGGCCAGGTGGCGGCGCGGGATCGTGCCGTCCATGCAGTAGTAGTCCGGGGCGAGGCGGCCAACGGCGGGGAAGGCGGACTTGCGTCCGGACCACATGCGACTGCGCTCGTCGGCATCGGCAGCCACGCGGACGACGGTGGCGCCGGCGCGCTCGAGCACGGTGCGGGCGCGGGCGAGTTCGTCATCGACGTCAGCCGGCAGGCCATCCACCTCGCACAGCAGCAGCGCCCGTGCGTCCAGCGGATAGCCGCACTTTGCAAATGCCTCGGCCGCACGGATGGCGGGCGCATCCATCATTTCAAGGCCAGCGGGCACGATGCCGGCCGCAATGACCTGCCCGACTGCTTCGGCGCAACGGCTGACGTCGTCGAAGGCGGCGAGCAGAAGTTCGACGCGGCGCGGAATCGGCAGCAGCCGGACCGTGACCTCGACGACGACGCCGAGCAGGCCTTCGGAACCAATCACCACCGCGAGCAGGTTGAGTCCCGGCGCTTCGCCGGTCTCGGCCCCCAGCGTGATCAACTCACCGTCCATCGTGAGCAGCTTTACTGCGAGCACGTTGTGGACGGTGAGTCCGTACTTGAGGCAATGCACGCCGCCCGAGTTCTCGGCCACGTTGCCGCCGACCGAGCAGGCAACCTGCGAGGACGGGTCTGGCGCGTAGTACATGCCGAAGGGTGCCGCCGCCGCGGAGACGGCGAGGTTGGTGACGCCTGGTTGCACCCGCGCGAGACCGCGCCGTGGATCGACTTCGAGCACCTGGTCGAGGCGCGAGAGCACGAGCAGCAGTCCGCCCGCGATGGGCAGCGCGCCGCCCGACAAGCCCGTACCCGAACCGCGCGCGACCACCGGCACCGAATGCCTGCGACAGATACGGAGGATGTCCTGCACCTGCTCGACGCACGTCGGCAGCGCGACGAGGTCGGGCGAGCGGCGATGGGCGGTCAGGGCGTCGCACTCGAATGCGACGCAGGCTTCGGGGGAAGAGAGCAGCCCCGGTCCGAGGACCGCAGCGAGTTCCTGCAGCAGGCGGGGGTCAGCCGCCATGCGGCTCGAGTTTCTGCACGCCGGCATCCGTGCCGATGACGAGGACGTCCGCCCCGCGCTCCGCGAAGAGGCCGTTGGTGACCACGCCGGCGATATGGTTGATCTCGCGCTCGAGTGCGACCGGGTCGACGATGTCGAGTCCACGGACGTCGAGGATGTCGCAGCCGTTGTCGGTCACCGTGCCCTGGCGCCACACGGGCTGGCCGCCGAGGCGGGTGAGTTCGCGGGCCACGTGGGCGCGCGCCATCGGTATGACTTCGACCGGCAAGGGGTACTTTCCAAGGCGCTCCACCAGCTTTGCTTCGTCCACTATGCAGACGAAGCTGCGCGCGACTGCAGCGACGATCTTCTCGCGGGTGAGCGCGCCGCCGCCCCCCTTGATCAGGTGCAGCTGGCGGGTGGCTTCGTCGGCGCCGTCGACGTAGACGTCCAGGCCGGCGACGGAATTGAGGTCGAGCACGGGGATGCCGTGGCCTTCCAGGCGCCGGGTGCTCGCGTCGGAACTGGAGACCGCGCCCGCGATGCGCTGCGGCATGCCGGCCAGCGCGTCGATGAAGAAGTTGACCGTGGAGCCGGTGCCGACCCCGATGATCGTGCCGGGCTGGATGTATGCGAGCGCGGCGGCCGCGGCTCTCTGCTTCTTCTGGTCCTGGCTCATGCGTACTTTCCGCTGCCTCAAAACAACTGTGCCCGCTTTCGCGGGCACAGTCGTCGTTTCAGAATCGGCGGCGTCTTTCTTGCGAAGGGCACCGCCTCTTCTTCAAGCGACTCTACTTCTTCTTGGCGGCCTTCTTCTTGGTCGCCTTCTTCGGAGCCTTAGCCTTAGCCTTCTTCTTCGCTGCCATGATCAATTCTCCATGTCGGGTTAGTCCCGGGGCGAGTATTTACAGAATTAAAAAAAGAAATGCAATAGTCACGTCACGATTTTTTTGAACGCGTTCTCGGAACGAGATCCGCATTCTTCGCTCGCGACGACGACGACGACCGTCGCAACGAGACGATGCAGCGCCACTCCGCGGCGGTGAGCGGCGTCACCGAGAGACGATTGCCGCGCTTCAGGATCAACATCTCGCGCAATGCGTCGTCTGCATGCTCGCGCAGTTCCGGCAGCGTAATTACAGGCTCAATCCGCGTTTCGAGTTGCACGTCGACACTGAACCAGCGCGGCGCGGCGCGTGTGCTCGCTGCGTCGTGGTACTCGCTCTTCGCGTCGAACTGCGTCGGGTCGGGATACGCCTCGCGCACTACCTTCACGATCCCGGCGACACCCGGAACCGCGCAACTCGAGTGATAAAAAAAAGCGAGGTCGCCTTGCCGGAAATCGTCCCGAAGCATGTTCCGCGCCTGGTAGTTGCGCACGCCTTCCCACCCTGTCGTGCGCCTTGGAGCGCGCGCCAGATCGTCGATTCCGAAGACGTCGGGTTCCGATTTCATGAGCCAGTACTGCATACGACGTGGGTTCTTCAGCGTGTGTGAGGAGGGAAACGGAGGATGCCGCGCTCGGTCACGACGAGGTCGAGCGCGACGTCCCAGGGCGCCGGTTCGAGGCGATCGACCTGCTGGATCGAGTACGCGATGCCGATGAGTCGCGGGCGGCCGAACGGTTGCGAGCGATCAAGCCGCGGTCGCAACGCTCGATCATAAAAGCCGGCACCCATGCCGAGACGATGCCCGTGCGCGTCGAAGCCGACGAGCGGAACGAGGACAGTGTCGAGGTGGCGCACCGGGACGCGGCCGTGGGAACCGTGCTCGGGTTCGGCGATGCCGAACGCGTTGCCGCGGAGTCCGGCGCCGGGCCGCAAGGGAACGAAGACCATGGTGCCGTCGCGCCGGCTGACGATGTGGGGCACGTACACGCGTACCCCTCGGCGCCAGGCCGGGCCGAAGCACGGGCGGAGGTCCACTTCGCCCGGCATGCCGAGAAACGCGGCGACGCGTCGGCCGCGCTGCCAGACGCCGAGCCGGCGCAGCGAGGCGTGGATCGCCTTGTCGGCGGCGCGACGTTCGTCGTCAGGAATGGCGCGACGGCCCGCGCGCAGCTGACGTCGCAGCTCGCGCAGGGTCATCGCCGCAGTGGGAGGGAGAGGCGCCACCCGCCTGTGCCGTCACAGACCATTGCTCTCGACAAGAGCAATATTTGGGGAGGGCCGCGGCACTTAAGGCTTCCCGCTCGAGGCGGACTTGCACAATGTTGCCGACTGACCTTTCCCCGGGGTATTTACATTAAGGTCGAGAGGTAACCCGGCCCGTGTCGAACACCGCAGGCGGCGCCAAATCGTCGAGGGTTCGGACTGGTGCGAACCCTCAGAGTTCAAGTTGCTGACCTTTTTCGAGCGCGGACTCCACGCGCTCGCGCAGCGTCTTCAGGCGCGCGCCGAGGTCGCCCTCGACGACAGTGCCGTGCTTGCGCTGCTTGATCAGTTCGTTCGCCAGGTTGAGGGCGGCGATGACCGCAATGCGGTCGAGGCCCACCACCTTCCCGGAATCGCGGATCTCGCGCATCTTGCCGTCGAGGTACTCCGCGGAGTCGAGCAGGTCGGAACGCTCTTCGGCGGGGCAGGCCACCTGGTACTCGCGGTCGAGCAGGCGGACGCTCACGCGGGAAACGCGGTCTTCGCTCATCAACCCTGCTCCATGGACTTCAGGCGCCCGATCATCGCTTCGACGCGCGCCCGGACCTGCTCGTTCTTCTGCAGGAGGTTCGCGCGCTCGTTGATCAGGGTGTCCTGGCGCTGGCGCAGGGCACGGTTTTCTTCCTTGAGCTGGTTGACCGTGGCCACCAGCTCTTCGAGGCGGCGCTCGATGCGTCGCAGCTCGACGTCGACGGCGGATCTGGCGGCAGGTTCGTTCATGGAAATCACTATAGAGTGCGACCCCCGGGGAATCAATTTGAACTCGTCCCGGCCGGGGCCGGTCGAGGGTGCCGGTGGTACGATACGCGCAATGTCGGCACCGATTGCTTTCGACGACGTCGCGCAGGCCCTGACGGCCGGTGGCTCCACCGTCCATGCCGCCGAGGCGCACGGCTGTCTCTGTGGCGCTTTCTGCGCGCGGCGAGTCTACCTCCCGGCCGAATGGCTGGAGGACATCCATCCCGACGGGCCCGAGCCGGGCCAGCCATCCACGGTGGCCATGGGCCCGCTCAAGGACCTGTTTGAACGGAGCCGGGCCGTGCTCGAGGCGCGCGAGATGGAGTTCGAGCCACTGCTGCCGCCGGACGAAGCCCCCCTCGCTGAACGTGTCGACGCCCTCGGCGCCTGGGCGCAGGGATTCCTGTACGGTCTCGGCGCGGCCGGACCATACCAGCGCGGCGCGCTGCCTGACGAAGTGACCGAAGTCCTGACCGACTTTGCCGAAGTCGCACGTGCCGGCGGCGTTGGTTCTGAGAGCGCCGAGGTCGAAGAAGGCGCGTTCGCCGAGCTGGTCGAATTCGTGCGCGTCGGCGTCCAGCTCATCTACGACGAATTGTCCGAGCTGCGCGCAGCGCAGGCGGTCTCAACCGTGCGCCACTGAACCCTGACTGCTCGTATTGCCGAAGAGAAACACGACTGCCCATGACCCTGCGTAAAGACGAGTATGCGCGGCGCCGCAAACAGCTCATGAAACTCATGGGCAAGGGCGCCATCGCCATCATCCCCGCCGCGCCCGAGCGCCAGCGCAACAGCGACGTCCACTACCACTATCGCCCCGACAGCGATTTCCACTACCTCACCGGCTTCAACGAGCCCGAGGCGGTGGCGGTGCTGATCCCGGGCCGCGAGCAGGCGGAATACATCCTGTTCGTACGCGATCGTGACCTGACCCGCGAGACCTGGGACGGCCGCCGTGCCGGTCCCGAGGGCGCGGTGCGCGACTTCGGCGCGGACGACGCATTCCCTGTCGGTGATATCGACGACATCCTGCCGGGCCTGCTCGAGCGCTGCGAGCGCGTCTACTACTCGATGGGCGTGAACCTCGAGTTCGACCAGCGGGTGGTCGGCTGGGTCAACACGCTGCGCGGCCAGACCAAGCTCGGCATCCACAGCCCGCAGGAGTTCGTCGCCCTCGAACACCCCCTGCACGACATGCGACTCTTCAAGAGTCGTGCCGAGGCGACCGTGATGCGGCGCTCGGCCCAGATCGCGGTCGGTGCGCACGTGCGGGCGATGCGGGCCACCAGGCCGGGCGTCAAGGAATACGAGGTGATGGCGGAACTGCTGCACGAATTCCACCGCCAGCAGGCCGACATCTCCTACCACCCGATCGTGGGCGGCGGCGCGAACGGCTGCATCCTGCACTACCACGAGAATGCGGACACGTTGCGCGACGGCGACCTGCTGCTGATCGACGCCGGCTGCGAGTACGGGCTCTATGCGTCCGACATCACCCGGACCTTCCCGGTGAATGGCCGTTTCTCACCCGAGCAGAAGGCCGTCTACGACGTCGTGCTCGAAGCCCAGGAGGCGGCGTTCGCCTGCATCAGGCCCGGCAATCACTGGAACGAGCCGCACGACGCCGCGGTTCGTGCCATCACGCAGGGCCTCGTGAAGCTCGGCCTGCTCAAGGGTCGCGTGCCGGCGCTGATCAAGGAAGAAGCCTACAAGAAGTTTTTCATGCACCGCACTGGCCACTGGATCGGCATGGACGTGCACGACGTGGGCGAATACAAGGTCGGGACCGAGTGGCGGGTGTTCGAGCCCGGCATGGCGCTCACCGTCGAGCCAGGCATCTACATCCCGGCCGGCACCAAGGGCGTGCCGAAGCGCTGGTGGAACATCGGCGTACGCATCGAAGACGACGTGCTGGTCACTGCGGGTGGCCACGAACTGCTGACGGCCGGATTGCCGCGCACGACCGCCGAGGTCGAGCGCGTGATGGCAGCGGCGGCCTGATGATCCGGCACCGGGGATGCCCTTGAGCGCAGCCTTGCCCGAATACGACCTGGCCATCGTCGGCGGCGGCCTGGTCGGAGCGTCGCTGGCGCTGTCGCTCGCGCCGCTCGGCCTGCGCATTGCGCTGGTCGAAGCGGTGACGCCCGCGCAGGGTGAGCAGCATCCGAGTTTCGACGAGCGCACGACCGCGCTCGCCAACGGCACGGTGCGTGCGTTCAAGACACTGGGGGTCTGGGCCGCAATGGAGCGCGAGGCCGCGCCCATCCGCAAGATCCACGTCTCGGACCAGGGCCGCTTCGGCACCGCGCGTGTCGATGCGGCGGAGCAGGGGCTCGAAGCGCTTGGCTACGTCGTGCCCAACCGCGTGATCGGCGCGGCACTGTGGGCCGGGCTCGCGCGGACGCCGTCGGTCGAGGTGATCGCGCCGGCCAGGGTCACCGGTAGTCAACTGGAAGGCGAGAGCCGCGTCGTCAGCTACGAAGTTGCCGGCGAGTTGCGCTCCCTGCGCGCAAGACTGGTCGTCGCGGCAGACGGCACCCGTTCGCTGGTCCGCGACCAGGCCGGCATCGACGCCGACCACATCGAGTACGAGCAGGTGGCGCTCACGGCCGTGATGATTGCGCAGCGCTTCCACGATTATGTCGCCTACGAGCGCTTCACCGAGCAGGGCCCGATCGCGATCCTGCCGCTGACCGACGGGCGGTGCGGGATGGTCTGGACGCGCAAGCCGGCGGAGGTCGAACGCCTGCTCGGCTTGTCGGACGAAGAGTTCCTGCGCGAGTTCCAGGCTGCGTTCGGATTTCGACTCGGGCGGTTCCTGCGCATCGGACAGCGCGCCTCCTACAACCTCGTGCTGTCACGGGCGGACCGCCACATTGCCAGGCGTCTCGCCGTGGTCGGCAACGCGGCGCAGGGCCTCCACCCGATCGCGGGGCAGGGGTTCAACCTGGGTCTGCGCGACGCGATGAGTCTCGCGGAGGTCATCGCGGACCGTCGCGTGGCGGGCACGTCGGATCCGGGAGATGCGGCACTGCTGCAGGACTACGCCGACTGGCGCGAAGCCGACCGCCGCCGCATCGTCGCGTTCACCGACGGCCTGGTGCGGCTGTTCTCGACGCCGCTCGGCGTGCTGAGAAGCCTGCGCAGTCTCGGCATCCTCGCGTTCGACGTGCTGCCGCCGGCCAAGTCGGCGCTCGCGCGGCTCAGCGTCGGCGCGGCGGAGCGGGTCCCACGGCTGGCCCGCGGCGTCCCACTCGCGGGCAGCGGCTGACCATGGCCACGTCGCGCCGGAAGTTCGATTTTGACGTCGTCATTGTCGGCAGCGGCATGGTGGGCACCTGTCTCGCGGCGCTCATGGCGCGGGAAGAAGCGCTCTCCGGCTGGAAGATCGCGCTGGTCGATCCGGCCCCGCCGCGCAAGCCGGACGATCTGCAGATGGACCTGCGGGTCTCCGCACTGTCGCGCGCGTCGGAGCGAATCCTGGGCGCGGCCCGCGCCTGGGACGCGATCGCGCCGCACGCCTCGCCGTACGACAACATGGTCGTCTGGGATGCGGCAAGCACGCCCGAACGTCCCGACGCCCTGAAGTTTTCTGCCGCCGAAACGGCTGAGCCCAACCTCGGCCACATCGTCGAGAACCTGCGCGTGCAATGGGCACTGCATGAATCACCGCTGCTGCGCGGAGTGACCGAAGTCCGCAGCGGCCTGACGGGCCTGGAATTCGACGACGACTCCGCGCGCGTCACCCTCGAGGACGGTCGTCGGCTCACCTGCCAGCTCGTGATCGGCGCCGACGGCAGCCAGTCCGTCGCGCGGCAACTGGCGGGCATCGGACGTTCGGGCTGGACCTACGACCAGGTGGCCGTCGTCGCGCACCTGCAGACGGAGCAGCCGCATCGCGCCACGGCTTGGCAGCGATTCCTGCCGGGGGGGCCGCTCGCGTTCCTGCCGCTCAAGGACGGGCGCGTCTCGCTGGTGTGGAGTACGACGCCGGCGGAAGCGCAGTCACTGCAGATGGCGAGTGAGCAGGAGTTTTCCGAGCGCGTGTCGGTCGCGAGCGATTTCGTGCTCGGCAAGGCGACGCTCGCCAGCGGTCGCGCGGGCTTCCCGCTCGCGCTGTGGCACGCGCGCGCCTACGTCAAGCCACGCCTCGCCCTGGTCGGCGATGCCGCACATACCATTCATCCGTTGGCCGGGCAGGGCGTGAATCTAGGGTTCCTCGATTGCGCGAGCCTGGTGCAGGTCTTCGCCGAGGCGTCCGCCAAGGGCGAGGAACTTCATGGCTTGCGCGTGCTGCGCCGCTACGAACGGTGGCGCCGCAGCGAGAACGCCGTCGTCATGGGGATCTGCGACACGCTCAATCGGCTCTTCACCGAGAAGAGCGTGGCGGTGGCCGGCCTGCGCCGTTTCGGCATGTCGGTCCTCACGCGCCAGCCGTTCATGCGCCGTGCGCTGATCGAGCGCGCGCTCGGCGTGGGCGGTGACGCCCCGCAGCTCGCGCGGCATTCGAACTCGACCACCTGATCCAGGCAGGCCCTCAGCCTGCGGAGTCCGCGATGCAGAATCACGACTGGTCCGACACGCTCTTTACGCAGTCGCCGCCTGCCCTCGGCAACCAGTTCGACGATGACCCGCTGCTCGGCTCATGGCTGAAACGCGCGCTGCCGGCGTCGATCCTGGCGGGGTTGCACGGCGAATTGCGTGAGCTCGGTGCGCTGGCGGGCGGCGAACTCTACCGGTTGCAGCTGGCCGACCTCGCCAACGAGCCGGTCCTGACGCAATGGGATGCCTGGGGCAAGCGCATCGACCAGGTCGCGGTCACGCCGCTGTGGCGTGAGGCTGAGCACCTGGCCGCGAAGCATGGCCTGGTCGCCACTGCGTACGAACCCGAGCTCGGCCGTTACGCACGCATTGCCCAGTTCCTCAAGGTCTACCTTTTCCACTCTTCGTCGGACGTCTATACGTGCCCGCTCGCGATGACGGACGGTGCGGCGCGCTGCCTGCTGAACTCGGGCCACACCGGTTTGATCGAGCGGGCGCTGCCGCACCTCACCTCGCGCGACCCGGCCACGTTCTGGACCAGCGGCCAGTGGATGACGGAAACGACGGGTGGGTCCGACGTCGGTCGTTCCGAAACGCGTGCCGTGCAGGACGGCGACGGCTGGCGGTTGTACGGCCGCAAGTGGTTCACGTCGGCGGTCACGTCGCAGATGACGCTCACGCTCGCGCGCCCGGCGGGCAACCCGTCCGGCGGCAAGGGCCTCGCAATGTTTTACGTCGAGATCCGCGATGCCGACGGCAAGCTGAACGGAATCCGCGTGGACCGGCTCAAGGACAAGCTTGGCACGCGCAAGGTGCCGACCGCCGAACTGCTGCTGGACGGCACGCGGGCGACCCTCGTCGGACCGCCATTGAACGGGACGCGCTCGATCGAACCGATGCTCGGGATCACGCGCATGTGGAACGGCGTGTGCGCGGTGTCGTTCATGCGGCGCGGACTCGCGCTCGCACGGTCGTATGCCGGGCAGCGCAAGGCGTTCGGGCAGCCGCTGGAGCAGCTGCCGCTGCACGCCGACACGCTCGCCGGCCTCGAAGCTGAAACCTGGGGCGCGTTCCTCATGACTTTCCTGCTGGTCGAGCTGAATGGCCGGCTCGAGCGCGGGGAGATCGATGACGAGCAGCGCGCGTTGCTGCGCCTGCTCACGCCGCTGACCAAACTGGTCACGGGCAAGCAGGCGGTGTCGGTCGTGACCGAGGTGATCGAGAGCTTCGGCGGCGCAGGGTACGTAGAGGACACCGGCCTGCCGCAACTGCTGCGCGACACGCACGTGCTGCCGATCTGGGAAGGCACGACCAACGTGCTCTCGCTGGACACACTGCTGCGCAGCGACCTGCATTCGGGGCTGGCGGCGCTGATGGGCCGGGCATCGGCGTGCCTGCGTAACGTGTCTGAGCCACGCATGGTGGCAGCGACGCAGCAGGCGCTGGGTGCGCTCGAGCGGGCGGCGCTGGTGCTCGAGAGCGGGCAGGATCCGGATGTCATGCAGGCTGGCGCACGGCGGCTGGCGCTGACGCTGGCGCGTGCGCTGCAGCTCACGCTGCTCTGCGAACATGCGCAGTGGATGATCGACCACGGCGGCGACCGGCGCGGGTACGCCGCGGCGATGCGTTTTGCGCGGCAACCCGTCGACCTGATGACCGAAGTCGATCCCGCGGCGGACCGCCTGCTGCTCGGGTGATGGCAGGCGCTCTCTGCTGACCCTCACGTCTTTCGCTTCAGCGGGGTCGCACGACATGCGGGTGAGGGTGTAAAAAGGGCAACACGCTGATTCGGGGGAAGCAGCCGATGACGACCGAAACTCCTGCGGGTGAATCGCACGCCGATGCCCCCGTTAACACCGCTGTCGACGACACGAACGCCCTGCCTTTCGTGGCACCGTGCCGCATGCTCGGGACGTGGGAGCCGATTGGCTGGCTCGGACAAGCGTGGAGCGACTTCAAGGCGGCGCCACGGCAGAGCCTCACCTACGGTGCGGTCGTCGTCCTGCTGAGCTGGGCGCTGGCGTACATTGCAATACGGTTCGGCGGCTACTTCGAACTGCTCGCGCTGGTCTCGGGCTTCATCCTGGTCGCGCCATTGCTCGCGGTGGGCACCTATTCGATCAGTGAACAGATCGAACGCGGCCTGCAGCCATCGCTGCGGCGCTGTTTCATCGAGGAGCGACGCGCCTTCGGCAACCTGATGGTCTTCGCGCTGATCCTGATGATCGTGTTCCTGGTCTGGTGGCGCGCCGCCTCGGCCGTCCACATCTTTTTCCCGGTCGACATGACCACGCCCGACTGGACCGACTACCTGCAGTTCCTGGGCATCGGCAGCGCGGTCGGCTCGATCTTTGCGGTGATCGTGTTCTCGGCGGCAGCGTTTTCCCTGCCCATGCTGGTGGATCGCGACGCCGACTCGATCACTGCCGTCGTGACCAGCATCAACGCCGTGCTGCGCAACAAGCCGGCGATGGCCGTGTGGGCGGCGATGATCGTGTTCGCGGTGGCCCCGGGCTTCGCCCTGCTGCTCATGGGGCGCGAGAAAGGCGCCGGGTTCGCGCTGGTGATGGCCCTGCTCGGGATCACATTGCCCTTGATCGGGCATGCGACATGGCATGCCTACCGCGCCACGATCGATGCATCGGCGTGGCCTCGGAACGAACACCTCGAGTGATTTCCCGGCTTCATTCAGCAGCTACCGATTTATACCTGTCCTCGGCTCCTATAGCCCGAATGCAAGGCTTTAGCGGCTAGCGTTACCCTGACGGCGATAGGGTGGACGACGCGCCGTTCGTGGTGCGCCCAGCCTCGGAGCCGCAAGGAAGGCGCCCATGAGCCCGTCACGCCCGCACGGCGTGCCCGGATCGCTGGACCGTTACTCTGCGCCGCAGCGGCTCGCGGAGCGCGCCGGCAGGCGATTCCACGTAATGGCCAAGCCGGCTGGATCGGCCTGCAACCTCGACTGCACCTACTGTTTTTACCTGAGCAAGCAGAAGTTGCCGGGTGGTCCGGGCGGCGGGCACATGGACGACGAGCTGCTCGACCGGTTCGTGCGGGACTACATTCAGAGCGTCACCGCCGACGAAGTCGTCTTCTCCTGGCAGGGCGGCGAGCCCACGCTGCTCGGCCTCGAGTACTTCGAGAAAGTCGTCGCGCTGCAGAAGAAGCATGCGAAGGCCGGGCAGCGCATCGAGAACGACCTGCAGACCAACGGCACCCTGTTGACCGACGATTGGGCGAATTTTCTCAAGGAAAACCGCTTCCTCGTCGGCCTGAGCATCGACGGCCCGCGCGATATTCACGATCACTACCGGATCTCGAAGCACGCCGAACCGACGTTCGACAAGGTGTTCGCCGCGGCGCAGACGTTGCAGAAACACGGAGTCCGCTTCAACACGCTGACCTGCGTGAACCGGTTCAGTGCTTCGCGACCGCTCGACGTCTACCGCTTCCTCCGGCGCGAACTTGGCTCGACCTACCTGCAGTTCATCCCGATCGTCGCGATCAAGGATTTTGAAACAACCGCACCGCAGGCCTGGGACACGGAGCGCCTGCCGATCGTCGGCAGTCCGCCAGCGCATCCGGACCATGCGGAATCGGTGGTCACCCCCTGGTCCGTCGATCCCGACGAATACGGCTACTTTCTTTCCAAGGTGTGGGACGAATGGCTGGCCCGCGACTTCGGCAAGGTGCTGGTCAATTTCTGCGAAACACTGGTTGCGCAGCACATGGGGCTGCCGTCGCAGATCTGTATCCATAGCGAGGTCTGCGGCAAGGGTGTCGCGCTCGAGCACGATGGCGACGTGTATAGCTGCGACCACTACGTCTATCCCGGGTACCGGTTGGGCAACATTCGCGAGCGCTCGCTCGGCGAGATCGTGTTCGACCCGGCCCAGGTGAAATTCGGTTACGCGAAGTCCGAGGCGTTGCCGGCGTACTGCCGCGATTGCGAATTCCTCCGCGATTGCTGGGGCGAGTGCCCGAAAAACCGCGTGCTGCGCACGCCGGATGGCGAGCCGGGGCTCAACTATCTGTGCCCCGGGCTCAAGCGATTCTTCGCGCATGCGGTGCCGGAAGCGGGGCGCATCGCCGCGCGGCTGCGTGCGCCGCGCACAGGGGGCCACTGACGCGCAAGGGAGACGGCAATGACCAAATCGACCAAACCCAACATTCTCGTCATCTGGGGTGACGATATCGGCATCTGGAACCTCTCCTGCTATCACCGCGGCATGATGGGCGGCCGCACGCCGAACATCGACCGCATCGCGGCGGAGGGACGATCTTCACCGACTGCTACGGGCAGCAGAGCTGCACGGCCGGCCGGGCTGCGTTCATCACGGGGCAGCACCCGTTCCGCACCGGACTGCTGAAGGTCGGGTTGCCGGGCGCCGAACTCGGCCTGCGGCCGGAGGACCCGACCATTGCCGACCTGCTGAAGAACCACGGCTACATGACGGGCCAGTTCGGCAAGAACCACCTTGGCGACCGCAACGAGTACCTGCCGACGGTGCACGGGTTCGACGAGTTCTTCGGCAACCTCTACCACCTGAACGCCGAGGAGGAGCCGGAGGACCCGCAGTATCCGAAGGAACCGAAGTTCAAGCAGCGCTTCGGCCCGCGTGGTGCGCTGCGCTGCAAAGCCACGAATGTCGACGACCCGACGATTGACCCGCGCTTCGGGCGTGTCGGCAAGCAGACGATCGAGGACACCGGTCCGATCACGCGCAAGCGCATGGAGACCGTGGACGAGGAGTTCCTCGCCGGCTCACTGGATTTCATGGAACGCGCCGTCAAGGCGGGCAAACCATTCTTCGTCTGGCACAACTCGACCCGCATGCACGTGTGGACGCGGCTGGGCCCGAAGTACGATAGCAGCACGGGCTACGGCCTCTATGCCGACGGCATGAAGCAGCTCGACGACATCGTCGGCGCGCTGCTGGCCAAGCTCGACGAACTTGGCGTCGCCGAAAACACGATCGTGGTGTTCTCGACCGACAACGGCGCCGAGAAGTTCACCTGGCCCGACGGCGGCACGTCGCCGTTCCACGGCGAGAAGGGCGGCACCTGGGAAGGCGGCTTCCGCGTTCCGTCCGTCGTCCGCTGGCCGGGCGTCGTCAAGCCCGGCACGGTCATCAACGGACTGTTCTCCCTCGAGGACTGGGCGGTGACGCTGCTGGCGGCGGCCGGCGAGCCCGACGTCAAGGAGAAGCTCAAGCAGGGCCACGCAGCGAATGGCAAGACCTTCAAGGTGCACCTCGACGGTTACGACCAGCGCGAGCTGCTCGCGGGCAAGGAACCCGGGCAGCGCCAGGAGATCTTCTACTTCGACGACAGCGGCAACCTCAACGCCGTGCGCGTGCGCGACTGGAAGGCCACGTTCGCGCTCCCGGGCGACTGGCTCTACGGCGGCCCGCCGCTGCCGCAGGCCTTCCCAAAGATCACCAACCTGCGCATGGACCCGTTCGAGGCCCAGGTGAACTTCGCCGAGTCACCGATGGCCGCGCGTTGGATGGCAGACAAGTGCTGGGCCTTCGTACCGATGCAGACGCTGGTCGGATACTTCCTGCAGTCGTTCAAGGAGTTCCCGCAGCGGCAGAAGTCCGCGAGCTTCAACATCGACCAGGTGATGCGGCAGCTCGAGCACGGTGCAGGCGCCGGCAAGTGAGATCAAGCGGCAGCAGCGTCGCGTAGCCGCGCGTGCGCCGCGTGAAAGGAGACTGACATGGCAGAGGCAAGAAAACCCAACATCCTCGTCATCTGGGGTGACGACATCGGCATCTGGAATCTCTCGTGCTACAGCCGCGGCATGATGGGGTACCGCACGCCCAGCATCGACCGCCTTGCGGCCGAAGGCATGCTGTTCACGGACTCCTACGGCGAGCAGAGCTGCACCGCCGGTCGGGCCGCATTCATCACCGGTCAAAGCGTCTTCCGCACGGGCCTGTCGAAAGTCGGCGCCCCCGGCATGGATGTCGGCCTGCAGCCGGAGGACCCGACGATCGCCGAGCTGCTGAAGGGGCAAGGGTACGCGACCGGCCAGTTCGGCAAGAACCACCTCGGCGACATGAACAAGTACCTGCCGACGGTGCACGGATTCGACGAGTTCTTCGGCAACCTCTATCACCTCAACGCGGAGGAAGAGCCCGAGGACCGCGACTATCCGGACCCGAAGCAGTTCCCGAAGTTCAAGGCGGCCTTCGGGCCGCGCGGCGTGCTGCATTGCTGGGCGACCGACGTGGACGACCCGACGGAGCAGCCGCGCTGGGGCCGGATCGGCAAGCAGAAGATCGAAGACACGGGTGCACTGACTAGCAAGCGCATGGAAACCTGCGATGACGAGTTCGTCGCGGCTGCCGGCGACTTCATGAAGCGGCAGCATGCGGCCGGCAAACCGTTCTTCTGCTGGGTCAACACGACTCACATGCACTGGCGGACGCACACCAAGCCGGAGAGCCTTGGCCAGGCGGGCCGCTGGCAATCGCCGTATCACGACACGATGATCGATCACGACCGCCAAGTGGGCCAGCTGCTCGACCTGCTCGACGACCTCGGCATCGCCGACGACACCTTCGTCATGTACAGCACCGACAACGGGCCGCACATGAACAGCTGGCCCGACGGCGCCATGACGCCGTTCCGCAGCGAAAAGAACACCAACTGGGAAGGCGCATTCCGCATTCCGCTGCTGGTGCGCTGGCCGGGCATGGTGCCTGCGGGCTTCGTCACCAACGAGATCGTCCAGCACCACGACTGGCTGCCGACCTTCCTCGCGATGGCGGGCGAGCCTGAAATCGTCGCGAAGCTGCTGAAGGGCTACGACGCGGCTGGCAAGCGGTTCAAGGTGCACATCGACGGCTTCGACCTGCTGCCGTTCCTGACCGAGCGGGGCGTGGAGAGTCCGCGCAAGGGGCTCATCTACTTCAACGACGATGGCGACCTGGTCGCGGTGCGCTTCGACAACTGGAAGGTCGTCTTCATGGAACAGCGCTGCGTGGGGACGATGAAGGTGTGGGCAGAACCCTTCGTGCCGCTGCGCATGCCGAAACTCTTCAACCTGCGAACTGACCCGCTGGAGCGCGCCGACACGACGTCGAACACCTACTACGAGTGGTTCCTGGGAAAGACGTACATGCTGGCGGCCGCCTCCGGCATCGTCGAGGAGTTCCTGCAGACGTTCAGGGAATATCCACCGCGGCAACGGGCAGCGTCGTTCACCATCGACCAGGCGCTGGAGAAGATGCAGGCGGCGATCGGCGGCGCCGGTCACTGAGCAGTTACATGGAAGCGTTGCTGCACGAGTTTGCCCGCTGCGTCGCCCTGGTCATCGAGGGCATCGCGATCGTCATCATCGCGGTCGGCAGCGCCAAGGCGCTGCTCGACTTCGGCCGGATCACGATCGCGACGCGCCGGGGCCAGGTCGAGAAGCGGGTGATTTCGCTCGATTACGCGCATTGGCTCGTGGCCGGCCTTACCTTCCAGCTGGCGGCCGATGTCGTGAGCACGTCGTTCGCGCCGAGCTGGAACGAGTTGGGCCGGCTCGCGGCAGTGGCGGCGATCCGCACGTTCCTCAGTTATTTTCTGGATCACGAAATGGAGACGACCCGGCGGTTGCAGCAGGCGCGCGAGCCGTCGGAATCAAGCCCGGGCCGCCCGCAGCAGAGTGCTTAGCCGGAGAAACAGCCGATGGACAACCATCCCGACGTAGACGCTGCTGCTAGAGCGAAGCTGGCTGACATCTCGACCGACCTGTCGGCACGACGTACCGGCATGTCGTTCCAGCGCACGCGCATGTCCGCCGACCGGACGCTGATGTCGGTCATCCGCACCTCGCTGTCACTGATCGGCTTCGGCTTCACGATCTTCCAGGTGTTCCAGAAGCTGCACGAGATGCAGGTCGTGAAAAGCGCCTATGCGGCCGGGAACTTCGGCAAGGCGCTGGTGCTGCTCGGCATCCTGATGCTCGCCCTGGGCATCGGCTACCACGTGAGATACATGGTCGAGCTGCGGCGCCTGCGCATCGAGCTGAAACGCGACGGGCTCATCCACGGCGAGACAAGGTTTCCGGTGTCGCTGACGCTCGTCGTCGCGCTGCTGTTGCTCACGATCGGGCTCTTTGCGATCGTGAGCATGGTGTTCGGCGTGGGACCGTTCCATTGACGCAGCGGCGGTCCCGGAGTTGCACCGGACCGCCGCCGCAGTGGAAGTTCGCTCAGAACGTGAAGACGACGCCCAGCGCCGGGCCTGACGTGGCCACGTCGTACAGGAAGCGGTTGGCGCCCTTGCCGTCCTCGTAATCCATGTCGAGATGGCGATAGGCCAGGCCAACGCCCGTGCGCGGCGAGAACTGCCAGCGCAGTGTCGCAATCGCCTGCCAGGCGAAGTCGGAACCGACGCCAAACCCACCGATGTCACCGCGCAGGTTCAACGACCATTCGTCCGCGAACGGCCACGCGTATTGCGCGCCAATGACCGGGTCTATCCAGCTCTGCTGCTCGCGGCTCGATCGCTCGTTGCCGAGCGGGCCGCCGACCTCGACCTGGGTCTCGAGGTCCACGTAACGCAGGCCGGCCAGTACCGTGAATCGATCGGTCAAGGCGTAGCCGAAGTCGCCCTCTAGCCCGACCTGGTCCATGTCGATGTCGGCTTTCAAAACACCGCCCGGCCCTTTCTCGGTCACGCCGAGGCCCATGTAAATCGCATCGACCGTGATGGAGTAGCGATCCGTGGAGGCGCGGTACGTACCCATGAAGCCGAATTCCAGGTTGTCCAGGATGTCCGAGAAGCTCAGGTCGGTCTCTGCCGTAAGGGTGCCGATCCCGACGGTGCCTTGCATCGACGAGCCCCAGAGGTAGGGGGCGATCTCATGCTTCCACTCGGCCGCATTCACCGGGCTCGCGACCACGCACAGCCCAAGGCTCAACACCATGCTTCTGAAACAGGCTGACATATCGGGCACTCCCTGCTATCGAGACTGTCGACCGCGTGGCTGGTTGAATCGCGCGTGGCTCGAGCCGCGCCAACGTCCGAGCGGTTGCGCCGGGTGCCGGCGCTGTCGTAGTGAAAATTTTCCTCGGGTCGTGTCCCGGGTCGCAATACGGAGTTCCAACAGCTCACTGGCTCGAGTCGGATGCGGATCGATCTCAGTCGGAACTGTCATGGCTCTCGGTCGGGCCGTATTGCGGCCGCGTCCATGCCGCGCGGATACTGCTCGCATCGGATCGTGCGGGAGGGCTGTCATGCGCAAGGCTCGCGACCGATGGGTATTGAAGATTGCGGTGATCCTGTTGGTGCCGTTGCTCCTGGGCACGACCTACAGTTGGGTCGATGTTGCCGACACGGCAAGTGCGTCCCCCGAAGATACGCGCTGTGTCGACGCGCTGTTCCAGCTGGAGGTGCTGGCCGGCGACTGGAAGGTCTACAAGCCGGGGCCCGGCAACGACCGGACCTATCTGAACGATCGCGATCGTCCGGCGGAAATCGCGCGGTTGAGCAGCGAGCGCGATGCTAACTGCAGCGATGAGCCCGACGTGCTTGCGTCGCAGAAACGGCGGGCCAGCGAGTTGTTCGAGGCCCTGAGCCCGGGCTGCAGGGAGGCGCGCGAGAAGCTGCAGAACCTGCAGCGGCCGACTGCCCACAGTGCCCCGTCGGATATCGAGAAGCAGCAGTCCTACATTGCGACGCACTGCCCCGACGTCAGTCGCGACGGCGTCTGGCTGGCCGACTGGATCTGGGTGAGGCCCCGGTGACTGACTCGCTGCATGCGCCAGGAAGGGCGGCTTCCTTCGATCTCGAGCGTTTCGTCGCGGCCCAGGCGGGCGGCGTCCACGAGCGCGCCATCGCCGAGCTCCGCAGCGGCTGCAAGCAGTCGCATTGGATGTGGTTCGTGTTCCCGCAGCTGGCGGGACTCGGCTACAGCGCGGTTGCCATACGTTATGGCATCACCGGCATCGACGAAGCGCGGGCCTATCTTGCGCACCCTGTGCTCGGCGCACACCTGCAGCAGTGCGCTGAAGCCCTGGACTCGTTGGATCCCAGGCATTCTGCCTTCGATATTTTCCGGTCTCCGGACGACCTGAAGTTGCGGTCCAGCCTCACTCTCTTCGCGCAGGCGGCCGGGCCGGAATCGATCTTCGAGCGACTGCTCAGGAAGTACTTCAATGGCCAGGGTGACGACCTCACGCTGGCGATGCTGCAGTTGCAGGGCCGGTCCTGAGGCGTGACGGCGCCGCGAGGCTGACGGCAAGGCCGCGCAGGCTGTTCAGGCGCGGCCGTAGGTCCGCGCGACGTATTCCTCGACCAGTTGCTGGAATTCTTCGGCGATGCGTTCGCCCTTGAGCGTCGGGCCCTTCTCGCCGTCGATGTAGACCGGCGCCACCGGGCGCTCACCCGTTCCCGGCAGGCTGATGCCGAGGTTCGCGTGCTTGCTCTCGCCCGGGCCGTTTACGACGCATCCCATCACGGCCACCGTCATCTGCTCGACGCCGGCATAGCGCTTGCGCCATTCCGGCATGCGGTGCCGCAGGTGCGACTGGATGTCCTGCGCAAGCTGCTGGAAATACGTCGAGGTCGTGCGGCCGCAGCCCGGACACGCGATCACCATCGGGGTAAAGGACCGCAGGCCCATCGTCTGCAGGATCTCCTGCGCAACGATCACTTCCTGCGTGCGATCACCGTTGGGCTCGGGCGTGAGCGAGACGCGGATCGTGTCGCCGATGCCTTCCTGCAGCAGCACCGACATGCCTGCAGTCGAGGCCACGATGCCTTTTGAACCCATGCCCGCCTCAGTCAGGCCGAGGTGCAGTGCGTAATCACAGCGGCGCGCGATGTTGCGGTAGACGCCGATCAAGTCCTGCACGCCACTGACCTTGCACGAGATCACGATGCGGTCGTGCGGCAGGCCGATCTCTTCGGCGCGAGCAGCGCTCTCGAGTGCGGAGACCACCAGTGCTTCACGCACGACGTCGTTTGCCTCCAGCGGCTGCGCCAGCTTCGAGTTCTCGTCCATCAAGCGCGTGAGCAGGTCCTGGTCGAGGCTGCCCCAGTTGACCCCGATGCGCACCGGCTTGTCGTACCGACAGGCCGTCTCGACCATCTCGGTGAACTGCGGGTCGCGCTTGCTGCCGCGACCTACGTTGCCGGGGTTGATGCGGTACTTCGCGAGCGCCTCGGCACAGGCGGGGTTCTCGCGCAGCAGCTTGTGGCCGTTGAAGTGGAAATCGCCCACGATCGGCACCGACACGCCGAGCTGCGCCAGCCGCTCGACGATGAGCGGCACGGCCGCCGCCGCTTCGTCGGTGTTCACCGTGACGCGCACGAGTTCCGAGCCCGCGACTGCGAGCGCACGGATCTGCAGCGCCGTGCCTTCGACGTCCGCCGTGTCCGTGTTGGTCATCGACTGCACGACGATGGGCGAGCCGCCGCCGACAGTGACCGGACCGATGCGGACGGGTGTGCTCTGGCGGCGGGCGATCGGGCTGCTCATGGCGCGATTCTACTTCGCGGCTGCCGGGGCCGCCGTGGATGCCGCGGAGGCGGTGGATGCCGCGTTAGCGGTGGATGCCGCGTTAGCGGCCTTGGTCTCGTCGATCCAGTGATGCACGTTGGCTTCGAGCACGTCGAGCGGAATGGCGCCGCTGCCCAGCACCACGTCGTGGAACGCGCGGATGTCGAACCGGTCGCCCAGCTGTTGCGTCGCCTCGGCACGCAGCTGCTTGATCTTCAGTTCGCCGATCTTGTACGCGAGCGCCTGGCCCGGGTTGCCGATGTAGCGATCGATCTCGTTGATGATGTCGAGCTCGGTCTTCGCCGCGTTGGCCTTGAAGTAATCAATGGCCTGCTGCCGCGACCAGCGCTTGTGGTGGAGGCCGGTGTCGACGACGAGGCGCACGGCGCGCCACATCTCGTACGTCAGCTGACCGAACTTGTCGTACGGGTCCTCGTAGAAGCCCATCTCCTCGCCGAGGCTCTCGCTGTAGAGCGCCCAGCCCTCGACGAACGCAGTGGCCTCGAAGTCGCGGCGGAATTTCGGCAGCTCGCCGAGTTCCTGCGCGAGCGAGATCTGCAGGTGGTGGCCCGGCACGGCCTCGTGGATCGTCAGCACCGGGATTTCGTATTTTGGGCGTTCCTCGGGCTTGTAGAGGTTTACGTAGTAGTAACCCGCGCGCTTGCCGTCCATCGCCGGGCCCTGGTAGTACGCCGTCGTCGTGTCGGGCGCAATCTGCTCGGCGATCGGGCGCACGCCGTAGGGCATGCGCGGCAGCTTGCCGAAGTACTGCGGCAGCAGCGGGTCGACGCGCTTAGCCATCGCCTCGTAGGCCTCGAGCAGGTCCTTCGGATCGGTGTAGCGGAACTTCGGGTCCGTGCGCAGGTAGGTCAGGAATTCGTCGAAGCTGCCCTGGAAGCCGGTCTTCGCGATGACCTTCATCATCTCGCCGCGGATGCGCGCGACTTCCTTGAGGCCGATCTCGTGGATTTCGTCGGGCGTCAGGTTGGTCGTCGTGTAGAAGCGCGCGAGTTCGGCGTAGCGTGCCTCGCCGTTCGGCGTGTCCCACAGGCCGACGGTGTCGCGGCTCCTGGGCAGGTAATCGTTCACGACGTACTGCTTCAGCCTGGTGTAAGACGGCACGATCTTCGTCGTGATCGCATCACGCGCAGCCGCCTGCAGTCGCGCCTGTTCCGATGCGGGAATGGAATCCGGCATCTTCGCGAACGCCTGGTAGAACGGGCTCTTCGTGGGATCCGTGACGATCTGCTTGTCGAGCTGCGGCGGCACGCGCTGCATGATGATCTTCGGCGGCACCTGGCCGCGTTTCACGCCCTCGCGCATGAGGTCGATGTTCTGGTCGACGAGCTTGTCGATGGTGCGCATGCGGGCGAGCCACTGCTCGTAGTCCTTGGCCGTCTTGAACACGACGACGTCCGCCACGCGGTGCATCGACGAGAGCCCGCCGCGCTGCGAGAGCGGCGTGTACTGCGAGCCGTAGTCGTAGGTGTCGATGCTGGCCTGGTACTGGCGGCGGAACAGGTCGCGGTTGAGCTGGTTCGCCGGGGTCAGCTGCTGCGGGTCGATCTTGTCGAGCTCGGCGATGACCGCCTTGTCGCCTTCATAGGAGGCCTTCAGGGCGGCCGGGGAGAGGTCCGGCCACTGGTCGTCATACCGGTGGTCGCCGATGTAGGTGGCGCCGACCGGGTTTTCGCGCAGGCCGCGCTCCCATTCGGCGTCGAAAAGCACATGCAAGTCCTTGGCAGTGCTCGTTTTATCCTGCGCGTGGACCGGCACGGACAGGGGCAGGGCGAGCAGCAGCAGGGCGGGCAGGACCGGACGCATGCGATGACCTCTATATAGAGAAGAACAGAACCCTCACCCCAACCCTCTTCGGCGAACGCGGGAGAGGGGGCAAGAGGGGCGAGATGTTCCGGTCCCCGAGGGGGGCTTGGCAAGCGCCCTTACGCCAGACCCGCCCCCCACATGACCGGGACGTGGGCATTGCGGCAACGGCGCGGTGGCTCGGGTCTGGCGGGTGGGGTAAAATCCGCAGACCCATCGCAAGGTCTGTCCGAAGAGTGGCCCAGAAGGCCCGCCGAAGGCGCAACCCGCCCGGAAACGCTCAGGCAAAACAACGGCAGCACCTGATGGGCTCTGGAGAGCGGCCCGCCTCAGTCGCGGACCCACCGAAGGGGTGCGGCATCGGCCTGAGGCCGGTTCCCGATCTCTCAGGTCAAAGGACAGAGGGGCGGCAGGTCGTTTTCGAGCGGCTTGCCGCCCTTTTTTTTGGTCTTGAAACGGCGAAGCCGTGACGGATGAAGTAGAACATGGCATTGCGCACACCGCTCTTTCGACACCCACGTCGCGGCCGGGGCCCGCACCGTCGACTTCGGTGGCTGGGACATGCCCGTCAACTATGGCTCGCAGATCGAGGAGCACCACGCCGTGCGCCGCGACGCCGGCATGTTCGACGTCTCGCACATGTGCGTGGTCGACCTGCGCGGCGACCGCGTGCGCGACTACCTGCGCCGCCTGCTCGCGAACGACGTCGCGAAGCTGACGCAGCCCGGCAAGGCGCTGTACTCCTGCATGCTGCGGGACCACGGCGGCGTGATCGACGACCTGATCGTCTACTACATGGACGACCACTGGTATCGCATGGTCGTGAACGCCGGTACGCGCGACAAGGACATCGAGTGGTTGCGCCAGGTCGCCGCCGGCTACGGTGTCGCGGTCGAGCCGCGCACCGAACTCGCGATGATCGCCGTGCAGGGCCCCAACGCGCGGGCCAAGGCCGCCAGCGTCATTGAACCGGCGATTGCGAAACGTGCGCTCGAGATCGAGCCGTTCTTCGGCATCGACGCCGGCAGCCTCTTCATCGCACGAACGGGTTACACCGGCGAGGACGGGTTCGAAATCATGCTGCCTGCCGGACACGCCGCTGCGCTGTGGCAGGGTCTGCGCATTGCGGGTGTAGCCCCGTGCGGACTCGGCGCGCGCGACACGCTGCGTCTCGAGGCCGGCATGAACCTCTACGGCAACGACATGGACGAGACGACGTCGCCGCTCGAGTCCGGCCTTGGCTGGACGATCGCGTGGGAGCCGCAGGACCGCGATTTCATTGGCCGCGGCGCGCTGGCGGCGCAGAAGACGAGCGGCAACACTCCCAAGCTCGTCGGCCTGCTGGTCGAGGATCGCGCCGTGCTGCGCTCGCACCAGAAGGTGATCGTGCCTGCCGTCGGCGAAGGCGAGGTCACCAGCGGAACGTTCTCGCCCACGTTGCAGCGATCGATTGGCCTGGCGCGCGTGCCGGCAAAGACCGGTGACCGCTGCGAAGTCGAGATCCGCGGCAAGCTCGTCGCAGCCCGCGTCGTGCGCCCGCCGTTCGTGCGCAACGGCAAGGTCGCCATCGCGCTGTAACGTCATCGGATTCCAATCCATCACCTTTACCTGCAGGCAATTCCGGAGAGCATCCATGAGCAACGTTCCCGCCGACCTTCGCTTCCTCAAGTCGCACGAGTGGGCACGCCTCGAGTCCGACGGCACGATCACGATCGGCATCTCCGACCACGCGCAGCAGGCGCTCGGCGATCTCGTGTTCGTGGAGGCGCCGGAACCGGGCCGTCACGTGAATGCGGGCGAAGCCTGCGCGGTCGTCGAGTCGGTGAAGGCCGCATCGGACGTCTACAGCCCCGTCAGCGGCGAAGTCGTCGCCGGCAATGCCGATCTCGGCGGCCAGCCGGAACTCATCAACCAGGATCCCTACGGCGCTGGCTGGATCATGCGCGTGCGCCCGGACGACAAGGCCCAGTTCGCGTCGATGCTCGACGCCAAGGCCTACGCGGCCGCCCTCGCTGCCGAAACGCACTGAAGTACCACGGAGGAGGCGACATGCCTTTCATCCCGCACACGCAAGCCGACGTCCGGGCGATGCTCGATACGATCGGCGCTGCCGACACCGACGCACTGTTCGAGGAAATCCCGGCCGACCTGCGCTGCGCCGGCTTGCCGGGCGTGCCGCCGGCCCTCTCCGAGATGGAGGTCGGCCGCCTGATGTCGGACTTCGCCGCGCGCGACGGCCGGCCGCTCAACTTCATTGGCGCGGGTGCGTACGAGCACCACATTCCTGCCGCGGTGTGGTCGATCGTGACGCGGGGTGAGTTCTACAGCGCGTACACGCCGTACCAGGCCGAAGCGAGCCAGGGCACGCTGCAGCTGTTGTACGAGTACCAGACGATGATGGCGAGCCTGACCGGGCTCGACATCTCGAATGCGTCGCTCTACGACGGCGCCTCGGGTCTCGCTGAAGCCTGCCTGATGGCCGTGCGCGCCAATCGCAAGTCGAAGTCGCAGCGCATCCTGCTGCCCGTGGCGCTCAACCCGACGTACCGCGACGTGACTCAGGTCGTCGCCGGCAACCAGAACATCGCGTTCGAGCTGCTGCCGTACGACCAGAGGGGCGGACAGACACTGGTCTCGGCGCTCGAACCCTACAGCGGCCAGGACATCACGGCCGTGGTGCTGCAGCAGCCGAATTTCTTCGGCACACTCGAGGACGTCGATGCCGTGACCGATTGGGCGCATGCCAACAACGCGCTGATGATCGGCGTGGTCAACCCGACCTCGCTCGCCGTGCTGAAGCCGCCAGGCCAGTGGGGCAAACTCGGTGCCGACATCGCCATTGGCGACGGCCAGCCGCTCGGCGTGCCGCTATCGTCGGGCGGTCCGTACTTCGGCTTCATGGCGACGCGCACGGAACACGTGCGCCAGATGCCGGGCCGCATCATCGGCCGCACGCTCGATCTCGACGGCAAGACGGGCTTCACGCTCACGCTGCAGGCCCGCGAACAGCACATCCGCCGCAGCAAGGCAACCTCCAACATCTGCACCAACCAGGGCCTGCTGGTGACGGCCGCGACGATCTACATGTCGCTGCTCGGGGCCAAGGGCCTTGCGCAGGTGGCAGCGACGTCGATTCTGCGAACGCAGCAGCTGGTGGATGCGCTGACGCGCGTGCCCGGCGTGCGGCTTGCGTTCGACCGTCCGCGGTTCCACGAGGCGGTGCTGCTGCTCGATCGCCCGGTCAAGCCGGTGCTCGAGGCGCTCGCGCGTCGCGGCATCGTCGGCGGCGCGGACATTTCCGCGCGGTACCCGTCGCTCGGGGCTGCACTGCTGGTGTGCGCCACCGAAACCCGCACGCTCGCGGACATCGACACCTATGCGCAGGCGCTCGCTGAGACGATGCGCAGCTCCGCAGCTGCGGCCTGAGCCCAGGAATGAATGCCATGCACGAAAAGCTGATATTCGAGCACTCCGCGCCCGGACGCAGCGCCGACGCGCAGTACCCGCAAGCGCCTGTCGAGGCGCCGATTCCTGCAGCACTGCGCCGTGCCAGCGCGCCGTTGCTGCCTGAGGTGTCGGAGCTCCAGGCGGTGCGTCACTTCACGCGCCTGTCGCAGCTCAACTTCTCCATCGACACGCACTTCTACCCGCTCGGGTCGTGCACGATGAAGTACAACCCGAAGGCGTGTAACCAGTACGCGATGCTGCCCGAGTTGCTCAACCGGCATCCGCTTGCGCCGGAATCGACGGGGCAGGGCATCCTGCAGATCCTGTTCGAGCTGCAGGAGATGCTGATGGAAGTGACCGGCATGCGCGGCGTTTCGCTCACGCCGATGGCGGGTGCACAGGGCGAGTTCGCTGGCGTGGCCATGATTCGCGCGTACCACAAGGCCCGCAAGGACCTGGCCCGCGTCGAGATCATCGTGCCGGACGCTGCGCACGGCACGAACCCTGCGACAGCGACGATGTGCGGCTGCACGGTGAAGGAGATCCCGACGCTGCCGAACGGCGACATCGACCTCGACTCGCTGCAGTCGGCGGTCGGCCCGCAGACCGCTGGGATCATGCTGACCAACCCGTCTACGATCGGCGTGTTCGAGCGCCACATCGGGGAAGTGCGCCGGATCGTGCACGAGGCTGGCGGTCTGCTGTATTACGACGGGGCCAACCTCAACGCGATCCTCGGCAAGGTGCGCCCAGGCGACATGGGTTTCGACGTCATCCACATGAACCTGCACAAGACCTTCTCGACGCCGCACGGCGGCGGCGGGCCGGGTTCGGGCGCCGTGGGCGTCAGCGAACGGCTGCTGCCGTTCATGCCGGTGCCGATCGTCGGCCGGGACGGTGACCGCTACCGCTGGCTCGATGAGAAAGACCTGCCCCAGACCATCGGCCGGCTCTCGAACTTCATGGGCAACACCGGGGTGCTGCTGCGTGCGTACATCTACATGCGCATGCTCGGCCGCGACGGCATGCAGCGCGTGTCGGAGTTCGCGACGCTGAACTCGAATTATCTTGCGGCGCGGCTGCAGGCCGCCGGTTTCGAACTCGCGTACCCGGACCGCAGGGCCAGCCACGAGTTCATCGTCACGCTGCGCCACGAGGCCCGGGAGTGGGGCACCAACGCGATGGACTTTGCGAAACGGCTGCTCGATTACGGCTTCCATGCGCCGACGACCTACTTCCCGTTGCTCGTGCCCGAGTGCCTGCTCATCGAGCCGACCGAGACCGAGTCGAAGGAAGAGCTCGATGCGTTCGTCGAGGCGATGATTGCGATCCGCCGCGAGGCAGAAACCGAGCCCGACAAGCTCAAGGGCGCACCGTGGACGCTGCCGGTACGCCGCCTCGACGACGTGCGTGCTGCGAAACAGCTCGACCTGACCTGGAAGGCTGCATGAAGGATCTGCGCGAAGGCGCCCGACCGACCGGCCTGCACAGGCTCTGGCTCGCGACGCTGAACTCGATGCGTGGAATCCAGCAGTGCTACCGCAGCGAAGCAGCTTTCCGCCAGGAATTCTGGCTGGCCTGCCTGCTGCTGCCAATTGCTCTCTGGCTGGGCCGGAACGCGGTCGAGCGGGCGCTGCTGGTAGGAAGCGTGTTGATCCTGTTGATCGTGGAACTGCTGAATACCGGCATCGAGGTCGTGGTGGACCGGATCGGTGTGGAGCGGCACCCCTTGTCCGGATTCGCCAAGGACGTCGGATCGGCCGCGGTCTTCTTCGGCCTGGTGCTGCTATTCTCGACCTGGAGCCTCATCCTCTGGGACCGCCTGTTCTGATTCAAGCTGCAGCGATCGGGTGCGCGCCCGGTTCCGACTAACCCCTAACCTCTAGCCCCTCCTATGACAGCTCTAGTCTGTGGTTCGCTCGCCTTCGACACGGTCATGGTCTTCCAGGGACGCTTCCGCGAGCAGATCCTCGCCGACCGCATCCACATGCTGAACGTGTCGTTCCTGGTCCCCAGCATGCGGCGCAATTTCGGCGGCTGCGCCGGCAACATCGCCTACAACCTGCGGCTGCTCGGCGAGAAGGGCGAACCGATGGGCACGGTCGGCCATGACTTCGAGCCGTACCGGCGCTGGCTCAAGGCCTGCGGCGTCAGCCTCGACTACGTGCGGGAGCTCGACGATGAATTCACCGCGCAGGCGTTCATCACGACCGACCTCGACGACAACCAGATCACCGCGTTCCACCCCGGCGCGATGACGCAGTCGCACCTGAATGCCGTGCCGACCACGGCAGGCGTCACACTAGGCGTGGTCGCCCCGGACGGTCGCGACGGCATGATCGCGCACGCCGCGCAGTTCGCCGCCGCGGGCATTCCGTGGCTGTTCGATCCGGGCCAGGGCCTGCCGATGTTCAATGGCGAGGAACTGCGCGATTTCATCGGCAAGGCGACCTGGGTGGCCGTCAACGACTACGAAGGTCAGATGCTGCAGGAACGTACCGGTTGGAGCGCACGGGAGACTGCGCAGAAAGTGCGTGCGTACATCGTCACCAAGGGTGCCGAGGGCAGCGTCATCTACGCGGATGGCAAGGAATACGCGGTGCCCACGGCGCAGCCCGAAGCGATCAAGGACCCGACTGGCTGCGGCGATGCATACCGTGCCGGCCTGATTTACGGGCTCATGAATGAACTTGACTGGGACACCACGGGTCGAATCGCTTCACTGATGGGCTCGATCAAGATTTCGCATTCCGGCACCCAGAACCACCGCTTCGACATGAACGAATTCAAGCAGCGCTTCCGCGCGGCGTACGGCCGCGAACTGTGATCCCCCGCCTGGCTGACACCCTTCGCGCGGGCATGAGCCGGCCGCTTGCGGGCCTGTTGCTGCCCTGGCTGGCGCTTGGGTTACTGGCCGATGCGGCGGCGGCCGAAAGCCCCGCCTGGGACCGGACAATCGAGCGCATTGCGCCCTCGGTCGTCACCATCGAGATCGACCAGGCCCGCGCGTTCGACACGGAGTGGAACCAGTCGAGCCAGGCGACCGGATTCGTGGTCGACGCCGAGCGCGGCCTGATCCTGACCAATCGTCACGTCGTCACGCCGGGCCCGGTGGTGGCCACGGCCGTGTTCCAGAACCGCGAGGAAGTGGAACTGCACGCTGTCTACCGCGACCCGGTGCACGACTTCGGCATCTATCGTTACGATCCGGCCCGGCTCAGGTACGTCCAGCCGGTCGCGTTGCCGCTGTATCCGGACGGCGCGCGCATCGGTACCGAAATCCGCGTGGTCGGCAACGATGCCGGTGAGCAGCTCTCGATCCTGGCCGGCACGCTGGCGCGGCTCGACCGCGAAGCACCCGGATACGGCGTCGGCAAGTACAACGACTTCAACACGTTCTACATCCAGGCAGCCTCGGGCACGTCGGGCGGCTCGTCCGGTTCGCCGGTGCTCGACATCCAGGGTCGAGTGGTCGCGCTGAATGCCGGTGGCAGCAGTGGCGCGCAGTCGAGCTTCTACCTACCGCTCGGCCGGGTGCAGCGGGCGTTGCAACTGATCCAGCGCGGCCAGCCCGTCACGCGCGGGACGCTGCAGACCGTATTCAATTACACGCCGTACGACGAGCTCGTCCGGCTGGGCCTGCAACCCGCGACGCAAGAGGCGGCACGCAAGGCGCGCCCCGACCTGACCGGCATGCTCGTCGTGGATGAAGTCCTGCCGGGATCGCCGACTGCGGGCAAGCTGCAGCCTGGCGATATCCTGACGCACGTCAACGGCCAGCTGGTGACGACCTTCCAGCCGCTCGAGGAAATTCTCGACGGCTCGGTCGGCGGCACGGTCGACATCGTGGTCGAGCGCGGCGGCGAGCGCGTGCAGCAGACGCTGCCCGTCGGCGACCTGCACGCCATCACACCTTCCGAGTACCTCGAATTCGGCGACGCCGTCGTGCACACGCTCTCGTACCAGATGGCGCGCCACTTCAACGCGCCCGTGCAGGGAGTGTTCGTCGCGAACCCTGGCTACCTGCTGAACGCGGCCGGCGTGCCGCGCGGCGCGGTGATCTCCAGCGTCAACGGCAGACCGGTCACCAACCTGGGCGAATTCCGCGAGGCCATCGCCGCGCTGCCGCAGGGTGAGCGGGCGACGCTGCGTTACTCGACACTCGAAGACCCGAAGGGTTCCGAGACGCGCGTGATGCGCATGGACCGCTCGTGGTTCCCGGCAAAGGTCTGCCGCCGCGACGACAGCAACGGGCTGTGGCCGTGCGAGGAACTGGCGGCCGCCCCGGCGGCGGCGGCGCAGGCGCCGGCACGCACGACATTCGCTTCCGGCACGGACAAGCACGCGAACGAACTGGCAGCCTCGCTGGTCCTGGTCTCGTTCGACATGCCGTTTTCAGTGGCCGGCATCACCGAGCGCAACTACCACGGCACCGGCGTCATCGTGGACGCCGGGCGCGGGCTCGTGGTCGTCGATCGCAATACGGTGCCGGTGGCGCCGGGCGATGTCCGCATCACTTTCGGTGGCTCGGTCGAGATTGCCGGCAAGGTCGAGTACGTGCACCCGCTGCACAACCTGTCCGTGGTGTCTTTCGACCCGGCCGCGCTCGACGGCACGCCGATCCGCGCCGCGAAATTCGACGCGCGCGAGCTTGAGCCGGGCGAGCCGGTGACGGTCGTGGGCCTTGGCGCCGACTCGCGGTTGCGTTCGCTCGCGACGTTCGTCGCGACGGTGGACGACGTCAACTTCCCGCAGTCGCGCACGCTGCAGTTCCGCGACGCCAACCTCGAAGTCGTCTCGCTCGTGAACGCGCCGTCGGATTTCGACGGCGTGATCGTCGGCAAGGACGGCCGGGTCCGCGCCCTCTGGTCGAGTTTCGCCACGGAAGGCGCCCGCGATTCCGTGCAGGTCAACCGGGGCATGCCGGCGTCACTCGCGCTCGAGGCCGTGGCCATCGTCCGCGATGGTCGCCCGCTCTATTCGCTCGAGACGGAGTTCGAAGCCTTGCCGATCTCGGCAGCGCGCAAGCTCGGCTTGCCGGCGCAATGGGTCGCGAAGTTCGAGGCGCGCAATCCGGCGCATCGCCAGGTGCTCACCGTCTCGCGTGTGGCGGCAGGGTCCGGTGCGGACCGGGTCCTGCAGGAAGGAGACATGCTGCTGGCGGTCAACGGCGCCACGCTGAACCGCTTCCGTGAAGTGGAACAGGCGACCCAGTTGCCGCGGGTCCAGCTGACCGTACTCCGCGACGGCGCGGAAATGGTCGTGGACGTGGACACCGCGGCGCTGCACGGCGGGGACATTGACCGCATGCTGCTCTGGTCGGGCGCCGTGCTGCACGCGCCGCATCGCGCGATGACCATCCAGCGTGGGATTCCGCCCGAAGGCGTTTTCGTCGCCTATTTCGCCTACGGGTCGCCGGCGACGCGCCACGGCCTGTTTGCCGGACGCCGCATCGTCGAAGTGGACGGCCGGCCGACGCCGGACCTCGATGCCTTCATCGCCGCCGTGCGTGGCCGCGAGGATCGTTCGTCGGTGCGGCTCAAGACAGTGACCTGGAATGGCACGACAGGGGTCACGACGCTGAAGCTCGACCAGAATTACTGGCCGACCCATGAACTGCGTCGCACTGCTGATGGCGGCTGGGAGCGAACGGCCATTCCCTGACGCCTCGCCTGCGCGAGGCCGCGGGTTTGCGGCTATCATTCGCGTCCTATGGTGACTGCGCGACTGCCCCAGGATGAAATCGACGAGGCCGTGGAGGCCCTGCGCGAAGGCGACGTCGTCGCTTTCCCGACGGAGACGGTGTACGGGCTCGGTGCCGACGCCTCGAACCCCGATGCCATCCGCAAGATTTTCGAACTGAAGGGCCGGCCGGCGACGCACCCGCTGATCGTGCACATCGACCATTCGCGCGCGCTCGAGCGCTGGGCGCTGAACGTGCCGCCCGCGGCGGCGGCACTGGCCGAGAAGTTCTGGCCGGGACCGCTCACGCTGGTGCTGCGCCGTGCACCCGCGGTCGATCTCGCCATTACCGGCGGCCAGGATACCGTCGCGGTCCGCGTGCCGGGTCACCCGGTGGCACAGCAGTTGCTGCGCGCGTTTGGCAGCGGCATCGCCGCGCCGTCGGCCAACCGCTATGGCCGCATCAGTTCGACGCGGCCTGAGCACGTCCGCGACGAGTTCGGCGACGCGGTCAGGATCGTGCTCGACGGCGGCGACTGCAAGATCGGCCTCGAGTCCACCATCGTTTCCTGCGTCGACACGGTGCCGCGCATTCTCCGGCCAGGCGCACTCACGCTCACGCAGCTGCGCACCGTCGTGCCGGAGCTCCAGGCCGGGCCTGATGCCGGTGCGCCCCGTGTCCCGGGCAGCGACGCCAAGCACTACGCCCCGCGCACGCCGCTCAGCATCGTCCCGAGCCGCACTCTCGAGGAAGTAGTGGGGCAACTCACCGAGCACCGCGAGAAGATCGCGGTGCTGGCCATGCGCCCACCGCGCGTAGCCAACAAGTACATGACGTGGATCAATGCCGGCCGCCGCGCTGACGTTTACGCGCGTGAGCTGTACGTCAACCTGCGCACGCTCGACAAGTCCGGCGCCAGGGAGATTCTCGTCGAGGAAGTGCCTGCCGGTGAGGCGTGGGATGCCGTGCGCGACCGCCTGCACCGTGCGGCGTCGGCCGAGAACGTCGTTTCGGGCGATCCGGACATCGCGGCGCTGCGCGCCGATCTGGGCCAGGACTAGGGCTGCGTGAGCCAGGCGGAGGATTTCAGAGCGCTGGTCGCGCAGCACGGCTCGCCTCTGCTGCTCGTGGACTGCGAGGTGGTCCGACGCCAGTATCGCAGCCTGCGCGCGGCGCTGCCCGGCGTCGAACTCTTCTACGCGCTGAAGCCGTTGCCGAATGCCGCGGTCGTCGCGGAGTTGCGGGATCTCGGCGCATCTTTCGACGTGGCGACCTCGGGCGAGATCAGGCTGGTCCGCGCGGCAGGTATCCCGCCCGAGCGCTGCATCCACACGCACCCGATCAAGTCCGACGCCGAGATCCGCTCGGCGCTGCGCCTGGGGCTGCGCACGTTCGTCGTCGACAACCCGGACGAAGTCCGCAAGTTCGAGCGCTATCGCCAACGGACGGAGTTGCTGCTGCGCGTGTCGTTCCGCAATCCCACCGCGGTGGTCGACCTGTCGCGCAAGTTCGGCTGCGAGCCCGCCGCAGTACCGGCGCTGCTGGAACTCGCCCGCAGCGCCGGCGTGAATGTGCGGGGGCTGTCGTTCCACGTGGGTTCGCAGGTGGCAGACCCGGCCAAGTACGTCGAGGCCATCGGCGCGTGCGCCGAGATCATCTCAGCCGCGCGTGCGGCGGGGGTCGCCGATCTGGACATCCTCGATATCGGCGGTGGGTTCCCGATCGCGTATGGCGGGGCGATGCAACCCATCCGCGAGTTCTGCCGCCCGATCCGCCAGGCACTGAAGCAACTGCCCCGCGGCATGCGCGTGATCGCCGAGCCTGGCCGCTTCATCGCCGGGCCGGCCGGCACGGCCGTGGCGACCGTCGTCGGCCGCGCCCAGCGGGAAGGGCGCTGGTGGTACTACCTCGACGACGGCATGTACGGTTCCTACAACGGCCAGCTCTACGACCACGCCCGCTACCCGATCGACGTGCCGGGCCGCAAGGGACCGGCGCACCCGAGCGTGCTCGCCGGGCCGACCTGCGACAGCATCGACGTCGTGCGCGAGGACATTCCCCTGCCTGAACTGCAGATTGGCGACCTCGTCGTCGGCCGCATGATGGGCGCCTACACCGCGTGCTCAGCGAGCGATTTCAACTTCATCCCGCGCGCGAAAATCGTCGCGCTCAATGCCCGGGCGAGGTTGCGGCCGTGAAGATTGAGGTGGTCGACCACGTTGCCGGCGCGCGCCAGGCGCGTGGAATCGCGCTGGTCATCGACGTGTTCCGTGCGTTCACGGTCGCGCCGCACGCGGTGGCGGCTGGCGCCAGCCGGGTGCTGCCGGTCGCGGCCATCGAAGACGCATTGGCGCTGCGGACGGAACTGCCCGACGCGGTGCTGGTCGGTGAGCGGCACGCACGCCGCCTGCCGGGTTTCGACGCCGGCAATTCGCCGACCGAAATCCTCGGCCTCGGCGTTGCCGGTCGCCCCGTCGTGCACACCACGCACGCGGGAACGCAGGGGCTCGTGAACGCCACGGGCGCCGACGAGGTGCTTGCGGCGAGCCTGGTCAACGTATCCGCACTGGTGCGGTACGTGAAGTCGAGGAATCCGGACTACGTCACCATCGTGCGCATGGGGCACGAAGCCCGCGAGCGGTGCGCCGAGGACGATCTCTGCGCCTCGACGCTCGTCAGCCTGTTCGGCGGCGGCAAGGCGCTGACGACCGAACGGGCGCGCGACCTGCTGCGGGACGCGCCGGCGGCGGTGAAGTTCTTCGACCCCGAGGCCGACTGGGCTCCGCGTACCGACTTCGACTACTGCACCGAGGTCGATCGTTTCGACTTCGTGCTGCGCCTGCGCCGGGGCGCGGACGGGCACAACGAGCTCGAGCGCATCGACGTGCCCGGGACGCCCGCGTGACCGGACAGCTGGCAGGGGCCGGCGGATTCCAGCCTTTCGGCATCCCGTTCGAATTCGTCCTGTTCGCGCTCACGCTGCTCGGTGTCGCGGTATTCCATCACCGCACGCTCGAGGTGGCCGTCACGGGTCTGCTGGCGATCGCGCTCTACAAGATCGGCGTGGTCGGATTTCACGAGGGTCCCGGCCTGCAGGGGCTCGCCGCGCACCTGCACGCAGAATGGGTCGTGCTCGCCAACCTGTTCGGGCTGCTCATGGGGTTCGCGCTGCTGTCGCGTCACTTCGAAGAGAGCCACGTCCCGGCGAAGCTGCCCGACTACCTCCCGGACGACTGGCGCGGCGCCTTCCTGCTGCTGGTGATGGTGTTCGTGCTGTCGAGTTTCCTCGACAACATCGCGGCCGCGCTGATCGGCGGTACGGTGGCGGCGACGGTGTTCCGTCACAAGGTGCACATCGGCTACATCGCCGCGCTCGTCGCTGCCTCAAACGCGGGCGGGTCGGGCAGTGTCGTGGGTGATACCACGACGACCATGATGTGGATCGACGGGGTGAGCCCGCTCGATGTACTGCATGCGTACGTCGCCGCCGGCGTAGCGCTCGTCGTCTGCGGCATCCCGGCGGCGCTGCAGCAGCACAAATACTCCCCGATCGTGAAGAGCAGCAGCCAGCGCATGCGCGTCGATTGGGGCCGGGTCGGCATCGTCGCCGTGATCCTGCTGTCGGCGATTGCCGTGAACGTGCTGACCAACGTGCGATTCCCGCAGTATTCCGACCGCTTCCCGTTCCTCGGTGCGGCAGTGTGGGTCGCGATCCTCGCCACCGCTGCCTGGCGGAAGCCGGACTGGTCCGTGCTGCCCGCGACCTTGAAGGGTTCGATCTTCCTGCTGTGCCTGGTGTTTTCGGCGTCCCTGATGCCAGTGGAAAAGCTGCCGGCGGCGTCCTGGCACACGGCCCTCGGACTCGGGTTCGTCTCGGCCGTGTTCGACAACATCCCGCTCACCAAGCTCGCGCTGGAGCAGGGCGGGTACGACTGGGGCATGCTGGCCTACGCCGTCGGCTTTGGCGGTTCGATGATCTGGTTCGGCTCATCCGCGGGTGTGGCGATCACCAACCTGTTTCCTGAAGCGCGCTCGGTGGGCGCCTGGTTGCGGGGTGGCTGGCACGTCGCGCTGGCGTACGTGGCCGGATTCGCAGTCATGATGCTCGTGCTCGGCTGGCATCCGCATGCGCCGCACAAGGGCGGCACGGATGGTGCCGTGCCGGCCGCGGTCCTGCATGGAGTAGCGCGATGATTCGCAACGTAGTGTTCGACGTGGGCGGCGTGCTGGTGAAGCTGCATTACCAGCCGTTCGTCGGTTACCTGGTGAAGTCCGGCGTCGACATGTCGGACCTGCAGGGGTGGCTCAAGGCCATCGACCTCGAAGGCCACGAACGCGGCGATCTCACGGGCGAAGCCATGCTCGAGCGGATTGCGGGCATGGCGACGCGGCCGCTGGATCCGGACGAACTGCGCACGCAATGGCTGTCGATGTTCGAACGCTGGGACGAGATGTTCACCTTGGCCTCGGGCCTGATGACGGACTATCGCGTGTACCTGCTGTCGAACGTCGGCGACCTGCACTGGGCGCACCTCGACGCGCAGTACGGGCTGGAATCGCTCGCTCACGGCGCGTGCGCTTCGTTCCGCGTCGGCGCGATCAAGCCGCATGCGGACATCTATCGCAAGGCCGAGTCGATGTTCGGGCTCGACCCGGCGGCGACGGTGTTCCTCGACGACCTGCCGCAGAACGTCACCGGCGCGCGCGATTGCGGGTGGCACTCGATCCATCACACGGATGCCGGCGTCACCCGCTCGCAGCTGAAGGCGCTGGGCGTGCGCCTGCCCGCGCCATTTGCCTGAGGAGCAGCGAGCATGAAAGCGCTGCCCGCAGTGCCCGTCACCATCGTCCTGCTCTCTGCGTCGAACGTTTTCATGACCTTTGCGTGGTACGCGCACCTCAAGAACATGAGCGGCCGCGCGTGGTATGTGGCGGCGCTCGTCAGCTGGGGCATCGCGCTGTTCGAGTACCTGCTGCAGGTGCCTGCCAATCGCATCGGCCACACCGTGATGACGCTGCCGCAACTGAAGATCCTGCAGGAAGTCATCGCGCTCACCGTGTTCGTGCCGTTCGTCGTGTACTACATGCGGCAGCCGCTCAAGCTCGACTACCTCTGGGCTTCGCTCTGCATGCTGGGCGCCGTCTATTTCATGTTCAGGAAGTGACCATGGCCGATCCAGCGAACGACGCCGTGACAGTCACTGCCATCCATCGCCGCGTCGAGGCCTGTCGTGCGGGCGCGGACCCCACGATGATCGCGCGGCTGCGCTGCGGCTGGGCCGTGCTCGGGGATCCACAGGTGCTGCCGGGCTATTGCCTGCTGCTGCCCGACCCCGTGGTACCGCACCTGAACGCGCTGGAACCGGCCTTGCAGCAGGTCTTCCTCGCCGACATGGCGCGCATCGGGCAGGCCGTGCAGGACATCACGAACGCCGTGCGCATCAACTACGCGATCTTCGGCAACGTCGAGCCGGCGCTGCACGCGCACGTGATACCGCGCTACGAAGACGAACCGGCCGACCTGATCAAGGCCAATCCGTGGGGCTACGACTGGAACGCGGCGCCGCGATTCGAGCTGCAGGCCGACGGCGAACTGCTACTCGCGATCCGCGCACGGCTCGAGCGCACGCCCTGACTCAGCCGGCGGGTTTGAGGTAGAGCGCGAGGAACGCCTCCATCTCCTCGAGCACCCGCTGGCGCGTGGCCGAGCGGGACAGCCAGTGGTCTTCGCCCTCGAGCTTCACGAACGTCACCGGCTTGCCCGCCTGCTTCAGCACGCGCGCCATCGTTTCCGACTGCCGGACCGGTACGACCGCGTCGGCCGACCCGTGCATGAGCAGGACTGGCGCGCGGAAACTGTCGGCGAAGCGCGATGGCGAGCGGCCCGCGACGTTCGGGTTGGAGACGGGGCCGATGTGGTCGGTCCAGTAACTGAGCGCGCCCGAGTCGCCGCCGTAGCGGGTCTTCTGGTCGACGAGCATCTCGGGCAGGTCCGCCACGCCGTTCACGCTGACGGCGCAGGCGTACAGGTCGGGCGTGAAGGCCGCGCCGGCGAGCGCGGCGTAGCCGCCGTAGCTCAGGCCCGCGATGCAGATGCGCGCAGGGTTCGCGGTGCCGTTCGCGACGAGGTGACGCACGCCGTCGCTGACGTCGTCCTGCATGAGCAGGCCCCACTGCCGGTAACCCGCGAGCCGGAATGCTTCGCCGTAGCCCGTCGAGCCGCGGAACTGAGGCTGCAGCACCGCGTACCCGCGCGTCGCGAGGAACTGCACCATCCAGTTGAAGCCATCGTCGTCGTGTGACTCCGGTCCGCCGTGCGGCAGGACCACGACGGGCAGGTCGCGGCCGGGCGAGCCCGGCGGCAGCGTCAGGTAGGCGGGGATGAAGGTGCCGTCGCGGGCCGGATACGTGATCAACTTCGTTTCGCCGAGGACCACGTGTTCGAGGTCCGGATAGGACTGCGCGATGACGTCGGCGCGGCTGCGGTCGAAGTCGACGAGGTGAAACACCGTCGGCCGCGACAGGCTGTCCACCGCCGCCACCACGCGCTTGCCGTCCGCCGAGCGGCTGTCGGCCCACGTCCGGCTGCCACTGAACGCGCTGTTGAGCGCGCGCTGCTGGCTGCCGTATTTCGGATCGAACCAGTGCGTCGAAGCGGCCATCGTCCCCGCGACGCCGACGACCACGTGCGTGTACGGGTCGTTGTAGGTGAGGTTGAGCTCGTGCTCGGGATCTGCGTACAGGACGGTGGCGGGGGACCCGTCACGCGGGAGGGCCCACGCCTTGGAGCGATCCGCGCCGTTCGTGCCGAGCGCGACGATGCAACAGCCGTCGGCCGTGGTGCCGGCCAGGGTCAGGGTCTCGCCATGCTCGTTGCGCAGGATTTCCTTCCAGCGGTTGTTCGCCTGCAACGCGACGATCGCGTAGGTGTCCTGCGCGGGACGCCACTCGCTGCGCGCAATCGGCATGCCGTCCGCATCGACCACCCAGTCGGTGGTGTACGGGGTGCCCGTCGTTATCTGCCGGCCTTTGCCCGAGCGTGTGTCGACCTCGAACACCGCCTGCACCCAGCCCGAACTCGCCCGGTCCGAGAGCGGAATGTTCGACCCGATCTGGTCGTCCTGGTTGGACGGTGCGTAGTCCCAGGTCGACATCGTGACCTTGCCGGGCGTCTTCGTGCGAATCGCCCGCAGCGTCGCGCCGGTGACCCACTTGCGCTGGGGGTCGTTCATCAGCAGCACGGTCGGCTTGGAGCCGTCGAGCCGCACGGACAGCGTGCGCATCCACTCGTAGGTGCAGGGCCGGCCGGATTCACAGGGCAGCGTGTGATCGACGCTGACGTTCAACAGGATCGTGGCGTCGTCGGCCCAGTCGATGCTGCGCAGCTTGTTGTTGGCATCGAGGCCGACTGCCGCGAGGGTGTTGCCGGTCTCGATTTCCCAGACGAGCACGCGTCGGCCGCCCTGGTGCTCGTCGTCCCGCGCGAGGAGCTTGCCGTTCGGCGAGATCGACACGAACTGGACGTCGGGCAACCGGCCGAATGCTGCGGCCGGCGGCGGCGCGGCCGCTATCGTCGCACCCGTGGCCAAGCCGGTACTTGCCATCCAGACCAGGCCAAGGCCGGCCAATGCCGCACCGAGGCGAGTGCCGTGGATCGTCAGTCGCATGCTGCGTCTCCCTTCGCTGCTTCTCGTTCTCGTGCAGGCAACCGCCGGCCCCGGGCGATTGTAGCGGCCGAATGCGTGAAGTCCTGAACTTTTCGTCGCGTGCAGCACTGGCTGCGAAGCGTTCGTGCGTTTGTCTTCGCGATCCGCGCTCGGCTCGAGCACGCGCTGGCGCGACGCGGACGTCGACAATCCATGGTCCTCATCCTCCAGTTGGATGAAAGCCACGGGCCGACCGGCCTGCCTCAGTGCGCGTGCCATCGTCGCCGATTGTCGCACCGTAGTCACGGAATCCATGGCTCCGTGTACCAACAGAACTGGCGCCCTGAAATTTTCTGCCGCTCGTGCCGGCGCCACGGTCGTCAAGGCGTCAGTGCCGGGCTCGCCGATCGTGCGGAACAAATACCCAGCACCGCCGTGAACGCGCTGGTATCCACGACGAACTCGGACGGATCCGAGACCCCATTGATTGATGCTCACGGCACACGCATAAAGATCGGGAGTGAACACGGCGCCGGCCAGGGCTGAACGGCCGCCGTAGCTGATGCCTGCGATGCCGATGCCGACAGGATTCGCGACGCCACTCGCGACCAGATGAGTCATCCCGCGCCAGGAGTTTGCCGTTGGGCGAAATCCGGACGAAGTCAACGGCCGGCCAGCGACCGAAGTATCTGGCGGGTGGAGGTGTGAGTACTGGCGACGGCGCCGCCGCGAGCGTTCCAGTCAGCGACAGCGCAACGGCGCATGTCCATGCGCCGATCCGGGTCGCGAGCATCCTGTGCCACTCGTCTGATTCTTCTTCTGTCACTGACCCGCAGGGCCGGCTCAGGTGGAATTATGGACGTGTATAGCGTGATTTCTTCCACTATTCCTCACCAGTTCCACTGGCGGGCGGCGCGCTTTGCGCTACCCTTTTGCGATGCACTCGACCCGTCAACCCGCGATCATGCCAAGGACCCTCCGCACGGTCGGGGCATTGGTCTGCAGCATGCTGGCGTGCGGGGCCGCAGCAGGTGCGGCCTACCGCTACAAGGACTCGAGCGGCCAGTGGGTCTACACCGACCGGCCACCGGCGCCCGGCCAGTCCTCGCAGAACGTTGCCCTCGGCGGCAGCGGCTCAAGTTCGCCGACGATGGTGGTGCAGCCGCGCTCGACGGCGGAGGGCGTTGCGCTCGTCGCAATCAACCAGTGCGTCTGCACGGTCGAGTTTGCGGTCAAGGCCCGGACCGGGACCGGGCAGAAGCTCGGGAACGCGTCGGTGCCGCCGAAGTCCGAGGCGGTGTTGCTGGAACTGCCGGCCACCGACGGGCCATCCGAGATTCGTTACGAGTACGGCTACGTCGTCGGTGAGCGCGGCGTGCAGCACCAGCCAAAGCAGCCGTATCGCGCGCCCTTCGCGCTCCCGCAGAGCTTCCTGGTGACCCAGGCGCCGCCCGACGCGATCACGCACGTCGACGGGTCGAGCCGCAACGCGATCGACATCGCCATGCCCGTTGGATCGGCGGTTCACGCCGCGCGCGAGGGCGTCGTGACCAACGTGGCGGCGCGGCATTTCCGCAGCGGCCTGCAGCCGCAGAACATGGACGAGGCCAACTTCGTGCAGGTGCTGCACGACGACGGCACGTACGCGATCTACGCCCACCTGCAACTCGACACGGTGCGAGTGAAGCCAGGGCAACGCGTCGCGCGCGGCGAGTACATCGCCAATTCCGGCAACACGGGGTTTTCCAGCGGGCCGCACCTGCACTTCGTCGTGCTGAGAAACGCCGGCATGCGCAGCGAATCCGTGCCTGTTACCTTCGCGGGGCCTGGCGGCGTCAGCGTGACCCCGCGGAGCGGGCAGGGGCTGAAAGCCTACTAGGGGTTCGGGGGCAGTCGTCCCGGCATCACCGGTTCAGCGGAGGGACTTCAATGTGCAGTTCGATGTTTCGGCGTTACCATGTTTCGCTGCGGGCACTGCTCCCGCTGGTGGCGGCGGCGGTGGCCACGTCGGCCTGCGCCGGTGAGTCGGGTGCGCCGCCTCAGGGCCCGGTCGATACGCCGGTGCAGGCATTGCCCCAGGCCGAAGCCCCCGCGGCACCTCCCGTGACCGCCGCAAGCGTCCCGCCGGCACTGCTCGATCAAATGCGCGACGATGCGGCCGCGCAGACGGGTACGTCGCGAGCGGCGGTGCGGGTTACATCGAGCGAGGCCGTGACCTGGGCAGACAGCGCTCTTGGCTGCGGCAAGGCCTCGGAGTCCGCGCTGCAGGTGCTCACGCCGGGCTATCGCGTGGTGCTCGAGGTGCAGGGACGCCAGTTCGCCTATCACAGCGATCGCCGCGGCAACTTTCGTGTGTGCCCGATCGGCCAGTCGACGCCGCCCGTGGCCAGCGGCCCGCAGCCGGTCGATCGCTGAACCGCCGCACGGATTGTTCCCGGCGACATGAAAAAGGGCCCCGTCCTTGCGGACGGGGCCCTGTCGCTCGCTTACGCGTCGCGCGCTACGGACGCGCGATGGTGACGACGGGCGAGGTCCAGACCTGCCAGTGTGCAGGGTTGGACGCAGCGCCCATCGCCTTCAGCGCACGCACGTTCACCCGATACGCTCCATTGGGGACGTCGAGGAACGTGCCGTTCGCATCCGCCAACCGCGTGCCGTCCCACGGGAACGAGAAGAACTGCGTTCGCGTCGAGTTGCGCCCGACGTAATCCGCCTGGTCGAAGTTCGAGTACACAGGATCGAGCGGCTGGCCGGTCGCCGCGTTGACGATCTGGAACTCGATCCGCGTCACGTGGTGGTTGAAGTGCACCAGGAACCAGGGGATGTCGTCGCCATTCAGGGTATACGTCGCGCCGTTGGGCTGGTTCGTGAACGTGCCGTTGGCCAGCTTCGCCAGCCACGGCATCGTCGGGTTGTTGTTGTACCCGTCGAGCGGCTGGACCGCCTGGTAGTCGCCAGTGAAGCCACCGAACGGCACGCGCAGCGGCTGCCCGCCATTGGTCGGCGTCAGCACGATGTACCCGCCGTAGACGCGGCCTGCTATCGGGTTGCCTGTGATCGCCGTGTTCGGATCCGGCGTGATCGACACCTTGACCACGGCCGTGCCGCCCGGGGCTACCGTGACTTGCGGCGTCGAGGTGGTCACCACGGCTGCACCGCCGAAGGCCGGCTGCGTGAGGGCTCCCGGCGAAGCGGCCGTGCCCGACGGCGCGATCAGGCGACCGAAGCTGAGCGAGTTCACCGACGAGACGTTGTAGGTGACGGGCTGCATCCCCCAGTTGCGCACCACCATTGAACGAGACTGGATGCCCGCGGCACCCTCGCCGAGCGGCAGCTTGGCTGGCGTGACGCTGGTCGTGGCGTTGATCGTGTCGTCGACATCGATCATGCCTGCGCCCTGGCGGCCGACGAAGTCCAGGAAGCCAAGGCCCGGATTGCCGGACCATACCTTCGGGTCCGCGTGGTTCTGCAGCCGGTCACGGATCTCAAGCGGCTTGAGGGCCGGGTTCGCCTGCAGCATCAGGGCGACCGAGCCCGCGACGTGCGGCGAGGACATCGAGGTGCCGCTCAACGTCGTATAGCCGCCCAACTCGAGCGGATACGTTGAGTAGATCGATCCGCCTGGGGCGCCAACGTCCGGCTTCAGGTCCAGCGTCGGGGCGAGGCCGTACGAGCTGAAACTCGAAACCAGGCTTGCCGTCGGGTTCGGGAAAGCACTCTGGCCGTTGGTCCAGACCAGCGACACTGGCGGTGCCTGCGCCTTGATGAAGTTGCCGTCCGCCAGCGAGATGCCGACGGCGGGTGCCGTGACACCGGCCGGAGGCGCCGCGCCGAGCGTGCCCTGCACGACACCTGCGACGTTGTTGGCGACCACGACCGAGGTCGCGCCCGCTGCCACCGCGCGGTTGTATTTCTCACCGAAGCTGCAGGCGCCGCGGTCGATCAGCGCCGCCTTGCCCGCCGGGTTGGCGAGGTAGGGGTCGGTCTGGTTGCCTGGCGTCGCAGGGTCGCTGTCCACGCAGCCACGGCCCACGTACGCGATTTCCTCGCTGCCGCTGAGCCGCATCGGCGGCGAGAAGGTCATTGGCGAATAGCCGACCTGCGTGCCGTTCACCGTGAAGTAGGGGAGGGTGACGCTCTCGTTGTCGTACGAGGCAACGCCGATTACGCCGGCGCCGACGCCCGGAGCACCGAGCGAGAACGAGCCGGTGGCACCATTGTTTCCGGCTGACGCGACCACCACGACGCCCGCCTTCACCAGCGCGCCGCTCATGTAGACCGTCGGATACTGCGGCCACTGCAGCGCCGCGCCAAGGCTCAGGTTGACGACCTGCATGCCGTCATTGTACGCGCGCTCGAGTCCCGCGTTGATGACGTCAGCGCTGGAGGACCCGGTGCAGCCGAACACGCGGTACGCGCCGAGCGTGATTTCCGGCGCAACGCCCGTGACGCCGCCCGAGTTCGCAGCCTTTGCACCGGTGATGCCCGCCACGTGGGTGCCGTGACCCGCGCAGTCGTCCGGATCGGGGTCCGGGTTCGGAATGAGCGCCCCCCCCGTGCCGCCGGAGTTGTACGCGTCGCCTACCAGGTCGTAACCGAACGCCACTCTGCACGACGCGCCGAAGCAACCACCGAGGTCGGGATGGTTGTAGTCGATGCCGGTGTCGATGATGCCGACCTTGATGCCAGCGCCGGTCCAGCCCTGCTCGCGCGCCAGGTTCACGCCCGTCTGGCGAATGGCGTTGACGACGTTGATCGCGCTGCCGTCGTCGCCGGGCTTCGGCGGGGCGTCGATGTTGATGACGGGGAACACTGCCGCGACGCCGGACATGCGTGCAACGCGACGTGCGTTGTTTGGCGAAAGCTCGAGCGAGAAGCCGTTCCACAGCGACTTGTAGTCGTAGCGCTCCTTCGCGCTGATGCCAGCCGACTGCAGCGCGGCACGGAACGCGGTCCGCTCGGACTGCAAGCTGCCCGCGGCACCGCCCTCGGCGAGTGGTTTGCCGCGCAACTGGACAAACCACGCTGTCGGGTTCTCACTCTGCGCGATCGACTGCGTGTCGCCGGCGGCCTGTGCGACCGGCACGTAGCCGGCGCCGCCCAGCGTCGTCACGACTGCTGCCGCGAGCAGTACGCTCATCGGGTTGAAATGCATGTCCCCTCCTCGAGTTATGGTCAGGCTCTGTCTACGCCTGCGGCGCGCTTTGTCTTGTATGCGCCGCGAAGCAACTGTGCGCCGATCGAGTGCAGCAGAGTCCCACAACTCACACGCAGCGCGGGTGCGCTGGTGCGATGTCGAGCCTTTGCGGGTAACCCAGCCCTCTCTTGGTTGCCCTCGAGAGCTGTGGCTTTGCGGCGCCGCTTCGCAGCGGGTGTGCCCTTCGACCGGTGCAGTGAAGCGGAACCTACTCCTGTCCCTCGCTGTCGACAAGATCGCGCGCGATGTTTCTTCTCGCCCGCTGCCTCTCCTTGCTGCAGCCGCATGCGACATAACGCGAGGCATCAACAACTGACTGCCGTCCGGCCGCCAGGCATTCATCGCACGCAAAGTAGAATCACAAGTCCTGACGGCCGCGGCCGCGCTGCAGAAGCCGATCCGGCGATCGCCGAGCACATTGCTGAACGCGGTGCTTACGCGGTGGTGGAACCGCGGTGGTAGCGCATTGGTACAGGTGTCGGGAATCTTGACATGCAGCCCGATCGGGCAACGAACGCGCGCATGGGCGTCGTGCGGGATAACTTCTTGTTTCCCAAGTGGATGCACGGCTGCGGCGCCGTGCGTGGCCCACGAATTGCATGCCGTATCCCCACTCGGCCTCGCGCCGCATGTTCGTCAGGAGTTCAAGTCGTGAAATCAGCTCTTCTCGCCGGCGTCGCGTCGTTCGCAATTGCATCAACCGCCAACGCGCTAGGCCTCACGGATTTCGGCATCAACGTCGACGGCAATTTCGTCGACCCCGCCGGTGTCCAGAACAATCTCGATGATGCCGGGCTCGGCACCGTGTACGTGCGGGTCGATTCGCTGCCCGACGTTGCGGGCCGGTTCTTCGTGCTCGGCTACTACGACTTCGACATCGGCGACTTCTACGACGATGACTCAGGGCTCGAAGTCGGCACGCCCGGTCAGGGCGAGAGCTGGGAAATTGACGAGCCGGGCTTCACCACCGGCAACTTGTTCAACAACTTCCAGGGCGGCTTCCTCGACAACACCAACGGCAACGTGTTTCCGGATGACGTAGCCATGGGGCTGGGCTGGACCTTTGATGTCTGGGCCGGTGGATACGCGGAAATCTGGTTCCACACGAGCCTGGAGCGTCCGGACGTTCCGTTCTACCTCACCCAGTACGACAGCTCGGAAGAAGCCGTGTACCTGTGGTCGACGCGGCGAGTGCCGGAGCCGGGTTCGCTCGCGCTGCTCGGTCTCGGACTCGCGGGCCTCGGGGCCACTCGCCGGCGGCGCAAGGCCTGATCGCGGACCTGACCGCACGCATCGAATCGCGGCCGCGCCGGGGTGACCCGGGCGCGGCCGTGTTGCAACTGGCCTGCAGCGCCTATGGCCGGAGCGAGCGGACCAGCTCACCGAGCGTGCGCACGGGCGGTGAGCAGGTCATGCCACGGCACACGTAGGCCACGGCATTTCCCAGCGGCTTCTTGTCCACGAGCGCGGCGGGCAGGCTCTTCGCGTCGGACGGCACCGCAACGATCATGCGCTGCGGGTCGTAGAGCTTGTCCACTTCGCCGCGCCACAGGTCGAGTTCGTCGGCCGCGCCGCGCAGGACGAGGATCGACGGCGGTGACGCGAATTCCTCGAGCGCCATCAGCAGCGTGCCGTGCCCGTGCGGATAACGTTCCATCGCCGCATTGGCCGAGCGCAGCGTCGCTTCCGCTGCGTCGATGTAACGAGTCTCGCCCAGCAGGTATCCGAGACGGATCAGCAAGCGTGCCGCCACGCCGTTGCCGGCCGGCGTCGCATCGTCGGAGTAGGTCTTCGGGCGCAGGATCAGCGACTCGTGATCGTCGGCCGTAAAATAGAACCCGCCGGCCTCATGGTCGGTGAACCGGGCAAGCATGACCTCGACCAGCTCGATGGCCCAGGCCAGTGCGTCCGCGTCCCAGCGCGCCTCGACCAGTTCGAGCAGTCCCCACGCCAGCATCGCGTAGTCGTCGAGATAAGCAGGGAAGCGTGATTCGCCGTCGGTGTGCACGGCCAGCAGGCGTCCATCGCGCCAGCAGCGGTCGCGCAGGAACCGCATCGCCTGCACCGCTGCGTCAGCGAGATCGTCGCGACCCAGCGCGCGACTTGCCCGAGCCAGTCCACCGATCGTCATGCCGTTCCATGACGTCAGGATCTTCACGTCTTTTCCCGGCCAGATACGGGCATTGCGTGCGGCGAGCAGCTGCGCGCGGGCTTCGTCAATGCGGGTTTCAACCGCGGCTTCATCAAGCGCGAGTGCAGTGGCGATGTCGGCGATCGACTTGAATGCATGCAGGTGCCACCGGCCTTCGAAATTGGCCTCGCGATCGAGGCCAAACCGGCGCGCGAACGCCTCGTACTGCATGGGCTCGAGCAGGTCGCGAACCTCGTCCGGCGTCCAGACATAGAACTTGCCTTCGTGCCCTTCCGAATCGGCATCGAGGGTCGAATAGAACCCGCCTTCGGTCGAGCAAAGATCGCGCAGCAGCCAGTCCGCCGTTTCTGCGGTGACGCGGCGGAACAGTGGCTCGCCCGTTGCGTTGGCAGCCTGCGCGTACACGCCGAGGAGTTGCGCGTTGTCGTACAACATCTTCTCGAAATGCGGAATCATCCAGTAGGGGTCGACGGAGTAGCGGCAGAAGCCGCCGCCGAGCTGGTCGTATATGCCGCCCTCCGCCATGCGCGTGAGCGTGAGCGTCGCCATGTAGAGCGCCTGCAGGTCGGGCTCTTCGCTCGCAGCCGAAGCTCGCCACGTGCGCAGCAGGAACTCGAGGTTGGCTGGGTGCGGAAACTTCGGTGCTTCGCCGAAACCGCCGAAATTGCCGTCGAACTCGCGCTGCAGCGTGGCGCGCGCGACCAGCAGGGGCTCGCGTGAAAGTGCTGCGGCGGTCGTGTCCGCCGGGGGCTGCAACTGTCCGAGCACGTCGACGAGCTTTTCGCCGTACTCCTTGAGTTCACCGCGGCGCGAGCGGTAGAACTCGTCCACTTTCTCCAGCACGGTGCGGAAGCCGGGCATGCCGTAGCGCTGCTCCGGCGGGAAATATGTGCCCGAGAAGAACGGCCGGTGGGAGTCGGGCGCGAGGAACATCGTGAGCGGCCAGCCCCCGCCCGCCTGGTTCATGACCTGGTGCGCGGTCTGGTAGATGCGGTCGATGTCGGGGCGCTCCTCGCGGTCGACCTTGATGTTCACGAATTTTTCGTTCATGAGCGCGGCGGTCGCGGGATCCTCGAAGGACTCGTGGGCCATGACGTGGCACCAGTGACAGGCCGAATAGCCGATCGACAGCAGGATCGGCTTGTCGAGTTTCCTGGCCAGTTCGAGTGCGGCAGGACCCCACGGATACCAGTCCACGGGGTTGTCCGCGTGCTGGCGCAGGTACGGGCTGGTTTCGGCGGCCAGGGCATTCCGGCGGCCGGACGGCGGGGGGGCGTGCATGGCAGAACCTGACAGGGTTCGGTCGGCTAGAATGCGACAACTATAACGGAAGGCTGCCGCGCGCCGGCGGAAACGAGCATGTCCACGCCGCCCCCGGCCACCGCGACTTCCCACCACGACCTGCCCGAACTGCGGCTCAAGCCGCGCGAGGAGCGCCGCATCGCCGGCGGGCACCTCTGGATCTTCAGCAACGAGGTCGACACGGCGCGCACGCCGCTCACGGCGTTCGAGCCCGGCGCGCTGTGCCGCGTCATGGCGGGTAATGACCGGTTCCTCGGCTACGCCTACGTCAATCCGCACGCGCTGATCTGCGCGCGCATCCTTGGCCGCGATCCCGGATTCGCTCCCGGCAAGTCGCTGCTCGTGCATCGGCTCCGGGTCGCGCTCGCGCTGCGCGAGAAGCTGTACCCACAGCCTTGCTACCGTCTCGTCTACGGCGAATCCGACGGCCTGCCCGGGCTGGTGCTCGACCGGTTCGGTGACGTCGTCGTTGGCCAGATCGGCACGGTCGGCATGGAGGCGATGAAGCCGGCCATCCTCGAGGCGCTCGACAAGGTCATCGCGCCGAAGACAGTCATCTGGAAGAACGACTCGGGCGCGCGCGAGTTGGAAGGCCTGCCAAGTTACGTCGAGACCGCCAGCGGGCCGGCCGTCGAGGAAGCCGTGGTCGAAGAAAACGGCGTTCGCTTCTACGTGCCGATCGGGCACGGCCAGAAGACCGGCTGGTTCTACGACCAGGCATACAACCGCCGGTCGCTGCTCAAGTACGTGCGCGGCGCGCGCGTGCTCGACGTCTTCTGCTACCTGGGCGCGTGGGGGCTCGCGGCAGCCAGGGCGGGCGCGCGTGAGGTCGTGTGCGTCGATTCGTCGGCGCCAGCGCTGGACCTGCTGCAGCGATCAGCGGCGGAAAACGGCTTGCAGGACATCGTCCGTGCCGAACGCGCCGATGCGTTCGACGCGCTCGCGGCGCTGCGGGCGGCAGGCGAGAAGTTCGACGTCGTCATCGTCGATCCGCCGGCCTTCATCAAGCGCCGCAAGGACATCCCGAAAGGGCAGGCGGCCTACCGCAAGCTGAACCAGCAGGCCATGCAGTTGCTGGCGCGCGACGGCATCCTGGTCTCGTGCTCGTGCTCGCACCACCTGGGACAGGACGACCTCATCGCGACCATCCAGCAGGCGGCCCGGCACGTGGACCGCTTCGCGCAGATCGTGGAGGTCGGCGGCCATGCCCCCGACCACCCGATCCACCCGGCCATTCCGGAGACGCGTTACCTGAAGTCGCTGTTCTGCCGCGTCGTGCAGGACTGACCGGGCCCCAGCAGAGGAATCATGGCGGACAATTTTGTCATCAAGTTCTATACCCCGGTCAACGAAGCCAGCATCGGCACGCTGATGCGCACCGTGGACCAGAAGCTGGCGGCCGGCGCCACGCACTTCACGGTGCTGATCTCGACCTCGGGTGGATCGGTGTTCCACGGGCTCACGGCCTACAATTATCTGAAGGGAATCCCGGCAGAGGTCACGACGCACAACATCGGCAGCGTGGACTCGATCGGCGTGGCGCTGTACTGCGCCGGGAAAAGGCGGATCTCGGTGCCGCAGGCGCGCTTCCTGATGCACCCGGTCAGCATGAATTTCCGCGAGGCCGCGAGCTACGAGGAGCCGAAGCTCATGGAGCTGGTGAAGAGCCTGCGCGTGGACATGGAGAACTGCGCGAGCGTCATCGCCGCCAACACCAGGCAAAGCAAGAAACAGGTGCTGCGGGCGATGCTCGCCCGCCAGACGCTGGATCCGGACACGGCGCTGGAGTGGGGGCTCGTGCACGAGATCCGCCAGGAACTGTTCCCGGAGGGCACCGAAGTCATTCCCATCCAGGTGGGCGGTTAAAGTTCCCGGAAGGTAAGATACGCCGCCGATGTTCGTCTATCCGCAACTCGATCCAATTGCGCTGTCGCTGGGACCGCTGCACGTCCGCTGGTACGGCCTCATGTACCTGGTGGGCTTCCTGTCGGCCTGGTGGCTCGCGCGTCGCCGCGCTGCGCAGCCAAACTCCACGTGGAAGCCGACCGAGGTCGACGACCTCATCTTCTTCTGCGCTGTCGGCGTGATCTTCGGCGGCCGCCTCGGCTGGATGCTCTTCTACGGCACCGAGCGCATCCTGACCGAGCCCTTGAGCGTGCTGCGTATCTGGGAGGGCGGGATGTCCTTCCACGGCGGACTGATCGGCGTGCTGATCGCGCTCGCCCTGTTTGCGCGCAGCCGCGGGAAGCAGCTGGTGGACGTGTTCGATTTCGCGGCACCGCTGCCGGCGATCGGGTTTGGTGCTGGCCGCCTCGGCAATTTCATCAATGGCGAACTCTGGGGCAAACCCACCGACGTGCCGTGGGCCGTCATCGTGGACGGCACGCCGTTGCACGCGTCGCAGCTGTACGAGGCGACGCTTGAAGGCCTGGTGCTCTTCGTCATCCTGTGGTGGTTCACGTCGAAGCCGAGGTTCCGCTGGGCGCCGTCGGGCCTGTTCCTGCTGTGCTACGGGGTGTTCCGCTTCCTCGTCGAGTTCGTGCGCGTGCCAGACGCAAATCGCGGCTACCTGATTTTCGACTGGGTGACGATGGGGCAGGTCCTGTCGTTGCCCATGATTCTCGCCGGTCTCGCGATGCTCTTCGTCGCCTACCGGCGCCGGGTGCCTTCCGGCAACTTCCGCGCGGGCTGAGCACGATGCGGCAATACCACGAGCTGCTGCGGCACATCCTCGAGCACGGCGCCGAAAAGGGTGATCGCACGGGCACCGGCACGCGCGCGGTGTTCGGCTGGCAGATGCGGTTCGACCTGGGCGCCGGCTTTCCGCTGGTCACCACCAAGAAGCTGCACCTCAAGTCGATCGTGCACGAGCTGCTCTGGTTCCTGAGCGGCGAGACCAACGTCCGCTACCTGCGCGAGAACGGCGTCACCATCTGGGACGAGTGGGCAGACGAAAACGGCGAGCTGGGCCCCGTGTACGGTGCGCAGTGGCGGCAGTGGGCGGCGGCGGACGGCCGCAAGATCGACCAGATCTCGCGCGCAATCGACCTGATCCGCCGCGACCCGGATTCACGCCGCATCATCGTCAACGCCTGGAACGTGGGTGAACTCGAGCGCATGGCGCTCACGCCGTGCCACGCGCTGTTCCAGTTCTACGTGGCGGGCGGCAAGCTCTCCTGCCAGCTCTACCAGCGCAGCGCCGACGTATTCCTGGGCGTGCCTTTCAACATCGCGTCCTACGCGTTGCTCACGCACCTGGTCGCGCAGCAGTGCGACCTCGGTGTGGGCGACTTCATCTGGACTGGCGGCGACGCCCACCTGTACGTCAACCACTTCGAACAGGCGCGGCTGCAACTCTCGCGCGAGCCGCTGCCGTTGCCGCAACTCATGATCAAGCGCCGGCCGGATTCGATCTTTGACTACAGGTACGAAGACTTCGAGTTCGCCGGATACCAGGCTCATCCCGCCATCAAGGCCCCCATCGCCGTATGAAGAAGAATCCGTCGCAGAAGCCCGCGAATGTCTCGTCGAAGTCGAAGCCTGCCGCCCACCACGCGCACATGCGGCACGCGGACAAGGTCGCGCGCCCGGCGTCAGGCGAACGCGATCCGCTCTACGTCGTACGCCGGTCGCGCATCCACGGCCGTGGCGTCTACGCTGCGCGCCGCATCCGCAGCGGCACGCGCATCATCGAGTACGTGGGCCAGCGCATCTCGCACGCGGAAGCCGACGCGCGCTACGAGGCCAAGGCCGAGGACGACGGCCATACGTTCCTGTTCGTCGTCGACAGCGAAATCTGCATCGACGCGGGCGTCGACGGGAATGCCGCGCGCTACATCAACCACACGTGCGCTCCGAACTGCGAGACCGTGATCGAGGGTCGTCGTGTGTTCATCGAGGCCGTCCGCACGATCCAGCCGGGAGAGGAACTGGGGTACGACTACCAGCTCACCTGGGACAGCACGGACGATCCGGCCGAACTCGCACTCTATGCCTGCCGCTGCGGCGCCGCGCAGTGCCGTGGAACGATGCTCGACAGCGTGCCGCTCGACGTCGCGAGAAAGAGGAAGGCGGCAGCGAAGAGGAAGCGGGCAGCCGCGAAGAAGAAAGCCGCCGGCACGGGCGGCGGCGCGCGCAAGGCCTGAAGGTCCGCGGTGCCGCTCGTCTCGATCATCGTCGCGACCGACGAGCGGGGCGCAATCGGGCGTGACGGCCGGTTGCCGTGGCACCTGCCGGATGACCTCAAGCGCTTCAAGGCGCTGACGATGGGGAAGCCCATCGTCATGGGCCGCAAGACCTGGGACTCGATCGGCAGGCCATTGCCGGGGCGGCACAACATCGTCGTCAGCCGGCGACGTGATCTCGAGATTCCCGGCGCCACGGTGGCCACTTCGCTCGACGAGGCACTCGCCGCAGCGGGCGATGTGCCCGAGATCTGCATCGTTGGCGGTGCCGAGATCTATCGCCTCGCGCTCCCCATGACGGACGTCATCCACCTCACGCGCGTGCATGCGGTAGTGGACGCCGACACCTTTTTCCCGGCGCTCGAGGCGGCGCAGTGGACTGTGGCATCGCGTGAGGAGCGGCCGGCCGATGAAAGGAACCAGCATGCCTGCAGCTTCGTGGAGCTGAGGAGGTTGCCATGAAGCGCGTGCGACCCCTGGGCCGCCTCGCCGACTAGCACGCCGCAGGAGCCGTGGCCAGCATCGGATCGAGCAGTTCCAGCACCACGGAATCCATTCGCTCGGTCGGGATCTCCCTGAGCGAACTGGCATGCTCGGTCAGGCGCGCCAGCACCTCCGTCTGCACGCGTCCGCGGTCGAAGGCCACGCGATACGGAATCTCGTGGTGGAACATCACCATCGAGTAGCGCGGGATGAATCGCCCTGGATGACGCCGTTCGAGTTCGAAGCTGAGTTCCTTGCGCAGCATGAACTTCGGATCACGCACGGTGTCGCGCATCTCGAGGAAGTTTTCCAGCGCCATGGCCGCAATCGCGTCGGTGTTGGGCTTGCGCAGCCTGCAGAAGCGCTCGAATGCGGACTTCCAGTCGCTCGCCGATCGCAGCAGGGCGTCGAGCTCGCGGCAGTCCTCGAAGCACGCGTTCATGCCCTGGCCATGGAATGGAACGATCGCGTGCGCGGCATCGCCGAGCAGAACGGCTGCTTCCCCGGCCGACCAGGCGTCCGCGTACACCGTTCCCATGCGGCCGACCTGGTGTTCGAGGAACTCGCGTGCGAGGCCCGGCATCAACGGCACGACGTCCGGAAAATGCTTCGCGAAAAACGCCTCCACGGCACGACGGCTGTCGAGCGCGGCGAAACTCTCGGGGCCTCCCTTGAGCGCAAGGAACAGCGTGACGGTGAAGCTGCCATCCACGTTCGGCAGCGCGATCAGCATGAAGCCGCCACGCGGCCAGATGTGCAGCGCATTGCGGTCGATGCGGTGCGAGCCTCCCGGCGCGGCCGGCAGCGTGAGTTCCTTGTAGCCGTGCTCGAGCATGTCCTCGATCACGCGCACGCCCAGCTGGCCGGTCATGGCGCGGCGCGCGACCGAGCCCGCGCCATCCGCTGCGATGAGCGGTGCCAGCGCCTGCGTGTACGTGTCGCCGGAAACCTCGTCGAGCATGACCAGCTCGTCGCGCTCGAAGTCGAGCGTGCGCGCGGCCTGCAGGAAGCGGGGCTCGATGCCGTACCGGCGTTGCGCGTGATCGAGCAGGACCCGGTTCAGGCCCGGGCGCGACACGGAATAGATCACTTCCTGCGGCCGCTGCCCGTATGCCGCGAACGTGAGCGACCCATCGACCGCGTGCAGCACGCGGCCACGCATCGGGATCAGGAGGGGTTCGACGTCCTCGAACACCCCTGCCTCGCGCAGTGCGTGAATGCCGCGATCGGCGAGGGCGAGGTTGATGGAGCGGCCTGCGTCCATGTCCACTTTGCGCAGGTCGGGACGGCGCTCGTACACGACGACCTGGCGGCCCTGTCGCGCCAGGTAGATGGCCATCAGGGCGCCGGAGAGACCGGCCCCGAGGATCGTCACTGGGCGCCTCATTGGCTCTCACCTGCGCTTTGCACAGCCTCTCCCGCAGCGGCGGGAGGGGCGAGGTGGGGCCGCGTCACAATGTGAGTTCCGCGTCGAGCGCGTCGACGCAACGCCAGACGTCGTCGAAGCCGTTGTAGAACGGCACCGGCGCGGCGCGGATCACGTCCGGCTCGCGCCAGTCCGGCAATACCCCTCGCCGGCGCAGCCCGTCGAACACGCCCCGCGCGCGATCACGCGGCAGGCCGAGCAACCGCAGCGAAAGAGCCGCGCCGCGCGCTGCGGGTGCGGCGGGCGTGACGATCTGCACGCGGTCCTGGAGCCGCGCCAGCACGAGTTGCTCGAAGTAGCGCGTAAGCGCTATGGACTTGCTCCGCAATGCGGGCAGGCCCGCCGCAGCGAAGTGCTCGAGCGACGCAGCCAGTGGCGCCATCGCGAGCACGGGTGGATTGCTGAGCTGCCAGCCTTCTGCGCCGGGAATGGGGTTGAACTCCGGCGCCATGAGAAAGCGTGTCGCCTTGTCATGACCCCACCAGCCGGCGAAGCGCGGCAGGGCGGCGTCGCGCGCATGGCGCGCATGCACGAACGCGCCGCCGACGGCACCCGGACCGCCGTTGAGGTACTTGTAGTTGCACCACACGGCGAAATCCGCGTTCGCGTCGTGCAGCCGCACCGGCACGTTGCCGGCGGCGTGCGCGAGATCCCAGCCGACCGTGCAGCCAGCGCGATGTCCGGCCGCCGTGATCGCATCGATGTCGAGCGCCTGCCCGGTCAGGTACTGGATGCCCGGCAGCAGGATCGTTGCGATCCGCGTGCCCTCACGCTCGATCAGGGCAACGATGTCCTCGGTCCGCAGCAGGTCTTCGCCCGGACGCGGTCCGATCTCGATGAGGTCGCGGGCGGGGTCGAGACCGTGGAAGCGCACCTGTGATTCGACGGCATGCCGATCGGACGGGAACGCACCTCGCTCCAGTAGCAGCGCGCGTCGCTCGCCGGCCGGACGATAGAAGCTCACCAGCATGAGGTGCAGGTTCGCCGTCAGCGAGTTCATCGCGATCACTTCCTGTGGGTCCGCGCCGACGAGATCGGCCAGCGCGGGCGCGAGCCGTTCGTGGTACGACATCCAGGGGTGACGGCCGGTGAAGTGTCCTTCAACGGCGAGTGACCGCCAGTCGCGCATCACTTCCTCGACATATTCGGCGGCCAGCACCGGTTGCGCGCCGAGCGAATGCCCGCAGAGATACACGAGTTCCCGGCCGCTGCCAGGCTCGCGGGGCAGGATGAAGCGATCGTGCCAGGCGGCCAGGGGATCGGCGGCGTCCAGCGCATGGGCGTGTTCGCGGTCCAGCCTCATCGGCGTATGGCGCCTGGCAACGTGTGCAACGGGTACAGCACCGGGCGGCTCGGTGCGGCGTCGGCACCGAAGGCCGGCACCTGCAGGTCCAGCAGGTAGAGGCCGTCGGCGGCGGCGTCCGGCACGTAGGCGAGTTCGGTCACCAGCGCACGGCCGCGCCGGGCCTGCGCGGCGTCGTCGGAGCCGTCAGGAAGGCCCCAGTATGCGCGGTGCGCAGCCAGGCGGCCGCCATCGTCCGCACGATCCAGGCTCGGCAGGTCCACCACCAGCGAGCTGACCTCGCGCTCCACGAGCCAGTGCATGGCGTCGGGCAGGAAATAGGGCGCAGGGCTTGGTGAACCCGAATAGGCACGGTGCCGCTTGGACACGTCGTTCGGCAGCGTGCGGATCACGAGCGCATTGAACGGCGCGTCGAGCCAGCGCGTCGCGGCGGACACGAGAGTCCGCTGCCGGATCACGTTGTCGGTCGCGTCGGCGTGCCCGCCCGGTACGGCGGACGCATCGGCACCGAGCGATTCGGGTTGCACGGAGACGACCAGCGCGAGGCACGGCGCCACGGGCGTAAGGCTCGAAATCGCGACCGGGGTCCGCGTGACGTGGCCGACGCATTCGGTGTGCGTGCCGTGGCAGTGCGGTGCCAGCGTGTGCACGGCGCAGTTGCAACTCGCGCCGTTTGCGACGCTGCCCGTGAACCCGCCGATCCGCAGCGGCTCGCTCTGCGCCGGCGCAGCCACGAAAAAGCTTGGCTGCGGCCCGCCGAAGTCGAGCTTGATCGCGAGGTCGATGGGGGCCGCCAGGTCGGCGCGCCAGCGATGTCCGCCCGCAGTGAACTCCAGGCCGTTCACGTGGTCACTTCTTCAGTACGCTGCCGCACTGGCGGCAGACCGTGTGCTCTGGGTTCGACCAGAACCGGTCGAACACGGGCGGCAGTTGCGTCTCGATGTTCGAAATCTGCAGGTATTCGCTGTACAGCCGTGCGTCGCATCGCTCGCAGTACCACAGGAAGCCGTCCGCTTCGCCCGGGCGGCGCTTGCGCTCGACCACGAGGCCCACGGTGTCGGCGAAGCGCTGCGGGGAATGGGGCACGTGCGGAGGCAGCAGCAGCACGTCCCCTGCGCGGATCGGGATGTCGACGCGGCGGTCGTCCTGCACGGTGCGCAGCAGCATGTCGCCTTCGAGCTGGTAGAAGAACTCCTCGCCGGGGTCGTCGTGATAGTCCTTGCGTGCGTTGGGACCGCCGACCACCATGATGATGAATTCGCCCTGCTCGAACACCTGCTTGTTGCAGACTGGCGGGCGCAGTTCGGCCCGGTGCTCGTCGATCCACTGCCGGAGGTTGAACGGTGTCAAAGACTGCATGGTCCGAGTATAAATTAGGCCCCATGACACGATGCAGACTCCGTATCGGCGCGGCGGTCGCCAGCCTGGCACTCGCAGTGGCTGGTTTGCAGCCGGCAGCGGCCCAGACCGCAGCGGACGCCCCAGCGGTGGCCGGATCGGCCCCGACCGTCAACGCGGTGTGGGTCGAGCACGAGTTCATGTTCACCTATTTCGGCTTCGGCACCTACTACTCCTGCCTGGGCCTCGAGTCCAAGATCGAGTACATCCTCAAGCAAGTCGGCGCGCGCAAGGACCTCCGCGTGCAGGTCAGCTGCATCGAAGGCGAGGGTATCCAGCAGATACCGACCGCCCGCATCCGCGTGGCGGTGCCTGCCGAGGCCACGCCCGAGTTGCTGGCGAAACTCGCCGAGAAGCAGTCGAAGCGTGAGCTCGTGTCCCGCGTGCAGGGCAAGGACGCCGGCGTGGATGTGGCGACGGCGCAGTTCCCGGCCGAGCGGCGGGTCGTGGAGTTCGTGGGCCGCCGTCGCGACCACATCGATGACGGCGACTGCGAACTGCTCAATCAGCTGGTTCCGCAGGTGCTCGAGCCGCTGGGGGTGCGGATGGCGAAGGATTCGGCGCGGCTGACCTGTGTGCCGCGACAGGTCCAGATCGGGGCCGTCAACATCAAGCTCGAGACGCTGCACAAGAAACCCGACGCCGAAGCCGCACCGCCCGGGCCCTGAGGCCGGGTCGTCCGGGCTCAATCGTCGAGGGGCAATCCGCCCGTCAGGCTCGGCACCTGGACCGGTTGCGACTCGCTCGCGTCAATCCGTTGACCGGTGAGTGACCCGCCCCAGATGCAGCCGGTGTCGAGTCCAAGCAGGCCGTTTTCATTGACGTAACCCAACGCCGACCAGTGGCCGAACACGAGCCGCTCGCGCGCGGACTTCCGCCACGGGATGCGAAACCACGGCCGAGCGCCCTGCGGTGCCGACTCGGGCGGGCCCTTGAACTTCAGCACCATGCGGCCGCTCTCCGTCTCGCATACGCGCAGCCGCGTGAACGCGTTGATCGTGAAGCGGACCCGGTCCCAGCCATCGAGGTCGTCGCGCCAGGTGTCGGGGTCGTTGCCGTACATGCGCTCGAGCAACTGGCCCGCCTTTTCACCTTGCAGCCGGCGCTCCACGTCGCTGGCGCAGGACTGTGCGGTGCGCAAGTCCCACTGCGGCGGCAGCCCGGCGTGCAGCAGCGTCGTGCCGAGGCTGGAATCGTGGTGGAGCAGCGGGCGTGACTGCAGCCAGTCCAGCAGTTCGCGGCTGTCCGGCGCCTGCAGGATGGGCCCCAGCGCCGCGTCGTGTTCGCGCCACTTGGCGCCGCCGCGCGCGATTGCGATCAGGTGGAGGTCGTGGTTGCCAAGCACGGTGACCGCTGCGTCGCCCAGCGACTTCACGAAGCGCAGCGTATCGAGCGAGCGGGGACCGCGGTTGACGAGATCGCCGACGAACCAGAGACGGTCGCGCGTCGCGTCGAACCGCAAGCGTGCAAGCAGGGCTTCGAGTTCGTCGAAGCAGCCCTGGACGTCGCCGATCGCGTAGACGGCCATCGGGCCGTCAGTGCAGCACGCCGGGCATCGCAAGCCGGAAGGGCGCGATCGGCGCCTCGAACTGCTCGCCGTCGTCCGCGACCATGTGGTATCGGCCCTGCATGGAACCCACCGGCGTCTCGAGGATGGCGCCGCTCGAATAGCGGAAGCCCTGTCCCGGCTGCAGGTGCGGCTGCTCGCCGACGACGCCTTCGCCCACGACTTCCTGCACCTTGCCATTGGCGTCGGTGATCAGCCAGTGCCGCGTGACGAGGCGTGCGGGCTTGCTGCCTTCATTGCGGATCGTGATCGTGTACGAGAACACGAAGCGGCCTTCGCCCGGGTTCGACTGGTCTTCGACGTAGTTGGTCGTGACGTCGACACGTATCCTGTTGGGGTCGGCGGCCGTCATGACCTGGTCCAGCGCACGGCGAGTACGTCGCAGGGCGCTGTGTGGAGGACGGTGTCCTCCGTCTGGTTGAACATGATCGACAGCCCGTGCCGCTCGCGGCTGCCGAGGACGATGAGGTCCACGCCGCGTTCCTGTGCGATGCGCACCAGTTCGGCCTTGATGTTGCCGGCGTGCACGATCCGTTCGGCTTTCTCGAGGCCGGCCTTCGCGGCGAGTTCCGCGATGCGCCTGGTAGCGCGCTCGACGAGTTCACCTTCGATCTGCACGGCAGGCAGCAGCGCCTCGCCCATCGGCTCCACCGGCACGTACTCGACCACGTGCAGCAGGATGATCTCGGCGTCGTAACGGGCCGCGATGTCGCGTGCGCGTTCAGCGATCTTTTCGCTGCCGTCGGTGATGTCCACTGCCAGCAGGATCTTCTTGTAGTCGCGCATGGTCGGGCTCCGTGGAACCGGGGGTTCCGGTGCGATGGGCGGGTCTCGGGTCGATTATAGGCGGGGCCCGTGGGGGCACCAATCAGGGCTCATTCTGCGGCGATAGCGGTCCCCGCGGGTCCCCTTGCGGCCACCCACTGGCTGGCCAGCGCCGCAAACTGCGCCGGAGCGAGGGTTTCGGCTCTCGCCCCGGGGTCGACGCCGGCTGCCGCGATTGCCTCGGCGTCGAGCAGGCTGCGCAGCGCATTGCGCAAGGTCTTGCGGCGCATCGAAAAAGCGGCCTGCACGACAGCCGCGAACGCGGCGTGATCCGTGATCTTGAACGGTGGCGCGGCATGCGGCCGCAGGGCAAAAAAAGTCGACGTGACCTGCGGTGCGGGCTTGAATGCTCCGCTGCCGATGTCGAACAGTGGTTCGACGCTCACGTGGGGTGCAAGCATCACCGTCAGCCGGCCGTAGTCGCCCGAGCCCGGCTTCGCCGCCATGCGCACGACCACTTCCTTCTGCAGCATGAAGTGCATGTCGGCGATGGCGTCGAGCTGGGAAATGAAATGGAACAGCAGCGGCGTCGAGACGTTGTAGGGCAGGTTGCCGATCAGCCGCAGCTTCGGGCCGTCACCGCGCAGCGCACGGAAATCGAACTCGAGCGCGTCGGCCAGGTGCACGCGCAACTCACCGCGTCCCTGGCAGTGCGCCTGCAAGGGCAGAATGACGTCCGCATCGATCTCAACGACGTCCAGGGCGCCGGCCAGTGCGAGCACTGGTGCAGTGATGGCTCCCCGGCCCGGGCCGACTTCGACGAGTCGATCGCCCGGGCGCGGGGCGATGGCGCCGACGATCCGGTTGATCGTGCCGGGGTCGTGCAGGAAGTGCTGCCCGTAACGCTTCTTGGCGTGGCCGTGCTTCACCAGTGAGTTGCCAGTGTCCGACTCCGCTGGCTGAGTTCCAGCGCCAGTGCGAACGCGGCCTGCAGGCTGCCCGGATCGGCCTTGCGCGTGCCGGCGAGGTCGAGCGCGGTGCCATGATCGACCGACGTGCGCACGATCGGCAAGCCGAGCGTGACGTTGACAGCGTGACCGAAGCTCGCGCGCTTCAGCACCGGCAGCCCCTGGTCGTGGAACATGGCGACGACGGCATCGACGCCATGGAGCCGGTGCGGCACGAACGCCGTATCCGCCGGCACCGGGCCGACGAGGTCGAATCCTTCGCGGCGCAGGCCGGCCAGCACGGGCTCCATCACCTCGATTTCCTCGCGGCCGAGGTGACCGCCTTCACCCGCGTGCGGATTGAGCCCGAGCACGAGGATGCGCGGCTTGCGCAGGCCGAACATCGTCCGCAGGTCGGTCGCGACGATGCGCAGCACGGACTCGAGGCGGGCTGGCGTGATCGCGGCGCTGACCTTGCGCAGCGGCAGGTGCGTCGTTGCGAGCGCCACGCGCAGGCCGCCACCTACGAGCATCATCACCGGCAGCGCGACGCCCGTACGTTTGGCAAGGTATTCGGTGTGCCCGGTGAACGGAATACCGGCTTCGTTGATCACGGACTTCTGCACCGGCGCCGTGACGATCGCTTGAAACGCACCGGCTGCGCAGCCGCCGATGGCCGCATCCAGCGTTTCGAGCACGTAGCCGGCATTGGCCGTGTTCAGGCGGCCGGGTTCGGCCGGCGCGGCGAGCGGCACGTGCAGCAGTTCGACGCCGGTACGGGCCGGGCCCGTTGCGTCGAAGTCCGGAATCTGCAGCTTGCCTGCCCGGCGCGGCCGCGCTCGGCCGAACAACGAGCGGTCCCCGATCAGTACCACCCGGCACCCGCGCGGCGCGAAGTCGAGGAGTTCCGTGCAGAGGTCCGGCCCGATGCCTGCCGGCTCGCCGGTGGTGACGGCGACGGTGCGCAGCGCCTTGTTCCGGCGCGGTCGGCGCAGGATGCTCACATCCGGTATTCGACGTAGGCTTCGTCGCGGAGGCGGCGCAGCCAGATTTCCGTTTCCTCGTCGGCCCGTGCTTCGCGCAGCTGGCCGACACAACGGTTGCGCGTCATGTCTTCGCTCGCGTCGTAGGTGCGGCGTCCGAGCAGCTGCACGAGGTGCCAGCCGAACTGCGTGCGGAATGGCTGGCTCATCTCGTTTTCGCTGAGCGCGTCGAGTTGTTTTTCGAAGTCCGGAACGAACTGGCCTGGCCCCGCCCAGCCGAGGTCGCCGCCGGCAGCGGCAGAGCCCGGGTCCTCCGACGTGACCGACGCGATCGCCTCAAAACTCTCGCCCTTCAGCACCCGCTCGCGGATCTGCACCAGCTTCTGGCGCACGGTTTCGTCATCCATCACGGCGGTGGGTTTCATCAGGATGTGGCGCGCGTGCACCTGTGAGACCAGGGCCGCCGCCTGGCCGCCGCGGACCTCGAGCACCTTGAAGATGTGCAGCCCGCTCGGCGTCCGGATCGGTTCAGTGACGTCGCCAGCCTTCATGTTCGGCACGATGTCGGCGACGAACGACGGCAGCTGGCCCGCCTTGCGCCAGCCGAGCGCGCCGCCTTCGAGCGCCGTCCCGGAGTCGGAATAGGTGATGGCGAGCTGGCCGAAATCCTCGTTCTTGCGCGCGCGCTCGTAAACCGCCTGCGCACGCGACGTGCGTTCGGCAATCTGTTTCTCGTCGGCCGTGCCGGGAATTGCGATCAGGATGTGCGCGAGGTTGAACTCGTTGTCCGAGCCCGGCGAGGCCTTGCGCTTGGCCACGCACTGTTCGACTTCGCGCGGGGAGACGTAGACCCGGGCCAGCACGTCGCGCTGGCGCAGCTGCTGCAGGGTCATCTCGCGACGGACTTCGTCACGGTAGTCGCGGTAGTTGACGCCCTGCGCTTCGAGCGTAGCCGGCAGGTCGCTGAACTTGATCTTGTTGCGAGTGGCGACTTCCGTGAGTGCCTGGTTGACCATTTCGTCCGAGATCTTGAGGCCGAGCCGGTCTGCGCGCTGCATCTGCAGCTCCTGCAGCACCAGGCGTTCGAGCACCTGCTGGCGCAGCACGTTGCGCGGCGGCAGCTGCTGGCCCGACTGCTGGATGCGTGCGCTGACCACGGTCATCTGTGTCTCGACGTCGCTGCGCAACACGATGCCATCGTTGACGACTGCGGCGACCCGGTCGAGGAGGACGCCACTCGAACTCAGGTCCTTGGTCTGGGCGTGGGCGGCGCCCACGGCTGCGAACAACAGGACGGCGGCGCTGAAAAACAGCTTATATTTCAAGGGCATCTCAGGGTCAGGGCGCGGACAGAGGCGAGGAGTATCCCCGAATCGCTTCGCGCAGGAAAGCTTCGTTGTCCACTCCGACACTCGACAGTCCCTTCAGTTCCAGTTGCAGGCCGAAGGAGGTTTCCGCGGCACCGGTGCGGCTGGAGATGAACCGCCGGGTGATCAGGCGCACGGCCCAGCAGCAGGACGAATACTCGAAGCCCAGGAACTGGTCCAGGGTCTTCTCTTCCTGCAGCGAATACACCCAGCGCGCAAAGCCGCGCCACTGGTTGTTGATCGGCCAGGCGCCGGACACGTCCACCTGCTCGAGCAGGTCACGCCGGAAGCGGTACCCCGCGTTGATCACCCGGCCCGGCGTGGGGTTGTATTGCACGAATGTCTCGGTTCGTTCGCCCTGGGTCTCGTCGGGGTTCCACTGGTACGCAAAGCGCGCGTTCCAGTTCTTGAACGCGGCGAGCTCGAGTTCGGCGATGACGTCGGAGGATGAACGGTCGCGCACCGGCTCCCCCGGCAAAGTCACGCGCGGGTCTTCGATATAGAACGCCTGGCCGAGCGTCGCGCTCAGGTACTGGCGTCCGCGACTGGCATCGAGCAGTCGCGTGGTGACGCCGAGGCTCACCTGGTTGGCGTCGCCGACACGGTCGGGCCCGACGTACCGGTTGGTGCGGAAGAGCTGCACGAGGTTCAGGTCGGGAATGCCCGTGTCGAAGACGGGCAGGTCGTCCTGGTTCTTGTACGGCACGTAGAGGTAGAGCAGCCGCGGCTCGAGCGTCTGCACGCGGTTACCTTTCGAGCCGGCCGTGCGCTCCATCATGAATCCCGCGTCGAGGCTCGCCGACGGCAGCGAGCGGTCCGGCGAGTCGTCGGCGCCTGGGGCGACATCCTCGAGCAGGTACTGCGTGTAACGATACGCCGCGCCAGCCGCGAAGAACGCACCGTTGCGGTCGATGCGCCATTCGAGCGACGGCTCGGCGTCGAGCCGCGTGCCCTGCGGGCCAAGGTCGCGCTGGAAATTGGTGGCTTCCGCGAACACGGTGCCCGAAAGACCGCCCGCGAAATCGCGCCAGCGGCCGAGTGCGCTCAACTGCGGGACGATGCGGTACGGCTCGTCCTCGTCCGCCAGCGCGTTGTCGATGACCTGGTAGCCCTGCGCGCGCGCATTGAAGATCCAGGCATCGGTGTCGTGGCGCAGGTCGACGTAGCGGTTCACGAAGGAGACGCTGGTGCCTTCGAAGCCGACGCCGAAGTCCTCGAAGTAGTCGTTGTCACTGACGTTGGTGGCGTCGATCAGCAGCCGCGTGCGTGGCGCGAAGCGCGTGACGTGCCGCCAGTCGACGACGCTGCGGGATCCGCCGGTTTCCTGGTCGTGGATGAGGTACTCGACGTTCAGCTGGCTGCGGCTGCGCTCACTCAGGTAGCGCAGTTCCGGATCGAGCCGCACGCCGCGCGACGAGTACCAGCGCGTGGTGAGCGTTGCGTCGTAGTTGGGGGCGAGGTTCCAGTAATACGGCACGGCGACCATCGTTCCGGTGCGGCTGCTGCTGCCGACCGTCGGAAACAGCAGGCCGGACTTGCGCTGGTCGCCGACCGGAAACGAGATCCACGGCGTGTAGAACACCGGCATGCCCAGGAACTCGATGCGCACGTCGCGGCCGGTGCCAATGAGGTTCTTCTGGTCGATCTCGATCTGCCCGGCCGCGAGGTTCCAGTCTTCATTGCCGGGCGGGCAGGCCGTATAGCGGACGCCCTCCAGGTTGATGATCCCGGCCTGCGTCACGCTGGCGCTCTGCGCCGAGCCGCGTACCGAGCTGTCGAGAAGCTCGAACTCGGCACCCTCGAAATTGCCGGTGCCGCCTTCCTGGAACGAGCCGCCCTGGCCGCGCACCCGCATCTGCGGGTCGAGGTACTCGACGTTGCCGCGCAACTCGACGCTGCGCTGCTCGGCGTCGATCCTGGCCTGGTCCGCCAGGAGCAGTCGCTGGCCCATGCGTATCTGCACGTTGCCGCTCAGGTCCGCGTCGCCGGCCCGGCCAAGCTCGCCAGTGTCGCTCGTGACCTGGATCTGCGGGTCGTCCGGATCGGCCTTGAGCAGTTCTTCGATGCGCGGGTCGACGACGGCCGTGACGGCGCAACTGTCGGCGCGCGATGGCCTGGCATTCTCCGGTGTCGGGGCGTCCTGCGCCTGGGCCTGTGCCGAGGCTGCGAGCACCGCGCATGCTGCCGCCCGCCGCAGGGTGGCCTGCAGCGCCTGTTGCAGGCGCGGGGAACCGGGGCGCGGCGACGTCATCGGGACGATTATAATTGCGCGCGATTCGCCGCATCCGACTACTTGCCCGCCCGTCCTGTATCCCAACCGGGGTTCGACTTGAACGACACACGCCTGCCATCTTCGCCGACGGCCTCGAACGATCCGCGCCTGGCGCTGCTGCGGCAATGGCTCGAACGTGATCTTGGCTTCCGCCAGTACGGGATCGCGCCGGCCTCGGCCGATGCCAGCTTTCGCCGCTATTTCCGCGTGACGCGGGCAGGCCAGGCACCGCTGATCGTGATGGACGCGCCTCCTGGCAGGGAAGACGTAGGCCCCTACCTGAAGGTCGCCGGGATGCTGCAGGAGATCGGCGTCAACGCGCCGCGCATCCTCGAGCGTTCGGAACAGGACGGTTTCCTGCTGCTCACTGACCTGGGCACCGTGATGTACCTGCCGGAACTCACCAGGCCGGGCCAGGCCGACCCGCTGTATGCCGATGCGCTGGCAGCGCTGGTGCTGATCCAGTCGCGCGGGGCGCAGGCGGCCAGACAACTGCCGCCGTATGACGAGAAACTGCTGCGCGTCGAGATGAGCCTGTTTCCCGACTGGCTGCTGCAGCGTCACCTCGGGCTCGAACTGAGCGTGCACGAGGCGCAGATGCTGAAGAGTGCCATGGATGCACTCGTCGCCAACGCGCTCGAGCAGCCGCAGGTGTTCGTGCACCGCGACTACCACTCGCGCAACCTCATGGTCTGCCCCGACGCGAACCCGGGCATCCTGGATTTCCAGGATGCGGTGCACGGTGCCGTCACCTACGACCTCGTCTCGCTGCTGCGCGACAGCTACATCCAGTGGCCACAGGAACGAGTCGTCGGCTGGGCCCTGGAGTACCGGGGCAGGGCTGCGGCCGCCGGTCTCGCGACCGGACGCGATGACGCGCAGTTCCTGCGCTGGTTCGACCTCATGGGCGTGCAGCGGCACCTCAAGGTCGGTGGCATCTTCGCGCGGCTCAATCACCGCGACGGCAAGCCGGGATACCTCGCCGACATCCCGCGCACGCTGCAATACGCGGTGAATTCCTGCAGGCGGCACGCGGATTTCGTCGAGCTTGGCCAGCTGATCGGCCAGCGCGTGCTGCCGGCGGTGGTCGCGAAGCTCGAAGGCGACTCGCATTGAGGGCGATGATCCTCGCGGCGGGGAAGGGCGAGCGCATGCGCCCCCTCACGCTCGCGCGTCCAAAGCCGCTGCTCGAGGTCGGCGGGCAGGCCTTGATCGAGCATCACCTGAGCGCGCTTGCCGCGGCGGGCTTCGACGAGGTCGTCGTCAATGTCTCGTGGCTGGGGGAACAGATTCCTGCGGCGCTCGGCGATGGTTCGCGGTACGGGCTGCAGATTGCCTACAGCGAGGAAATCCCCGAGCCACTTGAAACCGGCGGTGGCATTTTTCGCGCGCTGCCGCTGCTGTGCCCGATGGGCGTCGAGCCGTTCCTGGTGCTGAACGGCGACGTGTGGATGGAGTATCCGTACGCCCGTTTGCGCGAGACGTTCTCGCGCGGCCTGCCGGGCCAGGACCAGGCGCACCTGGTGCTGGTGCCCAATCCGGAGCACAATCGCGCACGGCGATTTTGCTGTCGCGGCCGACCGCATGATTCAGGCCGTCCCGGGAATGGCGTCCGACACTGCCGTCGCAAGCAGGATCGCAGCGCTGCCGCGCTACACGTTCTCAGGCCTGGGCGTGTATCACCCGTCGCTGTTCAACGGGTGCGCGGACGGCAGCTTCAAGCTCGCGCCGCTGCTGCGCACCGCAGCCGTCAACGGGCGAGTGAGTGTCGAGCTGTTCGAGGGCGACTGGCTCGACATCGGCACGCCGGAGCGGCTCACCGCGCTGAACGCCCGATTGTCGCGGGAGTGAGCTGAGCGGAGAGCGATCCTCGGCCGGCCGTCGCCCCGGCGGATCCTGAGAAGCCGGCGAACTGACCGCACGGCGACTGCCGCAAGTACAATGCGCGGCCATGAGCGACTTCAAGGGCATCCCGGTCGTCACCGGCGCCAAGACCGCGACGCCGAGTGGCGAGAAATACCAGACAGACTCAAGGGTTTACGGCCATCCGTGACGGCATCAAGTCGGCTTCGTCGGCCGCCGCCGTGACCCCGGTCGGCCGCAAGCCGGCCTGGCTGCGAGCGCCGATGCCGGCTGGCCGCGGCTTCGAGACCGTCAGGCAGACGGTCCGCGAACATCGCCTCGCTACGGTCTGCGAGGAAGCCAAATGCCCGAACATCGGCGAGTGCTGGAACGCAGGCACTGCCACCATCATGTTGCTGGGCGAGGTCTGCACGCGTGCGTGCCGTTTCTGCGCCGTCGACACCGGCAACCCGCGCGGCTGGCTCGATGCCGACGAGCCCGCCAATGCCGCGCGCACCGTAAAGCTGATGCAGCTCAAGTACGTGGTGCTCACGTCCGTGAACCGCGACGACCTGCCTGATGGCGGCGCTGCGCACTTCGCTGCATGCGTGCGCGAGATCAAGCGCTTGAATCCCGAAACCGCGGTCGAGGCGCTCACGCCGGACTTCCAGGGCGTGATGACCGACGTCGTGACGGTCGTCGACAGCGGGCTCGACGTCTTCGCGCAGAACATCGAGACGGTGCGTCGCCTGACGCATCCCGTGCGCGATCCGCGCGCGTCCTACGAACAGACGCTGGCCGTGCTCGCGCACGCCAAGCGGCATCGTCGCCAGCAGGGCGACGTGCTGGTGAAGACCAGTTTGATGCTCGGCCTCGGCGAAGCGGACGACGAGATCCTCGAGACCATGCGCGACCTGCGTGCTGCGGGCGTGGACCTGCTCACGCTCGGCCAGTACCTGCGGCCGACCGTCAATCACCTGGCGGTCGAGCGCTTCGTCGCGCCGGCAGAGTTCGAGCACTATCGCCAGCAGGCGCTCGATCTCGGCTTCGTCGAGTGCGTGTCGGGCCCGCTCGTCCGTTCCAGTTACCGCGCCGAACAGGCGCTCGCCCGCAACAATGCCGGCCTCGCCGAGGGCGGCCTCGCCAAGCGTGGTTGAGCCGGCAGAACGGATGGCCACCGCGCTGCCCGCGCTGCGCTGGCTCGGGCGCGTCGACTACGAGCCGACCTGGCGCGCCATGCAGCGCCGCACCGACGAGGCCAACGCCGGGACACCCGACGAAATCTGGTTCCTCGAGCACCCGCCGGTATTCACGATGGGCATGAACGCCAAGGCCGTGCATCTGCTCGCACCCGGCGACATTCCCGTCGTGGACATCGATCGCGGCGGGCAAGTCACGTATCACGGGCCCGGACAACTCGTCGTGTATCCGTTGCTGGACCTCGCGCGGCTCGGCCTGGGCGTGCGCGGGCTCGTCGAAGGTATCGAGCACGCCATCGTCGCGACGGTCGCGCAGTGGGGCGTCGAGGCCTATGGCAAGCGCGATGCTCCCGGCGTGTATGTCGATGAGCGCAAGGTGGCGAGCGTCGGCTTGCGGATCCGTCGCGGGCGCTCGTACCACGGGCTGGCTCTCAACGTTGCCATGGACCTCGAGCCGTTCGCGCGCATCAATCCCTGCGGCTACGCAGGATTGCAGATGACGCAGCTCAGCGCACTGGGAGGCCCGGCAAACGTGCGGGAAGTGGCCGAGGCGCTGGCGCCGCAGCTGCTGCGCGCGCTGGGGATCGACCAGCAGGCAGTGAATCAGAGCGCGACCAGCACCTGGCTGCAGGACGTGAGTTCCATGTAAAGCGCGTCGAGCTGCGCCTTGCTGGTCGCGAACACTGTCACCGTGATCGAGACGTACTTGCCGTTGCTGCTCGGCCGTTCCTCGATGCGCTCCGGCGTCAGGGTGCCGAAATGCCGCGTCACGATACCGAGCACCAGGCTGCGGAAGTCGTCCGACGCCTGCCCCATGATCTTGACCGGAAAGTCGGTCGGGAACTCGAACAACGTGTCCTCGCGCCCGGCCGGCGAATCGCTCATGCATCCACCATGGCGGGTTGCGACGCGATCGCGTCGAGGTGTCGCTGCAGGCGCGCGTACATTTCCTTCCAGACCGGACCCGGAGCGCCGGAGCCGACAGCACGGCCATCGAGCGAGGTGATGGGCAGCACGCCGCGACCTGCCGAGGCGATCCAGACCTCGGCCGCGGACCGCAGTTCGTCGACCGTGAAGTTGCGGATCTCGACCGGTAGCCAGCCGGCCGCGAGTTCCAGCACGGCGTCGCGCGACGTTCCCGGCAGCACGCTCTGGTCGTTCGGGGGCGTCAAGAGCCTGCCGTTGCGAACGATGAACACTGTGCTCGACGAGCCTTCAGTGACGCGGCCGTCGCGCGTCAGGATGGCTTCTGAACCACCCTTGTCCTGCGCTTCCTGGCGCAGCAGCACGTTCGCGAGCAGCGCGACCGACTTGATGTCGCAGCGCGCCCAGCGTGTGTCCTCGAGCGTGACGCCCGCCAGTCCCTTCTCGAGCAGGGCCGGTGTCGGCGGCGCATACGGGCTGACGAAGGCAAAGCTCGTGGCTGCGACGGAATCGGGCGGAAAGAGGTGGTTGCGTCCGTACTCGGCACCGCGCGTCACCTGCATGTAAACGAGGAGTTCAGGCTCGCCCGCCGCGGCGACCAGCCTGTTCGTCACGTCGATCCAGGCCTCGCGCGCGAGCGGATTGCGGATCCGCAGTTCTCCGAGGCTGCGGTCGAACCGCTCGAGATGCTGACGCATGCGGAACGGCCGCCCGCGATGCACTGGAACGACTTCGTACGCGCCGTCCGCAAAGAGAAAGCCACGGTCGAGCGGCGACACGCGTGCTTCCGCAAGCGCAAGGTACGCGCCGTTCAGGAAGCAGGTCGGAAACGGCTCTGCCATCGCGCGCCCGTCAGTTGAACAGCAGCCGCAGGCTGTCCCAAGCGCGGCCGAAGAAGCCGGCCTGCGGCACGTCCGCCGCGGGATACAGGTCGTAGGTGGCGATCGTCGCACCGTCGACGACGACTTTCGTCTTGCCTACCGGCTTGTTCACAGCGAGCGGCGCCACCAGCGTCTCCGGCAGTTCGAACTCCGCCTTGACGCTGCTCACCTGGCCGCGCTGGCTGGTGACGTAGAGGTCGCGCTTGAGGGCAAGGCCGACTTCGTCCTGCTTGCCCTTCCAGACGCGCATGGTCGTGAGCGGCTGGCCCGCGGCGTAGATGCGCTTGGTCTCGAAGAAGTTGAACCCGTAGTTGAGCAGGGCCGAACTGGCGTCCTCACGGGCGCGCATCGATTCAGTGCCGAGCACGACGCTCACGAGCCGCATGCTGTCCCGCTTGGCTGAGGTGATGAGGCAGTAGCCGGCAGTCTCGGTATGGCCGGTCTTGATGCCGTCCACGGTGGGGTCGCGCCAGAGCAGGCCGTTGCGGTTCTGTTGCGTGATCCCGTTCCACGAGAATTCCTTCTGCGCGTACCACTTGTAGTACTCGGGGAACTCGTGGATCAGCGCGCTCGACAGCGTCGCCGCGTCGCGCGCGGTCATGTAGTGCTCGGGATCAGGCATGCCCGCCGAATTTACGAAGTGCGAGCCGGACATGCCGAGCTGTTTCGCGTAGGTGTTCATCATCTGCACGAACGTCGGCTCGTTGCCGCCGACCTTTTCCGCGAGCGCGACCGTGGCGTCGTTGCCGGACTGCACGATCATGCCCTGGATCAGGTTCTCGACCGAGACCTGCTTGCCGACCTCGATGAACATCTTCGAGCCCTCCTGCTTCCAGGCGTTCTCGCTGATGGTGACCATGTCGGTGAGCTTGATGCGGCCTTCCTGCAGCGCCTTGAACACGCCGTACGCGGTCATGAGCTTGGTCAGGCTCGCGGGCTCCTGGCGCGAATCGGGCTCGAGCGCCGCGAGCACGCGGCCACTTTCATGGTCGATGACGATGAAGCTGCGGGCGTTGAGCTGCGGCGGGGGCGGTATCGCTGTGGAGGCGGATGCTGCGGCTACGGGTGCAGCGGTGCTCGCGGCATCACCGGCGGCCGGAGCCTGCGTGGCCTCCTTGTCCTTGGAACCGCAACCGGAGAGGGCGAAGCCGGCGACGAGCGCCAGCGCGAACAGGGACGGCTTGAATCTCATTTCTGCTTGGGAACCATGCGGCGAAGGTGGATAGGATTTCGTCAGGCGCCGGACGTCGTCGACCAGCCATTCGATGGCGCGGGCGACTCGGCCGGGGCCGGGGCAACAGGCCCCGTGGATGCGGGCAGCGGCAGTCCAGACCGAGTGGCGGCGATGGCGTCCGCGAGGTCGCTCACGGCACTGGCGTACATGTGGCTGCGGTTGTAACGCGTAATCGCGTAGAAGTTGGTGAAGCCTACGCGGTATTCGGTACCGGCGGCGACTTTGAGCGCGACCAGCATTGCCGGCGCGCCGGCAGGCAAGGGAGTCTCGAACTTCACGCCGCGAGCCCGCAGCGAGCCCACCGTCTCGGTCAGCGCGAGCTTGTCGTCGAGTCCAGCCAGGTTGGCGCTGCTGGCATCCGCGGCTGCAAGCACGGGCTCGCCGGACTTCCAGCCGTGCACCTTGAGGTAGTTGCCGACGCTCGCAAACACGTCGGCCCAGTCGTTCCAGAGGTCGCGCCTGCCGTCAGCGTCGCCGTCGACGGCGAAGTTGCGGAAACTGCTCGGCATGAACTGCGGCAGGCCCATCGCGCCGGCGTACGAACCCACGGGCACGAGCGGGTCAAGCCCTTCCTCGCGGGCCATCACCAGGTACTGCTCGAGTTCGCTGCGGAAAAATTTCTGGCGCGGCGGGTAATCGAAGGCGAGCGTGGAGAGCGCGTCGATCACCCGGTGCTTGCCGATGTTCTCGCCGTAGAGCGTCTCCACGCCGACGATGCCGAGGATGATGTCCGCCGGGACGCCAGTTGCAGCCTGCGCGCGCTCGAGCTCGGCCTGCTTCTGGCCGTGCACCTCGACGCCGCGATTGATGCGGCGTTCGACCAGGAACTTGGAGCGATACTCGTCCCAGGTGAGCGTGCGCTCGGCCGGCTTCGCGATGGCACGCAGGATGAACGGCTTCGACTCCACCTGGGCGAACATGGAGGCAAGCGGCGCCGGCTCGAACCCGTGCTTCTGCACGACCTCCGCGATGAACCCGGCGACGTCAGGGCGCGCCGGATCGAACGCCTGTGCGAATACAGGGGCGGCGGTCCACAGCGGAGCGGACAGCAGGACGGCCATGGCCGGGCCAATGCGGCGGCACGGGCCGAGTGCCCGTCGGGCGAGACGCTTCCGTGTCACGTTGAAACCAGTTTGCGGCGGGAGTGAATCGACATGAGGATACCGAACCCTGCCATGAGGGTCACCAATGATGTGCCGCCGTAACTCACGAGCGGCAGCGGCACGCCGACGACGGGCAGCAACCCAGCGACCATCCCGCTGTTGACGAAGACATACACCGCGAACAGCAGTGTCAGTCCGCCCGCCATCAGGCGGGTGAACGTGTCCTGGGCCTGCGCCGCGATGTAGAGCCCGCGCCCGATGATCAGCAGGTAGAGTGCCATGAGCACGATGAAGCCGACGAGCCCCCATTCCTCGCCGATCACGGCGAAGATGAAGTCGGTCGAGCGCTCGGGCAGGAACTCGAGTTGCGCCTGGCTGCCGTTCATGAAGCCCTTGCCGAAGATTCCGCCCGAACCGATCGCGATCTGCGACTGGATCGTGTGGTAGCCGGCACCGAGCGGGTCGTTCTGCGGGTTCAGGAAGGTGAGCACGCGCTGGCGCTGGTAATCGTGCAGCAGGAACTTCCAGACCACCGGGATCGCCGCAGCGATCAAGACGCCCAGACCCAGGATGTAGCGCAACTGCAGCCCCGCGAGCAGGATGACGAGCCCCCCGCCTGCCGCCACCAGCAGCGCGGTGCCGAGGTCGGGCTGCTCGGCGATCAGCAGTGTCGGCACGATAACGAGCAGCGCCACGACGGTCAGCGTCGTGAGGTCGGGCGGCAGTGGTCGGTCGTGCAGGTACCAGGCACAGCAGAGCGGCACGGCGATCTTCATGATCTCGGACGGCTGGAAGCGGATGAAGCCGAGGTCGAGCCAGCGCTGCGCACCCATCGCGACGTCACCGACGACGGCGACGGCGATCAGCAGCAGCAGCCCGAGGCCATAAAGGAATGGCGCGCCGATACGCATTACGCGCGGCGGAATCTGGGCGACGAACGTCAGCACGCCAAGGCCGAGCCCGACGCGTGCCGCCTGGCCGGCGAAGATGTGCACGTCTTCGCCCGCCGCGCTGTAGAGCACGATCAGGCCCACGGCACAGACGGCCAGCACGCTCAGCAGCAGCGGCGCGTCGATGTGCAGTGCGTCGAAAATGCGGCCCGTCAGCGTGAATGTGCGCTGGGCGCGGCTCGAGTGCCCGGGTCCGGCAATTTCCGTCCTCATTCGTCGATGCCTCCTGCGGGGGGCACGGCCGGCCCGGTGGTTGGAGCCGCGGCCGGAACCGCCTCGTGCGGCAGCAGGTAGGCGTCGAACACCGCGCGTGCAATCGGCCCCGCGGTGCTGCCGCCGTGACGGCCGTTTTCGACCACCACCGCGATTGCAATTTTCGGGTCGTCGGCCGGTGCGAACGCAATGAACAGCGCGTGGTCACGCAGGCGCTCCGCCACCTGCGATTCGTTGTACTTCTCGTTCTGGCCGATCGAGAACACCTGTGCGGTGCCGGTCTTGCCCGCGACCTGGTAGGGGGCGCCGGCCTGGACGCGATAGGCCGTGCCTCCCGGGCTCACCACGCCGATCATGCCGCCGATGATGGTGTCCCAGTACCCGGGGTCGTCGACTTTCACGTCGGGCAGCGGGCGCGGCGGCAGCGTTGCGACGGCACCCGTGCGGGAATCACGCACCGCACGCACGAGCCGAGGCTGGAACCGCTTGCCGCGCATTGCGACCGCCGCGGTCGCGTGCGCGAGCTGCAACGGCGTCACCAGCATGTAACCCTGGCCGATGCCCGCGATGACCGTCTCGCCCGGGAACCACACCTGCAGTTCCTTCTTCTTGAACGACTTCTTCTTCCACGCCGGCGACGGCACCAGGCCGCTGCGTTCGCCAAGCAGGTCGATCCCCGTCTTTGCGCCGAGCCCGAACTGGACCAGGAAGTCGTGCAGGCGATCGATGCCGATCTGGTCGGATATGCCGTAGAAATAAGTGTCGCATGACTGCGCAATCGCCTTGTGCATGTCGACCGTGCCATGGCCCTGCTTCTTCCAGTCGCGGAACCTGCGGCTCGAACCCGGGAACTGCCAGACGCCGCGACAGTAGCGTGTCGCCTCCGCGTCGGTGACGCCGTACTGCAGCGCGGCCAGCGCGACGAACGGCTTGAGGGTGGAACCCGGCGGGTAGACGCCATGCAGTGCACGGTCGATCAGCGGCTTGTCGATGTCGTCCGCCAGCGCGCGGTATTCCGGCACGGTCAGGCCGCGCGCGAAGCCGTTGGGATCGAAGGTCGGCGTGCTGACGAAGGCCAGGACGTCGCCGTTACGCGGATCGATCGCGACGACCGCTGCCCGCTGCGTGCCGAGCGCAGCCTCTGCCACCTGCTGCAGGGTGTGGTCGAGCGTCAGGTAGAGGTCGTCGCCCGCAACCGGCTCCTTGCGCTGCAGTTCCGGCGCCTTGACTCCGACGCGGTCGACGCGACGGCCCTGCGCGTTGACCAGCAGCTGCTGGTAGCCCGTCTGGCCGTGCAGCAGTTCTTCGTAATTGCGCTCGATGCCGAGCTTGCCGATCAGGGTCGTGCCCGCATACTTGGCGACGTCGATGCGTTCCTGGTCTTTTTCGCTGATCGCAGAGACGTAGCCCAGCGCATGCACGCCCACGCCCGCGTGCGGATAGAGCCGCGTGAGCCGCGGGCGGATTTCAACGCCGGGGAAATCCGGCCGGTGCACGGCGAAACGCGCGAGCTCTTCCTCGGAAAGCTGCAACCGGATCGGCACGGCGTCGAACGCGCGCCGCGCCAGGATCGTGCGCTTGGTGCGGGCGACGTCGTCGGCTGGCAGCAGCTCGAGCGCCACGAGCCGCGCCAGCGTGTCGTCCAGGTCCGGCGTCTGCTCGCGCGTCAGTTCCAGCTGGTACGCGGGCCGGTTCAGCGCCAGCGGTTCGCCTTGCCGGTCGAGGATCAGGCCGCGCGGTGGCGGCAGCGGGTCGATGCGAATGCGGTTGCCCTGCGACAGTTCGCTGAAGTAGTCGTGCCTGACCACCTGCAGGTAGAAGAGCCGGGCGAACAGTGCACCGAGCAGCACCATGATGATGAACGAGGCGGCGACGATCCGCCGGCCGAACATGCGCTGTTCGGCGTGGTGATCCTTGAGCCGGGAGTTGCGGGCCATCGCGCTCGCGCGCTCAGGACGAGCGGCGCGTGAGCGAGTCGCCCAGCGCAACGACCAGTGGCCAGAGCAGCGCGCCCGACACCACTGGCAGCCAGCGTACCCAGCCGGTGAAGCCATGGCCCGTCAGGCCGTCGATCCAGAACATCAGGAAGTGATACAGGCCGAGCAGCATCATCACGATGACAGCCTGTTGCACGATCGGGAACATGCGCATGCGCAGCTGCAGCTTGTGCGTGACGTACCCGACCACGAGGAAGCCGAGCGCGTGCTGGCCGAGTACCATGCCGCGCAGCACGTCGAGGAACAGGCCGGACAGCCACGCATACCCCAGGCCCGCGATGCGCGGGCTGGTCAGCACGAAGTAGATCATCGCCAGCAACGCCAGGTCGGGCCGGACCGGGTCGAGCCACGCGGGCAGCGGCACGATCGCCAGCACGAGCCCGGCGGCCATGCTGGCCCAGTACAGGAGCCGGCGGGCGAGCATGCTCATCTGCCTCATTCGCCACCTGCCTGCGGCGATGGCGCGGTCGTTTCAGCATTGGCAGCCGGCGGCTCGCCCGAAGAGAAGCCGTTGACCTTCGCTGCGGGACGAGTCGGCGCCGTCGCCGGCGCCGTCACCGGTCGTGCCGGGGTCGGCGCTACGACCGGGCTGGCGGTGCCACCGCCGGGTGTCGCCGCCGGTGGGGCAGTCGGTCGGGCCGTGGCAGGCCGGTCCGCCGTTGCGGCCTCGGTGCCATCCGCCTCGGCTGTGGCAGGCGGCGGCTCCACTTCGGTGTCGAACACCGGCGCCTTGAACCAGACCAACAGCACCTCGCGGGCCCGGTCGAGCTGTGCAGCAGGCTTCGCTTCGACGAGGGCGAAGGTGCTGCCCGCGCGCTTGACCTTCGATACCTTCGCCACCGGGTAACCCGGCGGGAATACGCCGCCCATGCCGGTGGAGAGCAGCAGGTCGCCTTCCTGCAGGTCGGATTCGACCGTGACGAACGGCAATGACAGCTTGTTCTGGTCGCCGGTGCCAACTGCGATGGTGCGCACGCCGCTGCGATTGGACTGCACCGGGATCGCGTGCTCCGCATCGCTGATCAGGATGACCTCGGCGGTCGAGGCATTGACCTTGGTTACCTGGCCGAAGATGCCGTCGCCGTCGAGCACGGCCTGACCCTTGAACACACCGTCCGCGGCGCCCTTGGCCAGCAGCACGCGCTGCCGGAAGGGGTCGAGGTCGACGTTGAGGATGGAGGCTACCAGCACCTTCTCGGCGATGCCGGACGTGTTCTCGCGCATGTCGCGCAACCGACGGTTTTCTTCCTCGAGCACCGCAAACCGTTGCAGCTGCAGGTTGGCGAGGCGCAGGCGCGCCGTCAGTTCGAGGTTCTCCTGGCGCAGGCGACTGCGGTCGGCAAACGAGCCGGTAACCCAGTCCGTGGCGCGGAACGGGAAATCGACCGCGCGCTGGACCGGGTAGACGGCCAGGCTCAGGGTTTCGCGGATTCGGTCAATCTGGTGGTAGCGCTGGTCTGCGACCATCAGGCCGACCGAGATCGCCGCCAGCGTAAGGAAATACGCGGTCAGCGGCGGTCCGCGGCCGATGATCGGGCGGGAATCGTGGGTCAGCTCGACCACGGCGGGCCGGGGAGACTGCGGTCAGTCCAGGCCGAAGAGGCCCGGACCGTGCTCGTCGATCAGCTCCAGCATCTTGCCGCCGCCGCGCGCCACGCAGGTGAGCGGGTCTTCGGCGACGACCACCGGCAAGCCCGTTTCCTCCATCAGCAGCTTGTCGATGTCGCGCAGCAGTGCGCCGCCACCCGTGAGCACGATGCCGCGTTCGGCGACATCCGAGCCGAGTTCCGGAGGAGTCTGCTCGAGCGCGGCCTTGACCGCGCCGACGATGCCCTGCAGCGGTTCCTGCAGCGCCTCGAGGATCTCGTTGGAATTGAGCGTGAAGCTGCGCGGCACGCCCTCGGAGAGGTTGCGGCCCTTGACCGAGATTTCCTTGACGTGCTGGCCGGGATAGGCCGAGCCGATCTCGATCTTGATGCGCTCCGACGTGGCTTCGCCGATGAGGATGCCGTAGTTGCGACGCACGTAGTTGATGATGGCTTCGTCGAAACGGTCGCCGCCGATGCGGACCGAGGCCGCATAGACAATGCCGTTGAGCGAGATGACAGCGACTTCGGACGTGCCGCCGCCGACGTCGAGGACCATCGAGCCGCGGGCCTCGTGCACTGGCATGCCGGCGCCGACCGCTGCCGCCATGGGTTCCTCGATCAGGCGTACCCAGCGCGCACCCGCGCCTTCGGCGGATTCCTGGATGGCGCGGCGTTCGACCTGCGTCGAGCCGTAAGGCACGCAGACCAGCACCCGCGGGCTCGGGCGAATCATGCGATTGCCGTGCACTTTCTCGATGAAGTACTGCAGCATCTTCTCGGTGACGGTGAAGTCGGCGATGACGCCGTCCTTCATCGGGCGGATAGCGGTGATGTTGCCCGGCGTGCGGCCGAGCATGTTCTTGGCTTCCGTGCCGACAGCCTCGATCTTCTTGCCGCCGCGGGAAGGTTCCTCGCGGATGGCAACGACGGACGGCTCGTTCAGGACGATGCCCTTGCCGCGGACGTAGATCAGCGTATTGGCGGTGCCAAGGTCGATCGAGAGGTCGTTGGAGAAGTAACCCCGGAGTTTCTTGAACATTTAGGAATCGCGAGATGAGTAGGGGAGCGCTGCCTTGCGCTAAATCGCGGCAATTTAACCATAGTCACGACATTCCACAAGGCCGCGTGTATGATTTGTGACTGAATTTTCCAGTCCTTTTGAGCATTTGCCGATGAGCCTGACACGTACCCAGGTCGAGGGAATCGCCCATCTTGCCCGTCTCGAAATCACCGAGACGCAGTTGCCCGTCTATGTCGACAGCCTGTCGCGCATCATCGACTTCGTCGAGCAGCTGTCCGCAGCCGAAACCGGCAGCGTGGAGCCCATGGCCCATCCGCTCGCCGACCAGGTCCAGCGGCTGCGGCCGGACGCCGTCACCGAGACCGACCAGCGCGAGAAATTCCAGCGCAACGCCCCGAGCGTTGCCGCCGGACTCTATCTCGTGCCCAAGGTCATCGAGTGACATCCCGGCCGTGATGGTGCCAGCCTCCGGCACCATTGCACGGCTTCCCATCCGGACCGTGAACTCGAGCACCTTCCCTCGCCTTTTCGCCATAGACGACCCATGCACACACTGACCGTTGCGGAACTCGCCGCCGGCCTCAAGGCCCGCAAGTTCTCGAGCCTGGAGCTCACGCTGCATTTCCTTGGCCGAATCGAGCGCCTGGCTCCCGAACTGAACGCTTTCGTCACCGTGACGGCCGACCGCGCGCTGGCAGACGCCCGTGCGGCCGATGACACACTGGCCAGAGGCGCGGGCGGCCCGCTCACCGGCGTGCCGATCGCCCACAAGGACATTTTCTGCACCGACGGCATCCTGACGACCTGCTCGTCCAGGATGCTGTCGAACTTCGTCGCCCCGTACGACGCCACCGTGGTCAGGCGCTGGCGCGAAGCGGGCACGGTGCTGCTCGGCAAGACCAACATGGACGAATTCGCGATGGGCTCGTCCAACGAGACCAGTTTCTACGGGCCGGTCAAGAACCCGTGGGACCACAAGCGCGTCCCGGGCGGCTCGTCGGGCGGCTCGGCTGCCGCCGTCGCTGCCTGCATCGTACCTGCGGCCACTGGCACCGACACCGGCGGCTCCATCCGGCAGCCGGCTGCGCTCACCAACCTGACAGGCATCAAGCCTACCTATGGCCGCGTCTCGCGTTACGGCATGATCGCGTTCGCGTCGAGCCTCGACCAGGCTGGCGTGCTGGCGCGCTCGGCCGAAGACGCCGCGCTGCTGCTCGAGGCCATGGCCGGCTTCGACCCGCAGGATTCGACGAGTGTCGACAGCCCCGTGCCGCATTATGCGGCCGAACTGAACCAGCCGCTCAAGGGCCTGCGGGTCGGCCTGATACGCGAGTTTTTCGGCGCAGGCCTCGATCCGGCGGTCGAGAAGTGCGTGCGCGTGGCAATCGACCTGCTGCAGCAGGAAGGCGCGGTCATCAAGGACGTGAGCCTGCCCAGCCTGCCGCTCTCGGTGCCGACGTATTACGTCGTCGCACCGGCCGAATGTTCCTCGAATCTGTCCCGCTTCGACGGCGTGCGCTTTGGCCACCGCTGCGAAGCGCCGAAAGACCTCCTCGATCTCTACAAGCGTTCGCGCGGCGAAGGCTTCGGGGCCGAGGTCAAGCGCCGCATCATGACCGGTACGTACGTGCTGTCGGCCGGCTATTACGACGCGTACTACCTCAAGGCGCAGAAGTGCCGGGCGCTGATCGCGGCCGATTTTGCCCGGGCCTTCACCGAAGTCGACGTGGTGTTGAGTCCGACTTCGCCCACGGCTGCATTCGAACTGGGCGCCAAGACCAGCGATCCGATCGCGATGTACCTGAACGACATCTACTCGATCGCGGCCAACCTCGCAGGCCTGCCGGGCATCTCGATTCCCTGCGGTTTCGTCAGCGAAGGCGGCAAGGACCTGCCGGTCGGCATGCAGCTGGTCGGCCCGCACTTCGGCGAATCGCGGCTGCTTGCCGTCTCGCACCAGTACCAGCAGCGCACCGGCTGGCACCAGCGCGTGCCCGCCGGCTACGCATGAAACGCCGGTGTCAGCCGTTCATTCCGACTCACCCCTAACCCCCTGACTCCTAACCCCTATGCATTGGGAAACCGTCATCGGCCTCGAGATCCACGCGCAGCTCGCGACGCGCAGCAAGATCTTCTCCGCATCCGCGACCGCCTACGGCGCGGAGCCGAACACGCAGGCCAACCTCGTCGACCTCGGTTACCCGGGCGTGCTGCCGGTGCTGAACGGCGATGCCGTGCGCATGGCGATCCGCTTCGGCATCGCCACGGGCTCGAAGGTCTCCCGGCGCTCGGTCTTCGCCCGCAAGAACTACTTCTACCCGGACCTCCCGAAGGGTTACCAGATCAGCCAGTACGAGCGTCCGGTCGTCGAAGACGGCACGCTGGAAATCGTGCTGGAGGACGGCACGCGCAAGACGATCGGCATTACCCGCGCGCACCTCGAGGAAGACGCGGGCAAGTCGCTGCACGAGGACTTCCACGGCCTGTCGGGCATCGACCTGAACCGTGCCGGCACGCCGCTGCTCGAGATCGTCTCGGAGCCGGACATGCGCTCGGCGAAGGAAGCAATCGCGTACCTCAAGAAAATCCACACGCTCGTGCGGTATCTCGAGATCTGCGACGGCAACATGCAGGAAGGCTCGTTCCGCTGCGACGCGAACGTCTCCGTCCGTCCGGTCGGTCAAGCCGAGTTCGGCACGCGTGCCGAGATCAAGAACGTCAACTCGTTCCGCTTCGTCGAGCGCGCGATCAACTACGAAGTCGAACGCCAGATCGAACTGATCGAGGGCGGTGGCAAGGTCAAGCAGGAAACGCGCCTCTACGACCCCGACAAGGGCGAGACGCGGTCGATGCGCTCCAAGGAAGAAGCCAACGACTACCGTTACTTCCCGGATCCCGACCTGCTGCCGCTCGTCATCGACGAAGCGACGATCGAGGAGGTGCGCAGCACCATGCCTGAGCTGCCGGACGAGAAGGCCGGGCGTTTCGTGCGCGAACACGGCCTCTCGGAGTACGACGCGGGCGTGCTTACGGCGAGCCGGGAACTTGCGGGGTACTACGAGACCGTGGTGCGCAAGCTGGGTGGGCAGCCGAAGCTCGCGGCCAACTGGGTGATGGGCGACCTCTCGGGCGCCCTCAACAAGGAAAACCTCGACATCGTGCAGAGCCGCGTCAGCGCCGACGCGCTCGCGGGCCTGCTCGCGCGTATCCAGGACGACACGATCTCCGGCAAGATCGCCAAGGAAGTGTTCGAGGCGATGTGGGCGGAGGGCAAGGGCGCCGACGAGATCATCGAGGCCAGGGGCCTGAAGCAGATCACCGACACGTCGGCGATCGAGCAGGCCATCGACGACGTGATGGCAAAGAATCCGGGACAGCTCGCCGACTACCGTTCGGGCAAGGACAAGCTGTTCGGCTTTTTCGTGGGGCAGGTGATGAAGGCGACCGGGGGCAAGGCCAACCCGTCGCAGTTGAACGAGCTGCTGAAGAAGAAGTTGTCGGGCTGATTTCGCGCCGTGACGCGAGCATTGATCGACGACGACCGAGGTACCCGAACATGACCGTGATTCGCGAGGACGACTTCATCCAGAGCGTCGCCGACGCGCTGCAGTTCATTTCGTATTACCACCCGATCGACTACATCGAGCACCTCGGGCGCGCCTACGAGCGCGAGCAGTCCCCGGCCGCCAGGGACGCGATCGCGCAGATCCTGACCAACTCGCGCATGTGTGCCGAAGGCCGCCGGCCGATCTGCCAGGACACTGGCATCGTCAACATGTTCCTGAAGGTGGGCATGGACGTGCGCTGGGGCACGAAGCGCAGCCTGGCCGACATGATCAACGAAGGCGTGCGTCGCGCGTACGACCACCCCGACAACAAGCTGCGGGCCTCGGTCGTCGATGACCCGCTGTTTGCCCGCAAGAACACCAGGGACAACTCGCCGGCCGTGTTCCACGTCGAGCTGGTGCCGGGCGAAGCAGTCGAAGTAACCGTCGCCGCGAAGGGCGGTGGCTCCGAGAACAAGTCGAAGTTCGTGATGCTGAACCCGAGCGATTCGATCGTGGACTGGGTGGTGAAGACGGTGCCGACGATGGGCGCCGGCTGGTGCCCGCCCGGCATGCTCGGGATCGGCGTCGGCGGCACGGCCGAAAAGGCCATGCTGCTGGCGAAGGAATCGCTGATGGACCCGCTCGACATGCACGAGCTGCTCGCCCGCGGCCCGCGGGACAAGTCGGAGGAACTCCGCATCGAGCTGTACGAGAAGGTCAATGCGCTCGGCATCGGCGCGCAGGGTCTCGGCGGACTCACTACGGTGCTCGACGTGAAGCTCAAGCTCTACCCGACGCATGCCGCATCGAAGCCCGTGGCGATGATTCCGAACTGCGCCGCCACGCGCCACGCGCATTTCGTGCTCGATGGCAGCGGCCCCGCAGTGCTCGAGCCCCCGTCGCTCGACCATTGGCCGAAGGTGACGTGGACCGCGGGCGGCGGATCGAAGCGCGTGGACCTCAATACGCTCACGCGCGCCGAAGTGGCGAGCTGGAAGCCGGGCGAAACGCTGCTCCTGAACGGCAGGATGCTCACGGGCCGCGACGCCGCGCACAAGCGCATTGCCGACCTGTATGCGGGCGGCCAGGGCCTGCCACCGGGCGTGGATTTCACCAATCGGGCCATCTATTACGTCGGCCCGGTCGATCCCGTGCGTGACGAAGTCGTTGGCCCCGCGGGTCCGACGACCGCGACGCGCATGGACAAGTTCACGGACATGATGCTGGAGAAGACCGGGCTGATCGTGATGATCGGCAAGTCGGAGCGCGGCCCTGTCGCCATCGAATCGATCAGGAAGCACAAGGCGGCGTACCTGATGGCCGTCGGCGGCGCGGCGTACCTCGTGTCGAAGGCGATCCGTGCGGCTCGCATCGTCGCCTTCGAGGAACTCGGCATGGAAGCGATCTACGAGTTCGACGTGAAGGACATGCCGGTCACGGTGGCGGTCGACGCGCAGGGCACGTCCGTGCACAACACGGCGCCGGCTGAGTGGTCGGAGAAGATCCGCACGCTCAAGATTCCCGTCCGCGTGGCCTGACGAGTCGATGGCCGAAGTCGACACGCTGCGCCGGTTTGTCTTCGAGCGCTACCCGTTCAGGGGGCAGCTCGTGCACCTCGGGGCCGCCTGGAAGGCCATGATGGAGCACCATGACTACCCGGACCAGGTGCGCGATACGCTCGGTGAAGCAGTTGCTGCGGCCGCGTTGCTCGCGTCCACGCTGAAGTTCCACGGCCTGCTCACGCTGCAGTTGCGCGGTGCAGGCCCGATGCACCTGATGCTGGTCGAATGCACTGACGGCCTGGCGCTGCGTGCCGTGGCCCGGTTTCGCGAGCCGCCCGCGACGATGGACCTGCGCGAGCTGTCGGGCCACGGCACGCTCACGGTGACGGTCGAGAATGAAGGCGCCTCGAACCGGTACCAGGGCATCGTGCCGCTGGCGGGCGAGTCGATGAGTGATTGCCTGCGCGAATATTTTGAAACCTCCGAGCAGCTGCCGACGCGGCTGTGGCTGCACGCCGATGGCGAGAACGTGAGCGGCCTGCTGCTGCAGCGATTGCCCGTGACGTCGAAGCCGACGGGAGTTCTCGAGTCGGGCGGCGGCGTGGCGCCGGAGGACGAAGTCGAGGATGCCTGGCTGCGGGTGCAGCTGGTGGCGGATACCGTCACGGGTGCGGAGCTGGCCGAACTCGACGACAAGAAGCTGCTGCGCCGACTCTTCAACGAAGACGACGTGCGCATGTTCGAATCGACGCCGGTGTTCTTCCGCTGTCGCTGCTCGCGCGAACGCGTCGAGAACATGCTGCGCGCGCTTGGCCGCGACGAGGTCGATTCCATGATCGAGGAATTCGGCCAGGTCGAAGTGCGCTGCGAGTTCTGCAGCCGTGCCTACCGGCTCGATGCCGTCGATTGCGCGGCGCTGTTCACCGGGCCCGGCGCCCCAGCCCCCGGCGTACACTGACTCGCCCAGCCTTGCCAACGGCAGCGGGGCTGGACGGTGTGTCCGGACGCCGCTGGCAAAACGTCGGAGAATCAATCACCTGTGCGGCCAGGGGCGGCTCGGCCGCCAACCCGTCGGCCGGGCAATGAGCAAAGAACCTCTGCGAGCGGACTTTGCAACGCAAAACAGGGAAAATGGCTGCAGCGACTCCAGGGACCGATACCGCCATGATGGCCGCAACTGTCGACAAAGCCGCCACCCGAGGCGCGCCTGCCGTTTCGTTCGAGTTTTTCCCGCCCAACGACGATGGCATGGAGCAGTTGCTCTGGGAGTCGATCCAGCGTCTCGCGCCACTGAAGCCGCGGTTCGTGTCGGTTACCTACGGCGCCGACGGGTCCACGCGCGAGCGCACCCACAATGTCGTGTCGCGCATCCTGCGCGAGACTGCGTTGACCCCTGCGCCGCATCTCACCTGTGTCGGTGCGCCGGCTGGCGAGATCCTCGACATCGCACGCGGCTACTGGGACACGGGCGTGCGCCACATCGTGGCGCTGCGTGGCGACATGCCGCCCGGCCAGACGACGTACTGCCCGCATCCGGATGGCTTCGCGTACGCCGTCGACCTGGTACGCGGTTTGCGCAGCATTGGCGATTTCGACATCTCGGTCGCAGCGTACCCGGAGGTCCACCCGGAAGCGCCGAACGCGAAGTTCGACCTCGATAACCTGCGCGCCAAGATCGACGCCGGCGCCAGGCGCGCGATCACGCAATTCTTCTTCGACACCGACATCTTCCTGCGCTTCCGCGATCAATGCGCGGCAGCGGGCATCGCCGCGGAAATCGTCCCGGGCATCCTGCCGATCACGCGTTTCCCGCACATGCTGAAGTTTGCCAAGCGCTGCGGCACCAGCGTGCCGGACTGGCTCGTGCACCGCTTCGACGGACTCGAGGACGACCCGGAGACGCGGCGCCTGATTGCGGCCAGCTTTGCGATCGAGCAGGTCAAGCGCCTGCAGCAGAACGGGGTGACGGAGTTCCACTTCTACACGCTGAACCGCGCCGAGTTGACCGTGGCCATCTGCCACGCGCTTGGTGTTCGTGCGCCGGCGGGTCGCGCCGCCGCGATTGGAGTCTGAGTTCACGTTGCGGCCGGGCCGCAAGTACCAAGGCCTGTCGATGGCCGAAGCCGACCGGTGGCTTGCCCCGATCCTCGGTTACGATGTGACCGCCAGTGCGGCGCAGGCTCCGGCATCCCACTCCCATGCCATGGGAGTGGGGCGGGGCGAGGGTTCGTGCTCCCTCTCCCATGGCATGGGAGAGGGGCGGGGTGAGGGCTCGGTTTCCGGTTTCGGGGGATTCGCGGTGCACACAGTCTGTCGCCGTTCGATCGCAGTCTTGTTGCTCCTCTCGGCGTTTCTCGCCGGTTGCGCAGGTGCACCCAGACCACCCGGGTCCACCGCGGTGCCAGCGTCTGCTGCAGCAGAAACCTACGATGTCATCGTCCGCCACGGCACGCTCTACGATGGCTCCGGCACGCCGGGTCGGCGCGCGGACGTCGGCATTCGCGGCGACCGCGTCGCGTCCGTCGGGGACCTCTCCAAAGCCCAGGCCACGACCGAGATCGACGCGACCGGCCGCGCAGTCGCGCCGGGCTTCATCAACGTGCTGTCGTGGGCCAACCTCTCGCTGATTGCGGACGGCCGCGGCATGAGCGACCTCAAGCAGGGCGTCACGCTCGAGATCATGGGCGAGGGCGAATCCGGCGGGCCGCTCAATGATGCGATGAAGGCCGACATTCTCGCGCACCAGGGCGACATCAAGTACGAGATCGACTGGACGACGCTCGGCGAGTACCTCGATTCGCTGGTGCGGCGCGGGATCTCGCCGAACGTGGCGTCCTTCGTCGGCGCGACCAGCGTGCGCGTGCACGTGCTCGGCGAGGACGATCGCGATCCGACGCCGGCCGAACTCATGCAGATGCAGGATCTCGTGCGACAGGCGATGCGCGAGGGAGCGCTCGGTGTAGGCAGCTCGCTCATTTACGCGCCTGCATTCTTCGCGGAGACGCCGGAACTGATCGCGCTGGCCAAGGCCGCCGCGGAGTCTGGCGGCGGATACGTTTCACACGTGCGCAACGAAAGCTACCGGCTCGAGGCAGCCATCGAGGAGTTGATCCAGATCGCCCGGGCGGCGGGCGGTCACGGCGAGGCCTATCACCTGAAGGCGGCGGGCGAGGCCAACTGGGGCAACATGGCGAAGGCCATCGGACAGATCGAAGCTGCGCGCAAGGCGGGCGTTTCAGTCAGCGCCAACATGTACACCTACACGGCGGGTTCCACCGGCCTGGATGCCGCCATGCCATTGTGGGTGCAGGCCGGCGGCCTCGACGCCTGGGTGTCACGACTCAAGGATCCAAAGCAGCGCGCGCGGGTCATCAACGAGATCCGCAATCCACCCGCCGGGGAGGAGAACCTCTTCCGCACGGCGGGCTCGCCGGATCGCGTGCTGTTCGTCGGCTTCAAGAACCCCGCACTCAAGCCGCTGACCGGCAAGACCTTGGCCGACGTCATGAAGATGCGCGGCACGAGCGCCGAGGACACGATCGTCGATCTCGTGATCGAGGACAACTCGCGCGTGCAGACCGTGTATTTCCTGATGAGCGAGGACAACGTGAAGCTCGGGCTCGCGCAGCCGTGGGTGAGCCTGGGATCGGATGCCGAGGCGCTCGCCCCGGAGGGCGTGTTCATGAAATCGAGCACGCATCCGCGGGCCTACGGCAACTTTGCGCGCCTGCTGGGCAAGTACTCGCGCGACGAGCAGCTGATTCCGCTCGAAGAGGCGGTCCGCCGCATCACGCGACTGCCGGCGACCAACTGGAAGCTGCAGGACCGGGGCTGTCTCGATGCGGGCTGCTACGCGGACGTCGTCGTGTTCGATCCCGAGACGATCGCGGACCAGGCGACGTTTGACGCGCCCAAGCAGTACGCCGTGGGCGTCGCACACGTGCTGGTCAACGGCGTACCCGTGATCCGCAATGGCGAGCACACCGGCGCAATGCCTGGGCGTGTCGTGCGCGGACCGGGGTATCGGCCGTAAGCGTGTCTGGAGTGCGGGTGCGCTTTCCCGTTTGCGCGGGTTATCCCGATTGTGGTTCGCGCCGTTTCGGCGGAGTATTCGGCGCCACAAGCCATGGCCCATCCACCCTGGCCGCGAGTCAACCGCACGCATGACGCATCCGACGCATCGGCTGGACCACGTTTCTGCAACGGCCGCCGAGTGGGGCCTTGCCCAGCCTAAAGCGCGCGGTGAAGACGAACGGAAGCGCCCCCTTGCCGCGGTTGCGACCGACCTGAACGGGCGGCTCAAGCAATGCTGCTCGAGCGCCGATTCTCCTTCTGGGGCCGCGCTCGAGATGCGCCACCACCTGGCCCTTTTTGCCCGCTACGGTCTGCCTAACCCGAAGGCGACGCAGCTGGTCAGGGATTTGACGATGAAGGCATTCACGTCGCACAAGCGATGAATCTCCATCGCTGTCGGGGTGCACTCGACTAGTGTGCTGCCCGGGCCTGTCCCAGCAATACCTTCCTCATGTCGCCCTTCGACTGCGCGGTCAGGATGAAGAGGTAGATGGTCAGAAAGAGGCTGCCAAGGAACAAGGCCAGCGCAGCCAGGAGCAGGCCGGTGCCAGAGAACTGGTTGCGCCAGGCCACCCACAACGCCGAGAGCGTCAACAGCATCATGAAGTCGAGGTTGAACTGGCCGGGCCAGCCCATCTCGGCCATGTCGCCGAAGAAGATAGGGAGCAGGCCCATGCCATGGTTCGCAATGACGATGGCCGTATAGCCGAGGAGTACGGCTCCCAGTACGAACAGCAATGCGCGAAACGCAGTCATCGTGGTCTCCTTCCTACTTCCGATGCGCGACGCTCGCGTCCCGCAGCGCCTTGAATTCCGAGCCCGCGTTCCATTGTGGCCACGCGCGTGAGTTCGCAAGGTCCCTGGCCATCTCGTAGACCAGCGTCGCGTCCTGCGCGGCTCCGCGCAGGTCCCAGGTCTCGCTCCAGCGGTCGCAGGCCTGGTGATAGCACTGGTCGGTGAACTCCGCGACCCAGCGGTCGCCGGCCACGCGTCCGCCGTTGACCAGGTCATGCCCACCGCCCAGGCCCATCAGCACCAGGGCAGGGACGCCGCGCTTGGCGAACGGGAAGTGGTCGGCGCGGAACGCCAGTCCGCGCTCAGGCCTGGCGTCCGGCGTGATCGTTCGGCTCTGTGCAGCGGCCTTCTCCGCCAGCAGCGCCTCCAGCTCGCTCTGTCCGGCCCCGATGAGGACGATGTCGCGCGCCAGCCCGTTCGGCTGCAGCACGTCCATCGTCAGGTTGGCGACGGTGGTCTCGAGCGGCAACAGCGGATTCGCGGCGTAATACTCGGATCCGAGCAGGTTGCGCTCCTCGGCGGTCCAGGCCGAGAACACTATCGTGCGGTCGGGACGTGGGCCCTGCTTGAACACGCGCGCGATTTCCAGCGTGCCGGCGACGCCGATCGCGTCGTCAAGCGCCCCCGAGCGGAACCGCAATCCGCTGGCGTCGGGTTCGCCGGCGCCGTACGCGTCCCAGTGCGCGCCGATCATGATGCTCTCGCGCGGATGCTTCTGGCCCGTGATCCTGCCGAGCACGTTGTGGCTGTCGATGCGCGTATGGGCGAGCGGGAAGTCCGCCGCGAAGGTTGCGTCCTCGAGTTCGATCGGGCGGAACGACCTGCTGCGCGCGCTCTTCTTGAGTGCTTCGAAATCGAGCCCGGCGCCGCGGAAGATCTCGACGGCCGCGTCCCGGTGCAGCCACGACTGCAGCAGCAGCTTTTCCTTCGCCGGATCGGGACGGACGATGTCGTAGCCTTCGCCGTTGGGCGCGATGGCCGTCTTCCAGCCGTAGGCTGCCGGCTCAGTCTCGTGCACGATCAGTGCGGCGATCGCGCCACGGCGCGCGGCTTCCTCATACTTGTACGTCCATCGTGCGTAATACGTGGCGGCCTTGCCGCCGAACTTGCCGTACGCGTCCTCGCCAGTCACCGCCTCGAAGTCGGGATCGTTGACCAGGAACACCGCGACCCTGCCTCGCAGGTCCACGCCCTTGTAGTCATCCCAACCGCGCTCGGGCGCATGCACGCCGTAGCCTACGAACACCAGCGGAGCGTCCTTGATGAGGACGCGATCGACCGGTCGCAAGGCGAGCGCCGCCATGTCCTGCTGCTGCACGAGGGGGCGGCGTTTGCCGCCGACGCTCACGCTCATGGCTGCATCCATGGGCACTTGCGTGCGCACGAGCGGCACGACCTGGGTATACGAACCCTTGGGACCCGCAGGCTCGAGGCCCGCCGCCTTGAACTGCTCGACGAGGAACGCAATGGTCTTCGCTTCGCCGGCCGACCCCGGCGCCCGGCCCTCGAAGTCGTCCGCCGCCAGCGTCCGCGTGATGTCCGACAGTCGCTGCGGGTCGATCAGGCTCGTCGTCGGCTCGGCGGCATTCGCGGGCGTCCACCCGAGAACGAACACACCCAGCAGTGCCGACGCGAGACGGGTCGTGGTCTGCATCACGTTTCGTAGTCCTCGAGCTTCGCCTCGCGCAGCAGACGCTGGTAGCGAATCGTGCTGTGCGGCCAGTTGTTGGTGATCGTTCCGTCCGCGAGCTTGTACCAGCTGGCGCCGGTCGTGGCCCACACGGACCTGGCGAGGTCCTGCTGCAGGCTGCGATTGTAGGTCTCCAGCACGTCGCGTCTGACGTCGATCCGCCTGACGCCTCGCGCCTTCATCTTCGCAAGCGCGTCCAGGATGTAACCCACCTGCGCCTCGATCATGACGAGAATGCTGTTGTGACCCAGGTTCGTGTTGGGGCCGTACAGCATGAAGAAGTTCGGGAAACCGGTGACGGTGACGCCGAGATAGGCGCGGGCGCCCCCGGACCATTCGTTCTTCAGGTCGAGTCCGTTGCGGCCGGTGATCGTCATCGGCGCGAGGAAGTCGGTGCTCTTGAAGCCCGTGGCGTAAATGATGACGTCAGCCGCGTGCAGTTCGCCGGTGCGCACACGCACGCCTGCGGGCTCGATGCGTTCGATCGCATCCGTCACCAGCGCGACATTGGGTCGCGAGAGCGCCGGGTAGTAGTCGTCGTTGAACAGCACGCGCTTGGCGCCGATCGGAAAGTCGGGCACGAGCTTGGCGCGCAACGCCGGATCCTTGACCTGGCGCTTCAGGTGCGCAAGCGACTTCCGGCGGGCGAGGGCCTGCACCGGCTTCACCTGCTTCATGAGCGGCGTGAGCTGCATCTCGCCGAAGAACAACCACTGGGCGTCGTGATACAGCCTCGCGAGTCCGGGGAACCGCGTGAGCAATCGCTGCGTGCGCGGCGCATAGAGGCGGTCCTTGCGCGGCATCAGCCAGTTGGCCGAGCGCTGGAAGACCGTGAGCTGCGCCGCGAGCGGTGCGATCTGCGGCACGAACTGGACGGCGCTCGCGGCATTGCCGATCACGGCAATGCGCTTGCCGGCGAGATCGACGGCATGGTTCCACTGCGCGGAATGAAATTGCGTGCCCGCAAACGTGGCCTGGCCGGCAATCGCCGGGGTGGACGGCCGATTGAGCTGGCCGACGCCCGCGACGACGAAATCGGCGACGATCCTGGAGCCGTCGGCGCAGGCCAGTGTCCAGGTGTTCGAGGCGTCGTCGTAGCTCGCATTCGTGACTTCAGCCTTGAAGCGGCAATGCTCGAGCAGGCCGTGCCGGATGGCGAGTTCGGTCGAGTAACCGAGCAGCTCCGACTGCCAGGCGAACCGGCGGCTCCAGTCGGTCTTCTGCGCGAACGAGAAACTGTAGAGGAACGAGGGCGCGTCGCAGGAGGCGCCCGGGTAGGTGTTGTCGCGCCAGGTGCCGCCAAGCGTCGCGGCCTTTTCGAGGATCACGAAGTCGCTGCTGCCGGCCTGCTTGAGCCGCATCCCCATGCAGAGGCCCGAGTGTCCCGCGCCGATGATGGCGATGTGGGTCCGGTGTTCTCCAGTTCGCTCGCTCATGCGGTTCCCGATCCCTTTGACGTCCGTAGGGCTGGCGTCAAGCTTGCAACGATCAGCGCAACTGCGCCAGATAGGACGTTCCGCCGAGCGCGGCCATCTGGCGCTGGATCCAGGCCTGCCGCTTCTGGACGTAGCGCGAAGGCGCGTTGGCCTTGAAGCGCCGTGGTGCGGGCAGGACGGCCGCCAGCAAAGCCGCTTCGGACCGATTCAGCTTTGCAGCATCCTTGCGGAAGAAGCGCTGGCTCGCGGCCTGCACGCCGTAGGTGCCGCGGCCGAACTCGGCGATGTTGAGGTAGACCTCGAGGATGCGCTGCTTGGACCACAGCGCCTCGATCAGCACAGTGATCCCGGCCTCGAGCCCCTTGCGGAACCAGCTCTGCCCGCGCCAGAGAAAGATGTTCTTGGCCACCTGCTGGGAAATCGTGCTCGCACCACGCACGCGCCGGCCGCGCTCGCGGTCCGCAAGCGCCTTGTCGATCTGCTTGAAGTCGAACCCGCGGTGGAAGGGAAACTGCTGGTCCTCGGACGCGATCACTGCGATGGCTGCATGCCCGGAGATCCGGTCCCAGTCGACCCAGTCGTGCTGGAATTCGTAGCCCTTTTCGCGAGTGATGAAAGCGCCGACGCGATCGCTCACCATGAACGTCGTAAAGGGCGGGTCGATCCAGCGGAACGCGAGCACGACCGTCACGGTCACGGCCGCCCATGCGACGGCCGCGACCAGCATGCCGCGCAGGATGCGGCGAGCCAGCCCTCGCCGACGCTTCGCCATGCGGAACGGTCCCGGAACAGGTCCTGGTTACTTTGAGGCTTCGACGCGCCTGGCGCTGATGACCTTGATGGGCTCGACCGGCACGTCGTCGTGCATGCCGCGGCGGCCCGTCTTGACCTTGGCCATCGCATCGACGACCGACATGCCTTCGGTCACGCAGCCGAACACTGCATACCCGGCGCCGCCACGACCCGGGTCGAGGTTGGAGTTGTCGACCAGGTTGATGAAGAACTGCGACGTGGCGCTGTGCGGATCGCTGGTGCGCGCCATCGACAGCGTGCCGCGCCGGTTCTTGACGCCGTTGTCGGCCTCGTTGCGGATTGGAGCGCGCGTCGACTTCTGCTTCATGTCCTCGGTCATGCCGCCGCCCTGCACGACGAAGCCCGGGATCACGCGGTGGAACACGGTGCCGTCGAAATGACCCGAGTCGACGTAGTCGAGGAAGTTCTGTGCCGAAAGCGGCGCTTCCTTGTCGAACAGTTCGATGGTGATCGGGCCGAGCGAAGTTTCGAATCGGATCATGGCTGCGGGACCTGCCTGCATGAAATGGAGCGGGGAAGGGTGCGCATAGTGAACGGGCGCAAGCGCGATGTCACGCTTCGGGACGGCCGCTCCACCGGCCTTCGGTGCAGCGTTCAAGGTCGGCCAGGTCCCGGTGGGTCGCGACGTCCGTGAATCCGCCGGCGACCAGGAGGTCACGAACGGCCGGACCTTGCCGGTCGCCGTGCTCGAGGACGAGCCAACCGCCCGGCCCGAGGTGTGATCCAGCCTGGCTGGCGATGGTGCGCAGTGCCTCCAGCCCGTCCGGTCCGGAGAACAGGGCGTCGTGCGGCTCGAAGCGGCGCACGGCCTGCTCGACTCGAGCGTCGCCCTGCGCGATGTAGGGTGGATTGCTGACGATGATGGCGAAACGCTCGCCCGCAACAGGCTCGAACCAGTTGCCGGCGCGGAAGTCGACGTTGGCGAGATGCAGTCGCCCCGCGTTACGCCGGGCCAACAGGACTGCGGCGTCCGAGATGTCCGTGCCCACGACCCGGGCCCGCGGGAGCTCCTGTGCCAGGGCCAGGGCAATGGCGCCGCTGCCAGCGGCGAGGTCCAGCACTCTTGCGTCGGCGTCGGGCGGCAAGTGCGTCAACGCCAGTTCGACCACGAGCTCGGTCTCAGGCCGCGGGATGAGCACGTCCGGTGTCACCTCGAGCGGCAGCGACCAGAATTCCTTTTCGCGGAGGATGTAGGCGATCGGTTCGCCCTGCGCGCGGCGCGTCACGTGCGCTTCGAAGCGATCCGTCGCTTCGCAGTCGAGGATGCGTTCCTCGGCGTGCGCGATCAGCCAGGCACGCGACTTGCCGAGCGCGGCGCCGAGCAGGATCTCCGCTTCGTGTCGAGGGTTATCTGCGACCCGCTCGAGTCGCGCGACGCCTTCGGCGATCAGCTGGGAAATCTCCGTTGCCACGTGCATCCTGGTAAGAGTCGAAAAAGCCCTCACCCGGCCTGCTGCCGACCTCTCCCACTTGCGTGGGAGAGGTGGAGATCACTCCAGCTGCGCGAGTTGCTCCGCCTGCCACTCCTGCTGCAGCGGACCGATCACGTCGCTGAGCGCGCCCTCCATGACCGAGGGCAACTGGTACAGGGTCAGGTTGATGCGGTGGTCGGTCACGCGACCCTGCGGATAATTGTAGGTGCGGATGCGCTCGGAGCGGTCCCCCGTGCCGACCTGCAGCTTGCGGTCCTGCGCCTGCTGCGCCGTCTGCTTCTGCCGCTGGGCCTCGAGCAGGCGAGCGCGCAGCAGCGACATCGCGCGCGATCGGTTCTTATGCTGCGACCGTTCGTCCTGGCACTCGACGACGACGCCCGTGGGCAGGTGCGTGATGCGGATGGCCGAATCCGTCTTGTTGACATGCTGGCCGCCGGCACCCGACGCGCGGAACGTATCGATGCGCAACTCGGCCGGATTGATCGGCAGGTCCTCGATTTCCTCGAGTTCCGGCAGGATTGCGACGGTGCAGGCGGAGGTGTGGATCCGGCCCTGCGCTTCCGTGGCTGGCACGCGCTGCACGCGGTGCGCGCCCGACTCGAACTTGAGCTTCGAGTACGCGCCCCTGCCCACGACGCGACTGATGATTTCCTTGTAGCCGCCATGCTCGCCGGCGCTGTCGCTCAGTACCTCGACCTTCCAGCCCTGGCGCTCGGCGAAGCGCGAGTACATGCGGAAGAGATCGCCGGCGAAGATCGCCGCCTCGTCGCCGCCGGTGCCGGCACGGATCTCGAGGAAGATGTTCGAGTCGTCGCGCGGATCCTTCGGGACCAGCAGCCGCGTGAGTTCCAGGCCCTCCGCTGCAATGCGCTGCTGCAGGTCGCGCACTTCTTCGGCAGCCAGCTCGCGCATTTCCTCGTCGGCGCCGGCAGCCATCTCCTCGGCGGTGCGCAGTTCGACTTCCAGGCGGGCGAACTCCTGGAAACGCCGGGCCACGGGTTCGAGCCGCGAATACTCCATCGAGAGATCGCGGAACTGGCCCTGCTTCGCGATGACACCCGGGTCGGCGAGCAGTGCACCCACTTCCTCGAAGCGCTCGACCGTCCGCTCGAGACGGCGTCGGATCGACTCTTTCATCAATCGTGCGGCTGGTCGAGCCGGTAGATGTCGGCGATCGTCTCGATGATCTCGCCGTCGCCGATCTCGGCGGCGTCGCGCAGCCGCTGGCTGGGCGCGTGGATCAGGCGGTTGGTGAGCGTGTTGGCGAGGAAGCCGAGCACTTCCTCCTGGCTCTTGCCTTGCGCGAGCATGTGCTGCGCCTGTTCGAGCGTGCGTTTCCGCGTACGGTCCGCGTCCTCGCGCAGGCGGCGGATCAGGGGCGCCGCATCGCGCGTGCGCAGCAGGTGCGAGAAGCGCTCGACTTCGGCCTCGATCAACTCGCTGGCTTCGCGAGCGGCCTGCCTGCGGCCCTCGAGGTTGTCGTTCACGACCGATTGCAGGTCGTCGACGGTGAAGAGGTAGACGTCTTCGAGTTCGGCGACGTCGGCGTCGATGTCGCGCGGCACGGCGATGTCCACCATGAACATCGGCTTGCGCTTGCGCGCACGCAGCGCCTGCTCGGTCATGTGGCGCGTGATGATGGAGTGCGGCGCCGCGGTCGACGCGACGACGATGTCGGCTTCCTTGAGGTGGTTCGGGATTTCGTCGAGCCCGATCGCGAAGCCGTGGAACTCCGCGGCCAGTTCGCGCGCGCGATCGACGCTGCGGTTCGCGATGATCATGCGTCGCAGGCCGTCCGCATACAGGTGGCGGGCCGCCAGCGCAACGGTCTCGCCTGCGCCAACCAGGAGCGCGGTGCGGTTGTCGAAGCTCGCGAACACGGTGCGCGCCATGGCGACAGCTGCCGAGGCCACTGACACCGCGTTCGCGCCGATCTTGGTTTCGGTGCGTACCCGCTTCGCTACGGAGAACGCCGACTGGAACAGGCGGTTCAGTACCGGCCCCGTCGTGCCCGCTTCCTGCGCGAGTCGATAAGCGTCCTTGAGCTGGCCGAGGATCTGGGGCTCGCCGAGCACCATCGAATCGAGGCCCGACGCCACGGAGTAGGCATGCGCCACTGCCTTCTGCTCGTCGTGGTGGTACAGGCTGTGGTGCAGCGAGACACCGAGGCCGTGATAGCGCTGCAGCCAGTCACCCAGTTCCGCCTGTCCCGCGCCGTCAGTGACGCAGTACAGCTCGGTGCGGTTGCAGGTCGAGACGATGACGGTCTCGCGGACCTCGGGCAGCTCCCGCAACTGCAGCAAGGCTCCCGGGATGCGCGCCGGCTCGAAGACCACGCGCTCACGCACTTCGACAGGGGCGGTGCGGTGGTTGATACCGACGACGACGAGAGGCATCCGGGATCCGGTCTGGAAAGTCGCGAAATTCTGGGTGAACGGCCCCCGCAACACAAGCCGCGATGTGCTTCGGCTATAGTGGTCGAGCCATGCCAATCAGCATTTCCCTTGCCTGCCGTAGCGCCCCCGGCGCAATACTCCTCTCTTTCCTTGCGGCCTGTGGCGCGACCGGCCCCACCCGCGAGGGCGAACCCGTCGCCGTGGCGGCGCCCGAGGCCAGCCTGGGCGAAGCCGAAGCCGCGTTCGAACGCGGCGACTACCCGGCCGGGGCGAAGATCTACCGTGAGGCGGCCCAGCAATCCGACGACGAGAGCGTCGCGGAACAGGCCACGCGCGCGGCGTTCGACCAATCCCAGCTGCAGGAAGCCGCGCTGTCGGCACGCCGCTGGCTCGAATTGAATCCCACGAGCGAAAACGCCCACCGCTATGCGGGCATTATTGCGCTCAAGCTGCACCGGCTCGACGAGGCCGAGAACCAGTTTGGCTACCTGCTCGACACCATCTACATCAGTCCCGCAGCGGGATTTCTTGCGTTGCTGCCGGTCATCGGCGACGAGGGCGTCGCAACGGACGTGATGGAACTGTTCCGCCGGCTTTCCGCGCGGCATCCGGACATCGCCGAGGGGTACTACGCCTTCGGCAGTGCCGCGTTGCGTGCCGACAACTTCGCGGTGGCGGAGAAGGCCGCCGAGACCGCAGTTGCGAAGGCGCCGTACTGGAAACCCGCGAAAATGCTGCTCGCGCGCACGCGCATCGCGAACGGCAAGGAAGATGAAGGGCTCGCCCTGGCGCGCGATCTCGTCACTGCGCCTGATTCGGATATCAGCACCCACCTGGAGTACGCGCTGCTGCTGTCTGCCACGGGGCGCGACGAGGAGGCGCGGGCGATGCTCACGCCTTATGCGTCCGGCAACACGGTCGTGCCCGGTGCCGTGCGCATGCTGGGGGCGATGGAACTCGACGCCGGCAACCTCGACGCCGCGACCGTGCAATTCGACAACCTGCTCGCGACGGGCGCGCAGTCCTACGAAGCGCTGTATTTTCTCGGTGTGATCGCCGAGCGGCGCAAGGACACGGAGCGCGCGCTGCGGTATTACTCGCGCGTTGCGGGCGGCGACTTCAACCTGGCGGCGCAGCAGAGGGTCGCGCGCATCAAGGCGGAGCAGTCGGGCACGGAGGCGGGCCTCGCGCACCTGGACGAGCTGGCCCGGTCGCAACCCCAGCTCGCACCCGACGTGTACTCGGCGAAGGCCGGCCTGCTCGAGTACCGCGGTGATACCCGGCGCGCAGCGCAGGTCTTTGAGGAAGGGCTCGCGCGCTATCCCGACTCGCTCGAACTCCGGCTCAATCGGACGTTCTTCCTCGAGCGCACGGGGAAGGAAGACGCGGCGATCCGCGACCTGCGCGCGCTGCTGGCCGAACGGCCTGGCGATGCGCAGGTGCAGAACGCGCTGGGTTACACGCTGGCCGATCGCAACCGCAATCTTCCGGAGGCGCGCCAACTGATCACCGCCGCGCTCTCGCAGTCGCCCGACAACGCCGCCGTGCTCGACAGCATGGGATGGCTGCTGTTCCGCGAAGGCCGGTATCCTGAAGCGCTCGATCACCTGAAGCGTGCGAGCAAGGCGGGAGCCGACCCGGAAATCTACCTGCACGTCGGCGAGGTGCAGTGGGCCATGGGTGACCAGGCGGCGGCGCGCACGACGTGGGCCAAGGCGCTGGAACGAGCCCCGGAAAACGAAAAGCTGCGCAAGCGGCTCGAACGCGCCGGCCCCTGACGCCGGGGACTTCGGTCATGCCGCTTTTGCGTGTGTTGCTCGGTGCCATTGCGACGGTCGTCCTGGCCAGCGGCTGTGCGACGGCCCCTTTCGAAGCGCAAGGCGGGCAACGCGCCCCGAATCCTGACGAACTCACGCAGTGGACCGCCAAGGGCCGCATTGCGCTCGTTGCGCAGGGCGAGGGCGGCAGCGGCAGTTTTGTGTGGGGGCAACGTTCGGAGCGCACTGAACTCACGGTGCGTGGACCGCTCGGTGCGGGAGGAGTGCAACTGGTCGCCGACGGCGAGACGTTCGAACTCGCCGACGGTTCCGGCCAGCCACTCGACGGGGATGCGGCGCGGACCGAACTCGAGCGGCGGCTCGGTGCCCGCCTGCCGGTGGCGGAGCTTCGCTACTGGCTGCTGGGTGTGCCCGCGCCGCAGCGTGCGGGCAGCGGTCCCGTGCAGATGGCAACCGGCGCGGTCCCGGGTTTCGTGCAGGACGGCTGGGTCGTGAGCTTCGAGGAATACAAGCCACAGGGCCGTTGGACGCTGCCCGTTCGCCTGACCGCCGCCACCAGCAGTGCTCGCGTGCGCATCGTCGTTGACGACTGGATCCTCCCGGCGCCATGAACCAGCCGCTCGGAAATGCGGAGCCCTGGCCGGCACCGGGCAAGCTGAACCTGTTTCTGCACATCGTGGGGCGCCGGCCCGACGGTTACCACGTGCTGCAGACCGCCTTTCAGTTCATCGACCTCTGCGACTCGATCCAATTGTTCCGCCGTCCCTCCGGGGTGATCGAGCGCCTGGGCGACATTCCTGGCGTCAGGCCGGAGGAGGACCTGGTTGTCCGCGCCGCGCGCCGCCTGGCATCGCACGCCGCGCAAGCGGGTGTTCGGGTCGGGCAGGGAGTGGCGATCAAGGTCGACAAGAGGTTGCCCATGGGCGGTGGTGTGGGAGGCGGAAGCTCCGATGCCGCCACGGTTCTGGTCGCTTTGAACCAGTTGTGGGGATTGGGGCTTAAGCCGGACAGACTCGCCGCACTGGGACTCGAACTGGGTGCCGACGTGCCTGTGTTCGTGCGTGGCCGCGCCGCCTGGGCCGAAGGCGTCGGCGAGCGCCTCGAACCGGTGGACTTTCCTGAGCCGGTTTACGTGCTGGTCCGGCCGGATGCCGCCATCAGTACGGCTGAAGTGTTCAAAGCCCCTGAATTGACAAGGGATTCTCCGGTGATCACAATTACCGGTTTCCTGCAGACCGGCGGTCGGAACGACTGCGAGCCCGTGGTCCGGCGCCGATACCCGGCGGTGGCCGCAGCGCTCGACTGGCTCGGTCGTTTTGGTCCTGCGCGGCTCACCGGTACGGGTTCCTGCGTCTTCGCGCCGATGCCCGGCGCAGCGGAAGCGGATGCCGTGCTGGCGGGTTTGCCGCGCGACTGGCAGGGTTGGTCGACACGCGGCCTCAACCGCTCGCCGCTGGCCTTGCGCCTGCAGGTCGAGCGCGAAGGTGGCCGCGCGGCGCGTGACGGGGGCGGAACGACGGGCTGACGGGACGAACGCGTTGGGGTGTCGCCAAGTGGTAAGGCAGCGGGTTTTGATCCCGCCATTCGGAGGTTCGAATCCTTCCACCCCAGCCAACCGAGACAACGGGAGAGGCACGTAGATGGACGGCCCCATGATGGCGGTGTTCACGGGCAACGCGAACCCGCAGCTTGCGCAGGACATCGCGCGCTACCTGCAGGTGCCGCTGGGCAGGGCTCACGTGGGCCGGTTCAGCGACGGCGAGGTCACCGTCGAACTGATGGAGAACGTGCGCGGGCGCGACGTCTTCATCCTGCAGTCGACGTGCCCGCCGGCGAACGACCACCTGATGGAGTTGCTGGTCATGGTGGATGCGTGCCGGCGTGCGTCGGCAGCCCGCATCACGGCGGTGGTGCCGTATTTCGGCTATGCCCGGCAGGATCGCCGCCCGCGCGCCACGCGCGTCGCGATCACGGCCAAGGTCATCGCCAACATGATCGCCGGCGTAGGCGTGCACCGGGTGCTGACGGTGGACCTGCATGCCGACCAGATCCAGGGGTTCTTCGACATCCCCGTGGACAACGTCTACTCGTCGCCGGTGCTGCTCGGCGAGGTGTGGCGGCAGAAGTACGACGACCTCGTGGTCGTCTCGCCGGACGTCGGCGGCGTGGTCCGCGCGCGCGCAATCGCGAAGCGGCTCGACGACGCGGACCTGGCGATCATCGACAAGCGCCGCGCGCGGGCCAACGTGTCGGAAGTGATGAACATCATCGGCGAGGTCGAGGGCAAGAGCTGCGTCCTCGTCGACGACATGGTGGATACCGCCGGCACGCTGTGCCACGCGGCGAAGGCGTTGAAGGACCACGGCGCAAAGCGCGTCGTGGCCTACATCACCCACCCGGTGCTTTCGGGCCCCGCAGTGGACCGCATCGAGGCTTCGGCGCTCGACGAGCTGGTGGTGACGGACACGATCCCGCTGCGCGAGAACGCGCTGGCGTGCCGCAAGATCCGCCAGCTGTCGGTCGCGGGCCTGCTGGCCGAAACGATGCGCCGCATCCGGGACGAGGAGAGCGTGAGCTCGCTCTACCTGGACTGACGCTGAAGAGAGTTAGGAGGGTCAGGTCGCCTGTCCCCTTTCTGGAGCTGCCGCATTCTGGTCGCGGATGCAGCGGCATTTTCTGTGCTACTGGAGTCTACAAATGAAAACTGCATTCGAACTCGTCGCCGAGTTCCGTGACGCGCAGGGCAAAGGTGCGAGCCGCCGCCTGCGTCATGGGAACAAGGTCCCGGCCATCCTCTACGGTGGCCATCGTGATCCGCGCGCGCTGTCGCTCGACCACACCAGGCTGCTGCTGCTGCTCGACAACGAGCGCTTCTACTCGACGATCATCAACCTCAAGGTCGGCGAGCTGAACCAGGCGGCGATCCTCAAGGACGTGCAGCGTCACCCGGCGAAGAACGCCATCGTGCACGTGGACCTGCAGCGCGTCCTCGACGACGAGAAGATCCGCATCAACATCCCGCTGCACTTCAAGGGCGAAGCCGGCTCGCCGGGCGTCAAGAAGGGTGGCGTCGTTTCGCACCTGCGCAACGAAGTCGGAATCACGTGCTTGCCGAAGGACCTGCCGGAGTACATCGAGGTCGACCTGTCGGGCGTCGACCTGAACCAGATGGTCTACCTGGCCGACCTCAAGGTGCCGGCCGGCGTAGAGATTCCGGAGCTCACCCACGGCCGCAATGCGCCGATCGTCTCGATCCATCACGCGCGCGCGGCTGAAGAGCCCGAAGCGGCGGCGGCAGGCGAGGCGGCAGCAGGTGCTGCGCCGGCGGCTGCAGCTGCGGCACCGGCAGCGGCGGCGGCTGCGAAGCCGGCGGCCGAAGCCAAGAAGGACGCCAAGAAGTAACAGGCACGTTCCGGTCGCGGACAGCGCGGCTGGAGAAAGCGGGCCGCCCTTTGCGGGGCGGCCCGATTTTCGTTGTTCCCAGGCAGAACGATCATCATGGCCGGCACACCGTTGCAGATCGTGGTCGGGCTCGGCAATCCGGGGCCCGAACACCGGCTCACGCGCCACAACGCGGGATTCTGGTTCGTCGACGCGCTCGCCTACCGGCACGGCGTCCAGTTCCGCGCGCACGCACGTTACCAGGGCGAGATCGCGAAGGTCGTCGTCGAAGGAGCGGAACTGGTGCTGCTGAAGCCGCAGACCTACATGAACCGCAGCGGCCTCTCGATCCGCGCCCTGATGGACTACATCAAGGCCCCGGTCGCGGAGGTGCTCGTCGTGCACGACGAGCTCGACCTGCCGTTCGGCGCCGCGCGTCTCAAGCTCGGCGGCGGCCACGGCGGGCACAACGGCCTGCGCGACACCATCACGCATTGCGGCGCCGATTTCTGGCGCCTGCGCCTCGGCATCGGGCATCCGGGCGACAAGTCGCAGGTCATCGATTACGTGCTGCAGCGCGCGCGCCCGGCCGAGGAGAACGCGATCGTCGATGCGATCGACGCGGGCCTCGAGTCGTTGTCCGTGTTCCTGCGCGAGGGCGCCGAAAAGGCGATGAACCGCCTGCATACGAAGGCGACTGGATAAAACAATGGGCATCAAGTGCGGCATCGTCGGTCTTCCCAACGTGGGCAAGTCGACGCTCTTCAACGCGGTCACGCAGGCGCAGAACGCTGCGGCTGCGAACTATCCTTTCTGCACGATCGACCCGAACGTGGGTGTCGTGCCGGTGCCCGACCTGCGCCTCAAGGCGCTCGCCGACATCGTCAAGCCGGAAAAAATCCTGCCCACGACGGTCGAGTTCGTGGACATCGCGGGCCTGGTCGCGGGCGCGTCGAAAGGTGAAGGCCTCGGCAACAAGTTCCTCGCGCACATCCGCGAAACGGACGCCATCGCGCACGTGGTGCGCTGCTTCGTCAACGACGACATCGTGCACGTCGCGGGCCGCATCGACCCGCTCAGCGACATCGACGTCATCAACACCGAGCTCGCGCTGGCCGACCTCGACACCGTCGAGCGTGCGCACCGCCGCGCCGAGAAGGACGCAAAAGCGGGCGACAAGGACGCCGTGCGGCTGCGCGACCTGCTCAAGCGCATGCAGGATCACCTCAACACCGGCGCGCCGGCGCGAACGCTGCCGCTGGACGCGCTGTCCGAGCGGCCGTTGCTGCGCGAATTCCACCTGATCACGCTGAAGCCGCTGATGTACGTCGCCAACGTGGCGGAAGGCGGTTTCGAGAACAACCCGTACCTCGACGTCGTGCGCGAGCGCGCGGCCACCGAAGGTGCCGACGTGGTGCCCGTGTGCGCGGCGATCGAGGCGGAGATCGCGCAGCTGGACGAAGGCGACCGGCTCGCGTTCCTGGAAGAACTGGGCCTGCACGAGCCAGGCCTCGACCGCGTGATCCGCGCGGCCTATCACCTGCTCGGGTTGCTGACGTTCTTCACCGCGGGCGTGAAGGAAGTGCGCGCCTGGACCACGCACGTGGGCGCGCACGCGCCGCAGGCTGCGGGCGAGATCCATACGGATTTCGAGAAAGGCTTCATCCGCGCCGAAGTGATTTCCTACGCCGACTTCATCGCCTGCAAGGGCGAGCAGGGCGCGAAGGAAGCCGGCAAGATGCGGCTCGAAGGCAAGGAGTACGTCGTCCGCGAGGGCGACGTCATGCACTTCCGCTTCAACGTGTAGTCCGGCTCGCTCGTCGCGGCAACCAGGCTTTCAATCCGGCATGTCCTGTCGCGCTTGGAAAGGCAGACACGCGCGCGCCAGGACATACCGGATCGCGCGCCATGGCTGCCGCGGGACCGGGCGAGGCTAGTGCGGCACGGCGTCCTTCACTGCGTCGAGCGCATCCTTGAGCCCGAACTTCTTTTTCTTCTTGGGCTCCTCGGCAGGCGTGCCGTCGGTTGACGAGCCTTCGCCGCCTGCGGCGGAGCCGTCCTCCACCGCGCTGCCGCCACCGTCCATCGCCGGCATGCCGAGCATCGACATCGCGACCGACTTCACGCGCACCTTGAGCGCCCACTCCGGTTCCCACGCCAGCTTGGGATCGGTCGGCCGCGGCGGATGCGCGAGGTTCAATTCCGTGCCGTACGCGATCATGCGCAGCATCGCGCCCGCGGGCTCCTCACCGTCACCGAAGATGCCTTTCGGCACGTCGCAGCGCGTGGTCGTCGGCGCCAGCAGCACCTTCTCCTTGAGCCACTGGTCGACGGACTTGTTGGTCTGGTAGTCGACGAGCCCGAACCCGGAGTCGGGAAGTTCGCTCGACGTCCACAGCGTCATCTCGGCGCCACCCGAATCGTCGCCCTTGCCGCCCATCGCCGCGATGAAGTAGCCGCGTGCCGTGGGCAATGCTTGCCAGCTGAGTTGCGTCACGCCGTCCACCTGCGCCTGCTGCAGGGCGATCGGCGGCATGATGTCCTGCGCCGGCGGCAGCGTGAACTTGAAGCTCTCGGGCACGCCCTCGCCGGTGAAGGCATGCGCACCCGCAAACGACGAGCCCGCAGGCACCATGCGGGTATCGGTCTGGTTGGGCCACACCGGGCGTCCCGGCGCGGAGTGCGTGCCGCGCTGCGTGGCGCGGCGGCCCTTGAAGATCTCGCCGAACTCCTTGATCGTGCTGGTCTGGAAGTCCACGACCTTGGGCTGGCCCGGCCGGACGGCCGTCCCGCAGCCCCAGTAGAGCTTGATCTTGCCCTTGGGTTGCTCGGTCGGCTCCTCGATCGAATCGTCCCCGCGGTCGGCGGGCATCGGCTTCGCCTGCGGCAATACCTTCAGTTGCAACGTCGGGTCGAGCTTGCTGCCCGCAGGCACCGATTGCAGTGCCTCGGCGAGGCTCGGGTTCCGGCTGGTGCGCAAGGTGACGTCGACGTAGCTGCCGCTGCCGCCACCGCGTGTCATGCCGAACGTGTTCTGGCCCTTGCCCTTGCCGCCGAACATGGCGGACATCGGCGTGTTGCCGGCATCCCCGCCCATGCCTCCCATCATCATTCCCGCCATGCCGCCCGGCATGCCAGGCGACGCGAACGTCGCGATGTCGATCCAGCCCTGGGCAATGGGCGGCTTGTCGGCAGGGCGGGCAGCAGGCTGCTGGGCCTCGGCTGAGGCACTCGCGATGCAGATGACGGTGGCGGCCAGGACGAAAGCGGCAGGTTGGGTGGTCGGCAGGATGCGGCGCATGTTCGGCTCCCTCGACGCTGAATTGATCGCATGTTTAGTGTGGCACAGCCGCTCCAAGCCGGCAGGCCGGCACGGCAAGGGCATTCCGCCTTGACTACCCGCGGCCCAGCCCGGAAAATTCGCGGTTCCGTGCGGCCCGCGTCCATTGCCGGCCGCCTGCCCGAACCTCGTGGTGAGGTAGCTCAGACGGTTAGAGCGAGGGATTCATAACCCCTAGGTCGGGAGTTCGATTCTCCCCCTCACCACCAATTTCCCCCTTTTTTCGCCGGGCTTATTGATGGTTCGCTGCCCAAGAAAAGTACTAAGCCAAGAGCTTCGGTACTTTTGGCCTGAAATCTGACCCGGTGCTGGTCAATGTTGGACGCCGGCAAGCAAATCTGGTGTTAGGCGACCTGCCGCTGCCCTTGATGAACGGAATCTGACTACTGCCCCGGCAATTGCGCCGGGGTTTCTTATTCTGGACAAAGGGGGCAGATGCTCGCGGTGCGCCAGCGCGGGCCGTATCGCCAGCGCGTTCAATTGCTCGTCTGCGGCAGCGCGGCACGGCACGATCCATCGTGCCGATAGGTTGCGACCTCAAGAAACAGCCAGAACATCGGGTCGTGGCTCGGTCCGCTCTTCTTTTTCGGCATCCTGGCCGCTTCTTCCGCCTGCATCGCTCGCAGCGTCTCGAGCGACAGGATCTCACCCTTGTCGTCGGTGACGTATCCGGTCTCTATCAAGGTGTTCGTCGATCGATCGATAAACGCCTCTGCATGCGTCGTGAGAGACATAGTGACGACCTTTCCCTGGCGGACGAACTTAGTTGCGTCCATTCGGATGCCGTTGAAGGCGAGCACCACTCGTTCGGGCGTCAGCTCGCCGGCAGTTACAGGATAGGACTGGTTGGTATCCGCGTTGACGACCGTGACCGTGCGTCCTCCGTCATCGATGTCAATGAGATAGCGGTGCGGGCGGTCTTCGCGCGCGACCTCGCAGATCAACTTGTCTGCCGAGACGGCTGGCGCAAAGAAGAGCATCGATGTGGCGGCGAGTACCGCGGCCCACGCGTTGAATGCGCTGTCGTCAACAGTGGTGCTGTGGTACACGCTTACGGCTGATTGGTAGGCGTGGCGGGCGCTGGCTGGTCCTTCTGACGAATTGGGATGACGAAACTCGCGTGGATATTCCCTATGCATATCCGTGATCGAGTCCGTGATCCCGAGGTCGATCACGTACCAGCGATCACAGCGGCAGCAGCAGGCGTGCAGTTCATGTTGGCGTTCGCGCAGGCCGGCGATGGCGTCGACGTCGATCATGCCGACGAAGTTGCGCCGAGGCGGACGGACCGGCGCGCCAGCATCGTGGAATCTACTGAGTCGGAGTACTTGGCAATTTGCCGTACTCGAAGGCTGGAAGTCGTTACGCCCGAGCGCGCAATCAATTGAATTGCTTACTTATGTCTCCATACGGCGCGAAACTTGCATTACATAACGACAGGAGCTTCCGGGACAGGCTCGGTAAGCGGAAAGGGGTCAACGACATGAAATCGCAGTATCTGGGATTGTTGGCCGTAGGAATTTTCGCCGCGCCGCTGACGTTGGCTGCGCCGGTCACATCTCCGTCCGATCTCAATGCGGCGCGCACGATCATAGACTTCGAGTCGTACGCGATCGGTACTCTCGGCCCTATCGATGTGGCCGGAGCCACGATCTCGGGCAGCCCCTCGGGTTCGGTGGCGGTTGCGTCGAGTCTCCCTTACACCCAATACCCTGGGGTCGTCTCGGGCAATATCTTCGGTTTCAGCTCGAGCGTCAGCTTCTTTATCGATTTCGCACAGCCGGTGGCCCAGTTCGGTATGGGCGTGTTCGACCCGAACTACCCGGGCTATGGCTCCCCCTCCACTTCGGTGACGACACTGCGGTTGTACGATGCCGGCAATGTGCTGCTCGGAACCACAGTCTCGGGGACGGCTGATTTCCCGGTTGGTCCACCCGGAGGCAGTTGGTCCACGTTTGTGGGGTTCACGTTCGCGACCAACCAGATCGCGAGGGTCGAACTCGTCGGCGCGCCCGGTGACCTGATGGGCATCGACAACGTGTCTTTCTATCGAGTCAACGGTGTCCCTGAACCCGGCACGCTCGCGCTGCTCGGCCTCGGCCTCGCCGGTCTCGGCCTGAGCCGACGCCGCAAAGCGTAAGCGACACGCTCATCAGACCAAGGGGCAAACGGAGAAACTCAATGAAGATTGCGCGAGCCAGTATTTGGGTAGTCGGGACACTGCTCTGCAGTCTGCAAGGCGCGGTTGCCACCCCTATTCAATGGGCGGGCAACGGGCACTGGTACGACGCCGTCGCAGTGCCGGGAAACCTCAATTGGGTCGACGCGAACGCTCTGGCAAGCAGCAGCAGCTACGTCGGCCTGAGTGGGCACCTCGTTACGATCACCTCCGCGCAAGAGAATGCCTTCGTGGCGACTACTTTTCCCGCCGCCTCGGGCAGCTCTTCGCTGTTCGGCTATTGGCTCGGCGGCCGACAGTACGGTCAGGGGCCTTTCCAGTGGGTTACCGGTGAAGCGTTTAGCTTCACGAACTGGAATGTGGGTGAACCAAATGACGCTGCGCCGGATGAGGGAATCCACTTTTATGGTCGGGGAACCGTCGGACTTTGGAATGACGCTTCGGTAACGGGGTGGCAGTTCCCCGGTTACATCGTTGAATACGAACAGTCATCCCAAGTCCCGGAGCCTGGCACTCTCGCGCTGCTCGGTCTCGGGCTTGCAGGTCTGAGCTTCTCACGCCGACGCAAAGCGTAAGCGACACGCTCAACGCAGCAAGAAGGCCAGCCGAGTGCTGGCCTCTTTGTTTGTGCAGCGCATCGGAGACACATCGCCAACGTCGCATCCGTCGCGACTGGATGCGGCGATTCGGCCCATCTAGCCGACACCATCGGCAACGTGTGCAGTAGGCATGCAGCTCGTAGTGGTGCTGATGGAGTGAGTCCAACCGGCCCTAACGATTGTCTGCAGTTCCCATTCATCTATCCCTACTGGTGGCTTCGGCAAATCGGATCAGACTGATTTTGCGGGGCGACGACGCACCGGTTGTGATGCGCCCAGCCTCAGGGGGTATGAGGAGAAAGCCATGAGAAGGAAGCTCTTTGCAGCAGCCATCCTGCTTCTCGTGTCCGTCTTCAGCGTGATGGCCGCTTGCAGTAGCGACAGCAGCCACAAAAAAAACAATAACCCAGTACCCGTATTGACCTCGCTGTCGCCGACTTCAGCGACGGTCGGCGGCACGGCGTTCACGCTCACTGTGAATGGCTCCAGCTTTGTGACGGGTTCCATCGTTCAATGGAATGGCGCAGCCCGCACCACGACTTATGTTGGCAGCACGCAGCTGACCGCTGCGATCCCGTCGACAGACCTGGCCAGTACAGGGACGGCTCAGATCACAGTTCTGAACCCCACGCCGGGTGGCGGCGCGTCGTCGGCGGTTGCATTTGTGATCCAATCTCCGCCAGCTTCTGCGGGTACGGCGGAGGGGTGGTGGAAGGGTACCAGCAGCGCTGGCCGCAGTGTTGAAGGGCTGGTGCTCGGTAGCGGGGAGTACTGGTGGATCTACAGCGCTGTCAACAATAGCGCAGTGATTGCTGGACTCGCGCAGGGCAATGGTACGTCGCAGAACGGTCGATTCACGTCCTCCGACGGTATCGACTTCAACTTTGAGGGCGCCGGGAACAGTCCGGTGACCGTTGATGCGACCTACGTGGAGAAGAAGAGTCTTGATGGCGCCGTGAAGTACACCGGCACGGCAAATGCGCTGACGTTCACGACACTCTACAACCTGGAATACCGTTTCCCCGCCCAGGCGCCCCCTTTGGGGCCATGGATCACTACAACTTTCTCAGGGACGTCCTACTCGGGTCTCACCGAGTACACCGAGGTGACGATCGTGTCGTCAGGCGAATTGACAGGAGTGTCTGCGTCGGGCTGCAAGTTTTCAGGCACGATAGCCCCAAGTACGGAAGCCAACTACTACGACGTTGCGGTGACGTTCCAAGGTGGAACCTGCGTCAACGGAACCGGCACGGTCACCGGAATTGCCCTTTTCGATTTCTATGCGAGGCGCCTGACCAGCGCGGCGCTCAGTTCGACCAGAACGGGCGGATTCATATTTGTCGGGCTCGGGCCGTCGTATTGATAGATAGTCATTTGGAGCGACACAGGACCCCGGCCCGCGCCGGGGTTTCTCTTTCTGGGTGTTCGCCGCAGAAATGGTCATGGATACCGACGACCTACTGTCCGACCTCGCCTGGAGACTGAATCCTCGACTGGCGACGACGGCGAGACGTTGACCCGGCGATCCGTCGGGAGTGGGTGCGGCTGTACCTGGGAGTCATCCGGCGGGCGCGAAGGGGAAGGGCGGTTCATTGAGCGACTCGCCGCTACTGAACGGGCGGCGCGATCCAGCCCGTCGAGCTTCTCGAGGGCATCGGCGGGCAGACCAGAATCTGATCAGCGTCGCCGCAGTCCCGGCAGCGCACTCTGACAGGAAGGTGCAACGACCACTTCCCCGGTGTGAACCAATCACTTGGCGGCAGCACCGGCATCGCAGCGCGGGCAGCGCGTGATGGTGTCCGCTGCCGAGGTCGATATTGGGGCGTGGGCAGCAGGGGCACGCTCAGGGTACTAAGCCGCCCGTCGGCAGTTCTTACAGTTTGCCCAGCCGCAGAGTCGCATCTGGTCCAACCGGACCAAGCAAGTGTTTGATTCGATTAGGGCTGTGGTCTGTTGGCAAGAAGTTTGCACTCTAAGAATTTCAAGCCCGACAGACGCGCCGGGCACAACAAACAAGGGGAGCGACATGAAGTCAAAGGTTCTGGGATTGCTGGCAGTGGGACTGCTGGCAGCAGGCCACTTCGCCTCCGCTGGGACGATCGTGGATACGGGCACGCCCCTCAGCACCGAATTCACCGGCATCATCGACCGCGCCGGCCAATTCACCCTGTCTACCCAGACGCGTATCACAGGTTTCGAGCGCTACTTGATACCGCGGAGTCCAGGCACGGCAGAATTCCGCATCTTCACTAATTCCCCTGACGATCCCGTCGCCGGTCAGGACCTGCCGGGCGCTCCGATCGCTGATCTCTTAGCCACCTTTGCAATTCCGGCGCTGGGCAGCCCCGCAGGCTGGTACGGAGTAAGTGACCTGAACTGGTTGCTCGGACCCGGCACGTACTGGATGGTGACCAGTTCGCCGGATGCGTTTTGGCGATCTCCCTTCTGTTCCGCTTCGGATGCGAGCTGCCTGCCGAGTCCAGTAGAGCTCGAAGCCGTTTATACGGACCCGCCCGACGATCGGCCTCTCGGCTGGTATCCCGCAGGGGCGCGGACCGGGTGGCGCCTGCATGGACAGCCGGTCCCTGAGCCAGGCACTCTCGCGCTGCTCGGCCTCGGCCTCGCGGTTGGCGGGCCCGCAAGGGGTAAGCCGGAAAACTCTATGACCCGAAGGGGAAGCGGATCAAACTCTGAGACAGAAACACCGACGGCCGGGCGGCAGCGCACCCGGCCGGTCGATTCTGGTCCGAACGTACGATGGATCAGAAGCGCAGCGAGAGACCCACGCTCACGTTGAAGCCGTCCTCGTCGTCGATGAAGTTTTCGGCGCCGAGCAACTGCTGGTACGAGACGCCCATGATGATGCCCGCGTGCTCGTACGGATACAGCTTTAGGCCGACGGTCGCGCCGTAGCCATAGTCATACGCGTCACCCAGGTCACCGCTGAAATAGGCAAGGTCAACGCCGATGAACGGCACCATCATTTCGCCGCTGTCGAAGTTGAACTGGTAGAACGCGCCAAGTGATGTGCCGTCGATACTGCCGAGATCGTCGATGTCGGTCTTGGTGTAGCCGATCGACCCGCCCACTTCGTGTTGCGGCGTCAGGTAGCGGCCATAGGTCAGGTCGATGTTGGTGGTCGAGGCTGAGCCGACGTCCGTGTACGCCGCCATGCCCGCCACTTCATTAACACCTCGGTCGGCGGCCACGGCGGTCAGCGGAAGCGCGAACATCGCGGTAGTGATGGGAAGCAGGATCTTGGTAAAGCTCATGGTGAACTCCTCTGGGGGGTACGTGTTCAGGTTCGCCGCTTCGCCGCAACGCCACCATTGGGAGCAATCGCTAGCAACGGCCAACAAGTACGGTGCCGGCCGCAGCCTGTGCTGTGTATATCCCGCAGGATCAGTGTCTTGAATCCACTTTTTCTGGCGGCAGCCCGCTGTTGGAAAAGGCGTGGCACTCGCGCACCGCTCTGGTGGCGACCGTTGTGGCAATTTCTCAACGCTGTCGAGCAGAGAAATGCCACACCGCCCTGTCTATTCTAATGGCGGTGCAGGCGACCCGGCCTGGCTTCTGGGATGATGCTCCCGACGATGCGTAACGCCGCCAAGTCCCTACTGACCTTAGGCATGCTGCGACAGCGCCGCAGGTATCTTTTAGCATACAACCCGACCCCTTTACATTACACTTATCTTAATCCTGTTTTTAGTATTAATGGGCCCATACATCCTCTTTTTTTCTCACCATACCCCCGCCGCCCTTTCCTTATACTCCCCTTGCGTCCGGCCTGGCCGCTCGCGACGCAAAGCGTAAGCGACACGCTCAACGCAGCAAGAAGGCCAGCCTAGTGCTGGCCTTTTTGTTGATGGCGAGACTGTCGAATCGTCCGAGGACATCCGGGGGCAGCGCGACCAACGCGGGGGTATCTTTGGGGGTATGTCGCGTAAGTCACATCCGTTGGCTTGCTCAGAATCAGGCACTTAGCCTGACTTTGCGGGAGTCCCCCTCACCACCACCTTTCCAGACTCGCGGACCCCACCCCGACTCAGTCTTCTCGTGCTGCCGGAGATTGCCAGTCGGGCTCAGCCTCACGCATGCCGATTTCGACCGGGGGTGCTAGCATCACTGCAGTGTGATGCCGGGCCGGATGCCCGGCGGCAGTCTCGTTCTGAGATGGCGGAAAGGAGTCCGCATGAGCGCATACGAACGATTGCTTCATTTCCCGGTGTTCAGGGGCGGCTTCTCTGCCAACCGCGCGCCGGCCCGCATGCCTGATCTCAAGGCCGCGCTCTATCCGACCTGGGCCGTGCTCGCCGATCGCGTGCGACGGTCCGGCGCGACTTCGGTCGTAGAGATTGGCTGCGGCTCGGGCCAGCTGGCCTGCCTGCTGCGCGACCTCGGCGTCAAGGACTACCTCGGTCTCGACAGCAATCCGGCCCGGCTGGAGCACGCCCGTGCGGCGTGCCCTGGATATCGTTTCGAACTTGCCGACGTCTTCCTGTCGAATCACCTGCGCGCAGGGCATTACGATCTGGTCGTCATGACCGGCTTCCTCGAGTTCGTGCGCCGGGACCTCGTGGCGCTCGAGGCGATCAGGCCGCACAAGCGGGTGCTAGGGACAGTGACGAGCGGCGATGAGCCGGATCGGGTCCGGCAGTTCACGACGGCGAACCAGGTGCTCGAGCATTACTCGCCCGTGCTGTGTGAACTGCACGTCGAGCCGATACACCTCGTGCATGGCCGGACGGCGTTCCTGTTCGAAGGGATCAGGTAACGGCTAGCGATCGGTTGCGGCGGGCTGCCGATCCCAGGTCTTGGCCCGGCGCGACAGGTACGAGTGCCACAGCAGCCGAGCTGCCACTGCGCGCCACGGGCGCCAGCGCAGCGCAAACGCGGCAGCCTCATCGCTCGTCGGCACCGCGCGCAGTCGTCGCACTTCGGCCAGCGACTTGTGCAGGCCAAGATCGCCCGGCGGCCAGATGTCGGGGCGTCGCAAGGCCATCAACAGGTACACGCCTGCGGTCCACGGGCCAATGCCCGGGACCTGCACCAGCGCATGCTCGGCATCGGCGTCCGTAAGGCGGGCGATCCTCTCGAGCGACACGGTACCGTCTGCGATTCGTGATGCGAGTCCGGTGACATAGCGCGCCTTCTGTCGCGTGAAGCCTATCGACAGCAGTGCGGGTTCACCCAGTGCCGTCACGCGCTCCGGTGTCACCGAGCCTGCGAAGTGCTGCTCCAGCTTCGCGAACAAGGCTGCGGCGGAGGCGAGCGAGACCTGTTGTTCGAGGATGATGCGGACCAGCGTCGGAAAACCACGTGGCCGGGCCCACAGCGGGGGCGGGCCGAACTCCTCGACGATGCGCGCCAGGTTGCGGTCGCGGGCCGCCAGTTCCTGGACCCCCGTCTGCAGTGCCGCGCGTGTCAAGGTGGGATGGGGCATGGTTCGTCCTGGGCCGAAGGGCCGGCCGAGCATACCCGCCTGCGGGCGCCGTCGACACGCCGCACGCACCAACGAAAGCGCTTACTCCTGCATGCCGTGATACAGCAGGCGGACCAGCAGCCGCACGCCGTCGTGGTCCTTCAGTTCCGGGTAACGCGGCCCCGTGCGGCCGCCGATGTCGCGGATGTCGTCCATCAGTTCGGGATGGAACTGGCAGGTGAACGAACGGCGCACGCGATGCGTCTCCCAGTCCTTGTAATAGATCGCGGTGGTGCCGACTTCCGTCCAGCTGTGCACGTCGACGCGGGTCTGGCCGAGGATCTCGACCGCGTAGGGCAGGCTGAGCAGCCAGGCGACAGGGCTGACGGCCAGCACGTGGCGCAAGGGCACGATGGTGTCGTGCAGCGTCTTGTAGGCCCAGTTGGCGAACAGCGCCGCCTCCTCGTTGACTTCATCCGCGTGAAACATCTCCACGCTGATCTCGCGCTCGAGCGAGAGCACCTGGTCGATGACGCCCTCGAGTTCGTCCGCCACCAGCGCGTGAGTCTCGTGCAGTTCGCGCGGGATGTGCGTGTCGTCCTCACGACGCGAATACGGCAAGAGCGTGCGGGTGCCGACTTCGACGTTCTCGTTGCGGGCCACCGCGAAGTCGGGATCGTTCCAGCCGATCGCGCGCGGCTGCCCTTGCTTGACCACCTGCAGCGGGTCGCCCATGCGGCTGATCCGCTCGGAGGCCCGTTGCAGCGACGCCAGCACGCGGCCATTGGCGTCGAGCGGCAGGCGGGTCAGCTGGCCGATCTCGCGCACCGCGCGCTGCAGCAGCCGAATGTGCGAGGCCGCCGCCAACTGGTGGCCGAGGCAGATGAAGATGCTCGGCCCGCTCGCGGTGGAACGGCGCAGCAGCAGCTGGTCGATCAGTGTCAGCAGGTCATCCAGGCCCGCGCTGGCACCGTCGAAGCTGCTTGCGTCGTGCACCGACGGGCATCCACCCTGGACGATGGTCGCAATGCCGGCGCTCAGGATGTTGGCGAGCCGCTCGGGGTTCTGGATGCCGCTCTGCCAGACCGGGAACAGGATCGTGTCGGCGTCGGCCACCTGCTGGAAGATGTAGGCGACGTTCTTCGACGCCCGCACCGGCTCTCCGCGCGGATTGGTGCCGACGCTGGCCCACGGTTCGACCACGGCGATGCTTTGCCGGTAGATCTCCGGCATGTCGAGCAGCACGCGCAGGTGATCGGGGCTCTCGATGACTTTCTCGAGCGGGCGTGCGAGGCCCCAGTCGAAGACCCCTTCGTTCGCCAGCATGTCGCGGCCGGGAAACGGCGTGGGCGACTTGCGGTCCTTGAGGAAGTAACCGAGCAGGGCATGCACGGACTGTGGGCTGGACGCATGGCGTCCGAGCAGGCCGGGCAACGTGCGCCAGCCCAGGTATTCAGGACTCAGCATCTTCATCGCAGGAGCGCTTCGGGTGTGGCCGGCAGGCAGCATCGTCGGAAGGAAAGCAAGCGTCGTGCCAGCTTTCTCCCTGGGTGCTGCACGCGCACCAGGAACGGGAAAAGCCGACTGCAGCGACTCCTCTTGCCGGCAGCTCATGCACCAAACCCGGCAGTGGCATGACGCCCGTTGCGCGTTGCTGGTGCAGCTATAAGGCCTGTCGGCTTGCCAGCACCGGGCGCGTCCGACAAAGTGCGGCATCTTTTGCGCCGCCGGGAAGGGATTCGATGTCTGCCGCAACCGACGCCAAGCTTGCTAACCGCATCCTGAAGGGGCTGGTGTACGGCGCCATCGCCGGTGTGGTCGTGCTGCTGCTCGCGCCTCACGTCCCGGGACTGCAGGACGGTGCGCGCTGGGTAGCGACCAACGTCTTCGACCCGCTCGGCCAGGTCTTCCTGCGCATGCTGTTCTTCGTGGTCATCCCGCTGGTTTTCGCATCGCTGGCCGGTGGCGTCGTGCAGCTCGGCGAGCTCGCGGACCTCGGGCCGCTCGCGGGCCGGACCTTCGCGCTGTTCTTCGCCAACATGGCGATTGCAGCGACGCTCGGCCTGCTGATGATGAACATCCTGAATCCAGGCGGGCGCATGGATCCGGAGACCACGCAGCGCCTGGTGCAGGAGTACAGCTCGCAGGCGGGCCAGCACGTCGAGACGAGCGAGGCACGGCCCGCCGTCACCCCGTCCAGCGTCGTCGACATGTTCATGCCGAAGAACCTGTTCGGCGCCTTCGTCGGCAACCAGCGCAACGCGCTCGGCGAGGTGCTGCCGCTGATCGTCTTTGCAATCCTCGTCGGCGCTGCCGGCCTGGGGCTGCCGGAGGCGCGCCGCAAGCGCTTGCTCGACGGCCTGGAAACCGTCAGCGACCTGATGACGGGCATCGTGCACTTCGCGCTCAAGCTCGCGCCCTATGCGGTGCCCGCGATGATCTTCAGCGTGGTGGTCAAGGTCGGCTTCGACATCCTCATCGCGCTGGGCCTGTTCGTGCTCGGCTGCGGTGCAATGCTGCTGCTGCACCTGTTCGGCACGATGTCGATCTGGCTCAAGTTCCTCGCGAAGCGCAACCCGCGCGAGTTTTTCCGCGAGATCAAGGACGTGCTGGTCACGGCGTTCTCGACCAGTTCGAGCAGCGCGACGTTGCCGGCCGCGCTCGCCGCGTGCCGCGAGCGACTGGGCATCGCGCCGTCGACGGCAGGGTTCGTGATGCCGCTCGGCACGACCATGAACATGAGCGGAACCGCGCTGTACGAAGGCTGCGTCGTGCTGTTCGTGGCGCAGGTCTTCGGCGTGCACCTGGGCTTTGCCGAGCAGGTCACGCTGGTCTTCCTGTCGGTGCTCAGCGCCGTCGCGGTCGCCGCGATCCCGGGCGGTTCGCTGCCGTTGATCGCGGGCCTGCTGGTGGCTTTCGGCATCCCGCCGGAAGGCATCGGCATCATCCTCGGCGTGGACCGGCTTGCTGGACATGACGCGCACGATGACCAACGTCGGCTCCGACATGGTGACGACGGCAGTGGTGGATCGAGGACAGCGCGCCAGCGGCCACGCCGGACGCGTCTAGCGGTCGACGCGCCAGCGCCGGGCAGCCAGTGCCTGCAGGCCGCGTTCGATCGCGCCCGTGGCGGTCGTGTCGATCGTCACGACCAGTGACTGTTCGTCGTCGCTGAAGGCTTCCCAGTACGAGGGCTGCCGGTCGAGCAGGGCGGCCGTCGCCTCGGATGCGTCCGAGCCCGCTGCGGCACGCGCCGCTACCCGTTGCTTGAGCACGTCGAGCGGCGCCTCGCAGTGCGCGATTGCAATTTGCACCCCGTGCGCCCGTCCGGTCTCGATGAAGCGCTGCCGCTCGTCGCGCCGCAGGTTGGCGGCATCGACCACGACGCTCTCGCCGCCCTGCAGGCAACTTGAGACGCACTCACGCAACCGTTCGTAGGTGCGCGCATTGAAGTCGCGCGAATAGATGCCCGCGTCCGGCGCGGAGGCAGAGGTGGCCAGGGGCTGCAGGCCCGCCAGCCGCTTGCGTTCGACATCCGAGCGCACGGTCACCGCACCCAGCTGTGCGGCGATGCGTCGTGCGAGCCACGTCTTGCCGGAGCCCGACAGGCCCGCCATCAGCACCAGCATGGGCACCGCCCGTTCCACGCGTGAATCCGCCCAGGCCAGGTACTGGTGCGCCAGCGTTTCAGATTCCGCTGCCGCGCCGCGCGCCTGCTGTCCGCGCAGTGCAGCAACCTTCGCGCGCACCAGCGCACGATAGGTCTCGAAGTAGGGCAGCAGCGAGACTGCATCGAAGTCGCCGGATTCATTGAGCCAGGCCTGCAGCAGCTCGAGCCGCAGGTCGTCGCGACCGTGGGCCGCGAGGTCCATCGTCAGGAACGCAAGATCGCTGGCGACGTCGATGAACCGCAGCGCCGGGTCGAACTCCAGGCCGTCGAATGCGACCAGCGAGCCCTGCCACCGGACGACGTTGCCGCAATGCAGGTCACCGTGACCTTCGCGGACCCGTCCCTGGCGGCGGCGGCGCTCCAGCACGGCCCTGCAACCATCGAACAGTTGCTGCACGTGTCCGCGTAACCGTTCGAGCTGCCGCGTCTCCGCAGGACCCGGCAGGAGGCGTGCAATCTCGGCAAAGTTGTCGAGCGTGATGCGGTGTGCGGTGAGCGGGGTGCCGAAGCTGCTGGCCGGGTCGGCCGCAGCGGCGCCAGCGTGCATCTGCGCGATGCGTGTGCCCAGCGCGACGAACTCACTGGCTGCAACGGCGCCCGACTGCAGCAAGTGCGTGAGTTCTAGGCTCGGATCGAACTGCACCATGCGCAGCACGTGTTCGAACGGCGGCGAATCCGTCGCCCCGACCCTGGGTGCAGACGGCGAACCCGCGATCGGCACGACGTCGACGTACAGGCCCGGAGCGTGCCGGCGATTCAGGCGCAGTTCCTCGTGGCACAGGTCGGCGCGGCGGGCGGCCGTCGAATAATCGAGGAAGCTCAGCCGGAGGGGCTTCTTGACCTTGTAGGCGAACGGGCCGGTCAGGAACACCCAGGAGACGTGGGTCTCGATGCAGGAGACCGGGCCCGGCACGGGGTGCAATGCGGAATACGCGACGGGATCGCGCATCGCCGCGGCAAATGCGGCTTGTGCTTCGGGGGGGTCGAGCGGAGCGGTCAAATGGATGGCGTTCACGCGAGATTCGGCTCTCGACGGGCGCTTCCGGCAGTGTACTCTTGCAGCATGCATCCCGTGCCCCTGCGATCAATACTGATGGTCCGCAGGCCGCGCGGCTCGACAATGAAACCGTCCGCAAGGACCAAGCAACAGAGGGACTCAGAATCGTGACCATCCCTGTCCAGATCACTTTCAGGCACATGGAAGGCTCCCCGGCCGTCGAGACGCGCGTGCGCGAACTCACGGACCACCTGGGCACTTTCAGCGACCGTATCCAGTCCTGCCGCGTCGTCGTCGATTCGCCGCACCGGCACCACCACCAGGGCAAGGTATTCAACGTCAAGGTCCAGCTCGCGATGCCGGGCGAAGACGTGGTCGTCGACATGGAGCGACCCAACCGCGACGGGCACGAAGACGTCTACGTCGTGCTGCGCGATGCGTTCGACGCGGCGCGCCGCCAGGTGCAGCAGCGCATGTCGGCCCTGCGCGGCGAGACGACGCTGCGCGTAAAGCCGGTCGCTTGACCGGCTTGTCCCCAGCGGCGCAGTCACCCTGATCCCGTCGATGCAGACTGCGCCGCTGCTGTTCGCGCCGCTGGCGTCACGCCCGTTCGGCGAACGCATGGCGGCGGCCCTCGGCGTGGCGCTGGCACCGCTCGAAGAGCGCGAATACGAAGGGGGCGAGCACAAGGTCCGCCCGCTCGTCAGCGTGCGTGGCCAGGTCGTCTACGTCATACAGAGCCTGAGCGGGGACGACGCCGGCAGCGCCAACGATCGCCTCTGCCGCGCGTTGTTCCTGATCGCCGCCCTCAAGGACGCGGGGGCCGCGCACGTGACGGCCTGCCTGCCGTACCTCGCGTATTCACGCAAGGATCGTCGCACCAAGGAGCGCGACCCGGTCAACTCCCGCTACGTCGCGCAGCTGTTCGAAGCCGTCGGCGTCGATCACGTGATGGTGATGGACGTCCACAACATCGCGGCCTACGAGAACGCGTTTCGCTGCAGCGTCGACCTGCTCGAGGGTGCGCCGCTGCTGGCGGATCGCGTGGTCGAGCAGGCTGCAGGACGTCCGGTCACGATCGTTTCGCCGGATTTCGGCGGGGCCAAGCGAGCCCAGCGCGTGCAGGAACTCGTTGCCGCGCGCACCGGGGCCGAGGTCGGATTCGCGGTGTTCGAGAAGCGGCGCGACAGCGGCGAGGTGAGCGGCAGTCTCGTCATCGGCCCCGTCGCTGGCCGGCATGCCGTCATCGTCGACGACCTGATCAGCGCCGGCACCACGGTGCTGCGCGCGGTGCAGTCGTGCCGTGCGGCCGGCGCCGCGTCGGTAGTCGCCTTCGCGACTCACGGGGTGTTCGCACCGGGTGCCGAACGCCTGCTCGGTCCCGACGGCCCCGATCGGCTCTACATCACCGACACGCTGCTGCCCACCCGCCTGCAGCCACCGGCTGGCGCGCACGAGCGGCTGGTCGTGCTGCCGGCGTCGGCACTGTTCGCTGAGGCCGTGCGGCGCATCGGCGTCGGCGAGTCCGTCGTTGCGCTGCGCGAGATGGAACGCAAGCCTGCAGCGCGTTGATCCACGGAGCGAACCCGCATGACGTCAGCACTCGGCCCGCAGGTCCTGAAGATCGATGAATCCTCGGGATCCGAAGAAGCGCTCGAACTCGACCCATCGCGCTTGGCCGCAGGCAGCCCGATGCCTCGGCAGTTCGTGCGCAACGCGTTCACCGACGCGAGCGGCCGCTTCTTCGCCGGCATCTGGCGCAGCAGTATCGGGGCATGGCGGGTCTCCTATACCGAAAACGAGCTCTGCGTCCTGACCGCAGGCAAGGTTCGAATCAGCGACGACCACGGCCGCCAGTGGACGTTCGGGCCTGGGGACAGCTTTGTCATGCCGTCCGGCTTTGCCGGCCTCTGGGAGGTACTGGAGCCCGCCCAGAAGTTCTACGCCATCTACGAGCCGCCCATAGGCTGACCCAAGACGGTGCGCCCGCATTGGCCTGGTGCGCACCAGCGGTGCATTTGCATGCGTTAAGTCCGCGTCATTCCTCGCTTTTCTCGATGGCATGCTTCCTGCACTGCAGGACGCCGAGCCGCGGCGTCGAGGGCGTTCTCTCCAAGGACGTATCGCTTCTGCTACAATTGCGGTGAAGGTCGTATGTTTCATGTTGTTGTTTAGCAACAAAGAGGTGTCCCGATGAAATTGACCCATGGCCTGGCCGCAGTTGCGCTGTCGCTTTCCGCACTCGCTGCGCAGGCGGAAATCACCGGTACGGTGACGGCTGTCAGCGACTACGACTTCCGCGGCATCACCCAGAGCGCGCAGGATCCGGCGTTGCAGGGCAGCGTCGACTTCGCGCACGAAAGCGGGCTCTACGCCGGCATCTGGGCCAGCAGCGTCGACTTCGGCGACGACGCCGAATACGAGATCGACTACTACGGCGGTTTCCGTGGCGGTGAAGACATCACCTACGACGTCGGCGGCATCTGGTACTCGTACCCGAGCACCGACGCCCAATATGACTACGGCGAGATTTACGCGGGCGTCGGCTACAAGTGGGTGAGCGGCAAGATCTGGTACTCGCCCGACTTCGCAAGCGTCGGCGAGTCGGCGTTCTACTATGAAGCCAACGGCACGTATGAGTTGCCCGCCAATTTCGGTCTGACCGCGCACCTGGGCTACAGCGACGGCGACTACTGGGATGCGGTCTACGACGACAGTTACATGGACTGGTCGGTCGGCGTGACCTACTCGCTCAGCCACTTCAATTTCGCACTGAAGTGGATCGACGGCAGCGACCTCAAGGCGGCCGACGGCACGCCGAACGACGTGTTCAGCAGCGAGGCGCGTGCGTGGTTCTCGGTCTCTACCACGTTCCCGTGGTCCAAGGAGTAAGCGCCTAGCGCGCCTGGCGCCCTGACGAGAAACGAAAACGCCCGGCTCCTCGCGGAGACCGGGCGTTTTTTTCAGGCCAGTTCCTTCAGCACGTCCGCAAAGATGCCGAACACCTGGTCGATGTGCTGCTTCTCGATGATGAGCGGCGGCGACATCGCGATGATGTCGCCCGTCACGCGCACCAGCAGGCCCTTCTCGAACGCCCGCACGAAGGTGTTGTAGCCGCGCAGGCCGGGCTTGCCGGGGATTGGGGCCATCTCGACCGCGCCGATGAGACCAAGGTTGCGCAGGTCGATGACGTGCGGCAGTCCCTTCAGCGAATGCACGCCGTCGGCCCAGTAGCCCGCCATGTCGTTCGCGCGCGTGAGCAGGCCTTCCTTGCGGTAGATCTCCTGCGTTGCGATGCCGGCCGCGCAGGCCACGGGATGGGCCGAATACGTGTAGCCGTGGAAGAGTTCGATCGCGCCTTCCGGGCCCTGCATGAACGTGTCGTAGATCTGGTCGCTGGCCGCGACGGCGCCCATCGGCACCGCGCCGTTGGTCAGGCCCTTGGCCATCGTGATCATGTCGGGCGTGACGCCGAAGAACGACGCCCCGAACGGCGAGCCCAGGCGGCCGAAGCCGGTGATGACTTCGTCGAAGATCAACAGGATGCCGTGCTTGGTGCAGAGGTTGCGCAGGCGCTCGAGGTAACCCTTCGGCGGAATCAGCACGCCCGTCGAACCCGCGACCGGCTCGACAATCACGGCCGCGATGTTGCTGGCGTCGTGCAGCGCGACGATGCGCTCGAGTTCATCGGCGAGGCTGGCGCCGTGTTCGGGCTCGCCGCGCGTGTAGGCGTTCTTCGCCAGGTCGTGGGTGTGCGGCAGGTGATCGACGCCCGGCAGCATCGAGCCGAACCACTTGCGGTTGTTGACCATGCCGCCGACCGAGATGCCGCCGAAACCCACGCCGTGATAGCCGCGCTCGCGGCCGATGAAGCGGGTGCGCGAGCCTTCGCCGCGGGCACGGTGGTAGGCGAGCGCGATCTTGAGCGCGGTATCGACGGACTCCGAACCCGAGTTGGTGAAGAAGATGTGCCTGAGATTATCCGGCAACCACTCGGCCACGTCGTTGGCCAGCTGGAACGCCGTCGGGTGTCCCATCTGGAACGGCGGTGCGTACTCCATCGTCGCAATTTGCTTGCTGACTGCCTCGGTGATCTCCTTGCGGCCATGGCCCGCATTCACGCACCAGAGGCCGGCAACCGCATCCAGGATCTGGCGGCCGTCCGGTGTCCAGTAGTGCATGCCTTCAGCCTTCGCCAGCAGGCGGGGGTTGGCCTTGAACTGCCGGTTGGCCGTGAACGGCATCCAGAAGGCTTCCATCTCATCGCGCTGCAGCGGTGCACTGGCGGTCATGGCGGGTTTCCCGATTTTGGTGAGGTAACCGCCCGATGATAAGAAAAATTGACACTTGGCTCAATTGGCCGTGAAATTCGCCCTGTTTTCGACCCGTGTGTGCAGGATATTGAACACCCCGTGACCGAGCTCAGCATCGACGTTGGTGCCCACCTGCGGGCCGTGCGCACCATGTACGGCCTGTCCCAGCGCGAGCTGGCGAAGCGGGCCGGCGTCACCAATGGCCTCATTTCGCTGATCGAACAGAACCGCGTCAGCCCGTCGGTGAGTTCGCTCAAGAAGGTCCTCGACGGCATCCCGATGTCGCTGGCGGACTTCTTCACGCTCGACTTTTCGGCGAGCCCACAGGTCTTTTTCCGCAGCGACGAGTTGCCGGTCATGGGCGACCGCTCGGTCACCTTCAAGCTCGTCGCCGCCCGCCGCCCGAACCGCGCCATGGCCGTACTGCACGAGCATTACGCCCCCGGAGCCGACACCGGGGCCGACATGCTGCGGCACGAGGGCGAGGAGGGCGGCGTGGTGGTGAGCGGCCGCATCGAACTGACCGTCGGTGCCGAGACGCGCCTGCTCGGCCCCGGCGACGCTTATTACTTCACCAGCGCGATCCCGCACCGCTTCCGCAACACGGGCAGCGAGACCTGCGAGATCATTTCCGCCAGCACCCCGCCGACGTTCTGACGAACGACGCCGGCACCCCAGGAGTCGCTACAGACCATGAATGCCACCCCGACCACCGCCCAGGACTGGCGCGCCCGCGCCGCCGCGCTTGCGATCAATGGCCAGGCCTTCATCAATGGCCGCTACCTGTCCGCCGCGAGCGGAGAAACCTTTGACGACGTGAGTCCGATCGACGGCCGCGTGATTGCGCGCGTCGCGTCCACGGACCAGGCCGATGTCGAGCTGGCGGTCGCCGCGGCCAGGCGTGCCTTCGACAGCGGCGTGTGGGCGCACCAGCCGCCGCGCGAGCGCAAGCGCGTGCTGCAGCGTTTCGCCGAACTGATACTCGCGCACCGCGACGAGCTGGCGTTGCTCGAGACGATCGACATGGGCAAGCCGATCGGCGACAGCCTGGCCGTGGACATTCCGGCGACCGCGCGCTGCATCGCGTGGTACGCCGAGGCAGTCGACAAGGTGTACGACGAAGTTGCGCCGACCGCGCACGACCAGCTCGCGCTCATCACGCGCGAGCCGATCGGCGTCGTGGCCGCGATCGTGCCGTGGAACTTCCCGCTGATCATGGCGGCCTGGAAGATCGGGCCGGCGCTGGCGGCCGGCAATTCCTTCATCCTCAAGCCGTCCGAGAAGTCGCCGCTCACGGCGATCCGCCTCGCCGCGCTGGCGACCGAAGCGGGCATTCCCGACGGCGTCTTCAACGTGCTGCCGGGCTACGGCCACACGGCCGGGCAGGCGCTGGCGCTGCACATGGACGTCGACTGCATCGGCTTCACCGGATCGACGCGCACCGGCAAGCTCATGCTGCAGTACTCCGGCCAGTCGAACATGAAGCGTGTCTGGCTCGAGTGCGGCGGCAAGTCGCCCAACATCATCCTCGCGGATTGCCCCGACCTGGATCGCGCAGCCGCCACGGCAGCAAGCGCGATCTTCTTCAACCAGGGCGAGATGTGCACCGCCGCTTCGCGCCTCGTGATCGAGGCCAGCGTGCGCGACCGGGTACTTGAGAAGGTGGTTGAGGCGTGCCGCGGCATGGCGCCCGGCGACCCGCTCGACCCCGCGACCCGCATGGGAGCGATCGTCGACGAGATCCAGACCAGGACCGTGCTCGGTTACATCGACGCAGGGCGCAGCGAAGGCGCGTCGATGCTTGCAGGTGGCAAGCGCGTGCGCGAGAACACCGGCGGGTGCTACGTCGAGCCCACCGTGTTCGCGGACGTGCGCCCCGACATGCGCATCGCACGCGAGGAAATCTTCGGACCCGTGCTGGCCGCCATCACGGTGCAGGACGCCGAGGAGGCGGTGCGCGTCGGCAACGGCGTGGAGTATGGCCTCGCCGCAGCGGTCTGGACGCGCGACATCGGCAAGGCGCACCGCATTGCGAAGGCGCTGCGAGCCGGCATGGTGTACGTCAACTGCTACGACGCGGACGACATCACGGTGCCGTTCGGCGGCTTCAAGCAATCGGGCACCGGCCGCGACAAGTCGTTGCACGCGTTCGACAAGTACACGGAACTGAAGACGACCTGGATCGACCTCTCGCAATGAGCGGCTACAGCAACGTCACCTACGAGGAGATCGAGGTCGGCGCGACAGCAAGTGCCGAGCGCGTCGTCGGCCAGTCCGAAATCGAGGCGTTGCTGCTGGTCTCGGGCGACGTCGTGCCTTTCCACGTCGAGGAAGGTTCGACGGCGATCGAGCCCGGCGAATTCTGCGTCGAGGCAGTGGCGGCCGAAGCCATCATCTCGGGCATGCTGGAGCGTCGGCTGCCGGGACCTGGTACGCGCATCGTGTCGCAGCAACTGGAGTTCCACGGCGTCATGCGCGTCGGTGACCTGGTCCGCGCGACCGTGACCGTGCGCGAAAAAGCCGCGGAAAATCGCCGCGTGCTGTTCGACTGCACGGTGGAAGCCGCCGGCGAGACGGTGCTCCGCGGCACGGTCATCGTCGAGGCGCCCATCCGCAAGGCATCGTTCCCGGAGATGGCGCGCCCGGAGTTCATGATCCGCCGAAACGACGTGTTCGACCGGCTGCTCAAGCGCTGCGAACCCCTGGCGCCGGTCACCTGTGCCGTCGCCCACCCGTGCGACCCTGACTCGCTGGTGGGTGCGCTCGAGGCCGCCAGGCGCAACCTGATCGTGCCGGTACTGGTTGGCCCGTCGGCCCGCATCCGCGCCCTTGCCGGCACGCTCGGCGAAGACCTCTCGGGTTTTCGGCTGATGGACACCGAGCACAGTCATGCCTCGGCCGCCGCCGCGGTGGCGCTCGCGCGCAGCGGCGAGGTCGAGACGCTGATGAAGGGCAGCCTGCACACGGACGAGATCATGGCAGCGGTCATCTCGACCCAGGGCGGGCTGCGCACGGAACGTCGCGTCAGCCACGTTTTCGTCATGGACGTGCCGGCCTACGACCGCATCCTGTTCGTGACCGACGCTGCGATCAACATCGAGCCCACGCTGCGGGAGAAGGCCGACATCGCGCAGAACGCGATCGACCTGGCCCGCAATCTCGGCATCGAGACGCCGAAGGTCGCCATCCTGTCGGCCGTGGAAATGGTCAACCCGGACATCACCTCGACGATCGACGCCGCCGCGCTCTGCAAGATGGCGGACCGCGGCCAGATCCGCGGCGCGATTCTCGACGGGCCGCTCGCGTTCGACAACGCGATCAGCGAGATCGCGGCGCGCACCAAGAGCATCGAGTCGCCGGTGGCGGGGCGCGCCGACATCCTGCTGGTGCCGAACATCGAGGCCGGCAACATGCTGGCCAAGCAGCTCCAGTATTTCGCCGGTGCGGACAGCGCCGGCATCGTGCTCGGTGCCCGCGTGCCCGTGATTCTCACCAGCCGCGCCGACAACGTGCGCATGCGCATCGGCTCGGCGGCCGTCGCCAAGCTGGTCGTCCACGCGCGCCGCACGCTGGCGCCACCGCACAAGTGATGGGCGTGGACGATCGCGGCCAGCGCGTGATCCTGGTGCTGAACGCAGGGTCCTCGAGCATCAAGTTCTGCGTGTTCCGGCTGCGTGGTGACCGCGCCGAGCGTGACCTGTGGGGCCAGGTGTCCGGCCTCGGCACGGCGCCAGTGTTCACGTTGCGGCGGGACGGTGGCGCGGTGTCCAGTGTTCCGTTTGGCGCGGGACCTTTGTCTCACGCGGACGCGCTCGACCGGTTGCTCGCGGCCGTGCAACGCGAGCTGGGCGATGCACACATCGCAGGGGTCGGTCACCGCGTGGTGCACGGCGGACTCGAGTTCATGGCGCCCACCGTCGTCGATGCCGCGGTGCTGCAGCGGCTGGACCGCTACGTGCCCCTCGCTCCACTGCACCAGCCGCACAACCTGGCCGCGATCCGCGCGCTGCTGGCGCGGTTGCCTGGCGTTCCCGCAGTCGCCTGCTTCGACACGGCTTTCCACCGCAGCGTGCCGGAGGTGGCACAGCTCTTCGCGTTGCCGCCACGCTTCGCCGCTGCCGGAGTGCGGCGTTACGGTTTCCATGGGCTCTCGTACGAATACATCGCAACGCAACTGCCAGCGGTCGATGCGCGGGCCGCGGCCGGTCGCACGGTCGTCTTTCACCTCGGCAACGGCTCGAGCATGTGCGCGATGCGCGCGGGCCGCAGCGTCGCGACCACGATGGGTTTCACGGCAGTGGATGGCCTGCCGATGGGCACGCGTTGCGGCGCGCTCGACCCGGGAGTCGTGCTGTTCATGCTGGACGAACTGCAGCTGAGCCCGCGCGAGATCGAGCGGCTCATCTACCGCGAGTCAGGACTGCTCGGCATGTCGGGTGTGTCGAGCGACGTGCGCGACCTGCTTGCGAGCCATGAGCCGGCCGCTGCGCTGGCCCTTGAGGTCTTCGTTTACCGCGCCGCACGGGAACTGGGCTCGCTCGCTGCAGCGCTTGGCGGCCTCGATGCGATCGTCTTCACGGCCGGCATCGGTGAAAACCAGGCCGAGATCCGCGCGCGCGTCTGCCGGCAGGCGGCGTGGCTCGGCATCGAGCTGGACGCAGTCGCGAACGCGCGACATGGCCCTCGCATCACGACGGAACGCAGTGCGACGGCGGCCTACGTGATCCCGACGGACGAGGAAAGCATGATTGCGCGGCACGTGCTGCAGGTGCTGGCCGCCTGAAAAGAACAGGGGCCCTGGAGGGCCCCTGTCTTCGTCAGCGAAGCGCGCGCCAGGCGCGCGTCACTGTCTCAGCGGATGGTCACTTCGACGCGGCGAGCCGCTTCGAGCGAACCGTCGCCCGTCGTCACGACCGGCTTGTCCATTACGATGCGGCCTTCTGCGACACCGGCGTTCATCAGCGCATCACGCACTGCGATCGCACGGTTCTTCGCCAGTTCCTCGTTCACCGCAGCGTCGCCCGTCGGGTCGTGGTACCCGGAGACGGCGGCCGTGGCCATGGGATTCGCGGCGAGGTACGAGACGATCGGAGCGAGCGCGGCGCCCGTGTTGGCCGGCATCGCCGTCTGGCCCACTTCGAAGAAGAGTTCGGCCTTCGGCGTTTCCACCGGGGCGGCTTCGACCGGGGCAGGTGCCGGTGCCGGGGCGACTTCGACCTGCGGTGCCGGGGTCGGCACGCTTTCGACGACCGCCTCTTCCTTCTTCATGCAGCGCGAGAGCAGCAGCAGCGCGCCCAGCACCAGCAGCAGCGGGAGCAGCCAGCGCCAGATCGACGACTTCGCCGGCTCCGGGGCCTGGTGCACGGCGTGGCTTACCGCCGCAGGCGCTGCGAGGTAACGGTCGAGGTTCAGGCCGCTCGGCAGTGCCGAAGCGATTGAACTCTTCTGGCCCGTCAGCAGGCTGGCCAGTGAGGACATGTTGAGGCCGCCGCTCTTGACGGCCTTGCCGAGCACGCCCAGCACCATCGGGGCCGCGAGGCTGAGCATGGAGGAGGCCGACTGGGGGCGAACGCCCGCATAGCTCGCCAGCGCGTTGCCGACCGAGCCCAGGTTGTTGCCGAACAGCGAGCTGAGCAGCTGGCCGCCGAGCGCCATCATCGGCGAGCTGGGCGCGCCGGGTGACAGCAGCTTGGTAACGTTGCCGAGCGCGCTCAAGTCGTTACCCGGATCGGAGACGAGCTTGAACAGCGAGGACGCGAAGTTGGTGTCATTGGCACGCGATGCGACACCGCCGAGCAGCATGGGCAGGACGGCGCCCATGCCACGCGAAATACCTCCCTGGTTTTCACCGAGGGCGGACGCAGCCTGACCGAGCAGGTCGGGCGTGACCATCTGCGACAGACTGTCGAGTAAAGAACTGGACATGGGACTCTCCGTAATATTTGGTTTGGTCGTTATCTGGGCACCCACCCCCATGCCGGGGAATTCCGCTGTCCCAGCACCACCCCCGCACCCGGGGTGCACTTGACAATAATAGCCCATGGTCACTGTGGCTGCCGAGGGGACTTGCCCGGCCGGGCTGATTGGTCCGGACGACGCTGCTTCGCTAGACTCCACGGCTCCCGCCTGCCGGAGCCCGCGATGAAAGTCACTGTCGCTGCGACCCAGTTCGCCTGCACGCCGAATGCCGCCGAGAACCTCGACAAGGCCGAGTCCATGGTCCGGAAGGCGGCCGCGCAGGGGGCGCAAGTTATTCTTTTGCAAGAACTTTTCGAGACACCGTACTTCTGCAAGGACCACCTGGCGAGCCATTTTGAGCTGGCACACCCGATGCCGGACAATCCCGTCGTGCGCCGCTTCCGGGCCCTGGCGGCCGAACTCGGTGTAGTGCTCCCCATCAGCGTCTTCGAGCGCGCCAACAACGCCTACTACAACTCGCTGGCAATGATCGATGCCGACGGCGAGGTGCTGGGTGTCTATCGCAAGTCCCACATACCCGAGGGCTGCGGCTACCACGAGAAGTTCTACTTTTCGCCTGGCGACACCGGGTTCCGCGTGTGGAAGACCCGGTTCGGTACCCTGGGCGTCGGCATCTGCTGGGACCAGTGGTTCCCGGAAGCCGCGCGCTGCATGGCGCTGATGGGCGCCGAGATTCTGCTCTACCCGACCGCCATCGGCTCCGAGCCGCAGGACCCGAGCATCGACTCGCGCGATCACTGGCAGCGCTGCATGCAGGGCCACGCGGCGGCGAACGTGATGCCGCTGGTTGCGTCGAACCGCATCGGCGTCGAGAAAGGCCAGAAGTACGAGATGACCTTCTACGGCTCGTCGTTCATCGCCGATGGGACAGGCGGCAAGGTCGCGGAGGCCGACCGGGTGTCCGAGGCCGTGCTGACGGCCACGTTCGATCTCGACCAGTTGCGCTCGCAGCGCCACGCCTGGGGCGTGTTCCGCGATCGTCGGCCTGAGCTGTACTACCCGATCCTGTCGCTGGACGGCCGGGCACCGTCCTGATCGCGATGCCTGTCACACCGGCGGCGCTGGCCCTGCAGTCCGAATCGCTGCGTGGCCCGGTCGCATGCGTCGATCTCGAGACCACCGGCGGCATGGCGGCGCAGCACCGCGTCATCGAGGTCGGCATCGTGCTGCTCGAGCGCGGCGAGGTCGTCGAGGAGTGGAGCACTCTCGTGCAGCCGGGCATCCGCATCCCGCCTGCGATTGCCCGCTTCACCGGCATTGACGACTCGATGGTGGCCGACGCGCCGCCGTTCGCCGACGTGGCGAGTGAAGTGCGCCGGCGACTGGACGGGCGGCTCTTCGTCGCGCACAACGCGCGGTTCGACTACGGCTTCCTGCGTGCCGAGTTTCGCCGCCTTGGTGTCCGGTTCTCCGCGCCGGTGCTGTGCACGGTCAAGCTTTCGCGCGCGCTATACCCGGAGCACGCGCGACACAACCTCGATACGCTGATGGAGCGCTTCGGATTGTCGTGCGCCGCACGGCATCGCGCGCTTGGCGACGCGCAAGTCCTGCCCGAACTGATCGCCGCGATGGAGCGGCAGCGTGGCGCGGGTTCGATGCACGAGGCGGTGACCGCAGCCCAGCGCGAACCGCGCTTGCCGCCGCACTTGCCGCCGGAACTGGCGGACGACCTGCCCGAGGGACCGGGTGTGTACCTGTTCCGCGGCGAAGCCGGCGCCCTGATTTACGTTGGCAAGAGCCGCAACGTCCGCAGCCGCGTCTTCGCACACTTTGCCGCCGAGCATCGCTCGGGCAAGGAATCGAAACTCACGCGGCAGGTGCGCCAGGTGGAGTGGGTAGAGACCGGCGGCGAACTGGGCGCGCTGCTGCTCGAGTCGCGGCTGGTCAAGGAACTTGCGCCCACCGGCAATCGCAGGCTGCGCCGGCACGAGGGCGACTGCGTCGTGCGGCTGGTGCCGCACGAAGGCGGCCTGTGTCCGGAGGTCGTGCCGATCGAAGACACCCGTCTCGGCCAGGAAGACTCCGTCGTGTTCGGGCCGTTCCGTGCGGAGAAAGACGCCTGGCGTGCGCTCGAGGGCAAAGCGCGCGAGGCCGGGCTGTGCCTGAAGACGCTGGGCCTCGAATCCGGTGACGGCAGTTGCTTCGCCTACCAGGTGAAGAAGTGCCGTGGCGCATGCGTCGGCAAGGAACCGCGCGCGCTGCACGATGCACGCCTGCAGATGGCACTCGCGCCGCTGCGCTTCAAGCCGTGGCCCTTTGCCGGCGCCATCGGCATCAGGGAGCCCGCGCCGGGGGCGGGCGGCACGCACATCCACGTGATCGACCACTGGAGCCATCTCGGCATCGCGCGTGACGAGGACGAAGTGCAGGCGCTGTTGCGCGGCGCGGACGCTGTGACGTTCGATGCCGACAGCTACCGCATCATCGGGCGCGCGCTGCAGGACGTGCGGCCGCGCGACCTGCTGCGATTTCCGGCGCGGCGGCAATCCGCGTGAGCGACGCACCTGCCCCCGTCGCGAGGCATCGGTTCTTCGCCGCGTGCCCGCTCAACGTCGCCGACCTGCTGGCGACCGAGCTGCGGCAGTTCGACATCGAAGTCGAACGCGAGCACCCCGCCGGAGTGAGTTTCCTCGGGCCGCTCGCCAGTGCCTACACCGCCTGCCTGCGCTCGCGCACGGCGAGCCGCGTGCTGCTGACACTGGCGGACCTGGACGCCAGCGATCCGGACCTCATGTATCGCGGGCTGCTCGAACTGCCCTGGGAAACTCACGTTTCGCCCGAGGGCACGTTTGCTGTCGACGTCGTGGGCGAATCTCCGCGCTGGTTGCGGCACACGCAGTTCGCTGCGCTGCGCGCCAAGGACGCCATCGTGGATCGCATACGCGAGCATGCGGGCGCGCGGCCCAACGTCGACCTGGCCTCGCCCGACCTGCGGGTGAGCCTGCGCTTCGCAAAGGAACGCGTGACGGTGGGCATCGACCTGAGCGGCGAACCGCTGCACCGGCGCGGCTACCGGCAGACAGGCGTCGAGGCGCCGCTCAAGGAGAACCTCGCGGCGGCGTTGTTGCTGCGCTCGGGCTGGGCGTCGATGGCGGCGGCAGGCGCAGCGTTCTACGACCCGATGTGCGGCTCGGGCACGCTGGTGATCGAGGCCGCGATGATCGCCGCGGGGATCGCGCCGGGATTGCTGCGGCGACGGTTCGGTTTCGAGCGCTGGCTGCAGCACGACGCGACGCTCTGGGGCGAGTTGCGCTCGGCAGCCGAAGGTGAGCGCAAGCTCGAGTTGCTCGCAGGCGGCCGCTGTGCCGGCAGCGATCGCGACCAGGCGGCGATCCGTGCGGCGATCGCCAACGCGAATCGCGCGGGACTGGGCAACCATCTCCTGTTCGATCGGCGCGACCTCTCGAACCTGCCGGCCACGTCGCACCCGGCCGGCCTGGTGGTCGTCAATCCACCGTATGGCGTGCGCATCGGCGATCCCGAGCAGATCGAAGCGCTGTACGCGAACCTGGGTGACAAGCTGCTGCGCTGTTTCCCGGGCTGGGAGGCCGGTGTCTTCACGGGCGATCCGCCACTCGGCCGCGCCCTGGGCCTGCGTGCCTATCGTACGCACACGTTCTTCAACGGCGCGATCGAGTGCCGTTTGCTGCGCTTTCATCTCGACGCGTCGGCGAAGGAGCCGGATCCGGCCGAGGTGCGGGCGGCCAGGCTCGAAGCGGCGCGGGAACGTCCCGGCGCGTCCATGTTCGCGAATCGCCTGCGCAAGAACTATTCGAAGCTCGCCGACTGGGCGCGCCGCAGCGACGTGGCTTGCTTTCGCGTATACGACGCCGACATGCCGGAGTATGCGTTCGCCATCGACATTTACGGCAACGACGAACGCTGGGCATGCGTGCAGGAATACGCGGCGCCTGCGACAGTTGCCCAGGAGGCGGCGCGTGCCCGTCGCGACGAGGCCCTTGCCGTGATCCCTGAAGTGCTGGGGATTCCAGCCGCACGGATGGTGCTGCGCGTGCGCAAGCGACAGAAGGCGGGCGAGCAGTACGAGAAGCTGGACAGCGAAGCGCAGTTCCACGTCGTGCGTGAAGGGCGCTACAGGTTCCTCGTCAACTTCAACGATTACCTCGACACGGGGCTGTTCCTCGATCACCGCATCACGCGCGCACGTCTCGGCGAATGGGCGAACGGCAAGCGCTTCCTGAATCTCTTCGCCTACACCGGCGCGGCAACGGTGCATGCGGTCGGCGGCGGGGCGGTGGCCTCGGCCACCGTCGACATGTCGAAGACGTACCTCGACTGGGCGTGGCGCAACCTCGAACTGAATGGGCTGCGCGGCCCGGCGCATGAATTCATCCAGGCGGATTGCCTGGCGTGGCTGGAAACGCAGGCGCAGCAGATGAGACCGCCGGAGTACGACCTGGTCTTCATCGATCCGCCGACGCATTCACGCTCCAAGCGCATGCAGCGGGAGTTCGACGTGCAGATGGACCATGGCTGGCTGCTGACCACGGCGGCGAAGCTGCTCGCGCCGGGCGGGAAGATCGTCTTCTCGAACAACTTCCAGAAATTCAAGCTCGACGGCGCGACGCTCGAGCACTTCGACGCAGAGGACATCACTCGCGCCACGATTCCGGAGGATTACGCGCGCAACCCGAAGATCCACGTGTGCTACGTGTTGCGCCCGAAGGCCGGCGCGGTTGCGCAGACCTGAAGCGCTGTCGATACTGCTCGTTGCACAGGAATTGAGCCCGAGGTCGCCCGTGGAGATCTTCAAGACGTTCACGCTCGAAAGCGCGCACCGGCTGCCCAACGTGCCGGAAGGGCACAAATGCGCGCGCGTCCACGGGCACTCCTTCCGCGTCGAGCTGCACGTGAGCGGTCCGGTCGACGCCCGGCTCGGCTGGGTGATGGACTTCGCCGATATCAAGCAGGCGTTTGAACCGCTGTTCCAGCGACTCGACCACCGTTACCTGAACGACGTGCCAGGGCTCGACAATCCGACCAGCGAGAATCTCGCGCGCTACATCTGGCAGGAACTGAAACCGGCCCTGCCGCTGCTGTCACGAGTCGTCGTGCACGAGACGTGCACGAGCGGCGCAAGCTGGGCCGGAGACAAGGCCTAGCGCGCGCAGGGACTCGGCGGTTGCGGCCGCCGACCAGTGCAGTCACAGGGCCCTGGCAAACAGATTCACGTCGATGTCGTTCAGTCCGGAATAGCGCAACTGCTTCTCTACTGCGAACCCAAGCTTCGCCAGCACGCTGGCCGAGGCGACGTTGTCCGGGTGGACCATCGCCACCAGTCGCTTCAGGCCGAGGTCGGAGCGCGCAAAATCGATCGAGGCCCGACCGGCCTCGGTCGCGAGTCCCAGTCCCCAGAATTCGGGGAAGAACCGATAGCCGAGCTCGGTGTCGGCGATTTCGGGGACGTACTTGAGGCCACTGAAGCCGATCACCGCGCCGGATTCCTTCCAGACGCACGCGAAGCGACCGTAACCGTACGTGGCGTAATCGCGAAACGGCGCTGCCTGCATGAACTCACGCGCCTCCTCGATGGAGGCGAGCGGGGTGCTCTGCGCGTAGCGGATGATCTCCGGCCTGGAGCAGAGTTGATACAGCGCCGGCACGTCGTCCAGCGTGAACCGACGCAGGATCAGGCGCCCGGTGTCGATGACTTTGTTCATTGCCGCCATGGTCGCGTGGAAGACCGGGCGGCTGCAATCGACGGTCGAGTTCGGCTGGCGCGTCGGGCTACATCGTTACCTGCATGTGGGTGGCCGCGTACTGCAGCGAGCCGAACAGCAGGAGGGTGCCTGCCAGCAGGCTCGCACCCACGGCGACCAGGAAAGCTATGTTGGGTTGTTCGGACTTCGTGCTCTTCATAGGGGGATACCGCCTTGGCCGCAATGGCGCGGCAAATCACATGGTTTCCCCCTGCAGGCAAGAGAGTACCCCGGAATTGTTGCAGTGCAGCGTAACTCGCCTGAAATCTCTTCACTACGGGTGAGGAATCGTCACCTGCCCGAGCGGCTTACAGCAGGTCCTTGAGCCGGAACCAGAGCATCGCCAGCACCAGCCCCGGCATGCGCAGCGCGGGACCGCCCGGGAAATCGTGGTGCTTGAGTTGCGTGAAGAGGTCGAAGCGTTCGGCCTGTCCTGCGATCGTCTCGGCGACCATCTGGCCCGCGATGCCGGTCAGTGCGATGCCGTGACCCGAGAATCCCTGCAGGTAGTACACGTTCGGCGCGAGGCGCCCGAAATCCGGCGCGCGACTCATCGTGATGTCGACGTGACCGCCCCACGCATACTCGATTTTCGCGTCGGCCAGTGACGGGAACACGTTCAGCATCCGCACGCGCGTGGCCTTCGCGGTGTTGCGCGCGTCGCGGCCCGAATAGCTCACGCGCCCGCCGAACAGCATGCGGTGGTCGTCGGAGCGGCGGAAATAGTCGAGCACGAAGTTCACGTCGGAGACGGCGACGTTCTCGCGCACCAGGCTTTCGATCCGCGCCTGGCCGAGCCGCTCGGTGGCGATGATGTAGGTACCGACCGGCATGATGCGGTCGCGCAACTGTCGCGAGATCTTCTCGTCAATGAAGGCATTGCAGCACAGCGCGACGTGCTTCGCGCGCACTGACGGGCCCGCCGCCGTGCGGATGCGCACCGTGGCTCCGTGGTCGATGCCGACGACCATGGTGTCTTCGCAGATCTGCACGCCGGCCGCTGCCGCCGCCGCCGCGAGCCCCAGCGTGTAATTCAACGGATGCACGTGGCCGCTGCGGTCGTCGCGCAGGCCGCCGATGTAGCGATCCGTGTTCAGTACCTCGCCGAGTTCGGCCCGGTCGAGCCAGCGCGTACCCGCGTAGCCGTACTGGTCGACCAGTTCTTCCTGGTACGAGCGCAGGTCCGTCTCCTGCCGCGGCTTGATTGCCGTGTGCAGGTGGCCCCAGTGCAGGTCGCAGTCGATGCGGTGCCTTGCGACCAGCACCTTCATCAGGTCGAGCGCTGCGACGGTGATGTCGAACATCTTCTTCGCGTCGGCCCGGCCGACCTGCGCGACGAGCTTGTCCTGGCTGCAGGCGAAGCCCACGATCGCCTGGCCGCCGCTGCGACCCGACGCCCCGAACGCGATGCGGTTGCCCTCCAGCAGCACGACCTTGTAGCCGCGCTCGGCGAGGAACAGCGCCGTCGCACAGCCGGCGATTCCGCCGCCCACCACGCAGACGTCCGCTTCGGCATCGCCGGCCAGCTGCGGGTGGTCGGGCGCGGCGTTCGCCGACGCTGCGTAATACGAGTCGATGTGCTGGACAGGCATTTGGCTAGCTGGTCGTCAGGTACCAGTCGTAGTCGATGGCCGGCACGTAGGAATAGAAGTCCTGCATCTCGCCGCGCCGTGTCTGTGCGAAGAGCCGGGCGAAACGCTCGCCCAGGTATTCGCGGGCGAATTCGCTGCGCTCGAATACGCCGAGCGCCTCGGGCCAGGACTGCGGGATCGTGGGCGTCGTGTCGCGATAGGCGTTGCCCGCCAGCACGGGGCCCGGATCGAGCTTGCGCGTGAGGCCGAGGTGCATGCCGGCGAGCACGATCGCCGACAGCAGGTAAGGGTTGGCATCGGCACCGGCAATGCGGTGCTCCACGCGGCGGCTCGCCGGCGGACCGTGCGGCACGCGGAACGCGACGCCGCGGTTGTTCACGGACCAGCTCGGATTGAGCGGCACGTAGGCTTCCGGCTGGAAGCGACGGTAGGAATTCGCGGTCGGCGCGCAGATGGCCATCGAGTCGTTCATAGTGGCCGCGAGGCCGCCGATTGCGTGACGGAGCCGCTCACTGCCGGCGGGATCTTCCGCCGCGAAGATGTTCCGGTCCTGCGCATCGAGCACGCTGATGTGCAGGTGCGCGCCGCTGCCGGCCTGGTCGCGATACGGCTTGGGCATGAACGTCGCTTCCATGCCGTGGGCTAGCGCCACGCCCTTGACCAGCCGCTTGAGGCGGATCGCGTGATCGCAGGCGAGCAGGGCGTCGTCGACGTGGTGCAGGTTCACCTCGAACTGGCCCGGGCCGTACTCTGCGAGCACCGTGCCGACGGGCAGTTCCTGCTCGCGCGCGGCCGCGTCGATCGCGCTGAGCACGGTCGAGTACTCGTTCAGCTCCTGCATCGAATTGATCTGCGTCTTGACCTCGCGGCGGCCGGTGAGCGGCTGGCGCGGCGGCTGCGCGTAGCCTTCCGGCGTGCGCTCGCGATCGACCAGGTAGAACTCGAGCTCGACTGCCATCACGGGCTGCAGGCCGAGCGCCGTGAAGCGACCGACGACGTTCTCGAGCACGTGACGCGGGTCGCCGTGGAACGGCGTACGGTCGTGCTCGTACATGCTGACCTGCATCTGCGCGACGTTCTCACCCAGCCACGGCACTGGCACCAGCGTGCCGGGAATCGGCAGGCAGACGCGGTCGGCGTCGCCTTCGTCGAAGCCGAGGCCGGTCGACTGCACCGTGCCGCCAAGCACGTCGAGCGCGAACATCGATGCCGGCAGCAGCAGCCCGGCCCGGTGCACGCCTTCGAGCTCGGCAGCGGTAACGCGCTTGCCGCGGGGGATGCCCATCTGGTCGGCGAGCAGCAGGTCGACGAAGCGCACCTGCGGATGGCGCTCGAGCCAGGTGGCCGCCGGGCCGAATTCCGCGAACTGCGGCATGAGACACCCGTTGTTTAGGATTTAGCGACGGCTGGACCGCCGGGGAGCCGTGAGGATAGCCGTTCCGGAAGCTGGCCGGCAAGCCGTGGAACGATGGTCCGGGACCGGTCCAAGTCCATGTTTAGGCTGATTTTTGGCTATTTTTTTGCGCTGCTCGGCGACGCCGGGGGGGTGGCTGTGGTTTAATCTGCACCGTCCCCGAACGACGGCCCCCCAAGAGCCGTCTAGGATTTTAAACG
>CAVOSA010000007.1:0-247532 GCA_963698735.1 uncultured Gammaproteobacteria bacterium | reverse complement strand
AGGAAGCGATCAGGATAGGCATTCAGCAACTGCGACAGCCGGTCGATGGCCGCCTGCGACGAAACGGCGTACTTGGCGACCTCGTCCCATGAAATGTCGAAGTGGACGTGGGCGAGCGTCGGATCCTCGAGCATCGCCTGCAGGAGTTCGATGATGATTCGGGCTACGCTCCGCGACCTCGGCGCCGGCCTGTGGCTGCACGGGATGGACGACGCGGCCGAGCCCGGTGTGCGCCCAAATGATGGTGGTGTTGGGGTGGCGCCGCACCAGGTCCTTCGTCTTAGTCGAGGTATTTAGGTTACGCACTGGGCTTTAGAAAAGGGGTTGTCGATGTCGTTGTGCAGCAAGACCACCAGGCCCGTCTCGGCACCGAACTCGAGGATGCGGTCCAGGGCTGGATCGGTGAGGCTGGCCACCTCGCCGCTCACCTTTGCTGCTCACGAACTCCTTGTGGATGCTGAATTCACCGATACCCGCTGAACACGCCGGGGAAGGTCGTGAGCACACGCCGGATGTGATCGGCCGCATACATGTCCGTGGGGTTGAATCCCGTGATCATCGGGTCCAGACGCTTCTGCTTCTTCGGGTTTGTCTTCAGCGAACGGTACTGCATGGCGATGTACGCATCGGTGAAGCTGTAGTAGTACAGCGGCGCATCGCTCTCCAGGTAGTAGGTGGGCGCGCTCTCAGCCAGGGGGTCACACGGTAGCTCCATTGTTTGCTGCAACGGGATGCCGAAGAGCGTGCTGCGGCCCACCTTGTCTCCCATGATCGAGTCCAGGTAATAGCAGCGCCAGTAAGCCCTTCCTGGATGTAATTGGTGAGGTGGAAGTGGCTGTCGTGGAAGTCAGGCACGTGTCCGTCGGCGTCGGGACCTTGGCCGCCAGCGCCGTTACTGCGGAAACGGTGCAGGCGACGATCGTCAGCAGGACCGCAGACTGCCGGTAGCGATTACTTATGGACATCATGCTTCCTGCATTTAGAAAGGCGGGGTGGACAATGTGTTGCCTCACGCGTCGACGGCAACGCTCGATCGGCGTCAGATGATCACATCTCGAAGCTGCGGCCGGAATCTCCTGCCGACGCAGGCGCCGCCACGACAGCACCGGAAATAGAGCAATCGCGAACGCGAGCGCTGTACGACGCCCGGTGCTGAGAATCCATGCCGTGACCTCCTGAGACCTGCTTGAAGGGGTGTGCCGGGCAGATCCCAGACTGCGTCGAGCGTACCTGAACTGGCAAGCTCGGTAAACGCCGACTTACGTCAATCACGGAAGAAACTTATTTAGTCGATCCGAAGAAAATTAGTGTCGACCCGGGCGATTCAGAGATCGGTGTAATGGATTCACGCTCGTTTCAGCGCAACGTGCGCGAACACGCTGCCGAGGATGATGGCGAGACCGGCGTAGAACTGCAGGCCCAGTTCGCGTTGCTCACCCAGCAGCACGATCGCCAGGACGACTGCATACACCGGCTCCAGGCTCACTGCGAGTTGCGCGCTGAAGGCGCTCAGGTTGCGCAGCGCCACCAGCGACAGCGCGAACGGAAACAGCGTGCAGGCGAGCGACAGGACCAGCAGCAGCATCGCGTCGTGGGTTCCAGGCACCGGCAAGCTGGTCGCCTCGCCGCCGAACAACAGTGCCAGCAGCGTGAGGAACGCCGTGCCCGCGGCAAGTTCGAGACCCGTGACCGCCAGCGGCTCGCCGGACTCGACGAAGCGCTTGTTGAGCGAGCCGAAGACTGCGACGAGGAAGGCAGAGAGCACGCCGGCGGCAATGCCGAGACGCATGCCGTGCGGGGTGCCGCCAACCACCAGCATCACGCCGGGGATCGCGGCGACGCCGATCACGAGTTCACGCGGGTCGAAGCGCTTCTTCGTGATCCAGGGCTCGACCACCGACATGATGATCGGCGCCACCCCCATGCAGGTTGCCGCGACCGACGCGTTAGCAAGCTTGATCGCACCGTAGAACGTCACCCAATGCAGCGCGACGACAATGCCGATGCCGGAGAAGATGCCCAGCGTGCGCAGGCTCATGCGCCGCACGCCGCGCCAGAATGCTGGAATGAACGCCAGCGCCAGCACCACGAGGAACATCCGCCACCACACCAGCGCGAACGCCGGCAGCGAGATCAGCTTGCCGAGGATGGCGGTGAAGCCCCAGATCACCACGCAGAAGTGGATCTGGAGCAACGCCTTGCGCGATGGGAGCATGGGTGTCGCGGCGGCCCAAGACGACGCGGGCGCCTGCGGAATCAGCCGTGCGCTTTCAGGTAACCCTGCACGATCTCGAGCGCGGTGCGATCGCAGGGCGGCAGTTCCACGTCGGACGTGCCCTTCGGCGTGGTGCGCTCGCCCCAGCGCACGAGATGCGCGCACCAGGTGAGGCCCGCTCCAAAAGCGGGCAGCAGCAGCAGGCTGCCGGGCTGCACGCGGCCCTCTTCGAGCGCCTCCACCAGCGCGACGGGCACGGTCGCCGACGACATGTTGCCATACCGCTGGACGTTCACGAACACGCGTTCGGCCGGCGCACCGACACGCTTGGCCACGGCCTCGATGATGCGCAGGTTGGCCTGGTGCGGAATGACGAGGTCGACGTCCTCAGGCTTGAAGCCCTGGGCGGCGAGCACGTCGGCGCTGGCGCCCGACATGCCGAGCACGGCGCGCTTGAAGATCTCCGGACCTTCGAAATTCCAGACCGTCTTGCCGTACAACTGGCCGATGTTGGCGTAGCGTAGGCCCACGCCCTCGACCACGAGCGTGTCGCGCGCGTCGCTGTCGCAACCGAGCTTCTCGCCCAGCAGGCCCTCGACGCGGTCGGTGGCTTCGAGAACCACGGCCGCGCAGCCGTCGCCAAACAGCACGGACACGCCGCGGTTGTGCCAGTCCATGAGGCTCGAGATGACTTCGCCGCCTACGACCACGGCGTTCTTCACGACGCCGGTGCGGATCAGGGCGTTGGCCGTGCTGAGCGCATACAGGAAGCTGGTGCAGGCAGTGTTGATGTCATAGGCAGCGGCTCGCTTGGCGCCGAGCCTGACCTGCAGGCCCGACGCCTGGTTCGGCACCTGCTCGTCGTAGCTGCAGCTGCCGATGACGATCAGTTCGACGTCGGCGGGGTCGAGACCGGCGCAGGCCAACGCGCGCATCGAGCTCACGTAGGCCATCTCCTCAAGCGACACGTGCGAGATGCGGCGTTCGCGGATGCCGGTGCGCGACGTGATCCACTCGTCGTTGGTGTCGAGGAACGTCGCCAGGTCGGCGTTGGTCAGGATACTGGGCGGCAGGCATTTGCCCCAGCCCGTGATGGCAGCGTGAGTCACCGACGTTCCCCCGGGGGCAGGTCTGGAAGATTCGACACTTTACCAGTCCGCGAGCCCTGTGAAATCATCGTCCGGGGCCCATTCCGGGCCGGACAGCCGGAGCGACGCCCGCATGCCCATTGCCCGCATCAACGGACACGACATGTATTTCGAGGTGCTGGGCCAGGGCGACCCGGTGCTGTGCATGGGCGGCTGGGGCACCTTCTGCCACGACAACCACCATCACCTGGCGCGCGGACTGACCGACCGCTACCAGGTCATCCTGTTCGACTACCGTGGCATCCGCGACTCCAGCGACGACCTGCACGTGCCCTCGACGATGGAACTGCATGCCAACGACGCGATTGGCCTGCTCGACCACCTGGGCCTCAAGCACGTGCACCTGATGGGACTGGTGGGCATGGGTGCCTGCGTCTGCCAGGAGATCGCGATCCGGCGGCCGGACCTCGCCCGCAGCATGCTGAACATGGGCGCCTGGTGCGAGGTGGACGACTTCCTGCGCGACCAGCTGGAAATGTTCCGCTGGATTCACCGGGACCTCGGCTTCTTCCCGTTCCAGAAGGCTGTCACGCTGCTCTCTTTCGACGCCGAGTACTACAACGAGAACAAGGCTCGCCTGCTGGGACCGGCTGGCGGCTGGAAGGAACTCAACGGCCGCTATGACGCGCACTCGCGCCTGATCGATGCTTGCGTTGCGTTCGATTCGAAAGACCGGCTGCAGGGCATCCGTTGCCCGTCGCTGATCATCCACGCCGGCAGGGACGTGGTGACCGCACCGCGCAACACCCAGCCGATCGAGCGCGGCATTCCAGGCGCCAGGGGCATCCTTTGGGATGATGTCGCGCACGTCGTGGCTGGCAAGGAGCAGAAGATCCGTTTCGCCAACACGCTGTTCGACTGGCTCGCGGCGACCTGATGACGCGTTCGCAGGTGCCTCACCGGCAGCATTGGATCGTGCTCGGCTCGCTCGCTGCTGGCATCGCGCTCGGCGCCTGGGTCGACGCTGCCGGCAATGAGTCCATGCACGCGCTCGCCGGCGGTATCGAGGCCATCGGCACGCTCTGGCTCAATGCCCTGCGCATGACCGTGGGGCCGCTGGTGTTCGCGATGCTCGTCTCCGCGGTGGCGAGCGTCTCCGATGCCATGGCGACCGGACGGCTCGCGACGCGTGCGATCGGCTGGTTCGCGTTGCTGCTGCTCGTGGCGGGCGTACTGGCGGTGCTGCTGACGCAGGGGCTCCTCGCGCTCTGGCCGGTCGACCGGACGACGGCAGCGGCCTTCATCGCGGGCGCCAGCCAGGGCGGCACGGCGGCGGCTGCCACCAGCATCGGCTGGTCGGACTGGCTGCAGCAACTGCTGCCGCCGAACATCATCGCCGCCGCGGCGGACAACGCCATCCTCGCGCTCGTCGTGTTCGCGATCCTGTTCGGATTCGCTGCCACGCGCCTGCCCACCCACCAGCGCGACTTGCTCACTGGATTCTTCGCGGCCATGGCCGAAGCGATGGTCGTGATCGTGCACTGGGTGCTGCTCGCCGCACCGGTCGGCGTATTCGCGCTCGCGCTCGGGGTCGGCCGGCAGGCCGGGCTGAAGGCGGCAGGCCTGCTGCTGCAGTACGCGACGACGGTCGCTGCGGTGATCGCGATCGCCACGCTGGTCATCTACCTCGTGATCGCGTTGCGTGGCCGGGTGCGCGTCGCCGACTTCGCGGCGGCGGTGGCCCCGGTCCAGGTCGTCGCCGCCAGCACGCAGAGTTCGCTCGCGACGCTGCCGGCGATGATCGAATGCGCGCGCGAACGGCTCGGCGTCTCGCCCCGCATCGCGGGCCTGGTGCTGCCGCTCGCGGTGGCGGTCTTCCGCTACACCAGCCCGCTCGGCAACCTGGCCGTGTGTTTCTTCGTAGCCGCGATGTACGGCATCGAGCCGAGCTGGCTGCAGATGGCGGGGGCGATCTTCGTCGCATTTGCCGTGAGCATCGGTTCGGTGGGCCTGCCCGGCCAGGTGTCGTTCATCGCGAGCGTCGCACCGATCTGCGGCGCGCTCGGATTGCCGGTCGAGGTGCTCGGCATCCTCGTCGCCGTCGAGATCCTGCCGGACATCTTCCGCACGATCGGCAACGTCACGGCCGACGTGGCGGTCACCACGCTGGTCAACGAAGCCGATTCACCGCGCGGGTGACGGTGCGCGCCCACGACGCGCCGAACCCCAGGGCTCAATGCGGCACCGCCTCCAGCATGCGGCGCGTGATCTGCGAGCCCTGCAGCACGTACTTCTGCTCGGAGTGGTACAGGCCGTGCAGGAAGGCGCGGTCCCAGTCGCTGAGCGCAACCGTCTTCGTCACGTCCGCCGGGGTGCGCGAGAACAGGTTCAGGATGGTCGGGAGGCCGGCGAATCCCTGATCGGCCGGAATGTCCGAGAGTGCCAGCATGGCCACGTGGTCCGCGAGCGAACGCAGATCGACGTCCCGCAACCGGCCGCTGTCGACGACGATCACCGCGGACGCCAGCGTCATGATCGTGGAGCGCTCGAGTCGCGTGTTCGGCAGCCGGCCCCCTTCGGGCACGGGTTCGCCGGGGCCCAACTCGAGCAACTCGACGCCGTCCGCGCCGGTACGTTCGACGTTGTACCAGGCCCGGACCGGTCGCCCGGAGGCGATGAACGAGTCGACCTCGGCGCGCGACGCCCCGCCGAACGGATCGTTCTTCCTGCGTCGCCACGCGGTCAGCAATTCGGCGGGGTCGGCCGCGATGATCACGAACACGTTCGGAGTGCAGGTGCGGGATCCGAGCGGCGTTCCCGCCTCGATCGCCACCCGCGAGATCCGCTCGAGCACGAACTCCGCCTGCTCGAACGCGAGGCCGGTCACCAACGGGCAGAGTCGACGGTTCCAGATCGCGGCCGAATCATCCCGCGGGCGCCGGACGAGATCGCGCACGAACCGGGTCACGACCTGTTCGGTCGAGAGCCGGCTGGCTTCGACTTCAACCGCTACCGGAACCTGGCCCTGGGCCTGCCTGGCCGGAGGCGCTGCCGCCGGCTCCGCCGTTCCTGCAGCACCCGCTGCAGTTGCGAGACTCAAGGCACTGGCGAATCCGAACCATTGCGTTCGTCGGGAAGGCATGCCCCATGCTAGCGCGCGGCACTCAACGCGTCGACGTACTGCAGGACCTCCGCGGTCGACGTGACGTCCGCATAGCGCCGCCCGACGTCGGCGAGGTTGGCCCGGTGCGGGCCCTCCTCCGCGTCCCCGCAGCATTCGTCCGGCACCAGCACGCGGAACCCGTACGAGAACGCGTCCACGATCGTCGCGCGCACGCAGCCGCTGGTCGTGCAACCCGTGACGATGACGGTGTCGATGCGCTGCTTGACCAGGAACGTGATCAGCGGCGTCTGGAAGAACATCGAAGGCGCGTTCTTGCAGTACGTGAAGTTGCGCTCGTGATGGATCTGCGGATCCATCGCCGTGCACGGATCGCCGTAGAAGAACTCGTCGCGGACCGGCTTGACCTTCCAGAACGGCATGTCGGCCAGACTGCCGTACGCCGTGTAGCACGCCGCGACCGGCACGTCCTTCGCGCGTGCGCGCTCGAGCAGGCCCGCCGTTCGATCACGCGCGGCGTGGATCAGGGGCAGGCCGCCGAGCGGCCAGCGCGGGTCGGTGAAAGCGAGCTGGAAGTCGACGACGAGCACGGCCGGCCGCAGGCCCGCGCTGAAGCTCGGCGAGCTGTAGCCGACCTGCGTGTACGTGTCGGCCGCAGCCCGGGGCACCTCAGGCCACCTTTGCCTTCTTCCTGACCGCCACCGACTTGAGCACGCGCTCGGAGAACCGCGGCTGCTGCGGCGGCTCGTGGCCCGTCTCGGCCTTGCACCGCTCCTTGAGCGATTCGATCGACGTGAAGCCGCGGTCGAACAGCGGCACGGGGCCGCGCTCCGCACGCAGCTTCGTGCGCAGCGTCTCGGTCGCTGCAACGTCCGCAGTCAGGCCGTCCGCATTGATCACGACGCCGTAACTGCGCGCGCCCTGCGGCGTCACCAGCCCGGCCTGCACGTCGAACACCACCTTCTCGATCTCGCGCTCGAAGGGATCGCCGCAACCGCCGCCGCCCCACGTATCAGAGAGCAGCAGGTCGCCCTCATTTACCTTCACGCGGTCGATCTTCGACGGCAGCAATTCCTCGGTGCCGTCGGCACGGACGAGCGTCTTCTTGCTGCGTGCGCCCGGCAGGCCGCCGTTGACGCCCCACGGATAGGTGAGCCAGCGGTCGTCGTGGATCGAGATCTCGCCCTGCTCGAGGAAACGGTAGCCGATGCGCAGGCCGTTGCCGCCGCGGTTCTTGCCTGCGCCGCCGGTGTCAGGAATGGTCTCGTAGATGTCGATGCGCAGCGGGAAGTAGCTCTCGAGGAACTCGTTCGGCACGTTGGTGAACGATGGCCACAGCGAGTGACCGTCCGGCCCGTCGCCAAAGGGCTTGCCCGGGATGCCGCCGAACGTGATCTGGTACAGCTGGTACCACTCGCCCGACTTCCTGTACCCCGAGTACATGAAGTGCGGGCTGTCCGAGAAGCCCGCGGCGCACATGAACGCCGGATTGCCCTGGCCGAGCAGGCCGCCGAGGATGTCGAAAATGCGGCCGAGCGCGTGCGTGCGGCACGAAAGTGCAGCGGGCTTCAACGGCTTGAGCAGCGTACCCGGCGGAATGCGCACGTCCATCAGGTCGTAGAAGCCGTCGTTGAAGAGGATCTGCGGGTCGAACACCATGATCATGTAGACGCCCGCGAACATCTTGAACATCTCCTCGTTCAACAGGAAGTTGATCGACGAGATCGACTGCGGGTCGGTGCCCGTGAAGTCGAAGATGCACTTGTCCCCTTCGCGCCACATCGTGCACGCGATCTTGTACGGTCCCATGTTCAGGCCGTCGTCGCAGATGTAGTCCTCGAAATACTGCTTCTTCTCCGGGACCGTCTGGCGGATGAGATGGCGCATGGCGCGCTTGTTGCGCTCGAGCATGGCGTCCATCGCGGAATAGAACACGTCGTCGCCGAAGCGTGTCGAAATCTCGATGCAGCGGATCGCCGCCGTGCGCAACGCTGCGGCGATGGCATTGAAGTCCGAGTAGTTCCAGGTCGGCAGGCGGCAGTTGTGCAGGATCACCTTGAGCAGGTCGTCCTGCATCACCCCGGCCTTGATGATCTTGATCGGCGGGACCGAGACGCCCTCCTCATAGATGGTACGGGCGTCCGTCGGCAACGAGCCCGGCACCTTGCCGCCCACGTCCGTCATGTGACCGAACATGGCGGACCACGCGATGACGCGACCGTCCTTGTAGACCGGCATCAGCATGAGCCAGTCGTTCTGGTGGCTGATCGCGCCGTTGACCGAGTACGGGTCGTTGGTCAGGAAGACGTCGCCTTCCTCCACCGTGCCGTCGTAACCCTGCAGGAAGCCGTGGATGAACGAGCCGAACTGGCCGACGACCATCTTGCCGTCGAGGTTTGCGATCAGCGGGAATTCGTCGTGCTGCTCACGGATGCCGGGCGACATCGCCGTGCGGAACAGCACCGTGTCCATTTCGAAACGTGCGTTGCGCAGGGCGCTCTCGATGATGTCGATGGTGACGGAATCGACCTTCACCTTCTTCATCGGCTTTTTGTTGCGCTGGATGATCTTGGCGGGCATGTGCGTGTCTCCGGAAGTGTTGCGGCGGCAGTGCTGTTACTTGGCCTTGCGGACGGCTTTCTTCGCCGCTCGCCTGGCCTTCACGGGAGCCGCCTTCGGCCTCGCTGCGCCCGCCTTGCTTCCAGGCGCCTGGTAATCGTCGGGGTAGATCAGGATGTTGCCGTGGAGATCCACCTTGCCGTGGTGCTTCGGCAGGATCACCGAGGTCGAGTCCATTTCCATCACGATCGCAGGACCGGCGATGCGATTGCCGGCCTTCAGCTGCGCGCGGTCGTACACCGTCGCCACGCAGTCCTTGCCGACCATGTACGCCTTCTGCTTGCCGACGGCCGCGGCGGCCGGCGACGCGCCGCCCCGGGCGATGACCTGGCGCTTGATGTTGATGCCCTTGCCCTGCACCACGGCGCGCAATGCGACGAATTCGTGCTCGAGCGGCAGCGCGAACGTGAAGAGCCGCGTGTGCTCCTCGTCGAACGGCTGCCTGATCGCATCGAGTCCTTCCTTCTCGAGGCGCTTCAGGTCCACGTCCACGGTGAGGCGCAGACCCTGGCCGTGGTAGCGCACGTCCACCTGGTAGGTGAAGTCCATGTCCTTCGCTGCAACCTTCTCGCCTGCGAGCGCCTTCGCCGCATCGGCCGCCAGCGCCTTCAGCTGCCTGGCGATGTCCTCCTTGCCGGTTTCCGAGAACTTGCGAATGTAGGTGCGCGAGGACTCGTCGCGAACTGCAGTGGTTGCGTCGCCCAGCGCGCACAACACGCCGGGGCCCGGCGGGATGATCGACGGCCAGGAACCCAGCAGGATCGACAGCGCATTGGCGTGCAGCGGGCCGGCGCCGCCGAACGCGATCAGCGCGTAGTCGCGCGGATCATGACCTTGCTCCACCGACACCAGGCGCAGCGCACCGACCATGTTCTCGTTGACGATGTTGTAGATGCCGAGCGCGGCGTCCTTGGCATTCTTGCCCAGCGCCTTGCCGACCTTTTCCACCGACTGCTGCGCGAGCTTGCGGTCGAGCGCCATATCGCCGCCCAGCTTCTGCAGCTCGGGGAGATAGCCGAGCACGACGTTCGCGTCGGTCACCGTGGGTTCGGTGCCGCCCTTGCCGTAGGCGGCCGGACCGGGATCGGCACCTGCTGACTGCGGACCCACGCGCAGCGCGCCGGTGAGTTCAGGCACGTGAGCGATCGAGCCGCCACCCGCGCCCACCGTGCGGATGTCCACGGACGAGGCACGCACCGTGACGTCGCCCACCGTGGTCTCGCGACGCAATCGCGGCTGCCCGTTCATGATCAGCGCGACGTCGGTCGACGTGCCACCCACGTCCACTGTAAGCAGGTTCGGGAAACCTGCCTGCACTGCACCCCACAGCGCGCCGGTCACGCCGCCCGCAGGGCCGGACATCAGCAGGTTGACCGGGAAGTCCTCAGCCGACTTCGCCGAGGCGAGGCCACCGTCGGAACGCAGGATGTGCAGCTTCACGCTCTTGGTCGTGGCACTGAGCTTGGTCTTCAGGTTGTGCACGTACTTCTGCACGCGAGGGCGCACGTAGGAATTGGCGACGGTCGTGACCGTCCGTTCGTACTCCTGCATTTCGGGCACGACCTCGGAGGACAGCGACACCGGAATGCCCGGCAGGATCTCCTGCGCGATCTCCTTGATGCGGCGCTCGTGCCTGTCGTTGGCGAACGCGTTGATCAACGAGACGGTGAGCGCTTCGATGTTCTTCGCGCCGAGGGCGCGCAGTTCGTCGCGCAGCTTCGCTTCGTCCAGCGCCGTGACCACGTCGCCCTTGGAGCCGACGCGCTCGTCGGCCTCGATCGTCAGCGCGAGCGGCGCCATCGGCAGCGACTTGTTGTAGATGACCCAGCCGCCGAGGCCGCCCGGCACGAAGCTGCGCGCGATCTGCAGCACCTGCCGGTAGCCCTTGGTGGTGACGAGGCCCACGCGCGCACCGGTGCCCGTGAGCACCGTGTTGGTCGCGACGGTGGTGCCGTGCATGACGTGGTCGATTTCCTCGGCGGAGATCGCGGCGAGGCCGCAGACGCGCTCGATGCCGCGCAGCACGCCCTCCGACTGGTCATGCGGCGTGGAGGACACCTTGGCCTTCCACGTCTGCCCCGTCTTTTCGTTCACCAGCAGCAGGTCGGTGAAGGTCCCGCCCACGTCCACGCCGAGTCGGTAAGTCATGCAGTCACCTGTTGTGTTCGTAGTCGTCAGGCCGCCGCGGTCGCCGGCCTCGGAAATCCGCCCGCCTTGACCAGCATGCCGGGCACGCTGCGCCCAAGCTGCTCCTGCAGCCACTTGCCGGTTTCGATCGCGGCATCGAGCGAAACACCGGTCTGGTAACCGGCGCGATGCAGTTGATAAAGCAGGTCCTCGGTGGCGATGTTGCCCGTGGCCGCCGGTGCGAAGGGACAGCCACCGATGCCGCCGAGGCTGGCATCGAGCGTGCGCACGCCGGCCTGCAACGCGGCAAACGCGTTGGCAAAGCCGGTGTTGCGGGTGTTGTGGAAGTGGCAGCGCAGCGCAATGCCGGGCACCGCTTCGCGCACGCGCGAGACGATCTCCGTGACCTGCGTGGGAACGCCGACGCCGATGGTGTCGGCCAGCGCAATCTCGAACGGCCGGGCTTCGGCCACGCGCTTCGCGACGTCGACGACTCGTGCCACCGCGATTTCACCCTCGAACGGACAACCGAACGCGGCCGAGACGGTCACCTGCGCCCGGACGCCCGCCTGTTCCGCCGCACGCGCGATGTCGAGCCAGGCCGCGATGGATTCGTCGGTCGAGACGCCCTGGTTGCGGCGGTTGAACGTGTCGCTCGCGACCACGGCCATGCCGATCTCGTTGCATCCCGCCGCCACCGCCCGCTCGTAACCCTTGCGGTTCAGCACGAGGCCGATGAAGTGGACGCCCGAAGGAGGCGCGCCAAGCGCCTGCAGCACTGCTTCGGCGTCAGCCATCTGCGGCACTTTCTTCGGGTTGACGAAACTCGCAACCTCGACGCGGCGCAAGCCGGCCGCGAGGGCACGACGAATGAACTCGATCTTGGCCGCCGTCGGGAAGACGCCGGGCTCGCTCTGCAACCCATCGCGGGGACCGACTTCGACGATGTCGACGTGCGTGCTCATGGCGGGTTTCCGGTCGCGGCTAAAACATATCTAATGTATATTAATATAACATTTGACCCGGGCGTGCACGACCTAGGTTAGGAAGCATGCCCAGCGAATACAAGGTGACCCCATGACCCGTCCCACCTCTGGCCCGCTCGACGGGCTGCGCGTGATCGAACTGGGAACGCTGCTGGCGGGGCCCTTCTGCGGCCAGTTGCTCGGCGACTTCGGCGCCGAAGTGATCAAAATCGAACCGCCGGGCCAGGGCGACCCGATGCGAGTCTGGGGTCGCGAGAAGGCGCACGGCAAGTCGCTGTGGTGGCCCGTCGTGGCCCGCAACAAGAAGGCGATCACCCTCGACCTGCGCCAGCCGGAAGGCCAGGAAATCCTGAAGTCGCTGGTGGCGGAATCGGACTTCCTGCTCGAGAACTTCCGTCCTGGCACCATGGAGAAATGGGGCCTCGGCTGGCCGGAGCTCTCGGCCATCAACCCGAAGCTGATCATGATCCGCGTCTCCGGCTTCGGCCAGACCGGACCGTATTCGCGCCAGGCCGGCTTCGGTGCCATTGGCGAGGCGATGGGTGGCCTGCGTTACGTGGTCGGCGACCCCACCACACCCCCTTCTCGCATGGGTATCTCGATCGGCGACTCGCTGGCCGCGACGTTCGCCTGCATCGGCGCGCTCACGGCGCTGCACCACCGGCACATGACGGGCCGCGGCCAGGTCATCGATTCGGCGATCTACGAGGCCGTGCTCAACATGATGGAGTCGCTGGTCACCGAATACGACAAGGCCGGCTTCATCCGCGAGCGCACCGGAGCGATCCTGCCTAACGTCGCGCCGTCAAACGTCTACAAGACGCAGGACGGCATGGTGCTCATCGCTGCCAACCAGGACACGGTCTTTGCGCGGCTCGCCGCAGCCATGGGACAGCCCGGTCTCGCCACCGATCCGCGCTACGCCACACACGGCGCGCGAGGCGCCAACCAGCAGCAGCTCGACGCGCTGGTCGAGGCCTGGACGCAGCAGTTCCCCACGCACGATGTCCTGGCACGGATGGACGAGCACGGCGTCCCCGCGGGCCTGATCTACCGCGCCCCCGAGATGCTCGACGACCCGCACTTCAAGGCACGTGAAGCCATCGTCACCGTGCCGCACCCGGACTTCGGCGACCTGCGCATGCAGAACGTCGCGCCGAAGCTGTCGGAAACGCCTGGCAGCGTTCGCTCGCCGAGCCCCGATCTCGGGCAGCATAATGACGAGGTGTACCTGCAGCTGCTCGGGTTGGCAGCCGAACGCTATGCAGACCTGAAGTCCCGCAAGGTGATCTGACCCCCGATGGCCAGCCTCGACGAAAACTACGCTGGCGGCGGCTTCGGCCACGCGCTGCAGCCTGGCCAGCGGCCTGCGCTGATCGTCGTCGACTTCGTCATGGCTTACCTGAAACCGGGTTCGCCGCTCTATGCGGGCGTCGAGACCACCCGCGACGCCTGTGCAGTGCTGTTGCGAGCGGCGCGCGATGCCGGCATCCCCGTGCTGCACACCAACGTGCGTTTCCAGGCGGGAGGGCGCGACGGCGGCGTCTTTTTCCGCAAGCTCCCAGCGCTCGGCTGCTTCGCCGACGGTGCCGACCCCGAGCTTTCCCGGTTCGATCCGGCCCTCGAACCGGCACCCGGCGAAACGGTCATTACCAAGCAGTACGCGAGTGCTTTCTTCGGCACTACCCTGGCCTCGACGCTGACCGCACTGGGCGTGGACACCCTGTTGATTGCGGGCGTGAGCACGAGCGGCTGCATCCGCGCCACCGCACTCGATGCCTGCCAGCACGGTTTCATCCCGTGGGTCGTCCGCGAGGCGGTCGGCGATCGGCATCCGGCGCCCCACGAAGCCAACCTTTTCGACCTGCAGGCCAAGTACGCCGAAGTCGTGGGCATCGATACGGTTCGCCGCTACCTCGCCGGGTTGCCTGGCCGGGGCAGCTAATCCCCCCGGTTCCGCCCGCGTACCGGCGGCCGCATCGGTCGGCAACCACGAAAACCCTGACGAGCGCTACAATGCGCGGCCAGAAACCCACTGCCCTCGAGAGGCTGATGATGAAGAAAGCGAACCTCGTGTTGATGGCTGCCCTTGCCGCGGCCGGACTGGTCGGCGTCGTCGGCGGCTCGTTGCTGCCCGTGTCAGTCGCCGTTGCGGCCGACAAGGAAAAGGCGGCCGCACCAAAGCAGAAGCTGAGTCCGGCCGTCCAGAAACCGCTGGTGGCCACGCAGAACGCCATGAACGCGAAGAACTGGGACGAAGCCCTGGTACAGCTGCAGGCCGCACAGGCCGTCGAACCGAAGACGCCTTACGACGCGTTCATGATCGACGAACTCGGCTGGTACATCTACCTGCAGAAGAAGGACTACGTGCAGTCAGCGGCAGCGCTCGAGCGCTCGCTCGCCACTGGCATGGTGCCCGAGGCCGACAGGTCGCAGCGGCTGCGCGCGCTGACGCAGATGAACCTGCAGAACAAGCAATACGACAAGGCGCTCGCGACCGGCGCCGAATACATGAAGCTGAACCCGAACGACGCCGAGATCGCGCTCAGCCTCGCCCAGGCCAGGTACCTGTCGAACGACTACAAAGGCGCGAAGGCTGCGTCGGAGGCGCTGGTCGCATCCAGCGCGAAGCCCGCCGAGGCCGCCCTGCTGCTCGCGCTGCGCTCGAACTACGAGCTCAAGGACGAAGCCGGCATCATGCTGGCGCTCGAGGGCCTGGTGAAAAACTACCCGCAGCCCAAGTACTGGGAAGACCTGCTCAACGCACAGCTCTACCGCACCAAGGACGACCGGGCCCTGCGCTCGCTTTATCGCCTGATGAACGACACGAACACCCTCGACAAGGGCGAGGAATACGCCGAGATGGGCGCCACGCTGGTGACCGGCGGCTTCCCGAACGAGGCGAAGCAGGTGCTCGAGCGCGGCATGTCGGCGAACGCATTCCAGGGTGATCAGAAGACGCGCGCCCAGGCGGACCTTGAGCGTGCTCGCGCAGGCGCCACGGCCGATGCCAAGGAATTGAGCACCGCGGCGGCCCAGCTGGCGGCTGCCAAGACTGGCAACCAGATGGTCGCCATCGGCAAGCTGTATTTCAGCGCCGGTGACTACGCCAACGCGGCGGACGCGATCCAGAAAGGCCTCGCGAAGGGCGGTGTCCAGGACGCGGATGACGCCAACATGCTGGCCGGCATCGCCAACTCGCGACTCGGGAAGGTAGCCGAGGCGCGCCCGGCGTTTGATGCCGTGAAGGCACCGGGACTGACGGACGTCGCCCGGCTCTGGAAGCTCAAGCTGGATACGGCTGCCGCACCCGCCGCGGCCGGCTGATCGAAGTTTCTCGACGGTCGCGGAGGCCCCGTGGGTTCATCACCCGCGGGGCCTTTTCGTTTGCCCGGTGGCCAGACTGATGGAACCTACTTGGTGCCGATGCGGCGCAAGGCATCTGGCTGGAAGTCCCCCCAGGCAGCCTTTTCACCAAACTTCCATGGCGTCTTGATCTCGTTGTCGACGCCGGCCAGCAGGTAACTGCCGTTGCTGAGGTCGTGCCAGATGTTGGCCCGGTACCACGGCACCTTGGCGTCGTAGAACTGGATCAGCGGGTGGATGCTCACGCGCCACAGTTGCTTGCGGGTGTCGTACGCGTCTTCGTACAGCACCGTCCAGCTGTCTTCGTCAAGGTAAAACACTCGCTTGCCGTAGATGTGCTTGCTGGTCGGCTTCAGGGTCGCTTCGACCTCCCACACCCGGTGCAGCTCGTAGCGCAGCAGGTCCGCGTTCGGCGTGCTCTTGCGGATGATGTCTTCCTTGTACTTGAGCTTCTTGTCGGACAGCTTGTATGTGTTGTACGGGACGTAAATCTCCTTCTTGCCGACGAGCTTCCAGTCGTAGCGGTCGGGCGCGCCGTTGAACGCGTCGAACTGGTCCGTCGTGCGCAGGCCCTCCGTACCGTCGTTGACGTTGTCATAGGACAGGTCGGGCGCGCGGCGCACGCGGCGCTGGCCGGAGTTGTAGATCCACGCGGAGCGGGCTTCCTTGACCTGGTCGATCGGCTCGTGGACCAGGAACACGGTGCCTTCCAGCGTCGCGGGCGCCAGGAAGCGCGACATGAACACGCCCAGCAGGTTGTCCTTCGGCTGGTCGAGATTGCGGAAGAACACGCGCCGTTCCTCGGTCGCGATCTTGTAGTAGTCGCCGTTGGCACGAACCGGGAAGGCATTGAACTGGCGCACGACGCCGCCGCCCAGGTAGCGCGGCACGTGATTCCAGATCGCTTCCATGCCGTTCTTCGGGATCGGGAACGGCGTGTACGAGAAGCCCCCCGTGAAGCCGAAGCCCTGCAGATCGATCTTCGTGGCCATCGACTTGATGACGTCGTACGCCTCCTGCGGCAGGCAGGCCGTGCGGCGCGTCTGGTAGACGTTCATCTTGAAGTTGTCGTACTTGTTCAGCATCGCCAGCGTGCCGGCCGTCAGCTTGTCCTTGTATTGCGCCGCATTGGCCTTGGTGATGGTGAACAGCACCTTGTCGCTCGCGAACGGGTCGGTGTAACCCTGCGCCGCCGTCCAGCCCGCGGGGGGCGAGCACAGCCCGCCGGTCCAGGCAGGGATGGTGCCGTCCTTGTTGCCGGCCTTCTCGGCACCCACCGGCGTGAGATCGGCGCCGAGGCGCGCGGCCTCTGCTTCGGTCAATTTTGCGGACGCGGGCGCTGCGACCCCGAGCAGGGCCGCCGCCACCGCGGAAGCGAGAATCTTGGTCATGGTCTTCATCTGTGGTTCTCCCCGATCAGATCAGCGCGTCGCGCTGCAGGCGACCGAGTCGTGGTCGCGGTCCTGTCGAGGCTAGTCCCTGCACGCCCAATCCGCACTCGGGAGTATCCGCAACGCCTCCACCACATCCCGCAGTCGCGCACTTGCCAAAGAAAAAGGGCACGGACTTTCGCCCGCGCCCTGTTCTTGCTTCTGCCTGACGCGCTGGCGCGTCGCCAGGATCAGCGTGACGCAGTCTTCCAGAGCCTGGCGATCTCGGCGAACTTCGGGTCCTTGACGCCGTCGAACGCCTTCATCGCATTGGCCTTGTCGCCCTTGCGCTTCAACGCGATACCCAGCAGCATCTCGGCGCTATCCGCATCCGACAGGCCGCCCTTGGTGATGGCCTTCTGCAACGCGGCGGCCGCATTGTTGTAATCGCCAGCACTGAAATACAGCTCGCCGACCTTCGCCATCTCGTCGCCCGTCTTTGCGGCGGCCAACTGTGCCGCCGCTTTCGGCAGCGCCGCGCGCTCGGCATCTGCCTTGCGCTTCGCGGCATCAAGCGTGCGATTGGCGCGGGTCAGGTCCTCGCCGGTAAAGACGTTTTCGCCGATGCCCTTCTTCATGATGCGCTCGGCCTCCTGGCCGAAGCCGCCGATCACGAGGGCCTGCGTCATGTCGATGTACTGGCGCGACGTCTTGAGCGCACCCACGTCTTCGGCGAGGCGATAAAGTGCCATCAGCGCGTGGTCGTGCTTGGTCGTCTTCATGTAGCCGTCGAGCACGCGTTCCCACGTGTCCGTCGACGGGTAGTACTTGAGGAGCTGATCGAGAGCCTTGGCCGTGCCGGCCGAGTCGCCGAGTTCATAGTTGGAACGCAGCACCAGCTGCAGCAGGTCTTGGCTGGGCGTGCCGCCGGCCTTCATGATCCGTTCGGCTGCGGCGATGGCGCCCTTGTAATCCTTCTGCTGGTAGTACGCGTTGGCGACCAGCAACTGCATGTCCTTGTCGCCGGGCACGGACTTCAGGTACTGCTGCGCGGTCGAGGCGGCCTTGCCGTAGTTCCCGGCGCGGGCATAGAGCTGAGCCAGTGTCTTGGTGCGCTGCACCTTCTCGCCGGCAGGCATCTGCCCCGACGCGATCTGGCCTTCGAGCACGCGCGCGGCATCGGCGTTGCGCCCCTGCTGCAGGTACACATACCACAGCATCTCGTTGATCTTGTACTGGTCGAAGGCAGTCTTGCCCGGCGTCGCGTCGGCTTCCTTGATCTTGGCCAGCGCCGCATCCCAGCGCTTCTTCTGGATGTTTTCCTGCGCGGCCTTGAGCGGCACGCCGACCTTGGTGCTCACCTTCTGTTGCGCTTCGGCGGTGACCGGGACGACCAGCAAGGTGCCGGCGACGCCGATCCAGCCCGCCATTGCGAGCGCGGTGGTGAGAACGAAACTCGCCTTCCTCATCGATAGCCTCACTGGGACGCTTCAAGTCCCGCTGACAAAGAAAGCCGCCGGAGCTCTTCGCCCCGGCAGCCCCCTTTAGATTCGATGCCGCGGCCAGGCAGGCAACGGCAACCCACTGATTTACATGAACTGCTCGTTGCCGACGAACCCGATCTTGAGCAGCCCGTTGCGCTGCGCCGCCGCCAGGACGCGCGCGACGACGTCGTACGATGCACGCTTGTTCGGGCGGATGTGCAGTTCCGGCTGCGGGTCGGCGGCGGCCTCGCGACGGAAGTAACCGTCGAGAGCATCCACCGTCACCGGCGAGCCATTCCAGAGCACCGTGCCGTCAAAGTCGATCTCGAGGTTGATCACGACGGGATTCGACTGCGACGGCGCGTTGTTCGCGCGCGGCATGTCGAGCTTCACCGCGTGCGTCATCACGGGAATCGTGATGATGAACATCACCAGCAGGACGAGCAGGACGTCGATCAACGGCGTCATGTTCATTTCCATCATCGGCTCGTCTTCGCCGCCGCCACCAATACTCATGCTCATCGTTCAGACTCCTGCGGCGGCTCAGCGCGCGAGGCCGCGGTCGGGTTCGGTGATGAAGCCGATCTTCTGGATGCCGGCTCGCTGGGCCAGCACCATCACTCGCCCGATGTGCTCGTACGCCGTGGCACGGTCGCCGCGAACGTGGATCTCCGGCTGGGGCTCCAGGACCGCAACCGACTTGAGTCGATCGAGCAGCGCCTCCTGCGTCGGGACCATGGCCGTGTTCCAGTAGACGTTGCCTTCGGGATCGACCGCGATGTTGATGTTCTCCGGCTTCGTCTGCGTCGGGATGTTGGCCGCCTTCGGCAGGTCGACCTTCACCGACTGCGTAATCACGGGAATCGTGATCAGGAAGATGATGAGCATGACCAGCATCACGTCCACGAGGGGCGTGGTGTTGATCTCCGACATCGGCTTCTCTTCCTGATCAGGGATGCCCGACGATACATTCATGCCCATGGTGAGACCTGTCTCCAGCGGCTAGGGGTGCCAGCGCCCAATTACTTCTTCGCGCCGCCCGAGATGACCTTGGCGCCCGCGCCTTCGATGCGCGAACCGCTGACGATCACCTGCTCGAGGTCGCTCGAGAAGAGCTTGACCCGTTCCATGATCTGCTTGTTGCGGCCCAGCAGGAAGTTGTAGCCGAGCACCGCCGGCACCGCGACCGCGAGGCCGATGGCCGTCATGATGAGGGCTTCACCGACGGGGCCCGCCACCTTGTCGATCGAGGCCTGGCCGGCCACACCGATGGCGACGAGCGCGTGGTAGATGCCCCACACCGTGCCGAACAGGCCGATGAACGGCGCGGTCGAACCGGTCGTGGCCAGGAACGGCAACTGGGTGGAAAGCGCGCTGTTGATGCGCGCAGTGGCGCGGGCCAGCACGTTGTCGATCCACTCGTGCAGCGGCACCTGCTGCGTCAGGCGCGTGTCATGGTGCTCGGCGGCGTCGATGGCCTCGGCGGCCATGCCCTTGAAGATGTTGCCCTTGCCCGTGAGCTTGTTCAGGCCCGTCTTGATGTTGTCGGCGGCCCAGAAATTCTTCTCGGCTTCGTGAGCCTGCGACAGGAGCCGGCGCTGCTCCCACCACTTGGTGAAGATGATGAACCAGGAATAGGCAGACATCAGGACGAGGAGGATCAGCACGCCCTTCGCGACGAAGTCGCCCTGTGCCCAGAGGGCGCCAATTCCGTAAGGGTTGTCGACGGTTACGCTTTCGGTGGCCATTGAGGTCGGTTCCTGTGTCTGTTTTCTACTGGTACGACGTTGAGTTCAGGGATGGATCAAGTGGTTGCGATCAATCGGTCAGCTTGAAGGTGACGGCGAAGGTGTGCCACATGGCCACCGGCTTGCCGTCTTCCTTGCCGGGAACGAAGCGCCAGTTGCGCTGCACTTCCTTGACGGCTGCTTCGTCGAGCTTCTCGAAGCCGCTGCTCTTGGCAACCTTCACTTCGCCGGCCTTGCCGCTCTCGAGAACGTAGACCTGCAGCTGGACCGTGCCCGCTTCCCCGGCGCGCCGCGAGGCGGGCGGATATTCGGGCTGCGTGATGCGGGCACCCTTGCCGGCCGTGGACGGCGGCGTCTTCACGACCGCGCGTTCGACGGGCTTCGGCGCAGCGACCGGCGGCGCCGCCACGGGGCGCTCGGACGTCGCATTCGAAATGGCGGTGGTGGGACCGGTGTCGATCGCGAGGTCGACGGACACTTCCGGCGGCGGCACGTACGGAGGCGGTTGCTCGATGTCCGGCGGCGGAGGCGGCGGCTCCTTGTCGTCTTCCGGGAGCTCTTCGATCATCTTCGTCTCGACCGGGCCCATGACGGTATTCACCATCTTGGCGCCGAGACCGGAAGCCAGGACCCAGAAGAACAGGGCATGGATCAAGACGACCAGGAAGAAGGCCAGCGTGCGCTTGCTGTTCTTGGCCGGATCGTCGATCGAATAACTGTAAGCCACTTCCCCTCCACTACTCTGGGCGCGCGGATGCTCCGGCCCTATGCCGCGTCCTCCCCCGGACGGACGACACTACAAGACCCCATCGGCACTCGCAACCCCTGACGAGAATCCCCGAGCCGGCTGTCGAAGGCACCAGTGGGTGCTGAATCTCCGGCCAGCGCGATCGCCGCTATTCTTCTCGCCGCGTGCTGCGCCGCAACACACGGCAACCTGCTCCGTTCGCGTCGCGCCCGGACCGTTTCTGACGGCGGCCGCGACTTTACCCACGCCCATCGAGCAACACAATACTTGCCTTGACTCCGCATACCTGCGTAGCGGTTCAAACCCGCGGTGCGGCGACCTTCAATCCGCGATCGGTCACCGCGCCGAGCGAAGCGCTGCTCACCAGTTCGGCGTACTTCGCCAGCACCCCGCGCGTCGCATACGGCGCGCGCGGCTGCCACGATGCGCGCCGCTGCGCCAGTTCGTCCGCCGTCACGTGCAGCTTCAATTCACGCTTCGTCGCATCGATGCTGATGGAGTCACCTTCCTGCACGAGCGCGAGCGGGCCGCCCAGCGCCGCCTCGGGTGACACGTGCCCCACCACGAAGCCGTGGCTGCCGCCGGAGAATCGCCCGTCGGTGATGAGCGCGACCTTGTCGCCGAGACCCTTGCCCATGATCGCTGCCGTGGGACTCAGCATTTCGCGCATGCCCGGCCCGCCGCGCGGGCCTTCGTAGCGCACCACGAGCACGTCTCCCGCCAGCACGGTGCCGTCGAGGATCGCCTGCAGCGCGGCCTCCTCGCCTTCGAACACGCGCGCGCGCCCCTTGAAACTCAGGCCTTCCTTGCCGCTGATCTTGGCGACCGCACCCTCCGGCGCGAGGTTGCCATACAGCACGACGAGGTGGCTCTCGCGCTTGAGCGGATTGGTGAGCGGGCGAACCATGTCCTGCCCGCTCGGGTAGGGTTTCACGCGCGCCAGGTTCTCGCGCAGGGTCTTGCCGGTCACGGTGAGGCAATCCCCGTGCAACATTCCGGCGTCGAGCAGCGACTTCATGAGCGGCTGGATACCGCCGATGCGGATGAGTTCCGACATGGAATAGCGGCCGCTGGGCCGCAGGTCCGCGAGCACGGGCACTTTCGCGCCGATGCGCGTGAAGTCATCGAGTTCGAGCGGCACGTTCGCCGCGTGCGCAATCGCGAGCAGGTGCAGCACCGCGTTGGTGGAGCCGCCGAGGGCGATGGTCACGACGATGGCGTTCTCGAACGCCTCGCGGGTGAGGATCATCGACGGCTTGATGCCGCGCTTGATGAGGTTGACGACGGCGCGGCCCGCCTTGCCGGCGTCATCGCGCTTATGGCGCGAGACGGCTTCCTGCGCCGAACTGTTGCCGAGGCTCATGCCGAGCGCTTCGATCGCCGAGGCCATGGTGTTGGCCGTGTACATGCCGCCGCAGCTGCCGGCACCTGGAATCGCCGTGCGCTCGACTTCCTTGAGCTGCTTGTCGCTGATCGCCCCGCTCGCGTGCGCGCCGACGGCCTCGAAGACGGAAACGACGTCGCGCTTGTTCTCGCCCGGTCTGATCGTACCGCCGTATACGAATACAGCGGGACGGTCGAGCCGCGCAATCGCCATCATGCAGCCCGGCATGTTCTTGTCGCAGCCGCCGATCGCGACGATGCCGTCAAAGCCCTGCGCGCCGGCGACGGTCTCGATCGAATCGGCGATCACCTCGCGCGAGACCAGCGAATAGCGCATGCCCGGCGTGCCCATCGAGATGCCGTCCGACACCGTGATCGTGCCGAAGGTCGTGCTCTTGCCGCCCGCGGCATTCGCGCCCTTTGCTGCCGCATCGGCCAGCTTGTCGATGTGCATGTTGCAAGGCGTGAGGTTGCTCCACGTCGAGGCAATGCCGACCTGCGGCTTCTTGAAATCGCGATCGTCGAAGCCGACGGCGCGCAGCATCGCCCGGCTCGGCGTCTGCTTGACGCCATCGAACACGAGTCTTCGAATACGGGCGGGGGTCCACTTTGCGTCGGCTCATCGGTCAGGCTCCAGCGGGACGTGCGAATGGCGGAGAACTGGTAATTGTGGGGCCTCGCAACGCAACGGTCACGCGGCGTTTGCGGCCACCTGCAGGCGATGCATGACGTGGAAACGGCGCGCGCCCGCCACGACCAGCAGCAACGGCAGCAGCAGCGCGACCGGACCGAGTCCAGTCCGCATTGCTGCCAGCAGGTGATACAGGGCGATGGTGAGCGGCGGCGCCACCAGTCCGCGCAGGCCGGTCAGGGTCACGTGCAAGGCCATGTACCGGGTCTCCTCGCCGCGCGGTGCGAAATCGTTGTGTCCCAGCGTCCAGCCAAGACTGCCGGCCGCGAGGCTGATGCCCAGCAGGATCGCACCCGGCGCGAGCAGCAGCGGCAGGTGCAGCAGCACGGCCCCGACCAGCAGGACCACGGCGACGACCGTGACCTTGCCGTGAACCGAGCGAAAGGCGAGGACCCGGTGCAGGTCGAGGTACCGCGCCCACGGCTGGATCGCGAGCGGCACGACCATGACCGGAACGGCCGTCGTGACCAGCACCTGCCACAGCGCTGGCAGCTGCAGCACGTCACCGAGGCAGATGACCATCAGCGGCGTGAGCGACAGCATCCCCGCTCCGAACATCGACATCGCGTACTGGTAGCGCCGGAAAGCCTCGTCGCGCGCCAGCAGTTCGCGCATGCCGCCGAACCCGAACGTCGCGCCCTCCTCCAGCCGCGCTCGCTCGGCTTCGAGCAGTTCGTCCTCGCGCCGGACCTTGAATTGACGGAACGCCAGCGCGCCCGCCACGCCGCAGGCGGCTCCGACCACGATGGCGATGCGCCACCAGGGGCCGTCGTGACCGAGCAGCCAGCCGATACCGAGGCCGGTGATGGCGAGCGCGATCGAGGTGTTGATCGTGATGCGTCCCGTGATGCGCGCCCGCAGGCGCGACGGGTAGTTCACGCTCCACAACACCGAGCGCACCGTTTCGACGCCGGCCCAGAGCAATCGCGCCGACGCGTAGAGGACGAGGAACAGCACGAGGCCGGCCCCGCTCTCCGGCACCAGCGCGAGCGCGCCCACGCAGGCGGTCATCGCCAGCAGCAACGGAAACAGGAAGGACACCTTGCGCTGCCCCTGCGCGCGTCGCGCGTACGCCATGCTCGCGAGATTGGCCCAGGCCGGCGCCGCGCTGACGACGGCCACGACGAGATCCACCGCGAGCGCGGGTGCCTGCTGGCCAAAGAGAGCCCGGACCATCACGGCCGCCGTGCCGCCTTCGACGAGCCCGAGGCACAGGTAGATCAGCGTCCAGGCGCGTCGCTCGTAGCTCAGGTCCATGCGGGCGCGGGCGGCCGGGGGTCAGCCGTAGCGTTCCACGAGCATCGAGTAGAGCGCGCGCACGGCGTGGGCCTCTGCGCCGACGGGCCGGCCGGGCCGCTCTTTCGGATTCCAGGCGAACAGGTCCACGTGCAGCCAGTCCGGCGACTGCGTGACGAACCGGCGCAGGAACAGCGCGCCGATGATCGCGCCCGCGAAGGCGGAAGCCGAAGCGTTGTTGATGTCCGCGACCTTGCTGGCGATATCGTCGTCGTAACCGCTCCACAGCGGCATCTGCCACAGCGGGTCCGCCACACGGCGACCGTGCTGCAGCAGCGCGTCGACCGTTTCCTGGCGGGTTCCGAACACGGCCGGCAGTTCCGGGCCAAGCGCAACCCTGGCGGCGCCAGTGAGCGTGGCCAGGTCGATCATCAGGTCCGGCTTTTCGTCGTCGGCCAGTGCGATGGCGTCGCACAGGACCAGCCGGCCTTCGGCATCCGTATTGCCGATCTCGACGGTCAGGCCCTTGCGCGTGCGGATCACGTCGCCCGGCCGATAGGCATTGCCCGCAATTGCATTCTCGACGGCGGGCACCAGCACGCGCAGCCGCACGGGCAGCTTCGCCTCCATGACCAGGCGCGCGAGGGCGAGCGTGCACGCGGCGCCGCCCATGTCCTTTCTTCATCAGCGCCATGCCGGCGGACGCCTTGATGTCGAGGCCGCCGGTGTCGAAGCACACGCCTTTGCCGATCAGCGTCACCTTCGGATGGGCCGGGTCGCCCCAGGTGAAATCGACGAGGCGCGGCGCGCAGTGCGAGGCCTGGCCCACGGCGTGAATCGCCGGAAATCCACGGCGCAGGTCCTCCCCGGAAATTTCCTGCGGCGTCGCGCCGTTGGCGCGCGCGAGACTCACGGCTTCCGCGGCGAGCCGCTCCGGCGTCATGTCGGACGCGGGCGTGTTGACGAAGTCGCGCGCCATGGCCGTCGCGCCCGCAATCCGCAGGGCCAGCGCGCAGTCGGCTCCCGCCGGCGCCACCAGCCGCGGCCGGGCAGCCGCGGGTTTCGTCGCTGACTTGTAGGTGTCGAAGCGATAACTGCCATAGGCCCAGCCCAGGGCGAGCGCGTTGGCCGCAGGCAGGGACAACTCGTTGGCCGCGCGCCATGTCGTGCCGGCCGGCAGGCGCTCCGGCAAGCCTGCCACGTGCCAGAGTTCCAGCGCGTCGAGCGAGGCGAGCGGACCGACACCGAGCACGGCACCTTGCGGCAACCCGTCGGCTCCGGGCACCAGCGCCAGTTGCTGCTTTTCCGCTTTGAACCCGGTCGACTCGAGCCAGCCCCGAGCCGGCGCGGCCTGGGTTGCGAGCCAGCGAGCAAGGTCCGTCTGCGGCACGAGCCACAGCTCGCGGGCGTCGGCAGGGGCGCCGGCGGGATCCAGCAGGAAATCCACAGGTGGCATGTTCCGTTGCAGAAATGGAGAGAGAGGTTTTCTAGCTTAACAGCGCCGCCATCGCGGTGATGACGCCGGCATCGATCCATTCTTTTTGCACTGCGGTTGACAACGCACAGTGCGCTGTGCTGCTATCGCATCCTTAATTTCAGCCGTCAAACGCAGGCGCCGGATGAAGTCGTCGCTCGACACTTCCCTCATCTCCGACTCGGTCATTCTCGTGGCCGGCCTGCTGCTTGCGTCCCTTACCCTGCTTCCCCTGCGGAGGTGCGGGGCTACGGGCTGAGAGCGCACACGCGCGATTGGACACCGAAACCCCGCACGGCGAGCCGGCCGGCGCGGGGTTTTTCGTTATCTGTACCGGCAAAACGTTCAGGACCCGAGGAGATTGCAAAGATGCGTGCGTATTCGAAGAAGGACGTCGACAAGAAAGCACTGAAGGGCGCGAAGATCGCCGTCGTGGGCTATGGCAGCCAGGGTCGCGCGCATGCGTTGAATCTCAAGGATTCGGGTTTTGACGTCGTCATCGGCGTGCGCAAGGGCGACAGCTGGAAGCAGGCCAAGAAAGACGGCCTCGCGGTCGCCGTTCCTGCCGAAGCCGTCAAGGGCGCCACGCTCGTCGCGCTGCTGACGCCGGACACGACGCAGGCAGAAAACTACAAGGAAATCCTGCCGAACCTCGCCAAGGGCGCGACGCTGCTCTTCGCGCACGGCTTCAACATCCATTTCAAGCAGATCAAGCCGCGCAAGGACCTCGACGTCGTGCTGATCGCGCCGAAGGGCCCGGGCGGCCTCGTGCGCCGTCAGTACCAGGAAGGCCGCGGCGTACCCTGCCTGATCGCAGTGGCGCAGGACGCCTCGGGCAAGGCGCAGGCCAAGGCCCTCGCCTACGCCGACGGCATCGGCGGCACGCGCGCCGGCGTCATCCAGACGACGTTCAAGGAAGAGACCGAGACCGACCTGTTCGGCGAACAGGCCGTGCTGTGCGGCGGCGCCACTGAACTCGTGCTGAAGGGCTACGAGACGCTGGTCGAAGCCGGCTACCAGCCCGAGGTCGCGTACTACGAGTGCATGCACGAACTGAAGCTGATCGTCGACCTGCTGCACGAAGGCGGCCTCGCCAAGATGCACAAGTACATTTCGCACACCGCGAAGTGGGGCGACCTCACGCGCGGACCGCGCGTCGTGAACAAGGCGACCAAGAAGGAAATGAAGAAGATTCTCGGCGAGATCCAGGACGGCAGCTTCGCGCGTGTCTGGATCCGTGAGAACAAGACCGGCCGCAAGAAGTACGACGCGCTGATGAAGAAGGACCTGGCGCACCCGATCGAGAAGGTCGGCGCGCAACTCCGTGCCCGCATGCCCTGGCTGAACCAGGGCTGAGCCGCCCTGCCCTTTCCCTGTCCACCACGGTGACGACCATGTCCAACCGCGACCCGAACCGCGTGCTGATCTTCGACACCACGCTGCGCGACGGCGAGCAATCGCCCGGCTGCAGCATGACGCAGCCCGAAAAGCTGCGGATGGCACGCGCGCTGGCCGAACTGGGCGTGGACATCATCGAGGCCGGGTTCCCGGTCGCCTCACCGGGCGACTGGGAAGCCGTGCATGAAATTGCGCGCGAAGTGCGGGGCCCGATCATCGCGGGCCTCGCGCGCTGCAACCGCGAGGACATCGACAAGGCGTGGAGCGCGGTCAGGGTCGCCGGGAAGCCGCGCATCCACGTGTTCCTCGCCACCAGCGCGATTCATCGCGAGCACAAGCTCAACATGGCCAAGGAACAGATCATCCACACGGCCGTCGAGGGCGTGAAGTACGCGCGCAGCCTGTGCGAGGACATCGAGTTCTCGCCCGAGGATGCCTCGCGCACGGAACCCGAGTTCCTGCGCGAAGTGGTCGAGGCCGTGATCGAGGCCGGCGCCACCACCATCAACGTGCCCGACACCGTCGGCTACACCGTGCCCGAGGAATTCTACGAGGTCTTCACCTACCTCAAGCAGAACGTCCGCGGCGCCGACAAGGTGACCTTCAGCGTCCACTGCCACAACGACCTGGGGATGGCCGTGGCCAACAGCATCGCCGCGGTGCGCGGCGGCGCGCGGCAGGTGGAATGCACGATCAACGGCATCGGCGAGCGCGCGGGCAATGCCTCGCTCGAAGAAATCACCATGGCGCTCAAGGTGCGTGAAGGCATCTACGGCCTCCACACCGGCATCGACAGCAAGCGCCTGTTCCCGACCAGCCGCCTGCTCTCGAGCATCACCGGCATGCCCATCCCGCGCAACAAGGCGGTCGTGGGCGAGAACGCCTTCGCCCACGAGTCGGGCATCCATCAGCACGGCATGCTGAAGCATCACTCGACTTACGAGATCATGCGGCCGCACGACGTCGGCATGTCGCGCACCAACCTGGTGCTCGGCAAGCACAGCGGCCGCGCGGCGTTGCGCGAGCGCATCAAGGAACTGGGCTTCGAGCTGTCCGACGCCGAACTCGCGCGCGTGTTCGACGACTTCAAGTCGCTCGCCGACAAGAAGAAGGAACTCTTCGATGGCGACATCGAGGCGCTGGTCCTCAAGGCCGAACTCGGCGAGTCGGGCCCGTGGCATCTCGAGAACCTGCACGTGGTCAGCGACTCCACGCGCTTCGCCACCGGGCGTGTCGTGCTGCGCCACAGCGACGGCCGCATCGTGACGCAGGAATCGTCAGGCGACGGCCCGGTCGATGCCGCGCTCAAGGCCATCGAACAGGCGACCGACGTGTTCGTGAAGCTGCGCAAGTTCGAAGTCCGCAGCGTGTCGAGCGGCGAGGACGCCCAGGGCGAAGCCGTCGTCACCTGCGAATACAAGGGCCGCAGCTATCGCGGCACGAGCGTCACGACCGACATCGTCGAGTCGGGCGTGCGCGCCTTCCTCGAAGTGATCAATGCCATCGAGTCCTCGCGCCGCCGCGGGGCGGACCAGAACGAGACCCCGGCCGCCGCCGTCTGAGCGCGCAGCCCGATCGGAGCCTGAATGACCGCGAAGAGCCTGTTCGAGAAAGTCTGGGAACGGCACGTGGTGGTGCCGGAAACGGCCGAGACACCTGCAATCCTGTACATCGACCTGCACCTGACCCACGAGGTCACCTCGCCCCAGGCCTTCGACGTGCTGCGGGCCCGTGGCCTCAAGGTGCGTCGGCTCGACCGCATGCTGGCGACGATGGACCACTCCACGCCGACCGACACGGCGCAGATCTTCGGCGGCCTGCCGATCAAGCTCGAATCAGCCGCGAAGCAGGTGCGCCAGCTCGAGGTGAACTGCGCGGAATTCGGCGTCGACCTGATCGGCCTCAAGGACGCGCGCCGCGGCATCGTGCACATCATCGGCCCGGAGCTGGGCGCCACGCAGCCCGGCAAGACGATCGTCTGCGGCGACAGCCACACCAGCACGCACGGCGCGTTCGGCGCCCTCGCCTTCGGCATCGGCACCACCGAGGTCGGCTACGTCCTCGCGACGCAATGCCTGCTGCAGCGCAAGCCGAAGTCGTTCGCGATCAACGTGACCGGCCGGTTGCCCAGGGGCGTGTCGGCGAAGGACCTCGTGCTGGCCATCATCGGCAGGATCGGCGTGAACGGCGGCACGGGCCACGTCATCGAGTACCGCGGGCCGGCCATCGAAGCGCTGTCGATGGACGAGCGCATGACCGTCTGCAACATGTCGATCGAGGCCGGTGCGCGCGCGGGCATGATTGCGCCGGATGCCACGACGTACGCTTACCTGAAAGGCCGCCCTTACGCGCCGACGGGCGCCGCCTGGGACCGGGCCGTCGCCGACTGGGACTCGCTGCGCGGCGACGCGGGTGCCACGTTCGACAAGAGCGTGACCATCGACGCCAGCGAACTCGAACCGATGATCACGTTCGGCACCAATCCCGGCATGGTCACCACGATCAGCGGCAACGTGCCGGTCCGGCCGGGCGACGCCGTGTTCGCGAAGTCGCTGGCGTACATGGGGCTGAACGCGGGCGAGCGCATGGCCGAGAAGCCCGTGCAGGTCGTGTTCATCGGCAGTTGCACCAATGCGCGGCTCTCGGACCTGCAGGCCGCCGCCGACGTGCTGCGTGGCCGCAAGGTCGCCAAGGGCGTGCGCGCACTGGTCGTGCCGGGCTCGCAGCAGATCAAGCGCGAAGCCGAGGAACTCGGGCTCGCCAAGGTGTTCCAGGACGCCGGCGCGGAATGGCGCGAGTCCGGCTGCTCGATGTGCCTCGGCATGAACGGCGACCTCGTCGATGCCGGCCAGTACTGCGTCAGCACCAGCAACCGCAACTTCGAAGGCCGGCAGGGCATCGGCGCGCGCACCCTGCTCGCCAGCCCGGCCTCCGCCGCCGCGGCCGCCGTGCGCGGCCGCGTCACCGATCCGCGCGAGTTCCTCGGCTGAGCCGCGGCGCGCCACAGGTCACCCACCGGTCAACGCACATGGACCCGATCACAGTCATCCGCTCACGGACGGTCGTCATGCCGTCCTCCAACATCGACACGGACCAGATCATCCCTGCCCGTTTCCTTACCACCACGATCCGCGACGGCCTCGGCGTCGCGCTGTTCGCCGACTGGCGCTACGACAAGGACGGCAAGCCGAAACCCGACTTCGTGCTGAACCAGCCAGCGTCACAGGGCTGCCAGGTGCTCGTGGCCGGCCGCAACATCGGCTGCGGCTCCTCGCGCGAGCACGCGCCGTGGGCGCTGCTCGACTTCGGCATCCGCGCGGTCGTCAGCACCGAGATTGCCGACATCTTCCGCAGCAACAGCCTGAAGAACGGGCTGCTGCCGATCGTGGTCGACGAAGCAACGCACGAGTGGCTGCTGGCGAACCCGGGCGTCGAGGTCGAAATCGACCTGCCGACGTCGTCGCTGCGCCTGCCCGACGGTCGTGAAGTGAAATTCCCTATCGAAGCCTTCTCGCGCTACTGCCTGATGAATGGCATCGATGAACTCGGCTATCTGCTCAGCCAGGCCGACGCGATCGAACGCTACGAACGGGCGCGGGAAGGCCGATGAAGGCCCGGATTGCGGTGCTCGGGGGCGACGGCATCGGCCCCGAGGTCACGGCCGAAGCCGTGCGCGTGCTGCAGGCCGTGGCCCGGAAGTTCGGGCACGAGTTCGAGTTCCCGGAGGCGCTGATCGGCGGCGCGGCCATCGACGCATCCGGCTCTGCCTTGCCGCCACGCACGATCGACGCCTGCCGCGAGAGCGCCGCGACGCTGCTTGGAGCCGTTGGCGGCCCCAAGTGGTCCGATCCCGGCGCGCGCGTGCGCCCCGAACAGGGCCTGCTGGAACTGCGCCGCACGCTCGGCGTGTTCGCGAACCTGCGCCCCGTGCGCACCATGCCGTCGATGCTCGACGCTTCGCCGCTCAAGCCCGAGGTCATCGCCGACACCGACATCATGGTCGTGCGTGAGTTGACGGGCGGCATCTACTTCGGCAGGAAGAGCCGCACGGCCCACGAAGCCGAAGACGTCTGCACCTACACCACCGGTGAAGTGGAGCGCGTCACGCGCGTCGCGGGCCGCCTGGCCATGGGCCGCCGTCGCCGGATCACCTCCGTCGACAAGGCCAACGTGCTCGAGACGTCGCGGCTCTGGCGGTCGGTGGTCGAGCGAGTGCTGCGCGAGGAATTCCCGCAGGTCGAGTTCGAGCACATGCTGGTCGACGCCGCGGCGATGCACCTCATCCGGCGTCCGTCGTCGTTCGACGTCCTGCTGACCGAGAACATGTTCGGCGACATCCTGACCGACGAAGCGTCGATGATCGCGGGTTCGCTCGGCCTGCTGCCGTCGGCCTCACTCGGCGAAGGCACGAACGGACTGTACGAACCGATCCACGGCTCCGCGCCTGACATTGCGGGTCGCGGCATCGCCAATCCGTACGGCACGATCCTGAGCGCAGCGATGCTGCTCAGGTACTCGCTGGGCCTCGAGCAGGAGGCGGCCGTCGTCGAACGCGCGGTCGAGGACGCCGTCAGCGCAGGCGTGCGCACGGCGGACATTGCCCTGCCCGGGAAGGGCTCGGTCGGCAGCCACGAAGCCGGCTCGGCCGTGGTCGACAGGATAATGTCAAGTCGTTAAATTTCAAAGACTTACGAGTTTATCCACAGAAACTGTCAAGCCTGGCTTTAGAACCAAAGGGCTGACGAATTTTCACCCGATTCCCGCTGGACTTCGACCGGTTTCCCGGCGCTATACTGCGCGTCCGCAGGTGGCCACAGGCTCCCTGCCCCCAGTTTGCGAGACCGAATTTACGAGTAGTGTGGACTTGAGTCGGGTTAGTCTTTGTCTCAGGGAATGAGGCAGCTCGGGTCCCCCGAAGGCCGGCAGAAATGCCGGCCTTCTTTTTTTGCGCCGTCGGTTCTGCCACTGACCGCGCGCAACCGAGTTGGAGTTACACGCGACCGGCGGCATCGAGTCCCGTGGTGAGATCCCGCGCCAGGTCGTCGCCTTCCTCGATGCCGATCGACAGCCGCACCAGCGTCGCGGAGATGCCCGCCCGTTCCCTGGCCGCCTCGTCCATTGCCGCGTGCGTCATGCTGGCCGGATGCGCGACCAGGCTCTCGACCCCGCCGAGCGACTCGGCGAGCGAAAACAGTTCCATGTTGGCGAGCAGCGCCTTCACGTTCTGGACGCCACCCCTGAGTTCGAAGCTGACCATCGCACCGAATCCCTGCTGCTGACGTCGCGCGACATCGTGGCCGGGGTGCGTCGACAGGCCCGGGTAGTACACCTTCGACACTGCGGCGTGCCGGGCCAGCAGTTCCGCAATACGCTGCGCGTTCTCGCCGTGCGCCCGCATGCGGGCATGCAGCGTGCGCAGGCCGCGCAGCGTGAGGAAGCTGTCGAACGGCGCGCCGGTCACGCCGATGCAGTTGCCCCACCACTTCACCTGCTCGTGCAGTTCTGCGCTGGCGGAAATGACGACGCCGCCGACGACGTCGCTGTGGCCGTTCAGGTACTTGGTAGTCGAGTGGATGACCAGGTCGGCGCCCAACGCCAGCGGCTTCTGCCAGACCGGCGACAGGAATGTGTTATCGGCCGCCACGAGCGCGCCCGCGGCCTTGGCGCGACGGGCGGTGGCCGCGATGTCCACGATGCGCAGCAGAGGATTGCTCGGCGTTTCAATCCACACCAGTGCGGGCTTTGCAGCGAGCGCGGTGTCGAGCGCGTCCGGGTCCTGGAAATCGACGAACCGAACCTTGAGGGCGCCGCGCAGGTTCAGCGCGTTGAAGAGCCGGTAGGTGCCTCCATAGCAATCGTGCGGCACCACCGCGACCTGTTCCGGCTTGAACAGCTGGGTGACGAGCGACACGGCACCCATGCCGGAGGCCGTGACCACGGCTCCTGCGCCGCCTTCCAATTCTGCCAGTGCGCGACCCAGGGCATCGCGCGTCGGATTGCCCGACCGCGAGTAATCGTATTCCCGCTTCTCGCCGTAGCCGCCGAAGGCGAACGTCGAGGTGAGGTGGATCGGCGGCACGACCGCGCCGTGCTGCGTGTCCGTCTCGAGGGCCGCCCGCACGGTGCGGGTCTTGATGCTGTCCTGGTTGCTCATGGGATCCGTTCCGGTCAGGTCTAATCGAGTGTGCGGTGGAGAACGTCGCGCAGCACGTCCGACTCCTTGAAGAAGGCGTCGTGGCCGTACATCGAGCTGATCTCGATCAGCTGGCAGGTGCTGCCGCAGCGGTCGCGCAGCGTGCGCATGTCGGCAACCGGCACCAGCTGGTCCTCCAGCACGGCGACCATGGTCAGCGGCACGACGATGGTCTCGGGTTCGATGCGGTGCAGGTCGATCGACTCCGAGAGGCAGACGAACGCCTCGGGCCGATAGGTCCGCGAATAGGCCTCGCCGCGCGAGACGATGTACGCCTCGACGGGGAACAGGAAACGCCCGTCGCGGCGCTCGGCCTCGCCCGGGAAACGATCCTCGAATTCACGCACGGACCGGTAGGTCGTCATGGCGAGCGCGCGCGCGAGGGCGAGACCCCGCTCGCCCTCCCCGTGCTCGATGGCGTAGCGCACGAAGTTGCGCTGGACGCTGCGCCACGCGGTCGACATCGGATGCGTCCGGTGCGCCGCGCTGACGACGATACCGTGCCGCAGGCGCGCCGGATGCCTTGCGCCAATCACCAGCGTGACCATGCCGCCGTAGGATGCGCCGATGCAGCCGTGCAGACTCTCGATGCCGAGGTGGTCCATCACCGAAAGCAGGCAGGCCGCCTGGTCGTGCGCGCTGACGCTCGGGAATACCTCACCGTGACCGGGGCCCGTCGTGCGGTGGCTGCCGCCGAGAAAGTCGATGCCGAGGACGCGGAAACGATCCGTGTCGAGCGCCTTGCCGGGTCCGGCGATTTCGTCCCACCAGCCCGGCACGCCGTCTCGGACCTTGAAGACGTTGCGACCCGCCGAAATGCCGCCGAGCACAGCCACCACCGGAGCGCCCGCGGCGCCGGCGATCCGATACGCGATCTCCACGCGCGGCAGTTCGCCGCCAAGGTGCAACGGGAATGGATGGCGGTCCAGCACGAGGATGCCCTCGTCGAATGCGTAACCGGCCGGCAGCATCACCGGCCGCAGGGCCGCTGCGGGATCCATCGACGACGGATCGGCGGCGCCATCCGGCGCGGCGTTGTCATCTACGGCTGGCTGGCTGTTGCTGGTTGTAACGGACGAAGACACTGCTGCTACTCGAACTCGCGCTGACCCTGGACGACGTCTGGGCACGCCGATCGAGGCCCGTGCCGGCCTGCCGCTCGAGATGAAAACCACGAGATGGAGATTTTGCGCGCGCGGGATGGTTGCGGCGACCAACACCCCCGTCCGTCGTGAAACTGGCCGGGGCAGCCTCGCTGCAACTCATCTTCCGGCGACGCGCAATGGTCTCCGTGGAGTTGGCACCATTTCGGGCAGGTTGGGCCCGATGGTTGCCCCGGCTTCAAAGGGCCATTCCCTCAGCCGGTCTCGATGAGCGGGGCGAAGTTTAGGTGTGACAGCCGGTTAGCGCAAGGAACGCCGGGCGCAACCGCAAACGCAGGTCGCGCGAAGCCATGGGGCTCGCCTTCTGCGCCGAGCGGCGGCAGGCAGACCCGGTCCAGAAGCGCCCCGAAAAACGCCGTAAACCCGTCCCTGGGCGGCTCCGGCCGCGCCGTCCATGGCGCGGTTTACGGGTTTTTCGGGGCGCTTCTGGACCGGAGACGCCGCTGGCGCTCCTGCTTGGCCCGATGCGCTTCGCGTTGCCCGCCTTGCGGTTGCGCCCGCCGTTCCAATGTATTAACGTGCTAGCACATTAATACACGCCCGCACATCGAGACCCGTGAAGAATCACCGTGGAATATCCCCCCGCCAGGAAGCGGCCGCCGAACGCGCGCTGTGCCAGGCCATCCTGACGTTGCGCACCGTCGACGAGTGCCGCGATTTCCTGCGCGACCTGTGCACGCCCGCGGAGCTGCAGGCGCTCGCCGATCGCTGGACCGTGGTGGGCCTGCTGCAGGCCGGCATGCCCTACCGCGAGATAGCGAAGCAGACCGGCGTCAGCGTGACCACGATCGGGCGCGTGGCCCGCTACCTTGGCGCCGGCAACGGCGGTTACGAACTGGCGGCCCGCCGCCTCGGGGAACGCTGATGGATCGCCAGCAACGCCTGCGGATCGCAGTGCAGAAGTCGGGCCGGCTCACCGACGAATCGCTCGACCTGCTCCACCGCTGCGGGCTCAAGTTCAGCCGCGGCAAGGACCAGCTCATGTGCTACGGCGAGAACATGCCGCTCGACGTGCTGTTCGTGCGCGACGACGACATCCCGGACCTCGTCCAGGAAGACGTCTGCGACCTCGGCCTGGTCGGGCTCAACGTGCTCGAGGAAAAGCGGCTGGCGATGCTCGCCCGCGGCACCCAGCCCCGGATCGAACTGCTGCAGAAGCTCGACTTCGGCCGCTGCCGCCTGTCGCTCGCCGTGCCGCAGGACTTCGTGTTCGAAGGCCTGCAGAGCATCGCCGGCAAGCGCATCGCGACCACCTACCCGCACGTGCTCGGACGCTTCCTGCGTGAGAATTCGATCACGGCCGAGATCGTCACGCTGTCCGGCGCCGTCGAAATCGCCCCTCGGCTCGGGCGCGCGGACCTGATCTGCGACCTCGTGTCCACGGGCTCGACGCTGACCGCGAACCACCTGCGCGAGGTCGCCGTGGTGCTCGAGAGCCAGGTCTGCCTGGTGCGCACGCCGGTTGCTCTCGCCGACGTCAAGGCCGACTGGGTGCGCCGCCTGCTGGTCCGGGTCGACGGCGTGCAGCAGGTGCGCGAGAGCAAGTACATCATGCTGCATGCGCCGCGCTCGGCGCTGCCGCATGATCAAGAAGCTGCTGCCCGGCAGCGAGTCCCCGACGGTGATCCCGCTCGACGGCACGGGCGACAAGGTTGCGGTGCACGCGGTTTGCCGCGAAACCGTGTTCTGGGAAACGCTCGAAAGCCTGAAAGCCGCGGGCGCCAGTGCCGTGCTGGTGCTGCCGGTCGAGAAGATGCTCGCATGAAGACGGCCCTCGAGATCCTGGACTGGACCCTGCTCGACGACGAGCAACGGGCGGCCGTGCTGCGCCGACCGGCCCAGCGCGATGCCGCCGGCCTGCTCGGACAGGTTCGCCGCATCGTCGAGGACGTCCGTGCGGGGGGCGACGACGCACTGCGTCGGTACACCGAAAGACTCGACGGTGTCCGCCTCGAATCTTTTGCTGTCAGCGAGGCAGAGTTTGCCGCGGCGGAGACCGCACTGACCGCGGAACAGCGCACAGCGCTGCAACGCGCGATCGACATCGTCACCCGCTTCCACGAATTGCAGACGATTGCGCCGCTGCGGCTCGAAACCGCGCCCGGCGTCGTGTGCGAGCGCATGACGGTGCCGCTCGAGGCGGTGGGCCTGTACGTGCCGGCAGGCACTGCGCCATTGCCGTCGACGGCACTCATGCTGGCGGTGCCCGCGAAGATCGCGGGTTGCCCGGTACGAGTGATGTGCACCCCGCCCCGCCCCGATGGCACAGCCGATCCTGCAGTGCTGGTCGCGGCGCGGCTCTGCGGTATCCGCACGGTGTTCAAGCTCGGCGGCGCACAGGCGGTTGCAGCCATGGCTTACGGCACGGCCACCGTGCCGAAGGTGGCCAAGATCTTCGGGCCCGGCAACTCGTGGGTGACGGCGGCCAAGCAGGTCGTCGCGCAGGACGCCGACGGCGCAGCGCTCGACATGCCGGCGGGCCCGTCGGAAGTGCTCGTGATCGCCGACGAGTCGGCGAACCCAGCCTTCGTGGCGGCCGACCTGCTCGCACAGGCGGAACACAGCGTTGACGCACAAGTCGTGCTGGTCACCGTCTCGCGCAAGCTCGCCGACGCCTGCGTGGGTGAAGTCGGGCGCCAGCTCGCACGCTTGCCACGGCGCGAGATCGCGCAGCGAGCCATCGCCGAGAGCCGGGTGATCATCGTGCCGGACACCGCGACCGCGATGGACGTCTCCAATCGCTATGCGCCCGAGCACCTGATCCTTCAAGTCACGAGCCCGCGCGACCTGCTGCCGCTGGTACGCAACGCGGGCTCGGTCTTTCTCGGCGCCTGGACGCCGGAGACCATGGGGGACTACTGCAGCGGCACCAATCACGTGCTGCCCACCTACGGCCATGCCCGTGCCTACAGCGGCTTGAGCGTGTTCGACTTCGTCAAGCGCATCACCGTGCAGGAACTCACGGCGGACGGCCTGCGCGGACTCGGTCCCACCGCGGTGACGCTGGCCAGGCTCGAGTCACTCGACGCGCACGCCAACGCCGTGACCGTGCGCCTGGACACCCTGGCGCAGGCGGGCAACGCATGAGCACCTCGGTACTGGACCTGGCGCGTCCCGACATCCTGCAGCTGCAGCCGTACCAGCATGCTGCGTGGGACCCCTCGCTCGAACGCATGCACGCCAACGAGATGCCATGGCGGGCCCAGGGCGACAACTCGCTGGCCGGCCTCAACCGTTATCCGGAACCGCAACCGAAGGCGCTCGTCGAACGGATGGCGCTGCTGTACGGCGTGCCGGCTGGTCAGTTGCTGGTCGGCCGCGGCAGCGACGAAGCCATCGACCTCGTCGTGCGCGCGTTCTGCCGCGCCGGGACAGGACAGCGTGGTCATCACGCCGCCCACCTTCGGCTTCTACAAGGTGGCGGCGAAGATCCAGGGTGCCAGCGTGCTCGAGGTGCCGCTGCTTCGCGACGGATACGCGCTCGACACGGACCGGGTCATCGCGGCAGGTGCCGCTGCGAAGATCGTGTTCCTGTGCTCGCCGAACAACCCGACCGGCAACCTGCTCGACGAAGTGTCGATGCTGCGCGTGTGCCGCGAACTCGCAGGGCGCGCGCTCGTCGTCGTGGACGAGGCCTACGTCGAGTTCTGCAGCCGGGCGAGCCTGGCGCAGCGGCTGGCGGAGTTTCCAAACCTGGTGGTGCTGCGCACGTTGTCGAAGGCCTATGCGCTGGCAGGCGCGCGTCTCGGCACGCTGATCGCCAGCGAGGAGATCGTCGGCCTGCTGCGCCGGATCATCCCACCGTACGCCATCCCCGCCTCGACGGTCGAGGAAGTGCTCGCACTCACCGAGGCGCCGCAGCGGGCGATGTCTGCCGCGCACATCCGGACGCTGCTCGAAGAGCGCGGCCGCATGCGCGAGCGTCTCGAGCGCTGCGCCAACGTGGCGCGGGTGTTCCCGTCCGACGCCAACTTCCTGCTCATCGAGTGCCGCGACTCGAAGCGCTTCCACGAGGCCGCCAAGGCCGCAGGACTCATCGTCCGCGACTTCTCGGCGTACCCCGGGCTCGCGCAGTGCCTGCGGATCTCGATCGGGACCCCCGACCAGAACCAGCGGCTGCTGGCCGCGGTGGAGCAGCCATGAACGCAGCGCGCGTCCTCTTCATCGACCGTGACGGCACCCTCGTCGAGGAACCACCCGACGAACAGGTCGACAGCCTGGCCAAGATCCGCCTGCTGCCCGGCGTGATCCCTGCCCTGCTCGAACTCAAGCGTACGGGCTATCGCTTCGTGCTCGTGAGCAACCAGGACGGACTCGGGACCCACACCTTTCCGGAGCCCACGTTCCGCGAGTCGCAGGACTTCATCCGCTCGCTGTTCGCGTCGCAGGGCATCGAATTCGACGCGGAATTCTTCTGCCCGCACCGGCCGGCAGACGGTTGCGAATGCCGCAAGCCACAGACCGGCCTGCTCACGGACTACCTGCGCGAGCATCCAATCGACCCGCGCCACAGCTACGTCATCGGCGACCGGGACACGGATCTGCAACTTGCCGCGAACCTCGGCATCGAGGGACTGCGCGTCCGGGCCGACGGTGCCGAAGGTGCAACCTGGTCGGCGATCGTCGAGAAACTCCGAGCGTCCGGCGCGCACGGCAACGGTCCTGCGCAAGACCAAGGAGACCGACATCCACGTGCGCGTGAACCTCGACGACACCGGCCCCATCGCGATCGCGACCGGCATTGGCTTCTACGACCACATGCTCGAGCAGGTGGCCCGCCACGGGGGCTTCGCGCTCGAACTCACCTGCACCGGCGACCTGGAGATCGACGAGCACCACACCGTCGAGGACTGCGCTCTCGCGCTAGGCCAGGCGTTGCGCGAGGCTCTCGGCGACAAGCGGGGCATCGCGCGCTTCGGTTTCGTGCTGCCGATGGATGAAGCACAGGCTCAGGTCGCGATCGACCTGTCGGGCCGTGCCTTTGCGGTGTTCGAAGGGAAATTCGGGCGCGAGGCGGTCGGCGGGCTGCCCACCGAACTCGTGCCGCACTTTTTCCGGTCGCTGGCCGACAGCCTGCTCGCCGCGGTGCACGTGAAAGTCACGGGTGAGAACAGTCATCACATGGTCGAGGCCTGCTTCAAGGCCACGGGACGCGCCTTGCGCCAGGCCGTGCGCATCGAAGGCACGGAACTGCCCAGCAGCAAGGGCGTGCTGTGACGGTGGAGCCCATCCGATGACCGACGTCGCGATCATCGCCAACGGCGGCGCCAACATCGCGTCGCTGCGCTTCGCGCTCGACCGGCTCGGCGCCAGCTCGCAGTTGACCGCCGACGCGGACGAACTGCGCCGTGCGCCACGCGTGATCCTGCCGGGCGTCGGCGCGGCCGCCGATGCGATGCAGCGGCTGCGGTCGCTCGGGTTGGCCGCCGCGATACCCACCCTGAAGCAACCAGTGCTCGGCATCTGCCTCGGCATGCAGCTGCTGTTTGCCAGCAGCGAGGAAGGCGAGACGGAGTGCCTCGGCATCCTGCCGGGCCGGGTCAGCCGCTTTCCCGACCGCGAGGGCTTCCCGGTGCCGCACATGGGCTGGAACCAGCTCGTGGCACGCGCGGAATCGCCGCTGACCCGCGGCCTCGACGAGGGTGCGTACGTGTACTTCGTGCACAGCTATGCCGCACCGGTCGGCCCGTGGACGGACGCGGTCACGGACTACGGCGGGGAATTCTCCGCGGTCGTGCGTCACGGCAACTTTCACGGCACGCAATTTCATCCCGAGCGTTCCTCGCGCGCGGGACAACGCCTGCTCGCCAATTTCCTCGAGCTGGCCTGACATGCGACTGATTCCCGCTATCGACCTGCGCGGCGGACAGTGCGTGCGACTGTTGCAGGGCCGCTTCGATGCCGAAACCGTCTACGGCAACGATCCGCGCGTCATCCTTGCGCGCTATCGCGACTTTGGCGCGCGCTACGTGCACGTCGTCGACCTCGATGGGGCGCGTGACGGTTCGCAGGGCAACCACGCAGCCATCGCGCAGCTGGCCGATGCGTTCCCGGATGTGGCGATCCAGGTCGGCGGCGGAGTCCGCACGCGCGAAGTCGCGGCGGGCCTGCTCGCGCTCGGCGTGCAACGGGTGGTCGTCGGCAGCGTCGCCGTCACCAAGCCGGATGAAGTGCAGGACTGGATGCGCGAATTCGGTCCGGATCGCATCGTGCTCGCCTTCGACGTGCGCCTCGACCCGGGCGGCACGCCGCGACTGACCACGCACGGCTGGGAAGCGCAAACGGACGCGAGCCTCTGGGATGCCGTCGCCGCTTATCTCCCGCACGGCGCGTTGCACGTGCTGTGCACGGACGTCGCCCGGGACGGTGCGCTGTCCGGCCCCAACCTCGCGCTCTATGCCGAGGCCGCGCGACGTTTTCCGACGATCCAGTGGCAGGCGTCGGGCGGCGTCAGCAATGGCGCCGACCTGCGCGCACTGCAGAGGACGGGTGCCGCCGCCGTGATCAGCGGCCGCGCCCTGCTCGAGGACCGCATACCGGCACAGGAGCTCGCCCCATTCTTGCCAAGCGCATAATTCCCTGCCTCGACGTTCGCGACGGCCAGGTGGTCAAGGGCGTGCGTTTCCGCGATCACAAGGTCGTGGGCGACATCCTCGAGCTGGCCGGCCGGTACTGCGCCGAAGGCGCGGACGAGCTCGTGTTCTACGACATCACCGCAAGCCCCGAGAACCGGTCGGTGGACCGCAGCTGGATTTCGCGCGTCGCGAGCGTGCTCGACATCCCTTTCTGCGTGGCGGGCGGCATTCGTACGGTCGCAGAAGCCGAGGACGTGCTGAATTCCGGCGCCGAGAAAGTGTCGGTCAACTCCCCTGCCCTGACCGATCCCGCGCTGATCGACGCACTCGCGCGGCGCTTCGGCTCCCAGTGCGTGGTCGTGGGCATCGACAGCCAGACCGTGGACGACGACTTCGAGGTGTACCAGTTCACGGGCGATCCGGACCGGTCCCGCGGCACGCGCCGCCGCACGCTCGACTGGGTGCGCGAGGTCCAGCAGCGCGGTGCGGGCGAAATCGTGCTCAACTGCATGGCGAGCGATGGCGTGCGGCAAGGCTATGACTTGCGCCAGCTGCAGGCGGTGCGCAGTATCTGCCACGTGCCCCTGATCGCGTCCGGCGGCGCCGGGACCATGGAGCATTTCGCGGCCGTCTTCGCCTCAGCACGCGTCGACGGGGCACTCGCAGCCAGCGTGTTCCACAGCGGCGCGATCGCCATCGGCGACTTGAAGGCTTACCTGCGCCAGCAGCACGTGGAGATCCGTCCATGAACGACACGACCCTGGGCCGGCTCGACTGGGACAAGGGCGGCGGCCTGCTGCCCGCCATCGTGCAGGACGCCCGTGACGGCCGGGTACTGATGCTCGGCTACATGAACGAGGAGTCGCTGCGGCGCACGCTTGCCGACGGACGCGTGACGTTTTTCAGCCGCACGCGCAACGAGCTCTGGACCAAGGGCGAAACGTCAGGGCATTTCCTCAACGTCGTGCAGGTGAGCGCGGACTGCGACAAGGACACGATCCTGGTGCTCGCGAATCCCGTCGGCCCCACCTGCCACAAAGGCACGCCCACGTGCTTTGCGGAGGCCCGCGATCCCGATGCAGCGAGCATCGCGTTCCTGGCCACGCTGCAGTCGACGATAGCGCACCGTATCGCCGAGAACCCGGAAGGCAGCTACACCGCGCGCCTGTACTCGAGCGGCGTGGGCCGCATCGCGCAGAAGGTGGGTGAAGAAGGCGTCGAGACGGCGCTCGCCGCCGTCGTGAGGGACGATGCCGAACTCGTCGGTGAATGCGCCGACCTGCTCTACCACCTGCTGGTGCTGCTCAAGGCACGCAACCTGAGCCTCGAACACGTCGTGCAGGAACTCGCCTCCCGTCACGGCGCGCGCGAAGCCGCGGCCGCGGTGACCTAGCCCCCCAGGTGCGGGGTAAAACCGGCGCAGGAAGCGCCCCGACCGGTACGGGCCGACCGGGTCCGGCCGCCGTGGCTTGCTCCCCTACATTCCGCACTGAACTTAACGCCCGGACACGGCTAAACTGGCGGCTGGTGCAGAGCTGGGTGGACGCTCGGCGCCGCCCTTTTTTCACGATGACCCGAAAGGAACTGTCATGAGCCTGTTTGGATCGATTCTCGAAAAACTCGGCCTCAAGAAGAAGGCACCCCCGCCGATGGTGACCCAGACTCGCGCCTGCACCGGCGCCTGCGCCCGCAGCGACCTACGTGCCGCCGCCGCCCCCGCCGCCGCCCGTGCCCATGGCGGAAGTGGACGTCATCTCGATGCTCGAGGGCTGGGCCGCACAGACCCCGCAGAAGCTCAACTGGCGCACGTCGATCGTCGACCTCATGAAGCTGCTCGGCATGGAAAGCAGCCTCTCGGAGCGCAAGGAACTCGCGACGGAACTCGGCTGCCCGGCCGAGTACATGCACGACTCGGCCAAGATGAACGTCTGGCTGCACAAGGAAGTCCTGCGCCAGATCGCCCAGAACGGCGGCAACGTGCCGGCGGAACTGTACGACTGATTTGTATATCCCTCCCTCTCCCACGTCGCGTGGGAGAGGGTTGGGGTGAGGGCTTCTTACCCCCTCTCCCACGACGCCTGATCGTGGGCTGAACCGCCGCAGGACGGCTCTAAATCCTCACGACGCGCAGGAACCCCGACTTCGCGTAATCGAGGATCCGCTCGTCACGTGTCGCAAGCACCACACCGTGGGTGCGCGCGGTTGCGATCAGGAAACGGTCGGCCGGATCCCCTTGCGGTTGACCCGGCAGCAGCGTGCTTTCGGCAGCCACCGCCGCATCCAGCGGCGCAAGACGAATACCCGGCACCCCGAGGGCTCGCTCGACCCAGTCCCGCAACGGTACCGCGAGCTGAATCCGCCCGCGTGCCGCGTGCATGCCGATCTCCCACACGGATATCGCAGATACGATCAGTCCGTCGCCCTTACGGGCTTCATCGAGCTTCTTGATGCTCGCCGGGCGCAACCGCTCGGACACGCCCTCCGCGTACCACAGCCAGACGTGCGTATCGAGCAACAGCGCACTCATTTCTTCGAGCCAACGCGGCGTGTGCGTGGCTTCTTCCCCGCCCCGGCGAAGAGACGATCCTCCTCGCCCGACACTGCGCTCCAGGAATCATCGGTCGGCGCGACAATGTCGCCTTTGATCGTCACGGTGTTCTTCATGTAGCCGAACAGCGACTTCGGCTCGGCCGCCACCGGCACCAGCTGCGCCACCGGCTTGCCGTGCTTCGTGATCACGACCGGTTGACCGGTCCGGGCGACCTCATCCATCAATTTCAGGCATTCCGCCTTGAAGACCGCCGCAGGGATGCTCATGTCGATTCTCAATTATGACCACTATTTATGGTCATTATACGTGGCTCGGCGGTGGCGGCAAGATGCCTGTCACAGCACGGGAATTTCTCCCCGCCAGGACGGGTTGGGGTGAGGGCTTCTTATCCCCTCTCCCACGTTGCGTGGGAGAGGGTTGGGGTGAGGGCTCTTAGCGAGCGACCCACCCACCACACACCGGGAACACCTGCCCGACGAAACAGTCGGCAGCATTGCTGCAGAGATACGCAGCAAACATCGCGTCCTCGCGCGCGCCGACCAGCCTGCCCAGCGGCACCTCGCGCTTGAGTCGTTCCTGGAACTTCGGCAAGGCCTGCACTTCCGGCGGAAAATACGTCGGGTTGTCGACGAAATTCTGCGCAATCGCGTTGACCTGCACGTTGTGCGGCGCCACTTCGACGCCCACCGCCTGCACGTAGGCAAGCTGCGCGCCACGGGCCGCGCTGTACGTCGACGCACGCTTCATTCCGCGCAACGCGGAGGCGCTTCCCAGCACCAGGATCTTCCCGGAGCGCCGCTCGATCATCTGCGGCAGGGCCGCGCGCACCAGGCGCGGCAATGGATCGACGAGATGCGAGAAGACGAGCCGCCATTCGTCGTCGCCAACGTCAGTGGCCGGAGTGGACGGAGCGGCCAGCGCGAGATTTGCGACCAGCACGTCGACCCGCCCGGCGCGGGCCAGCAGCGCTGCCGGCGCCTGCGGATCGACGAGCGACGACTCGTCCGCGATCACCTCGGCACCGGCCTCGGCCAGGACCTCGCACAGCACCGGGCCCATGAAATCGCGCGACTGGGTGACCAGCACGCGCAGGCCCCGCAGGTTCACGATTCCATTCGTTGCTCCAATGCTGCCCATGGCACCTCCGCCGCTCAGGCGGGATCGTCGTACTTGCGCGAACTGCCGCGAAACTCCCCAGCCGGATACTTCGCCGCGTTCAGCGCGATCTTGCGCACCGCCGCGTCCCCGAGATCGATCCCGAGCTTGTCCGCAAGCCGCACCAGGTACAGCAGCACGTCGGCCATCTCGAGCGCGACCGCATCCTTGACGTCGGGCGGGAGGTCCGCGCTCTGCTGCTCGGTGAGCCACTGGAAATGTTCGAGCAATTCACCGACCTCGCCCGCCAGCGCCATCGCCAGGTTCTTCGGCGCGTGGAACTGGTCCCAGTCGCGCTCACGGGCAAACTCCGCCAGCCGCGCGGCCAGTTCCTCGAGCGAAGGCTGGACACGCTGTCCGGTCATGCGCTTAGAACTCAGCCTCGCTGCTGTTCGACGAGGATTCGCAGCATGCGGCGGATCGGCTCGGCAGCCCCCCACAGCAACTGGTCGCCCACCGTGAACGCGGCGATGTACTCGCCGCCCATCGCGAGCTTGCGCACGCGACCGATGGGAATGTCGAGCGTGCCGCTGACTCTTGCCGGCGACAACCCGGCGATCGACGCCTCCCTGGTGTTCGGGACCAGCCTGACCCAGTCGTTGCCGCCCGCGATCAGGCGCTCGATCTCGGCCAGCGGCAGGTCGCGCTTCAGCTTGATGGTCATGGCCTGGCTGTGGCAACGCATCGCGCTCACGCGCACGCAGATGCCTTCCACCGGGATGGCGTTCGACGCCGCACGGCCGAGGATCTTGTTGGTCTCCGCGCCGCCCTTCCATTCCTCGCGGCTCACGCCGTTGCCCATGTCCTTGTCGATCCACGGGATCAGGCTGCCGGCGAGCGCCGTGCCGAAACTGGCCTGCGGCAACTCAGCCGAACGCAAGCGCTCCGACACGACGCGATCGATGTCCAGGATGGCGCTCGCGGGATCCGCCAGCAGCGACGACGCCGCCGAGTGCACGCTGCCCATCTGCTCCACGAGTTCGCGCATGTTCTGCGCACCCGCGCCCGAGGCGGCCTGGTACGTCATCGACGTGATCCACTCGATGAGGTCGGCGCGGAACAGGCCACCCAGCGCCATCATCATCAGCGACACGGTGCAGTTGCCGCCGACGTAGTCGCGCACACCCGCCTTGAGCGCCGCATCGATCACGCCGCGATTCACCGGGTCGAGGATGATGACGGCGTCGTCCTTCATGCGCAGCGCCGACGCCGCGTCGATCCAGTAGCCCTTCCAGCCCGCGGCGCGCAGCCGCGGGTGGATGTCGTTGGTGTAGTCGCCGCCCTGGCAGGTCACGACGGCGTCGCACTTCGCGAGCGCGTCGACGTCGCTTGCATCCTGCAGCGGCCCGGCCTTGCGGCCGCCGATGACCGGCGCGGCGCCCCCGGCCTGCGAGGTGCTGAAAAACACGGGATCGACGTGGTCGAGGTCACGCTCGGCCGCCATGCGCTGCATGAGCACCGATCCCACCATGCCGCGCCAGCCAACGATTGCAGTCTTCACGCAGTCACTCCGGCCGTTTGCGGCCCGCTCAGACGATCACTTCGCACGCCGGTTCACGCAGGTTGTAGTTGGAACTCATCGCGTGCCCATAGGCCCCGGCGTTCGCGATCAGCAGCACGTCGCCCTCCTTCGTAGGCGGCAGCAGTCGCTCGTGCCCGAGGTAGTCCGCCGATTCGCAGATCGGGCCGACGATGTTGTAAATCTCGGTGCCCGTTTCGCCAAGACGCGTCAGGTTCACGATGTCGTGGTGCGCGCCGTACAGCGCCGGCCGGATCAGCGAGTTCATGCCAGTCGCGACGCCGACGTACTGCACCGCGCCCTTGCCCTTGAGCTGGGTCACTTCGACGACCAGCACGCCGCCTTGTGCCACCAGGAACCGTCCCGGTTCGATCCAGAGACTGAGCTTGGGAAACTTCGCGCGGATCTCGTCGATGACGCCCTGCAACGCGGCGAGGTCCACCGGCACCTGCCCCGGCTTTTCCGGGACGCCGAGCCCGCCGCCGAGGTCGATGGCCCGTGCCTCCGGGAAGCGCTGCACGAGGTCGCCCAGCACGTGGCCGACTTCCTTCCAGTTGCGCACGTCGAAGACGCCGCTGCCGGTGTGCGCATGCAGCGCCACGACGCGCGCCCCGACCTTCTTCACCAGCCGCTCGGCTTCGTCGAGTTCGAACAGCGGCACGCCGAACTTGGAATGCACGCCCGCGGTGCGCACGTGGTCGTGGTGGCCGCGCCCGAAACCGGTGTCGATGCGGATCAGCAGGTCGCGGTTGCGGAACAGGTCGCCCCATTCGCGCAACGCGTAAAGATTGTCGATGGTCAGGTTCACGCCGTGCTCGAGCGCCCACACGTATTCCGAACGTGGCGCGAAATTGGGCGTGAACAGGATCTTCCCGGCATCGATGCCGGGAACGACTTTCATCACGTGCTCGCACTCGCCCTGCGAGACGCATTCGAACGAAAGCCCGAGCGCGGCGAAGGTGCGCAACAGCTCGGGATGCGGGTTGGCCTTGATCGCATAGAAAATGCGGTCGACGCCGCGAATGCCCAGCAACTGCTGTCGCGGCGATTTCAGCCGACGCGCGGTCGTAGACATACGCGCTGCCGTGTTCGTGCGCGATGCGCTGCAGTTCATCGCGACGGCCCTGCCACCAGGGCGGCCCCCCCGCCGGAATCACCGGGCCGAGGCCGTGGATCTGCTCCCAGGTCGGGCCCAGCACGTGGTCGGACGGCGCGTTCCAGACGATGACGTCGTGCAGGCGCCGCACCAGGCGATCACCCTGCTCTTCGTCGACCACGAACGTGATGTTGAGGTCGTTCGCCGCCTGCGTGACGAGGTAGATGCGCTGTTCCTCGAACAGCTCGAGCGCGTCGCCGAGCCGATGCAGCGTGGACCGGATGCTGCGGCCAACCAGGCTCACCGCCGCGCACGGACCGATCACTTCGACCCGGCACAGCTTCGACAGCGCGGTCACCAGCGTCTCGAGTGCGCGGCTGTCGAGCGAGTTCGCCGCCGGGTCGAGCGACACGGTGACGCTGGTCTCCGACGTCGAGACGAGGTCGACCGACAGCCCGTGTTCCTTGAAGACGGCAAACGCATCGGCGAGGAAGCCCACCTGGTGCCACATGCCGAGCGTCTCGAGCGAGAGCAGCGTGATGCCCTTCTTGATGCAGACGGCCTTCACGCGCGCGCCGCCGTCGCCGCCCGTGGCGGTGACGACCGTGCCTTCGAGTTCGGGGCGCTGCGTGGCGTGCACCGTCAGCGGGATCGCGTACTGCTTCACCGGCAGGATGCAGCGCGGGTGCAGCACCTTGGCGCCGCTGCTCGCGATTTCCTGCGCTTCGTCGTAATCGAGCGACTTCAGCAGCCGCGCGTTCGACACCGACTTCGGGTTCGACGTGAACATGCCGGGCACGTCGGTCCAGATCTCGAGCCGGCGCGCGCCAAGCTTGGCCGCGAAATAACTGCCGGACGTGTCCGAACCGCCGCGGCCGAGCAACACGGTGTCGCCGTGTGCGTCGCTCGCGATGAAGCCCTGGGTGATCAGCACGTTGCCGCCAGAGGCGAGCCGCTGCTGCAACGCGGTGTCGGGTTCGAAGTTGCAGGTGGCCGAGAGATAGCCCGCCCTCTCCGTGGCGCCCGGGCGCTCCTCGGCGTGCAGCACGGTGCGGGCGTCGAGCCACTGCACGTCGATGCCTTCGGCCTGCAGGAACGCGGCGCCGATGCGCGTCGCCATGAGTTCGCCGTTCGCCATCACGCGTGCGCGCAGCCGGTCGCTTACTTCGCCGATCAGGTGGATGCCTTCGGCGCTGCGCCGCAGGTCAGTGAAATGCCGGTCGAGTTCGGCCTCGATGTGGATTCCCAGGTCGCGCGCGAGGTCGAGGTGACGGCGCTCGATCTGGTCCATGACCGGTTCCCACTCGCCGGTCAGCGCTTTCGCGAGCAGTTGCTCGAGGCGGTCGGTGATGCCGGACAATGCCGAGTGAACGACGAGGGGGTGCAGGCCTTCGTTGAGCCGCGCCTTGACCACGCCGGCGACGTTCTTCCAGTTGCTGACGCTCGAAACGCTGGTGCCGCCAAACTTGAGGACGACCCAGTTCGATTCGGTATGGCTGGTCATTCGAGCGGACCCCGGCGCGACGCGGCAGTGGGCGTCGCCATCATTCTTCCTGACCGTGTCCATCGCCGCCTGTGCGGACGGACGGTCACTGGCTCCCCGAGTCAGGAGCCGGGGGCCCGTGTTGTGCCGGACGCACTACTTGTCTTCGAAAAAATCCTTGAGTTCTTTCTGCAGCCGCTTCTCGGCCAGCACGTCTTCGAGCTTGCTCCACGCAGCCTTGCCCTTCTTGACCGCAGCCGCCTGCTTGCGCCGGTCCACCCGGTCGATGAAGCGGTCGTAGTCTTCTTCTTCGGCTCCAGCTACAAATTCTTCGTCCAAGTCGAAGTGTTCCTCGTCGCGTTCCATAGGGCGGCCCTGAGAAAAACGTGATTTATCAAGGTGCTGCCCACGTAACCGCAGGCACAAGGCTGCGAACTATACACGGATCGGTTTGCATCTCAACCGATTCGTTTTGCGCTGCAATGACCGGCTGCCGGCCGCGGCTCAGGCACCCCTCCCGGGCGCCACGACGACCGGAGCCCCCCGGTCCAGCCCCAGGCCTGCGGCCGCGCTCTGCTCGGCCCGGGCCACTTCGAGCACCCCGAAGGAATTGATGAGCGCCACGTACTCCCCCGGCCGGACGTCGGAATAGGTCCGGCGCAGCGGGATGTCATGGCCGCCGGCCCGGACCATGGGCGTCGCGACCCGGGCCACCAGCGCCGCGTCGAGGTTGGTCAGCAGGTTGCCGAAATGGTCCACGGTGACGACCGCGCCGCTGAGCTGGCCTGCGGCCAGCGCAGGCTCGTCGAGCCCGCCCGGGACCAGCTCGGGCACGTCCGGCCCCAACCGTTCCGGGGGCAGCCGCCCTGCAGCCAGTTCGGCCGCAACCGGCGCAAAAATGTCGCGTCCGTGGAAAGTCGCGCTGGGGCGCTGGATGCCGAGCGACGCCAGCACACCGTCGTCCAGCCGTCGCAGCCTGGGCGGCGTACGGACCCGGTCCAGCACCCCCGCCAGCAGGCCATTGTCGGGGGCAAGAAAGACATGCCCGTCGGCCTCGACGACCGCGATGTCACGGGCGCCGCCGACGCCGGGATCCACGACGGCGATGTGGACGGTGCCGAGCGGAAAGTACTCGTAGGACCGGCCCAGCCAGAACCCCGCCTCGGCCGGCCAGTGCACGAGCACCTCGTGCGTCAGGTCCACCAGGCGCGCCTGCGGAAAGCGGCACAGCACCTGCCCCTTCATGACCCCGACGAATGGGTCCTTGTGGCCGAAGTCGGTGGTCAGCGTGATGACGCCGGACGGCTGGAACGGCTGGGGCGGGTTGGCTGTGGGCATGGTCTCGTATCGCGTGCGGGCCACGTCCAGCAGGCGCCTGCAGCTGACCGGGAGCGCCGCGCTAGACTGGGTGGCTTATGCCCTATCTTTACCTCGTGCGCCACGGCCAGCCCGACTTCGCGGGCAATTACGACTCGATCACCGACCTCGGCGCGCGCCAGTCGACGTGGCTCGGGCAGCACTTCGCGGCGCGTGGCCTCACCTTCGCCCGCGTGTTTTCGGGCACGCTGCAGCGGCAGGTATCGACCTGCGAACTGGTCATGAACGCGGTGGATGGCCCGCGCGATTTCGCGCGGGACGCGCGATTCAACGAGTACGACCACCTGTCGCTGCTGCAATTTTTCGAAGGCGACCGCCTGCAGGCCATCAGGGCGTCCGGCGATCGACGCGAGTATTTCGCGGCGATCCGCAGTGCCATGCAGAAGTGGTCACAACACGACGATGTCGTTGCGGGCAGCGAAAGCTGGACCGGATTCGGCGCTCGCATCCGTGCGGGCGTGACCGCGGCGTGCGCAGGGCTCGGGCGCGACGACAACGTGCTGATCGTCACGTCCGGCGGCGTGATCGGCCGCTACACCTCGGAGGTGCTCGAAGCCGGTGCGGATGCAGCGATTCAGCTCAACCTGCAGACCCGCAACACGGGTGTGACGGAAATCGTGCAGCCGCACTCGAGCGGCGCGCGGCTGGTGTCGTTCAACGCCATTCCGCACCTGGAGCGACCCGACCGCGCGCACGCGGTCACGCACTCCTAGGTTAGCGGCACACCCCCGACTAACCCCTGCGCCCTCTCCTAGCCCTGCCTGACCAGCGACACCAGGTTGCGCGTGTCGATCGTCTTCGCCGCCTGCTCGATCTGCGACTGGTACCTGGGCGCCATCCCGCGCGCCTCGGCCAGCAGCGAGTTGAACGTTTCCTTGAGCGTCGCCGAGTCGAGCGTGCGCCCGCCCGCGTAGTAGCGCTGCGCGACACGACCGATCGCATACGTGGTCGCGAAAGTGAGCCCCGAACTGGCCGCCTGGCGGCCGACCGAGCGGCCGATTCCGCCACCGAGACCACCCAGCAAGCCACCCAGCAATTTGCGGCCGAACTGCTCGACGTACTGCGACGTCAGGCCGACGCCGAGCGTCGCGATGAAGTCCTTGGCATGCGAGCCGTCCATCGCATAGCCGTATGCCTTGCCGATGCGGTACACGAGGCGCATCTGCAGCGGGATGATCGCCATCGAGGCAATCGTTTCCGGCAGCAATTCCAGCGCGGCGTTGGTGATGGACGCATTCAGGATGGACTTGTCCATCTCGGCGTCGGTGACATTGGCCTTGCCGAGCACGGTGCCGGCCACCGTGGCGCTGGCCGTCGCCGCAGCAGCAGGGCTCGGCGCGTCGACGGCGGCGTCCGCCATGGCACTGGCCTGCTGCGCAACAGTCTCGGCCGCCGCGGCCGGCAACTGCAGCGCCTTCGCAAGGCGTGACAGGAAGTCGGCCTCGGTTGCGTTCTGGGCACCGTCGGCATTGATCACGCCAACCGCCATCTCGTAGGCGTACTGGCGCAACTCCGGCGTGGTGAGCGGTGCGACGACGGCGGCGAGGTCCGGCTTGGTGAGCAACACGTCGCGGTACCAGGCCGGCAGGTCGATGCTGGCCTCGGCGCCGAGCGCTTCCGCCAGCTTGGCGATGGCATCGCGCTCGCGTTCATCCTTGAGCCCGTCGGCGAACGCCGCCATCAGGGCCACCGTCACGATCGATCGTATGTGTGTGTTGTCCATGTTGCTCACGATAGCAAAATCAGGCCGGCGGCAGCGCCGGTGCAATCCAACCCGTGGAGGACCGGGCGGGCATCGGCGGCCGCACCTGGACGCTCCCCTGGCTCGCCGCACCGCTCGGCAGCGGACGTGGACCGGCAAGCGACGGGAACCCGACGCCTGCGCGGACCAGCGACCGCGAGGTCGATGACGCTCCACCGGTCACAGCGCACGCAGTACGCGTGCAGCTCGTGGTTACGACCGTGCAGTCCGGCGATGGTTCCGAGATCGATCATGCGCTGAGAATGCGCAAGCCCGGGATCAGGCGGTGAGCCTAACGGGTCCGCCTGCCAGGTCCAACGTCCGGAAGCCGCTGATCGCAGCAACCAGACGGCCGTCATCTCGCAGCGAAAGTTCGAGTCGAAACCCGAGAACCTTGGCAATCGCGACAGCCAGTGACAGGCCCAGGCCTGCGTGCGACCCGCCATTCCCGGTGCTGATGCGGAAAAAACGCTCAGTGAGTCTCGGCACATCAGCCGCCACCAGCTGCGGGGCAGGATTGATGAACTGCAACTCTCCGCCCGGGCCGAACTGGACGTTGACAACGGATCCGCGCGGCGTATGCGCGATCGCATTGCCGAGCAGGTTTGCCACGAGCCGGCGGACGAGCATGCTGTCCGCGTGCACCCAGAGTTCGCCGGGCAAGTCGAGTTTGATCGTCAGTCCGTGCTGGTCGGCTGCAGCCTTCATCGCCACGGCTTGCTGCCGCAACTCGGCACACAGGTCGATCGGCTCCGGCTGTGGCGATTCGAGACCTGCTTCGTAGCGTGTCAGGGCCAGCAACGACTCGACGATCCGCTCCATCTCCGCCGCCGTGACGCCAATGTCCCGTATCGCCGCGCGCATTGCGTCCGGGTCCTGGCCGCCCGACCCGACGTCGGCCAACAGGCGCATCTCGGCAAGCGGGGTGCGGAGCTCATGGGCAACGTTGCGTGCATAGCGCTTTTCGCGCGCGAGCGCGTCAAGCAAGCGGTTCAGGAGTGCCGCGAAGCTGACAGCCATGGGACGAAGTTCGCTCGGCAGGGGCCCCGCGTCGAGCCGTGATTGCGGATCCTCGGGATTCACGCGCTCCAGCTCGCGAGCCAGGTCATCGACGGGTCGCAGTCCGCGCAGGACTGAATACCGGCCGATGGTAAGCATCGCGACAATCGTTGCTATCGCGACCAGCAGGAGCACGAAATGGATCCGGCTCTCCAGGCTCTCCAGGTTCTCAATCTCCTCCGCCGTGACTACGGTCAAGACAAGGCGGGGGTCCCCTGCCGGAAGGGCAAAGGATTCTGATGCGGCACGGCCACGGTGACCGTCTGGCAGCTTCAGGTCGTGGTAGGTCGGCTTGCCGACCAGGGATTCGAGCCGGGGCAGGTCCCGCCCGGCGCTCGAATCCGACCGGGCGAGCGTGCCGCCACGGCCGTCCCAGATCTGGAAGAAGTCCTCATGCGCACGCGTGCGGAACTGCGGCATGAATTCAGTGATGCTCTCGGACCCCGGGTGTGCCGCCGCGTAGCCGGCCACTGCACGCGACTTGAGCGACAGGTCCTTGTCGACGTGAGCATACAGCTCGGCACGAATGACCATGTGCAGGGCGATGAAACTCAGACTGAGCACCGTCACTGAGCCCGCGATGAGGCTGAGCGCGAGTTGTCCGCGCAAGGAGCGCCGGGCAGCATCAAGCCACGACATAGCCGAATCCGCGACGAGTCTCGATCAAGTCATTCACGCCGGCACCTGCCAGCTTCGCGCGCAGGGTGCTCATCAGGACTTCGATGACCGTGTCGGACGCCATGCTGTCGCTTTCATAGAGCTGCGTGAAGATCGCAGCCCGGCTCAGGACGTGTCCCTTGCGGCGCACCAGCAATTCGAGCAGCGCGTATTCCTTCGGGGTCAGCGTCAGCACGGCATCGTCCACCCGTGCGAGACGTGCCGCGGTGTCCAGGTGCAGTCGGCCGTGCGTGATGACAGGAGACGACTCGTCAAAGCGGCGCCTGGAAAGAGCCATCAGCCGCGCCAGGAGCTCGTCGAAGGAAAAAGGCTTGACGAGGTAATCATCGGCGCCGAGATTCAGCGCTTCAACACGGTCCTGCACCTGGTCCCGGGCCGAGAGCACCAGGATCCGCGGCTTGGACTTGCGCGACTTTAATTCCCGCAGCACTTGCACGCCGTCCACGCGCGGCATCACCAGGTCGAGTACAGCGATATCGAAAGGCAGGCCGTTCAGCAGCTGCAATGCCTCGGCACCGTCCGCTGCAGTCTCGACGGCCATGCCATGCGCGTGCAAACCAGTGGCCAGTGTCTTCCTGACCCGTTCGGAATCGTCCACGACCAGGACGCGCATGCAGCCACTTTGCGCACTCGATACCTGGTGCGCCATCCGTATCGATAGCAAGGCCTGGTGACCGCGGCAGTTGAATGCAGACGGGGCGGAGGATCTGTCAAACCCCCGCCCCGCCTTGTCGTGCGGCAACCCTCAGGTTCGGGGAATCAGTCGTCGTTGACCTTGATTTCCACTCGCGCCGCAGTCAATACCGTCCCGTCCCATGTGCCCCAGGCTTCGACGACGTCACCGGCCGCCTGGGTAAAGAACTCGTCGGCAGTCAGGCGAATGCCCTCCTCCAGCACGAACCTCGTTGCGTCCGTTGTGACCACGAGGACCGACAGGATATGGAAGTTCGGCCGTGCCGGATCCAGGAACGGACCGCGCAGACGCACGCCGTCCGCAGGGTCGATTCGCACGACCCGAGTGGCGGTCACTGCGTTGCTGCCTGCCGGGTTCTGGTAGCCGCGCACGTCCACCCAGTTGCCGACGGCCAGGTCCCCGAAGCCGATGTTGCGGAGGTCCAGCGCCGACTTGTCCTCGAACCGGGTGGCCTCGTCGGTCGCAACGGTCAGGCCGAGAAGTTTCATGGAGCCATCCGCAGCAACCAGCGTTCCGATCTGCGCCACGATCCGAATCGTGCTGACTTCCTTGAAGCGGACCTTGAGCGCGACCAGCACGCCCTCGGCATTGGCCGTTCCCTCGACCTCCACCAGTACGTCGTTCGCAAGATTCGCGGCCGTCCCGTGTTCATAGACGGTGTAGGGCGTGGTAGTGACGGCCCGACCTGCAACCTTGAATGCCGCCGCAGAGACGAAGTCGGTGATCGTTCCCTCGACCTCCAGTTCGTCCCCCGCAGCTGCCTTGAGCCAGTCATCCGACCTGCAGTTCGACCCGGGTGGCGACGAATGACTTGTCCGGGCTGAAGGTAAACCCCTTGACCAGGACCAGGTCACCCTGGCTCGGCTGCCCAGTGGGAAAGTCGCTCAGACTTGCGCTCGAGTAATCGACCACGAGAGAGTTGATGCTGAACCGGCTCCTGGCCAGGTCGAGATTCGACACATAGCCGGTCACGTCGAACGGACCTCCGTCCGGCTTGATGTCGACCCGGGTCGCCTCGATTACACCTCCGGTCGTCACGGCGCCACTCACCTCGACCACGTCGGCAACTGCGAGACCCTCGATCGACGACGGCGTGATGTCGTCGCCCAGGGAGGTCGCGGTCGTCACCAGCACGGTCTGGCCCATGGCCACGAACGAACTCGCGCCAACGTCGATGCTGGTGATCGGTCCCTCGATGACGTTGTGATAGCGGATCACGTCCGCGTGGTGTTCCGCACCGTGCGAATGACCCTTGAGCTCGACGTACTGCCCGACCTTCAAGGCGGCCTCGGCGGCGGCCTGGTCGTCCATCAGGACCGACGCGCCGCTGGTGTCGTAGCGCACGCCGTTGAGATAGACGCTGCCAAAACCGGTGATCACGCCGACGCTGACGGTCCCGGTGGTTGTCACGGGCGGTGGTTGCGGTGGCGGCGGACTGACACCATCTTTGGAATCACTCCCGCCGCAGGCGTTAAGCCCGACCAGCAGCGCAGCCAGCGCCACTGCCGGGAATCTCTTTGTGAGGCTTCTCATTTCAGCCCTCCTTGCGCGTTGTCACGCGCATGCAGCCTTCAATCTGTGCAGGATTACCGTACGCGGCGAACCTGAAGATTGGCTCAAGCGGGGCTACGTCTTGCGCTTATCCGAAGGCTGGGGCGGGGCTGCACGAGCCCCGCCCCGGACCGATCTCACGGACTGGGGGGACTATCGAGCACGAAGTCCCACAGGTCTTCAGGGATCGCGTAGTTGTGCACGAACTCGATGGCACGCAGGCCGTCGGAGGTCGCCAGTACGAAGCCGTTGATACCGGTCACGGCCACGGGCTGTGGCCCGTTCTGATCGCTGAGCCAGTCCATCAGCCTGACGCCGCGCATTTCCTGCCAACGCCGCGTATCGGGGATGGGCTGCAGGACCTCGAGCTGGCGGTCGCGCCACGCGCTGCGCAGATAGTTTGTTGCACGGAAGTTCACGAAGCGTTCGTTCGCCGGCGCCGGCAAGTCGGCCGTCGCGGGCTTTGTCGTGCACGCCCCGTACTCCGCGCCGTTGTCGCCGCCGCAGTCGCGAATCAGCGCCGGGAGCGTGAACACGTTCGCCTTGGAGATCTCCGTGTCGAGGGTGATCTTCAGGATGCGATTCATGTATTGCACAAGGTCGACGGTGATAATGCCGGTCTTGCTGGCGGCCGCCGCAAGGAAAGAGCCCGCGCGAACGAAGTCCCGGCTCAGGAGTCGCTCTCCAGCCGCGCACGCGGGGTTGAAGACGCTGCCCGGGAAGCAAGCGTCGGCCGGGCTCAGGCCGCTTTCACTTTCACCACGAGGCAGCAGGTGGCGCATGCCGGCATCGAACTTGGCATAGTCGCCAGCCGCGAGTGCCGGGTGGTACTGGGTGCCGGCCGCAGGATCGCCATGCGCGAAGGTGTCGACCTCTGCGGGGTCGGTCTGCAGGTGCCCATACTTCATCAGGCGCGTATACAGCGCGAGATTCTCCATCGGCGAATCGATCGCTCGCCAGGAGGCACAGCGTGTGGTCACGGTACCCGTCGTCAGTCGTGATCGGGCCGCAGTCATAGCCGAGTTGCATCCGACCGGTTGCGTCCTGACCGACCCTGCCAACGGCCGGGTCCTTGATCGAGGAGATCACCTCGTCGAAGTGCATGCGGTTGTTGCGCTCCTTGGTGCGTCCGCCGCTCAACCGGCCAAAGTAATTGACCTCGACCACCGCCGACGGATCCGCGGGGTCGCAGCTGAGGTCGGCGAACGGGAGTTCCGCACCGGTGCCGTCGACCGGGATCGGGCAGTAGTCAAAGCCCAAAGTGTCGCTCTTCAACTCCACCCAACGTTTCTGCAGGATGGGTTGCCCGGTGGCAGGATCGCGCTTTACGTGGACCAGGTCGCCGAACACGTCGCCGCATCCCGAGCCACCGCCGCCCTCTTCACCGCTGCCTCCGCCATGGCCCTGCGCCAACGCGAGCGCTGGCGCCGTCATCAGCAGGAGAACCAGCCCCATGTTTCTGGTCTGCCGACTCTTCTTCATTGTCATGATCGCTCTCCTTGAACGTGTCGAGCCGCCAACTCCTCGCCGGAGTGCGGCTCACTACCAGGAAGAGGCGTCTTCTCCGCATCAATCTGCACTTGACGCCCCCAACTCCAACTCCACGATAGGCATCGGGCCGCGCCCCACGCGGCTCGACTGTCGTCTATTGCATCGATTGCCATGTGTCCCTCAGCGGCATTTGTACGCGAGCCACCTTAAGGGACGCTAAAGACTGCGAATTGCGCAATTCCGTTGCGCTTAGTCACCCCGCAAGACCGGCCGGCCGGCAGATCACGCCGGCCGACCGGGGAGTTGCCCCAGCCAAAATCCTATGGCTGGGGTGGGGGCTCAGTTACTTACCGGGCTTGACCGGCTTGCCGCCACCGCCACCGCCACCACTGCCGCCACCGATGACGTTGATCGTCAACGTAGCCGTGTCGGTGGTGAAGGTACCCGCATCGACACCGTCGAAGATGACATTGGGCATAGAGAACTCGATCGTGTAGGCGCCCGCCGTCGGAACACGCAGGTTGTAGCCGTACACAATCTTCCCGGTCGCATTGATTTCCGGCGCAATCGGAGACTCCGATGCGACCACGACGCCGCTCGCATTCCTGATGGTCATCTGCGCATCGCTGTCATGCACAACGGACCTCATAAGTTCCGGGGTCGCGTCGTACCCTCCGGAACCGTCCGATGTGGCCAGCGTTCCATACGCGGACAGGCGATCGAGCGTCGCCGGCTCGAGCTTGACGACCGAGTAGCCTTCGTGGAGGGCGCTCTCGTCGAACATCAAGAGCTCGACCCGAATCGGGCTGCCAACCTTAAGCTTGGCATCACCGGTGAGGTTGTCACCCCACTCGCCGACGACGTGAATGGGCGTTCCCTTCGCAACCGAGGTGCACTGCGCCTGCCACTTGTGCACGCCCTGCACGTAGTAATAGGCCGACGTGTTGATCGGGAAGAGGTTCTCGGGGGTACCCGAAGGAGGCCCCAGCGGCGACCAGAGTCCACCCGCGCCGCAGCCTGTCAAGTTCCCAGCCGCGGCGCCGATCATGATCGCCGGCACCGACAGGTTGTTGGCGAGGGTCTCTTCGCCACCACCACCCCACCACCACCACCACCACCACCGCCGCCACCACCGCCACCGCTACCCGGACCGGCGGCAAGCGCCGCGGCGCTCATTGCCATTACCAACCAGATCGCATGTTTTAGATTTGTCGTTGTCATTGCTGATTCTCCTTACCGTATTTTCCGGCGCGCGCCGCAGACTCCTTCCCGGAGTGCGGTATTCGGCCGGCGCACGGCGTCTTCGAGTATTCGGCTCTGGACGCCTCATCAGCCACAGAAAGCACCGGAGGGCTGCATATCTCGCAGCCCCCTGGTCGCCATTGATCACATCCCCTCTTTGGTCTTTGACTGCTCGAGCAGCCGCAGGCGTTGCTGCAGCTGCGTCTGCTCCTGCTGCATAAGCTGTTCACGCTCGCGAACCTGGGCGGCTTCGCCCTCGAGCAGCTGCTGACGCTGCTGCAGACGCTCACGTTCCTGCGCCAGCAATTGCTGTCGCTGCCGCAACTGTTCCTGCGACTGGCCGAGCGCCTTGCGACGCTCCTGCACCTGCTGCTGGCTCATCTTGCCGACCTGTTCCTGCAGCCGTGCCTGGTCCTGAACCTGCAGGCGCTCCTGTTCCTGTGCGCGTTCACGCTCCTTGGAAGTCAACTGCTGCTGTTGCTGCAACCGCTCCTGATCCTGCTTCAACAGCTTGTCCTGGTTGCGCACGCGATCCTGATCCTGGTCGTGCAGGCGCTGCTGCTCGTGTTCCCGGTCCATGTCGCGATCGCGGGCACGGTCCATATCCTGCTGCACGGTGCCGCGCTGCTGCATGGAGCCTTGCTGACCGGCTGGGTTGCCCGACTGCATACCGCCAGCGCCCGCACCGGCCCCATGGCCAGTCTGGCCAGAAGCGACACCGGTCGCTGCCACCATGGCTACCAGCAAGATGGCTGCTGTTACGTATGTAGTGCTATTCATGTGATCCTCCGTTCGGCAGTGCGTCCGATTGGTGGCCGCTGCCTGCGACTTGCGCCGATTCGGCCCTTCAGTTGCTGTTGTACGCGTAGGACCTTAAGGAACGCTAAAGACATCGAATAACCGAACGCATGCTTTCTTCGCCGTGCGCACGCTCGCCCCTCGCCGTCGTCCGCGGCGAGAGCGAGTGCGTTGTGGCGCGCGTCAGAAACCTGCCGTAAAGGAAATGCCAATCCCCCAATCGGGCGAGCTGTCGCTGAATCCTGCCGACAGGTAACCACTCATCCACCAGTTCTCGCCGGGTCGCGACGACAGCGTTGCGGACAACTCCTGCAGCGGATCGTTGCCGGGCACCGATGCTTCCTGGTAGTCGTAGAAGAGGCCCAGTCGAGTCTGACTGGATACTGCGTAGGATCCGCCGGCAGACGCAAAGAACGCGTCCTCGAGGTTGAAATCTGCGGGATCGCCGCGAAACAGGTAGCCGAACGAACCGATCGCGGTGAATCGGTCGAAGAAACGAAACGCATCGGCCTGCACCGAATAGTCGGTCTGGCCCGTCCCAAGCCCCTGGTCCTCGTCGGCAGTACCGAACTTGATCTCGCCCGTCAGGTCCACGACGAACTCGCCGCCCGCGAGCGACAACACGTCATACACCGTCAGCGCCGCGGTGACGTCGCCTATTCCGCTCTCTGTGGTCACGGGCCCTTCGCCGATGACCTGCTCACCGTCCGGTCCTTCGACAACCGTGCCCTCCGGTGCCTGCACACTCAGGTACGGCAGCGTGAGCCGTACCGAAATACGCCTGGCATCGTACGCAAAGTTGATCGGGACGTAGACCTCGTCGATCGCCGTATCACCGCCATATTTTCCCGTCGTGTACTCAGCGCCGAGTCCGACACTGAATCCGGAATCCGCAGCTTGCGTTCCCGTCGGGGCGCAGAGTGCCGCCATGACACCCACACACGCCGCGCCTGCACTGTTCATGTGTGTTCGCTTCATGTTCTCGACTCCATCTCGGTCGACTCGGGGAACCCAGCGCTCACTCAGCAAGCTCAGCGCCGGGTCGCCCGTTCGTGCAATGCCATCACGTGGGGAGATCGCTCAGTCAGTGGTCACTTCGATCGGGACGTTCCGCTCCTTCGAGCGCTTCTGCATGGCTTCCTGGTGCTGGGCCATGAATGCATTGCGCTCCTGCTCGGTCTCCATCTTTCCCATGCGCTCGCGATACTGTTTGCGCTCCTGCTCGGTCATCAGGTTCCCGCCGTAAATGCCCTTGCCCGCCGCCGCGCCGTTGCCGGCCGGAGTCGCAGTGGCATGCATCCTGGTGCGGTCCTGCTCGCGCTGTTGCAGACGGTCGTGTTCGGCCGTCCGGTTCTGGTCGGTCGAACGCTCCATCTGACGCTGCTGCGTCGCCTGCCCCTGCTGCCCCTGCCCCTGCCCCTGCCCCTGCCCTGCCTTGTCCCTGCCGAGGTGTCCCCGGCTGGTTCTGAGCCATGGACGTCGCCGCGATCAGCGTCATGAGTCCAGCAACGAGCGTTGCGGTTTTGAATCTGGCTTGCATAGCGTGCTCTCCATTTGAATCCACCACGCTATCTCTAACGCGTAGCACAGCCTGCAGGTTGACATCGATTGCTTAAGGGACGCTAAAGGTCATGGTCGCCGGTGCGCCTTCAGCGTTGTTTAAGGTCCGGCAGCTAGCATGCAGCCATGAGCGGCCCGCTGCCGCCCGGAGATTCGTCATGAGAAAGCTGCTGCTGGCCTTCGCGTCCCTGGCCCTGCTCGGAGTCGCCGCTCCGCTCGCGGCCGCAGAACCACCTACCGATGAGGTGGCCGCTATGCTCGCCTTCATGCGCGAGGAGGAGAAACTGGCACACGACGTGTACCTGCACTTCTCCGCTATGTATGCCGGACAGGAAGCAGGCGCAAAGATATTCACCCGCATCGCCGAATCCGAGCAGCGGCACACGGACGCGGTCCTGGGCCTGTTGGACGAGTACGGGCTCCCCGACCCAGCGGCCGGCAAGGCCCCGGGCGAATTCACGGACCAGTCGCTGCAGACTCTCTACACCACGCTGGTCAGCGTCGGCGAGTCGGGTTACACGGAGGCGCTCGGTGTCGGTGTCGTCATCGAACAGAAAGACATGACGGACATCGTCGCCGCGATCGAACTTAGCGTTGCGTATGCGGACATCGTGCAGGTCTATTCAAACCTGCTCGCCGGATCCGAGCATCACCTGGCGGCGTTCCTGAAAGTGCTGGACGTCGCCGAGCCCCGGGCCCGCGCCGAATGAAAAGGCCGGCAAAGCTGCGTGTGCAGGAACAGTTGAGCGGGGCAGCGGGCCGGGCTTACTGGGTGAGCCTGGCCTGGGCCGAGCGGTCCGACCAGCACTGACAGGGCTCCAATTGCTCTGCCACGCTTACCTGACGGCCCATTGGGCCCACGTCGGGACCTCCCGTGCATGGACTTGAAACATCCTATAGGATGTCATACCCTTTACAGGGTATGCGCGTCGTACTGGACACCTCGGTGCTGGTGGCTGGCCTGCGCAGTCGACTGGGAGCGAGCAACCGATTACTGACGTTGGTCGCCGAAGGCCGCTGCCTGCCGCTGGTCACGACCGCCGTGTTCCTGGAGTACGAAGACGTGCTTCTGCGACCCGAGCACAGGCTGGCCACGGGCATGAGCGAGAGTGATGTCGCGGGCTTTCTGGCCGCCTTCGCCAGCGCCGCCGAACCGGTGGAGGTTCATTTCATGTGGCGGCCGCAGTTGTCGGACCCGGCGGATGAACTGATCCTCGAGGCGGCCGTGAACGGCCAGGCAGCAGCGATCGTCACGCACAACGTTCGCGACTTTCACCCGGTTCAGCAACTATTCGGCGTACCGGTGAAGACGCCAGCACAGGTTCTCAAGGAGCTGTCGAAATGAGCAAAAGCACCTACCCGCTGAAGCTGCCAACCTCGGTGAAGAACGCGGCCGCGGAACTCGCCAAGCTCGACGGCGTGTCCTTGAATCAGTTCATCGCCGCGGCGGTGGCCGAAAAGGTCGGCACGATTCGCACCGCGCGGGACTTCCTGCACGAGCGCGCCGGATCGGCCAAGCCGCGAGACATGATGAAGTACCTGCGACGTGCACCGAAGGTCGCGCCGACGCCAGGCGACGAGCGCTGACCACACCTCAACGAAAAAACGCCCTTGGGGCGCTTGATCAGCCCTGCCCTTGCCCAGTGTAATGACATTGAAGTTGCGATTCGGTAGAAGCGCAACCCTCAGCCACGCAGGCCAGAACATGAAAACCGCCGCCGCAACGCCAACCAGGCGCGCACCGCGAGAAACGCTGAATTTGCGCATTGCGGCCGCCGAGCGCAGCCTGATCGACCGCGCAGCGCAAGCCAGCGGCAAGACGCGGACCGACTTCATCCTGAGCGCCGTACGCCGTGCCGCCGAGGAAGCGTTGCTGGACCGCACGATCTTCGTCGCCAGTCCAGCGACCTACTCGAAGTTTCTGGCCATGCTCGACGCGCCGCCGCGGCCCAACGAACGCCTGCGACGCACGATGCAGGCGACACCGCCCTGGTCCAACGCCTGATCAGGAGCCGATGATCCAGTCCGCCTTGGTCTTGACCCCTCGCCACTCGAGACCATGACCTTGATGACGACAGTGGCCGACCTGAAAGCGACGCTGCGTTGAGCAAGCCGCAGTCCGGCGACACGATGCGAGAACCGCTCGAAGGAGCACGCTGATGACCCGCAGTACCGGGATCACGATCGAAGAAGGCAGCACCAACGTCTACGCCGACCTGGGCTATGCCGACGCCGCCGAAATGCAACGCAAGTCGCAGCTCGCGGCCGAGATCGCCAGGGCGATCAAGGCGCGCCGGCTGACCCAACTCGACGCTGCCGAGCTGCTGGGTATCGACCAGTCGAAGGTTTCCCGCATCACCCGCGGCCAGTTCCGCGGCGTCAGCGAAGCCAAGCTGCTGGAACTGGTGACGAAGCTGGGCCACGACGTCAAGATCGTCGTCGGCCCGGTGCGCCGCCGCGCTGGCAAGATCGAACTTCAGTTCGCCTGACCTGGCGACAAGCGCTGACCTCACCTCAACGAAAAAACGCCCTGGCGGGCGTTTCTTCAATTGTCGGTTTTATTGGTCGGAGCGAGAGGATTCGAACCTCCGACCCCTTGCACCCCATGCAAGTGCGCTACCAGACTGCGCCACGCTCCGACCGGGCGCGGATTATAGCCGAATTGCTCAGCGCCGCAGGATTTTGATCAGTTCCTCGAGCTCGACGCGCAGCTGGCGGGCCAGCTGGTGCGTCTGCGTGACGTCCTCGCGGGCCTCTTCGCCCTCGAGACGGTTGCGGGCGCCACCGATGGTGAAACCCTGGTCGTACAGCAGCGCGCGGATCTGGCGGATGACCAGCACGTCCTGGCGCTGGTAGTAGCGACGGTTGCCGCGGCGCTTGACTGGCTTGAGCTGCGGGAATTCCTGCTCCCAGTAACGCAGCACGTGCGGCTTCACGCCGCAGAGTTCGCTGACCTCACCGATGGTGAAGTAGCGCTTGCCCGGGATCGTCGGGAGTTCGTCGTTATTGCTGGGTTCCAGCATATGCTTCCACGCGCGCCTTCAGTTTCTGGCCAGGACGGAACGTAACCACGCGACGCGCGCTGATCGGAATCTCCTCGCCGGTCTTCGGATTGCGCCCCGGGCGCTGGTTCTTGCTGCGCAGGTCGAAGTTGCCGAATCCCGACAGCTTGACCTGCTCACCCTTGGCCAGCGCCATGCGCAGTTCTTCGAAGAACAGGTCGACGAGCTCCCGTGCCTCACGCTTGTTGAGGCCGAGCTGGTCAAACAATGCTTCCGCGATTTCCGCCTTGGTCAATGCCATCTTTTTGTCTTATCGGTCTCTTATCGTGGCGGAGCACTCCCGCTCCAGATCGGCGACGACCCGAGCCACGACGGCATCCGTTTCATCGTCGGTAAGGGTGCGCGAAACGTCCTGTAAATTCAAGCCTATCGCCACACTCTTGCGTCCACTTTCGATGCCCGCGCCGCGGTACACGTCGAACACCGTGGTGTCGCGCAGGACGGCCCCCGCCGCGCTCTGGACACAGTCGAGCAGCTTCTGTACCGGCAGCGCCTCTGCGACGACGACGGCGAGATCGCGCCGGACTGCCGGGAAACGCGACACGTCCTGGAAATGCGGCACCGCGGCAGCCAGCGCAGGCTCCAGCTCGAGCTCGAACACGATGCCGGAATATGTCAGATCGAGCTGCCGCTCCAGGTCCGGGTGCAGGCGCCCGATCCAGCCCGCGTGCTGCTCACCGCGGCGAATCTCGGCCGTCTGGCCGGGATGCAGTGCCGGGTGGACCGCCGCGACGAACCGAAACTCGTCGCCAGCGCCCGTGGCACGCAACAGGGCTTCCACGTCTGCCCGCACGTCGAAAAAATCGACGGCCGTTTTCGGCGCGCCCCACTGCTCGGGCAACGCGGGCCCGGCGGCGATGCCGGCGACGACTGGCACTTCAAGGAGCGTGCCCTGCCCGCCCGCGATCACGAACTTGCGCCCGACCTCGAACAACCGCACGCGCGACTGCTGCCTGCGCTGGTTCGACGCCAGCGCCGTCGCGAGGCCCGGCCACAGCGAAGCACGCATCGTGGCGAGGTCGGCCGAGATCGGATTGCTGAGCGTGAGGCTGGCCACACCCGGCGCGAAGAGCTCCTGCAATCGCGGCTCGATGAAGCTGTAGGTGATGGCCTCGAAGTAACCGCGCTGCACCAGGATGTCCGCCGCGGCGTCGCCGCGCACGCGCGTCTCGGTGAGCGCCGCGATCGGCTGACGCGCCGGTTGCACGGTCTCCGGAATCCGGTCGAACCCGTACACGCGCGCGATCTCTTCGACGAGGTCTTCCTCGATGGCGACGTCGAACCGCCACGACGGCGGGGTCACTTTCCAGGCAGTCTCGCCACGCGAACACTGCATGCCCAGTGAAGCCAGTATCGCGGCGATCGTCGCATCGTCGATGTCCGCGCCGATCACCCGGCGCGCGCGCTCGGGGCGCAGGGCAACGGTCGCGGGCTTCGGCCTTTCGCTGGCGATCTCGGCCAGCCGTGACGGACCCGGCGTGCCGCCCGCGCAGGCGCACAGCAGGGCCGTGGCGCGTTCGATCGCCCGTTCCTGCAGCGTGGGATCGACGCCACGTTCGAAACGCTGCGATGCATCGGTCACCAGGCCGTAGCGGCGGCCGCGGCCGGCGATGGCATCCGGCAGGAAGAACGCGACTTCGAGCAGGACGTCGGTGGTGTCGTCGCCGATGCCGGAGTGATCGCCGCCCATGACGCCGGCGAGGCCCAGCGGCTTTTCGCGGTCGGCAATCACCAGCACCGTCTCGTCCATCGTGACCTCACGGCCGTCGAGCAGCTTGAGCGTCTCCCCGGCCCGCGCGCGGCGCACGACGATGCCGCCCGCGAGTTCGCGCAGGTCGTACGCGTGCATCGGCTGCCCGAGTTCGAGCATGACGTAGTTGGTGACGTCGACCGTGGCGCTGATCGGGCGCAGCCCCGCGCGACGCAGGCGTTCCTGCATCCAGGCGGGCGACTTGGCCTTGGGATCGAGGCCGCGAATGACGCGCGACGCGAAGCGCACACAGCCCGCGCCCGGCGTCAGCTCGACCGGGAAAACTTCGCTGGACGCCGCGGGCACCGGCGTGAGCGCCGGACCGGTCAGCGTCTGGCCCGTGAGCGCGGCCACTTCGCGCGCGACGCCGAGCACGCTCATGCAGTCGCCGCGATTGGGCGTCAGGTTGACTTCAAGGACGGTGTCGTCGAGACCGAGTGCCTCGACCAGCGACGCACCCGTCCGCAGTTCCGCCGGCAATTCCAGCAGGCCACTCGATTCTTCGGACAGCGCGAGTTCACGGGCCGAGCACAGCATGCCGAACGACTCGACGCCGCGCAGCCTGGCCTTCTTGATCTCCATGCCGCCGGGCAGCTTCGCGCCCACGGTCGCGAGCGGCGCCTTCATGCCGGCACGCGCGTTCGGCGCGCCACAGACGATCTGCACCGTTTCCGTACCGGTGTTCACCTGGCACACGCTGAGCGTGTCGGCATCCGGGTGCTTCACGCGCTCGACGATCTCGCCGACGATCACGCCCGGCAGCGGCGGCGCAGCGGCCTCGACACCCTCGATCTCGAGTCCCGCCATCGTCAGGCGCGCGGCCAGCTCGCGCGGCGCCGGAACGGACCCGCCGAGCCACTCGCTCAACCACTGGACACTGATGCGCATCGGTTCGCTTCCTCGCCCTGGCCGTCAGCCGAACTGGCGCAGGAAGCGCAGGTCGTTCTCGAAATACAGGCGGATGTCGTTGACGCTGTAGCGCAGCATCGTCAGCCGCTCGATTCCCATGCCGAAGGCGTAGCCCGTGTAACGCTCCGGGTCGATGCCGACGTTGCGCAGCACGTTCGGGTGCACCATGCCGCAGCCGGCGACCTCGAGCCAGCCGGTCTGCTTGCAGACGCGGCAACCCGTGCCGCCGCAGAACACGCACTCGATGTCGACCTCGGCCGAGGGCTCGGTGAACGGGAAATACGACGGCCGGAAGCGGATGCCGAGGTGGCGCTCGAAGTACTGCTGCATGAACTCGTGCAGCACGGACTTGAGGTGCGCGAAGCTCACGCCCTCGTCGACCACCAGGCCTTCGACCTGGTGGAACATCGGCGTGTGGGTCATGTCGGAATCGCAGCGATAGACGCGCCCCGGCATGATCATGCGCAGCGGCGGCTTGTCGCGCAGCATGGCCCGCACCTGCACCGGCGAGGTGTGCGTGCGCAGCAGGCGCCCGTCCGGAAAATAGAACGTGTCGTGCATCGCGCGCGCCGGATGGTTGGCGGGGATGTTGAGCGCCTCGAAGTTGTGCCAGTCGTCCTCGACTTCGGGGCCGTCTTCGATCGAAAAGCCGGCGTTGCGGAACAGCGCTTCGACGCGGCGGCGCGTGCGGCTCACGGGATGCAGGCCACCCGGCTGCTGGCCGCGGCCCGGCTGCGTGACGTCGATGCGTCCCGCCGCCAGCTTGCGCTCGATCTCGACCCGGTCGAGTTCGGCCTTGCGCGCCTCGATCACGGCACCGAGTTCGTCGCGCACGGCATTGATGCGCGCGCCGGCGGCCTTGCGCTCGTCCGGCGCCAGCGCGCCCAGCGACTTCAACTGCGCAGTGACCGCGCCCTTCTTGCCGAACAGCTCGACCTTGAGCGCTTCGAGGTCGGCCAGGCTCGCGCAGGCCGCGGCCCGGGACCTGGCGTCCGCCGCGAGGTCGTCGAGGCCGAGGGTCGTGGTGGTGTCGCTCATCGGGCGAAGTATCCGTCGCGGCTGCGCTGCTCGTACAACTGAAAAGGCCGGGTCGCTTGCGCGCCCCGGCCTGGTCGTCCCGTGGAAACCCGGGGAGGCACCCCTGTTCCCCTGCGTGGGAAAACAGGCGGACGTCCCCGGCTCCTTTACTGGGCGGCGGGGAGGGCCTTTTTGGCCTGCTCGACGATCTTGCCGAAAGCTTCGATGTCGTGCACCGCGAGGTCCGCGAGGAGCTTGCGGTCGATTTCGAGGCCAGCGGCCTTGATGCCCGCCATCAGCCGGCTGTAGGACATCTCGAACGTGCGGGCGCCCGCGTTGATGCGGGTGATCCACAGCGCGCGGAAATCACGCTTCTTGGCCTTGCGGTCGCGGTAGGCGTACTGGCCGGCCTTGATGACCGCCTGCTTGGCCGTGCGATACACCTTGCGGCGCGCGTTGTAATAACCCTTCGCCTTGGCGAGGACTTTCTTGTGCCGGCGTCCAGCGATGACGCCACGTTTAACTCGTGCCATGGGTCACCTCAGGCGTGGGGCAGCAATTGTTCGAGACGGACGAGATCCTGCTTGGCGACCATGGTGGTGCCGCGCAGATTGCGCTTCCGCTTGCTCGACTTCTTGGTGAGGATGTGTCGCTTCTGCGACTGGCCGCGCTTGAAGCCTTTCGCTGTCTTGCGAAAACGCTTGGCCGCGGCCCGGTTGGTCTTCAACTTGGGCATACAACAACTCCTGATTTTTGATAGCCCGTCTCACCTCGGCCTTGCGGCTTCGGATCGAAGGCGAAAGACGGCCGAAACCGCCCTTACTTCTTTTTTGGCGCGAGCATCATGACCATCTGCCGGCCTTCCATCAGCGGATGCTGCTCGACCACGGCATGTGCCGCGAGGTCTTGCTGCAAACGCATCAGCATCTGCCGACCGAGGTCCGTGTGCGCCATTTCCCGGCCACGGAACCGCAGGGTTACCTTGGCCTTGTCCCCTTCCTCGAAAAAGCGAATCAGATTCCTGAGCTTGATCTGATAGTCGCCGTCGTCGGTTCCAGGGCGAAACTTCACTTCCTTGATCTGTATCTGTTTCTGCTTCTTCTTCGCGAGCGCGGCTTTCTTGTTCGTCTCGAACTGGAACTTGCCGAAATCGATGATCCGGCAGACCGGCGGTTCCGCCATCGGCGAAACTTCGATGAGATCGAGCTCTTGCGAGGCGGCCAATTCCAGCGCCTCGAAGCGTGTCATCACCCCGACTTGTTCTCCGTCCGCGCCGATGACGCGAAGTTGCGGGGCCGTGATCTCTTGGTTGCGCCGGATGCGCTTGGTCGTTGGAGCAGTGATGCGATCAATCCTCTAAAGCTAAAACAATACGGCCGCGACTCGCGACTTCTTCGGCAAGCTTCGAGGCGAGGGTTTCCAGTCCCATCGACCCGAGGTCCTTGCCGCTGCGCGTGCGCACGGCCAACGAGTTTGACCCTGATTCGCGGTCGCCCGCGACCAGCAGGTACGGGACCCGCTGCAAGGTGTGTTCGCGGATTTTAAAGCCGACCTTCTCGTTTCGCAAATCCATTTCAACCCGAAGCCCCTGATTTTTCAGGAATTCGGTTGCCCGGCGCACGTAATCGGCCTGCCCGTCGGTAATATTCATCACCACGGCCTGCACCGGCGCCAGCCAGGTCGGGAACTTTCCGGCGTGGTTTTCGATGAGAATCCCGAGGAAACGCTCCAGCGAGCCCAGGATGGCCCGGTGCAGCATGACCGGCCGGTGGACGGCCCCGTCCTCGCCCACGTACTCGGCGCCCAGGCGTTCCGGCAGCACGAAATCGACCTGCAGGGTGCCGCACTGCCAGTCCCGGCCGATGGCGTCCCGCAGCACGAACTCGAGCTTGGGGCCGTAGAAGGCGCCCTCCCCCGGGTTCAGGGTGTATTCCAGCCCGGCGGCCTCCACGGCGGCCTTGAGGGCGCCCTCGGCCTTGTCCCAGGTGGCGTCGCTGCCCGCCCGCTTGGCCGGACGGTCCGAGAACTTGACCCGGACCTCGTCGAAGCCGAAGTCCTTGTAGACGCTCAGCAGCAGGTCGCAGAAGGCGACCGTTTCGGCATTGACCTGGTCTTCGGTGCAGAAGATGTGCGCGTCGTCCTGCGTGAACGCACGCACCCGCATCAGGCCGTGCAGCGCGCCCGACGGCTCGTTGCGGTGGCAGGAGCCGAACTCCGCGATGCGCAGCGGCAGGTCGCGGTAGGACTTGATGCCCTGCCGGTAGATCAGCACGTGGCCCGGGCAGTTCATCGGCTTGACCGCGAGGATGCGATCCTCGGACTCGGCGATGAACATGTTGGGCCGGTAGTTTTCCCAGTGCCCCGACTTCTCCCACAGCACGCGGTCGATCAGCTGCGGCGTCTTGACCTCGACGTAACCCGCGTGCTCGAGCCGGTTGCGCATGTAGTTTTCGACGGTGCGCCAGAGGGTGTGGCCCTTCGGGTGCCAGAACACGCTGCCCACCGCTTCTTCCTGCGTGTGGAACAGGCCGAGTTCGCGGCCGACGCGACGGTGGTCGCGCTTCTCGGCTTCCTCGAGGCGCGTGAGGTACGCCTTGAGCGCCTTCTCGTCCGCCCACGCGGTGCCGTAGATGCGCTGGAGCATCTCGTTCTTCGAATCGCCGCGCCAGTAGGCACCCGCGACCTTCATGAGCTTGAACGCGCCGAGCTTGCCCGTGCTCGGCACGTGCGGGCCGCGGCACAGGTCGAACCAGTCGCCCTGCCCGTACAGGCTGATGTCTTCGTTCGCCGGGATGCTGGCGATGATCTCGGCCTTGTAGTGCTCGCCGAGCTGCTTGAAGGTCTCGACCGCCTGGTCGCGCGGCATCAGCTTGCGCTCGACCTTGAGGTCGGCCTTGGCGAGCTCGTGCATCTTCGCTTCGAACTTCGCGAGGTCTTCCGGCGTGAACGGCCGGCTGAAGGCGAAGTCGTAATAGAAGCCGTCCTCGATCACGGGACCGATGGTGACCTGCGCTTCCGGGTAGATCGCCTGCACGGCCTGCGCCAGCAGGTGCGCCGTGGAGTGACGGATGATTTCGAGGCCGTCCGCGTCCCTGCCGGTGACGATCGAGACCTGCGCGTCACGGTCGATGCGGTACGAAGTGTCGACGAGCTTGCCGTCGACACGGCCGGCGAGCGCGGCCTTGGCGAGGCCCGCGCCGATGCTCGCAGCCAGTTCCGCCACGGTGGGCGGCTGCTCGAAACTGCGTTGGCTGCCGTCAGGCAGGGTGATGACCGGCATCGTCTTTGGTCCCGTCAAGATTCACGATGACCCAGGTGCCGGGATCGTGGTGGGCGATCGGTCGGAGCGAGAGGATTCGAACCTCCGACCCCTTGCACCCCATGCAAGTGCGCTACCAGACTGCGCCACGCTCCGACCGGGCGCGGATTATAGCCGAATTGCTCAGCGCCGCAGGATTTTGATCAGTTCCTCGAGCTCGACGCGCAGCTGGCGGGCCAGCTGGTGCGTCTGCGTGACGTCCTCGCGGGCCTCTTCGCCCTCGAGACGGTTGCGGGCGCCACCGATGGTGAAACCCTGGTCGTACAGCAGCGCGCGGATCTGGCGGATGACCAGCACGTCCTGGCGCTGGTAGTAGCGACGGTTGCCGCGGCGCTTGACTGGCTTGAGCTGCGGGAATTCCTGCTCCCAGTAACGCAGCACGTGCGGCTTCACGCCGCAGAGTTCGCTGACCTCACCGATGGTGAAGTAGCGCTTGCCCGGGATCGTCGGGAGTTCGTCGTTATTGCTGGGTTCCAGCATATGCTTCCACGCGCGCCTTCAGTTTCTGGCCAGGACGGAACGTAACCACGCGACGCGCGCTGATCGGAATCTCCTCGCCGGTCTTCGGATTGCGCCCCGGGCGCTGGTTCTTGCTGCGCAGGTCGAAGTTGCCGAATCCCGACAGCTTGACCTGCTCGCCCTTGGCCAGCGCCATGCGCAGTTCTTCGAAGAACAGGTCGACGAGCTCCCGTGCCTCACGCTTGTTGAGGCCGAGCTGGTCAAACAATGCTTCCGCGATTTCCGCCTTGGTCAATGCCATCTTTTTGTCTTATCGGTCTCTTATCGTGGCGGAGCACTCCCGCTCCAGATCGGCGACGACCCGAGCCACGACGGCATCCGTTTCATCGTCGGTAAGGGTGCGCGAAACGTCCTGTAAATTCAAGCCTATCGCCACACTCTTGCGTCCACTTTCGATGCCCGCGCCGCGGTACACGTCGAACACCGTGGTATCGCGCAGAACGGCCCCCGCCGCGCTCTGGACACAGTCGAGCAGTTTCTGTACCGGCAGCGCCTCTGCGACGACGACGGCGAGATCGCGCCGGACTGCCGGGAAACGCGAGACGTCCTGGAAATGCGGCACCGCGGCAGCCAGCGCAGGCTCCAGCTCGAGCTCGAACACGATGCCGGAATATGTCAGATCGAGCTGCCGCTCCAGGTCCGGGTGCAGGCGCCCGATCCAGCCCGCGTGCTGCTCACCGCGGCGAATCTCGGCCGTCTGGCCGGGATGCAGTGCCGGGTGGACCGCCGCGACGAACCGAAACTCGTCGCCAGCGCCCGTGGCACGCAACAGGGCTTCCACGTCTGCCCGCACGTCGAAAAAATCGACGGCGGTTTTCGGTGCGCCCCACTGCTCGGGCAACGCGGGCCCGGCGGCGATGCCGGCGACGACTGGCACTTCAAGCAGCGTGCCCTGCCCGCCCGCGATCACGAACTTGCGCCCGACCTCGAACAACCGCACGCGTGGCTGCTGCCGCCGCTGGTTCGACGCCAGCGCCGTCACCAGGCCCGGCCACAGCGAAGCACGCATCGTGGCGAGGTCGGCCGAGATCGGATTGCTGAGCGTGAGGCTGGCCACACCCGGCGCGAAGAGCTCCTGCAATCGCGGCTCGATGAAGCTGTAGGTGATGGCCTCGAAGTAACCGCGCTGCACCAGGATGTCCGCCGCGGCGTCGCCGCGCACGCGCGTCTCGGTGAGCGCCGCGATCGGCTGACGCGCCGGTTGCACGGTCTCCGGAATCCGGTCGAACCCGTACACGCGCGCGATCTCTTCGACGAGGTCTTCCTCGATGGCGACGTCGAACCGCCACGACGGCGGGGTCACTTTCCAGGCAGTCTCGCCACGCGAACACTGCATGCCCAGTGCAGCCAGTATCGCGGCGATCGTCGCATCGTCGATGTCCGCGCCGATCACCCGGCGCGCGCGCTCGGGGCGCAGGGCAACGGTCGCGGGCTGCGGCCTTTCGCTGGCGATCTCGGCCAGCCGTGACGGACCCGGCGTGCCGCCCGCGCAGGCGCACAGCAGGGCCGTGGCGCGTTCGATCGCCCGTTCCTGCAGCGTGGGATCGACGCCACGTTCGAAACGCTGCGATGCATCGGTCACCAGGCCGTAGCGGCGGCCGCGGCCGGCAATGGCATCCGGCAGGAAGAACGCGACTTCGAGCAGGACGTCGGTGGTGTCGTCACCGATGCCGGAGTGATCGCCGCCCATGACGCCGGCGAGGCCCAGCGGCTTTTCGCGGTCGGCAATCACCAGCACCGTCTCGTCCATCGTGACCTCACGGCCGTCGAGCAGCTTGAGCGTCTCCCCCGCCCGCGCGCGGCGCACGACGATGCCGCCCGCGAGTTCGCGCAGGTCGTACGCGTGCATCGGCTGCCCGAGTTCGAGCATGACGTAGTTGGTGACGTCGACCGTGGCGCTGATCGGGCGCAGCCCCGCGCGACGCAGGCGTTCCTGCATCCAGGCGGGCGACTTGGCCTTGGGATCGAGGCCGCGAATGACGCGCGACGCAAAGCGCACACAGCCCGCGCCCGGCGTCAGCTCGACCGGGAAAACTTCGCTGGACGCCGCGGGCACCGGCGTGAGCGCCGGACCGGTCAGCGTCTGGCCCGTGAGCGCGGCCACTTCGCGCGCGACGCCGAGCACGCTCATGCAGTCGCCGCGATTGGGCGTCAGGTTGACTTCAAGGACGGTGTCGTCGAGACCGAGTGCCTCGACCAGCGACGCACCCGTCCGCAGTTCCGCCGGCAATTCCAGCAGGCCACTCGATTCTTCGGACAGCGCGAGTTCACGGGCCGAGCACAGCATGCCGAACGACTCGACGCCGCGCAGCCTGGCCTTCTTGATCTCCATGCCGCCGGGCAGCTTCGCGCCCACGGTCGCGAGCGGCGCCTTCATGCCGGCACGCGCGTTCGGCGCGCCACAGACGATCTGCACCGTTTCCGTACCGGTGTTCACCTGGCACACGCTGAGCGTGTCGGCATCCGGGTGCTTCACGCGCTCGACGATCTCGCCGACGATCACGCCTGGCAGCGGCGGCGCAGCGGCTTCGACACCTTCGATCTCGAGTCCTGCCATCGTCAGGCGCGCGGCCAGCTCGCGGGGCGCCGGAACGGACCCGCCGAGCCACTCGCTCAACCACTGGACACTGATGCGCATCGGTTCGCTTCCTCGCCCTGGCCGTCAGCCGAACTGGCGCAGGAAGCGCAGGTCGTTCTCGAAATACAGGCGGATGTCGTTGACGCTGTAGCGCAGCATCGTCAGCCGCTCGATCCCCATGCCGAAGGCGTAGCCCGTGTAACGCTCCGGGTCGATGCCGACGTTGCGCAGCACGTTCGGGTGCACCATGCCGCAGCCCGCGACCTCGAGCCAGCCGGTCTGCTTGCAGACGCGGCAACCCGCGCCGCTGCAGAACACGCACTCGATGTCGACCTCGGCCGAGGGCTCGGTGAACGGGAAATACGAAGGCCGGAAGCGGATGCCGAGGTGGCGCTCGAAGTACTGCTGCATGAACTCGTGCAGCACGGCCTTGAGGTGCGCGAAGCTCACGCCCTCGTCGACCACCAGGCCTTCGACCTGGTGGAACATCGGCGTGTGGGTCATGTCGGAATCGCAGCGATAGACGCGCCCCGGCATGATCATGCGCAGCGGCGGCTTGTCGCGCAGCATGGCCCGCACCTGCACCGGCGAGGTGTGCGTGCGCAGCAGGCGCCCGTCCGGAAAATAGAACGTGTCGTGCATCGCGCGCGCCGGATGGTTGGCGGGGATGTTGAGCGCCTCGAAGTTGTGCCAGTCGTCCTCGACTTCGGGGCCGTCTTCGATCGAAAAGCCGGCGTTGCGGAACAGCGCTTCGACGCGGCGGCGCGTGCGGCTCACGGGATGCAGGCCACCCGGCTGCTGGCCGCGGCCCGGCTGCGTGACGTCGATGCGTCCCGCCGCCAGCTTGCGCTCGATCTCGACCCGGTCGAGTTCGGCCTTGCGCGCCTCGATCACGGCGCCGAGTTCGTCGCGCACGGCATTGATGCGCGCGCCGGCGGCCTTGCGCTCGTCCGGCGCCAGCGCGCCCAGCGACTTCAACTGCGCAGTGACCGCGCCCTTCTTGCCGAACAGCTCGACCTTGAGCGCTTCGAGGTCGGCCAGGCTCGCGCAGGCCGCGGCCCGGGACCTGGCGTCCGCCGCGAGGTCGTCGAGGCCGAGGGTCGTGGTGGTGTCGCTCATCGGGCGAAGTATCCGTCGCGGCTGCGCTGCTCGTACAACTGAAAAGGCCGGGTCGCTTGCGCGCCCCGGCCTGGTCGTCCCGTGGAAACCCGGGGAGGCACCCCTGTTCCCCTGCGTGGGAAAACAGGCGGACGTCCCCGGCTCCTTTACTGGGCGGCGGGGAGGGCCTTTTTGGCCTGCTCGACGATCTTGCCGAAAGCTTCGATGTCGTGCACCGCGAGGTCCGCGAGGAGCTTGCGGTCGATTTCGAGGCCAGCGGCCTTGATGCCCGCCATCAGCCGGCTGTAGGACATCTCGAACGTGCGGGCGCCCGCGTTGATGCGGGTGATCCACAGCGCGCGGAAATCACGCTTCTTGGCCTTGCGGTCGCGGTAGGCGTACTGGCCGGCCTTGATGACCGCCTGCTTGGCCGTGCGATACACCTTGCGGCGCGCGTTGTAATAACCCTTCGCCTTGGCGAGGACTTTCTTGTGCCGGCGTCCAGCGATGACGCCACGTTTAACTCGTGCCATGGGTCACCTCAGGCGTGGGGCAGCAATTGTTCGAGACGGACGAGATCCTGCTTGGCGACCATGGTGGTGCCGCGCAGATTGCGCTTCCGCTTGCTCGACTTCTTGGTGAGGATGTGTCGCTTCTGCGACTGGCCGCGCTTGAAGCCTTTCGCTGTCTTGCGAAAACGCTTGGCCGCGGCCCGGTTGGTCTTCAACTTGGGCATACAACAACTCCTGATTTTTGATAGCCCGTCTCACCTCGGCCTTGCGGCTTCGGATCGAAGGCGAAAGACGGCCGAAACCGCCCTTACTTCTTTTTTGGCGCCAGCATCATGACCATCTGCCGGCCTTCCATCAGCGGATGCTGCTCGACCACGGCATGTGCCGCGAGGTCTTGCTGCAAACGCATCAGCATCTGCCGACCGAGGTCCGTGTGCGCCATTTCCCGGCCACGGAACCGCAGGGTTACCTTGGCCTTGTCCCCTTCCTCGAAAAAGCGAATCAGATTCCTGAGCTTGATCTGATAGTCGCCGTCGTCGGTTCCAGGGCGAAACTTCACTTCCTTGATCTGTATCTGTTTCTGCTTCTTCTTCGCGAGCGCGGCTTTCTTGTTCGTCTCGAACTGGAACTTGCCGAAATCGATGATCCGGCAGACCGGCGGTTCCGCCATCGGCGAAACTTCGATGAGATCGAGCTCTTGCGAGGCGGCCAATTCCAGCGCCTCGAAGCGTGTCATCACCCCGACTTGTTCTCCGTCCGCGCCGATGACGCGAAGTTGCGGGGCCGTGATCTCTTGGTTGCGCCGGATGCGCTTGGTCGTTGGAGCAGTGATGCGATCAATCCTCTAAAGCTAAAACAGTACGGCCGCGGCTCGCGACTTCTTCGGCAAGCTTCGAGGCGAGGGTTTCCAGTCCCATCGACCCGAGGTCCTTGCCGCTGCGCGTGCGCACGGCCAACGAGTTTGACCCTGACTCGCGGTCGCCCGCGACCAGCAGGTACGGGACCCGCTGCAAGGTGTGTTCGCGGATTTTAAAGCCGACCTTCTCGTTTCGCAAATCCATTTCAACCCGAAGCCCCTGATTTTTCAGGAAATCGGTTGCCCGGCGCACGTAATCGGCCTGCCCGTCCGTAATATTCATCACCACGGCCTGCACCGGCGCCAGCCAGGTCGGGAACTTTCCGGCGTGGTTTTCGATGAGAATCCCGAGGAAACGCTCCAGCGAGCCCAGGATGGCCCGGTGCAGCATGACCGGCCGGTGGACGGCCCCGTCCTCGCCCACGTACTCGGCGCCCAGGCGTTCCGGCAGCACGAAATCGACCTGCAGGGTGCCGCACTGCCAGTCCCGGCCGATGGCGTCCCGCAGCACGAACTCGAGCTTGGGGCCGTAGAAGGCGCCCTCCCCCGGGTTCAGGGTGTATTCCAGCCCGGCGGCCTCCACGGCGGCCTTGAGGGCGCCCTCGGCCTTGTCCCAGGTGGCGTCGCTGCCCGCCCGCTTGGCCGGACGGTCCGAGAACTTGACCCGGACCTCGTCGAAGCCGAAGTCCTTGTAGACGCTCAGCAGCAGGTCGCAGAAGGCGACCGTTTCGGCATTGACCTGGTCTTCGGTGCAGAAGATGTGCGCGTCGTCCTGCGTGAACGCACGCACCCGCATCAGGCCGTGCAGCGCGCCCGACGGCTCGTTGCGATGGCAGGAACCGAACTCCGCGATGCGCAGCGGCAGGTCGCGGTAGGACTTGATGCCCTGCCGGTAGATCAGCACGTGGCCCGGGCAGTTCATCGGCTTGACCGCGAGGATGCGATCCTCGGACTCGGCGATGAACATGTTGGGCCGGTAGTTTTCCCAGTGCCCCGACTTCTCCCACAGCACGCGGTCGATCAGCTGCGGCGTCTTGACCTCGACGTAACCCGCGTGCTCGAGCCGGTTGCGCATGTAGTTTTCGACGGTGCGCCAGAGCGTGTGACCCTTCGGGTGCCAGAACACGCTGCCCACCGCTTCTTCCTGCGTGTGGAACAGGCCGAGTTCGCGGCCGACGCGACGGTGGTCGCGCTTCTCGGCTTCCTCGAGGCGCGTGAGGTACGCCTTGAGCGCCTTCTCGTCCGCCCACGCGGTGCCGTAGATGCGCTGGAGCATCTCGTTCTTCGAATCGCCGCGCCAGTAGGCGCCCGCGACCTTCATGAGCTTGAACGCGCCGAGCTTGCCCGTGCTCGGCACGTGCGGGCCGCGGCAGAGGTCGAACCAGTCGCCCTGCCCGTACAGGCTGATGTCTTCGTTCGCCGGGATGCTGGCGATGATCTCGGCCTTGTAGTGCTCGCCGAGCTTCTTGAAGGTCTCGACCGCCTGGTCGCGCGGCATCAGCTTGCGCTCGACCTTGAGGTCGGCCTTGGCGAGCTCGTGCATCTTCGCTTCGAACTTCGCGAGGTCTTCCGGCGTGAACGGCCGGCTGAAGGCGAAGTCGTAATAGAAGCCGTCCTCGATCACGGGACCGATGGTGACCTGCGCTTCCGGGTAGATCGCCTGCACGGCCTGCGCCAGCAGGTGCGCCGTGGAGTGGCGGATGATTTCGAGGCCGTCCGCGTCCCTGCCGGTGACGATCGAGACCTGCGCGTCACGGTCGATGCGGTACGAAGTGTCGACGAGCTTGCCGTCGACACGGCCGGCGAGCGCGGCCTTGGCGAGGCCCGCGCCGATGCTCGCAGCCAGTTCCGCCACGGTGGGCGGCTGCTCGAAACTGCGTTGGCTGCCGTCAGGCAGGGTGATGACCGGCATCGTCTTTGGTCCCGTCAAGATTCACGATGACCCAGGTGCCGGGATCGTGGTGGGCGCACGTGGGATCGAACCACGGACCCCTACCATGTCAAGGTAGTGCTCTACCGCTGAGCTATGCGCCCTCAAACGAGCCGCGAAGGATACAGGAAGAGATGGCGGAGGCTAGTGGCTGCCTCGCGGCCGAGGGCACCCGGCCGCCTGGGGCTGTCGGGCAACGCGCAACCCGTCGCAGTGTCGAAGGGAGCGCTCGTGCTAGCCTTCGTGCGCCTGTATTTCCGCCCGCATGGATAGGTACGCGTGAAGGCAAAGGCCACTCCCATTATCGCCGTCGTCGCACTGGGCGCGGCCTTCGTGGTCGGACTGCTGGCCGCGCATTCGGAACTGTTCGCAAACCGGGTCGTCGATCTCCAGAAGTCGGTCCGCCGCCATGTCACCGGGTTCATGCCCGAGCGACCTGCGCCGGATCGAACCGTCGCCAGCACTTTCCTCCGTCTTCGTCTGCACACCATCAAGGTGCCTGTGGACCGGTCGGGCGCAGGCGGCGGGCTGACATCGGCAGGCGACGCCCTGCTTCTCCTGACGCACGACGGGGCAATCTGGTCGGTGCAGGAAACAACTCCTCAGCGGACCAGGATCAGCGCGCCGGACAACCATTTCGCGGCCTACAAGGCAGCCGCGGAAACCGGCAAGTACAAGCACCTGAAGCACGCGCTCGAGTTCTTTCGTTACAACGACATCCTGCATTACGAGGATGTTGCCGGGCGGTTCCTGGTCGTTTCGTATACCGAGTGGCGCCCCGAACTCGAGTGCTACGGCACGGCGCTCGCACGACTCCCGCTTGACGGGCCGGATGCCGGTCCCGCAACCATGGTCGCGGGACCGGAAGAGTGGGAGGTCTTTTTCCGCACGAACCCCTGCCTGCCGCTCAAGGACACGATGCGCGCGCTGGAAGGGCACATGGCGGGCGGCCGGATCGCCTATGCCGGGCCCGGCAAGGTGATTCTCGGTAGCGGTGACTACCACTGGGACGGCCTTTACGCGCCCAGGTCCCTGCCGCAAGGCACCGACAACGACTACGGTAAGGTCATCGAGATCAACGTCGCGACCGGCGAATCGCAGCACCTGTCCATCGGCAATCGAAACGTGCAGGGGGTAATGGTGGATCGCAGCGGGCGCGTCTGGGCGGTCGAGCATGGCCCGCGTGGCGGTGACGAACTGAACCTTGTGCAGAAGGGCCGCAACTTCGGCTGGCCAGACGCTACCCTGGGCACACGCTACAACAAGCTGCCATGGCCGACCACCGCACCTCATGGCCGCCACGATGGCTTTGATGCGCCGGTCCACGCCTGGCTACCTTCGATCGGAGTTTCAAACCTCGTTCAGGTCGAGCGCTTCGATTCCACCTGGGATGGCGACTTCCTCGTCGGTTCGCTCAAGGCCGGCACGTTGTTTCGGCTGCGCGAGACGGACGGGCGCATCGTGTTCGCCGAGCCCATCGAGATCGGCGAGCGCATACGGTACGTGCACCAGCACCCGGACGGGCGGATTGTCCTCTGGACGGACGACGCGGAGCTGGTCTTCGTCACCAAGAGCGCGGCCTCGCAGTCGTTCGCCTACATCGAGGAGGCGATCGAGAAGCTCGAACTCGAGCCGCGGCGCAAAGCCGGCATCTCGATGGCCATCCTCGCCTGCGCCGAGTGTCACTCCTTTGAGCCCAATGAACACCGCGACGCACCCAGCCTCGCAAACATCCACGGTCGCCGGACCGCGGCGACGTCGTTTCGCGGCTATTCTCCAGCCCTGCGCTCGCTCGGCGGCGCCTGGACCGATGAACGTATCGCAAGCTACCTCACCGACCCGCACCGCCACGCGCCCGGCACGACGATGCCGAACCCGAGCCTCTCCGCGGAGACCATCACCGACCTCACGTCATTGTTGCGCGTGGTCAGCGCGCCCGAGTGATCAACCCGCGCGGCCGCTGGGGACCTCGAACGCAGCACGGCGCAGCCGCTCGACCTGGTCCCGGATCCGGGCCGCCTCCTCGAACTCGAGGTTGCGGGCATGCTTGTACATCTCGGCCTCGAGTTTCTTGATCCGCTTCATGGCCTGCTCGGGGCCGAGCAGCAGTCCGGCCTCCTCCACGATGGCGCTGCGGCGGCTGTCGCCCTCGCCACGGGCGCCCTCCATGATGTCCTGCACGGCTTTCACGATCGACTGCGGCGTGATGCCGTGCTGCTGGTTGTACTCGATCTGTTTCGCGCGGCGGCGGCTGGTCTCGTCGAGGGCCCGCTGCATGGAGCCGGTCACGCGGTCGGCATAGAGGATGGCGCGGCCGTGCACGTTGCGCGCGGCGCGGCCGATGGTCTGGATCAGCGCGCCCGTCGAGCGCAGGAAGCCTTCCTTGTCGGCGTCGAGGATCGCCACCAGCGCCACTTCGGGCATGTCGAGGCCTTCACGCAGCAGGTTGATGCCCACCAGCACGTCGAACTTGCCAAGCCGCAGGTCGCGGATGATCTCGACGCGCTCGACCGTCTCGATGTCCGAGTGCAGGTAGCGCACCTTGACGCCGTGCTCGTGCAGGTAATCGGTGAGGTCTTCCGCCATGCGCTTGGTGAGCGTCGTGATCAGCACGCGCTGGTGCGCGGCCACACACAGGTGGATCTCGGAGAGCACGTCGTCCACCTGCGTGCGCACCGGGCGGATCTCGACCTCGGGATCCACCAGTCCGGTCGGGCGAACCACCTGCTCGACGACGTCGGTGCCGTGGCTCAACTCGTACGGCCCCGGCGTGGCCGACACGAAGATCATCTGCGGCGCGAGCCCCTCCCACTCGTCGAACCGCAGCGGCCGGTTGTCGAGCGCGGACGGCAGGCGGAACCCGTACTGGACCAGCGTCTCCTTGCGTGAACGGTCGCCGCGGTACATGCCGCCGATCTGCGGCACGGTGACGTGGCTTTCGTCGACGACCAGCAACGCGTTGTCCGGCAGGTAGTCGAACAGGCACGGCGGCGGCTCGCCCGCCGGCGCCCCGACAGGTAGCGCGAGTAGTTCTCGATGCCCGAGCAATAACCGACTTCCATCATCATCTCGAGATCGAACGTGGTGCGCTGCTCGAGCCGCTGCGCCTCGAGCAGCTTGTCGTTCGCGCGCAGTTCCAGCAGCCGCTCGCGCAGTTCGTCGCGGATGCCCGCGATCGCGCTGTCCACGCGCTCGCGCGGCGTCACGTAGTGCGACGACGGGTACACGGTGAGCCGCGGCACCTTGCGCAGCACTTCGCCCGTCAACGGGTCGAAGTAGCTGAGCGCCTCGATCTCGTCGTCGAACAGTTCGACCCGGACCGCTTCACGCTCGGACTCCGCCGGGAAAATGTCGATGACGTCGCCGCGCACGCGGTACGTGCCCTGGGTCAGGTCGAGCTCGTTGCGCGTGTACTGCATGTCGGCGAGCCGGCGCAGCAGCTTGCGCTGGTCGATGCGGTCGCCGCGCACCAGGTGCAGCACCATGCTCAGGTACGCGTTCGGGTCGCCCAGGCCGTAGATCGCCGAGACGGTGGCGACGATGATCGCATCCGGCCGTTCGAGCAGCGCCTTGGTGGCCGAGAGCCGCATCTGCTCGATGTGCTCGTTCACCGACGCATCCTTCTCGATGAACGTGTCCGACGACGGCACGTACGCCTCGGGCTGGTAGTAGTCGTAGTAGCTGACGAAGTACTCGACCGAGTTCTGCGGAAAGTACTCCTTGAACTCGCCGTAGAGCTGGGCGGCCAGCGTCTTGTTGTGGACCATCACCAGCGTCGGGCGCTGGACCTGCTGGATCACGTTTGCAATCGTATAAGTGTTGTGCACGATGGCGCCGCCGTGCCCGGCGAGAAAGGTTTCGGGCCCGGGAACGGAAAGGTCGTAAACATACGGGTGTGGATAACTCGCCGGCCGCACGTCCTTTACCGGTGTCCAGCGCACGCGGGACAAGCTGTCGAGCAACTGCCACGTGCGCCGCCAACCTATGTCCGCTACGCGTTGCTTGTTCGCCTCGATGCCCAGCACGTCGAGCAATTGCTTGAGCAGCCGACGACTCGGGCTGCGGCGACCGCTCTCTATGAGGCTGATCGCACTGTGGCGAACGCCGCTCGCTGCCCCCAGCGCCGCCATCGTCAAACCGACGCCTTTGCGCAAGGCCCTCAAGCTTTCCGGCTTAATGGGCACGATGTCGACGTTCGTGTCCGTGCCACGCTCCAGGGCAGCCCGCAGGCGTTCGGCTTTCTCCGTGTGATCGAATCCCACGAAGTCGGCGTAGCGGCGGACGTCCTCGCCACCGGAGATGCAGACATCGAAGTACACGCCTCCTGCATGTGCGGAGTTCGTTGCTCGCTTCCGCCGCGGTCGCAGGCGCGCGTGAATCCCGAATCGCTTGAGTGCGTAAGCAAGATCGGAGGCAAGGCTCCGGCTCGCCGTGGTTGCGATGACCTCGCCGTTGCGAGTGACCGTGGCGTCACCGTCGAAGTACGCACGCAGCAGTATCCCGAGCGCGGCATCCGCCAGTTGAGGCCAGAAGTCCGGAAGCCGCTTCGCGGCGGCATTCTCGCCGCAGGACTTGCCGAGCAGCGTCGTCAACGCTTTCGATGCGACCGAATAGTCGCTGCTCTGGCGGACGTGGAAATGCATCCCAAGGCTCGTCAGGGACCCCTCGATGCGCCGACGCAATACCGGATGACGATTGGCGAGGATGAAATATCGATCCTGGCAATTGCCTTCTGCGACGTAGTACCCGAACAGACGAAGCACATCGTCGGTGAGCGGCAGCGCCGCCGGAATACGGCAACTTTCGCGCTTGCCGCCGACGCGCCACGTGCTCGGATTCCCGGTTCGATAGAGCGCGAGCCGGACAAACTGACCGATCTTGATCCCGCGACCTCGTATGCCGTTGCGCATCGCGAAGAGCTTGTTGTGAGGTTTGAGCCCACTGGCTTTCATGACAGCGTAGAAATCGGAACGCCCGTCGCCAGCGGCGTATTGGAGTACGGCCTCCTCCGCGAATACCGAAAGCCCCGAATGCGCCAGGTATGGCAACACGTTGAGTACGCGCAGATCCCCTGTGCTCGCCAGCATGTTCGGCACCGGAATGCGGTCTCCCTCCGCCGCCTCTTCGGTGCGGATCAGCAGAGGAAGCCCGTCTCGAAGTACCCAAAGATTGTGATCGCCGGTTAGCGTGACCGACCGACCGCAACGCGTGCGAAGCTCGAACATCTGCGCCGGAGCGCGATGTCGCAGGAACGCTCCAATTCGGTGCAGACCTGATATGCCGCGTCGAACATCAAATGCATGAGTCGAGTACGAGCGGTTGACGCACGTGTACCGGTCCGGCCCTCCGTCTTCGCCGATTACCGCGCCGTCTTCCGCGATCAGACCGTCGATGAACGGACCCGCCTTGCAGATCGAGCCGATACTGCGGCCGGCGACGTGCTCGACGATGTAAATCTCGTCGTCGTATCCAATGCTCTTGCCGCTGCCCGTGACTCCCAGCAGCGTCTGGTGCGCCAGCCCGCTCTCGAGCCCTTCGATCAGGCGCGCGATGGCCTCGGGCTGGTCGCCCGCCGGCTGGTAATTGGACTGCAACTGGAATCGTCGCGGGGCTTCGGACATCGTCGCGCGGGCGCCTGCGCTCTCGCTTGGGAGGTCGGCCAGATTAGCCTAAAATGCCCCGTCCTTTTCACCCCCCCTGGAATCCCCTGCCGTGCCCGTGAAACTCGCCGAGCGTATCAGCCGCGTCAAGCCGTCCCCCACCGTCGCGCTCACTGGCCGCGTCGCCAAATTGAAGGCCGAAGGCCACGACATCATCGGCCTCGGCATCGGCGAGCCGGACTTCGACACGCCCGTGCACATTGCCGACGCCGGCGTGGACGCGATCCGCAACGGCTTCACGCGCTACACCGCGGTCGAGGGCATCCCGGAGCTCAAGGACGCGATCATCGCCAAGTTCAAGCGCGACAACGGCATCACTTACACGCGGCCGCAGATCCTGGTCTCGACCGGCGCGAAGCAGACCATCTACAACCTGTTCATGGCCGTGATCAACCCGGGCGACGAGGTCATCATCCCGGCCCCGTACTGGGTCTCTTACCCGGACATGGCACTGCTCGCCGACGGCGTGCCGGTCATGCCCTACGCCGGCCCCGAACAGGGCTACAAGATCACGCCCGCCCAGCTCGAAGCGGCGATCACGCCGAAGACCCGGGTCTTCATGCTGAACAGCCCGAGCAACCCGACCGGGGCGGCTTACACGAAGGCCGAGCTCGCAGCGCTGGGAGCCGTGCTGCGCAAGCACCCGCAGGTGGTGATCGCCACCGACGACATGTACGAGCACATCTACTGGGCGCCGGAGCCGTTCTGCAGCTTCCTGACCGCCTGCCCCGACCTCTACGACCGCACGGTGACCATCAACGGCGTCTCCAAGAGCTATGCCATGACGGGTTGGCGCATCGGCTATTGCGGGGGTCCGGCGGAGATCGTCACGGCGATGTCCACCATCCAGAGCCAGAGCACCTCCAACCCCTCCTCCATCGCCCAGAAGGCGGCCGCCGTGGCCATCGGCGGCGACCAGGCGTGCGTCGGGGAAATGAACAAGCATTTCCATGCGCGACACGATTTCTTCAATGCGGGCCTGAATGCCCTGCCCGGCTTCAAGGTGCTGCCGGCCGCGGGCACGTTCTACGCCTGGTGCGACGTGAGCGAGGCGATCCGCATGCGCGGCCTCGCCGACGACAACGCGTTCGCGGAATTCCTGCTGGAGAAGGCCGGGGTCGCCGGGGTGCCGGGCTCGGGCTTCGGCGCGCCGGGGCACATCCGCTTTTCGTTCGCGGTGAGCATGCAGACGCTGGAGCAGGCGCTGGCGCGCATGGGCAAGGCGCTCGCGGGAGCCTGAACCCGCGCGGCCGCCAGGTCGACAACCGACGCGGCTACTTCGCCTGCAGGGCTTCTGCCAGGTCCTCGGAGTCGTGCGGGATCACCTGCGTTTCCGCAAACGCCATCATCAGGTGGCTGCCGGTGTCCACGTCGTCCTTCACTGGTCTCGAGTTGCGCTCTTCGTCGTCGCTGAAAACCACGTTGACGTTCGCGATGGTGAGGACGTCGCCCGCCTTGAGCACTGCCGAGTCGCAGCGGCGGGTATTCACCATCAGCCCGTTGCGGCTGTCGAGGTCCGTGACGACGTAGCGTCCGTCCACACGGTTGATCAGCGCGTGGTGCCGGCTGACCTCCTTGCGATTGATCATCAGGTCGTTGTCGGGGCCGCGACCGATGCGGAACGGCAGGTTCGCGATTTCGATTTTCCTGACCAGCCTCCCGTCGGAGTACGCGCGCAGCGACGCCCGTGCGCGCCCCTGCACCACGGCCGTGGCCAGTTCCTCGGGATCCCGCGCCCGGCGTCCGTCTTCCTCCGGCCAGCGCCACCCGAGTTCTTCGACCACGTTGGCAAGCATGGCGAGATCGACTCGGCGCTGGCCCGCCACGCGGCAGAACATCAGGACCGAATCGCACAGGGTATTGATGAGCCTGGGCGTGCCCAGTGTCAGGCGGTGAATCTCGCGCAGGGATTCCGGCGAGAAGATCTCGTCCGGATTGCCGCCGGCGACCCGGATGCGATGCCTGATGTACTCGGGCGTATCGCGCTCGCTCAGTGGCCGCAACCGCTGGCGCAGGCGCGTCCGCTGCCGCAGCGGCGCCAGGCTCGCGTCGTCGAGTTCTTCGTCCAGCGACGGCTGTCCCGTGAGCGCGATCGACACGATCCGGCGGTCCTGCGCATCGATGCACGTGAGCAGGCGCAGTTCCTCGAGCGCTTCGTGGCTCAGGTGCTGGGCTTCATCGACGATGATGACGACGTGCCGCCCCGCCACGTGCTGCTCGAGGAAGAAATTGCGCAGTTCGTCGAGCAGCTTGACCCGCTTGTTGCCGTAGTTGGCGATGCCGAACTCAGACAGCAGCGCCTGCAGCAGTTCGATGTCCGTGAGCGTGGTGTGCACGAGCCGCGCGGCAACGTACTGGGGACCCAGTTCGCTCAGCGCCATGTTCAGCACCGTGGTCTTGCCGGTGCCGATCTCGCCGGTGATGACGACGAAGCTGTCGTGGTTCATCAGGGCGAAACGCACGTTGGCCGCGGCGCGCGAATGCTGGTCCGTCAGGTACAGGAACCGCGGGTCCGGCGCCAGGTCGAACGGCTTGCAAGTGAGTTTGAAGAATTCCTCGTACATCTCGCCCTGATCCCTGCGCTAACGCCCTGCCTGGCACCCGGTCTTGTCGTGCGCCCACGTGGGTCACACGACTCAAGTATAGCCCCTGCCGGGCCGAGAGCCTTTCCGGGTCTGGACAGACCCGAATGATGCCCCCAACCAGAGCCTCCCAGATTCTGTCCCTGTCGTTCGAGCACGGGGGCGCAGGACGACTCCAGTCTGTGACGCGTCTCCCAACGCCTCTATGTGTGCGCGAACGTACAGATCGGTCCGGCCTGAGCCGCTAGTTTCCATATTCAGCCGAGCTCTCGGCTCCAGGCGGAGACGGACATGACGATCATGCTCACGATGGCATCCTTTTTCGCCGGGACGATGATCGGCGCGTACCTGACAACGGTATTCCTCACCAGTCTCGCGCCAAGGGGCGAGTTCGGACAGATCGACGCCCGAGGCTAGCCGGAGCGCGGGCCACGCGCTCCCAGTTGCCGGCTAGCGCGCGCTACGGAGCGCCTCGGCAATGCTCTGGACCAGCGCCGCAGCGGCGTAGGTCCGTCCGACCGGGTTCAAGTGGCCGCCATCGTCCGTGTAGGCGGGCACCAGGCTGTACTGGACTTCGCCATTCATCTTGAACGACTCGCGCCTGCCGTCCGGGTAGGTCGACATCGCAGCGGCCAGGTCGAAGATCGGATCGCCAGCGTAACGTTCCCGCAGACGCCGATTGAACTCGTTACGTTTGACGTTGGCGAGCTTGGTGCGGTTGGGGCGACCCAGCATTTCACGAACCCAGACGCCTGCACCGCCGTCGACCGACCGCAACGGTGCGGTGACGTGGATGAAGACGATGCCGGGATGGCGCTGCTTGAGGTCATCCATCGTCCTGGCATAGGTCGCAAATATCTCGTTCACGTCCGAGGTATCGCTGAAGTCGATGTAGCAGAACTTGAACAGCGCGACGTCGACGCGCCCGTGCAGTTCCTGGTCGAGGATTCGCCGGAAGTCCTCGCACTTGGACGCCGGCTTTTCGTTCTGGCCGACCTTGGAATGGAGCAGGACGCCCTGCCCGTCCGCAACGTCCAGCGCATCCAGTTCGCCAATGCGGATACGGGGTTGACCGAGCTGGGTTTGCAGGTCCTCGAGCCCGGCCACGATGTTGCCGCCCACCGACTGGTGCCCGAAGAAGACTCGGGCAACGGCGACCCGTTCGAAATCTGCCTGCAAGGCGGGGTCCATGGGCCTGGGCAACACGGGTTCGTCTCCTGAGCAGGCTACTATCGAGGTCGTGAGTGCAAGCGCCAGCAGGCCCCAAACGAAAAGAGGACCGGCCCAAGGGGCCGGTCCTCTGGAAAATCGTCCGACGATGTTCAGGCTACCGGGGCTTCGAAGCCAACCGGCGAGGGGCGAACCACACGCCGGCGAGGCCCAGGAGGAGCAACAAGGCTGCGCTCGGCTCCGGCACGCTGGCGCCAGTGCTCGTCACCGTGCCTGACCGCTCGATTTGCCTTGCCCGACCGAAAAACGTGAGGATGCCCCGCTCGTAACCCGAGAAGGTGATATTGCCGCTTGCGTCAGTCCCCAGCGGCGCGGAGAACGTGAGCATCAGCCTCGTGCCCATAAGCGCCGGTCGCATTCATCAACCTGTCGGTCGCGTCGCCGACGGCCCGACTGTAGTAGTCCAGCGACCAGATGCTCACGTTGCTGTACGACGTTCGTAGTCGGCATCGTAGGTGAACGATCCCGACCGGATTGTCGTAGAATACCGTTGCCGGTCATGGAGTACGTGACTGGGTATGGCGTGCGCCTGGCTGGCCGCCAAGGCAAGCATCGCAAGAACCGGAAAGCGCAGGTATTTCACTATCTTTCTCCGCCGAACCCAGACACAGAACAATCTCAAGAATTACAAAGCAATTACCGTGCCACTGAGAACTTAAAATCTGAAATCAATGGCTTACAAAGTTGACCAGCCGCCCGAAGCCACCTCATGTAAAAGATTCCGACACTCGCCATTGCCTGTCTCTATTACGCGTCCGCCCTGCAACCTTGCCTTGCAAAGGGACTGGATCACAGCTTGGGGGCGCTTTGTCACCTATGATTACAATCATGCTGCGAGTCGTCTCATTCGGCAAGGGAACCCGCTGATTGGACCTGCTCCACGAAATGCTGCTGGCGACGGCTGCCTCCCGCCCGGACAACCCGGCTGTCACCGACCGCTCCGGCACGCTCACGTACGCGCAACTCACGGCAGCCGTCGAAGCCGTCGCGGCCGGCTTGATCCAGCACGGCCTGCGTCGCGGTGACCGAGTCGCCGTCTGGCTGCCAAAACGCTCCGAGAAAGTCATCGCGCTCTACGGCACGTTGAGTGCCGGGGGCGTGGCCGTCCCCGTCAATGCGTTGCTCAAGGCGCCACAGGTCGCCCACATCCTGCGTGACTCCAGCGCCAAGGTGCTGGTGACCACTGCAGCTCGGCTTGTGGATCTCGCGCGCGAGATGCCGGACCTGGCCGGCCTGCGCGCAATAGTCACCGTGGACGATCCGGCACTCGCCGGGCGCCAGCATTGCGTCACGCTCGGCTGGGACGAACTGCTGGCCGCGCCGCCGCAGGCGAAGCCCCCGACCATCGACACCGATGTCGCCGCGCTGTTCTACACCTCCGGCAGCACCGGCAAACCGAAGGGCGTGGTGCTGTCCCACCGCAACATGGTCGCTGGTGCCCGCAGCGTCTCCGGCTACCTCGGCAACACGGCCGACGACCGGCTGCTGGCCGTGCTCAGCTTCAGCTTCGATTACGGCTTCAGCCAGTTGTCCACCGCCTTCGCCGTCGGCGCCAGCGTCGTGCTGCTCGACTACCTGCTGCCGCAGGAAGTGCTGCTGACGCTCGAACGCGAGCGGATCACGGGCCTCGCCGCCGTGCCGCCGATCTGGATCCAGCTCGCTGACCTGCGCTGGCCCGACGAGGTGCGCCGTACCCTGCGCTACATCACCAACTCCGGTGGCGTGATGCCGCGGGCCACGCTTGCCAAGCTGCGGCAGAGCCTGCCGCAGACGCGCGTGTTCCTGATGTACGGGCTGACGGAAGCATTCCGCTCCACGTACCTGCCGCCCGAAGAAGTGGATCGGCGACCGGACTCCATCGGCAAGGCCATCCCCGGCGCCGAGGTCCTGGTGCTCAGGCCCGACGGCACGCCGTGTGCCGTGGGCGAACCGGGTGAACTGGTGCACTGCGGCTCGCTGGTGGCGCTGGGCTACTGGAACGATCCGGAACGCACGGCGGAGCGATTCCGGCCGTCGCCAACGGTGGCGCGGGGTCAGCCGCAACCCGAGTTCGCCGTGTGGTCCGGCGACATCGTGCGCCGCGACGCGGAGGGTTTCCTGTACTTCATCGGCCGCCGCGACGAGATGATCAAGACCTCCGGCTATCGGGTGAGCCCGACCGAGGTCGAAGAGGAAGCCTATGCCACCGGCCTCGTCGGCGATGCGGTCGCCGTCGGCGTGCCGCACGCCCGCTTGGGGCACGGCATCGTGCTGGTCGCCTCACCCCCGCAAGGCACCACCGCGGACACACCAGCACTGCTGACCGCCCTGCGGCGCCGGCTGCCGCGATACATGGTTCCGCTGGCGGTCGATTGGCGCGAGGCCTTGCCGCGTAATGCAAATGGCAAGTTCGATCGGGAGCGGATGCGGCAGGAACTGGCCGAACGCTTTGCCGACGTCGAACTGGACGAGTCGGGCAGCGCGCCGGGATTCGGCAGCGACGGCTCCGATTAGCGCCAGCATCATTTCGTCGCTGCCACACAGGCCGCCGGGTTACGATCCTTGCAAGGGGGATCATGAAGCCGTGCGACTCGTCCTGTCCCGGCAATGGGCTGAGCTACCGGTCGATCGCATGCAATGGAATGCGCTCGTGGCGGATACGGCCAGCGCCACCGTGTTCCAGACGTACGAATGGTTCGAATGCTGGTGGCAGGCTTTCGGCAACCCGCACCAGTTGTTCGTCGTGACGGTGTGGGATGGAGAAACCCTTGCCGGCATTGCGCCCTTGATGCTGGTGCGACGCTTCGGGTTGCGGCAGCTCGAATTCGTCGGCTCGTCGAACGCGGACTACCAGGATTTCATCCTGGGCAAGCGCAGCACCGAACTACTGCCCCTGCTGGTGCGCTACCTGCACGAACAGCGCGATGCATGGGACACGATAGTGCTTCGCAACGTCCCGACTGATTCACCAACATTCGCGTCGCTGCCCGCCATGATGCGTTCATACGGCTTGGGTGCGACCGACCATGAACGCGTCGCCTGCCCGACCTTCGAGATTTCCTCGCGTCCCGCCGAGATCCGTCGATTGCTGGACCGCTACAGCCTCCGGCGGCGCATGAAACAGCTGCAGCGGCACGGTGAACTGATCTTCACGCGGTGCTCCACATGCAGCAGGTGGATCACTACCTGCCCCTGTTTTTCGAACAATACGTCGAGCGACGCCGGGGCACGGTCGCCGCCGAGGTCTTCGCACGACCAGAGGTGCGCAGTTTCTTCGCGTCGTTGGCCAGATCGATGCTTCCCGGTGGCTGGCTGCACTTTTCGGTCCTCGAGTGCGCCGGACAACCGGTGGCATTTCATTTCGGGTTCGAGTTTGGCGGCCGTCTGTACTGGTACAAGCCCAGCTTCGACCCTGGTATGGCGCGACTCTCCCCTGGAAAAGTCCTGCTCTCATACCTGATACGGGACGCGCTTGAACGGGGCCTCAAAGAGCTGGATTTCACCGTCGGGGCAGAGCCATTCAAAGCCCGCTATACCATCACGCACCGTACCAACTCCAATTTGCGAGTTTTCAGTCGACGTTGGCACTACCTGGCGTTCATGGCCCTGATCAGGGCAAATCGCGCGTTGGTTCACCTGGGCCTCAGGTCGCGCCCCAGGCACAGGCGCGTGGAAGTAACCACCCCTCCCCGTTCGAGCGAGACTTCGTGACACCCGGCCCATCACTCACGAGGCGCATGATTGAGACTCTCAGCAGAGTTTCAGGCGCTTGCCGAAGCCTGGGACAAACTGCCTGGCGTCAACGAAAACCCACTCCTGTCGTACGACTGGTTTTCCACGGCCGCAGCCACGCTGCATCGCGACCAGCGATTGCAGGTCGCGACAATCTGGCGGGGCGACCAACTCGCAGCTGCGGCCCCGCTGGTCGAAGTTCAGCGTGGAGGAACAGTCTGGCTGGAGTTCATCGGCAGCAAATCGCTTTTCGAACCGTGCGACGTGCTGTTTCGGGACCTCGACGCGCTTCGCGAACTCGCGCGCTTTGTAGCCGCCCTTCGTCGTCCGATTGCCTTGCAGCGTGTCCCGCTTGACACCGAACTGGCATCGCTTCTGGGCCGCACCGGTGCAGGATGGATCGTAAGGGTGAGGAGTTCCCCCTGCCGCCGCGTCGACTCGACGGAATCGTGGGACTCATACCTGGCTGGTCGCTCCGATGAGTGCCGGGCCGGATTTCCCCGCAAGCGTGCCAGGCTGGCCGTCGATGGCGTCGTAACTTTCGAGTCCCTGGACCCCGACCCAGCTACGACGGACCTGCTGTTCAATGAATTCATGGCGGTTGAGGCTTCAAGCTGGAAATCGGCAGCCGGAAGCGCGTTGACCAACAATCCGGACATGGAAGCGTTTTTTCGTGAATTGCTGCACCGCTTCGCCGCGCGCGGCCAGACGCGGTTCTTCTTTCTGCGCTGCGGCGGCCGCGCCGCGGCAGCGCAGTTCTCGCTGCAGTACGCAAGTCGCATCTGGGAACTCAAGACCGGCTTCGACGACAATTGGCGCGCTGCCTCGCCGGGCCGGCTGCTCCTGTTCGAAATGCTGCGAGATGCATTTGCCCGTGGCCAGCAATCCTACGAGTTCATAGGTGCCGGCGACGGCCAACAAGCGGATTGGAGCACCAGCGAGTTGCGCCTGCAGACGCTGGTTTTCTATCCGTACTCAATCCGCGGTGCGGTCGCTGTCGCAGGCGACTTCGGCTGCGCACTTGCGCGACGTACGGAACGCATGCTCGCTGCGATTCGCCGTCGCCGCGCCGCCCAGCGGCCATGATGCAGGAGGGGGACTCACGCCTCCTTGGGTTGCCGCGGATCGACGTAGTTCACCTTGGCTTCGGTCCGCGCGGGCCTCAACACGTCCTGCAGTCCAACCAGCAGCCGGTAAAGCAATCCCATCGGCGTCCGGTTGAAGGCGAGTACGGACCAGTGCCATCGCAACCCGTCGGTCCACTGTTCCTCCCAGCGATACGGCTCCGCCGGGAAATCGAGGCTGCGCATGCCCTCGGCACACAGACTCTCGACCAGGCGCGCGCGCAGCACCGTGGCAGGACTGTATCGGTCTCAGTTCCTCGTCAAAACTGGTCTTCAAGTACGAGTACCTGTCTCCCGCCGTGATACCCAGGTTGAAGGCGATCGGCCGGTCGTCCAGGTACATCACCATGAGATGAAGTCTGCCGCTGCGCGACGCACCCTCACACAGCAAGCGATAGAATTCCCGCTGCCGCGGCCGGTCGGAGATTGCTGAGCCATTGGCATGCTTCCAGCTCCGCGCTTCGATCTCAAGCAGGTGGCCGTACGCCTCCTCTACCGCAACTTCATGCCCTGCGCGCCGGACTTCAAGGCGTCCCGCGGCCTCGAGCTTCCGGGTCTTTCTGCGCAGGTAGTTGCGGAACTTGGGACTGCGCGAGGCCAGGAAGCCGTCATAGCCATGATCGAGCGAGAGGATGAACGACGGCTGCTCCCTTCGGATGCGGTGCGCCAGCCCCGAGCCGGCAAGAAATTTGATGAATTCCTCCGCAATCGGGCTGGACTCCAGGAGGCGCCCGATCCGCAGCACATCCCAACGGCACGGCAGCTTGCCAATTGCTTCAAACAGATCTGCCACAACGCCTTCTTGATCCGACGCCCGCAAGACGTCGCTGTGCGTGGCGCTAAGATCCGGCAACAGGTACAGGGTGGCCACGCCCAAGGGCCCTAGAACCACTTCGCGGCGGATGACTGCCGGCACGATTGCCAGAGTGCGATCATTCGACCGCAGCACAAGCGCAAAGAACGTGTCCGAGTCGGTGACGTGCGTCTTCAACAGAGCGCGAGTCCACTCCAGGGAGGTGCAGGGTTCGCACAGGCCAATGGCATCCAGTGCGGCCCACTCGTCTGCGATCGCATCGCATTGCCACGGATCCCAGATGACCTCTACGCTGGTCACGTACGAGCCCTTCGTGCCTTCCACGCGCGATGCATGTCCATGCCCTTGAACGCAACTCTGCGGATGGCGTGCGGTGAATAGGTCATGGCGTACAGGAGTCGTTCGCTCTGGCCGAATTCTCGGCACTTCTCGAGGTAGCGCCTCGCTCGTATCGGGTAGGTCTTGTTCTCGTGCCTGCTGCCTCCGTCATACGAAAGCAGCGGAACCGCCACGGCCCTGCAAAGCACGGCCAGTTGCCGGTCAATCTTGTCACGGTTGCGGGAATAGAAGTCCGAATCAGCCCGCAGGTGATGCCTGGCCACACGCAGCAGGTCTCGCTGGATTCGAATTGCGACCTTCTCGCCTTGAGGCCTGCGAGTCGTCGATATCTGATCCGGATGGTATCGAAGCTTGTAGGTCGGCACGTCCATGAAGGCGACCTTCGCACTCCTGCAGAGGCGCAAGGCGAACTCCAGGTCGTGAAACATCCCGAATTTCTTCTGCTGCAACCCGATCTGCTCGAGCAGTGTCCGGCGGAACATCATGCTGTTCGTGAATACGATGGTATTGAACAAATACGCTTCGTAGATATCGCCCAGATAGACCCTCCTGTCGGCCCACCTCGCGAGATCCGGATGGCCAACTCCCGCACGAGTCATGATCTCAGGCAGCGGCCGACTCTCCGGAAAGAGTTCCTCGTATGCCATGCCCCTGCGCCCGAACGCGGACGCATGGTATTTCTTGAGATGAAACTCATCCCAGAACCCTTTTTCGTCGAAGGCCGAGAAATCCGAGTACACCATGCCGACAGTCGGCAATTCGTCGAGCAACTGTGCCTGCAGCCGGACCTTGAACGGATAATAGAGATCGTCCGAGTCCAGCCAGGCGATGTATTCCCCGCGGGCCGCACGCATCCCGACGTTGCGTGCCATCGCCGGACCCTGGTTCGCGGTTCGGATGTAGCGGATAGAGGACCGATATGGCGCCAGCGCTGAGTCGGTGCCATCGGTCGACCCGTCGTCGACGACAACGATCTCCAGGCCATCGTATTCCTGGGCAAGCACGCTCTGAACTGCGTCGACAACGAAGCGTCGGCGATTGTAGGTAGGTATGAGAACGCTGACTTTCATGGGCACGCGCGAGGATCAAGGCTCGCTCGCCGTATACTGGACGACCGAGAGTACCCCGTCGAACGGCGATATGGATCGATTTAACCTAACACATGCGCCGTTGCGTGGCGCCCGGTCGGCGAACCCCGCCAGTGGAGCACATTCCCAAATTCAGGCGCGCGCATGATCGATAGCCTACAAGACGTGCTGGTGCCGTCCGGATTCGCCACCCTCCTGTTCCTGGCCGGATTGGCGACCGTTCTCTTCCGGCGGACCCGACGCATCGCACACCTGTTGCTCACTGCATCGGCGACGGTGTTCCTGCTCTTCAGCAACGGCTTGGTCGCGACGCTGCTTCTGAGTCCCCTGGAGTACGCATACCCCGCCCTGTCTGAGCCATCGGCGCATCCGGACGCCATGGCGATCGTGGTGCTTACGGCATATGCCGCCGACGATCCACTCATGCCGCTGAGTGGCAAGATGAACGGTTCGGCCGCCTTCCGAGTCCTGGAGGCCGCCAACCTGCGGTCCGCTCGGCCCGACTGCCGAGTCATTGTTTCAGGGTCGAAGGACGCCGCCCTGATCATGGGCAAGCAACTGCAAGTGCTCGGCGTTCCCGCTGACCGTCTGACCATCGACGTGGCGTCGAACAACACCGCCGCCAGCGCGAAACAACTCGGGTCGCTCATCGGCAACAAGCCCGTGTTCCTGGTCACCTCGGCCGGCCACATGAGGCGTGCGGTCGGTGTCTTTCGCAAGCACGGCATGCTGCCGATCCCGGCGCCGACGGACTACTGGTTGCCGAGGCATGCCCGACAGGCGTCCTGGACGACGAGCGCGGAGCACTTGCAGGCATCGGATCTTGCCTTCCACGAATACGTCGGGCTGGCATGGTATCGACTGACGGGCCGGATTTAGGCCGGCACGGTATCATCGCCGCCGGCAAGCGACATCGGAAAGGCCCCTGATGCAAGAGGACTATCAGTTCCTGGACCTCGAAGGCGAACGTGTCTTCGCTGCGCTCCACCGTCCCACGCAGCCGCCGTCCCGCGCCATCGTGATGTGCCATCCGCTCGGCGAGGAGAAGCTCTGGTCCCATCGGGTATTCGTCTCGTTTGCTCGCGAGTTGGCGGCGGCCGGCTTTGCCGTGCTGCGCTTCGACTTTCGTGGCGAAGGCGACAGCGACCGCAGCTTCGAACAGACAGACTTCGAGTCGCGCATTGGCGACTGCAACCTGGCGGTCGATGCCGTTCGCCGCATGAACCCGTCGGTCGCTGAGGTGACCTTGCTCGGACTACGCGCAGGCGCCGCCGTCGCCGCGGCCGTTGCTGCACGTCGGAGCGACATATCCAGGCTCGTGCTGTGGGATCCTGTGATCGACGGCGCCGCGTACATGCAGACGGTCCTGAGACTCAACCTGATGTACCAGATGGCGCTGCACCGCAAGGTAGTCGAGAACCGAGAAGCGCTGGTCGCAGCGTCTTGCACGGGGCGAGACCGTCAATATCGAAGGCTACGAGATGTCAGAGCCTTTGTTCCGACAGGTATCGGATTTCAAGCTGGATGACGCATTGCAACGATTTCCCGGCGAGGTCCTGATCGTCCAGGTCAACCAGGGCGAGGCCGAAGCCGAAGCCGGATTTGGCCGCTCTGGCAGCAAGCAATGCGCGGTGCCATGTCGACATGGCGCAGGAAGAACCCTTCTGGAAGGAGATCCGCACCTTCTATCAACGAGCGCCCGAGCTGACACGCGCAACGTGCAGGTTCCTGGGGACCGGGCCGTGAGCGGAAGCCGCATCGTTTCGTTCCCCAATCGAGCCGGTTTGCTGCTGCGCGGAATCCTGCACGAGCCCGACCCGAGCGTCGCGCGCGGCGTGTGCGTCCTGTTGCTTTCGCCGGGCATCAAGGGCCGCGTGGGTCCTCACCGCCTCTACCTCAAGATCGCAGCCCGGCTGGTGCCGCTGGGATTTCATGTCCTTCGCTTCGATTACTACGGCCTCGGCGATTCCGAAGGCGAAATCTCCGAGCGGGCGCTGGCGGACATGTACGTCACCATCCAGGGCGGTCGGTACGTCGACGACACGATCGCCGCAATGGACTGGGCGCAGCAGAGTCTGCGCATCAGCCGCTTCGTCGGGTCCGGATTGTGTGGCGGTTCGCTGAGCGCGTTGCTTACGGCCGAGCGCGATTCGCGGATCGAATGCCTCCTCGGTATCGGCATACCCGCGATCCTGGACGGTGGTCCAGCCAATTGGGAGCGGTTCTTGACCAAAGGGCAGCTGGCCAACCTTCGCAGCAGCTACCTGCGCAAGTTGCTGGACCCGCATTCATGGCAACGGTTGCTCTCTGGCAAGACGAACTACTCCATGCTCTGGCGTTCTCTGAAGAAGAAGACTCCGCTCGAACCGCCCTCCGGGTCACCCGAGAGAGACGGTCTGCCAGCCGGACAACGCCAACCCACGATTTGCCCAGGCTTTCCGTACGCTGATCGAATCCAGGCGGCCAATGCTCCTGATATTCAGCGGGAACGACCGACTGCATTTTGAGTTCGAGGAAAAGTTCGAGGCGCGACATGCCGACCTCGCGGCGCAACGTGGCCGGCTGTACGAAACGTTCGTCATCCCGCAGGCGAACCACGTACTGTCGGACGGTGCGTCGATGCAGGCGATGCTCGATCGCGCGGAGCAGTGGTTGAACAATCGTTACGGCCGGAGCCTGCGCGGCTAGGTCCCCGACTGGCGCACCCGCCTCACGGCTGACCGCACAATCGGCTCAGGTGAGTCAGTTCCAGGTAATCCCCGATTCCACGCGCGAAGACCTGCTGGCCAGCCGGCGTGAAGTGCATGTCATGGCGGAAGTACAACGGATTCCCGCCCTCGTGCGCTCTGAATGCCGGAAACAGGTCCAGGAACTCGATGCCATTGGCTTGCGCCAGTTCCCGAACCGTGTTCAGGCTCTTGTCGGACGGCTTCGCACCTTCGGCCATGAACACGTAGCGGCCCGGGATCCACTCCGTGTCGCTGACCTGATGGGCCCACGGGTAGACCGTCAGCAGGAACTCCATGCCGTGTCCGTCCGCATAGGCCTTCATCCGTCGGATGCTGTCGAAGATGTCATTCCACTGCTGCCGCCGGTCGACGTCTCCTTCCAGCGTGTGGGCAACGATTTCCGGATCGGCTTCCATGACGACGCCGCGCACGGTCAGGTCGCGATGGCCGAGCTGGCGATTGGCGTAGAACAGCAGGACCCTCGTGAAGAACAGGTGCCGTCCGGTCCAGTCCCTCAATCGTTCATAAGCCGACTTACCACCGGTCAGTTGCGGCACTGCCATCGACCTCGCCGTCGTCGCCGAACACGGCCTGGCGCCGGTAGGCAGATTCCTGCGCCAGGTCGCTGACGTCGAGATTGAGAATGACCAGGTCAGGCTCCAGTTGCGTCAGCTCCCGTTTCAGCTGGATGAACGACAGGACCGGCGCATAACTGTCGACGCCGGCGTTCAACACCTCGAGCGGCCTGCCGTTGCAGGCAGCCAGCTTCTGTCGCAGGGACTGCTCGAGCAGCACAGCGAGCCGTCTGGTCGTCCTTCACGCCCTTTGCCCATGGTGAAGGAATCGCCCAGCATCACGATGCGATAGGTGCCCGCCGCTTTCTCGGCTGTCACGTCACGGCCACGCAGTCCCAGGTTGTTGACCCTCTGCACGTACGCGAAGTCGCGCTGCCGGAACTCGGCGTGCGAGTTGGGGACCAGCTTGTGGTGCCGGTACTCGTCCGGAACCAGTGGCGGCGACAACGGCTTGATCAGGATCCAGCCTGCCACCACGTCGATGACCACATAGGCCACCAGCATGGAGACCGCTGCCAGCCAGACCTTCGCCACGGTCTCCTTGTGGCGCGTCCGCGAAAGCAGCAGCGTCGCCAGCAGGCTGAGAAACACCAGGCCCAGCAGGCACACCGCGACGAGCGCGGCCGGCCCGAGGGAGCCCTCGACCACCAACTGCTGGTACAGCATCGCCGCAAGCGCGATGCACCTGTCATCACAAGCAGCGCAAAGACGACCTTTCTCACTGTGCTGGCCCCACGCTTCGGCCCCTGCGTCAGCCAGGCCTAGAAGATCGTGTAAATGAACGGAGCCAGCGCCGAGCCCTGCGCGAAGATCAGCAGCCCGCCCAGCACGACCATGACGAGGATCACGGGCAGCAGCCACCACTTCTTGCGTTCGCGCATGTAGTGCCACAACTCGCTGAACAGACCCATTCGGTTACCCCTCAGAATTGTCGTGTCAGGTTGCCGCGGCTGCGCCCCGCCGGCCGCGGCTTCCAGAAGCCAGTATCGCCCGGCCGATGCACGAGCGGATTCCCGCCGAAAGCACGCCGCAGCGAGCCCAAACGGCGTCAGGACCAGCAGGTACATCAGCGCCCATGACGATCGGCGTCGTGACCTTCGAGATCACCTTGGCGAGCCGCATCCAGGCGCGCTCGACCGGGCCCGAGACCGCGCAGGAATGACCAGCGCGGCAAGCGACAACGCGCCGCCCAGCACGCCAAAGCAGCGGCAGTCTTCAGGTGCCCGCGCCACCAGAGAACAGCCGCCAGCGCGAGAAACGCGCCGCCGACGGTCAGGCCGAACCGGCGCCCCTGCGCCGCGCGTCAGTCGAGCTGGAATTCCTGCTGCCATTCCTGCGTCTCCTTCCACTCCGGCTGCGCGGGCTTCTCGAGCACGAACGGCCCGAGCACGAGCACGTCGATGTGCGTCCGCATGAAGCACCGGTAGGCATCCTCGGGCGTGCAGACGATCGGCTCGCCGCGCACGTTGAACGAAGTGTTGACGACCACGGCGCAACCAGTGCGCCGCTCGAAGGCCTCGATCAGGTCGTAGTACCGCCCGTTCGCTTCCTGCGTCACGGTCTGGACGCGGGCCGAGTAGTCGATGTGCGTGATGGCCGGGATGTCCGACCGTGGCACGTTCAGCTTGTCGATGCCCCAGAGTTCGTGCTGCGCGGCCGTCAGCGGGATACAGCGCTCCTTCTTCACCGGCGCCACCAGCAGCATGTAGGGCGAGTCCGCATCGAGCTCGAAGTAGTCCGCGACCCGCTCGCGCAGCACGCGACGGCGCGAACGGACGGAACCCCTCGCGGAACTTGATCTTGAGGTTCATCTGCGCCTGCATCCGCGGGCTGCGCGGGTCGCCCAGGATGCTGCGGGCCCCCAGCGAGCGCGGGCCGAACTCCATGCGGCCGTCGAACCAGCCGATGATCCGCTCCTCGGCCAGGTGCGCCGCGACCCTGTCGAACAGCTCCGGGTCGGCGATACGCTCGTAGACGGCACCGACCGACTTCAGGTACGCCTCGATCTCGTCAGGCGAGAACGCCGGACCGAGATACGAACCCTTCATCGAGTCTCGGCCGGCCGTAACCGTGCGCGGCGTGGCCGAGTTGTCGATGGTGGATGAGCTGCGCCACGCCGAGCGCGCCGCCCGCATCACCCGCGGCAGGCTGGATCCAGATTTCCTTGAACGGCCCCTCGCGCAGCAGGCGGCCGTTACCGACGCAATTGAGGGCGACGCCGCCGGCCAGGCAGAGCCGGTCGAGACCGGTCAGCTTGTGGGCCGTGCGCGCCATGCGCAGCATCACCTCCTCGCATACCACCTGCACGGACCGCGCGAGGTCCATTTCACGCTGCGTGAGCTTCGATTCCGGAACCCGCGGCGGGCCGCCGAACAGCTCGTCGAACGCCGCGCTCGTCATCGTCAGGCCGGTGAGGTAGTTGAAGTACTTCTGGTTGAGGCGGAACGAGCCGTCCTCCCGCAGGTCCATCAGCTCCTTGTAGATGCAGGTCGACGTACTTCGGCTCGCCGTACGGGGCGAGTCCCATGACCTTGTACTCGCCCGAGTTGACCTTGAAGCCGGTGTAGTAGGTGAAGGCGGAGTACAGCAGGCCGAGCGAATCCGGCCACTGCAGCTCGCTCGAGCATCTCGATGTCGTTGCCGCGACCGACGCCGATGGAGGCCGTCGCCCACTCGCCGACGCCGTCCATCGTCAGGATTGCCGCCTCCTCGAACGGCGACGGAAAGAACGCGCTGGCGGCATGCGACTCGTGGTGTTCCGCGTAGAGCACCTGCCCATCGTAGCCGAGTTCGTCCTTGACCTGCCGGTCGATGTACAGCTTGTCCTTGATCCAGAGCGGACCGGCCAGCAGGAACGACCGGAAGCCCCGCGGCACCACGCCCATGTACGTCTCGAGGATCCGCTCGAACTTCAGCAGCGGCTTGTCGTAGAAGCCGACGTGCGTCAGGTCGGACACCGCGATTCCTGCAGCTTCGAGGCAGTAGTTCACCGCTCGGTGCGGAAAACTCGGCGTCGCCCTTCTTGCGCGTGAACCGCTCTTCCTGGCACGCAGCGACGATCTCACCGTTGCGCAGCAGCGCCGCCGCGCTGTCGTGGTAGTAGGCCGAAATGCCGAGAATGTACTGGTCGCTCATCTATGTATTTCTTTCCCGCTGGAAGAGCCGCTCCTTGTCCTGGCGCGAGCTTCCCCTCAAGTGTCTAGAAGCGTAACGAGAGCCGTCAATCTGCGCTTCAGTGACTGCAGATCGGTCACCGCACAAGTGAATGCGGGCGGCCGCTCGTCTTATGTCAGATCATGCCAAGTGCTGCGCTCGGCAGGGTTGGCGAATTTCCCGCCCGCTTCACGTACAGATCCATCGACTGCGGCAGGATAGCCCGGCCCCTGTGTTCGCCTCAGCGTCTCTATGACCGTGCGCGCAAGCTGCGGATCCGTGATCAGCGGCACCCCGTGGTCGATGGCCGCTCGCCGGATCCTGAAGCCATCCGGGCGGCCCTCGTCGTCGTAGGTCACGGGGAATATTGATCACGAGATCAATGGAACCAGCCTCGATCGCACGAATGGCGCTGTCCGTGCTCGCTTCAGTCTTGCCGACTACGTGGCAATCGACGCCCATGTCCCGCAACATTCCGGCCGTGCCCGCCGTCGCAAAGATCGGCAGGCGCAACTCGTCCCGGATGATCAGCACCTCGTCGGCAAAGGCGAACTTTTCGACCTTTGGGCCCAGGGACAGCAGTACGCCCGCGGCGCGGCACGCGGAACCCAGTCGAAATCAGCCCAAGCAGCAACGCCTCGTGGATGTCGCTCGCGATGCAGCCGACCTCGCCCGTGCTGGCCATCTCGACACCGAGCAATGGGTCGGCCCCGTGCAGGCGCCCGAAAGAGAACATCGGCACCTTGACGCCGACGTAGTCCAGCTCGAGCACGTTGACCGTCGCGTCGGTGCCGCAGCCGAGCATGCGCCGCATCGCTTCGCCCGCGAAATTGACGCCGAGCACCTTGGAGACGAACGGGAACGAGCGGGAAGCCCGCAGATTGCATTCGATGACCTTGACCTCGTTGTTCTTGGCCACGAACTGCACGTTGAACGGGCCAGTGATCTCCAGTGCCCTTGCGAGTTCGCCGGCGATATCGCGCGCCCGGCGAATGGTGGGCAGGTAGAGACTTTGCGGTGGCAGTACGAGGGTTGCGTCGCCACTGTGGACACCGGCGTTCTCTACATGCTCCGAAATCGCCCACAACACGACCTGGCCGGCGTCGGCCACTGCATCGATCTCGATCTCCCTGGCGTGGGTTTCGAACTTGGAGACGACCACCGGATGATCCGGCGAAATGCGCTTTGCCCGTCCGAGAATCGCCACGAACTGATGGTGTTCGTGCGCCACGCTCATCGCCGCGCCACTGAGGACGTAGCTCGGACGGACGAGCACAGGGAATCCTCCAAGGCGCTCGACGACACTGGCGGCGTCGCTTGCATCCTCCAGTGCCTCCCAGTTCGGCTGCGCAATCGACAGGGCGTCCAGCAGCGCGCTGAACTTCGAGCGATCCTCGGCGCGATCGATGTTGGCGGCCGTGGTTCCGAGTATCGGTATCCCGGCCTGCGACAGGCGCGAAGCCAGGTTGTTGGGCAACTGCCCGCCCATGCTGACGACCACGCCGAACGGGCGTTCGCGATCGCAGAGTTCGAGCACGGACTCCAGGCTGATCTCGTCGAAGATCAACTGGTCGCAGACGTCATAGTCGGTGCTGACCGTTTCCGGATTGAAGTTGACCATCACCGTCTCGAATCCGGCCGCCTTGGCGGCGCCTTGGCCGCATTGACGCAGCACCAGTCGAACTCGACGCTCGAACCGATGCGATAGGCGCCAGACCCCAGGATGAGTATCTTGCGGCCGGACGAGACCGGAGCCTCGGACGCAGTCGGCGTGGTAAGTCGAATACATGTAGTTGGTCACCGCCGGGAACTCGGCGGCCGTCGTGTCGATCTGCGCCAGGTGCGGACGGATGTCGGCCGCGAGCCGAACCGCGCGGGTGGTTCCACGGGGCGACGCAGTCAAGTCGTCGAGCATCTGGTCCGAGAACCCGAGCTGCTTGGCGCGAAGGACGTCCGGTGGTGTCAACGCCGCTTCTTGCGATGCGAAACCGGTGTGGCAGTCGACGATCTTCTCGATCTCGCGCAGGAACCAGGGGTCGATCTGCGTCAACTGGTGGATTTCCTCGATGCCGAAACCCTCCTTCAGGGCTCGCGCCACCGCGAACACCCGGCGCGGAGTCGCAAAGCGCAACTCCCTGCGCAGGTCCGCGAAGTCGAACGCATCCGGATCGACGCCCTTGACTCCGATGTCGAGCATTCGCAGCGCCTTCTGCAGCACCTCCGGGAACGTGCGGCCAATGGCCATGACCTCCCCTACGCTCTTCATCTCGCTGCCGAGTTCCTTCACGGACCCACCGAACTTGACGAGGTCCCAACGCGGCGCCTTGCAGATGATGTAGTCCAATGCCGGTTCGAACAGGGCCGTCGTCTTGCCCGTTACCCCGTTTGGTATCTCCGGAAGCGTAGCGCCGAGGGCGATCCTGGCGGCAACGTACGCCAGCGGATACCCCGTGGCCTTGCTTGCAAGCGCGGACGAACGCGACAGGCGCGCGTTGACTTCGATCACCCGGTAATCACGCGAGCGTGGATCCAGCGCGAACTGGATGTTGCACTCGCCGACGATGCCAAGATGCCGTGCCGTACGTATCGCGACGGTCCGCAGCATCTGGTACTCGTGGTCGTCCAGGGTCTGGGAAGGCGCGACGACAATGGACTCGCCCGTGTGTATGCCCATGGGATCGAAATTCTCCATGTTGCACACGGTGATGCAGTTGTCCGCCCCGTCCCGGACGATCTCGTACTCGATCTCCTTCCAGCCCCGCAGGCTTTCCTCCACCAGCACCTGGACCGCGCCGCCGGCGAACGCCCTCTTCAGGCTCGCTTCAATCTCGGATGGTTGCTCGACTATCCCGCTGCCGCGGCCACCCAGCGCATAGCCGCCACGCAACATGACGGGCAAGCCGACCTGATCTATGGCCTGGCGCGCCTCGTCGATGGTGTTGCAGGCGATGCTGAGCGCTATCCGTACCCCGATCTCGGTCAGTCTCTCGCTGAAGAGCCTGCGATCCTCGGTGTCGCGGATCGTCGCCACCGGCGTGCCCAGTACCCTCACGCCGCAGCGATCCAGCACTCCTCGCTCGTCGAGTTCGAGTCCGCAATTGAGCGCCGTCTGGCCGCCAAACGACAGCATGATCGCGTCGATGCCCTCACGCTCGATGACCTGGGTGACGTACTCGACGTTGACCGGCGCCAGGTAGACGCGGTCTGCGAGTTCCTCGCTGGTCTGTATCGTCGCTATATTGGGGTTGACCAGGACGCTGCGTACGCCCTGCTCACGCAGCGCCTTGAGCGCCTGCGACCCCGAGTAGTCGAACTCGCCGGCCTGGCCTATCTGCAGCGGGCCGGAACCCAGGAGCAGTACCGTCCGTGGCACACCGGTCACCGGACGCCTCCCGCCCGCATCTGACCTGCAATGGCGAGGAAGTCATCGAACAGAAACTCCGTATCTTCCGGCCCGGGACGGCCCTCCGGGTGAAACTGCACGCTGAAGTGCGGCCGCTCGATGCACCGCAGGCCTTCGTTCGTACCGTCGTTGAGGTTCTCGAACCAGGACTTCCAGCCGGGCTGCATCCGTTGCACGTCCACGGCGTAGCCATGGTTCTGGCTCGTCACGAAACAGCGCCCGGAGCCGGCCTCGCGCACGGGCTGGTTGACGCCGCGGTGGCCGTACTTGAGTTTGTACGTCTCGAAACCTGCTGCACGCGCGAGAATCTGGTGGCCCAGGCAAATGCCGAAAATCGGCCCGGCAAAGCTCGAGAGCATACGGCGCACCTGATCAGTCAGGGCGCCGAGGTCCGCCGGGTCGCCAGGACCGTTCGAGATCATCACTCCGTCCACATCGCCCGCCATTGACGCGAGATCCCAATGCCAAGGCGTCCTGATGACCGAAGCGCCCCGCTTGCGCAGGCAGTGAACGATCCCGTCCTTTGCACCGACGTCGACCAGCAGGATCTTCAGGTCTCCTCCGTCGTAACGCACGGGTTCCGTCGGCGCCACGCGGTGAAACACGTCCGCGCGCATTTCGATCCCCACGGCCCGACGTTGCGCCTCCTCCCGACCCAGGGCGCCCGGATACAGCCACCCCTGCATCGTGCCCCGCTCTCGAAGCCGCTGGGTGAGCGCTCGAGTGTCGACGCCATGGAGGATGGGCACCGAGTGCGTTTCGCACCAGGCATCCAGCGTCTGATGCGCGGAAAAGTGCGAAACGTGCTCCGACAGATGCTGCACGACGAGGCCCGAGACCTGGATGCGGCCCGATTGCAGGCGCCCGGACTCCAGCAGACTGTCGCTAGTTGCCGGGACCCCGTAGTTCCCGATCAAGGGATAGGTGAGGACCAGGATCTGGCCTGCGTAGGACGGGTCGGTCAGTGTCTCCGGGTAGCCCGCCATGGCCGTGTTGAAGACGACTTCACCCGAAACCGGCAAGTCGGCGCCCGCAGCACGCCCGACCAGTTCCAGGCCGTCGTCGAGGAGAAGGTGTGCCGCGGCACCCCTGCCCGCGTCAAGTGAGTATCCCGAACACGCCTTCATTCCAGGTACATCCGCTCGTAGGCCCGGGCCATGTGGTCCACCGTGAATTGCTCCGAGGCCTTCTTTGCGGCTGCGTCCCCCAGGCGTCGCCTCAAGTCGGCGTCGCCGACCACACGCGCCAACGCTTTCGTCATTCCATCCAGATCACCGGGCTCGGCCAACAGGCCGTCGATTCCGTGCTCGATGACGTGGCGGTTTTCCCCAACGCGAGTCGCCACGATCGCCCGTCCCGCCGCCATTGCCTCCAGGACCGCAATCGACATGGCCTCCCAGAGGGAGGGCTGGAAGAACACGTCGAACTCGGGCAGCGCCACCTTCGAGGCATTCTTTATCCAGCCCGGCAAATACGACTGAATCGGCCAGCCCGAGTCGGTCGCGCAAGGCCTCGAGTTCGGGGCGCAGGGCACCTTCGCCGACGATCACGAACAGGACCCGGCGGTCGATCTCGCGCAGCCGCTGGGCGACCTTGATCAGGTCCGACAGCCCCTTCTGCGGTATCAACGTGGCAATCGTGCCGATCAGCACGCGATCCGTCCCGCCGACGCGCCTGCGAAAGGAGCCATCCGGCACGACCGCCTCGTAAGGCACGCCGTTCCAGACTGTCTGGATCGCCGCGTCGCGCAGACCTGAACGTGGAGCGAATCTGCTGGCGCTGCACCTCGCCGACCGCCACGAGCCTGCTGGCCATGCGGCAGAACACCCGCTCGATCCGCAGGTTCCGCTCGATCGGCGTGCGGGTAGTTCCCGAAGTGAAACGTGTGCACGAGCTTCAGCCGCGGCATCAGCAGCCGGCACACTGCCGCATCCGCGAGCGCATCCGTCGTGTGACTGTGGACGATGTCGATTCGCTTCGCGCGTATCAGGCGTCGCAGCTTGATGAATGTCAGGTAGTCGGGCTTTTGCCTCCCCGGTTCCGCCAGCACCACGACCTCGACTCCGTCGCGAATCAGTTCTTCGCCGATCATGCCGGCAGTCTTGATGCAGCACACCGTCACGTTGAACCGGCGTCGGTCGAGCGCGTGCACGAGGTGCTTGATGACGACCTCGGCACCACCGATGCCCAGCCCCGCCACCAGGATGAGCAGATTCATCTTCCGGTCAGACATTCGGATCCGATGCCTGGCTAGCCGTCGAGCGGCTTCTCGACTCCCGCGTCAACTCTGAGCATGACCTTGAGGTTGTTCTTCGACTTGGCCGCACGTGAAGGCCTTCTCGAATTGCTCGAGCGGGATACCAGGTCTTGAGAAACGGAGCCGTGTCGAGTCTTCGGCAGGGTCGCCATCGCCTCATCGAAATCGGATGCGCTGCTGCCGACCGAGCCGATCACCGTGCGGTCGAACGCCACGATCGTCTCGAAATTGAACGTCTGATCGGAGTACGGCAGGCCGAGAAGCAGCAGCGTGGCGCCCGTCGACGCCTGCTGCAGAATCCTGGAGAGAACAGCCTGCGAGCCGGTCGCCTCAACCAACCATTCGAACTCGGACAGGTCCGCGATCTCCGGCGAGGTCGACACGACGCCGTTCAGCAGCGAGAGCCGCTCGCTTTGCCGATCGATGACCGTAACCGAGTGCCCGCGCAGCTTCAGGATCTGGGCCGCGAGGTGACCGATCGTTCCCGCACCAAACACGGCGCAACGTCGCGGCTGATCGCCTGTGGGCTTCGAACCAAGCCGCCGCAGCCCCTTGATGACGACGGCAAGCGGCTCCGCCAGTGCAGCCTCCGCAAGGGACACAGTGTCGGGCACGCTGGTGCAGATAGCGGGCCCGCGTGATGAGGTACTCGGCACAAGCGCCGTCCTGGCCGATGACGCCGACCTCGCGCCTGTCGCTGCATCGGATCGCCTCGTCGCGCATGCACTCGCGGCACTCCCCGCACCCCTGGATGCATTCCACGACGACCCTGTCCCCCTCGCTCACGCTCGTGACCCGAGGGCCGAGGGCGACGACGGTGCCCGACGACTCGTGACCGGGAACGATCGGGAACTGGGCCATCCCCGTCTTGTAATAGCCGAGCGTACCCTCGACGATCTCCTGGTCCGTCGCACAGACCCCGACGTGGGAGACGCGGACGAGGACTTCGCCGGGCTTCAGGCTGGGAACTGCCCGCTGCTCCAGGCGCACCCGATTCGGCCCCCGGATCACGAGGGCCTGGTACTCCTTCTGCGAAAAGATCTCAGCCCGCGCGGCCGGATTGCTCATGCCCCGGCTATCGACGATTCCGCCGATGGTACCGACCGTCTTTTCGTAGCGGAACCTGACTACATCGCGGGCGACACTCGCTGCACGCGGTTCCCTGGCCGCCAGCCAGAGGTCGTGCATCAGCCAGCGAAATTCCCTCCAGACCTCACCCGGGATGTGCCGGAGGATCTTGATGCCGACCCACCGGGCCCCCATGCCTTCCCGGTGATAACGACGCCGCACCTGCGCCCACGTCTCCGTGTGGACGTGGATGATGCACGCCGCCGGCTCGTACTGGACCTTGTACCCGCGCTCGATCCAGTACTTGGCCCAACCGATGTCCTCGAGCCCCGGCAGACCCTCGTCGTACGGGCACTGCTCCCAGAGCTCGCGCTTGATGATCGAGTTGGCGTTGTTCGCGAACGGCTTGTCCGGGTCGGTCACCGTTCGCGGCTGCGACGGGAAAATCCGCTCGAAGTCGCGCGCCTCCGAGAACTTCGAGATCTCGTGACCGCGCTGGCCACCATAGACCATCGCAACGTCGGGCTGCCGCAGGGGCGCTACCAGCCGCTCGAGCCACCCTTCGTCGGATGGAATGGCATGGGCGGAGAGGATTGCGATGTAAGGCGATTGCGTCTCCCGTACCCCGACGTTCAGCGAGTGCCCGAACGTGAAGTCCTCGGTTCGCATGCGCACGATGCGTGCGCCATTCGACGCAGCGATCTCCCGGGTCCGGTCCACCGAGCCCGAGTCGACCAGGAGCACTTCAAAATCCTTGTAGCGCTGCCTGGCCAGGGCTGCGAATACCTCCGGCAGCCAACGCTCCTCGTTGAAGGCTCGAATGAGGACCGTCGTCTCTGGAATCGTCTTGTTCATCTCGGATCCGTCTGGCACAGGACCTGAATTACGCTTCTGATGCAGTTCGCGTGCACACGCTCGGCCGCCTTCGCGGAAGCGTTGGCGTTGTGCGGGGCAAGATAGACATTCGTCATGCTGCGCAATGGGCTATCCCCGGCCAGGGGTTCCTCCTCGAATACGTCAAGGGCCGCTCCGCCCAGGCGCCCGCCCTGCAGGGCAGACACCAGCGCCGGCTCGTCGACCAGCGCTCCGCGCGCAGTATTGACGAGAACGGCAGTCGGCTTCATCAGGGCCAACTCCGCCGCGCCGATCAAATGCCTGTTCTCGGGCCGCATGTCCGCGTGCAGCGTCACGAAATCGCTGTTCGCGAGCACCGACTCCAGTGGCAGGATCTCGATTCCCGGAGTGGCCGAGTCATTTTGTGAACCCTCGCCAAGATTGGCAGCCAGCGTACGCATGCCGAACGCCGTGGCACGGCGTGCCACCATCGAGCCGATCTGACCGAGACCGACGATGCCCAGCGTGCATTCGTGCAGCGAAACCAGTGCGCGCCGCCGCCAGAACCCCGCTCGCATGTCCTCGGCCATGTGATCGAGCTGGCGAGCGAACAGGAGGATGTAACCGAACACCGTGTCGGCCACCGGTTCAGTGAACGCACCGGGCGTATTGCACACGATGATGCCGCGCGACCGCGCAGCGGCCACGTCGATCGAGTCTATCCCGGTGCCCCACTTGCAGATGACGCGCAGTCGCGGGGCAGCATCCAGCACCTTGGCAGTAATCTGGTCGTCCCCGCAAATGATGCCGTCGATGTCCGCAACGACCGGCAGCAGCTCCGCCTCGTTCAATCGCTCCACGGGCTGGCACGCCAGGATGTCGCACCCCGCCCTGCCCAAGGCATCCTCGTAGTGCGACAGCTCCGGAATGGCGCGCGGGGCGCTCACGAGCACTTTCCAACGGGTCATCCTGGCACGCCTGCCCGCTCGTCCGCGTGCCACGGATGGCGAGCGAGCAGTAGCGACACGATCTCCAGGTCCGCGGGCACGTCGACCGCATGCGTCTCGCTGTCGGTCGGAACCACATGCACGTCCAGCCCGTTCTCGAGGAACCGCAGCATGTCGATCGACTCGAGATCCTCGAGGGGGCCGCGCGGCAGGCTTGCAAACGACAGCAGAGCCTCGCGGCGGAATGGGATCACACAGACCTGCTTGCGCCATTCCACTGCACCGAACGAACGACCGCCGGCACTTGGGATGGGTTCCCGGGAAAAATAGAGGGCCCGCCCGTCCCGCGCCGTTACCACCTTGATCGTGTTGCGATCCGCCAATTCCTGCTCCGATCGAATCCTCCCGGCCAGGTTGACGCAACGGATTGCCGGGTCCCGGAGCATCGGCGCCACGGCGGCCTCGATCATTTCCGGCACGATCAACGGTTCGTCGCCCTGGACCATCACGATGATTTCGGCCTCGTCCCCCGCCGCGACTTCGGCGACCCGGTCGCTCGCACGTTCATGGCCCGCGGAGGTCATGATCGCCTTCGCTCCAAACGCAGCAGCCGCGCGCGCGATCGCGTCATCACACGTCGCGATGACGACCTCGCTCAGCATCGAGCACGCTCGAGCGCGGCGAAACACGTGCTCGAGCATCGGGACACCCCGAATCGACGCGAGAGGCTTGCCTGGAAATCTCGTCGACCCCATGCGCGAGGGGATCACGCCGAGAATGCGCGTCACCGTCGGGCTCCCGACCACCCTGAAAGGGTCACTGAGACCGTCGTGGTGAACTCCTGCCCTGGCAGCAGGATCGCCGACTGACCCGCCCGAACCGCGTCCGCAAGATCCTTGGGCATGTTCGTGCACGGCTCGAGCACTGCGGTGTACAAATCTCGCCACCCGCCGTACGTCAGGAACAGCCATACATACGGGAAGGCACTGGAGTCGAAGTCCATCCGGATCGCAGCACTCGCGCTCGAGTCCTCGACTCCGCACCAGGGTTCAGGCAGGTTCCGCACGTAGACGAACTCCTGCAGCTTGCTCGACAGCGCTGGAATCTGCTGCATGTCTACGACTCGGCCTGCCATCGTTGCATGGGGCCAGTCGAATTCGTCGCCCGACGGCAGCAACGTGCTGAACCGAGGATCGACCGGCTCGACCCGTCCGCCTGGCAGCAGCAGGCGACAACCCGGCACGATGGCGATCGGCAGGTGCTGCTTGAAAAGAAAGTGGAAGGGACGCGCCTCGTCGCTACGGATGCGATAGGCCACCGACAGCGTCGCGCCGTCGTTCGCCAGGCGAAATTCCTTGACGCAGTGGGCTCGAACGATCGTCGAGTCAGCCGTCAGCCGGACCACGGCTTCGGCCCCGCCGGACGCTGAGGCTACGGACCACGACATGGCCCACCACTCACCGTGGTCTGGTAGTTGCCGTCCCTCGAACATGCCTGGCGCATCGTTCGGGAACAGTTCTTCCCATCCACCCGCCCAGACGTCGTCGTAGACCGCGCCCGGCGGCGAAGCCCTCAGGGGCACGTCCGGGCGATGCCAGATCCACTGCCGCTTGCGAATGCGATCCTCAAGCTCCCACACGCGCCCGCCGAGCGACGGAACGATGACAGCCCGCAGCTGCTGGTTCTCGAGCACGATGGTCTCGAATCCGCCGACCGACCCACGCGACACCCGTGCCGTCACTGCCGACCCCACCGCCTGGTCATGTGCCGCCACGAGGAGCGCCACAGTGTTCGCGCCGACACGAGCAGTGTCTCGACCGAGTACCGCCAGTCATTGCGGTCGAGGTCATAGAAAGCCAGCGGCGCCGCGATAGGAACGCACGACGTCCCCCCACGACACCAGCCCCGCAGCAAGATAGTTGGGCACGGCCGCAGCGTCGGCCCGGAGGACCACGTGGCGGAAAGCATTTCCAGCGGGTTGCACCGGGGCGACCGGCTGGCCGATGAGATCCAGGTAATGGAGCCAGCACAGGTCAACGCCAGCGTAAGGCGCGGCATCGCCGCCCCCGGAGAGCCGGGGGTTCGCCTCGATGAGCTTGACCCTGCCGTCCCGCGAATCCCACTTCATCTCGATCTCGCAGATTCCTACGTATCCGATGCTGCGCAAGAAGCCGTCGCAAACCGCATCCGTCTCAGGGTCGTCTACCGGCTCCGAAACGCTGGCGGGGCCGAAACCCACGGGATTGCACCGCAGTTCCCTGAACATTGCGTGGGCAATGCGCTGGCTGCGCGCATCGTAACAGGACAGGTACACCCGCTTCGACGTATCCGGGCCCTCGATGATCTCCTGCAGGATCACGCACGGGTTGACTGCGGACGCGAGGCGATAGTTGTCGAGCAGGGACTGCGGATCCTTCGCAATCGCGACCTTGGTCTCGAGCAAGGGGTGCCCAGCCGGGAAACGCTGCCACTCACGAAAGTGCATGGGTTTGACGAGGCAGGGAAACGACGCCTCCCGCGCGAAGTCGACGACGTCCGCTTCGGTCTCGACCCGCCGCGTCCGCGGCATCGGCATGCCATGATCCGCCGCGAGGCTGTACTGTGACTGCTTGTCCGCGAGCAAGCCCTGCAGGGTGATCCCCGGCGAAAGGTAGAAGTGCTGCGCGAGGGTGTCGGCGAACTTTGCGATTGCCGAAACGAACTTGTCCGAACTCGGAATCAACGCCGCCTTGGCCGGCAGGGAACCCGCCAGGCCCAGCATGAATTCCAGCCAGGCATCGGGCTCCACGTCCGGGTCTGGACACAGCCTGGCGCCGCCATACGCCGACCGGAATCCGTCGCGAGCCGGGTCGCAGTCGAAGCAGACCGCATGTACGCCGCGCCTGAGGAGGCTGCGAACGCCGAGCACGCCGGTCTGATAGGCGCCGGCAATGACGGCCGGGGGCCAGTCGGGCTGCGCCATCGCGGGTGCCTTGTCAGGAATCAAGGCGCAAGGGGTCCCCCATTCGTCAGGGTGGCGGTGTTGTAGAGCGTCGCGGTGTGGTTACCCGGGCCGTCGTCGGCCACGGTCGTGCCGGTGCTTTCGTTGAAGCGCCAGTACGCCGCCAACCCCGGCTCGGCGCCCGTCAACTCCGACAGCATCGCGGCCTGCACTCTCGCTCTGCGTGCGCACCACGTTCCACAGCCGCACCTCGTCGAGCCCGCCGTTGAACGGCTGGAAGCCCACGATCTCGCAACCCAATTCGCAGCGGCGCCGTCCAGTTCTCCATCGCGACATACGCCGCGTTGTTGTAGCGCGTCACCGGGACCGCGACCCCATCGATGTAGAAGGTGATCCCGTTGGCCGCCGTCGCGCCGCCCCGACCGTCATAGGTCACGGCCAGGTGGTGCCACCCGCCCGCCAACGCCGCCTGGCTGTTGGTCATGACCGACACCGTCACCCCCGCGCTCCCGTCGCGCAGGTCCAACCGCAGCGGCCGCCCGGCACGATGTACAGCCGGTACTCCCGGACCGAGCCTTCGTACCACTTGCTCACCAGGTTCTGCTTGCCCGACATCGTGTCCGGCCGGAACCACGTCTCGATGGTCAGCGGCCGGTCGACCGTGCCGTTGCCGAAACTCAGGCTGTCGGCGTCCGCAACCTGGATGTGGTCGTTGCCCCCATTCAACTCGACGTAGTGAGGAGTGGTCGTGGGCGGAGTGTTGCGGACCGTCACCACGACCGAGGTCGTCCCGACGTTGTTGGCGACGTCCCGCGCCACCACCGTCAGCGTGTGCGAACCGTCCGCCACCGTCGTCGTATCCCACGACCGCGCCGTAGGGCGCGGTCGCGATCTCGCTGCCGAGGTCCACGCCGTCCACCTTGAACTGGACGCCCACCACGCCGACGTTGTCCGTCGCCGTCGCCTGCACCTGCACCGAGCCTGCCACCGTCCCGGCGACTGGACTCGTGATCCCGACCACCGGCGGCGTCGTGTCACCTGCCGGCGCCAGCGTGCGGAAGTTCAAGGTCGGCCCCGTCCGCAGGTTGCCTGATCCGTCGACGGCCTTTACCTGGTACTGATACGTTGTATCCGCCGTGAGCCCGGTCAGCGTGACGACGTGCGCCGTGCCCGTCCCCGCGCTGTACACATCGGCGCATGGGCAGGACGCGCCGGTGTACGACACCCGGCCAGTCGCCACTTCGCTCGTCGTGAAGCTGATGGTCACGCTCGACGTCGTCAGGTTGCTGGTGGTCACGCCGGTGATGTCGGGCGGCGTCACATCGCCCCCGCTGGTCGCCAACGGCCCGCCGTCCATCCACGTGGCGGTGTTGTAGAGCGTCGCGGTATGGTTACCGGGGCCGTCGTCGACCACCGTCGTGCCGGTGCCCTCGTTGAAGCGCCAGTACGCCGCCAACCCCGGCTCGGCGCCCGTCAGGTCCAGCAGCATCGCGGCCTGCACTTCGCTCTGCGTGCGCACCACGTTCCACAACCGTACCTCGTCGAGCCCGCCGTTGAACGGCTGGAAGCCCACGATCTCGCAGCCCAACTCGCAGCGGCGCCGTCCAGTTCTCCATCGCGACATACGCCGCGTTGTTGTAGCGCGTCACCGGGACCGCGACCCCATCGATGTAGAACGTGATGCCGTTGGCCGCCGTCGCGCCGCCGCGGCCGTCATAGGTCACGGCCAGGTGGTGCCACCCGCCCGCCAACGCCGCCTGGTTGTTGGTGATGACCGACACCGTCACCCCCGCGCTCCCGTCGCGCAGGTCCAGCCGCAAGCGCCCCCGGCACGACGTACAGCCGATACTCCCGGACCGAGCCTTCCCACCACTTGCTGACCAGGTTCTGCTTGCCCGACATCGTGTCCGGCCGGAACCACGTCTCGATGGTCAGCGGCCGGTCGGCCGTGCCGTTGCCGAAACTCAGGCTGTCGGCATCCGCGACCTGGATGTGGTCGTTGCCGCCATTCAATTCGATGTAGCGAGGGCGTGGTCGTGGATGGCGCATTGCGGACGGTCACCACCTGCAACGAGGCGGTCCCGACGTTGTTGGCCGCGTCCCGGGCCTCGGCCGTCAGCGTGTGCGAACCGTCGGCCACCGTCGTCGTATCCCAGATCACGCTGTACGGCGCGGTCGTGACCTCGCTGCCGAGGTTCATGCCGTCCACCTTGAACTGCACGCCCACCACGCCGACGTTGTCCGTCGCCGTCGCCTGTACCAGCAACGAACCCGCCACCGTCCCGGAGACCAGGTTCGTGATCTCGACCGCCGGCGGCGTCGTATCGCCGGCCGAGCGCCAGCGTGCGGATGCTGTAGGTCGGCCCCGTCCGCAGGTTGCCTGCCCCGTCGGTGGCCTTGACCTGGTACTGGTACGTCGTATCCGCGGTGAGCCCGGTCAGCGTGACGACGTGCGTCGTGCCCGTCCCCGCGCTGTAAACGTCGCTGCACGGGCAGGTCGCACCGGTGTACGACACCCAGCCCGTCGCGACTTCGCTGGTCGTGAAACTGATGGTCACGCTCGACGTCGTCAGGTTGCTGGTGGCCACGCCGGTGATGTCGGGCGGCGTCACATCGCCCCCGCTGGTCGCCAACGGCCCGCCAGCCAGCCACGTGGCGGTGTTGTAGAGCGTCGCCGTGTGGTTGCGCAGGGCTGTCGTCGGCCACCGTCGTGCCCGGTGCCTTCGTTGAAGCGCCAGTACGCCACCAACCCTGGCTCGGCGCCCGTCAACTCCGACAGCATCGTGGCCTGCACCTGGCTCGGCGTGCGCACCACGTTCCACAACCGCACCTCGTCGAGCCCGCCGTCGAACGGCTGGAAGCCCACGATCTCGCAGCCCAACTCGAGCGGCGCCGTCCAGTTCTCCATCGCGACATACGCCGCGTTGTTGTAGCGCGTCACCGGGACCGCGACCCCATCGATGTAGAAGGTGATCCCGTTGGCCGCCGTCACGCCGCCCCGGCCGTCATAGGTCACGGCCACGTGGTGCCACCCGCCCGCCAACGCCGCCTGGTTGTTGGTGATGACCGACACCGTCACCCCGGCGCTCCCGTCGCGCAAGTCGAGCCGCAAGCGCCCCCAACGCGACGTACAGCCGGTACTCCCGGACCGAGCCTTCCCACCACTTGCTCGACCAGGTTCTGCTTGCCGGACATCGTGTCCGGCCGGAACCACGTCTCGATGGTCAGCGGCCGGTCGGCCGTGCCGTTGCCGAAACTCAGGCCGTCGGCATCCGCGACCTGGACGTGGTCGTTGCCCCCGTTCAGTTCAACGTAGTACGCGGGCGTCGAGGGCGGAGCGTTGCGAACGGTCACCACCACCGAGGCCGTGCCGATGTTGTTGGCCGCGTCCCGCGCCTCGGCCGTCAGCGTGTGCGGACCGTCCGCCACCATCGTCGTATCCCACGCCAGCGTGTACGGCGCGGTCGCGACCTCGCTGCCCAGCGCCACGCCGTCCAGCTTGTACTGGACGCCGACCACTCCGAGGTTGTCCGTCGCAGTCGCCTGCACCTGCACCGTGCCCGCCACCGTCCCTGGCACCGGCGCAGTGAACGCCACCGTCGGCGTCTCGGGCACCAGGACGCACGCACCGATCGGACTCCGGGATCTCGAGCTGATACTCGAGGTTGTCCAGCGCCACTCCGCCGTCCTGACCGCCTGTACGCATCCCTGTAAAGATTACCGACGTCAGATCGACGAACGTGGCCGGGAGCACGAAATGCTCGAAATCGGCGACGCCGCCCACACCGTCATGGACACCGTCCAGCGTCAAGTGTATGACTGACAGTCTGGCCGTCCTGCTTGAAGCCCGTAATGACGAGGGTCTCTGCGTCCGGATGCGCCGGCACTAGCTCGGACCAGAATTCACCCACGTCGAGGGAGTGCAGCGAGAATGTCCCGCTGCCCACCCGGGTCATCGTGATCGGGTAGCCACGCGCGGACTCGTAGCCGATGTGAGTCGTGCCGTTTGACGAAAACAGCGTATTTGTCACCGTACCGACGACGTGAAAGTGGTCCGAACGGAATTGAAAGCCGTTCGTCTCGCCACAGCTCAACGAGGTCCGAGTCGGCGTTATCGGGCGGGTTGACCTCGTCGAAGCTCAGGATCTCGGCTTCGGCTTTGCAGCCGACAGTCAAGACAAACGCGGCGACCAGAACAGTGGTGATTCTTTTCATTGTGACTTCCTAATCTGGCTTCGGCGCGTGAACGCGATGATCCCCCGCCGAGCGCCTGCCGATCATAGCAACAATTGGAAAGCAAGCGTGAAAGCCCCGCTTTTTCGTCGCGTTATGTCGAAGATGCCGACGTCCTGCACCTGTTCAGGCGGCCGCGCTCCCAGGCCGGAAGGGAATTTGCTATGGTTTTCGCGATGTCGCCCGTAAACGTGCGGGCTCGGATCGAAATCTCAACGGCACGGGAATTGAATGCACCGTCTTCGCGCCATCCTGAAACGTTGCATCGCGTACGGCCTGTATTACTCGGGAGCCCTGTGGGTCTATCGACGCGTGGTGCTTCGCAATCGGGCGATCGTGCTCATGTACCACCGAGTGCTGCCTGCCGCAGCGGATTCGTTTTCCTCGTCCGGGATCGTCGTTTCGCCACGACGTGTTCGCCGCGAACATGCGGTTCCTCCGCAAGCACTTCAGACCGTTGTCTGCCGAGCGAGTTCCAGTCGTGCCTCGACCGTGGCCGATTCCCGGCTGGCGCATGCCTCGTCACGTTCGACGATGGCTGGCAGGACAATGAGACAGCATGCCCTGCCGATCCTGCAGAGCCTCGGCGTACCGGCGGTGCTGTTTGTCGCAACAGGGTACGTCGGCACCGGCAATACGTTCTGGCAGGAACGGATGACGCGTCAACTGTTTGCGCTTAACCGTGATCCCGGCGTCGGCCGCAGCACGCTCGCGGAGATCGGCATTGCCGATGCGTTCGACGCCAGCGACGACGAGGAGGCGCGCCATGACGTGCGCAGCTTCGTAGATCGATTGAAGTCGTCCACGACCGCAGAGATCGAGCGAGTTGCCGCCGTGGTCTCGACTGCCTGCCGACAGATTGGCTTGGCCGACGACGAACTCGGCGACGACCTGTTCCTCGACTGGAACGCATTGAATCGCATGGCGTCCACCGGGCTGGTAACGATCGGTTCGCACGCGCACAGTCACGTGCCCTTGCCGCGCCTTGGCCGGGAAGCGCGCAACGGCCGACCTGCAGCAGTCAGTCCGCGAAATCGAGCGCCATGGACTCCCCGTTCCTTCGATCTTCGCCTATCCAAACGGCGACTACGACACGACCAGCCTGGACTGCCTCGCGGATGCCGGACTGAAGACCGGGTTCACGACCGAGCGCGGATATGTCAAACCTGGCGAAGATCCCCGTCGCCTTCCGCGAGTGAATATCCACGACGGTGCCGCGTCGACGACACCGGAGTTCCTGTGCCGAATACTCGGGATCTTCTGACCGTGCGTCGGACGGAGTTGCCCGACGCCGTGGTGCCGTGACTGGCCGCGGAAATCCGCTATTTAGCTCAGAACCATCTGCTAGCATCTCCGAGTGTCTTAGAGACTCGTCCAGCCGCTTCAGGCCGCAACAATTGAGGTACCAACTGTGGGCGTCGTCCGCCGGACTCTGGACCTTTGTTTCGAGCGCTGCCACTCCGTTTGCGCCGCGAGATCAGGACGAAGCGACTCGAATCCATCGTGAAGCGCGGCGAGTTCGTCTCGGACGAGTACGAATTCGGCCGCCTGCAGGAATGGCTCTCGCCGGGGGACGTGGCGATCGATATTGGCGCCAACCTCGGCACATACACGCTGCGCATGTCCGAACTCGTGGGGAATCAGGGGCGGGTGTTCGCGTTTGAGCCGGTGCCGCAGACATTCGCCACCTTGACGCGACTGTTGGCGATCTCCGATCGCAAGAACGTGACTGCGCTGAATCTCGCCTGCTCCAACCAGTAATGAGTTTGTGTCGATCTCGGTGCCAGACGAAGCCGTTACCGGTGAGGATCTCTACCGCGCGACCATCATGGAAGGTGGGCCGTCGCCGGTCTCGATCTGCTGCGTTCGGCTGGATGACATCGCCTGCCGCTCGATCGTCTACGACTGGTGAAGATAGACACGGAAAGACACGAGACCGAGGTGCTCGAAGGAATGTGGGGCATCGTTTCAAGTAGCGACCGATCATGATCATCGAGAACCTTCCAGCCGCCAGCTTCGGAACGATTGATTGCGCTCGGTTACCGACGGGCGCACAAGGCGAAATCAAGCCCACCATTCGGGTGTCAGATTTACATGTGACGCTATTGTATCTGAAGTCCCGGCTTGACTCCATTGTGACGGGACACATGATTTCGTCGATAGCGCCAATCGACTCCGCTTCACTTTTGCGCGACGAGCCTGTTGCCCCGGGGAATCCGCGTTCGCAAGCGAATCGTGGACCGCAATTGGGGCTTACTGATGGATTCTCTAGTCGCGAACGCGGGACTCCGTTGATCGCCTGCGGCCTGCGGAGGCGGGGACTGGCATCGATCGGATTATGCTAGCCCCGTCGCGGCGTACCGACGTCATTCGCTGTTTGCGGTGCGCAGCTCCGGAACCTCATGGATTCCGGCCACCCATAAGCCGTCGAAATTGGCATCTTGGAATGTAGATTGCCGAAGGGAGGAAGAAAACGACGCGCATTGTGATGCAAGGCAGAGTGCTGAACGCCAATCGCATCTTCCGGTAGTCGACCGACATATGCGATCGAGAGCGTCAATATCGTGATACCGCTGATTTCGCCGCTTGGTGGCCAGGACTACATACGACCTCTTCACCCCACGCGCCCGACAGAATCGATGCACCCCTCATGCTTTGCAATTTGTTCGGCACGTCGATCACGTTTCGTCCGACCGATCGGCAGATTGCCTAGCTTCTGAACCGCTAGAATGAGATTAAGCTGCAAGGGGCACCGACTCTCTAAGTTACGAGTTGTTCGATAATCGGACTCAACTCAGGTTACCGAAACTTTGCCACCGCTAGGCCGGACAGGCACACGATTTGCGCGACCGTCCTTTAGCCGACGATACCGGTACCTATTCATGCGTGCGCCAGTTCGACGGGGTCGTTAATCGCAAATGAAAATCCTGTGGATCTCTCAAAGTGTTCCGTATCCCCCGAAGGGAGGGGTGTCGCTGCGGAACTACAACCTCATTACCCAAGCATCTAGATTTGCCGATATCGACCTAATCGCGATTGAGAACAAGAGTCTCCTGCCAAGTGCGTACCGTGAGCAGGCCGTGCCGGAACTGGAGAAGATCTGTTCCAGCGTTCAGACTGTCCGAATTCGAGCTGAGGAGTCGCAGCTCTGGTCGCGATTGCTGCTGCTGGGCAGCCTTTTCACCAAAACGCCATTCACAGTCAATTACGCAAAATCTAGGAAGCTGCGCCACGCGCTAGAGCGCGCCATCGCTGGCAATCACTACGACTTGGTGTACTTTGACTCAATCAGTCTCGCAGACTATCGGCGCCTAACCAAGGGCACTGCCGGGGTGCTCAATCACCACAACATCGAATCGCAACTCTTCGACCGGCGCATACGCTACGAGCGTAATTTGCTCGCGCGATTCTACCTGAGACGCGAGGTCGAGAAACTCGGTCATTATGAGGCCGAGACCATTGGGGAGTTTGACACTAACCTCGTGGTGTCGGATCTCGACGCGCGTCGACTTTCCGACATCCGCCCTGGTGTGCGGACAGCAGTAGTGGCAAACGGCGTCGACGTCGACTACTTTCGACAAAGCGATGATGCGTCCACCGAACCCAAGCACCTCATCATGGTCAGCGGCATGAATTGGTTTCCGAACCTAGATGCGGTGCTATACATGACCGAGAGCATCTGGCCTGTTATTTCGAGGATGTCATCGGGCGTCAGATTGACAATCGTCGGCGCTAGTCCGCCGCGCCGTGTGACGGACCTCGCAGCCCAGGACTCCCGAATAACGGTCACGGGATTCGTCGACGACATCAGGCCCTACATGGATCGCGCGCAAATCTACCTCTGCCCGATGCGGGACGGTGGGGGAACACGACTGAAGATCCTGGACGCGTTGTCGATGGGCAAACCGATTGTGGCGACGACAATGGCACTCGAAGGAATCGACGTGTCGCCCGATACCGAAGTGCTGGTTGCCGACACGCCCGAGGCGTTCGCCCGGCAAGTTCAGCGTTTGATTGATGACGCGCCTCTACGAGAGAGCCTGTGCCGGAATGCCCGCAGATTTGTTGAGCAGAAGTTCTCGTGGGAGATGATCGGCCGAGAGATGGAGCGGGTATTTCTGGACGTTGCAGGTCGTGGCGGTCGGCAAATCCAAACCTCGACCATCGATTCTGAGCAGGCGCGATCGAATCGATAATACGACGTGGGCGTCACAGTTTTCAGTCCGGAGAGAGTTAGTCCCAGATCAAAAAATAGGGGTGCTCCATCATGATGGTCCGTATGCCGCAGCGATTTAACTACGTTAGGCGCGAGGAATTGCCTAGGCTCGCCTGGTGTCTGCGCATGATCGCCGGTGCGGACCAGATCGAAGTCATTCACGGCCCTGGGGTGGAAACGCGGCCAAGTTACTTCGTGGAGGGTGCGTGGCGCGGCCGCTTCGAGGACGGCAGGTTCGATGAAAGCGAGGTCCTCCTCGGGTCGGGGGCACGACTGGCGTCCGACACTCTGACGGTGGCCTCGACGTCACATACGCTGGAGAGGCTGCACAGCCTACACACCGGCTCAACGCTCGTCGTGTCAAACTCACTCGCATTCCTGCTCGCCGTGACGGGTGAAGAATGCACCGACGACTACGTCTTCTACGACCTTGACTTGATTTCATTCCTAGATGGACTGCACGCAAGAAAAGCAATCCCGCTGAAGAGCGGCCGGAGGATTCGGTTGCACTATTGCTGCAACCTTGTGGTGGATTCTGCTCTGACGCTACATGAGGACGGAAAGCGGCCCTTTATAGAGCAACCGTCATCGTATGAGGAGTACGTGAAGTTCTTGCAATGCATGGTCCATGACGTCGTTGCGAATGCTGCCAGCAGTGCGCGATCGGTCAGGTATTCGCCGGTCGTGACTGTCTCGTCCGGGTACGACTCTCCTGCATGCGCGGTGCTCGCACGCCATGCCGGCGCAACTCGAGCCGGTGACGTTTTCGAGTGCTCGCTCCGACTTTGGCGGCGTCGACGACTCCGGGCTCCGCGTGGGCCAGCGCTTGGGTCTGGATGTACTTACGTTCGACCGCTCCGACTACCGCCATCGGACCGATCTCCCAGAGGTCGAGTTCCTAGCAGTTGGCACGGGCGGAGAGGATGTAGTATTCGTCGTGCTCGAAAAAGTGCTTCGGAATGGCATACTCTTTACTGGCCTTCTGGGAGACACGGTATGGGGACTGTCCAGCCATGCTGACCGATCAGAGACGTACCGAGGAACCTACCCAGGGGGGGCATCTCTTGCCGAATTCCGCCTTCGAACAGGATTCATCCACTTTCCAGTGCCGCAGGCACACCAGCGGCTTCACCCACTCGTCCAAATAGTGTCACGGTCGGCGGAGATGGCACCATGGCGTCGTGGGAGCGACTACGAGAGGCCGATACCCCGTCGCCTCGTCGAGGAGGCCGGCGTTCCAGGCGAGTGGTTTGGCCAAGAAAAGAAGGCGATCACGCAACCCTTCTACCACGGTGAACCGCTAGCTGAGGTATTCGCCGAAGGCTCCTATCTGGCGTTCAAGTCCTTTTGCGCTTCTCGTGGACTTTGGCGCGGCTCGGGACCCCGCATGCGACGCATACTGTTCAAGTACCCTGCTGACCTGGCGGGACGCGGCAGCTGGAAGCTCCCGTTCGGCCGAGTACCGCTTTGGAAGGCGCTGCGGTTGCTGAACCCAACTGAGAATGCGTACGCGTTTCATTGGGCGATTGACGAGATGCGGCGCCGCTATACAGTTGCGCTAACTAGAAAGGAAATAGAAACCAGTCCTTGACACTTCCTCCCGCACACGCGGACCCATTTTTTTGAGCGGATAGTCGAGAGTCTGCTGACGACGGATTCACAAAATGACGAAGGAGTCGAGGCAGGCGAGCATGGTCTTCGAATATGCTGAATAGGTTAAAGTGTCAACGCCCTCCCCTTCGCTCATGTCGGCCGACCACCTAGTACTGACCCGACAATTCGCTGGTGCACCTGACGCCCAGCGAGTTCATTCAAAAGCGTCAGGCACGTCGGCCACAGAAATCAACAACGTCCTCGCAATGTCACCAGAGACGACGCGCTCAGTCGCCCAAGGCCAAATGCGCGTGCAACGAGAAAAGACTTACGCGTGCACATGCAACGGAAGAGGACTGCTGCATCTCCCATGGCTGCTGAGACCTGCCCAGCGGATGCGCTAGTAATTTCATTTTTTTCAAACCCTATCATCGTTCCTTAGTCTGCGCCGTGGCCAACCTGGCAAGTCCCCGGTATCGTGCATAGCGTTCGACCAGCGCAGCAAGCAGCTTTATGAACATCTCGGTTCACACTTTCTACAATGCATTGCCGTATACCGCGCGCTCATGGATGGCCAGCGCCAGAGGCTATTACCTGCGCTCGTTGCGCTATGGGCCAGAGACGGAGCGCCTAGTCGCTGCAGCGCTCGAGCGCGACACGTGGACCGCAGTGCAGTGGTCGGCATGGCAAGACGAACGACTAGCACGGTTGCTGCACCATGCCGCGACGCGGGTCCCATTCTATCGTGATCATTGGGCCGAAAGACGCCGGAGCGGTGACCGCGCCTCGCCCGAAATCCTTGAGAATTGGCCGCTGCTCGAAAAGGATGACCTGCGACGCACACCGCAATCATTCGTAGCCGACAACTGTCGACCAGGTCGCATGCAACATTTACACACAAGCGGCACGAGCGGGAAGCCGCTCAACCTGTGGCGCAGCGTTGCTACCAATCGCGAATGGTACGCGCTATTCGAGGCACGATGCTGGCGTTGGCATGGAGTCGATCGCTTCAGTTGTTGGGCCAACCTCGCCGGCCAATTGGTGACACCCGTGACGACTCGGACCCCGCCGTTCTGGGTGTGGAACCGCGCGCTGTACCAACTATATATGTCCTCTTACCACCTCGCGCCGGACCTCGTGCCGCACTATCTTGCCGCACTCGAGAATCACCGGGTCAAATACCTCAGCGGCTACGCATCGTCACTGCATGCGCTTGCGAACGGCGTACTGCGAGCGAATCTCAGTACGCGCGCGCGGCGACTCGGAATCCGCGTTGCGCTCACAAATGCCGAGCCGGTTTTTGAATATCAGCGACGCGCTGTCTTCGATGCATTTGGCTGCTCGCTTCGAGAGACCTATGGCATGACAGAGATCGCAGCGGCAGCGAGCGAGTGCGAGTTTGGACGCCTGCACGAGTGGCCGGATACCGGCCGTATCTGAGGTACTCCAGCATCGCCGGCCTGTTGCACCCGGCGAAAGCGGCGAAGTCATCGCCACGGGTCTCTTGAACTTCGACATGCCTCTGATCCGCTACCGCGTAGGCGACCGTGCAACACGCACCATGCTAGGCAACGCGTGCGCCTGCGGGCGGTGCCTACCACTTATCGAGTCAATCGATGGCCGCACTGACGACGTGCTCGTTACGCGCGACGGCAGGCAGATCGGACGATTGGATCCAGTATTCAAAGCGGACCTGCGAGTCTCAGAGGCGCAGATAATTCAGGAAAGCCTTGATCTGATCGTCGTGAAATACGTTCCTGCGAATGGCTTCAACGAGCAAGATTCCGAGTCAATAGCCAATCGCCTCCGCGAGCGTATGGGAGCTGTTGAAATCCAGTTTGAAGCCGTCGAGAGCATCCCGCGCGGTGCCAATGGCAAGTTCCGCGCAGTCGTGTCCAAACTTTCAACGGCCGATCGGGGCACGGCGCCATCTGCCAGTGCATCCAACTAGTGGGTCCTCCGCGAATTCGTCTGCTATGCGCCCGACAGTTCAGCGCTCAAGTTTCTCCGCAGGCTCGCCGTCGATCACTATGCGCTTCCAGATCGCATAGTTGACCAGCGTCCAGCCCGTCATCGCCCGACGCTCGTCCGCACCGAGGAACCGGCGGAGCACGTCCATCTCGACGACCGGCGCAGCGACGCGGAACAGAGATTCCAGCACTCCTCCCGGCGCTGCCCAGCGCTTGGCGCTGATCCCAAAGGTCCTCTTCGGCCGGAACAGGACAGAGTCGGGCACGCCTGCCATCTGGCCCGCGCGCCGGATGAGGCGCTTGTGCTGGGACATCTTCTCTTCCCAAGGGGTGTGGTTCGCCACCCGAATGAGTTCGGGCGAGTTGAACGGAAAGGAGATCCAGCGTCCCCTGGCCTCGCCGAGCTTGCCCCACACGTCCTGCATGTAGGCCACGTCACTCACGAAGTCGAGCACGGTGAAGGCATCGAGCACGTTATTCAGGCTGAACTGGCCGATGGCAGCCCGCCTCCCCTCGAGCAGGGCTTCATCGTCGACGGCAAAGGTGGACTTCACCCAGTCCTTGTCGGCGAACTCGCCCATGAGCCATAGCCCATGGTCGATGTTGCCGAAATCCAGGTCCCAGCGCCTCTTCGAGAATGCGTGCATGCGCGCCCACGGGAACTGGTGGTCGCCCTGCGGCAGCCGGCCCAGCGTGTTCGCCAGCAACTTAAACACGGGAGCGAGCGCGGGCTTCACGACGCGACGCGTCTCCTGGTAGTGGTACATGATGGACAAGCCGAACACGCTGTCCGCGCCCTGCCCGGAAATCACTACCCGCTGGTCATCCGGCAGCGCCCGGTTGAACACGAGGTCGAGCAACGCCGACTGCATCGCAACGACAGGCACTTCCGCATGGTCGATCGACTCGACGACGCCCTGCAGGAAGTCCTGCGTAGTGAAGGCGTGGTACGTGTGTTCCGAGCCGAAGGCCGCCGCGGCTGTCTCCGCATACTTCCGCTCATCGTTGTATTCGTCGGCCTCGAACGGATAGCCAGTGGAGTGAGACGCCCGGAGCGAGAGGTGGTCCTGGCACATCTTGAACAGGATCGATGAGTCCACTCCTCCGCTCATCAGGCACGTCACCTGGTCTCGACGGGGCTGCAAGGACTGGATCGAGTGCTCGAGATCCTCCTTGATCCGGGCTGCGCTTTCTTCGAGGTGATACAGGGTCGTGGACTTCCGAAATGCGTCGGTCCACGTCGGTGGCGTGACCGCAATCTGGCCTCCCTCCAAGAAAGCACTGACCTGTCCGCCAATTGGCAGCGCGGAAACGCCCAGGAACAGCGTGCGCGGAGGCGTCACGTATCGGTAGAGGAAGAACTCCGGCAGCGCACCACGATCCTCCTGTATCTGCAGGCCGAACGCCCTCAGCAACCTCACGTGGGTGGAAGCAACAAACGAGCGAGCGGTTGACGAGTAGTAGATCGGCAGCCCGAGCAGCAGCGGCTTCCTGATCGAACAGCGCACGCGGATGCAGTTGAAGCGTGAACACGTCGCCATCGGGAACGCCCTTATGCCGGACGGAGAGGCCACTTGACGTTGCCGCGACCTCGTACCGGCCCGCATCGTAGTAGATGTCGCAGTTACCGGTGGCACCCACGGCGACACGAGTGTGCGCCAGATGCTTCAGGGGCTCTGAAACTGCAGCGGGATCCATGTTAACCGAGACTAAAAGCACGAGTTTCTCCACGACAAAAGCTGGCCGTTCGCAGCGGCGCGACCTGGCATTACGCGCAGCACGTCCCCGTCCTTGAGGTTGAAGTCTCTCACTCGTGCCGATGCCTGCGGGCGACTGCGTCGCGTAACGCCCCCTCCAACTGGCGGCCGATGACCTCCCACGAGAAATGCCGCTCGACGAAAGTGCGACCGTTCGTGGCAAGACGTTGCCGAAGCGCGTGGTCCTGCAACAGCCTTTGAATCTGCCTGACGAAAGCGTCAGGCGTGTCGCCGACCAGAACGTCTCTTTCCGGAACCACGTCTATTCCCTCTAGCGCCATCGTGGTGGCCACGATCGGCTTGGCCATCGACAATGCATCGAGAACCTTCAGTCGCGTACCGCCGCCGTCCCGCATCGGGCAGAGGTAGACCTGTGCACGATCCATGTACGGCCTGATATCGTCGACGAATCCCGTGACCGTGATCCGGGGGTCCTTCGCTGCGAGTTCCGTAACGCGCTGTGGCGGGCGGGCGCCGACGATCGTCAACCGTACTCCGGGCGTCGTACTGACAAGAATCGGCCAGATGCTTTCCATCATGTACAGCACGGCGTCCAGGTTCGGAAACCAGTTCATGCCGCTGACCATGATGAGATGCCCGGGCTCCGCAGACGCCTCGTCGCTGGGCCGGAAATAGTCCACGTCGACACCGTTCGCCACTAGGGCGGTGGTCGTACCGGGACAGAACTCACCCAGCCGTAACGCGTCGAGGCTGGACACCACCAGGTTCGAGTCGAATTCTCCGACTACCGCGGCTTCGTACCGCCGGAGCTTTCTCGCCTCCAGGCGAAGATAAAGTCTTTTGAGTGGGTTCCGTTCGTAAGTTATGCGCCGTTCGAACAGCTGCGACTCGATGTTGTGATGGTTGAGCACCCTCGCAGCGGAAGTCACCAGTTCCCGGTAGTCGGCGAGACTTACCGAATCGAAGTAGACGAGATCGTAGGTCGTGCCCGCAAGCGCGCGCGTCAGCATTTCCTTCAACGCCGGCGCATTGGCCCAGTTCACCGTGAACGGCGCCTTGGTGACGAGGCTCTTGAGCAGTGCCCACCAAAGGCGGAACCGCGACTCCTCCGCGGGCAGCCGAACGGGTTGGACGGTGGAACAGAGCTTCAGCAGCTCCGGAACTGCCATCTCGGCGTACGAACTTGGCATGGCATTCTTCTTCACAATCGCAACCAGGTCGATCGCCGCGAACCGCGAGGTCAGCCGGATAAGATTGTAATTCCGCAGCAACACGCCGCTCTTCGGTGGATACGGCACGTTCTGGGAAATCCACAGTACCTTCATTACGTCCAATCTACTCCCCAAGTCGGCACTATCGCCGCAGACTCCGAGTGTGCAGCCCGCATGCGACGCAAAGAAAAGGCCCACAGCACGCGGGCCCTCCAGCTCGCTTGATTATCGGCCAGCTTGCCGCCCGGCGCCAGCGAAGTACTTCGTTGCAACCCACGATCGAGTACCCACATAATCAAGCCACTTTCGAAGTCACGGCCATGATGAGCGAGGTGAACGGTGAGTGAGCGATCAGTCCGCCTCCAGGCGGTTGGCGACATAATGCTTGGAGATCACCCGCTCAATACCGGACGCGGAGCACACAGCACTTTTCGCTCACAGCCCGCCGACTTTCCTTTCGCCCACATGGCCTCCACCCTGGCTCGGGCGGATCTCGTCTTCGGCAACCTCGAATGCACGCTTTCCGAGCGCGGCCTGCAACCCGGAGACCACCACTCGATGCAGTTGAGGGGGCAGCTGTCCTACGTGGAAGCGCTCCGCCGCGCGGGTTTTGGTGTCTTGTGCATGGCAAACAATCACTCGATGCAGCACGGGCGTGAGGCGTTCGTGGAGACCGTGGACGCGCTGCGCAATGCCGGGATCGCAGTGTGTGGACTCGCCGGGGCTTCCTACCGGACCGTCGTGCCCGAGGTAGTCGATAGAAATGGACTGCGGATTGCATTCCTTGGGTGGTCGCTGCGGCCGCGACGATATTTCGCCGCAGGCCCGCTCTATGCCGAGGGCTACGCCGACGACATGCTCAACGACATCCGTACGGCCAGGAAGACGCACGATAGTGTCGTGGTGTCGCTGCACTGGGGCGACGAGTTTGTCGACCGGCCGTCGCCGGCAGAGATCGGACTGGCGCACGATGTGATGGACGCCGGGGCAGATCTCCTGATCGGCCATCACCCTCACGTGCTCCGGGGCTGCGAACGATACGGCCGGGGGTGGATCATCTACAGTTTGGGCAACTTCCTCGGCGACATGATCTGGAGCGACCGAATGCGCGACTCCGCCATCGCCGAGTGCCGTTTGACCCCGGACGGCGTTCGGGACCTCGAACTGCTGCCCGTCAGGATTGCTGACGACTACCGGCCAATGCCGCTCGGGGGCGACCCGGCGGTGGCCCTCCTGGCACGTCTGAAGGTGCTCTCAGCCGAGCTCGGAAAGGTTTCGTCGGCAGAACCCGTCTCGGAGGAATCGGCTGCCCAGTACCTTCGCGAGGCGACCGCGGCCCTGGCCGAGGAACGCCGAAGGTCTCGCTTGCACTTCCTGCGGAACGTCAGTCGCCTCCCGCCGGGCGTCCTGGCGCAGCAACTCTCGACGTTCGTGAAGAACCGGATCGCCGAGCGGGGCTGAGAAAGTCGCCTGCTACGCCTGGAGGTCCCGCAGCAGGACGTCGTGCAGGCCGCACGTCGGTCGATCGCCAACGCCCGGCTCTCCGCAAACTGCGAAATCGTCGTGATTTCAGCCTGCCGGCTTCGAGCATAATTATGTCATGTCGACAGGCGGGCTGGTTCTTGGCACCTTGGGCGACCTGAGCGCGGATGCGTCTGCCGCAGGACTCGATGCACGCCCCTACCATCGTCGAACAGAGTGACACGTGGACTCGTCGCAGTGAAGACCGAAGAGATCAGAAACTCCCGCAGTGCAGGCACGTCGAGCGCGCCCATCACGTTCGGCATGGCCGGTGTCATATACACGGACTCGCCCGGGGCACAGGCGCGCGACGAGTCGTGGCTGACTGTCGGATTCGGGATCACGCCCTGGACCACCCGCTGCGAGTGGCGCTCCCCGAACCTGACTGTCGTTACCTATCAGCACGCGCACGAGGCCAGGATCGGCCCGGGCGACTTCCAGTTCCAGGTGCCGAAGGTTGGCGACCACGAAGGGGTCGTGTTCGGCCAGTTTTTTGACGCGCCTGAACCGGATCCGGAGATTCTCGGCAGGACCATCCTGTCGGCATACGGCACGCCAGGGTGCGTCGAGCTTTCGTGCGCTCAATGGCTTATGGGCCGCCGTCGTCTGGGATGGCACGACTCGACGAGCGCATTTTGCCCGCGACTGCATCGGCGGTCAGACTCTGTATGCCGCCCAGTTGGACGGACGGATCGTCTTCGCAACGGATTTGCGCGCGTTTCATGCGGGCGGACTGCTTCTCGAGCTTGATGAGGAGGCTATCGCGCAGTTCCTGCACTATCTCTACGTGCCCGCACCCCGCACCCTCGCCAAAGGTTGCATGGCGGTACTTCCTGGGCATGTTCTGAGCATCGGCACCTCGACGCGACAGGAGAAGTACGCCGCGCCTCGCTTTGTCAAAGGCTCGCCGCTCAAGCACGCGGAAGAAATCGATCATGAGATCGAACGACAGTTGCCGGCTTTCGAGCAAAAGCTGCTCACTGCTGTTGCAGACTGTATTCCAGAACGTGGCCGAATCGCATTGGCACTGAGCGGCGGCAAGGACTCGTCCGTGCTCGCGGTCGCGCTGAGCAAGCTCTGTCCGGATCGGGTGCTCGCCTTCACCGTCGGTCAAAGCGACGAGCAGCTCGACGAATCACATCACGCCGCACTCGTCTGCGGTGCCCTTGGCCTGGCCCATCAATGCTACGTGCCGACCGATGATGAACTCGCGCGCGGAATCATCGACTTTGCACGCGTGCAGGATCAACCAGTCGGCGACACCGCAGCCCTGCCATATTTCCTCGGAATGTCACGGCTGCCGGACGACTGTGCCGTCGTCATCGATGGAACCGGCAACGACTACTACTTTGGCATCCCGAGTACGGCCAAGGGCTTGTGGCGTTACAAGCGACGGATAGAGGTCCAGGCACTTGCGGGGCCGCTCTGGCCGTTGGTGCTGCGGGCGATGTCTCTCGGACCACTTGGCGCGCGTCGACTGAGTGAGTTCTGGCGCAAGCCAGTCGAGGAGAGCTTCGTGGCGTGGGATGGATGGAGCAGCGCGGAACTGACCCAGTTGCTGGGGCGCGATGTGTCCTTTGCAGACACCTACCTCTGGCAGCTCATGCAGGCTGCGGATCCCGCGGAGTGGTTGCAGGTGCACACGGAGGTCGTCTGCGGTGTCTGGGAACCTCACGCGGCTTACCGTAAAGCGATCCATTTCGCGCAAGCGGCGGGCAGGTCGATACGCTTCCCTTTCACTGACAATCGACTGGCTTCATTCGTGCAAGGACTGCCGGAACAACTGAAGTACAGGGATGGCGTCAACAAGCAGATTCTTCGCGCTTACATGAAACAGAGCCTTCCCCGCGAGATCGTGGAGAAGCCCAAGAGCGGGTTCATTTTCGATATCGACAGGCTCCTCGCGAACCCGGTGTTTGCCTGGCCGGACGAACTGGACCGGGCCGGGTTGCTGCAGGCATTGCCGACATGGTCGCGAACGCCGATTCGCGAACTGCTGCAGCGTCGCAAGGAATCGCCGGGTGACCTGCGCTGGCAGCAGCGGTTGTATGCGCTGTGCCTGCTGGCCACGGTGCTGGCAGTCAAAGACGGCTATGACCCTTTCCGCGAGACAGCGACGTGCCGATCAAGTTCATAAAGAAGATAGGCACATTTGCATTCTCGGATGGAGGGTCCATCAAGGCGCGGGTGATGCGCTCCGGAATCTGGGTAGGTGCCGGCCAGGTGGGCATTCAGCTGCTGAGCATCGTACGTTCCATTGCCCTCGCGCGGCTACTTACACCCGACGTCTTTGGCTTCATGGCCCTGGCGATGATTGCCATCCGGGCCATCGAGACGTTCACGCGTCCCGGCATTGCGCAGGCGCTGATTGCCCGCCAGGCGGAGTTCGAGGACGCGGGCGCCACCGCTTTCACTCTCCTCGTGGCGCGCGGCGTGCTGCTCTCGTTGTTGCTTATCGCCGCAGCCCCGCTTGTTGCGCACTTTTACGAGGCCCCTGAACTGGAGACTGTCCTCCAGGTGCTTTCGGTCACTTTCGTGATTACTGGCCTGTGCAACATCAACACCATCGCCCGGCAACGGGAAATCGAATTCCGCCGGCTGACCTACATCGGGCAGGCCTCGAACCTGATCGGAACGATCGTTACTGTCGCCGTTGCGTGGTGGCTGCGAAGCGTGTGGGCATTGGTGATCGGACTGATCGTGCAAACCAGCGCGAATGCTGCATTGTCGTACGTTTTCGTCGGCGGCCGCATGCGGTTCGCGTTCAATACGGAAGTCGCTCGCGACCTGCTCCGGTACGGCAAGTTCATTACCGCCTCGGCGATCGTCACCTTTGTCATCACGGAACTCGACTCCGCCGTGATCGGCAAAGTGCTCGGAACGACACAGCTGGGGTTCTATGCCCTGGCGGCAACCGTTGCGACCATGGCGACGCTTAGCGTGTCGCAGATTGCCTCGGGCATCATGATGCCGGCCTACAGCAAGCTGCAGAATGACCTGCCGAAGCTGCGCAGCGCCTACCTGCGGGCACTCTCGCTGATGGCATTCCTGGTCGCGCCAGTGAGCGCCGGCTTGATCTGCCTGGCTGAGCCCCTGCTCCACGTCGTTTATGGCGAGAAGTGGCTGGCTGCTGCCGTGCCTCTCCAGGTCCTGGCCTTCGTCGGACTCCCCCGCGCACTCCTGATTTTCAACGGGTACCTTTTCGAGGGTATCGGGCAACCGAAAGTCGCCTTCCATCTCGGCCTGCTGCGCCTTGCCATCGATCGGGCCGCTGATGGTTCCGATGGTGAAGGCCTATGGTCTCCTGGGTGCTGCAGTAGCGGTGGCGATCGGCGGCGTCGTGCAATGGCTGGTCGGCCTGGTCTACCTGCGTCGATACGTCGCCATCGGCTTGCCCAAGTTCGTGTGCGACGATCTGGCGCCCGATCTGGACGGCCCTGATCATGGCATTGGTCGTTGTCGGCATCAGCGCGGTGCTTGATACGCGGACGCTGGTCGGCCTGGCTGCAGCCGTACTGACCGGCATGGCTACCTACCTGCTGTTGAACGCGAAAGTGCTGCGGGAACTCAAGAATGAGCGGTTCGCATGAACGTGGCCTGCGTCCATGAGGCGAACCGGGTGACGCCATGAAGCCGATGCAGATACGAGGAGGTCGCGTCGCCGCGAAGCCGCTGACCCATCGCCTGCCACCGGCGGGGCCCGCCATCGACGAGTCCCGGACCCGCATCTACTACTGGTGGCTGCTGCTGGCGCTATTCTTCGAATACGTCAGGCCTGGAGCGTTCGTCCCGCTGATCGACGCCATCAAATTGGGCACCATCATTCCCGGTGCACTGCTGGCGGCGACGCTCTTCGCGCCAGGGCTACGTCCTTGGGGCGAGATCTTTTCGGACCGCTACGTGAAGTGGCTTCTAGCATACATTGTGACTTGATCGCTCTTTCGCTCCCGTTCGCGGAGGTGACGCTGTACGCATATAACACTCTGACGACGTCCTCACGCATATTCACGATGTTCGTCATGATCGCGAGAATTGCCACCTCACTGGACCGATTGCGCGGAATATTCGCGGCGCTGATTGCAGCGCACGTGGTCCTGGTCCTGCTCAATCCCGCGTTGGTGCTGTCGCCCGACATTCGTTCCTACGTCACGGGCGCTCCCTTTCTCGGAGACGGCAACGACTTCGGTCTGTCTCTGTGCATCCTGATGCCCTTGGCCATCGAAATCGCACGCCGTCTCGCGATCGAAGCTGGGCATGGCGCTTGCTTGGGCGTCCGTCGCCTGCATTCTCCTGGCGATTCTGGCCACACAGTCGCGAGGTGCGTCGCTCGCGTTGGCGGCCGTGCTCATCTTCCTCTGGCTGTACAGCAGCAAGAAGGTGCTGTCACTGCTGGCCATTCTGCTCGTCGGCATGTTTGTCCTCGTGTATGCCTCAGATGCGTACTTCAACCGAATGGCGACCATTGCGCACTATGAGCAAGATGGTTCCGCAGAGGGTCGAATCAGAGCATGGAAGGCGAGCCTGAGGATGGCGGTCGACCATCCGTTGACCGGCGTTGGTGCGGGACATTTTCCTACGATGTACGGCAGATACTACCGATGAGGACGGCGGTGGCAAGATGGCTGACGGCACACTCCATGTACTTCCTCGTCCTTGGAGAACTCGGCTTGCCGGGGCATCGTGACGCTGCTGGCACTGGTGCTGGGGCAGCCCACTGGCGCTGCTGTCGCTGCGCCGTCGGGTGCTCACCGCCATCCACGGCCCGCCTTTGGAGTGGCGACTGGAGGCCGAGAGATTCCTGTGCATGCTTGCGGCTGGCTGTATCGGCTTCGCGGTCGCAGGCGCTTTCCTGTCTGTCGCATATTATCCGCACCTGTTCGTGCTCACAGCCGTGACCGCGTCTGCGCGTCTAATCGTCAAGGCGCGCCTCGACAATCCACAACCTGCGGCATCGGCAAATGAGCCGCGCCGCCGACGCAGGCTCGCCCCCGGCTGCCTGCAGGGCCCAAGCGGCGACGTCACGTCCGATCGCAGCCTCGGTGAGCACGCCCAGAACCATGCCAGGATCAAAGACGGATTCTCTACGTCGAGGGAAATGTCGACGGGACGGTCGGCGGTTCGTACTTCAGCCTGCTGTACCTGGTGTCGGGACTCGACCGCGCGAGCTTTGAACCAGTAGTCGTCTTTGCCGCACCGACGCCTTTGGCGCCACAGTTCGAGGCAGCCGGCGTACGAACCTTTGTCCGGCCGCTGGCGGCCGCCGTCAGACTCGAAGGACCCGTAGGGCGGCTGGCTGCGAAGGCGGCCAACCTTGCCCTCGGCTTTCTCGTCGAACCGATCAGATTGGCCGGATTCCTGCGGCAGCAGCACGTGAGCCTGGTGCATCTCAACAACAGCGTCATACGCAATCATCCGTGGATGCTGGCAGCACTGCTTGCGGGCGTTCCCTGCATTACACACGAACGCGGCATCAATGAACGGTTTTCCCTCCGCACACGGATCCTTGCTCGATCGCTGCGAGCGGTGATCTGCATCTCTGCCGCCGTGCGCGAGAACATGATTGCCCGAGGCCTGGGGCGCCTTCGACTGGTGACCATTCACAACGGCCTTGATCCAGCCTCTATGCATGTCGAGCGCTCCGCCGCGCAGGTGCGCGAGGAGCTCGGGCTGTCACCGGAACAGAGGCTTATCGGCGTCATCGGCAACGTCAAACCCTGGAAAGGACAGGAGGTAGTCGTTCGGGCGATGGGACTGCTGCGCGACCAGTATCCCGACCTAGCATGTGTGCTCGTCGGCGATACGGCGCGAGGCGAGCGCGACTACCTTGGACGGATCGAAGCGCTGGCATCCGAACTTGGTGTGGCGGGACGCGTCATGATCACCGGCTATCGCAGCGACGTTGCGGACTTCGTCGCTGCGCTGGACATCCAGGTTCACGCATCGATTGCGCCCGAACCGTTCGGCCGCGTCCTGCTCGAAGCAATGGCGTTGTCGAAACCCTTGGTAGCAAGTGGAGGCGGCGCGGTACCGGAAGTTGTTGTCGACGGCGAAACGGGGTTGCTCTTTGAGCCTGGCGCGCCGGCAGATCTGGCACGGTGCTTGCGCCGGCTTCTGGATGACCCTGAACTCGCCGGGAGAATGGGCCGTGCCGGATACGCCCGCCTTCAAGAGCAGTTTTCGATCACTGCGAATGTGCGCGAGACACAAGATCTATATCGCCGCCTCTTGCGTCGCTAGCAGCACGTTCGAAATCGAACTTGGATTGTGCGAAGGGGTACGTCGCCACCCGGATGCCCAAATATCGGTTATGTGACAACCGTCATGATTTTCCATGCGCATTTCGAGCGTCTGGCGATGCGCGCGGCGCGCGGCGTCGGCAAACTGCGACAGTCGAGGGGCGCCGCAGGGTCATTGATTTGCGGCATACTCTGGACAGACTCATCAGCCATACCGTGGCCCGGCTGTTCGGTGCGGTCGTTATGCCATTCAAGGGTTGCTTACCATGAACATTTCATCCGGCGTCCATCAGCATCAGGATAAAGGCAGCGTTCGCTTTCGGCGCCATGATCCTGCTCTACTCCGCCTCGTCTGCGGCAAAGACGCTCTACGTGGATGCCAACGCAGGCAGCGATTCGACCACCTACGCCGCCAATGGCCCGTCGAGCCCTTGGGCGACGCATCGGACGCGCGGCTTGGGGGAGTTCGAGTCGAACGTCCCCGAATGCGAGTCAAGCCGCACAGGCCGGCGACACGGTCATCGTGCGGGCAGGCACCTATACGACCACCGGAACGAATACCCGCTACACGCCCGCCTACAATCCGGTCAACGCAGGCACCGTCGGCAGTCCCATCACTTTCCAGACCGAAGGTGCCGTGGTGCTGCGTTACAGTAGCGGCATCGGTCCGGTGATCGGCTCCAACGCGCGGAACTACATCACCTGGCGCGGCTTCACGGTCGACGAGGCGCTGGCGCCAGCGGCCTCGGATACCGGCCCGGTTGTCCTGTGGGACGCCGTGGGCGGCGTGATCGAGTACTGTGAAATCGACGGTAACGGTGCGAGTTTCGGTACGGGCGAATTGCACAACGGCGTCAGGATCAACGCCGGAGGCGGGCACACGTTCGTCACAACTACATCCACGATTTTCGGAACAGCGGGTCCGGCTCGAATGCCTCCGCCATCCTGGTCGATCAGTCGGCCGGGGGACTGATCGAGCACAACGAGATCGCGAACTCCGACGGCGTGTTCTTCATCAAGCGCAATTACAACGCGCCCGGCCGCTGGATCGTTCGTTACAACTACGGCCGCGACAGCTGGATGGGTATTAGGGCCGACCAGCTCGTCCGGACCGCCAACCCCGACCATTCGGTGGAGATCTACCAGAACCTCCTGGTCAACATCACGGAAAACGCCTTCCATACCAATCACTACGACGGGGCAGAGACGTATTACCTGCGCATCGTCAACAATACCGTCAAGAACTGCGGCAGGGCATTCGAAGGCGCGATCTTGACGACGAACGCGGGACACATCTTCCAGAACAATATCTTTGCCGATTGCCAACTGGGATTCAGGAGCCAGGACTCCTCCAGCGCCTGGACGCCAGCGACCTTCGTTGCCAGGCACAACCTCTATCGCGGCTTGACCACTGGAGCACAGTTCCGATTCGAGCTGTCGGGTCAGACTTCCCTGTCGTTCGCGTCCTGGCAAGCGATGGGTCAGGACAACGCATCTCCCGCCTCTCGAGTGGCTGATCCGCTGTTCGTGAACGAATCGAGCGGGAACTACCGTCTGCAGACGGGTTCACCCGCCCGCAATGCGGGGGTGGACGTTCTCGATCTCAATGGCAACGGCAGCCGTACCGACTCGATAACCCTCGGCGCCTATATCACGGGCAACGAAATCATTGGCCGTTCCAGTAGCGGCACCCCAACGCCCACGCCCAACGCACCCACGAGCATTGTTGTGGACTGAGGCGCCTACTGCGCCCTGAAGGGATCATCTGTCTTTGCGAGCGGTCAACGAGCCCTGTCTCGTGGCCGCCCGGTCGGCGGAGTCTGCGGCGTGGCTGCGGCTCCGTTGCTTCCCGGATCTACCCGGCGCCGCCGCTCAATGCCCGATAGATCTGCATCTGATGCTCGGTACGGGCGGCAAAGGCGAAGCTCGACTCGATTCGAGTGCGACCGCGCGCCGCCATCTCGATGAACGCAGCCGGCTCGGACAGATACTGCCGCAGGGCATCGGCCAGGTGCTTCGGGATCTCCCGGCCGCAGCAGCCATCCGGAGACTCCGTGCTCGATCACTTCCCGCGTCCCGCCGACATCCGTGGCGACGATCGGCACGCCCAGGTACGCGGCTTCGAGCATGACGTTCGGCAGGCCCTCGGTGAGGCTGCTCTGCACGACGACGTCGATCGACGCGTACAGCGCGGGCATGTCGCTGACGTAGCCCAGGAACTGCACGCGGTCGGCGATCGCCGAGCGATCTCAGCCAGCTCTCGCAGCCTCGCCTCGAATGGCCCGACGCCTGCAAACACAAGCTGCAGACCCGGGAATTCGGCGGCCAGCGACGCGACCGCCCTGAGCAGTATGTCCTGCCCCTTCTCCGCCGACAGGCGGCCGACATTCAGCAGCCGTACGATGCCCGCGGGGTCCGGCGCGCGCCTGGCTCGATCAAGAACGTCGCTGACCGTACGACTCGGTCATCAGGGCGTTGTGAAGCACTCGTACTCGCGAGTCCGGCACCCACCACGAGGGCAGGCGCCTGCCGCATGGCATGGGACACCAGGATGACGCGATCGAACCGACGCAACAACACCCGGTCGGCCCAGCATATAGAGGTGCCCGCGCAGGTCGTTGGCGATCCAGCCGTGGGCCGTGCTGACGAGCTTCACGGGGCGCCGGCGCCGGCAGATCAGCGCAAGCACGTTCGAGCGGAACTCGGAGGTGTGCAGCACGTCGATCCCGAGCCGGTCGATCAGTTCGACGACCCTGGCTGCACCAGTTCCGACCCGACCCCACCACGATCCGCGATCGCGTGCACCGGCAAGCCGCGCTTCTCGCAGCGCATCCACCAGCGGATGCGGCTCGCCGGGATTCGAGACGAACGCCCCGACGTGATAGTCGACGCGCGACCGTCGATGCGAGTTGCCGTCTCGAGGATGGTCCTGCCCGGCCCGTCGATCCACGGCGAGTCACGCAAATGCAGCACGCGCACCGGTCGGTGACTGCGCCTCTGCGCCGCTCATCCCGGCCTCCGCGTGGGCTCCCACAGTTCCTGCCGCACACCCGCCAGCCACTGCAGCAGTGCCTGGCCCGCCGCCGCGTTCACGAGCACGAAGAACCCGCTGAGGCGCGCGAGACTGAACCGTCCGATCGTCTCCGGCCAGGCGAGCGCAGCGAGCGCCATGGCGTAGAAGGCAAGCTGCCCGTAGAACATGAAGGCGTACAGTGGCTGGGCCCGCAACATGAACGCCGACGCGAGACACAGCGCCAGGGACACAGGCCCCAGCCAGCGCATCAGCTTGTGCGACCACAGGATGAACGAGAAAGCCGGGTAGCGCACGGGATTGAGCAGCGCGGCATTGCCAAACAACGCCGTCAGTCCCCGCAGAAAGGTGCGTGACTTGCGCGAGAACTCCGCCCGCTGGCTGCTGGTGGCGGTCATGGCCCCTCGCGCTGCCGGCTCGCACACTGCACGATGCCCGGAACGGACCGTGTCGAGCACCGAGAGGAAATCCGGCGCCATGCCCGGCCGGAACGGCCGGCAGATTGACCGCCGCATGCCGTAGAAGCAGCCGCTGGCACCGGCGATCGAGTGCAGCCGCGCCTCTTCGCGGCGCACGAACAACTCCATGCGACCGTACAGGCCTTCCGAGCCACCGCCCTCCACGTAGTCCTCCCCGGAGACGCAGCCGACGACTGGCTCGCTGAAATGGCCGACGAGGCTGGCCAGCGCGCCGCGGTCCAGAAGGATGCCGGCGTCGGTAAAGACGACGATCTCGCCCGTGGCGCGCTCGAGCCCGGCATTGAGCGCGGCTGCTTTGCCGGCCCGCGTCGGCAAGGGGTGCACGGTCACGTCCGCCCCGCCCGCCCGCGCGGCCCGTTCGAGCGTGTCGTCGGTACAACCGTCGCCAATGACGATCAGTTGCAGTCGGTCGGACGGATAATCGAGCGCCCGCAGATTGGCGATCTTGGCCTCGATGCGTCGGGCTTCGTTGTGCACCGGGAGGATCACCGTGACGGTGGGGCGATGCGCCGGATCGGACTGTGGCAGCCGCCGGCCGGCCAGCCGGTTCCAGCCCACCAGCAGCGCCGGGTAGAGCGCGTACGGATAGACCACCGCGAGCAGGCTGATCCAGAACAGGGTTTCCACGAGACCAGTCACCTCACGGCTCAGCGTCCTGCTTGCGTCAGAGCGCGAGTTCGGTGACCGGCTCGACCAGCACCGCCTTCGAGTGCAGGTAGCGCGTCGTGCGCCGCTTGGCTGCGATATCGTCGTAGACGTGCTGCGCCTGGACCTCGGTGATACCGAGCGCTGCCGCCAACTCCGCCGCCGGGCGCCCGTGGTTCAAGGCCCACAGCGCGAGGTCCATCTGCGCATAGGGCAGCGCGAAATAGAATTCGTCCTGACCCTGCGGCAGGCTGTAGGTGTCGGTCGTCGGCGTCGCGCCGCAGATCTCATCGGGCAAACCCATGTGCCGCGCCAGCGCATACACCTGCGACTTGTAGAGGTGGGCGATCGGCTTGACGTCGGCATTGCCGTCGCCGTTCTTGACGAAGAACCCCTGGTCGTACTCGAGGCGGTTCGGCGTGCCGACCACGGCGTAGTTGAGCCGGTCGGCGTGGAAATACTCCACCGTCTTGCGGATGCGCTGCTTGAAGTTGGTGGCGGCGACGATCTGCAGGTACTCCTTGAGCCCAAGCCTCGCCTGGTGCGTTTCGCCCGACGGTGTCTGCACCACCAGCTGGAAGTGATTGACGCGCCCTTCCAGGCCGCCGCTGATCACGATCTTGTTCTTCCAGCCCGCACCATATTCCGGGAACACCTGCCGGATGGCTTCGTCACGCCAGCGGTAGCAGCCGATGGCCTCGAGCGTCGGGGCGATGTCGAACAGCTCGTAGCGAACGCCTAAATGCTCGGCCAGCATGCGGCCGCGCGTGACGCTCTCGCCGGACGAATCGCGCTCGGGCAGCAACAGGCCGTAGACACGTTCGGCGCCGAGCGCGCGCACGCTCAGCGCGGCCGACACCGAGCTGTCGATGCCGCCGGACATGGCCACGACCAGCCCGCGGCGCGACAGGTCCCGCGACAGGATTTCCTTGAGGCGCGCGGTGATGCGCTCGATCTCGCGATCGTAGTCGAGTGCCAGGACCCGGGGGCCCAGCGGCAGGTTGGCGGTCGTAGTCATGGAACCTCTATGAAAGCTTGAATCTCTGGACCTTGCCACTGGACGTGCGCGGCAGCTCGCGCGCGAACTCCACGATCTTCGGCACCTTGTAGCTGGCGAGATGGGCCCGGCAATGGGCCTTCACCTGCCGCTCGTCGAGCTCGGCGCCGTCGCGCAGCACGATCACGGCCTTGATCGCCTGGCCGAGCAGTTCGTCCGGCGTCGAGGCCACCGCCATCTCGGCGATGCCAGGCAGTGTCGCCAGCACCTCCTCGACCTCCAGCGGGCTCACGCGGAACGAGCCCACCTTGATCATGTCCACGACGCGACCATCGATGTACAGGAACCCGGCGTCGTCGCGGTGCGCGAGGTCGCCCGTGCGCAGCCAGCCGTCCACGACCGCCTCGCGCGTGGCCTCCTCGTCGCGCCAGTAGCCGAGCATGATGTTCGGCCCGCGCGCGCAGAGTTCCCCGGTCTGGCCGGGTGGCAATACGTCGCCCCGCTCGTTGCGGATCTCGATCTCGATGCCGTCGAGCGGGATGCCCACCGACCCGAGCCGCCCGTCCAGGTGCTCCGGCCGCAGGTAGGTGAGACGGGCCGTGGCCTCGGTCTGCCCGTACATGACCCAGAACTTGGCGCTCGGCACCAGTTCGCGCATGCGCTGGATCGCAGCGCGCGTCATTGCGCCGCCGGCCTGCGTGAGGTAGCGCATCGAACCGAGGTCGAATTCCTCGAGACGGCAGCGCGACATCAGGATCGCGAACGTCGAGGGCACGCCGGAAAACCCGGTGACCTTCTCGCGCTCGAATCGCTGCACGACCTTGAGCGGATACGCGAGGTTGTCCTCGAGCAGCAGGGTTGCACCGGCTGCGAGATGAGTGTGCAGCACCGAATTGCCGTAGGAAAAATGAAACGGCATCACCGTGAGGCCGACGTCCTCGGGCACCAGCTGCAGGTAGGCCTGGATCGCGAGGTTGTTGGCGACCAGGTTGCCGTGGCTCAGCATCACGCCTTTCGGCCGGCCGGTGGTGCCCGACGTGTAAAGCAGCACGGCCATGTCGTCGCGCGCAACACTCGGCGACTCGAGCTGCCGCTCGGCACCCGCGACCATGTCCTGCAGGAATGCCGCGGCGGAACCTGCGCGATCGTGGCAGGGCACGGCCAGCATGGGGATTTCGACGGGCAGCGCGGCGCGCAATGCCGGCCACTCGGGATGCTCGGGGTCGCCGACGACCAGTCGCGCGCCACCGTGTGCCACCTGCAGTGCCAGCACGCTGGCGCGCTCCTGCACGTTGAGCGGCACCACGGCCAGCCGTGCCGACAGCGCGCCGTAAAAGAGGGCCACGTACTCCGGGCTGTTGCGGAACAGCAGTCCCACCCGGTCGCCGGGCTCGAGCCCAGCCTCGCGCAGCAAGACGGCGGCGGCGGCCGCACCCCGCGTGAGATCGCCATAGGTCCACGCGCCATGCTGCCGGCGCAGCGCCACCTTGTGGGGGTCGCGCGCCGCTGCCGCCAGCAACAGGTCTACGAGGGAATCCGCCATGCCGTCGCCATGCCTGGGGGTCAGGCCACCTTGCGCTTGGACTCGACGAAGGCCGCGATGCGGCTCACGGAGTCGAGGTTTTCCGGGATCATTTCCTCGTCCTTGACCGTCACGCCGAGCTGCTCCTCGATGAACATGATGATCTCGAGCATGCCCGTGGAGTCGACGATGCCGCGGCCGAGCAGCGAGTCGTCCAGGCCGAGTGCGCTGGCGTCATTGGTGAAAAGATAGTTTTCCAAGATGAATTTCTGGATACGGTCGCGCAAACTTTCCGACATCGGCTGCTCTCCTGCCTCTGGTGCTCTTACTGCCCGGGAGTCGAGATGGCTCAGGCCAGGGCCTGGCCCTCGACGAACTGCCGGTGCCACAACTGCGTGGACAGGACGCCGACGAACGCCATGTTGTCCCGCGCGGCGTGAACGCGCGCACGCTGCAGCTTGGCCACCAGGCGCCCGACCTTGTCCGGGTCGAAGTAACCATAACTGGCCAGGCACTCGCGGCCCATTAACTGGTTCACATAATCAGGGGTGCTGCCCTGCAGGAAGGCCGCCGCGTCGGGCGCCCGGTAGGGCTGCTTGGGACGTTTGAGGATCGCCGGGGGCAAGTCCGGGCGCATGGTTTCCCGCAGCAGGTGCTTTTCGCGCAGCACCCGCATCTTGTGGCGGGGATGCAGTTCGTTGGCGAAGGCGATCAGCCGGTGGTCCAGGAACGGGAAGCGGCCCTCGACGGAATTGGCCATCAGCATGCGGTCGCCCTGCGACGACAGCAGGTAGCTCGGCAGCAGCGTGCGGGCCTCGACGTACTCAGCCCGGTTGAAGGGATGCCAGCGCTCGATGCCGGCCGGCAGCACCGCCCGGAAGCGCTCGATCGCCGAGCCGTCGATCCGGGCGCGCAGGTCTTCGGACAGGAACAGCTTGCACTGCGCCGTGGTCATCCAGCGCGGCAGGTGCGAGAAGAACGGATCCTGCGGCCGGTCGAGCCCGATGCCGAAGAACTCCCGCAGGTAAGCGGCGCTCTGCGCGGAGGTGAGGTCGAGGTACGGGTACAGGCGCTTGAGCAGCGCCGGCCGCCACGCGGAGGCCGGGTTACGCGCCCAGAACTGCCGCACCTTGGCTTCCTTGAAAATGTCGTAGCCGCCGAGCACCTCGTCGGCGCCCTCCCCGGTCAGCACCACCTTGACGCCCGAGCGGCGAACCAGCCCGGAGAGCAGGCGCATGGGCGTGGGCGCCGTGCGCAGCACCGGGCTTTCGGCGTGACGGATGGTGTCGGGGAAACTGGCCGCGATGTCGGCCAGCGAGCACTGGATGCGCGCGTTCACCGTGCGCAGGTGCGCCACCATCTGCTGCTGGTGTTCGGTTTCATCCAGGCCGGCATCGTCGAAGCCGATCGAGAACGTCCGCAATGCTTCCGGCACGGCGTGATTGAGCAGCGCCACCAGCGACGACGAGTCGAGGCCGCCGGAGAGATAAGCACCCACTGGCACGTCGGCGCGCAGCCGGATGCGCGTCGCGTCGGTGAGCAGTTCACGCAGTTCGCCCTCGAGTTGCGCCTGCGGCGCCGAGCGGTGCGCGCCTGCAGGCGGGAACTCCCAGCGCCAGTACGTGCGCCGCTCGAGCCGCTCGCCCTGCAGCACGACCATTTCGCCCGGGCACACCTGTGCGACGCCCTTGAACATCGTCCGCGGCGCGAGCGGCGCCCAGAACGTGAAGGTCTCGTCGAGGCCGTCGGGGTCGAGCGCGGCCTGCACCTGGCCGCTGGCGAGCAACGCCTTGACTTCGGACGCGAACAGCACGCCCTGGCGCGTCCGCGTGTAATACAGCGGCAGGATGCCGGTGCGGTCGCGCACCAGCAGCAAGCGGCGGCGTGGCCGGTCCCAGAGTGCGAACGCGAACTGCCCGTTCAGTTCCTGGACGAAGTCGTCGCCGCGCTCTTCGTACAGGTGGACGATGACTTCGGTGTCGGTCTTCGTATAGAACGTGTGCCCGCGTTCCTCGAGCATGCGGCGCAGTTCGACGTAGTTGAACACCTCGCCGTTGTACGAGATCCAGATCGTCTGGTCTTCGTTGTGGACGGGCTGTGCGCCGCCCGCGAGGTCGATGATGCTGAGCCGGGCGTGGCCGAGGCCCACCCCGGGTTCAACGTGAAAGCCGGCGCCGTCCGGGCCGCGATGATGGATGGCCGACACCATGCGCTGCAGCATGGCCAGGTCGGGCGCCGCCTCCCGTGAGTCCAGGTGTATTCCCGCGATACCGCACATGCTTTGTCGATCTCGTCCGGTGGCCGCGGGACGCTGCCGCCCGGCCCGCTAGCTGGGGTCGGCCGGTGCCGGGGGGTCGACGGCCGCCTTGTCGCGGCCGTAATCGCCGTAGTAGCCGTAATAGCCGTAATGACGATCCGGCATCGAAACGACCTGGTTCAGCACCAGGCTGACGGGCTTGTCCTCGGCGATGGTCGCAATGGCCTGTTCAACGACCTGTTGCGGTGTTTCCGACGCCTTGACGACCATGACCACGTGGCCTGCAAGCGATGTCAGCACACCGGCTTCGCTGGTGACCAGCAGCGGCGGCGAGTCGATCAGTACGATGCGTCGCGGCTCGGACGCCAGGGCGGCCAACAGCGACGCGGTGCGCTCGGACCGGAGAATCTCCGTCGCCTCGACGTGCTGGTTGCCGGCCGGCAGCAGGTACAGCGACGGGATGTCGGTCCTGAGGATGACATCCTCGAAATCGGGGCCGTCAGTGCCGCCGGCATCCAGCAGCCCAGGTTCTTCGTCCAGCCCGAACAGGTGCGTGATGTGGCGCTTCGCCACGTCCCCGTCCACGAGCACGACTTCACGATTGTGCTCACGCGCGAGACTGAGCGCGAGATTGATGCTGGTGAAGGTCTTGCCTTCGCTGGGCACTGCGCTCGTGATGACCACGACATTGCCGAGCTTCGGTGCATCATCGCCCGTCATCGCCTTCAGCAGCGGCCGCTTGATGATCCGGTACTCCTCCGCGATGCGTCGCTCCTCCGCTTCGGGTGCGATCGCGCCAGCCTCGCGCATGGCGACGAGATCGATGCGCACGGTCCGCTCGTTGCGACACTGCAGCGGCTGGATAGTGGTGGCAGGAGCCGGCGCCTTGATCTTGTCGGCTCGACGTTCGACCCGCGGTTCGACAGGTTGGGCGACCGGCGCCGTCGGCGCTGCGCAGCCGCCTCCTGCTTCATTTGCTCCAATGCGCGTTCGATGAAGCTCATGGACTAGCCCACCAGGCCGCTGAGCACGCGGCTGCCGACGTCCCGGGCCAGCACCACGCCTACGAACAAGACCAGCAGCGCAGCCCCAGCGGCGGCCACACGCACCATTTCTACCCGCCTGCGTTCCTTGCGCCGATCGAGCCAGGTCACGCTGACGGCGCCGAGCACCGGCAACCCGGTCGCAGCCTCCAGGGCAGTCTGGGAATCGAATACGGGATTCAGCCTGGACATCGCGAACGCGGCCGCCGCGCCGGCACCGAGGCCGAGCGCCAGCACGCCGATGAGCAACAACAGGCGCGGCGGCGCCACCGGCGTCGGCGAGCGCTGCAGGCGGATCGACGATCGAGAAATCGACCGTGTCGGTCTCGCCCACGGCATCGCTCAACTTTGCCGCCTCGAGCTGCTGGAGCATTGCGGTGTAGCGCTCCTTGAGCACGTCGTAATCGCGCGTCAGTTGCGCCAGCTCGGCCTCGACCTCCGGCATGGTTTCCATGCGCGACTTCATGTCGCGCACCCGGGCTGCACGATCCGCAATCTGGCCGCGCACGGCCGCCAGTTCGACGTCGACCTGGTTGCGCTGCAGGCGGATCTGCTCGTACACCGGATTTGCCACCAGGCTCCCGCGTTCGGGAATGTCCGTGACGCCCATCTTCGCCAGCTCCGCGCGGCGCGCGGCACGCAGCAGGGCCAGGTTTTCCTCGAGCGCAATCACCTCGGGGTGCTTGGGCGTGTACACCCGCAGCAACTGCTCCAGGCGAGCCTGCTGCTCGAGAATGAGCTGGTCCGGCTCATTGGCACCCGCCGGCCGGCTGCCCGCCGCTGGCGCCGGCACCGAACTGCTCGGCACGTATTGCTTCTCGGCCGCCAGCTGCGCGCTCAGTTGCTGGCGCCGGCTCGACAGCATGCGCTGTTGCGCATTGAGGTCCTGCAGCGCGCTCATCTCGGCCTGCAGGCTCTGTGATGTAACTGCCTTCCTGCGTCGGCAGGTTGCTCGAGGTTCTTGACGCTTGAACTCGGCCAGCTTGTTCTCCGCGTCCGCCAGGCGCCGCTCCTGCTCGAGAATCTGCTTGGCGAGGAAATCCTGGGCGGACTGAAAGCCCGAACTGCGCTTCTTCAACGTGTTTTCGATGAAGCTGTCCAGCACGATCTGCACGACCTGCACCGCACGCTGGCGGTCCGTGTCACGGTAGGCGATCGCGAAATTGCGGTCGCGCTCGCGCGGGTTGGCGCGCGAGGGCGCCCCTCCAGTCAACTGGATGCTGGTGCTCAGCGCTCTCGAGTACAGACTCGAGTTCAGCCGGCGTCTTAGCCTTCACATCGAGGTCCGTTTCGCGGGCAACGTTCAGCAGCGCCTCACGTCCCAGCACGACCTGCTTGACCATGTCCACCTGCTGATCGACGTCCATCCCGACCGAGAGGTCCTTCACGAACGGAGCGAGCGCGGACGACGTGTCCAGGTAGAACCTCGCCCGCGCCTCGTAGGTATCCGGGGTCAGGTAGACCGCGAGCCAGCCCAGCATGCACAGCGCCCACGCGATACCGAGCGCGTGCCAGCGGTAGCGCCAGGCGCTGCGTAACTCCGCCTGCAATGTCCCTACGATGTTCTGCATCGATGCAGTGCCCACCCTCTAAGCCGTCTCTGCCCCGGCATTGGGACAGCGAGAAATAGTATCAAATTCAATCGTCTGCCGAGCGCTATTGAACTTAGTTCGCGCCCGCGGCGCGGCCGGAAACGAGCTGGCTGCGCAGTTTCTCCGCCTCGGCACGGCTGGCGAAGGCCGGATTGGCCCCGAGCACCTCGTCGAGGATGCCCAGCGCGCGCTTGACCTCGCCCGAGCGCGCCAGGGCTGCGGCGTGGTGATAGACGATGTCCGGGGCGTCCGGCGCCCTGGCCACGGCCCGCGCAAGAATCGCCAGCCCTTCGGCCACCTTCCCCTTTTCCACCAGGATCCAGCCATAGGTGTCGGCGATCGCAGGATTGTCCGCAGCCAGGTCATAAGCGCGACGTGCGGTTGCTTCGGCCCGATCATCGCCCGTCTCATAGTAGAGCCAGGCCAGGTTGTTCAACGCGGCGAAGCCTGCCCCTGGGCTCGCGGCCAGTCGCTCGTATTGCTCGATGGCGAGGTCCCGCCGGCCATCCAGCTGGTACGCGTCCGCCAGCAGCGTACGGGCGCGCACGTCAGCCGGCCTTGCAACCACCCACCTCGCCAAGGGCGTTTCCGGGTTCGCCATGCGTGCGCTGCGCATCGCGGCGGATTGCTTCGCGGCAATCAGCAGGTCGGCACTGAGGGCAAAGGCGCGCTCGTAAGCCTGGGCCGCCTCGCGCGGTTGCCCCAGCGCCAGGCGCACGTCGCCCTCCAGCACGGCCGCGCGCGGGTCTGTCGGCCGGCGCGCACTGAGATCCACGGTACGCCGCAACGCGGAGTCACCACGCTTCTCGCGCAGGTCGAGCAGCGCCAGCATGCCGACGCCTTCGATCGAGTCGCGCTCGAGCGCCACGGCCTTCTCCGCCGACTCACGCGCCGGCCCCGGACGGTCGAGGGCCAGTTGCATGCGCGCCATTTCCAGCCAGGCCTCGGTCGACTCGGGCGCCATTTCGACCGCCTGCCGCACCTGGCCGATGGCCTCGTCGTAGCGACTGAACTCGCCCAGCAGGCGGGCGACCTGCAACCGGAGGTGCGCGTCTCGTGGCGCAATCGCGATGGTTTCGGACAGGAGCTTGGACGCTGGCGCGGCCTCGGACGCCGTCAGCATCATGCGGGCCAGCATCAAGCGCGGCACGACCGCCTTGGGATCCTCGGCACGGATCTGCTCGAGGCCCTTGCGCGCCTCGGTCGACCTGCCGCGCACCTGCGCAATTTCGACGAGCCCCAGCCGGGCCGCAGTGCGCGACTCCGGCACCTTCTCCAGGCGTCGCCACGCTGCCGCGGCGGCGTCGAGACTGCCCGCCTGCATTTCCGTCCGGGCCAGCATGGTCAGCAGGCGGGGGTTGGCGGGATCGATCGCCAGTGCTGTTTCCAGGTACGTGCGCGCGCCCGAGTAGTCGGCCTGCGACAACGCGTGCGAGGCCGCCAGCGACAGGATGTTGATGTCCTTCGGGTTGCGCGCCACCAGTTGTTCGACCTCGCGGCGCGCCTCCGCCGGACCCTTGGCCGCGGCGAGCGCGGTCACCAGCAGCGTCTCGCGCCGGGCATCGCCCGTCAGTTCGGGCAACGCGCGCAACAGGTCGACGGCCTCCGCACTGCGCCCGGCGGCGATGTACGCGGTGGCAAGGTCGAGCTTGACGCCAACGTCATTCGGATTGCGGGCGACACTCCGCTCCAGGACCGCGACGGCCTCGCCGGGTGCCCCGGCTTGCAGCTTCGCCTCGCTGAGCAACGCCGACAACTCGGGATCGAACGTGTCCGCCTGCATCGCGGGCGACAGCACCTGCATGGCGGAGTCGTAACGCTGCTGCTTCAACCGGGCCTTGGCCAGCAGCTTGCGCGCCTCGACGTTGTCGGGGGCAATCTGCAGGAGATGCGACAGATGGCTCTCGGCCTGTCCCAGGTTGCCCTGTGCCAGCAGCGCGGCGCCCAGCAGGAAGCGCGCAGAAGCGAGGTTGGGGCTGGCCGTGACCAGCGGCTGCAGTTCGGCCACGGCGGTCGCGTAATCCTGCTCGACCAGCGCGAGACGGGCTGCAATCAAGTGCGTCTGCGCCGCGCTGTCTGCCAGCTTGCGCATTCGTATCAGCGTGGCCTTGGCCTCGTCGTTCGCGCCGCGCGCCAGCTGCGCCTCGGCAAGGCCGGTCAATGCCGAGAGTTGTTGCGGCAACCCCAGTCCCCTGACCTGGTCTGAACTCGCCTGCTTGAAGGCCGACTCGGCCTCGGAGTAGCGCGAGGCCCGGGCCAGGATGTCGCCGCGCAACAGCCACGCTTCTGCATTGTCGGGGTGAGCACGCAGGAAGCCCGCGAGCAGTTCCAATGCCGGCTCCGTGCGGCCCTGGGCCGCCGTCGCCAGCGCCAGGCCCAGCGTGGCGCGAACGTGATCAGGGTGTTTGCCCTGCACGGAGCGATACAAGGCTTCGGCGGCCGCCATCTCGCCGAGAGTCACCAGCGCATCGCCCTTCAGCACCGACCGGTCCGGCTCCTGCACCGGCAACGATCCGTCGTTGAGCTGCTGCAACAGGTCGGCCGACTTGCCCTGAGCAAGCATGACCCGGCCCTGCAGTAACGCAGCCCTTGCGAGTGGCAACCCGGCAGCCAGCGCACGCCGCAGGTCCTTGTCGGCGGCTTGCGCGTCGCCTTCGGCCAGCGAGGCCTCGGCCAGCAACAGGCGGGCCTCGGCATTGTCCGGATCCGAGTCGAGGACACTCTTGAGTTCGACGCTCGCTGCAGGATAGTTACCCGCAGCGATGGCTTCCCGGGCCCGCTCGATGCGTTCCTCCTTGCTGCGGAATGCATCGCAGCCGCTGGCGAACGACACCAGGGCGGCAAGCGCCAGGATCCCGACGGCCCGGCCGCATGCCAACCTGCGCTGAATGCGTGAATGGTGCATGGCCGGCTACCTGCCACCAGACGTCGCGACGTCTGCATGCCGTTGTTCGGGTGGTCCCAGCAAGTGGGGCAAGGACTGTGCGGCGAATGCGCCGAGTGCGTTACTGGCTTCGTCGCAATCCGGCCGGCACTCCGCCGCGAGTGCAATGACGCTTGCCGTCGGTGCACGCACCAGCGAGCGCATCCCATACAGCAACTGGTCCGGCAGTCGCATGGGATTCGGCCGCCCATCGACGGTGTAGAAGGACCAGATCAGGAGTTGGTGCCCGTCCATGGCCTCAGCGAGCTGTTCGGAGACCATGATGGTCTCCCCTGCGACGTTCACTGCCCGGTCCCTCGACGCCGTCGTCCGGTACCTCTCCCCCACCACGGAATTGCCCTGGCCGCGGAGTTCCTTGCCCTGTCGCTGCGAATGATACACCGCCTGGTAGAGCGCCACGTCGCCAGCGGACTCGCTGTGGTACGCCACCATGACTTCCTCGTCCGGGTTCGCGAACACCGGGCGCCAGTCGGACAGGAACATCTCCGGACCCGACCAGCCGTCGACGTTTGCCGGGGCCACAGCGACGGGACCGGTGCCGGGCCGTTCAGCCAGCGACCACGCTGGACCGAGACTCAAGGCGGCAGCCGCGAGCACGACCCCGGCGACCACGTTCCTGCGCGAGCGTGCGTGGCCTTGCGGTGCGGGCGGCGGCGTGGCGCCACCGCCGCGCGGCACGTATGACGACAGGTAAAAATAGAACAGCAGTGCGAACGTGAACAGGAACCAGCCGAAGTAGTAATGATCGACCCTGACCAGGAAGTGCTGCATGTCGGTCAGGTGGCCGGCGACGATGATGATGAACACGCGGAGCCAGTTGGTGACCAGCGCCAGTCCGGCCGCGATACCCAGCAGCCACAACCGCGAACGGACATCGTCGCGGTGGACTTCGCCATGCACCGCCGCGATGGCCAGCGCAACGATCAGGAAATGCAGGCCGTTGCAGCCGCCCGCGATTTCGAACCAGCCCTCGGGGATGTGGATGACGTGCGCTGTCCATCGTGACGGGAATGCCCACCAGCCGGGTCAGCCACAGGCAGACGAACGCCGTGAGCGACTGCAGCGGCGCGCTGATCAGCTCCCACACCGGCAGCGCGAAGTAGAGGAACAGCACGGCAAACGCAACCCGCCGCGCCAGCTGCCACCCGCCTGCGGCCCAGATCGTCACCAGGACGAGTGCCGGCAAGGCCATCGTGGTCACGGCGAGCAGGCCGGCATTCAGGCCGACCAGCCAGCCAAGGCTGCCGATGGCCACCAGGACCCAACCGCCTGGCGGCGGCGCCAACTGGATCGAGGCCAGGTTCGAGCGGTCGCGCCAGATCAGCCACACCGTGACGGCCGAGCGCGAACCAGCCATGCGTGTAGCGACGTCGCACCGTGTCCTGCCAGATATCGGCGATCTCGAGCGACGTGGGCCAGTACAGCGCGGCCGTAAGCAATAGCGAACCCAGGGCGATCAGCAGCGGTGCATTGATGCCGCGCGGTACAGCGTTGCCGGCGGCCGTCCTGTCATCGACCGCGTGGGTCGAGCCATCGGGGCGGGAGGTCATCGAGGTGCGCATCGTTCGCTCGCGATGGCTGCGACCCGCGACGCGAGCCCGGCCGGGGAGTAGCCGTGGGTCGGCAGCGTCACGATGCGGCTGGCCACCTCGCGGGCACCGGGGGTTGGTCGTTGGTCCCTGGGCAGGCGTCGTGCAACCTCCGGCACGTCGATGAGCGCTTGCGGATAGGACGCCGTGGCGCCGATGCCTGCCTGCTCCAGCGCGGAGATGAAGCCAGCGCGAGCCGGCGGTTCCACGAGCACCGGGTACCTCGGATACACCGGTTCAGCCTCGGGCAGGACCCTGGGTGTCGACAGCCCGGGCACGCCAGCCAGCGCCGCCCGCAGTCGATCGGCGTTGCGCACGCGGGTCCCGTTGATCTGGCCCAGGCGTTCCAGCTGCACGGTCGCAAGTCCTGCCAGGGCGCGGGGGTAGGACTCGAGTGGGTAGTCCGTCTCGAACGGCGTCAGCCCGAGGCCAAGCGGCAACTGCCTGACAGCGCCATAAAGACCCGGGCGAAGCATGAGCGCGTAGACCGGCAACTTCAGGAGGGTAGCAAGCGTGGCAGCGAGGGATGCCTTCCGCAATCCAGCCATGGCCGCGTCGAGTGCGTCGGACACGCGCCCGGGATCCGCCACCAGCACTCCGCCCTGCAGGGTCGTGATGTTCTTGCCCTTGTCGAAGCTGAAGAGCCCGAGGTCGCCGAAGCTGCCGACCGGCCGGCCCTGGTAACGCGCACCAAGCGCCTGGGCGGCGTCGTCGAGCATGAAGAACCCGTGCCTGCGGGCGAGGCTTTCCATGTCATGCAGCGCATTCGGCAATCCGTACAGGTTCGCCGAGACGATGGCGAGCACCCGGCTGAAATCCACGCCGGCGATCGACTCGAGGTCGGGGCTCAACGTCACCGGGTCCACGTCACACAGCCGTGGCACCAGGCCTGCACGCTCGACGGAGGCCGGCACCGAGTAGCAGGTGTAACCGGGAAAAATGACCTCGACCCGGCGTGGATCGCCCGCTGCCTGCTGCATCGCTTTCAGGCCCAGCGTCATGGCCGCGCGACCGGTGGAGACGAGCCAGGCACGCTGCCGGGACCCCGCCTCGCACAACTGGTTCGTCAATTGTCGCGTGACGTCGCCTGACAGGCTGCGCCCGGCACCGCGTGCCAGGTCACCGAACGTCAGGGGAATGCCCGCGGGCGCGACGAAGGCCATCAACGTGGCAACGGATCAGGGAATGACGCGTGCAAGGCGCGGCCCCAGCACGCGGGTTGCCCACAACGGCAACTTGCGCCAGGCCGCAATCCCGAGCTGGAACGAAGGATGGTTGACGTTCACGACCGGCTTGAAGCCGCCATTGGGCCGATGGTAGTACCAGTACAGCTGGCTGGTCTCGGCATTCCACTTCTTCTTGAACTGTTCCGCCCCGGAGCCTGCGGTCGATCGCCCAAGGTGATAGCGCCGATAGCCGCGCTCGCAAGCGTCCTTGATCATCTCCCAGTACAGGACGTAGTTGGCATTGAGATCGTGGCCTGCGGCGGTGGTGCCCGCCCACATGCCTTCGACCTTGCCGGCGAAGTAGCCGTTGAACGCGACGGCCACGGGCTCGCCGCCGTGGTAGCAGATGAAGATGCGCGTCTGGTCCGGAAACGCATCGACGATGGCCTGGAAATAACTTTGCGCATAGATCGGTGTGCCGAGATCGCGCCACGAGCGCTGCATCACCGAATAGAACGCCGGCAACAGTTCCCGCCCGCCCGCCGTGACCGTGAGGCCATCCTTGTAGACGCGACGGATGTTCGTCCGGTGCTTGGAGGTGAACTTGTTCCAGAGCTGGTCCGGGTCCGCGTCGAGGTCGATGGTCATGCTGATCTTGTGCAGCGACACGTGCATGTCGGTCTCGAGCGGCTCGACGCAGCGGAGTTCCAGGTAGTCCGCTCGCACGCGCCCGGCATGATCCTGCGCAGCCTGGATCAGCTGGCGTGTCGTCCCGGCATCAACCGCAACCGGGCCGCCATAGTTCACGAACGGCATCGAGCACAAGATGCGCCCGAAGATCCTGCTGCGCGTCAGCACCAGCGGCAGCACGCCGACCAGGGCACCGCCGTCCCGCGCCTCCAGGTAGGTTGTCGAGTGGCCAAGATGCCCTTCGTTCAGCAGCTTCCACCCATGGCAATGGTAAAAGCTGCCCGGGAGCTGGCCCGCGATGAACGCGTCCCACTCCTGGCCGGGCTGCCCGGGCCGGGCTTCGACGATCTCAACCCCCATCTTTTCGTCCCACCTACGTAACGACGGTGCTGATCCGGCGCGAAACATTTTGCGCCGAACCCTGGCTGGTGATCGATCATTGCAGCGCCGCGGTGACCCCGCGTGGGCGCCGTTCGCATTTCCGGGGACGGCCACTGCCCCCTCGCGCGTTTCCACCGCGTCGACTTATTGGTTATCAGTAAAACAAAGGCTTGTTGCAGTTCAATTAAACACAGGTCGGCCGATTGGGCAACCCTGCTCGTTGGGGATCCCGCAGGAGGGCACCCGCGTTATGTGAAACGAGCTCCCATCAGCGCCGCTTGCCAAGCTGCGCCACGGCGTACTTCGTCAGCGCCTGGTAGCCGGCCGCGGTGACGTGGCTGCGATCCTCGGTCGCATATTCCGTTTGCCGAGCGCCGCCCTCGGGGGCGAAAACCTTCTCGAAGTCGAGCAGCATCAGGCCCTCGCGGGCGGCCAGTTCCCGGACGAACGCATTCAGGTCACGTACGTGTACGTTGACGCGTTCCGCATAGCTCTGCTTGCCCAGCAGGCGGCCCACGAGAGCCCGGGCTTCGTTCATGAGTCCGGAAGGCTCGGCAAGCGGAATCTCCGTGGCCAGAATCACCTCGATGCCGGCTGTCCGTGCCTGCTGCAGCATCGCGAGGTAGTCCTCGCGAGCGGCCTTTTTCACGGCCGCGGCCTTCTCGCCCGTCGAAACATCTGACTGCGTGATGTTGTTGATGTGCCCCCAGATCAGGACGACGTCCGGTTGCGCCGCCACGACGTCCCGTGGGAAGCGAGCACGCATGCCCTTGGTCTGCTCTCCGCCGGCCCCACGGTTGACGACGCTGTATCCCGGTAGCGGCGGCGTGCCCCATGACTTGGCGTAGGACGCGCCAAGGATCACGAGCTTGCGCGGGGTCTGGGCATTCGCACTGGTCACGGTCGCTCCGGAAGGCAGGCTGGTCAATACGGCCGCGAGCAGCACGAGCGCCGCCACCAGGGACTGCGCGCGCAGGACGGCGGGGCGGAATCTATGGTTTGCGATTGTCATGGTGCCGCGGATTTTGCCTGTGATGGTGCTGGCTTGGGAACGGGCTCGACGCGCAGGATCCGGCCTGCCGGGGCATCCGTGAGCAGGTAGAGCAGCCCGTCCGGGCCCTGCCGGACGTCGCGGATGCGGGCCTGCAACCCTTCAAACATGCGCTCCTCGTGAATGACGCGGTCGCCGTCCAGCACCAGCCGCGACACCAGGGTGCCGCGCAGCGCACCCGCGAACAGGTTGCCGGTCCAGGCCGGTATCCGGTCCGAGGTGTAGAAAGCGAGCCCGCTCGGGGCGATCGACGGCAACCAGAACCACAACGGCTGCTCGAGGCCGGCCTTGCGGGCGCCCTCGCCGATCTTCGCCCCGGAGTAAGCGAGTCCGTAGGTGATCACGGGCCAGCCATAGTTGCGCCCGGCCCTGGCGACGTTGACCTCGTCCCCGCCGCGCGGGCCATGCTCCGTGAGCCAGAGTTCGCCGGTGAGCGGATGCAGCGCGGCGCCTTGCGGGTTGCGATGACCCAGCGACCAGGTCTCGGGCAGGACGCCCGCCCGGCCGACAAAGGGGTTGTCCGCCGGGACGCGGCCATCGCGCTCGATCCGCACCACCTTGCCGAAGTGCGTCGTCAGGTCCTGTGCGAGTTCGCAGAACGGCTTGGCCTGGCGTTCACCCAGCGTCACGAACAGCCGGCCGTCGCGGGCGAAGACGAGCCGACCACCGAAGTGCCCGCCACTTTCGACGGCCGGCACCTGCCGGAAGATGACTTCGAGGTCACGAAGCCCGTTCGCCGTGAGGCGTGCGCGCGCCACGGTGGTGCCGTTCGTCTTTTCCCCGCGCGGCTCGGCGTAGGACAGGTAGATCCACCGGGTGTCCGCGAATTCGGGATCCACCGCGACGTCCAGCAGGCCGCCCTGGTTGATTGCATGGACCTCGGGCACGCCGTCCACCGGCGCCGAAAGCTGCCCGTCCGTTCCAAGGATCCGGAGGCGTCCCGGCCGCTCGGTGACGAGTGCGCGCCCGTCGGGCAGGAAGGCGAGGCCCCACGGATGCTCCAGGCCCTTCCGCGACCGTCACGATCCTGAAATCGCCGGCCTCCGTCGGAAACACGGGTGCCTCGGGCTCCGCCGCAGGGCTGCGGGCGGAAACAAGCGCCAGGGCGGCAATCAGGATCATCGAACGCCGCAAGGAATGTCGCATGGCTGCGCCCTTGGTTTCTTGACTAAGCAGCCGGCAATCCGGACAATTCGCGCCCCCCAGTTCCGACATAGCTCAGCGGTAGAGCAGCTGACTGTTAATCAGCGGGTCCCAGGTTCGAATCCTGGTGTCGGAGCCATTCTTCCGGGCTAGAAGTTCACCGCCGCGCCGCCATCGACCGCGATGCCCGCGCCCGAGACGAACTTCGCCTCGTCCGTCGCCAGGAACAGTGCCGCTGCGGCCACGTCCTCCGGGTCGCCGATGCGGCCCATCGGCGCCTTGTTCTCCCAGTACTTGCGGAACTCCGGGTCGTCCATGAACGGCGCCGAGAGCGCCGTCCAGATCGAACCGGGCTGCAGGTAATTGACCGTGATCCGGTACTTGCCGAGGTCGACGGCCATGCCCTTGGACAACCCCGCGACCGCGTGCTTGGTGGTGCCGTAGGCCGCCAGGCTCGGGCCCGCCGTGTTCGACATGATCGAGCCGAGGTTGATGATGCGGCCGCCGCCGCGAGCCCGCAGGTGCGGCACCGCAGCCTTCGACACCCGGAAGATCGCGGTGACGTTGATGCCGAGGATGCGGTCCCACTGCTCGTCGGTCGTGTCCTCGAACTGGGCGCCGATCGCGATGCCGGCGTTGTTGACGAGGATGTCGAGGCCGCCGAACGCCGCGATGCAGGCGTTGACGATGTTCGCGGGCGCGTCCTTCGCGGTCACGTCCTGTTCCAGGCAGACCACCGCGGCGTTGCCCTTGAAGTGCGTCTGCCAGTCGCGGCCCGGCAGGTCCACGGCCAGCACGCGCGCACCGTTGGCCGCATAGACGTCGACGATGGCGCGACCGATGCCGCTGCCGCCGCCGGTGACGATCGCAACCTTACCGGCGAGCTTGCCTGGCTGGCTCACGAATTCACCGCCTTCTTTTCGGCGCCACCCGTGAGCTCCCGCAGCGCCTCGACGACGATGCCGAGCCCTTCTTGCACGATCTCGTCCGACGCCGTGAGCGGCGCCAGGAAGCGGATGACGTTGCCGTAGAGCCCGCAGGAGAGCAGCACCAGGCCCTTCTCCGCCGCGAGCTTCGTGAGCGCCTTGGTCAGGTCCGGGTCGGGCTGGTGCGGATCGCCGTTCTTCACGAGTTCGATCGCCACCATCGCGCCGAGGCCGCGCACTTCGCCGATCGCGGGCAGGGTCTTCTGCGCGGCGCGCAGCGTACTGGTCATCAGCGAACCGATCGATTCGGCACGCTTGCACAGTTGCTCTTCCTCGATCACGTCGAGCACCGCGAGCGCCGCGGCACAAGCGATCGGCGAACCCGCGTACGTGCCGCCGAGCCCACCCGGTGCGGGTGCATCCATGATGTTGGCCTTGCCGACCACCGCGGCCAGCGGGAAGCCGCCCGCGAGGCTCTTGGCCATGGTCATGAGGTCGGGCTCCACGCCCGCGTGCTCGATCGCAAACATCCTGCCGGTGCGCGCGAAGCCGCTCTGGATTTCGTCGATCACCAGCACGATGCCGTGCTGGTCGCACAGTTTGCGCAGCGCCTGCAGGAACTCCGGCGGCGCGATGTAGAAACCGCCCTCGCCCATCACCGGCTCGATGATGATCGCGGCGACACGCGCCGGCTCGATGTCGTACTTGAAGAGGTGCTCGAGCGCGTCGAGGCTGTCCTGCACGCTGACGCCGTGGTACGCGATCGGGAACGGCGCGTGGTAGACCTCGGCCGGGAACGGCCCGAAGCCCGCCTTGTACGGCGCCACCTTGCCGGTGAGCGCCATCGCCATGAAGGTGCGGCCGTGGAAACCGCCGCCGAAAGCAATGACGCCGGAGCGACCCGTGTGGGCACGCGCGATCTTGATGCAGTTCTCGACGGCCTCGGCGCCGGTGGTCACGAAGATCGCTTTCTTCGGCGACGGACCCGGCGCGAGCTTGTTCAGCTTCTCGGCAAGTTCGACGGCGACGCCGTAGGGCGTGACCATCAGGCAGGTGTGGCTGAACGCGTCGAGCTGCTTCGCGACCGCCGCCTGCACCTTCGGGTGCAGGTGGCCCGTGTTCAGCACCGCGATGCCGCTGCCGAAGTCGATGAAGCGCCGGCCTTCGACGTCCCACAATTCCGCATTGCGCGCGCGTTCGACGTAGACCGGCAGCTGGTTGCCGAGGCCCCGCGCAAACGCGGCGTCACGCCGGCCCTGGAGGTCCTGGTTCTTCGACATCGTGTTGCTCCACGTTGCGTGCGTTCAACCGCGCAGCCTGTCGGCCACGAGGCGCGCGAGATAACTGGCGAACTGCTCGCCGAGGTGTTCGTGCTTGAGGCCGAACTCGACGGTGGCTTCGAGGTAGCCGAGCTTCGAGCCGCAATCGTAACGCTTGCCTTCGAAGGCATAGGCGTAGACGGATTCGTCCGCCATCAGCGCGGCGATGCCATCCGTCAGCTGGATCTCGCCGCCGGCGCCGCGACCGACCGTGGCGAGCTTCGCGTACACGCCTGGCGTGAGGACGTAGCGGCCGACGACCGCGAGGTTGGACGGCGCGTCCTTCGGCTTCGGCTTCTCGACGATGCGCTTCACCAGCGACACGCGCTCCCCCACCGGCTCGGCGGCGACGATGCCGTACTTGTCGGTCTGGTCGCGTTCCACGGTCTGCACGCCGAGGACGCTGGCGCCCCGTTCGTCGAACACGCGCGCCATCTGCTTCAGGCAGGGCTCGGCGGCGTCGATGAGGTCGTCGGCGAGGTGGATGAAGAAGGGCTCCTCGCCCACCACCGGCCGCGAACACAGGACGGCATGACCAAGGCCGAGCGGGGCCGGCTGGCGGATGTAGATGCAGCTGGCGTACGACGGCACGATGCCACGCACGGCATCCAGCAGGTCCTGCTTGCCCTGCGCGGCAAGTTCCTGCTCGAGTTCGAGGTTGGTGTCGAAGTGGTCCTCGATCGCACGCTTGGCGTAGCCGGTGATGAAGACCAGCTTCTCGGCGCCGGCCGCCAGCGCTTCCTCGGCCGCGTACTGGATCAGCGGCTTGTCGACGACGGGCAGCATCTCCTTCGGGCTGGCCTTGGTGGCCGGCAGGAACCGCGTGCCGCGGCCCGCGACGGGAAACACTGCCGTCCTGATCTTCATGCTGCGCAAACCCTGTTGCCGCCGACGCGCAGGCCGTTTGCGCATGATACTGGATCGAGCGTCGGGCCCTCCATGCGCCCGTCACGCCACGAGGCGCCGGGCGCTGCCGCCCGGGCCTCGCGACGGACACGTCAACGACTGCCCGACGGTTGCTGGGCGGGTTTCGGCGCCGACTTCTGGGCGGGCTTCTGGCCGGGCTTCTGGGCACCCTTGGGCGCAGGCGCAGCCGCCCCGCCGTTCAACCGGATGTTGGCTCGGTTCAGCTCGAGCACGCGATCACCGATGCCGTCGACCTGGAGCAGGTCGTCCGCGCTGCGGAACGGCCCGTTCTTCTGCCGGTAATCGACGATGGCCTGCGCCTTGGCCGGCCCGATGCCGTCGAGTTCCCGGGCGAGCGTGGTCGCGTCGGCGGAGTTGACGTTGACCGGGCCGGCGAGCGCGGCGGCGGCCGGCATCAGGCTCAGGACGAGCCCCTGGACCAGCGTCCGGATTGCCTTGTCTTTCATGTGAGTGCCTCCTTGGTTGCTTGCGCGCCGCAGCGAAGCGCCGCGGTTCGCAGCCAAGGTAGCGTCGTGCGCCGCTGCGGGCGCCGCGCGAAACTCGCGCGTTCGCGCCGAAAGTCAGGGGGCCGAGCGCGGGGCGTGGTGGTCGGGCGGCGGCCCGTGCCAAGTCATGCTCGGGCGGGACAACCTCCACTTGCAGCGTACGTACAACGTCAATACAATTTGACCATGCGGATCAGGTACGAGCTGCAGGGCGTCTCGTTCGAATGGGACTCGGAGAAGGCCGACACCAATGTTAAGAAGCACGGCGTGTCATTCCACACGGCCTGCGAGGTGTTCTTCGACCCGTTCATCCGGCTCCTCGACGCCAGCAACCCGACTGAACCCCGCCAGGCTGCCGTCGGCTACACCGACGGTGAACAACTGCTTTTCGTCGTACACGTGATCCGCCATGAAGAAATCATCCGCCTCATCTCCGCGCGCGAAGCGACCCGCGACGAGCGCCGCCAATACGAAAACCCGTAGACTGATCGCGCGCCGGCTACGCACTGATCGACCGATGAGCTCGGTCACGCTGCGCATGCCGGAGGACGTGGTGGAAGACCTGAAGCGCGTGGCCCCAACGCTGGGTTATGCGGGCTATCAGCCGTTGATCCGCTCGTACATCGGCAAGGGCCTGCGCGTCGATCTCGCGCGCATGGACGAAGGGTCCGTACCGCGCCTGATCGCGAGCCTGAAGCGGCGCGGCGTGGCCGAGAGCGTGATCAGACAGGCTCTGGCCGAGACCGGGCAAGCCAGTTAACCGGAGCGTCGCTGCGAAGCAGCTGAGAAGCCGTTGCTTCCCCCACGAAACTGACGCCTACACCAAATCAGGGGCCCGAACGCGGCAGCGCAGCCTTCGGCAGGAACTCGAGCGCGGCCACGCCGCGCAGCGTGTCCCAGGCATGGCAGCCGGGGCATTGCCAGAGGAAGGTCGAACTGTCGAGACCGCACTGGCTGCAGCGATAGCGTGCGTGTCGCAGCACGACGTTGCGCAGCGCTCCTGCGATCGCGTGCAGCTGCTCACGCGTCGGCTCGGCGCCGTCCGGCAGGAACGCCGCGGTCATGTCGCGCAGGTCGCTGTCGATGTTGAGCATCTGGCGCACGCAATCGAGGATGACCGGGTCGTCGTAGTAGCCGCTCACGATCGCGGCATAGGCAATCTCGGCCGGGTTGCCGGCGCCGGCCCGCACCAGTTCCTCGAGCGTCTCGTCGAACTGCTGCGGCTCGCCCGCCTGTTTCGAAGCCTCCGCCAGCCGCGGTAACACGAGTGCGAGCAGGTGGAAGTCGCGGCGGACTACGCGGCGGAACAGCCGCAACGCCAGCGCCGGGTCACGCTGCCGCAGCGCTATGTCGCCGCGCAGGATCGCGCCGCGGCCGAAGTCCTTCTGTTCGCGAGCCGCGCTCTCCAGGTGCTCGATCGCCTTGTCGTGGTCGCCTTGCGCGATCGCAGCCTCGGCCATCTCGCAGTAGAAGTGCGCGATGGCGGCGGGCTGCTCCGGCACGCCGACCTTGCGCAACCGCTGGTGCGCATCGGCGGCCTGCTGCCATTCGTGCTGCAGCTCGTAGATGCGCACCAGGTGCGAAAGCGCGAGCGCAGGCTCACGCCCGCTGGCGGCCGCCTCGAGGAACAGTTCTTCCGCACGGTCGTACAGGCCGGCGCGAAAGTAGTCACGCGCGAGCTCGGTGAGCGCCGCATCGCGCGTGCCGGCGCTCAGGCTGGTGCGGTCGATGATGTGCTGGTGCACACGGATAGCGCGCTCGACCTCGCCCCGGCGCCGGTACAGGCTGCCCAGCGCGAAATGCGTATCGACCGTTTCGTCGTCGATCTCCGAGAGGCTCAGGAAGACTTCGAGCGCACGGTCGGGTTTGTCGTCGAGCAGGAAACGCACGCCCTCGAGGTAACGCGCGCGGCGCACGTGACGGCGCTTGCGGCGCACGAGCGCGCGCCAGGTGGAGACGCCCCAGCCAACCGCCAGCGTGCCGGCGAGCGTCCACCAGAACGTCTGCTGGACGTCAGTGGGCATCGCGATCCGTCGCGGTGGTCTCGGTGACCGTGGACCCGGAACCGAGGCGCGCTTCGGCCAGGCGCAGCGCCCGCCGCAGCCTGCCCCGCTCCGCGAGCAGCTCGGCCACCCAGCGCGAACGGGCAAAGGAGCCTGCCAGCAGGCCCGCAGCGAAAGCGATCAGCAGCGCGAGGCCCGAGGAGACCTCGAACTTGGCGAAGGCGATGTCGACCTCAAACAGCTGCTGGTTGAGTGCGGCAAACAGCATTGCCAGCACGAAGAGGAAGGCGAGCACGATGCCGAAGGCGACACGTCGCAGCATGCGGGGCACACCGTGTAGGGCTGACGCGGAATGGCCGGAAGTCTAGCACCCGCCTGCGCGGGGCACGGTCATTCGACCGGGCTGGTGCCTGCGGCGGTGAGCGGCCGCCTGGGGGCGGTCGACGACTCGTCTGCGTCGGGCTCGTTGACCCGGTCGCGGAGATCCTTGCCGGGCTTGAAGTGCGGCACGTACTTGCCCGCGAGCGCGACGGTTTCGCCGGTCTTGGGGTTGCGGCCCTGCCGCGGCGGGCGGAAATGCAGGCTGAAGCTGCCGAACCCGCGGATTTCGATGCGCTGACCCTGGGCGAGCGCGTCGCTCATGATCTCGAGGACCTGCTTGACCGCAAGCTCGACGTCCTTGGCGGGCAGGTGGCTCTGCTTCGCGGCGATGAGCTCGATGAGCTCAGACTTCGTCATGCTGCGCTCGCCGTCCACTCGAAAACTCCCCGGGTCTTCTTCTTTGCCCAATGTACTTGCGTCGGGACACCGCGGCGGCCTGTACGGCCGCCGCGAGTCCGTGCCGGATCAGGTGTCCTGGCCGGAGATCTGCTCCTTGAGCAGGTCGCCGAGGCTGGTGCCGGTCGTGGAGTCGGAGCGATAGCTCTGCATCGCTTCCTGTTCCTCGGCCATGTCCTTCGCCTTGATCGACAGCGCCACGGTGCGGACCTTGCGGTCCACCGCCGTGAACTTGGCCTCGACCTCGTCGCCGACCTTGAGCAGCGCGCGCGCGTCTTCGACGCGGTCACGGGCCAGTTCCGACGCACGCAGGTAGCCGTCGATGCCGCCGCCGAGGTCGACCGTGGCGCCCTTGGCTTCGACTTCGCGGACGATGCCGCGAACGATCGAGCCCTTCGGGTGCTGCGCGATCCAGTTCGAGAACGGGTCCTGCGCCAGCTGCTTGACGCTGAGCGAGATGCGCTCGCGCTCCGGGTCGATCGCGACGACGACCGCCTCGACCGTCTGGCCCTTCTGGTAGCCACGCACGGCTTCTTCGCCGGTGACGTCCCAGGAGAGGTCGGACAGGTGCACCAGGCCGTCGATGCCGCCGGCCAGGCCGATGAACAGGCCGAAGTCGGTGATGGAACGGATCTGGCCGCTGACCTTGTCGCCGCGGTTGTAGTTGTCGGCGAACTCGCGCCACGGGTTCGGCTGGCACTGCTTGATGCCGAGCGAGATGCGGCGACGCTCTTCGTCGATGTCCAGCACCATGACTTCGGATTCCTGCCCGATGTGCACGACCTTGGACGGGTTGACGTTCTTGTTGGTCCAGTCCATCTCGGACACGTGGACGAGGCCTTCGACGCCCTCCTCGATCTCCACGAAACAGCCGTAATCGGCAATGTTCGTGACCTTGCCGAACAGGCGCGTGCCCGTCGGGTAACGGCGCGCGATGTTCTGCCACGGGTCGTTGCCCAGCTGCTTCAGGCCAAGGCTGACGCGCTGGCGCTCGCGGTCGAACTTGAGGATGCGCACGTCGACCTCGTCGCCCACGTTGACGACTTCAGACGGGTGCTTGACGCGCTTCCACGCCATGTCGGTGATGTGCAGCAGGCCGTCGATGCCGCCGAGGTCCACGAACGCACCGTAATCGGTGAGGTTCTTGACCACGCCCTTGACGACAGCGCCTTCCTGCAGCTTGTCGAGCAGTTCCGAGCGCTCGGCGCTGTATTCCTGCTCCACGACCGCGCGGCGCGAAACGACGACGTTGTTGCGCTTCTGGTCGAGCTTGATGATCTTGAACTCGTGGACCTTGCCCTCGAGGTAGCTCGGATCGCGCACGGGGCGCACGTCGACGAGCGAGCCCGGCAGGAACGCGCGGACGAATTCGATCTCGACGGTGAAACCACCCTTGACGCGGCCGTTGATGAGGCCCTGGACGACCTCCTGCTTCTCGAACGCGGTCTCGAGGCGCTCCCAGGTACGGGCGCGCTTGGCCTTCTCGCGGGAGAGGCGCGTTTCGCCGGAGCCGTCCTCGACGCTGTCCAGTGCGACTTCGACATCGTCGCCGACCGCGACTTCGATTTCGCCGCGTTCATTCTTGAACTGCGCGACAGGGATGACGGCTTCGGACTTGAGTCCTGCGCTCACCACGACGACGTCGGGACCGACTTCGATCACGCGTCCGGTGAGGATCTGGCCCGGGCGAATCCGCTGACTCGCCAGGCTCTCTTCAAACATCTGGGCAAAACTTTCGATCATGACCTTTACTTCTACCTGGGGGCCTGAGGCCCTTTGCCTTGCGCGCATCCAGCACGCACAGGGTTGTTGAAAAGACGCCTCGGCTTCCTGCCTGACGCCAACACAAAAGGCACCGTCCCCGCACGCGCGGGTGCCGGTGCCGTCAAAAATCAAATCGCGGGAAGGCGGCTCCGGGCGAGCGCGAGGACCTGATCCACGACCTGTTCGATGGTGAGCCCCGTCGAGTCGAGGATGATCGCGTCCGCCGCCGGGCGCAGTGGCGCCACTGGTCGGCTGGAATCGCGCAAGTCCCGCTCCCGGATCTCCTGCGAAAGGTCGACGATGTTAACGGTAAGTCCCTTTTGTTTCAACTGCTTATGACGCCTGCGCGCCCGCTCCTCGGCGCTCGCGGTCAGGAAGATCTTGAGCGGCGCCGCGGGGAAAACCACCGTGCCCATGTCCCGGCCGTCCGCGACCAGGCCCGGCGGCCGCGCAAAAGCGTGCTGGCGGTCGAGCAGGGCCGCCCGCACCGGGGGCATCGCCGCCACCCGGGAGGCCTCTGCACCGGCCGTTTCCGTACGGATGGCGCGGGTCACGTCGTCGCCGCCCAGCAGGATCCGCTCGTCCCCCGCCGCGTCCATCCCGAACTGGACGTCCAGGCCGCGCGCAACCGCGGCGTGGCCGGCCGCATCGTCGGGGGCGACGCCCTGGCGGGTGCCGGCCAGGGCCACCAGCCGGTACAGGGCCCCGCTGTCCAGCAGGTGGAAGCCGAGTGCGGTGGCGACCCGGCGGGCGATGGTGCCCTTGCCGGAACCGCTCGGGCCGTCGATGGCGATGACAGGGACTCGCATTGCTCGTCCAGGGGAGGAAGGGGTTAGGGGTTCGTCGGAGGCGCGTCGCTATGCCCTTTCCTCGATGTCGAGTCCCACCGAGTTGGCGAGCGCAGCGAAGCCGGGAAACGAGGTAGAGACGTTGGCCACATCGAGAACGGTGATGGGCGCAGTTGCGCGCAGGCTCGCGACCGCAAACGCCATCGCGATCCGGTGGTCGCCGCGGCTGTCGATCGTGCCGCCGCCGAAAGGCCGGCCGCCGACGATGCGCATGCCGTCCGCAAGCACTTCATGCTGCACGCCCAGCACCTCGAAGCCGCGCGCCATGGCGGCGATGCGGTCGCTTTCCTTGACGCGCAGTTCTTCCGCGCCCGTGACCAGCGTCTCGCCCTCTGCGCACGCGGCAGCGACGAACAGTGCCGGGAACTCGTCGATCGCGAGCGGCACCAGGCGTTCGGGGATGCGTGCGCCCCTGCAGCTTCGACGGCCGCACTTCGATGTCCGCCACCGGCTCCATCCCGAAGTTGCGGTGATTGATGAGCCGGAGGTCCGCGCCCATCAGCGCCAGCATTTCCAGGATGCCGGTGCGCGTCGGGTTGACGCCGACGTCGCGAATGGTGAACGGCGCGCGCGCACCGAGGCACGCGGCCACCAGGAAAAAGGCCGCCGACGAGATGTCGCCCGGCACGCGGATGTGCGTGGCCTGCAGTGACTTCGGTGCGCGGAGGCTCACGACGCCGTCGCGGGCGCGCACTTCGCAACCGAAGCTCTGCAGCATGCGCTCGGTGTGATCGCGGGTGACGGCGGGTTCGACGACGGTGGTCTCGCCGTCCGCATACAGTCCGGCGAGCAGCACCGCGGACTTCACCTGCGCACTCGCCACCGGCATCTCGTAGCGGATGCCGCGCAGTGTCGCGCCACCCTTGATCCGTACCGGCGGCTTGCCGTCCTGCGTCTCGATCTGCGCGCCCATCGTGCGCAGCGGTTTCGCCGCGCGCTCCATCGGGCGCCGCATCAGCGATTCGTCGCCGACGAGAGTGGTGTCGAAAGGCTGCGCGCACAGCAGGCCCATGAACAGGCGCATGGCCGTGCCGGCGTTGCCCATGTCGAGCGTGACGCCCGGCGCGCGCAATCCGTGCAGGCCGACGCCGTCGACGATGACTTCACCGGGTCCGGGTCGCTGCACGCTCACGCCGAGGTGACCGACCGCACGCATCGTGGAGAGACAGTCTTCGCCTTCGAGAAAGCCGGTGACGTGGGTGCGGCCTTCTGCCAGCGCCCCGAACATCACCGCGCGGTGCGAGACCGACTTGTCCCCCGGGACGGTGACCTCCCCGGCGACGCTCCCGGCCGGGGCCACGACGTACGAGGTCATCTCAGAGAATCGCCTTGGGGTAGGCGCCCACCACACGGAACAGCGACGCGCGACGTTTGAGTTCGGCCAGTGCCGTCGCGAGCGGTTCGCGCTCGGCGTGGCCTTCGACGTCGATGAAGAACACGTAGTCCCACTTCTTCCTGCGCGAAGGGCGCGACTCGATGCGCGTCAGGGAGATCCCCTGCTGCGCGAGCGGTTCGAGCAGGCGATACAAGCGCGCCCGGTGCATCGGTCTTGGCCGCGGAGATGAGCAACGTGGTCTTGTCGGCCTCGCCGGGGCTGGCCGCCTTGCGTCCGATGACGAGGAAGCGCGTGGTGTTGTCGGGCCGATCCTCGATCTCGGGCACCAGCAGGTTCAGGCTGTACACCTCCGCAGCCGCAGCGCCCGCGATGGCGGCCGTGCCCTCCTCGTCACGCGCCCGGCGCGCGCCTTCGGCATTGCTGCTGACGATCACGCGTTCGACGGCCGGCATGTGCTCCTGCAGCCAGCCGCGGCACTGCGCAAGCGACTGCGGATGCCCGCAGACGCGGCGGATGTCGCCGAGCATGGTCATGCGGCCCATGAGGTTCTGGTGAATGCGCAGCTCGACCTCACCGATGATCTTGAGCGGCGAGGTCAGGAACATGTCGAGCGTGTTGTTGACCGTGCCTTCGGTCGAGTTCTCGATCGGCACCACGCCGAAGTCGGCGGCGGCGGACTCCACCTCGTGGAAGACCTCCTCGACCGAGGTGAGCGGCAGCGGCCGCACCGAGTGGCCGAAATACTTGAGCACCGCCTGCTGCGTGAACGTGCCTTCGGGCCCGAGGTAGCCGATCTTGAGCGCGTTCTGTTGCGCCAGGCAGGCCGACATGATCTCGCGGAACAACCGCAGGACCTCTTCGTCCCGCAGCGGACCGCCCTCTTGCTGGTTGCGCTTGAGTGCCAGCCGCAGGACCTGGGATTCGCGCTCGGGGCGGTAGAAATCGACGGTGTGGCCGGCCGCGTGTTTCGAGACACCGACCTGCTGCGCGAGTCGAGCGCGCTCGTTGATGAGCGCATGCAGCTGCGAATCGACGCTGTCGATGCGCTCGCGGATCTGCTCGAGCGGCACCTTGAGTCCGGTCGAGCGCCGGCGCGGGCGCGGACTTCGTGCGGGCGGACTTGGGCTTGGGCTTGGGCTTCGACTTGGCCATGGCTCGGGTCGGGTCGGGTCAGATCAGTCGGGCGCTCAATACGCCGGGAATGGCGCGCAGTTTACCCACAACGTCCGCGCCGATTGGGGAGTCCGTGTCGATCAGCGTGTAGGCGAGGTCGCCGCGCGACTTGTTGAGCAGGTCGGCGATGTTCAGCCGGGCCTCGGCCAGGCACGTCGAGATCTGGCCGACCATGTTCGGCACGTTCGAGTTGGCGATGGCCAGCCGGCTGACCCCGGCGCGGGGCAGCACGGCCTCCGGGAAATTGACCGAATGGCGCACGTTGCCGCTTTCCAGGAAGTCGCGCAGCGTGTCGGCCACCATGATCGCGCAGTTCTCTTCCGCCTCGCCCGTCGACGCGCCGAGGTGCGGCAGCGCGACGACCTTCGGGTGCGATTTGACGGCGTTGGTCGGGAAATCACAGATGTAGGAACCGAGCTGTCCGCTGTCGAGACCGGCAAGCACGGCGGCTTCGTCGACGATCTGTGCGCGCGCGAAATTCAGGATGCTGCTGCCCGGACGCATGAGCTCGATGCGCGAAGCATTGACCAGGCCGCGCGTGTGGTCGTTCAGGGGCACGTGCACCGTCACGGCATCGCTGCGGGTGAACAGGTCGTCCAGGCTCAACGCCTGCTCGACACCCGACGAGAGCTGCCAGGCGCGCTGCACGGTGATCTGCGGGTCGTATCCCAGCACCTTCATGTGCAGGCCGAGCGCCGCATTGGCGACTTCGACGCCGATCGCGCCGAGGCCCACGACACCCAGCGTGCGACCCGGCAGCTCGTGGCCGACGAACTTCTTCTTGCCCTGCTCCACCGCGGCTTCGAGCGCGTGATCATCGCCTTCGAGTGCGCGGACGTAGCCCCAGGCCTGGCAGATGTTGCGCGCTGCGAGGAAGAGCCCGGCGAGCACGAGTTCCTTGACCGCGTTGGCGTTGGCGCCGGGCGCGTTGAACACCGGGATGCCTCGCTGGCTCAGCTTGGCGACCGGGATGTTGTTGGTGCCGGCGCCGGCACGCGCCACGGCCAGCACGCTCGGCGGAATCTCGAGCGCATGCACGTCGGCCGAACGCACGAGAATGGCGTCAGGGTGGATCATCTCCGAGGCGACTTCGTACCGGTCCCGCGGCAGTCGCTCGAGGCCGCGCACGGAGATGCTGTTGAGGGTCTGGATCTTGAACACAGCCCTAGCCCCTGGTCCGCTGGAATTCCTTCATGTACTCCACGAGCGCGTCCACGCCCGCCATCGGCATCGCGTTGTAGAGGCTCGCGCGCATGCCGCCAACGGAGCGATGGCCTTCGAGCGTCACCAGGCCGGCCTGCTTCGCGCCTTCGATGAAAGGCTTGTCGAGGTCGGCGCTGGGCAGCGTGAACGGCACGTTCATCCACGAGCGACAGTCCACCGTGACCGGGTTCTTGTAGAAACCGGAGCGCATCGATCGTGTCGTAGAGCTTGCGGGCCTTGGCCTGGTTGAGGCGGCCCATCGCCTCGACGCCGCCCTGCCGCTTGATCCACTGGAACACGAGGCCCGCGACGTACCAGGAATAGGTCGCCGGGGTGTTGAGCATGGAACCGTCCGCCGCCATGGCTTTCCAGTCGAACACCGTCGGGATGTCGGCGCGCGCCTTGCCGAGCAGGTCCTCGCGCACGATCACCACGACGAGCCCGGCCGGGCCGATGTTCTTCTGCGCGCCGGCGTAGATCACGCCGAAACGGCTGACGTCGATCGGCCGCGACAGGATCGACGACGAGAAATCGGCAACGAGCGGCATGTCGCCCGCGTCAGGCACGAACGGGTATTCGACGCCACCGATGGTTTCATTGGGCGTGTAGTGCAGGTACGCCGCGCCGGTTGACCGCTTCCACTCCGACTGCGCGGGCACGGTGGTGTACTTCGACGCCGCCGCGTCCGCAACGACGTTGACCGTGCAGTAGCGCCGGGCCTCGGCAATCGCCTTGGTCGACCACGCGCCGGTGTTGACGTAATCGACCGTCGCACCGGGAGCGGTGAGGTTGAACGGGATCGCCGCGAACTGCGCCGTGGCCCCGCCCTGCAGGAAGAGCACCTTGTAGTGAGCGGGAATCGCCATGAGTTCGCGCAGGTCGGCCTCTGCCTGCTGGGCGATGCCGACGTACGCCTTGCCGCGGTGGCTCATCTCCATGACCGACATGCCCTGCCCGTGCCAGTCGAGCATCTCGTCGCGGAGTTGTTCGAGCACTTCGCGGGCAGCGCGGCGGGGCCGGCGCTGAAATTGAAGACGCGGGTCATGACGGGACGCTCCGGAGGGCCTTTTTCGCACCGCAGTTTAGCAGGCGCGACCCGCGCGGAAGCCGTCAACGCGGCATCTGCTTATGCTGCCGCGTGACGGTGAATCAGGGAGTGGCTCCAGCGCCGTCGCCCTCGGCAGCGGCATCCGGCGCAGGCTCGCCTTCGATGACTTCCGCATCGGATTCCGGCTCGGGCTCGACCGATTCGACGCCGATCAGCCGCTCGCCCTCGTCGAGACGGATCAGGCGCACGCCCTGCGTGTTGCGGCCCAGCACCGAGACCTCGGATGCGCGCGTGCGCACCAGCGTGCCGTTTGAACTCATGAGCATGAGCTCGTTCTCGGTTGCCACCTGGATCGCCGCCACCAGCTGGCCGTTGCGTTCGGTGGTCTGCATGGCGATGACGCCCTGGCCGCCGCGTCCGTGCACCGGGAACTCGTCGACCGAGGTGAGCTTGCCGTAACCATTCTCGGACGCGATCAGGATCAAGCCCTGCGGGTCGGGGATGATCAGCGAGATGACGCGCTCGCCGTCCGGCAGGCGGATACCGCGCACGCCCGCGGCATTGCGGCCCATCGGGCGCACGTCGTCTTCGGCGAAACGGATGGCCTTGCCCTCGGTCGTGAACATCATGACGTCGCGCGTGCCGTCGGTGATGTCGACGCCCACCAGCTGGTCGCCTTCTTCGAGGCCGACCGCGATGATGCCCGCCGTGCGCGGCCGCGAGAACGCGACCAGCGACGTCTTCTTGACCGTGCCCATGGCCGTGGCCATGAAGATGTAACGGTCTTCCTCGTACTCGCGGATCGGCAGCACGGCCGTGATGCGCTCGCCTTCCTGCAACGGCAGCAGGTTGACGATGGGCTTGCCGCGCGCACCGCGGGCCGCGAGCGGCAGCTGGTACACCTTGAGCCAGTACAGCTGGCCGCGGCTGGAAAAACACAGCAGCGTGTCGTGCGTGTTGGCGACGAACAGCTTCTCGACGAAGTCTTCGTCCTTCACGGCCGTGGCCGAGCGGCCGCGCCCGCCGCGGCCCTGCGCGCGGTATTCGCTCACCGGCTGCGACTTGGCATAACCGCTGTGCGACAGCGTCACGACGACGTCCTGCGGCGTGATGAGGTCTTCGATCGTGAGGTCGGACTCGTCACGCTCGATGCGCGTGCGGCGTTCGTCGCCGTACTGTTCGCGGATGGCGATGAGCTCGTCGCGGATGACCAGCAGCAGGCGCTCGGGACGCGCGAGGATGTCGGTCAGGTCGCGGATCACGTCAAGCAGCTCGGCGTATTCGGCGAGGATCTTGTCCTGCTCGAGACCGGTCAGCCGGTGCAGGCGCAGGTCGAGGATGGCCTGGGCCTGGATCTCCGACAACCGGTAGATCGCGCCGTGCAGGCCGAGCACCTCGTCGAGCCCTTCCGGGCGCGCACTCACGTCACCGGCGCGGGCGAGCATCTCGGGCACGGCACCGCCGCGCCACTCGCGCGCCACGAGGCCAGCCTTGGCTTCCGCCGGCGTTGGCGACGCCTTGATCAGCGCGATGACTTCGTCGATGTTGGCCAGCGCCACGGCCAGGCCTTCGAGGATGTGGCCACGGTCGCGGGCCTTGCGCAGGTCGTACACGGTGCGCCGCGTCACCACCTCGCGGCGGTGGCGCACGAACGCCTCGATCATGTCCTTGAGGTTGAGCAGCCGCGGCTGGCCGTCGAGCAGCGCCACCATGTTGACGCCGAACACCGACTCCATCGGCGTCTGCTTGTACAGGTTGTTGAGGACGATCTCGGCGTTTTCGTTGCGCTTGAGCTCGATGACGACGCGCATGCCGTCCTTGTCGGACTCGTCACGCAGCTCGGAGATGCCTTCGAGCAGCTTGCCGCGCACGAGGTCGGCGATGCGCTCGAGCAGCCGCGCCTTGTTCACCTGGTACGGCAGCTCGGTGACGATGATGGCCTCGCGGCCGTTGTCGTCGTATTCCTCGATCTCGGCCTTGGCGCGGACCACGATGCGGCCGCGGCCGGTCGTGTACGCGTTGTAGATCTCGCGCGCGCCGTTGATGATGCCGGCCGTCGGGAAATCCGGGCCGGGCACGTGCTCCATGAGTTCCGGGATCGTGATCGCCGGGTTGTCGATGTAGGCGACGCAGGCGTTGACGATTTCGACCAGGTTGTGCGGCGGGATGTTGGTGGCCATGCCGACCGCGATGCCCGAGGAGCCGTTGACCAGCAGGTTCGGGACGCGCGTCGGCAGCACCGAGGGTTCGGTCTCGGACTCGTCGTAGTTCGGGACGAACTCGACCGTTTCCTTGTCGATGTCGGCCAGCAGCTCGCCCGCGAGGCGCGACATGCGGACTTCCGTGTAGCGCATCGCCGCCGGCGCGTCGCCGTCCACGGAGCCGAAGTTGCCCTGGCCGTCCACCAGCAGGTAGCGCATCGAGAACGGCTGCGCCATGCGCACGATCGTGTCGTACACGGCGGTGTCGCCGTGCGGGTGGTACTTGCCGATGACGTCGCCGACGACGCGGGCGGACTTCTTGTACGACTTGTTCCACTCGTTGCCGAGCTCGCGCATGGCATAGAGCACGCGGCGGTGGACGGGCTTGAGGCCGTCGCGCACGTCGGGCAAGGCCCGGCCCACGATCACGCTCATCGCGTAATCGAGGTACGACTGCTTCATCTCGTCTTCGAGGTTGACGTGCAGGAGTTCGCGCGCGATTTCTGCCATGGAATCCGTTGTGTCCCGTCGCCTTTGCAGGCCCAGCTTGCGTGATGCCCGGACCGGTCGCTGCCTGGTCCGAAAATTATCCGAAAATGATACCACGAGACGGCCGTCAAACGGCTTCCAACGCGTGCTCGAGACCGGTATGGAGCGGCCTCGCCCGGTATACTGCGGGCCCCGATCTGCGAGACCTCGAATGGAGCCGGTAGACACGCTGATTTGCGCCCGCTGGGTGCTGCCGGTCGAGCCCGACGGGTCCGTGCTTGCCGACCATGCCGTGGCCCTCCGTGCGGGGCGCATCGTCGGCGTCATGCCGACGCCGGAAGCACGCGCAACGTATGCGCCCGTGGAACTGATCAAGCGTCCGCACCACGCGCTGCTGCCCGGACTCGTGAACGCACACACGCACGCCGCCATGACACTGCTGCGTGGCCGGGCCGAGAACCGGCCGCTGGTGCCGTGGCTGCAGGACGCGATTGCGCCGATCGAGCGACGCTGGGTCGACCCGGAGTACGTGCGTGACGGCACGGCGCTGGCGATCGCAGAGATGCTGCGCGCCGGTATCACCTGCTTCGCCGACATGCAGCTGTGGCCGGAGGTCGTGGCGCGTACCGCGGTCGACTCACACATGCGGGTGAGCGTCGGGCTGGTCGTGGAACAGGCGGCCTCGCGCTGGGCGTCCGACCCGAACGAATACATCGAAAAAGGCATGGCCCTGCGCGACCAGTACCGCGGCGATCCGCTGGTCGCCACGCATTTCGCACTCGAGCCCACGCCCGTGCTCGACGACGAGACGCTGGTGCGCGTGCGCCGGCTGGCCGATGAACTCGAGATCCCGGTCGCCCTGCCCGTGCACGAATCCGACTGGGAGGTGTCCGAGAGCCTGGCCCGGCACGGTGCGCGCCCGATCGAGCGGCTGGCCCGGCTCGGCCTGGTGAGCCCCATCCTCGTCGCAGTGCACGCCACGCAACTGGTCGCATCCGACCTCGACCTGCTCACCGGTTCGGGCGCGGCCATCGTGCACTGCCCGGAATCGAACCTGAAGCTGGGCAGCGGCGTCTGCCCGGTCGCCGAGTTGCTCGGTCGCGGGGTGCGCGTTGCACTCGGCACCGACGGCGCCGCGTCGAACAACGACCTGGACGTGCTGTCCGAGATGCGGACCGCGGGGTTGCTGGCCGCCGGCGTGAGCGCGCGCCCTGGCGTGCTGGTGGCCGGCGACCTGCTGCGGATGGCAACGCTGGAAGGGGCGCGCGCCCTCGGGCTCGGCGAGAGCACCGGCAGCCTCCTGCCCGGCAAATGGGCGGACCTGTGCTGCGTCGACCTGCGTGCCGCCAGGAGCTGGCCCGTGCACGACGTCGAAGCGGCGCTGGTGTATTCGTGCAGCTCGAGCCAGGTCACGGACACCTGGGTTGCGGGCCGCCGCGTCTACGCCGACGGCACGCTGCCTTACCTCGACGAGAACGCCGTGCTCGAGCAGGCCGATGCCTGGCGGATCCGCATCGATGCCGGCCACGACGGGAGCACTGACTGATGCCGGCAACCACTCCAGGCAGCAACGTCGATCCCGCGGAAATTGCGCGCTTCGAAGCGGCGGCCAGCCGCTGGTGGGATCCGCAGGGCGAGATGCGCCCCCTGCACGACTTGAATCCGGTGCGGCTCGCCTACGTCGAACGCGCTGGTGACCTGCGCGGCCGCAAGGTGCTCGATGTCGGCTGCGGCGGCGGACTGCTGTCCGAAGCGATGGCCCGCAAGGGCGCGACGGTGACGGCACTCGACCTCGCCGAAGACCTGTTGCAGGTGGCCCGTTTGCACGCGCTCGAAGCAGGCATCGAAGTAAACTACGTGCTGGAGTCCGCCGAGTCGCACGCGGCGGTGCACGCCGGCGAGTACGACGTGGTGACCTGCATGGAAATGCTCGAGCACGTGCCGGACCCTACCGCGGTCGTTGCAGCGCTCGGCCAACTGGTCAAGCCCGGCGGCCACGTGTTCGTGTCGACGCTCAACCGCACGCTGAAGGCGTACGCCCTGGCGGTCCTCGGCGCGGAATACGTGCTGCGACTCCTGCCCACCGGCACGCACACCTACGAGAAGTTCATCCGGCCGTCGGAACTGAAGCAGTGGGCGCGCGACGCGGGACTCACGCTCGCCGACATCGCCGGGCTCGAGTACGACCCGTTCACGCGCAAGGCCAGCCTGAGCATGGATGCCAGCGTGAACTACCTGGTGCACCTGCGACGGGACGCAGCGGAGCCAACGGCATGACTCGCGCGCAGGCTGTCCTCTTCGACCTCGACGGCACGCTGCTCGACACTGCGCCGGACATGATCGGCGCGCTGAATCTGCTGCGGCAGGAAGAATCCCTCGCGCCGCTGCCATTTGCGGCTGTGCGTTCGTCCGTCTCGCACGGCGCAGTGCGGCTGATCAAGGTGGGCTTCCCGGACGCGCAAGGCGCTGAGTTCGAGCGCCTGCGGCTGCGATTCCTCGACGTGTACGCCGGCAATCTCGCCAGCGCCACCCGGCTTTTCGCCGGACTCGAGGACGTGCTGGCCGCATTCGAAGCGGGCGGCCTGCCGTGGGGCGTCGTCACCAACAAGCCCGGCTGGCTCACCGATCCGCTGATGCAGCAAGTGGGCCTCGCGCAACGCGCGTGCTGCATCGTGAGCGGCGACACGGTGGCCGAGCGCAAACCACACCCTCTGCCGTTGCTGCATGCAGCCCGGGTCGCGGGCGTGGCTGCGAACCGCTGCGTCTACGTCGGCGACGCCGAGCGCGACATCGCGGCCGGACGCGCCGCGGGCATGCAAACCGTGGTGGCGGCGTATGGCTATCTCGGCGACGAAGACCGGCCCGAATCCTGGCAGGCAGACGGCATCATCACGCGGCCGGAACAGGTCCTGGACTGGTTGACCCTGCGTCACGCCGGTGCGACGGTGAACGCATGATCGAACTCACCCCTCAGGCGCTGACGCTGGCCGGTTTGGCCTGGTGCTGGGGATGGTGCTCGGCTGGTTCATTGCGCGCCGCCGCACGCACGAGGCCGAGGTCCGCCTCGCCGCCGCCGAGGCATCGCTCAAGTCGGCCGCGGACGTGTCGGCAGAGCGCGAGCAGGCGCTCGATCTCGCCCTGCAGCGACTGCGCAGCGGCTTCGACGCCGTGGCCGGCCAGGCGCTGCGCGGCAACAACGAAGTCTTCCTGCAGCTTGCGCGCCAGACACTGGGCCAGCAGCAGGAAACGGCGCTGCGCAACCTGACCGAGCGCGAAAAGGCGGTCGAGTCGCTGCTCGCGCCCGTGCGCGACGCGCTGCAGAAGACGCACGAGCAGATCGCGCGGATCGAAAAGGAACGCGCGGAGAGCTTTGGCTCGCTGCGCAGTTCGATCGAGAACGTCGCGCTGGGCCAGGTGTCGCTGCAACGTGAAACGCGCAACCTGGTGACGGCACTGCGCCGACCGGAGGTCCGCGGCCAGTGGGGCGAAATGACCCTGCGGCGCCTCGCCGAACTGGCCGGCATGGTCGACCGCTGCGACTTCTTCGAGCAGGTTCACGTGCAGGGCGAAGAAGGCGCGCTGCGCCCGGACATGATCGTGAACATGCCGGACGGGCGGCAGATCGTGGTCGACGTCAAGACGCCGCTCGATGCGTACCTCACGGCAGCCGAGGCGGCCAACGACGAGGACCGCGACGTGGCGCTGAAGCGTCACGCGTTCGCGGTGCAGGAGCGCGTGCGGCAACTGTCGCAGAAAGCGTACTGGTCGCAGTTCGAGCAGAGCCCCGACTTTGTGGTGCTGTTCATCCCGGGCGACCAGTTCCTGAGCGCCGCAGTGGCGGAGATTCCATCGCTGCTCGAGGACGCGATCCGCCAGCACGTGATCATCGCGACACCGACCAGCTTCGTCGCGCTGCTGAAGGCCGTGGCCTACGGCTGGCGGCAGAACGCCCTCGCCGAAAACGCGCTGCGCATCCAGGAACTCGGCGAGGACATGTACAAGCGGCTCGCGACGTTCACCACGCACATCTCGAAGGTGGGGCGAACGCTGGGACAGAGCGTCGAGGCGTACAACGCCGCCGTGGGCTCGCTGGAGCGGCAGGTGCTGCCGGGAGCGCGCAAGTTCACCGAGCTGGGCCTGCGGCCGGCGAAGGAAATCGAGGACCTCGCGCCGATCGACAAGCTCGCGCGGACCGTGACGGCAGAGGCCACGGCCGAACCCGAACAGTCGTTGTTGGGCGAGCCCTCGCCCCAGCCCTCTCCCGCCGACGCGGGCGAGCGAGCCGAAGACGGTGGATGACCCGCTGCAGCGCGGGACGCCGGCGGGGTCGCTGCGCTACTTCGCCGTTCTCTACGCGCCCGAACCTGCCCGCCCGCTGCTCGCTGCCTTGTATGCGTTCGAGGCCGAGATCCACGACACGGTGCGCGCGTCGAACCATGACGTCGCGCACACCCGGCTGCAGTACTGGCGCGGCGAAGTGGACCGCCTGCTCGGCGGACGGCCCGAGCATCCGGTGACGCGCGCGTTGTTGCCCTTGCGGGACGGCGGAGCCGAAGTCGCGCTGTTGCACGAAGCTCTCGTCGCCGCCGACGTGGACATGGCCCGCATCGCCTTGAACAACGCGGACGAAGTGGCCGCCCTCGCCTTCCGGTCGACTGGCTCGCTGCAGACGCTTGCGGCCGCCGCGTCACGCGTGCCGCAGCCGCTGTCGACCGCCGAACGCGAGTTCGCACGCCGGCTCGGCGCGGCGATCGCCGGCACGGAGTCGCTGCGCGACCTGCGGGCGGAGGCTGCCGCCGCACGGTTGCGACTGCCGCTGGACGAACTCGAGCAGCACGACCTGGATCCGGCTCGACTGCTCGACGAACCGATGCCGGCGGGACTCTCCCGCGTGCTCGAACAGAACAAGCAGCGCCTGCGGAATGAGTTGCGGGCGTTGCCCGGCCTGCTGAACCGCGAGGAACGCGCCGCACAGCGCCAGGGCCTGGTGCTGGCCGCACTGCATGCGCGCCTGCTCGACCGGATCGATCATGGCCGGGGCCTCGCGCGCGTCCGGGCCGAGGTGCCACCGTGGACGAAACTCTGGACCGCCTGGCGCACGGCCGTTCGTTACAACTGAATGCCGCGCACGCAGTCACCGATCACGGATCATTCGTCGCCAGAGCTTGCCCCCGTCGCCAGCCATTACCCTCCCGGAGCTTCGATGCCCGCCCCCACCTCCGCCGACCTGCGCCGCTACGTTCCCGCCGACAACCTGCTCGCCGACCGCGTCATCCTGGTGACGGGTGCCAGCGGCAGCATCGGCAGCGCACTGGCGCAGGCCTGCGCGCGCCTTGGCGCCCGCGTGATCCTGAGCGGCCGGTCCGTGAAGAAGCTGGAAAAGGTGTACGACGCGATCGTCGCGCAGGGCGGACCGCGCCCTTCGATCGCGCCGATCGATTTCGAGAAGGCGGATGCGGCGGCCTACGACACGCTGGCCGAGGCCATCGGCGCCGAGTTCGGCAGGCTCGACGGACTCGCGCACGTCGGCGCAGTGCTCGGTGACCGCTCGCCGGTCGCGCACTACGACGTGCCCACCTGGCTCAAGGTGATGCACGTGAACGTCAATGCGCCGTTCATCCTGACCAAGATCCTGCTGCCGCTGCTCGGCCGGTCGACGGATGCCTCGATCGTCTTCACCACCAGCGGCGTGTCGATCAAGGGCCGCGCCTACTGGGGCGCGTACGCGGTCTCGAAGTTCGCGAACGAGGGGCTGATGCAGGTGCTGGCCGATGAACTCGCGACCGACAAGCCCATCCGTTCCAACAGCGTGAACCCCGGCGCCGTGCGGTCGCCGATGCGCGCCAAGGCATACCCCGGCGAGGACGCCGCGACGCTCACACCGCCCGAGGCCGTGCTGGCGCCGTTCATTTACCTGCTGGGCCCGGACAGCCGGGGCGTTACCGGTTGCCGCTTCGACGCGCAGTAGTCTTCTTGCGGCGGCGGTCGGGAGCCGGTCGCGGCGCGTGCCGCTTCTTCAGCCCGGTATCGTTGCGGTCGCGCCCGGCAAGATCGTAGAGCGCATCGAGGTCCGCGCCCTCCAGCGGGCGTGACCGGCCGCGGGGCAAGTCCCGGGGCAGCGCGATCGGACCCCATTTCACCAGCATCGCGCGGCTGATCTTCAGCCCTGCCGAATCGAACAAGGCGCGGATCGCGCCGCGCGGCAGCGTGCGCTCGCTGGTGACCTTGAACCACATGTTGGTGCCGCTGGCGCCGGCGCGCTCGACGGCGCTGAAGGTCACGGCCTGGCCTTCCACGTCGACTTCGGTCGGCATGTCGGGCCAGTCTTCCTCCTGGCTCGGACGCAACGCGCGCACGCGGTACTCGACCGGAATCTCGTGATTCTTGCGCGCGACCGCCAGTGCGAACTTCCCTTCGCTGGACAGGATCAGCAGCCCGTCCTCGCCGAACCCGAGCGCGTTGACGGCAACCCACCGGCCCGCGTGCAGCGCCGGCAGTTTCATCTCGACGCTTTCGCGGTCGTCGCCCGCGCGGCTGCGCAGCATCTCGCCCGTGGGCTTGTGATAGAGGATGACCTGGAGCTTGCGCTCGACAGCCAGCAGGCGTGTCACGTCCTTGCCGTCGACGACGACGCGTTCGCCAGGCTGCAGCGCGTGCCCGATCTCCGCGGGCCGGCCGTTCACGAGCACGCGTCCTTCACGGATCCAGGCTTCGACCTGCCGTCGCGAGCCGAGACCGTGCTGCGCGAGCAGCTTATGCAGGCGTTCGCTCAATGCCTTCGTCGCCTTGCACTGCCGGGCTCTCGTCCTCGCCCGCCGCCTCCTGGAATGCCGCCGCGGCTGCAGCGATGGCTTCGGGCAGGTCGAGCTGTTCCTTGATGTCCTCGAGATCGCGCAATTCCGCGAGCGTCGGCAGGTCGTCGAGGCTCTTCAGGCCGAAGTAGTCGAGGAACTCCCGCGTGGTGCCGAGCAGTTCGGGGTGTCCCGGCACTTCGCGATGGCCGACGACGCGGATCCAGTTGCGCTCGTGCAGCGTGCGCATGATCGTCGTGGCGACCGTGACGCCGCGGATGTCCTCGATCTCGCCACGGGTGATCGGCTGCCGGTAGGCGATCAGCGCGAGCGTCTCGAGCAGCGCGCGCGAATAGCGGCTCGGCCTTTCCTGCCACAGGCGCGAAACGACGTCGGCGTACTGCGGGCGGATCTGCACGCGCCAGCCGCTCGCGACCTCGCGCAACTCGACGCCGCGCTCGGCGTAACTCTGCTGCAGGTCCGCGAGCGCAGCCGTGACGTCCTCGGCCGGCGGACGCTGCGCTTCCTCGAACAGTTCGAGCAACTGCTCGACCGTGACGGGACGCCCCGCCGCCAGCAGCACGGCTTCGACGACGCCGCTCAGGGGATGTTGGGTCATGATTCGGTGCCTTGCGGGGCCTCGCCGGCCCGGTCATCCGCGCCTTCGTCCAGCAGCGCGTGGCGCGGCGCGCCCGCGCGCACGTGGATCGGCGCATACGGTTCGGATTGAACGATCTCGATCAGCCCCTCGCGCAGCAGCTCGAGGATCGCGACGAAGGTGACGGTGACCCCCATGCGGCCTTCCTCGGCGCGGAACAGGGTCACGAACTCGACGAACGACTGCGCACGCATTGCGCCGAGCACGTCCGACATGCGCTGGCGCACCGAGAGCCGTTCACGGCTGATGTGGTGGTGCGCGAACATCTCGGCCCGCGACATCACGTCCTTGAGCGCGACCAGCATTTCCTGCAGCGAGACGTTCGGCTGCAGCTTCACGACGCGGCGATCGACGAGCTCGGCCGAGGCCGGGAACGTATCGCGGTCGACGCGGTGCAGTTCCTCGATGTCGAGGGCTGCGCGCTTGAAGCGCTCGTATTCCTGCAACCGGCGCACGAGTTCCGCGCGCGGATCGGCTTCTTCCTCGCCTGCAGCGGCGGGACGCGGCAGCAGCATGCGCGACTTGATCTCGGCCAGCGTCGCAGCCATCACCAGGTACTCGCCTGCGAGCTCCAGCTGCATGCCGTGCATCAGGTCGATGTACGACATGTACTGGCGCGTGATCTCGGCGATCGGGATGTCGAGGATGTCGAGGTTCTGCCGACGGATGAGATAGAGCAGCAGGTCGAGCGGCCCTTCGAACGCCTCGAGGAAGACCTGCAGCGCATCCGGCGGGATGTAGAGGTCCTTCGGCATCTGCGTGACCGGCTCGCCATCGACCACGGCGAACGGCATTTCGCCCTGCTCGTGCAAGGCTTCCGCCACGTGGTGTTCGGCCGGCGGCCGTTGCCCCAGTCCGCCTTCGATCAACGTGAGTTCGGGTTTCGTCATGCCGGTGTCCTCGCCTCAGCGATACGAGAGGCCCATGGCCTGCTTGACGTCGTCGATCGTCTGCCCCGCCACTTCGCGCGCTTTCTCGCAGCCTTCGGCGATGATGCCGCGCACCAGGTCCGGGTTGTCCTCGTACTCCTGCGCACGCTGGCGCATGCCCGTGACCTCTTCGACGATCTTGTCGATCACGGGCTTCTTGCACTCGAGGCAACCGATGCCCGCCGAGCGGCAGCCCTGGTCGGCCCAGCGCTGTGTGTCTGCATCCGAATAGAGCTTGTGCAGGTCCCACACCGGGCATTTCTCCGGATTGCCCGGATCCGTGCGTCGCACGCGCGCCGGGTCCGTCTGCATGGTCTTGAGCTTCTTCGCGACCTCGTCGGGGTCTTCGCGCAAGCCGATCGTGTTGCCGTAGGACTTGGACATCTTGCGGCCATCGAGACCGGTGACCTTGGGCGTCGAGGTCAGCAGCGCTTCCGGCTCCGTCAGGATCGTGCGGCCCGTGCCCTCGAGGTAGCCGAGCAGACGCTCGCGGTCGGCCAGCGTCAGGCGCGAATTGCCGTCGAGCAGCGCGTGGGCTTTCACCAGCGCGTCTTCCTGGCCCTGCTCCTGGTAGCCCTTGCGCAGGTCGCGATAAAGCGCCGCGTTCTTGCTGCCGAGGTTCTTGATCGCGCGCTCGGCCTTGGCTTCGAAATCGACTTCGCGGCCGAAGATGAAGTTGAAGCGGCGGGCGATCTCGCGGGTGATCTCGACGTGGGCCACCTGGTCCTCACCCACCGGCACGCCGAGCGGACGGTACAGCAGGATGTCCGCGCTCTGCAGCAACGGGTAGCCCAGGAACCCGTAGGTCGCGAGGTCCTTCTCCTTGAGCTGCTCCTGCTGGTCCTTGTACGTCGGCACGCGCTCGAGCCAGCCGAGCGGCGTGATCATCGAGAGCATCAGGTGCAGTTCCGCATGCTCCGGCACGCGGGACTGGATGAACATGGTGCAGACCGCCGGATTGAGCCCGGCCGCCAGCCAGTCGACGACCATCTGCCACGTGTAGTCCTCGAGGTGCCGGACGTCCTCGTAGCCCGTGGTGAGCGCATGGTAGTCGGCAATGAAGAAATAGCAGTCGTACTGGTACTGGAGTTCGGTCCAGTTCTTCAGTGCGCCGTGGTAGTTGCCGAGGTGCAGGCTGCCAGTCGGGCGCATTCCGGAGAGCACTCGACGCGGCATCGTGACGGTAGAACTCAATCCGGTTCCCTGCGACTGTGTCGCCCTGTAATCTTTTGAATATCATCGGCTTGAAGCGGAAACATAAGGCTGAGAATCAGCCGAGGCTGCCCCGCCAAGCCGGCGGCAAGGCGCGATTATACGCAGCCGCCCCGACGCCGTTCACTCGAACGCGGAAACGTCGCCCTTGCCGCGCCGGACGATGACCGGCACGCCGCTCGTCAGGTCGATGACGCTGCTCGGCTCGATGCCGCCCGTACCGCCGTCGATCACCAGGTCCACCTGGTGATCGAGCTTCTCCTTGATCTCCTGCGGCTCCGTCGGCGTCTCGGTCTCGCCCGGCAGCAGCAGGGTCGAACTCATGATCGGCTCGCCCAGTTCGGCCAGCAGCATCTGCACGATGGCGTTGTCCGGCACGCGCAGGCCGATCGTGCGGCGCTTCGGATTCTGCAGCCGTTTCGGCACCTCGCGGGTGGCCTCCAGCAGGAAAGTGTACGGGCCGGGGGTGAAAGCCTTGAGCGTCCGGTACTGGCTGTTGTCGACCCGGGCGTACTTGGCGATCTCGGACAGGTCCCGGCAGACGAGCGTGAAGTTGTGCTGCTTGACGTCCACGTTGCGGATGCGCCGGATCCGCTCCATGGCCTCCTTGTCGCCGATCAGGCAGCCGAGCGCGTAGCAGGAATCCGTCGGGTAGACCACGACGCTGCCGTCGCGGATCGCCGCGATGGCCTGCCGCACCAGGCGCGGCTGCGGATTCTGCGGGTGAATTGCAATCAGGAACGCCATGAAACTCGCTCGCACTCGGGCGCTGCGGCCAACTTGGTATGATACGCGCCCCTTCGAAAACCCGCCCCGAGCGCGCCCCAGCCTCATGCAAATGCTGTTCGACCTGCTGCCCGTCGTGTTCTTCTTCATCGCGTACAAGATGGCGGGCATCTACGTGGCCACCGGCGTGCTGATCGTGGGCGTGCTGCTGCAGACGGCCATCAGCTGGTTCCGGCACAAGAAAGTGAGCCCCATGCTGCTCACCTCGGCGGTGCTCGTCCTGGTCTTCGGCGGGCTCACGCTGCTGATCCACGACGCGACCTTCATCAAGTGGAAGCCGACGATCGTCAACCTGCTGTTCGCCGGCGCGTTCCTGGCCAGCCAGTTCATGAAGGGACCGACGATCGTGCAGCGCTTGATGGGCGAGCAGATGAAGCTCAAGCCCGAATCACTCTGGACCCGCCTCAACCTGATGTGGGTCGGGTACTTCCTCGTCTGCGCCGTGCTGAACCTGTACGTCGCCTACAACTTCAGCGAAGACACCTGGGTCAACTTCAAGCTGTTCGGATTGATGGGCCTGACCATCGTGTTCGGGCTGGCGCAGGGCTACTGGCTTTCGCTCAAGCTCGACAAGGCGGAAGCCGATGCGGGCGGAGCGGGCTGAATCACGACGATGTGGTACGTCATCACCGGCAAGGACGCGCCCAACGCGCTCGAGATCCGCAAGCGCGTGCGGCCCGGGCACCTTGCGCGCGCACGGCAACTGGTCGATGAAGGTCGCCTGCTGGTTGCGGGCCCCTGCCCCGCAATCGACTCGCCCGATCCCGGGCCGGCCGGCTTCACGGGCAGCGTGATCATCGCGGAGTTCGCGTCGCTGGCCGATGCGCAAACCTGGATAGACGCTGACCCCTACGTGACCGAAGGTGTCTTCGAAGCGGTCGAGGTACGCCCATTCCTGAAGGTGCTGCCATGACGTCCGCGACCACTCCGAGCCGCAGCGCAAGGCTCGAAGCCCGCTTGCGCGACGCGCTGCAACCGCTGGAACTCGACGTCATCGACGACAGTCACCTGCATGCGGGGCACGCCGGCGCCGCCGATGGCCGCGGCCATTTCACCGTGCACGTCGTTGCGGAACGATTCTCGGGCTTGCCTGTCGTACGGCGGCACCGGCTCGTGTACGAGGCGGTTGGCGACATGATGACCACGGACATTCACGCGTTGTCGATCCAGGCGCTGGCGCCCGGCGAAGGCTCGCTGGCCTGACACGCGACGACTTTTCACCTTAACGCGTCCGCGACGGACGCACTGACGATCCACCCACAGAGGCCCATAGATGCGAAACCTGAAGACCGCTCTCCTGCTTGGCGCCGCCGTCGCGCTCGGCACCACCGCGTGCACGAAGCCCGCCGAAGATGCAGCCAAGCCTGCAAGCCCGACGTCAGCCCCCGCGGCCGCGGCCAAGGCTTCGCCGACGCTCGTCACCATCAACGGCACGGCGATCAACTCGCAGCTGTTCGACACGTTCCTGCAGGCCGTCACCGGTAAGCCGGCGGCCGAGGCGACCAAGGAACAGCGCGACGCGATGCTCGAGCAGCTCATCAACATGAACCTCGCGGCCCAGGCGGCCGAGAAGGACGGGCTCGCCAACGAACCGGAGGTCAAGGCGCGTCTCGACCTGCTGCGCACGCAGATCCTTGCCGAAGCGGCGAGCGAGAAGTACGTGAAGTCGCACCCCGTCTCGGACGACGAAGTGAAGGCAGCCTACGATTCCGAAGTGGCCAACATGCCCAAGGAATACAAAGCGCGGCACATCCTCGTCGAGAAGAAGGAAACCGCGGATGCGATCCTGAAGGAGCTGGCTGCGGGCGGCGACTTCGCGAAGATCGCGAAGGCGCAGTCGAAGGATCCGGGCAGCGCAGCCAAGGGCGGCGACCTCGGCTGGTTCTCGGCGCAGGCCATGGTGAAGCCGTTTTCCGAAGCGCTCGCCAAGCTCGAAAAGGGCCAGACGACGACTGCGCCCGTCCAGACCGAATACGGTTTTCACATCATCCAGCTCGAAGACGTGCGCGCTCCGACAGCGCCCGCGTTCGAAGACGTGAAGGAACAGGTGAAGATGTTCGCGCAGCGGAAGAAGCTGCAGGCGTACCTGGACGAGCTTCGCAAGACTGCGACGATTCAGAAGACAAGCTGACCGTCAAGCCGATTTTTTATTCGGCACGGCCGGTTGCCCGCGAGGGGAACCGGCCGTTTTCATTGGCGGGGCCTGAGCGTCGCTCGCGCGCGCCACCAAGGGCGGTCTGGCGTACCGCGTGATCAGTTAACCGGACGCGTTACGGACTGGCCACCATGCCTCGAGGGCTCCAAAATCAATTCAACCAATCCACATTAGATATATCTTATAACTTACTGTTTATAAATGATATTATTATTTTTGTGACGCGCGTCACATAATTCCGGGAATCCCCCGGTTACGTCCAATCCCCAGCGCCCGGCAGTTGACAATGTGCCGCCAGAACGGTCGATCCGACCGGCCTGACGCGCACCTGCCCGCCAATCTAGGGTTCCGCTCCACCCCCATGATCTGCTTGAATTTTGACCAGCCGCGACCGCTGGCCGGGTCCCAGAGCGCCCGTGAAAACACGTACGCAACTCCGCGAATATGTTGAAGTCTTGACCGTGAGGGCCCGCCGGATATAGTTAACTCGGAGACTTAACAATAACCCCACATGTCAGCGGCACTAGCAATCTGTCCGGAGCCGCCCTTTCACGGGCTGAGAATGAGCGAAAGCGTCAAAGCGACGCTCTTATCCGCGTTTCGGCCGCTGATGCGCCCGCTCGTGCGAATTCTTGTGCGGAATGGTGTTTCTTTCGGCGAATTCTCGGAATTGCTCAAGATCGTGTTTGTGGATTCGGCGCAGGAAGTACTTCAACTGCCGGATTCTCGGCAATCGGTCTCAAGAATAGCGATTACGACAGGGCTCACACGACTTGAAGTCTCCCGTCTTCTTACACAGACGGACGAAGATGCCGAAGCCCTGATTGGTCGATTGAGTCGTGTTGGGCGCCTCCTTACTGGCTGGCACCAGGATTCAGACTTCACCGGACCTTATGGAATTCCATACGAGGTTCAGTTCGAAGGCCTTCCTGGACGTCGAAGTTTTACCGAGTTGGTTCGGCGATACACGAGTGACGTGCCGGCCGACGAGATGCTCGATGAACTGAAGCGGCTCGGCGCCGTGCTCGACCTTGGAAACGGCTACTACCGAGTACTTATCCGGTCTTACATCCCATCGGCGGCAGATCCAGCAAAGTTTCACGCAATGTCAGTCGCATTTACCGACTTGGCGAAGACGCTAGATCAGAACTTGCGCCCAGACGAAGACCAGAAAATTTTTGAACGACGCGTTTGGGCCCCGAACGGGATAACCCCAAACGATGCGTTGGATTTTGACATCTACGTCAAGGACCGCGGTCAGCAATTCCTTGAATCGCTGGACGATTGGCTTTCAACGCGCGAGACCGCAGCAGCCAGGAACGGGGCGGATCAGCGCGTGAAAGTTGGTGTAGCCATGTACATGTTTGTTCGACCAATTGACGACCAATCAGTTGAAGACTCGATTCAGTAGAAAGAAAGACAGAAATTGTTTTTGAGCCGACGGACCGGCTACAGAGAACCCAAGGGGATGACCGACATGAATGGGAAGCGCCTCAATTCAACCAAGCTTACGGTCGCAATTGCGACTGGACTCGCTGTTGGCGGTGCAATGATGCCGATGCAGGCGTCTGCAAGTACGCCGAAAGGGGCAATCAGTAGTACTGGGGCTGATGCCATCATCGGCACGGGTGCCGACGCGATTATTGGTACCGGCGCTGACGCCATCATCGGCACCGGGGCTGACGCCATCATCGGCACGGGAGCCGACGCCATCATCGGTACCGGCGCCGACGCGATTATTGGCACGGGAGCCGACGCCATCATCGGCACTGGGGCTGATGCCATCATCGGCACCGGCGCCGACGCCATCATCGGCACGGGGGCTGACGCCATCATCGGCACGGGGGCTGACGCCATCATCGGCACGGGAGCCGACGCCATCATCGGTACCGGCGTCGACGCGATTATTGGTACGGGAGCTGACGCCATCATCGGCACCGGCGCCGACGCCATCATCGGCACGGGGGCTGACGCCATCATCGGTACCGGCGCTGACGCCATCATCGGCACGGGGGCTGACGCCATCATCGGCACCGGCGCCGACGCCATCATTGGTACCGGCGCTGATGCCATCATCGGTACCGGCGCTGACGCCATCATCGGCACGGGGGCTGACGCCATCATCGGCACGGGGGCTGACGCCATCATCGGTACCGGCGCCGACGCGATTATTGGCACGGGGGCTGACGCCATCATCGGCACCGGCGCCGACGCCATCATCGGCACGGGAGCCGACGCCATCATCGGCACCGGCGCTGACGCCATCATTGGCACGGGAGCCGACGCCATCATCGGTACCGGCGCTGACGCCATCATCGGCACGGGAGCCGACGCCATCATCGGTACCGGCGCCGACGCCATCATCGGCACGGGAGCCGACGCCATCATCGGTACCGGCGCCGACGCCATCATCGGCACGGGAGCCGACGCCATCATCGGTACCGGCGCCGACGCCATCATCGGCACGGGAGCCGACGCCATCATCGGTACCGGCGCCGACGCGATTATCGGCACGGGGGCCGACGCCATCATCGGCACCGGCGCCGACGCCATCATCGGCACGGGTGCCGACGCGATTATTGGTACCGGCGCTGACGCCATCATCGGCACGGGGGCTGATGCCATCATCGGTACCGGCGCCGACGCCATCATCGGCACGGGGGCCGACGCCATCATCGGTACCGGCGCTGACGCCATCATCGGTACCGGCGCCGACGCCATCATCGGCACGGGGCCGACGCGATTATTGGTACCGGCGCTGACGCCATCATCGGCACGGGGGCTGACGCCATCATCGGTACCGGCGCCGACGCCATCATCGGCACGGGCGCCGACGCCATCATCGGTACCGGCGCTGACGCCATCATCGGTACGGGGCTGACGCCATCATCGGTACGGGAGCTGACGCCATCATCGGCACCGGCGCCGACGCCATCATCGGCACGGGAGCCGATGCCATCATCGGTACCGGCGCTGACGCCATCATCGGCACGGGAGCCGACGCCATCATCGGTACCGGCGCCGACGCCATCATCGGCACGGGGCCGACGCGATTATTGGTACCGGCGCTGACGCCATCATCGGTACCGGCGCTGACGCCATCATCGGCACGGGGGCCGATGCCATCATCGGTACCGGCGCTGACGCCATCATCGGCACGGGCGCCGACGCCATCATCGGTACCGGCGCTGACGCCATCATCGGCACGGGGGCCGACGCCATCATCGGTACCGGCGCTGACGCCATCATCGGTACGGGAGCCGACGCCATCATCGGTACCGGCGCCGACGCCATCATCGGCACGGGAGCCGACGCCATCATCGGTACCGGCGCTGACGCCATCATCGGCACCGGGGCTGACGCCATCATCGGTACCGGCGCCGACGCCATCATTGGCACGGGAGCCGACGCCATCATCGGTACCGGCGCCGACGCCATCATCGGCACGGGGGCCGACGCCATCATCGGTACCGGCGCTGACGCCATCATCGGCACCGGGGCTGATGCCATCATCGGTACCGGCGCCGACGCGATTATTGGCACGGGAGCCGACGCCATCATCGGTACCGGCAAGAAGGGCAAACGTACCAACAACGCTGCTGCAGTCGAAGCCGGAACGGATGCAATCATCGGTACAGGTGTTGCGAAGCGAGCCTCTGCGAATAGCACCATCGGTACCGCCGCACCGAGTTCCGCGTCCCACAACAGTGCACTTTCTGGCACAGGGAAGCCGTCGGTTCTCCTGATGGGAGCGGTCGATGCCGTCGATACTTCCGCAGGAACGATTAGCGTTCTGGGCCGAACTCTTAGAATGCCGTCTGCCGACAAGGTCGCCGAGCTGATGGCCTCTGGTCGTCAATTGTTGGTTGCCGTCTCCGGCCAGATGTCGCCTTCAGGCACGCTTGAGAAAATGAAGCTTCGGTTTGTGCCGACAGATTATGTCGCTGGCGCCACACAAGTGATCGTGAGCGGCCGTGCCAACAGTATCGATGCGAGCCTTGGGACAATGAAGATCGGAAAGCTGACGATAGATGTCTCGTCTGTCGCTGGCATGAACCTTCCCGTTTCGGGCAGTTTGGTTCAGGTTGTAGGTACTCAGCCTGTACGTCAGGGCCTGGTAATTGCCGAGAGGTTGCACGTCAAGTAGACGGTCGCTCCCAAAGTCGAAAAGGCGCGCCCCATGGCGCGCCTTTTTTTAAGATTGCCGCCTAGGTTTCGGCAACTTATCAGCCTCCGGACCTTCGTAATAAAACACACCTACCCCACTAATCGGTCCGCCCTCACTGTCAATCTCCACTGAATTTGATTCTCGCGAAGTTAGCCAGTCATCTATCGACTCGATAAACCGGATTGCTTCTGCGCGCGACCAAACGCGAAAGCTCTCTCGGTCTTCGGCGCTTAGCCTCGCGTATGCGATTCGCTGAATGAACCCGCCAGCGGTTCTCGAAGGATTAGTGTTGTGGTCCAAGCCGGATAGCATTGGAAACAGCATTCCGGACAACGTGGTTATTGCCTTCTCGTCAAAATCACCTGGTACGAAATACCTCTTGGTCGGCCTGAACATGCCGTTCTCAAGTTCCAGGATGGCCGACGCTCGCTGCAATTCAGCCCTAACTGCACCTGGAGGCACGTCCCCACCGACCGCCTTTACGAGTTCAGTGAAGTTCGGGGTCTTGCCTTCAAAACCCAAGTCCAATGGCGACCCGTCGGAATCCACAAATCTCGAGTCAAAATGCCATGCGTGCAGGACTCGGGCAGGAGGCCCAGCATGGTCAAACCTGGCGCCACTAATGGCCTGCTGACCACCCAACATTGCAGAAATTCGACGCACTTCTTTGCGCGATAGGCCTGTTCTTACGGCGACCCTAGATGCGTTCGTTGTTCGACCTTTTGAGTCACGCTCGAGCATCGCCTCATGGACAAACGCGGTCTTCGCCATTTCGGCGAAACTCTTGTATGTGACTCCCGAACGCAGGAGCAGACGCGCAAATGGACGCATGCATGCATACGCCGCAGCCATCAATCTAACTTGAATATCGCTACTCATCCCGCAGCCAGCAGGCTGGAAATCCAGGTCGTCGACTTCCCGTCACTCACGCCACCCTCAGGAAGTTACGGCGATAATGCTCGAGTTCCTTGATCGACTCGCGGATGTCGTCGAGCGCGAGATGGGTCGATGCCTTCTCCACGCCCGCGAAAACCTCCGGGGCCCAGCGGCGCGCGAGTTCCTTTACCGTGCTCACGTCGAGGTTCCGGTAGTGGAAGAAACTCTCCAGCGCGGGCATCTCGCGCGCGAGGAACCGGCGGTCCTGGCAGATGCTGTTGCCGCACATCGGTGACGCACCAGCGATTGCATGCGTCGCAAGAAACGCGAGCGTCTGTGCTTCGGCGTCTGCCGCGGACAGCCGGCTGTCGCGAACACGCTGCAACAGTCCCGTACCGCCGTGCGTCGTGCGATTCCACTCGTCCATGGCGCCGAGCACCGCATCACCATGGTGAATCGCCAGCACCGGACCCTCGGCAACCACATTCAGGGCAGAATCCGTCACGATCGTTGCGATCTCGATGATGTGATCAGCCTGCGTATCCAGGCCGGTCATCTCGAGATCTATCCAGATGAGGTTGTCGGCTTTCAATGTCTTGCCAGCTGGTGACCCAGAAATCGCCGAACCGGTCCGCCCCACGCGAACCCCGGCACGGCGGGACGTCGATTGTGGCCGATTCTAGCAAAGGCTAAGCTCCGATCCCCTCGTGCCGCACGCAAACAAAGGTCAAGGTCCCTGTTGCCCGCAATGCCTCACTGGCTGACCGTCGCATTCCTGGCCGCCGCCGTCGCGCACCTTTTCGTGCAGTTCTGGCTGTCCCACCGGCAAACGCGCCACGTGTCGTCGCACCGTGATGCGGTGCCGCCCGCCTTCGCCGAGACGGTCAGTCCCGCCGAGCACGCGAAGGCTGCGGACTATACGGTTGCGCGGCAGCGCTTTGGCCGCGTCGAACTGGCCTTCGATGCGGTACTCCTGCTGCTCCTTACGTTGGGGGGCGGTATCTCTGCCCTTGGAGACCTCGCGGTACGCCTGGGTGGATCCCAGGTCTGGACCGGCACGGCCCACGTGCTGCTGGTCCTGCTCGCGATGAGCCTGGCGTCGCTGCCGTTTTCCGTCTGGCGGACGTTCGTGCTGGAGGAGCGTTTCGGCTTCAACCGCACGACCCCCCGCCTGTTCGTCGTGGATCTCGTCAAAGCGCTGGCCCTGGGCGGGCTGCTGGGCGGCGCGATCGTGGCCGCCGTGCTCTGGATCATGTCGGCCACCGGCACACGCTGGTGGCTCGTCGCCTGGGCCGTCTGGACTGTTTTTTCACTGCTGCTCCTGTGGGCCTGGCCACGCTGGATCGCCGGGCTCTTCAACAAGTTCACGAAACTCGAAGATGCCGCCCTGCGGCAACGCATCGACGCCCTGCTCGCCCGCTGCGACTTCCACGCCCGCGACGTTTACGTCATGGACGGCTCGAAGCGCTCCGCGCACGGCAATGCCTATTTCACCGGCCTGGGCCGCGAGAAACGCATCGTGTTCTTCGACACGCTGCTGCAGTCGTTGACCCCGGTGCAGGTCGAGTCCGTGCTCGCGCACGAACTCGCCCACTTCAAGCTGAAGCACATCCCGCAGCGACTGGTCGTAAGCGCGCTTGACCACATTCGCGGGGTTCGCCCTGCTTGGCTGGCTCGCCCGCCAGGACTGGTTCTACAGCGCGCTCGGCGTGGACCAGCCCGGCGATTCGGCGGCACTGCTGCTGTTCCTGCTGGTCCTGCCGGTCTTCACCTGGGTCCTGACGCCCCTGGCCGCCGCCTGGTCGCGCCGCCACGAGTTCGAGGCGGACACGTTCGCAGCCCGCTACAGCGACGGTCCCGAGCTGGCCCGGGCGCTGGTCAGCCTGTACCGCGAGAACGCGAGCACGCTGACTCCGGATCCTCTGCACTCCGCGTTTTACGATTCCCATCCCCCGCCGGTGATCCGCATCGGTCGACTCCTCGGCACGCCGCTGGGCACCAGCCAGGGGCCGGCGCCAGGCGAGCGGGCCTTGTCCTCGACGTGAGCATGCGCCGCCGCGATCAGCGCCCGGGCCGCACCCGCAGCGGCGGCACGGCGGAGACCACCGCCAGCAGCAGAACCGGTTGTGTCGTCGAAGCCTACGGGCGTCGGGTAGTCGTCCTGACGGCGGACTCGGGCGAGCGGCTCCCCTGCAAGATCCGCGGTCGCCGGACCGCCGTGGTGGCCGGGGATCTTGTCCTTCTCGAACCTGAATCGGCGACGTCGGTGGGCGACTGGGTCGTTGCGGAGCGGCTGCCCCGCCGCAACGTACTGCAGCGGACCGACAGCCGTGGGGTGGACGAAGACATCGCCGCCAATCTCGACCAGCTCGGCATCGTCGTCGCCCCGCGCCCTACCTGCGACCCGTTCATCATCGACCGGTACCTGGCCGGGGCCGGTTACGCCGGCATCGAACCGCTCCTGATCCTCAACAAGCAGGACCTGATCGGGGCAGGAGACTACAGCCCGGCCGATTTCGGGTTCGTCGAGACCTACCGCAAGATCGGGATTCCCGTGGTGACGGTCTCGGCCAAGCAAGGCACCGGCCTCGATGAGCTCAAGACACGCCTGCAGGGCCGCCGCACGCTGCTGGCGGGGCAGTCGGGGGTCGGCAAGTCCTCCCTGACCAACGCGCTCTGCGAGGGGTCCTACCGGGCCACGTCGGACCTCTCGGTCGGTTCGGGCCAGGGGAAGCACACGACCGTGTCCTCGGCCATCGTCCAGCTGCCCTGGGGCGAACTGACCGACTCCCCGGGCGTGCGGGACTACGCCCCGCCCGTCGTGCCGCTTCCGGACGTCCAGCGCGGCTTCCTCGAGATCATCGGACGAGCGACCGGCTGTCGCTTCCAGAACTGCCTGCACCTGCGGGAACCGCAGTGTGCGGTCCAGGCGGCTGCCGAGGCCGGGCACATCGATCCACGGCGGCTCGAAAGCTATCGCCGCCTGCTCAACCTGACCCGTCAGCTGGACGAAAAGCGCGGCTGGCGCGCCTGAATTCCGGGTTTTCCGACCGGGCGAGCCGGTCGCCGGCGCCGGCCGGACTGGTATGATGCTGCATTGCAAGACCCAGCAGAACAGGAGTGAGCGCGTGCGCAGAATCATGGTCGGTGTGAAACGCGTGGTGGACTACAACGTCCGGGTCCGGGTCAAGCCGGACAACACGGGCGTGATCACCGAAGGCGTCAAGATGAGCATCAATCCCTTCGATGAGATCGCGCTCGAACAGGCGCTGCGAATCAAGGAACAAGGCCTCGCCGACGAGGTGCTGGCCGTCAGCATCGGCCCGGCGGACACGCAGCAGCAGCTGCGCACGGCGCTCGCAATGGGCGCCGACCGCGCGATCCTGGTGCAGACCGACGCCGCCATGGCACCGCTCTCGATCGCGAAGATCTTTCACAAGATCGCCGAAGCCGAGCAGCCGTTCGTGACGCTGCTGGGCAAGCAGGCCATCGACGAGGACAACGGCCAGACGGCGCAGATGCTCGCCGCCCTGCTTGACCGCCCGCAGGCCACCTCCTGCTCGAAGGTCGACATCGCCGACGGCAAGGCCACGGTCACTCGCGAAGTGGACTCGGGCCTCGAGACGCTGGAGGTCGACCTCCCCGCGGTGCTGTCGGTGGACCTGCGCCTCAACGAGCCGCGCTACGTCAAGCTGCCGGACATCATGAAGGCGAAGAAGAAGCCGCTCGACATCAAGAGCGTCGCCGACTTCGGCGTGGCTGAAGGCCCTGCATTCAGGACCGTCAAGGTCGATCCGCCGCCAAGCCGCCAGAAAGGCATCATGGTCAAGGACGTCGCCGAACTCGTCGGCGTGCTGAAGCAGAAGGGGTTGGTCTGATGAGCAAGATCCTGATCGTCGCCGAACACGACGGCGCGAAGCTGAATGCCAGCACGGCGAAGAGCGTGGCCTGTGCTGCAAAGATTGCGGGCGCGTCGATCGACGTCGTCGTACTGGCAGCGGATGCGTCCGCCGTGGCGGCCGAAGCCGCCGCGATCGCCGGCGTGAGCAAGGTACTGGTGGTCGAGAGCGCGGCCAACAAGGAGCCGCTCGCGGCCGTGTACGCGCCGCAGATTGCGAAGCTCGCTGCCGGCTATACGCACGTGTTCGGCCCGTCCACCACGTTCGGCAAGGACGTGATGCCGCGTGTCGCTGCGCTCCTCGGCGTGAGCCAGGTGTCCGACATCATGGCGGTGGAAGGCTCGCACACGTTCAAGCGTCCGATCTACGCCGGCAACGCGATCCTGACCGTCGAAGCGCCGGCCGGATCCCCGGTGGTCGCCACCGTGCGCGTTGCCTCGTTCGAGGCGGCTGCCGCGGGCGGCAGCGCCGCAATCGAGAAGGTCGACCCGGGTGTCGCCCTGCCCTCGCACACGCGTTTCGTGTCGCGCTCCGGCGCGACGACGGGCCGTCCGGACCTGCAGTCGGCGGCGAAGGTCGTGTCGGGCGGCCGTGCGCTCGGCAGCGCGGAGAACTTCAAGCTGATCTACTCGCTCGCCGACAAGCTCGGCGCGGCGGTCGGCGCCTCGCGCGCCGCGGTCGACGCGGGCTACGTGCCGAACGACCTGCAGGTCGGCCAGACCGGCAAGATCATCGCGCCGCAGGTGTACTTCGCGATCGGCATCTCGGGCGCGATCCAGCACATGACCGGCATCAAGGACGCGCGCACGATCGTCGCGATCAACAAGGACGGCGAAGCGCCGATCTTCGAGAGCGCGGACGTCGGCCTCGTCGGCGACCTGTTCACGATCGTGCCGGAGTTCGAGAAAGCGCTCGGCTGATCGGCGACGCCTGGAAACGGCAAGGCCCGGCAACCGCGAGGTGGCCGGGCTTTTTCTTTGTCGTTCCTGAAGTCCGGTGACGAGTCTGCTCAATAGCTGCCGGTGGCCCCACCGCCGCCAAATCGCCCCTCGCCCCGCGTGACGGCGGACTCGGCAGGCAAGGGCTCCGAGGCCGTGCGCTGCGCGAGCACTGCGGCGCCGACGGTCTGCAGCACGTCGAGCGGTCCCTCGCGATGAGTCGGCGCGGCCGAGGTCAGGCCGTTGCGCGGCTCGCGCAGGTAACGGTCCAATGCCAGTCCCGCGGCCAATGCTGCGAGCCCGTAGAGGATGAGCCACGTCTCTGTCGCGAGCGTGGTGACGTGACGCAATTCAAGCGCGAGGCAAGCGACGCAGCCCATGAAGCCCAGCAGCGGCGCGTGCCTGCGCCGGCGCAGGCCTGTGAACAACATCGCGGCGCCGAGGGCAAACAGCAGCACTGCCGTCGCAAGCCTGCTCGTGCCGCCACCGGGAGAGTGCAGGACCCCGTAAGCATCCCAGGTTGCGTACTGCGCGTACGCCGCAACCGGCAGCGTCGCGACCAGCCAATCGAGCATCCGGTCGTGAGACCGTCGGCGGTATTCCCGCGCGCCCAGTGCGAGTGCAAGCGCCGCGAGCGCACAGCCGGCAATGACCGCCGTCATGCCGCCACCGATCTTCTGATCGATCGCGTGCGCAGTCGCGGTCGATCCCACCCAGAAAACAAAGGCAAGCACGGCGCAGGTGGTGACGAATGGATTCAGGCGCCGCAGCCCCGCGGCACCCACGGCCGCTATCAGCACCAGCGTCTCGACGGTGCCCCCGGCGAAGCCCGACGGCGGCGCAATGACCGTGGTGATCCAGGCACCGATCAAGAGGAACCCGGCGACACAGAGGCCCTCCTCGATGCCCGATGCATGCAAGCGCCTGCTGACGGTGAGCCACTCGGCGGCGAGCACGGCGATGAGTCCCGCGACGAGCAAGTTGGTCTCGTTGCCGTAGCCAAGAATTGCGAAGAGCAGCGCTGCCGCGACGAGCCCCAGGACGAAGAGCGCGATGCGGGCCATTGGCCCGGTGCTGCGCCAGCCGCCGGTACGCTCGGCCATGGCGGCGCGCGGAACCAGTGCGCCCAGCTCGGACGCCACCTCGAGCCAGCGTTCTTCGTCGGGCGACGGTCGCCAGCGGCTCATGGGCTGGATTCCCGCAGGCGTCGACGCAACTGCCACAGCGTGGCCGCCGCGGCGCACACGACGACCAGGACGAAACCGAGCGACATGGTCATGCCATGGAGACGCGGTACGGTGGCGGCACAGATGCCGATCGCCGCGTACACGATGCCGTACACGAGGAACGCCTCGCGGCCGCGTGTCGAGACCATGGCGAACCGACGCATAGGCGAGCGCCGCCAGCAGCGGCAGCCCTGCGGCGAGCCACGGCCACTCCAGGCACCACGCGATCGCGCCCCAGAATGCAAGGTTCGCCGCGAAATGGTCGAACACATCGCTGAAGGTTGTGTCCGGTCGCGCGCGGCGGTCGGCATAGCGCCAGGCCGCGATGATCGCCGCGCAGGCGAGTGCACGGGCACCCAGCATTGGCGTCGTGTATGAGAAAAGCAGCGCGTCGCCGGGCGTCACACCCACGCCGAACCACCCGGCCAGCGACGTGAGCGACGCGGCAAGCACGAGTGGCGAGGCGAATGCGTAGGCGATGGCCGCATGGACGATCGCGAGCAGCATGAAGTGCCACGACCACCAGGGGCCAAGCAGCGTGAACTGACGCTCGGCGTAGGCGAGGGCCGCGCTACCGAGCAGCACGGCGAGGAGCAGCAGGTAGTCGCCCGCGACGGTGAGCGCGCGGCCCGCGAGCTTCGCGCGTATGGCGGGCACCGCGCATGCAGCTGCAGCGAGCGCAATGGCCAGCAGGATGGCGAGGGGACCAATGCGCTCGAGGTTCCGGGCGAGGACGAGCCCCAAGCCGGACATGACCAGCAGCACGCCTGCGTACATCGTGACGCGCAGTTCCTGGTGCAGGGAGAACACCTCCCCGCGATCCCCGGCCAAGGCACGCGACGCCGTGGCGTCGTCAATCACGCCTTCGGCGTGCAGGGTGCGAAGTTCCGGTTCGAGCGTATGCACGGCCCGCAGTATATCTGGCGAGGACTCGTCGCCGACTCGACGCCCCCCGCTTTCAGTAGTGCAGCACTTTGCGGTCTTTCGACCCTATCGAATGACCAGCAGGTAGACGCTCAGTACCAGGATCGAGGTCCAGGACAGCGCCGATCCGTAGAACCGCCCGAACGAGCGCGCGCGGACGGTGCTCAATCCATAGGCGTGCAACAGGCGCCCGATCACGAACGCGGCGCCGGCTAGGTGCAGGAACCAGGTGGCCGCCCCGCCGAGCTCGGCGAGCAGTAGCAGGATCAGGAAGGTCGGCGCGTATTCGGTGAAGTTGCCGTGCACCCGCACCGGCTGCTCGAGCGCGGCGCCCTCGCCCATGCCGAGCGGGATCTTGCGCCCGAGCCGCAGGCGCACGACGTTCAGTGCGAGCGCCACCAGCAGCACCCCGCACAGCGCCGCATACAGCATCGTCACGACAGGTGTATTGAAAGTCATCGCCAGTCTCCAATGCGCGAACGGCGCGCCGGTAAGGCACGCCGCTGCGGTGGTGAGGTCAGTCCGGGGCGACTACAGCTGGCCCAGGACGTGATCCGCGCTCGAGACCTTGAACTCGCCCGGACCTTCGACGAAGAGGCCCTTCACGGCGCCGTCCTTGACGATGAGCGCGAAGCGCTGACCACGGATGCCCATGCCGAAACCGCTGGCGTTGAGTTCGAGACCCAGGGCCTTGGCGTATTCCGCATTGCCGTCGGCGAGCATGAGCACGCCGTCACCGACGTTCGAGCTCTTGCCCCACGCGTTCATCACGAACACATCGTTGACCGCCATGCAGGCGACGGTGTCGACGCCCTTGGCCTTGAACTCGGCAGCTTTCTCGACAAAGCCCGGCAGGTGCTTGGCATCGCAGGTCGGCGTGAAGGCGCCCGGGACCGAGAACAGCACGACCGTCTTGCCGGCGAAGAGCTGGTCCGTGGTCAGGTTCTGCGGGCCGTCCTTGGTCATCGTCTTGAACGTGCCGGCCGGCATCTTGTCGCCTACTTTGATCGTCATGGTTGGCTGCTCCCCCGGTTCGATGACCGGATGTGACGGATGGATGGACTGAATCTTACCAGTACCTCGGGGCTGCCATGGACCGGCCGGCTAGCGTACCGACGCCGGGCGGCCTGCCGCGTTGGCGAACGCGCGCTCGATCAACTTGATCGACTCGGCGTTGTTCCAGTCGCGGGCACCCGGGAACCGCGCGACCACACGACCGCCTGCGTCGACGAGGACCGTGACCGGGATGCTCGAGGCGCCGAGCATGTGCTCCAGCGTCCATCGCGGCCCGGAATCGATGTAATGACTCAGTGTGGCGTTCGACTGCTTAAGCCACGCCAACGCTGCGTTCCGGTTGTCGTCGGTCGAGATGCCAATGACGGTGTACCGGCCGCCGGCCTCACTCCATGCAAGGCGCTCGAGCGACGCAGCTTCCTTGCGACAAGGGCTGCACCAGCTGGCCCATACGTTGATGATGAGCGGACGACCGCGGTAGCTGGCCAGGGATCGCTGCGGACCGTTCAGGCCGGCCATGACCACGTTCGGCAAGACATGACCGACGGCGACGGGACCAGGCGCCACGGGCGGCGTCGCAACTGCAGGTGTCGCCAGGAGCATCAACCCGCAGGCGCCGGCTGCGACCGACCGGAACAGGGCCTTGATAGCAAGCATGGCGCAAAGTATGCACGGAGGCCCGCCGCGATTGCCCTACGCAGTTTGCGTGCCTCGGACGCGTGGGGCGCCGGCTGGAGGCAATGTCGGCCGGTCCCTGCCCCAACACAGCGTTTTGCGCTTCGCAACACGGCCTTCACTGCGTAACATACCGGCCCCTGCCTGCCCCCCCGAGCCTCGAGGTTTTGAGCATGACCGGCCTGTCGTTGCGTGAGCAGTTGCTGCAGGCCGGCCTGGTCAGCGAAAAGCAGGTCAAGAAGGCCGAGCAGAGCCAGAACCGGCAGACCTTCACCGACCGCAAGCAGGTCAGCAAGAAGGACCGCAACCACCGCGAGGTGGAGCGCCAGGCCGAACTGCAGAAGCAGGCGGATGCCAAGGCGGCCAGGGACGCCGCCCTCAACCGCAAGCGCGAGGAAAAGGCCGCTGCCAAGGCGCGCTGGGCGGAGATCCGCCAGCTCGTCGAGCAGCACCGCATCGTCAAGCCGGAGAGCGACGACTACTTCAACTTCGTGATCAACGGCAAAGTGGGTCGCCTGGCCGTTGACGCCCCGCTGCGCGAGCGCATCGTCCGCGGCGAGATTGCCATCGTCCGCTGCGACGGGCACTACGAACTGGTGCCTGCCGAGACCGGCGAGCGCATCAAGGAACGCGAGCCGCGCGCCGTCGTCAACACCGCCGAGAAAGTCGAAGCCACGCCGGTCGACGACGCCTACAAGGACTTCGTCGTTCCCGACGATCTGGTCTGGTAGCAGGCGCTCACCCCTTCCGGGAAGCGGGCCCGCGTCTCCTGCTCCGGTCAGGCGGCCGCAGAGCCCTTCGCGAAGCGCGGAGCGGCACGGAGCCGCTCATCGATCGACAGCAGCAACCCTTCGGTGGTCGCCCAGTCCACGCATGCGTCCGTCACCGAAACACCGTACTGCAGCTGGCTCAAGTCGCTGTTGAGCGGCTGGCTGCCCCAATGCAGGTTGCTCTCGAGCATGAAGCCGACCAGCGAGCGGTTGCCGTCGAGCACCTGGTTGGCCAGGTTTTCCGCAACCAGCGGCTGCTGGCCGGGATCCTTGTTGGAATTGCCGTGGCTGCAGTCGACGACGATGTTGGCCGGCAAGCCCGCCTTCTCCAGCTCGTGTTCGCAGAGCGCGAGGCTCACCGAGTCGTAATTGGTCCGCGCGCCGCCGCCACGCAGCACGATGTGGCCGTACTTGTTGCCGCGGGTGCGGAACACGGCGGATTGCCCCTGCTGCGTGATGCCGAGGAAGTGGTGCGGGTGGCGCGCCGACTGCAGCGCGTTGATCGCGACGGATAGCGATCCATCGGTGCCGTTCTTGAAACCGACCGGCGTCGAGAGGCCGCTCGCCATCTCGCGGTGGGTCTGGGATTCCGTCGTGCGCGCGCCGATCGCCGTCCAGGTGATCAGCTCGGACAGGTACTGCGGCATGATCGGGTCGAGCGCTTCGGTGGCCGCCGGCACGCCGAGATCCGCCAGGTGCAGCAGCAGTTCGCGCGCGACGCGGATGCCCTTCTCGATGTGGAAGGAGTCGTCCATGTCCGGGTCGTTGATGAGGCCTTTCCAGCCGACAGTGGTGCGCGGCTTCTCGAAATACACGCGCATCAGCAGCAGCATCGTCGTCTCGACGCGCTGGGCAAGCCCCTGCAGGCGTTGCGCATACTCGCGGGCCGCGACCGGGTCGTGGATGGAGCACGGACCGACTACGACGAACAACCGCGGATCATCGCGGTCCAGGATTCGGCGCACCGTCTGGCGGCTGCGGAAGACGAACTCCTCGGCAGCCTGGGCGAGCGGCAAGTCGCGCTTGATTGCTTCCGGCGTGGGCAGCAACTCGCTCGAAAGGACGTTGATGTTCTGGAGTCTTTCCTGCATTGACGCGCGCCCGACCTGGCCGGTTTGGCCATGAACCGCGGCATTCTACACGCGTCACATCGACGTGCGGACGCTCCATAGCTCCGGGAAGAACCGCAGGTCCAGCGCCTTGGCGAGGTAGGCCACGCCGCTCGTGCCGCCGGTACCGCGCTTGTAGCCGATGATGCGCTCGACGGTCTTGAGGTGGGCGAAGCGCCAGAGCTGGAAACGCTGGTCGAGGTCGACCAGTTTCTCGGCGAGTTCGTAGAGGTCCCAGTGTTCGTCGATGTTGCGGTAGACGGCGAGCCACGCCGCCGCCACGTCCGCATGCTCGGCGTATGGCACGCTCCAGTCGCGCTCGAGCACCTCGGCCGGGATGTCGAAGCCGCGCCGGCCCAGCAGTCGCAGCGATTCGTCGTAGAGGCTCGGGCTGTGCAGCGCTTCGCGCAGCTGCTCGTAGATGGCCGGTGTCCGCCGGTGCACCTCGATCATCGCGGCATTCTTGTTGCCGATCAGGTACTCGAGCGTACGGTACTGGTAGCTCTGGAATCCCGAGGACTTGCCGAGCGAATCACGAAACGCCGAGTAATCGGCCGGCGTCATCGTGCTCAGTACGTCCCAGGACTGCGCCAGCTGCACCTGCACCCGCGAGACGCGCGCCAGCATCTTGAACGCCGGGCCGAGGTCGTCGCCGCGGATGTGCGCGATGGCGGCCTTGAGCTCGTGCACGCACAGCTTCATCCACAGCTCCGAGGCCTGGTGCATCACGATGAACAGCATTTCGTCGTGCTGCCCCGACAGCGGCTGCTGCGCGCCGAGCACCTGGTCGAGGTGCAGGTACTCGCCGTAGCTCAGCGATTCGCCCAGGTCCCAGTGAATGCGCTCGCCCTCGAGCTGGACGTACGCGCCAAGCGTCGGCTTGCGCGCGCCGCCCTGGTCGTCGCGCGAACCGGTCACGGAAACACCCAGGCCGGCACGTGCCGCCAGCCCTGCAGCAGCTCGACGTCGAGCGGCTTCCAGCCGGGCTCGTACGACGCCACCAGCGACCAGAAGCGGCGCGAGTGGTTCATGTGACGGCGATGGCAGAGCTCGTGGATCATGAGGTAGCGCACGACCTCCGGGCGCTGGAACATGAGGCAGACGTTCAGGCTGATGGCGCCCCGGGTGGAGCAGCTGCCCCAGCGCGTACGCTGTCGGCGGACCCCCATGCGGGCGTAGTCGATGCCGAGCTCGGCCGCGAGCGGGCGCAACCGGTGCGACAGCTCGTGGCTCGCGAGCCGCGTGAGCCACGGCACCAGCGCCTGGCTGGCATGGCGGTCCGTCACGCTCGGCGCATGCACGCGCAGCACGGAATCACCCGCCTCCACCGCCCGTACGCGGCGGCCGGGGACGTATTCGACCGACCATTGACGATCGAGCAGCCGCAGTTCTACCGACCTGGGCTGCCGCTCGGTCGCCTGCGGCGCGAGTTGCAGCAGTTCGCGGGAACGGCGCTCCGCCCAAGCACGGTGCCTGGCAACGAAGCGTTCGACAGCCGGCAAGCCAGTGCCCGGCGGCACCACGACCTCGACACGACCACCCGGAAAGACCCGCATCGACAGGCGGATGGCGCGCCGGCTGATGCGCACGTGCCAGGCCGTGCCGACCTCGCGGTCGGTCCAGAGCGTCATCTGCAGTGGTTGCGCGTCCGGAGACTTCCTGGCTGCGCCACGACCTTCACTTCGCATCGGCTTACAGTTCCCGCAGGCCGGTCGTCACCGGCATTCTGGCCGCCCGGATTCCCGGCAGCAGTCCGCCCACGGTGCCGAGTATGAGCGAGTACCAGAGGCCGGTCACGAGCAGCTGCGGCGTGACGGTGAAGGCGAAGGTGAGCTGGCTGAAACTGCCGAAGTTGAGAGTGGTCGCCTGGTAGCCGTTCAGCCCGAAATACACGAGCAGCCCGCCGACGATGCCGCCGAGCAACCCGAGCACCGCCGATTCGAGCAGCACGGAGGTAACGACGGGCGCCGCGCCGAAACCCAGCGCGCGCAACGTCGCGATCTCGCGCGTACGCGAAGACACCGCCGAGTACATCGTGTTGAGCGCGGCGAATACCGCGCCGACGCCCATCAGGATCGCGATCGTGGTGCCGACGTACTTGATCAGCGCCAGCAGGATGCGTGACTGGTCGGCGTAGAAGGCCTGCTCGCTGCGCACCGAGACGTTGAGCCGGGGATCCTTCTCCAGCGCTGCGCGAACCGTCTGCAAAGCCGCGGGCGACGTGAGTTGCGCGCGGATGATCTGCACGGTGTTGCCCCGGCGATAGACACCCTTGAGCACCACCGCGTCGGTCCAGACCTCTGACTCGGAGACGCTGCCGCCCGCCTCGAACACGCCGACGACGCGCCAGGTCTGCGAACCCCACTTCACCACGCGGCCGAGGTCGACGTTCTCGAACTGCGAGTACGCGCCGCGCCCGACGATGACCTCGTTCTGTCCGGGGTGGAACATGCGGCCGGCGACGATCCGGAATCCCTTGCGCAGTTCGGGGCCACGCTCACCGACGCCACGGAACGGCACGTTGGCGCCGGTGCCGGTGCTGCGCATCGGCAGGTCCACGATGGAATACAGCTCGCCCGAGACGATCGGGCCGCGCTCGTCGCGCGCGATGCCAGGAGCGATGACGATGGCGTTGTACTCCTCCCGCGACAGCGCGCTCGACAATTCGTCCGGCGAACCGCCGCGCAGGATCATCGCCACGTCCTCGCGGCCCGACAGGTCGAGCGCCGCACGGAAGCCTTCGCCCATCGACAGCAGCGACACCAGCACGGCCACCACGCCGCCGATGCCGATCACCGCGACCAGCGACGTGCCGACGCGCGACGGCAGGTTCCGCAGGTTCATGGCGGTGACGGTGAGCACCTGGTTGAGTGCCGAGCCGATGCTCATGCCGGGCTCAATCGCGCCGCAACGCTTCGACGATGCGCAGCCGCATCGCCTGCCAGGCGGGGACCGCGCCCGCGACCACGCCGAGCGCGAGCATGTACACCAGAGCCTTCGCGAATGCCTCGGGTGGCACGCGGAATCCAGGCAGGTACTGGTCCATGGTCGGCCCGAACTGCACGCTGATCCACCAGGCGAAGAACATGCCGAGCAAGCCGCCGACGGCAGTCACCAGCACCGACTCGCCGAGCACCATGCCGAGCACGCCGCCGTTGCTGAAGCCGAGCGTCTTCAGCACGCCGAGTTCGCTGGTGCGCTCGCGCACGGACTGCGCCATGGTGTTGGCCGTGACCAGCAGCATGGTGAAGAACACCGCCGCCACGATCGCCGACAGGATCGCGCCGATGTTGCCGATCTGGTTCACGAACGACTGCGCCATGGCCCGCTCGGACGAGGTCTTGGTCTCCGCCGGCGAGTTGGCGAACATGGCGTCGATTTGCCTGCCGATCGCCTGCGCGCGGTTCACGTCGCTGATCTTGATGACGTACCAGCCGATCAGCCCTTTCGCCTGCTGCTTGGCTTCCTCGAAATATTCCTGGTGCAGCACGATCTGGCGCGTGTCGCCGCCCTCCGGCAGGTCGTAGATCGCACGCACGGTGATGACCCAGGTGTCCGAGCCGTCGAGCCGCCGCCAGATCGCCGACTTGAGCGGAACCTGGTCGCCCACCTTCCAGCCGTAGAGGTCAGCAATCGCGCGCCCTACGAGCGCTCCGGCGCGATCCGCGAACCAGTCCTGCTTCTGCTGCTCGGACAGCCTGATCTCCGGGTAGATCTTGAGATACGCCTCGGGGTCGCTGGGAAACGTCGGGAACTGGTTGCGCTCGTCACGAAACCACGCGCCGAACCAGGTCTGCGGCGACACCGCCACGACGCCGTCCACCGCCTTGATGCGGCTCTCGTAGCTCGCGGGCAGCAACTGCGTGAACGACACCTTGTGCATGGTGAGCAGCCGGTCGGCGCCGGCGACGTCGACTCCAGACTTGAGCGCGAACTGCAGGGACGCCGCCAGCCCGTACAGCAGGAACGCGATCAGGATCGAGGCAATCGTGAAGAACGTGCGCAGGCGCTTGCGGCGTAGGCTGGACGCGAGCAACGGCAGGTACTTACCGATCATCCCGGGCCTTCGCTCAGCATGCCCTTGTCAAGGTGGATGACCCGGTGCGAGCGCTCGGCTGCGTGCGGGTCGTGCGTGACCATGATGATGGTCTTGCCGTACTCGTCGTTGAGCGCCTCGAGCAGCGTGAGAATCTCGTCGCCAGACTTGCGATCGAGGTCGCCCGTGGGCTCATCGCAGAGCAGCAACGTGGGGTCGGTGACGATGGCACGGGCGATGCCGACCCGCTGCTCCTGGCCGCCCGAGAGTTCGCGAGGCCGATGCTTTGCGCGGTCCGAGAGCCCGACCAGCTGCAAGGCTGCCGCCACGCGCTTCATGCGCTGCTCGCGGTCCAGGCTGGTGAGCAGCAGCGGCAGCTCGACGTTGCGCTCGGCCGTGAGCACCGGCAGCAGGTTGTACATCTGGAACACGAAGCCGACGTGGTCGGCACGCCAGTGGCCGAGCGAGGCGTCGGTGAGTTCGTCCACGCGCAGGCCCTCGACTTCCAGCGTGCCGGAGGTCGGCCGGTCGAGGCCGCCGATGAGGTTGAGCAGCGTCGACTTGCCCGAGCCCGACGGGCCCATCAGCGCGACGAAGTCACCCTGGTTGATGTCGAGCGACAAGCCGTCGAGGACACGCACGGTTTCCGCGCCGCGGTGGTACTCCTTGACCAGGTCGCGGATGCGGACGATCGGCTTTGCCGCGGCCGCGGCGGCCGTTGCGTTCATGGCGCGGCCTTCAGCTCCACCGCCGCGCCTTCCCGCAGGCGCTTCGGCGCATCGATGACAATCGACTCGCCGCCCGTCAGGCCATCGGTTACCGGCACCTGGTCGTCCCTGGTCTCGCCCGTCTTTACCGCGCGCTTCTCGACCTTGCCGTCGCGCACGACCCAGACGAACGTCGTATCGCCGTCCTTGACGACCGCGTTGGCAGGGACCTGCGGTGCGCCCTTGGCCGACGGCTGGGCACCAGCCTCCAGGAAACTGACCTTGATGCCCATGTCCGGCAGGATCCGCGGATCGAGCTGGTCGAGCCCGATGCGCACGCGCACCGTCGCTTTCTGGCGGTCCGCCGTTGGCACGATGCTGATCACGTGCGCAGGAATCTTGAGGTCGGGATAGGCGTCGAGCACACCTTCGACCTTCTGGCCGGCGCTGACGCGGTTGATGTAGGACTCGTTGACGTCCACTTCGACTTCGCGCGAATCCATGTCGACGATCGTCGCCACGCCGGTGCGCGTGAAACCGCCGCCCGCCGACATCGGCGACACCATTTCACCAGGCTGCGCGTCCTTGGAAATCACGACGCCCTTGAACGGCGCGCGGATGTCGAGGTCCGACAGCGCCTGCTTGCTGAGCCCCACCTGCGCGCTGGCCACGTCCACTTCAGCGCGTGCCGCGGACAGGCGCGCCGTAAGCGCGGCGACTTCGGCTTCAGCGCTGTCGAGCACGCTCTGCGAGACGAGCTTGCGTTCGACGAGCGAGCGATTGCGGTCGAGCGTCCGGCGCGCCTCGGCCAGGCGGACCTCGATCTCGCGCAGGTTGCGCCGCGCGGCTTCCGCGCTGCTGGAGGCAACGTTGTACTCGGCCTGCACGGTGGAACGGTCGAGCCGTGCGAGCACCTGCCCGGCTTCCACTTCGGCGCCCTCTTCGAACAGGACCTCCGTCACGCGGCCCGTGACCTTGGAACTGACCGTGGCCAGCCGGCGTGCAACCACGTAGCCGGACGCGTTGAGCACTGCGCCGCTGGCCGAGGTGGGTGATTCGACCGTGACCGTCTGCACCGGCACGGCGCTGTTGAAGGCGCGCCATGCGAGCACGGCCGCGATCAAGGCGAAGGCCCCAAGCACGTACCACAGCCAGCGGCGCGAGCCGCCCCGCTGCCGGTACTTGCCCTCGTCGGGGTCCCGCTCCAGGCGCAGGCTTTCGAGCGCTGTCTTGTCCAGTGCCATGCGTACTCGCTAGTCTGGGAGAGCGCCGCAATTTATCACAGCCAACTCTGCATGACCTTGTCACCGACCCTCGTCGACATCGGCCTCAACCTCGCCCACGACAGCTTCGACGATGACCGGTCGGAGGTGGTCGCCAACGCCATGGCTGCAGGCGTACGGCACATGGTCATCACGGGCAGCACGCTCGACAGCACGCAGCGCGCCATCGAGATCGTGCGCACGGACCCGCTGGCCTTCCGCGCCACTGCCGGCGTCCATCCGCACCATGCCGGCGATTTGCGACAGGACGACCTGCCGCGCCTGCGCGAACTGCTTGCAGCGCCGGAAGTCGGCGCTGCAGGCGAATGCGGGCTCGACTACTTCCGCAACTTTTCCACGCACGAGGACCAGGAACGGGCCTTCCGCTGGCAACTGGAACTGGCGGTGGAAGCTGGAAAGCCGGTCTTCCTGCACCAGCGCGACGGCCACGACGCCTTCGTCGCGATCCTCAAGGACTACCTGCCCCGCCTCGCAGGCGGCGTAGCGCATTGCTTCACGGGTGACGGCCGCGAACTGCGCGACTACCTCGAGCTTGGTCTTGCGGTCGGAATCACCGGTTGGATTTGCGACGAACGCCGCGGCCAGCACCTGCGCGAACTGGTCCGCGAGATCCCGCTCGACCAGTTGCTGGTGGAAACCGACGCGCCTTACCTGCTGCCGCGCGATCTGCAGCCCAAGCCGGCCCATCGTCGCAACGAACCCAAGTACCTGCCGCACATCGTCAAGGTCATCGCTGCGTGCCGGGGCGAGCCTTTTGCCACGGTCGCGGCGGCAACGACCCGTAATGCGTTAAAGTTCTTCTCCTTCCCGGACGCTCCCGCGTCTTAACCTGCCTTCTCACAACTACCCACTATCGAATTGTTTTATATGGATATTTCAAAGGCAAAATCCCACGTTGACGCGGCCTGGGCCGACTCGATCCTGCCGCAGCTGATCGAGTATGTCCGCATCCCCAACAAGTCGCCGTTGTTCGACCCCGACTGGGAAGCCCACGGTCACATGGAGGCCGCCGTGCAGCTGATGCTGCGCTGGGCGCAGGCCGAGGCGCCGGCCGGCTCCAGGATCGAGGTGCTGCGGCTCCAGGGCCGCACGCCGGTGCTCATGGTCGACGTGCCGGGCGACGTGGACGACTGCGTCCTGATGTACGGCCACCTCGACAAGCAGCCGGAGTTCACGGGCTGGTCGGAAGGCCTGGACCCGTGGACTCCGGTCATCCGCGACGGAAAGCTCTATGGCCGCGGCGGCGCCGACGACGGCTATGCCCTGTTCTCATCCATCGCCGCGATCCGTGCGTTGCGGGAGCAGAAGATTCCCCACGCCCGCTGCGTGGTGCTGATCGAGGCCAGCGAGGAAAGCGGCAGCCCCGACCTGCCCGCGCACATCGACGCACTCGGCGCCCGCCTGGGCATGCCGAGCCTGGTCGTGTGCCTGGATGCAGAGTGCGGCAACTACGACCAGCTCTGGTGCACTACCTCGCTGCGCGGCAACCTGATCGGCACGCTGCGGGCCGACGTCCTCACCGAGGGCGTGCACTCCGGCATGGCCAGCGGCATCGTGCCCTCCAGCATGCGCGTGCTGCGCGAACTGCTCGCACGCGTCGAGGACGTGCACTCCGGCGCCATCCTGGTCGATGAGCTGAATACACCGATTCCGGCGGACCGCCGCACGCAGGCGGAAGCCGCGGCCAGAGTGCTCGGGCCGATCGTCGCCGGGCGCATTCCCTTCGTGCCCGGCATGAAGGCGATGTCCAACGACCCGCTGGAACTGCTGCTCAACAGCACGTGGCGGCCGACACTGAGCGTGACGGGCGCCGAGGGCATCCCACCCTTCCGCAGCGCCGGCAACGTCCTCAGGCCCTACACGAGCCTCAAGCTGTCGTTCCGCCTGACGCCGACGATGGACCCGAAGGTCGCCGTCGGCGGCGCTCAAGCGCGCACTCGAACAGGATCCGCCGTACGGCGCCAAGGTCAGCTTCACCGTCGAATCGGCGATGGCTGGCTGGAACGCGCCTTCGTTCGCGCCGTGGCTCGAGGAATCCATGCAGCGCGCGTCACGCGCGTTCTTCGGCAAGGACTCGATGTACATGGGCACCGGCGGCAGCATTCCGTTCATGGGCATGCTCGGCGAGAAATTCCCCGGCACGCAGTTCCTGATCACGGGCGTGCTCGGCCCGAACTCGAACGCACACGGGCCGAACGAGTTCCTGCATCTCGACACGGCGCGGAAAGTGACGGGCTGCGTGGCGCAGGTGCTGGCGGACCACGCGCGGGCAGCGGGACCACAAAGCCAGGCGGCATGAACACGACGGCGCCGCGCCCGGGCGGTGCTGCCTTGCACGAGCGCAGGCCGGCCTAGACTTGCGCTGCAGCGATGCGGCCCTTGAGCCGGCGAATGGTGAACAAGTCCTGCGCTTCCTGGCTGAGCTCACTGAGCAACTGTGCAGCCTCCTGCAGCAGCGCGTTGCGCTCTCTCGGCACGTCGGTCAGCAGCGCGCCGACGTACAACGCATACGCAAAGTCATGCTGGAAATCCACGTCGCGGGCACCCTGCGCTCGCACCGCGCGGTAACGCCGCAATTCCGGCGCAAGCAGTTCCAATGCCTCGCGGGAGCGCCCCTGGCTTGACAGTGCATGCGCCAGCGTCACGCGGACCGCAGCCGTCCTGACTGCGGGGTCTCGCAGCGACCATGCAGCGGACGGTGCGGCCAGGTACTCGCGCAGCAGAGTCTCCGCCTCGCCGTAGCGGCCTGTCCCGATGGCGGCATCCGCCGCGACCGACAGTGCCCACTTGAAAATGTCGAGACGTACGTTGCTGTTGATACGCTCGGCTTCCGGCACCTCGATTGCGCGGAGCGTCCTGGCGGCGGCGTCTGCCAGGACGAACGCACGCTCGGTCTTTCCGGCCATGAGTGCGAGTTCGGCCGACAACACCTCGTCAGATACCGGCCACACGTCATGACTCCTGTCGCCCTTCGGCATCGGAGCGAGGGCTTCGGCCGTTGCGGCGCGACTCAACTCCAGCGCGCGCTCGGCCGCCTGCGTCTGTCCCGCCAGCATTTCGAGTGCCGCGACATCAGGCAATGCACCCGCGAGCACCGGCAGCAAACTCGACGGCAAGCGCGGATCCTGCCGCAGTTCGACCATGCCACGCGCCGTCGCCAGCGCCGCGGCGACCCGACCCTGATCGAACTGAGCGTCCACCAACCCCTCTTTGCTGCTGACCCACATGCCCCACGCAGTCAGATTGGATGGGTTGAAGCGGACAAAACTCTCGCTCGCCTGTTCGGACTTGACCGCGTATTCGACGGCGCCGGCATAGTCATGACGCCGCGTCGCAATGCTGCTGAGGAAGCCCGGGGCCAGCGCCAGATTGTGCATCGACCGGAGATCACCTGGCCGCTGCACCAGCACTTTTTCCGCGATCTCGTAAACCTCGCGACCGAGTGCTTCAGCCTCGTCGATGCGCCCGAGCACCGCGGCGTGGCGGGCCTGGGAATCGCTGGTGTCCGCGTAGATGGAAGCGGCGCCCAGGTCCGTCAGGTCGCGCGCGCCCATCTTGACCAGGATCGCGCGCGCCTCTTCGCAGTCCGCCACGCCCTGCTCCTTGTCCACCCGCTGGTGGCTCAGGAAGTTGAGCGTGTCAGCGTAGACGAGCCTGACCTGTCGCGATGCCCCCGGCTCGTTCACGAGTGGCCGCAGCAGGTCGGCCACGATGTTCAGGTCGGCCGGAGTCGACCCGGGCGCACCCTGCGCACCCCAAGCCGCGAATCGAGTGAACTTGGAAAGCGCCAGGCCGACGATGACGGTCTCGCTCGCATCGCCGCTGGCACGCAGTCGCGTAAAGATCTCGTGTGCCGCGTCGAGCTTCTTGTTGGCCTCCTCGACGCTGCCCTTCGCCAGCACGGCGTGAGCCTCGCGCACGAGCGCCATCCCCCGGTACGCCTGCGTCTGCGGCGTCAGCAGTTGCTGCGGCAGGCCATCGTAGTAGCTGACGGCCATGTGCGCGAGCTTGCCCATCGTCTCGAGCCGGCCAGTCGGCTCGAGCTCCGCGTAGAAGTCTTCGATCAGGAAGGCGACGAGCTTTTCGGCATCCGCGCGCGCTTGCTGCGCCTGCTGGTCGGCTGCCTTGGCGCGGTTCCAGTTGATCCAGCCGAAGACGGCGCTGACCAGCGCCACCAGCATCAGGCCCGCGGCGATCATGGCGAAGCGACGCGTCTTCTGCAGCGTGCGCCTGGTCTCGGCCGCCCTCTCCTGCTGCGCGGCCAGTTGTCGCTCGGCCTCGTCCCGCGCCTCGCGCTCGTGCCGCAGGTTACGGCTGGAACGCACCACACCGCACAGCACATCGTGCGTCAGCTCGACGCGACGCATGTCGAGGCGCTCCTCGATGCGCAGCAGCCGCCGATCAACGAGCTTCGCCAGCGCATCGGGCGCGGCTCCCGCCGCTGCCAGCGCCTTGGCCACGCGCTCCTCGGCCAGGCTCTCGCGATAACCCGACTCGGTGAGCAGCTCGTCCTCGATGACGCGCCGAACGTCGGCCGGCTGGTCCGCCAGCGCGCGCTCGTAGAATTCCGTCAGGATCGTGTCGCGCGAACCAGCCAGCAGGTCCGCGGAAATCTCCGCCTTGCCCTGCGCCAGCCGCACGGTGTTGAGCTCGCGGCAGATCAGGCTCAGCAGCGACGGCTCGACCTCGGCGTTCTGCAGCTCGGAGCCGCCGGCCACGAATCGCACGATCGACTCGGCGACCTCCTGCGACACGAGCTTGCCGCCCGGCTTCATGACCGCGCTCAGGGCCTGCTCCCCGGTCATGCGGGCGAGGCGCATGCGGTTCTGCGTGATCGAGGGCATGGTGCCCTTCACGCTTTCGAGGTGCGCGAGGTAGTCCTCGCGCAGGGAGATCAGGATGCGGTAGTCGGCACGCGCAAAATCAAAATCGTCGGCGTTGGCTTCGTCGTTCTCGAGTCGCCGCTCGAGATCCGCGGGCGGCCGGTTCTCGACCAGGTCGGCCAGCTCGTCGAGGAAACGCTTGGCACGCTGCCGGCCCGCGTCGTCGGCCTGCGCCAGCGTGAAGATTTCCTCGAACTGGTCGAAGATCAGCAGCGGCAGCAGGGTCTGGCCGTCCGCATCGCGCAGCAGGTCGCCGCGGTGGTGCAGGAATTCCCACAGCGACTCGCCTTCGACCGCCGAGCCGGCACGCGTCCAGTGTCCGGCCTCGGCCGTCACCTTGAAGATCGCCTGCTTGATCTGCTCCGCCGGCGACGGCGATTCCGCGGCGTAATCGATGCGCACGTATACAGGACAGAACCCGCTGCCACGCAGTCTCGGCACGAGCCCTGCACGCAAGAGCGACGTCTTGCCGAGGCCCGACTGGCCGAAGAGCACCGTGAGGAGCTTCCGCTGCACGCGCCGGGCGAGTTCGGCGGCCTCCTCGTCGCGGCCGTGGAAGTAGGCCCGGGTCTCCTCGGAATAACTCGACAGGCCGAGCCACGGGTTCTCGGGATCGATCGTGGTCTCGGTGGCGATATCGGGCCGCACGGTCGTCATGAGCGGCGCGAACTCGAGAGTTCCTGCAGCCGCCGGATGAACTCCGGCGAGGGCTCACCGCCTGGCAGGCGCGAGATGTGCACCGCCTTGAATTTCTCCGGCACCAGGGCGTCGGCTTCGGGTGTCTCGTCGATGCAGACCGGCAGGATGAAGACCGCGCCTTCGGCGATGTTGCGCGAGCGATCGACGGCGTAGCTCCATTCGCGGCGGAAGTACGCCTCGTGCCGGCGCTGCGTCGAACCCGAGATCACCGGCAGGAAGAAGCTGCAGCGGCCGATGTTCGCGCGGATCTTTCGATCGTAATCGTCGCCGCCCTCGAGCCGGTCGAGGTCGAACCAGGTGACGAGCCCGGCGCCGTCCAGCGCCGACTTGAGCTTCTGCACTGCCGGCAGGTCTTCGCGCGCGTAACTGATGAAGATCGCGTTCTCGGGCATCTCGCGTGCCGGCGGCAGGAACCGTTGCGGCGCCAGCCCCATGGCCGATGCCGCGGCGGCCGGCTGCTGCCGTTGCAGCCAGCGTGCGTGCAACTCGGCGACGAACGACTCCGCGCCGCTGAACACCCGGGTGCGAACGCTCACCTGCTGCAGGAACGCGAGCAGGCGCTCGTCCTTCGAGGTGTGGTCATCGGCGAGGATCTCGCCGAAATCGCGCGGGTCCGACAGGCGCTTGCGCTTGGCCATGCGCAGGAACAGGCGCGCGAGCCAGTTGGAAAAATCGCTGCCGATCAGCAGCAGGTGACTGTGCTCGAGTTCGTGGAACAGCTTCTCGGGCGTCAGGTGCTCGGATTGCAGCGCGCAGATGAACTCGAGCATGTCCTCGTCGGAGACGACGTAGGTGGGCGATGCCGAGAGCTTGCCGAGCATGTGGTACACGACCGGCCGCTGCAACTGGCTGCGCTCCGTCGGCAGGTCGGAGACCCTGTTGGGCGCATAGGCGATGACCTCGACCTGCGGCTGGCCGCCGAAGCGCTCGAGGTTCACGGCCTGCTCCAGCAGCGGGTCGAACGTCGTCGTGACGAAGAGGTCGAAGTCGGTGATCTGGGCGAGCTGGCGCAGCGCCTGCGGCGGGGCGATCGTCACCTCGCGCATGATCGAGCGCAGCCGCGTATAGGCTTCCTCGCGGCGCCCACGCTGGCCGAGATAGCAGCAGACGACGTCGTTCAGCGTGAGCGGCTGTGGCAAGCCGGCAGGGTCGACCGCGAGCTTCGCAGCCAGCTTTTCGGCCAGCCATTCGTACAGCAGCCGCGGGCCGGTGTCGGTGTCGACGCGCAACAGGTCCGGCCCGACGATGGGGATGACCCGGCGCTCCTCGATGTAATTGAGGAGGTCGTCCCAGGCATCTTCGTCGAAGCCGCGCAGGTTGTCGCTGTCGTGCAGGACCGCAGCCGCGCTCATCGGCGCGTTGCCCCCGGGTTCCCGACCATTGAGGCCATTTCTTGTTGTTCCCCGCTCCGTTGGACGGAGTCTAGCGGGATTGTCGCCGGAAAGGCTATCGGCACCCGGCGAGAGACACGTCAGTTCGCAAGAGGGTTCGGCTGGGCCGCCAGCTTGATACGCTCCCAGACGTCCGCGAATGCCGCCGCCGCGCCGCCCGCCGACCGCTCGACCGCGGGGAACTGGTCCTGCAACTCGTCGAGCCGGATCACCGCGTCCGGCCGGCCCTTCGGGAACTCGCCGCGCATCGAGAACACGATGCGGCCCTCGACCGGTACGTCCTCGCCGGCAAACTGGCTGAGCACGGCCACGCGGTCGTAGAGGATCGGCAGCGGGTTCGTGATCATGAAATGGCGCTTTGGCCCGAAGATCGACCACTGCTCCATCTTCTCGCCGGCGAAGATCATGCCGTGCGCGTCGAACAGGTCGATGACCAGCAGTCCCTTCTGCGTGAGCAGCAGGCAGTTGACGTGGATCTGGTCGCCGGTGCCGGTCGGCAGCAGCACGTTGCGCAGCTCGTCGTACGCGACCGACGAGATCACGTTGTCGATTGCCTTGCGCGCGCGGACCTGCCGGACCTTTTCGCGGATGAAATAGGCGGCGGCGCCGAGCAGGCCGAGCGCGAACACGATCCACAACCAGAACGGCAACCCAAGGATCGGCTTCAAGCGGCTCTCCCCATGAGGACCTGACGCAGGTCGTCGAGCTTCGGCGCGACGTGCTGCTGCAACGAGGGCAACGACAACAGTTCTGCCAGCGCAGCTGGCACCGGTACTGCGGCGCCGATCAGCGGCTCGACGACGTCGTTGAATTTCGCCGGGTGAGCGGTGGCGACCAGCACCCAGCGTTCCATGCGCCGGGCTGCCGGCAGCTGCCGGTAAAGATGCGCAGCCGTCGCAGTGTGCGGGCACCAGGTCTGGCCGTACTCGACGTAATCACGGCGAATCGATGCCCGGATCTGGTCGTCACTGACGGACCGGGCCGAGAATGCGCCGCGCAGCTGTTCCATTCCGGGGAACAGCCACCGCAGTCGTTCCATGTTGCTTGGGTTGCCGACGTCCATGGCGGACGCAAGCGTAGCGAGGCTCGGCTGCGGTTGCCACTCGCCCGTGCGCAGGTAGTCGGGCACCGTCGTGTTGGCGTTGGTGGCCAGCATGACTTCCCCGATGGGCAAGCCGACTTCGCGCGCCCACATGCAGGCGGCCACGTTGCCGAGGTTGCCCGACGGCACGATGTAATTGGGCGCACGACCGTCGCGACGGTATAGCTCGAGGCTGGACTGCGCGTAATACGCCATCTGCGGCAGCAGGCGGCCGACGTTGATGCTGTTGGCGGACGAAAGCAGCAGTTCGCGACCGAGGGCCGGATCGACGAAGGCTTCCTTCACCATGCGCTGGCAGTCGTCGAACGTGCCCGCCACGGCGAGCGTCGTCACGTTCCTGCCCCAGCAGGCGAGCTGCTTCTCCTGCCGCGCCGACACGAGTCCCCGCGGATAGAGCACGACCACGTCCACCCACGGACGCTGGTAGAACGCTGCAGCAACGGCACCGCCCGTGTCACCCGAGGTTGCGACCAGGATCGTCAGCCGGCGCGGATCGGTGCGCGGAATGCGCTCGAGCGATGCCGCGAGGAAGCGGGCGCCGAAATCCTTGAAAGCCGCGGTCGGCCCGTGGAACAGCTCGAGCACGGACAGCGGCCCGTCCGCACCCTGCACGTCGACCACCGGCGCCGGAAAATTGAACGCATCGCGAACGATCGCGGGCACCAGCGGCGCAATCGCATCGCCAGCGGCGAACGGCTCGAGCAGGATCTCGGCCACTTGCGGGATCGTCTGGGCGCCGTCGAAGGCCTGGCGGTTGATGCGCGGCAGCGCCGTTGGAACATAGAGCCCGCCGTCGGGTGCGAGTCCCTGCGAAACTGCGTCGCTCAGGCCGACGCGGTGCCCGGCATTGCGCGTGCTCTGGAACTGCATCGTTCAGTCACTCACCACGCGCGCGCCGGCGCGGTCGATCGTCGAAATCCAGCTGTCCGCTGCGAGCCCGTGACGGGCGAAGGCATCGACCATGCCGGCTCGCACCTTCTCCGCATCGGCTGCGTCGACCCAGGCGAACACCGTCGGCCCGGCCCCGGAGATGGAACCGCCAAGTGCGCCGGCGGCCAGGGCGGCCTGCTTGACGTCGGCGAATCCCGGGATCAGCACCTGCCGCTGAGGTTCGATGATCACGTCGAGCAACGATTCGCGGATCAGCGCGATGTCGTTGCTGAAACAGCCGGCAAGGAACCCCGCGAGGTTGGCCTGCTGCCAGATCACGTCGGACAGCGGCACCGTCTTGCTCAGGATCGCGCGGGCCTCGCGCGTCGCCAGCACCATGTGCGGGTGCACCAGCACGCAGCGAATCGAGTCCGGCACGGGAATCTGCTTCACGAACGGATTGTCGATGCCGACGGTGAGCACCAGCCCGCCGAACAGCGACGGGGCAATGTTGTCGACGTGCACGGCGCCGCTCGCCACGGCCTCGCCCTGCATCGCGAACTTGAGCAACTCGGTACGGTCGAGCGGCTCGTCGACGAGCGCTGCAGCCGCCACGACGCCGGCCACGGCCGAGGCAGCCGAACCCCCAAGACCGGACCCGAGCGGAATGCCTTTCTCGATGTCGAGGTCGAAACCGAACGGCAGACCGAGTTCACGGGCCAGTGCGAGCACCGCCATGCCCGCCGTATTTTTCTCGGCCGCAAGTGGCAGGTTTTCGACGGTACCCGTGATCGAACGGATCGAGACGCCCGGATCGGCGCGCCGCGTGGCGCGCACGTGATCGCCAATGGCGGCTACCGTGTGCCCGAGGATGTCGAACCCTACGCCGACGTTGCCGACGCTGGCCGGCGCGAATGCCCTGGCGGACCTGCGCCTGGAATCGCCCGTCACAGCTTGGCGCCGAGGTATGCGCAGACGCGCAGCAGGTCGGCGAACACGCCGGCCGCCGTCACCGCCGGGCCCGCCCCGGGCCCCTGCACGATCAGCGGATTCTTGTCGTAACGCGCCGTCTCGAAGCGGACGATGTTGTCCGTCAGCGCAATGTTGGCGAAGGAATGAGTCTTCGGCAGCTCGACGAGACCCACTTCCGCCCTGCCCTGCGCGTCCACCGAACCCACGTAGCGCAGCACGTTGCCCCGGCCTGTCGCAGCCTGCAGGCGCTGCAGCATCGCCCGGTCGAACTCAGGCAGCCGCTCCAGGAACGAATCCACCCCGCAGTCGCTGATTTCCGCGGGGACGAGGCTCTCGACCTTGACCTCGGCGAGTTCGGTCTGCAATCCCATTTCACGCGCCAGGATGATGAGCTTGCGCGCCACGTCGATGCCCGAGAGATCGTCGCGCGGGTCGGGCTCGGTGTAACCAAGGGACTTCGCCTGCTTCACGACCTCGGAGAACGGCTGCGTGCCGTCCCAGGTATTGAACAGGTAGGCGAGCGTGCCGGAGAACATGCCTTCGATGCGGCGGATTTCGTCGCCGGTCTCGCGCAGGTCGCGCAAGGTCTGGATCACTGGCAGGCCGGCGCCGACGGTCGCTTCATACAGGTAGTGCGAACCTGCCGTGCGGCGCGCGTCCTTCACGCGCTGGTAATCACCGTAAGCCGCGCTGTTCGCCTTCTTGTTCGGCGTCACGATGTGGATGCCTTCCGACAGCCAGTGCGGGTAGTGCTTCGCAACCTCCGCGCTCGCAGTGCAATCGATGATCACGGCATGCGGGAAGTGATCGGCATGCACGTGGTCGGCAAATTTGTCGAGGTCGAGCGGATCGCCGCCCGCCTTGTATTCGTCCCGCCAGCGCGAAAGGTCGATGGCGCCCGCCGCAAGCCGCATCGTCTTCGACCCTGCGATGGCACGCACGCGCAGGTCGAGCTTGAAGTCGCGTGCGAGGCGCTGCATCTGGCTCGCGACCTGCTCGAGCAGCGCGCCGCCCACGAGGCCCGGCCCGATGAGCCCGATCGAGACCGTGTGTGCGGAGAGGTAGAACGCCGAGTGCACGGCACGCAGTGCGCGGGCGCTGCCCCGGCCGTCGATGACGACCGAGATGTTGCGCTCGGACGCGCCCTGCGCGATCGCGCGCACGTTGACCCCGGCAGAGCCGAGCGCGACGAATACTTTTGCGGCCACGCCGTGCGCGCCGGCCATGCCGTCGCCGACGACCGCGAGGATGCTGCAACCGTGGTCGATCTCGATGCTGTGGATCTGGCCTTCCCGCAGTTCAGGGTCGAACGCCCGGCGCACGACTCGCTCTGCACGCTCGGCTTCGGCCTCCGGCACCGCGAAGCAGATCGAATGCTCGGAACTGCCCTGCGAGATCAGGATGACCGAAATGCCCTCCTCGCGCAGCGCGCCGAACAGGCGGTGCGCGGTGCCGGGCACGCCGATCATTCCCGCGCCTTCAAGATTCACGAGCGCGATGCGGTCGATGGTCGTGATGCCCTTCACCAGCGGATCGGGCTCCGACCGGTCGTGGATCAGCGTGCCAGGCCTGTCGGCCGCAAACGTGTTCTTGATCCAGATCGGGATCCGCTTCTGGACCGCCGGCGCCATCGTCGCCGGGTGGATGACCTTGGCCCCGAAGTACGCGAGTTCCATCGCCTCGTTGTACGACAGCGTATCGATGACCTGCGCCTCGGGCACCAGCCGCGGATCGGCGCTCAGGACGCCGTCGACGTCGGTCCAGATCACGATCTCGGCGGCATCCAGCAGCGAGCCGAAGATGGACGCCGAGTAATCGCTGCCATTGCGGCCGAGCGTCGTCTGCAGGCCCTGGGTATCGGTGGCAATGAAGCCCGTGACGACCAGCGTGCCGACGAACTCCGGCGCGACCAGGCCGGACAACTGGGCGCGGGACTGCTCCCAGCGGACGCCCGGGCCCATGGGGCCCCATTCGACCAGCAATGCCTTGCGCGCATCGAGCCACTGGACGTGGCCGGCGGCGCGGCGGCGCAGCAGCCGCTCGAACAACCGCGTGGACCAGATCTCACCGTAGCCCGAGATGAGGTCGCGCATGGTCGTCGACGCATTGCGCACCAGCCGGACCGTCTGCAGGATGCCGGCGATGTCGCGGCAGTCCACGTCGAGCAGGGCGATGTATTCGTCACAGAGCTCGCCGGCCAGCAATTCGCGCGCGATGCCGACGTGGCGCTGTCGCAGTTCCTGCAACCTGTCGTCAAGCGCGGGTGACCCCTGCTCGGCGAGGCTGATCAGCGTGAGCAGCGCATCCGTGACACCGCGGCACGCCGACAGCACGACCGCCTTGCGGGGCGCCGGGTCGTTCTCGATGATCCTCGCGACGCGCTCCATGCACGCGGCGTCGGCGACGCTTGATCCGCCGAACTTGTGGACTTTCCAGGCTTGCACGCTTCGGACTCGCTTTTTCGGACGCCCGCCGCGCCCCCGGGCCTGCCGCTGCACGCGACGGGCCGACGGCGGCATCTCACGGGAAAACTCGTTACTCTGAACCTTGAAACTCTATCTTCTTGCAACGCGGCAGGCAAACTAGCGCGATGGACGACCAAGCCTCCGGACTGCATGCCGCGATCCTCGCCGCGGGCCCTGGGACCCGCTTCGAGGGCATCAAGCCACTGGTGCGGCTGCGCGGCGAGCCCGTGCTGCACGAGCTGGCCGCCATCGCCGCGTTCGTGGCGGGACAATCGGTGACGGTGGTGATCGGGGCACACGCGAAGGAGATCGCGCCAGCGCTGCGGCAGCGTGCAATCTCGATCGCGCTGAACCGCGGCTGGGAGGAAGGCATCGCGAGTTCGGTGCGCACTGCCGTGCATTCGGCGCCGCCCGGTTCCAGTGCCCTGCTCCTGATGCTCGCCGACCAGGTGGCCGTGACGGCAGACGATCTCAAGCGCCTGCACGCGAGCTGGAGGCGTCACCCGATCCTCATCGCCGCGGCCCTGTACCAGGGCTCACCGGGACTACCCGCGATTTTTCCGCGCTGGGCATTCCCGGACCTGCTGTCGTTGCGCGGCGAACACAATCCACGCAGCGTCCTGCGAAAGAATATCGATCGCGTCGTGCGCGTGCCCATGAGCAACGCGGGCATTGACCTCGACACACCGGACGACCTGCTGCAGGTCGACAGCGCGCAAAACCGCGGCGAACAGGGCCCTGCCTGAGGTATTATGTCAAGCGGAAACGGCGGGCCTTGAGAGGCATGTCGTGCTTTCGTCGCGCGCCCGGCGAGGCCCGCAAATGCGGACATATCCTCGCACCGAAGCAGTCAATTTTCGTGGAGTCGACCTAATGCGCCCCAACCGTCTGGTTTCCCTGATCGCCGGATTCTCGTTCGTTGCTTTTGCGGGCTCCGCCATCGCTGGCGGCGTTGCCGACCAGTTTCGCGGTGGCGCCTTCGGACTCCCCTGGAGCGCCGGCAAGTCGGCCATCGAGGCCAAGTATCCCGGCGGCAAGTGGGACAAGGACGAAGTCGGCATCGACCGCTACTGTGCCCCGAGCCGCCAGCCGCTCCTCAAGCTGCCCGCACAGCACCAGACCAAGGAACTCTGTTTCCTGATCGGCGGGGACAACACCCTGGGTGCCGCTACGGCCCGCCTCGAACCGAGCCTGCCGTCGCTGCTCGCCGTGGTGAACCGTTCGCGGACGATGTTTGGCGACTTCGATGCCGTGAAGCGCGACGAAGGCGCGATCCAGTCGAAGTTCACCAACATGCTGTGGCTGAAGGATGCGCCGATCATAGTCGTGGTCAGCAGCATGAACGGCGACGACGGCAAACCGAGCATGGTGGCGTTCACGGTCGCCGACGAGGCGTCGATGTTCGCGAAGGACGCCGACAAGGTCTCGAACAAGCCCACCGCCAGGTAATCAGCCGCGCGCGCCCTCTCCCAGCTCGATGGCAGGGGGCTGCGACGGAGCCGTGCCATCGCCGGACAGTGGCACCGCGCCCGAGCGGTGCTCGAGCCAGTCGACCAGCGGCTTCCACGAATCGAGGTCTTCCTGCAGCAGGGCGCCCTTCATTTCGTGGATGCCCATGCCGCATTCGGCCGAGCGCACGTAGGCCTGCGAATCACGCAGCACGGCCACGACCGGTATCCGCAGGCTTTCCAGGAAGCGCATCAGCGTCGAGAACGCCTTGGTATAGCGCCGGGCCCTGTTGGCAACGATGACCAGGCGCCGCTCGGACCTGTGCACGCGCCCAGCCAGCAGCAGGTCGGCAATCGCGCGTGACGCCGCGTGGATATCGATGTCCGACGGCAGGACCGGCACCACGATCGCGTGTGCATCCTGCGTGAGTTCCGGCAACTGCAGCGGGGTAACGGCCGCCGGCGTGTCGACAATGAGTTTTTCCGTGCCCGGCGGTGTCCGCAACGCGAAGGCCCGCGTCACCCCAAGCTTCTTCTCGTAGGCCGCGATGCCGTGGATACCGGGGAGGTCGTCGGGCCGCTGCCGCAACCAGCGCATGCTCGACCCCTGCGGGTCGTGGTCCATCAGCGCGACGGCGCGTCCTGACCATGCATAGTACGCCGCCAGGTTGGTGGCGATGGTTGACTTGCCCGATCCGCCCTTGGGGTTCAGGACCACGATTTTCTGCAGACTGGGGGCGGGAAGCTGTTCCATGACCGATGGTTTGGGGATCCTGCCGGGACCGTACCCGACCGTCAGGCCCCGCCGCAAGCCGAAATGCAAAAAATGCTGTTCGCGGGGCGTCCTGCAATCAGCCGTCGGACGCCTGCCCGGCCGCCCGCAGCTTGGCCGCAATGAAGCCCCGATGCGGCACGTGGATCAGGTCCGCAACACGGCGGATAAGGTGTTCTTCGTACTTGTGCACGATCGCGTCGGCCTGCGCCACGCGCCAGAGCGCTTCGAGCAACTGCACCTTCTCGGCGTCGGAGTAGGTGCGATTGACCTGCGACGTGAACTGATAGAGGTCGTGTGACTTGTCGATGTGGCGCTCCGCCTCCTCGACCAGTGCCCGGCTCTGCTCGGCCCCGAGCCCCAGCAGGGCCGCGACCGAACTCACGACCTCCTGCCGCTCGACCGCGCCAACGTCGTAGTCCGCCCGCAGGACTTCCACCAGCAGGGCCGCGACCGCGAGGTTCGCCCCCGCCTCGGGTGCGTCGGCAGTCTGTGAGGCACCCGGCCGGTACCGCGCGATCCAGTCCTTCAAACCCATGGCGTTGCCCGGTTTCCGTCGACAAGGGCGGGCATCCTGCCACCGGCACGCTGCGAAGCCAACCCGCTCGCGCGCGCGCAAGGCGCAACCCATAATGAAGCGCCCGGCCGGCCTCGCCGCAACCTTTGACCACGGTCGCGGTCTGACACGCTGGTATCGGGCCAACAAGGCAAACCATCAACGCACGAGGATCAACAGCAACATGAACGTGAAGAACATGACGATCGCCGCCGCCATCGGCAGCCTGCTCGCCGTGGGCGTCGCCAGCGCCAGCGACCAACAAGGCGCGAAGGACGCCAAGGTCAAGTGCTACGGCGTGGCCAAGGCCGGCAAGAACGACTGCGCCACTGCGAGCCACAGCTGCGCGGGCTCGGCCAAGAAGGACAACGATCCGACCGAGTGGAAGCACATGCCGAAGGACGAATGCGAAAAGGCTGGCGGCAAGACCAGCGACGACAAGACGCCGATGTGATCCGGCCATGACGGGCGAAGCCTCTTCAGCGTCCGTCAACTGCGACCCGATCCCGGCGCGAGCCGGGATCGGGCTCCGTTCGCAGCACCACGAGTCGATCCTGGCCGCCAACCCGCGACCGGTTTGGATTGAAGCTCACACCGAAAACTACTTTCACGCAGGCGGCCCGGCCGTCCGCGCGCTCGAGAAGGCCCGCTCGCTTTACCCGCTGAGCCTGCACGGTGTCGGTCTCGGCCTGGGCTCCGCCGACCCGCTCGACCGGGAACACCTCGGCCGCATACGTACCGCCGTCCACCGCTTTGAACCGGCGCTGGTCAGTGAACACGCGTGCTGGGCGCACGTGGACGGCCGGCACTACAACGACCTGCTGCCGCTCCCTTACACGGAGGAAGCCGTCGAACACCTGTCGGCCCGGGTCCGGGAAGTGCAGGACGTCCTCGAGCGCCAGTTGCTGATCGAAAACCTCAGCGCCTACGTGAGCTTCGCCGCGTCGCAGCTCAGCGAGGGCGAGTTTCTCGCGGCTGTAGTCGAGCGCAGCGGCTGCGGCCTGCTGCTCGACGTCAACAACGCCTACGTGAATGCGTCGAACCTCGGCCTCGACCTCGATGCGTTCTTCGATGCCGTGCCGCGTCAGGCCGTGCAGGAGATCCATCTCGCCGGCCATTCACGACGACGTGTCGGTGGCCGGGAACTGCTGATCGACGATCACGGCAGCGCGGTCAGCGAGGACGTCTGGGAACTCTATGCCCACGCCATCCGCCGGTTCGGCCCGGTGCCGACGCTGATCGAATGGGACAACGACGTACCTCCGCTCGACGTGCTCCTGGCCGAAGCGGCGCGCGCTGACCGGCTGCTCGAGCAGGGTCATGCCGCCGCCGCGTGAACCTCCTCCAGGATTGCGCGAGGTGCAGGCAGCCTTCGGCCGCGGCCTGCGCGCCGACTGCATCGGCGAAGGCGACCTGCAGGTGCTCGCGGTGGGCACAAGCGCCGCTGCGTTTGACGGGCAGTTCGATGTCTACCGGAACAATGCCTGGCAGTTTTTCCTTGCGGCGCTGGAACGGACCTTCCCCGTGCTGCAGAAACGGGTTGGCCAGGACTTCTTTCGCCAGCTGGCGCGCGAGTATCGTGCGCAATACCCGTCTCGCCGCGGCGACCTGCACTGGGTCGGCGAAGCGTTTCCGGCGTGGCTGGCGGTGCGCCTGGCCGGCACGGCTTACGCTTGGCTTGCCGACCTGGCGCGGCTGGAGTGGGCGTGCGAGGCATCGGTCACCGCGGCGAACACTTCAGCCCTTTCGATCGACCAACTCGGCACCGTCGCTCCAGAAGCCCTGGCGCAGACTACGTTGCGCTTCCAGGCTTCGATGCTGATGGTCGATTCGCCCTACCCCGTCTGGACGGTCTGGCAGGCCAACCAGGGCGACGACGGCGACGGCGGGCAGACGGATCTTGCTCGAGGTGGCGAGCACTGCGTCGTCGCTTGCATTGCAGATCGCGTGTCTGTCTACCGCCTCGACCCGGCCGACTACCACCTGCTGCAGCGATTGAACGCGGGCGAATGTTTCGGCGACGCCATCGCGAGCGCGACGGTCGACGCAGAGGTGCTGGCGCGGTTGCTCGCGTGGGCCTTCACCGAGGACCTGGTCGTCGGCATCAGTCCACCCGCTCCGGTCTGACGCCAAGCGTTTCGCTCTCGTCCACCTCGCAGGTCAGTTCGAGCGGCGGCCAGCGCAGGAACCTCACGATCCTTCCTTCATCAAGCGATCGAGCGAACGCTGCGCGATGGCGTGGTAGCCAGGCCGCGCTTCAGCGTAGACGCGCCGGGCGAACTCCGCGCCTTGTGGCGTCTTCAGCAAGTCCGCATACAGCGGGCGGATGAGTTTCAGGCGGCCGATGCCTGCCAGGTAGCGCTCCAGCGCCGGCTCGATCCCCGGATAGCCGCTGGCAATGGCCAGCCGGAACCAGGCGTGCGCAACCTCCGCGTTCTGCGATTCGGTGAGCTTGAAACGCTGGTCGAGTTCCTGCAGGCGCGCGACGGACTGCGGCCGCGCGACCCGGTTCAGGAAATGCAGCCACTCCTGCACGCTCCATCGGTCCGTCTGCAAGGCAGCAGTCGCGAGCGCGCCCTGTTCCCAGCGCAAGCGTTGCCCGTCGACCCGCTCAAGAGCGTCCGACTGCACGAGCCTCGCGTCTGCAGGCACACCCGTGCCGTCGATCCAGCGCGACAGGAACGCCGGATCGACACGGCCCGGCGCACTGGCCATCAACCCCTGCTGCAGTTCACCCACGAACTGCGGCGTAGTCACGCTCGTGAATGCATGCCTGTCGAACCAACCCTGCAGGAAGGCATCGAGTTGCGCGCGACCATAGACTTGTTCGAGCTGGTACAGGAACAGGGCGCCCTTCTCGTAGGCCACGCTCGACCCTTCCCCGCCCTTGTGCAACGCAAGGTCCGGCGCCAGCGCACCGCGCCATGCTTCGTCCGGGGCGAGTTCATCGAGCGCCTGGCGCAAGTCCTGGTAGCCGATACCCCATTCCATTCGCGCACGCTCCTCGCCGTACACGGCCTCCATGATGCGCCGCTCGAAATACGTCGTGAATCCTTCGTTAAGCCAGCCATCGCGCCAGGTCGCGTTGGTCACGAGATTGCCGGACCACGAGTGCGCAAGTTCGTGGGCCAGCACCCCCACCAGCGACTTGTCGCCCGCGATCACCGTCGGCGTCATGAACGTGAGGCGCGGATTCTCCATGCCGCCGAACGGGAACGAAGGTGGCAGCATCAGCACGTCGTAGCGTCCCCAGCGGTACGGACCCCACAACGCTTCTGTCTTCACCAGCATGGCTTCGGCGTCTTCGAACTCGCGCGCAGCGGCATCGATCTTGGATGGTTCCGCCCACACGCCTGTGCGCGGGCCAAGCGCGCGGAATTCCAGGTCGCCGACCGCCAGTGCCAGCAGGTACGAAGGAATGGGTTGCGGCATGCGGAAGCGAAATTCGGTTGCGCCGCGACGATTGCCCGGATCGCTCTCTGCGGCCATGACAGCCACCAGCCCGGCGGGCACCCGCAACGTGGCCGTGTACGTCGTGCGAATCCACGGCGTGTCCTGCAACGGGACAATCGACCGCGCATGCAGTGCCTGCGCCTGGCTGAACAGGAATGGCATCTGCTTGCCGGCGGTCTGTGCGGGTTGCAGCCATTGCAGCCCGGAGGCTTGCGGCGACGTTGCGTAGGCAATGCGGACACGGCCGACGTCGCGCGGCACACTGATGCGCAGCGCGGCCCCGAGCACGTCGTCGCGGGCATCGAGCGCGAAGCGGACGGCCTTGAACTCCGTGCTGCCCGCCGGCGCTGCCTCGACCGAGGCAATCTGCAGGTCGCGCGTGTCCAGCACGAGTTCCCGCGTGCCGGGGTCTATCCGGTCGAGTTCGAGCGTGACCGTCCCACGCAACTGACTTGCGGCGAAGTCGACATCCAGGTCGAGCGCGAAACTCCGGGTGACGAAACTCTCCGGATCGGCGTAGCTGAGAATGTCGGGCCAGTTGCGAGGGTTCGTCTCGAGCGGCTCGGATGCTGGTAACGAGCGTGCAGCCGTCGCTGCAGTGCGCGGCGGACTCGCTGTCTGGCAGCCCACTGCGACCAGTGCGGACCACAGCAGCGCGAACGCGCTGCGACGAATCTGTAAGGCGGGTGACGGACAAGATCCCGCGCGGGACCCTCCAGACGGCTGCATCGGTCGCTTCCCTGGCTTTACCGGTCAGATTGAACGGCAAGGCCAAGCATACGGATCGGCAACCGTCTCCGCGACCCCGGGGCCACTGGCGGCGCCGGTGTACTCAGGCCGTCAGCTTGTAGAGGTAGATCGGCGCTGCGTGTGTCTCCAGGATCTGCTCGGCCTCGACACGACCGACGACGCCACGCGGGCCGGCAGCAGTGACCTCCTCCGCGTAGACGTGGACGTTGGTCGGCAGCACTCCCAGAGAAACGATCGTGCGCGCGCCGGTCCTGGGATCGACGCCCGAGATGAATCCGACGCCCGAGCCTGCCTGCAGGTTCACGCGCTTGTAAAGCACGGGCGACCACGTATTCCGCGCCAGCCGCCGCGAATCCCTGGCCGCTTTTCCGCCGAAAAATGCCTGCATGCGTTCGAGTGGTGTCTGAATACGGTCACTCAGTCCGTTGAGCTGCCACTGCAGGTCGGAGCCGAACAGGAACGTCTCGAGCTGGTTGCGCTCGTCGGCAAGGCCCCAGCGGAATTCACAGTCGAGCGTCGGCTCGCCGCCGGCGCTCCGGTTGGCCGGCACGACGGCGCGAACGCTGGCGACAACGGGCAAGGGACCCGTGGGCAGGAGCAGTTCACCCGCGATGTCGTCACCCACCAACGCGTCGGCAGCCGGCACGCCGGCGATGCGGCACCCGAGCGGAGAGATGTCGGTGGCGAGCGCAATGGCTTCCTGGCCTGCAGGTCGCGAGACCCGCAGTGGCACTGGCAAGGGAAAGCGATACTCGCGCCGCCGGTCGCGAGCGGTCGTGCGTGCGTGCCGGATGGCAAGGACGGCGATACCGACGACGAGTGATGCCCAGATCAGGGTCGCCACCAGTCCACCGGCCGGCAGCCCGCGCTCCGAGTTGAACTGCAGCAGCCCCAGAGGAATCGCAACGACGTTGAGGCCGAGCACGGCGTACTGTGGCCAGAGCACACGCGCCGTGGCGCCGGTCCTGGGCCCGGGCCCGGGCCCGGGCGCGATCAGGAACGCGACCTTGCGCACGAAGACATCGCACGTCGCCGCCATGAAGACCGCAAAGCGCATCATGTCGTACTGCGCGGTGAGCACCGTGCGGCCGTAACCGCGGGCCAGCTCCTCGAACACCCAGCATCCCAGCGCGCAGTACAGGACGAAGCGCGCGAGAAAATCGCGGTCGAGCTCCAGGATCGGCATCCTGCCCGTCGCCAGAATCGCCACCGGCGCCAGGAAGACGACCATGCGCTGCCAGCCCTGGAAATACACAAGCATGGCCGCCAGGTACGCGATGCGTTGGCCCAGACTCAGGCTCCCGGCAGTCAGGATGCCCTCGTGGCGCCAGGCCTGCATCGCGCCCCGCCCCCAGTTCAAACGCTGCCCGAGGAATGCATTCGCGTTGGCGGGCGCAAGGCCGAACGCGAGTGAACGAGCGTAGTACACCGACTTCCAGCCGAGCTTATGCATCCGGATCGTCGTGTGCATGTCTTCGCCGACCGTGCCGGTTGCAAAGCCGCCGATCGCATCGAGTGCCGCGTGGCGAAGGACGGCGCAACTGCCGCAGAAATACGCGGCATCGAGATGGTCCCGGCCGGGCTGGATCACGCGGGAGGTCAGTGCCTGCTCACTCCAGACCAGGGAAACCCGCCGGTCGAGACGATGCTGGAACGAATCGAGGTTGTAGAAATCCTGTGCCGTCTGCACGAAGGCCACTTTGCCGTCGCGAAGGAAGCCAAGCGTTTCATCGAGAAAGTTTCGTGCCGGTACGTCGTGGGCCGCGAAGATCGCGATGAACTCGGCGCTTGTCTGGCGCAGTGCATCGTTCAAGCTGTCCGCCGGGGAGTGCATGCCCTTCGCGCGTGAGAGGTAACGGCAGCCCAGCTCCTGCGCGAGCACCTGCATCTCGAGCCGGTTGCCGTCGTCGAGCAGCCACACCTCGGTAGCCTGCTTCATGCGCTGCGCCGCCATGGCCGTGCGTCGCACGATGTCGATGGATTCGTGGACCGTCCGGATGAACACCGCAACCGTCGCCCCTTCAGGCGGAGCCTCGGCGGTGCGCTGGCGCAACCGCCAGCAGGTAACGATGTACAGCATCGCGCCGACGAAGCCGAACACCTCCGCGCCGTAGACCATGGATGAGAGCAGCAGGGCCTCTGGATTGAAGACCGACGGGCGCCATGACAGGTACCAGACACCGACACCCGCAAAAGCGAGCGTGACCAGCTTCTGGGCCAGCGACAGCGTGGCACGCTCCCCCGACGGGACCGGCACGCCACCCGCGCTCGAGTGCTCCGACACGTTCGATTTCCTCCGGCATCGTGCCGCTCGCGAGGTCACGATGGGCCAATAGTCACCCGACCCGCTGCCGCTGCCGGGTCACGCGCCGAGTCTGCAAGTGGCCTGCAGTTCGAACCGGAACACGGTCGCAGTCGCGGCTCGTTATGTCGTCGCGTGCAGCTGGATTCGTGATCAGGTTCACGCTTCCCGCCCGGGCCGTTGCCGTCCGGTAGAATCGCGGCATGACCGCAGAATTCTCCCAGGTGCTCGCGTCGATCGAGCCAGCCGCCGAATCCAGTTTTTCGGTCGTGGTACCGCCCGACTGGCTGCAGGGCCGAACCGTCTTCGGCGGCATGCAGATGGCGCTGGGAGCGCGCGCGATGCGCGCCGTGCTGCCGGTCGAGGTGGCCACGCTGCCCCTGCGCAGCGCACAGATGACTTTTGTCGGACCCTTGCTTGGCGGCGCACCGATCCGCATGCAGGCGCAGGCGCTGCGAGTCGGAAAATCGACAGCACACGCCCGCTGCGACCTGATGCACGACGACGGCAAGGTGGCGTGCACGGTGGTCGCCATCTTCGGCGGACCGCGTGCATCGCAGTTCGTGAAAGAGTTGCCGCGGCCTGACCCCGGACGGACACCCGCACAGTCGGACTCGGGCGCGCCGGACCAAGGCATGGCGCCGGCGTTTCTGCAGCATTTCGAAACGCGAGTCGCACGTGGCGCCCGGCCATACTCAGGCTACGCGGAACCGAATTCGATGATTTACGCGCGGCTGCGCGACCGCGAGTGTGGCGCCGAAGACGCGCTGCTCGCACTGTCTGATGTCATTCCGACCCCGGTACTGTCCATGCTGACCAGGCCGGTGCCTGCCAGCTCGGTGAACTGGATGATCGAGGTGCTGCGTGACCCGGGACTGCTCGACCTCCACGACTGGGTCCTGCTCGACACGCACGTCCGTGCCGGCACGGCTGGGTATCTGAGCCAGACGTCAGTGCTCTATGGCGCCGACGGGCACGCCTGTTCCGTCAGTCACCAGACGGTGGCAGTGTTCGGCTGAAGGACTTCAGTCGAGCGTCATTCACATCCAGCTGCAGTTTAGTCGCGTGTTCGCCGATTTCTCCCATAGCTACGCCGCACTGCCCGGGCAATTCCACGCGCACGTCCCACCCACTGCCGTCGCCGCACCGGCGCTGATCGCCTTCAACGACGCCCTGGCTGCGGAACTTGGTGTGGATGTCCGCGGCCTGGACGATGCGGAGTTGGCCGCCATCTGTACGGGCAGCAAGGTCCCGCCCGGCGCATTCCCTTTGGCGATGGCCTACGCCGGGCACCAGTTCGGTTCGTTCGTGCCGCAACTCGGCGACGGACGCGCGCTGCTGATCGGCGAGGTCGTCGACCGCCTCGGCCGGCGGCGCGACCTGCAATGGAAAGGCGCCGGACCGACGCCGTTCTCGCGGCGAGGCGACGGACGCGCGGCCCTCGGTCCCGTGCTGCGCGAATACCTGGTCAGCGAAGCGATGCACGCCCTGGGCCTGCCCACGACGCGTGCGCTCGCCGCGGCGAGCACCGGCGAACGGGTACTGCGCGACGACGGACCGCTGCCCGGAGGGGTGCTGATCCGCGTTGCGGCGAGCCACGTTCGCATCGGCACGTTCGAGTACTTCGCCGCGCGCGGTGACGTCGATGGCGTCCGTACCCTTGCCGACTACGTCATCGAACGTCATTACCCTGGACTGCGCGAGAAACCGGACCGCTATTTCGCATTGCTCGAAGCGGTGACCGAGCGCCAGAGCTTGCTGGTGGCGCGCTGGATGCAAGTTGGCTTCATCCACGGCGTGATGAACACCGACAACATGACCGTGTCGGGAGAGACGATCGACTTCGGTCCGTGCGCATTCATGGACGAATACGACCCGGCGACGGTCTTCAGTTACATCGACCGCCGTGGCCGGTATGCCTACGGTAACCAGCCGCACATCCTGCAGTGGAACCTTGCCCGACTCGGCGAGACGCTACTGCCGTTGATCGACACGGATCAGGGGCTGGCCATCGAACGGGCGACGGCTGCCGTGCAGTCGGTTCCCGCGATCTTTGCCGCCCATTGGCTGGCGGGCTTCCGCCTGAAGCTTGGGCTCGTTGCCGCTGAACCCGGTGACCAGCAACTCATCCAGGACCTGCTGGACCTGATGCACGCGGAGCACGCCGACTTCACTAACGTGTTTCGCGCGCTTGCGGACATCGAGGACGGATCGACCGCACTCGCGCCTTCGTTCGACGCATGGATTCCCCGCTGGAAGGAGCGGGCTGCACGGGAGCCGGCCATGACGGTGAGCCGGGCAGCAGCCTTGCGGGCGGCGAATCCAGCCTACGTTCCCCGCAATCACCGCATCGAGGAAGTCATCGCGGCAGCCGTGGAACAAGGCGATTTCCGACCGTTCCATGAACTGCATGCCGTGCTGTCGAAGCCGTACGACGAGCAGGCCGCCCGTCTCGACTACCGCAGGCCGCCCCTGCCCCACGAGCGTGTCCAGAACACGTTCTGCGGCACGTGAGACCGGCGCTGCCGATCAACCGCGCGCCATCGCTCCCAGCAGTTCCTTGATGAGCTTCACCGCGACGACGGCTGTCGCATCTCCGACGTCATTCGCGGGATTCAACTCGACTACGTCGGCACCAACGACGTTGGTGCGGATCCGTGACAGCACGGCAACGACATCGCGCACGCTGAGCCCGCCCGGCTCGGGATGCGATACACCGGGCGCAAACGCGGGGTCGAGTGCATCGAGATCGATCGTGACGTAGAGCGGACCGTCGGGTATCGGCACGCGTGCGGGCGAGAAGTCGTCCCACTCGACGACCTCGACGCCAAAACGTTGCGCCTGCTCGCGGTTGTGCCGGTTCCAGGTGCGGACTCCGACCTGCACGAGACGCGTCGCCAGCCCCCGTTCCATGATCCGCGCGAACGGACTTGCATGCGAACGCGGGTTGCCCTCGTAGTCGTGGTAGAGGTCCGGATGGGCGTCGAAATGCAGCAGGTTGAGCGGCCCATGCACCTGCGCCAGCCCTTCGACGAGGGGAAACGTGACGCAATGATCGCCACCGACGCTGAGCAGCGGGCCCTGGCGCGCGGCGCGCGTCGCCGCCGCCACGATGACCTCATGGTCCGATCCGGCTTCCTCGATATGGACGTCGCCGAGGTCGACGACATTCACGTCACTGCCGATTTCGAGCCCGTTCTCGGTCGCGGCGTTGCCGAACTCCGCGTAGCGCAGCCATGCGCGCCGGATCGCCGCCGGCGCGGCGGCGGCTCCACGGCGGTACGACGAGTTGACGTCGGTCGGAACGCCGAGAAGCTGGATCTGCATCGGCTGGAGTGCGGCTTGTCAGACCTAGTGCAGCGGCATCGCAAAGGCGAACATCACGCCGCCCCGCTCGCCGGGCATCACGGAAAACGACATCTTGTTGTCCTTATTGCCTGTGCTGGCCTCACGACGATTCATGACGAAGCGTGCCGTCGAAAGCCCGAGCGCGGCACCCGCCGCCACGTCCGAGGCCCAGTGCTGATTGTGGTCAAGGCGGAGATAGGCGGTGGTGCCCGCAAGTCCGTAGCCAAGGATCCGGCGTGCCAGGCGGTACCTGTCGTCGCCGGATTCGGCGAGCACGGTGCCGATCGCAAACGCGACGCCAACGTGCCGCGACGGAAACGAATCGCCATCCTCGAACCATTGATCCGGATCTTCCGTCTCGTTGGGACGCTGGCGGCCAAACGAGAACTTGAGGATCTCGGTACTCACCGCCGTGAAGGCGGTCGCCTGGAGCATCGAGCCCACTTCCTGCCACGCACCCGGCTCGTCGACGATGCCGGCCAGCAGCCAGGTGCCGGCGAGCATTACGGCCGCCGGCAGCGCATCCTCGACACTGTTCGGGTCCTCGCCGTCCAGCGTGTCGCTGGCGGGATCAAAGAACTGGTCGCGCACGTCGTCGTCGAACTCATGGATGACGCCGAGCGCAACGAGCGTGCCGCCGAACTCCATCCAGTCCCGGCCATCCCAGCGCAGCGGCGCGGTGAAGTACAGCTTGGTGTCTTCGAGCGCTTCGCGAGGCTGGACGGCCTGCGCGCCAGAGAAAACGGGGTACAGCAGGGACGCGAGACAGGCCACCGTGCACGGAAGCGAAACAATGATTCTCATGAGTGCGACGATGTTACACGCCCTCCGCGCCGAGTGCCGCAGTCCGGGCTATCATCGCGATCCACGGAGAATCACCATGCGCACGACCAAGTTGCTTCTGACCTTCTGTGCCGGCCTGCTCGTCTCGAACCTGGCCACGGCACAGGGCACCGCGTCGGCGGCCTGCAGATCGACCGTGAGCGGCGACCTGCGCCTGCACCAGCTCAAGAGCACGATCTTTGGCAACGAGCGGACGATCAGGGTCCTGCTGCCGCCGGGCTACGGTGACCCCGCCAACAAGGACCGCCGCTATCCCGTTCTCTACATGCTCGACGGGCAGAACCTGTTCGACGCCTGCCTGAGCGACGTCAGCCATCACGAGTGGGGCGCGGACGAGATCGTGCAGACACTCGTCGCGGAGAAGAAGATTCCGGCACTGATCGTGGTCGGCGTCGATCACGCCGGCAAGGACCGCGCCCACGAATACCTTCCATACAAGGACTTCGCCGGCAATCCCGACATGGATGAGCCGGCCGGCAAGCGGTTCCCCGACTTCCTTACGAATGAAGTGATGCCCCTGGTGAACGGCCAGTACCGCACGCTGCCGGGCCAGCCGAATACCGGCATTGGCGGCTCCTCCTATGGCGGAGTGGCCACGCTGTACGCCTTGCTGGCGAAGCCGGGGCACTTCGGCTACGGCCTGATCGAAAGCCCGACGATGTGGATCGGCATGGGGCAACTCGTGCGCGACACGAGTCCGCTTACGGCGATGCCGGTGAAGGTGTTCGTCGCCTTCGGCGGCAAGGAGGCTGACGATCCCGCTATCAGCGAGAAGATGGTCGGGCTGGTCCGCCAGGTCGAATCGAACTTCCACGCTGCAGGCTATGACGAATCGAGTTTCCGGTTCGTCATCGACCCGGAGGCCCTGCACACGGAAGCGGCCTGGGAAAAGCGCCTGCCGGGCGCCCTGACTTTCCTGTTCGGAGACTGGAAGGAAACATCGCCGCCACCTCCTCGGGAGTGACGGTCGCCGGCCCCAAATGGGGCCGCGGCGCCGACTGAAACCGCGACGCGTCGCCCTGTCACGGCATTCCCTGCCGGGGTACCATTTCCAGCCTGACGACCCATTCACGCCAAGACCGGATTCCCATGCTCGCCACGCTGCTCGCTTCTGGAAAGACCCTGCTCGCCGATGGCGCCACCGGCACCAACCTGTTCGCCATGGGCCTCACGTCTGGCGACGCGCCGGAGATGTGGAACCTGGAGCATCCGGATCGCGTGCGTGCCCTGCACCAGGGTTTCGTCGATGCAGGGTCCGACATCATCCTGACCAACAGCTTCGGCGGTAACGCTCGCCGGCTGATGCTGCACGGAATGCAGGACCGCGTGCGCGAGATCAACCGGCTCGCGGCACAGCACGCGCGCTCTGTGGCCGACAAAGCTGGCCGGCCGGTCGTCGTGGCGGGTTCCGTCGGCCCCACGGGCGACCTCTTCGAGCCGCTCGGCGTGCTCACCGAAGCGACTGGCCATCGAGGTCTTCGAAGAACAGATCCGCGGCTTGCAGGAAGGCGGCGCGGACGTCGCATGGATCGAGACGATGTCTTCGCTCGAGGAAATCCGCGCGGCGGCGATTGCCGCGGCCAACGTCGGCATGCCCTACACCTTCACCGCCAGCTTTGACACGGCCGGCCGCACGATGATGGGCATCACCCCCGCGGCGCTGGTCGAATTCGCGCAGGGTCTCAACCCGCCCCCGCTCGCCATCGGCGCCAACTGCGGCGTGGGCGCGTCGGATCTCGTCGTCAGCATCCTCGGCATGACGGCAAAGGAGGCCGGAATTCCCATCATCGCCAAGGCCAATGCGGGTGTACCGCAGTTCATCGGCGCCGAGATCCACTACTCCGGCACGCCCGAACTCATGGCGAACTACGTCGACCTGGCCGCCAATTCCGGCGCGCGCATCATCGGCGGTTGCTGTGGCACGACGTTCGGCCACGTCGCGGCGATGCACGAAGCGCTGCATCACCACCATGCAGGTGAGAGACCGGACGAAGCGACGGTCGTCGCCGAACTCGGCCCGCTGCAGGCACCCGGCGCCAAGGGCGGCCATAAGGTCGGCGGCGAAGGCCGGCGCAACCGCCGGACCTGAGGTCTACGCAAGAAGCGCCCGAACGATCCGCGGTCAGCCCTCGTCGTCGGACGACTTGCGCCCCTTGTACCGGCTGATCGCGAGCGGCTGACCGCGCACCAGCACCTTCCGCAGCTTTTCCAGAATCGGGTCGGACAGGTCCGCCGGCAACCGCACGAGTGTGTGGTCGTCGCGGATGCTGAGCCCGTTGATCTCGCTGCCGTGCAGGTCACCCTCGTGCGCCAGCGCACCGACGATGTTGCCGGGCAGCGCGCCGTGCCGGCGACCCACTTCCAGGCGGTACGTGGCCTGCGGTGCCTCGCTCTTGCGCTGACGTGCGCCGCCGCGCTTCGGGCCGTCCTCCTCTCCGCGTTCGCGGCCTTCGTGCCGCGCGCTCGATGCCTCCGGGTCGGAGCCGGCCGCCTTGCGCTTGGTCACCGCCAGCGACTTGCCGCCCTTGGCCATCGAAGCCAGTGCCGCCGCGACGTCGAGCAGGTCGGCATCCGATTCGCGCAGGAAATCCTCGAGCACGGCACGATATGACTCGCCGGCTTGCGACGCGATCACTTCCGAAATCTCTTCCTTGAACTTCGTCGCCCGGCGCGCATTCACGTCCTCGAGGGTCGGCAGGCTCATCGCCTCGATCGGCTGGCGTGTGGCACGTTCGATGATGCGCAGCATGTTCCGCTCGCGTGGCGAGATGAACAGGATCGCCTCGCCGCTGCGCCCTGCCCGGCCGGTGCGACCGATACGGTGCACGTAGGACTCGCTGTCGTAGGGCACGTCGAAATTGATCACGTGCGTGATGCGCTCGACGTCGAGCCCGCGCGCTGCGACGTCGGTGGCGACGACGATGTCGATCTTGCCGGCCTTGAGCGCAGCAACCGTGCGTTCGCGCTGCGCCTGCAGGATGTCGCCGTTCAGGGCCGCAGAGGCGAAGCCGCGCGCTTCGAGCTTTTCCACGAGCTCGACCGTTGCCTGCTTGGTCCGCGCGAAGACCAGCATCGCGTCGAAAGTTTCGACCTCGAGGATGCGCGTCAAGGCGTCGAGCTTGTGCATGCCGGAGACGACCCAGTAGCGCTGCCGGATGTTGGCGGCGGTCGTCGTCTTCGAGCGGATGGTCACTTCCTGTGGCGAGCGCAGGTGCTTCTGCGCGATGTTGCGGATCGGCTTCGGCAGCGTCGCCGAGAACAGCGCGACCTGGCGCTCGACGGGCGCCATGCCGAGGATTTCGTCGATGGCGTCGACGAAACCCATCTGCAGCATCTCGTCCGCCTCGTCCAGCACGACGAAGCGCAGCGTCGAGAGGCTCAGCGTGCCGCGCTGGAGGTGATCCATCACGCGCCCGGGCGTGGCCACGATGACGTGCGTGCCGCGCTTCAGCGCGTTCAGCTGTGGCGTATAGCTCTGTCCGCCGTAGATCGGCAGGACGTGCAAGCCGGGCATCTTGCTGGCGTACTTCTGGAACGCTTCCGCGACCTGGATCGCCAGTTCGCGCGTGGGGACCAGCACGAGCACCTGGGGCTCGCGACGCGCCACGTCCAGCATCGAGAGCAACGGCAGGGCGAAGGCAGCCGTCTTGCCCGTTCCCGTCTGCGCCTGGCCGATGAGGTCGTGCCCCGCAAGCAGGACCGGAATCGTGGCCGCCTGGATCGGCGAGGGAGACTCGTAGCCGACGTCGACCAGACCCGCGAGCACCGCAGGCGCGAGGCCCAGGTCGGCGAAGGTTGAAACGGGTTGCTCGTCAGTCGTCTGGTTCGGCATCGGGATCTCGGCAGGAAGTGCGGGACATGGCGACGTCCCCGCATTCCACTGGCGGCGGGCATCGAGTTATCCGGCCATTGTAATGCTCGGGAGCGTTGCGCTCTGCGGAATCGTCGTGCGCCGCGCGGGCGTCGACTCAGCGTCGAGACCCTTGACCCGCCGAATACCCCTTGCCGGCAACCATGGCTAGCCCGCTGCCGCCGGGACGTGGGTCATCGCGTGCTCGGATATCGCGGTAATCGTCAGCGACGGATTGACGCCCGGGTTGGCCGGTACCGTCGAGCCGTCGCAGACGAGGAAGTTCCGGTAACCGAACAGGCGGCTTTGCGCATCGACCACGCCGGTGCTGGCATCGCGCCCGATCACCGCACCCCCGAGTATGTGAGCGGTGGTCGGGATGTTGGCCCAGGCCTCGAGCACCATGCTCTGCGCATAGCCCCCGGTATGCTGTGCGAGCCACTCCGCAGCGCGATTCCCGGCCTCGATGAAGGTGGGATTCGGCTTCTCCGGATCCTGCTGGGTGCCCAGTGACACGCCGCCGAACAGGCCGCGTTTCGCGCGAAATGAAATCGCGTTATCGAGGCTCTGCATGACGAGGAAGATGACCGTGCGCCGCGACCACCCGCCGGGCCAGAGCGTCTTCAGGAACGTGAGCGGGTGGCGCAGCACGTTGCCGAACCACAGCAGCGGCCGGGTCAATCGGCTGCCATCGCCGGTGAGCAACGTGTAGAGCAGCGACATGAAGTCGCCGTGGCGGCCGTAGGTCACGAACTCGATGTGCGTGTCGGGCTTCGGATAGATGCTGGCGCTGATCGCCACGTCGTTCCATGGCTGCGCCATGCCCTCGGGCAGCGTGACCGCGAGAATGGACTCGCTGTTGGTGCGAACGAGTTGCCCAAGCCGGTCGCTGATCCGCGGCAGAAACCCCTGGAGCTTGCACTTGGCCAGCAACAGGTTCGTGCCGAGCGCGCCCGCCGACATGACGATGCCGCGCGTCGTGAATGACTTGCGATCCTTGCGCAACCACGCCCCGGGGCGCTGAGTAGTCACGACGTAGCCGTCACTCCCGTCCTCGGCGCCGATGGGACGGATGGCGACGACCTCACGCTCAGGCAGGACTTTCGCGCCACGCTTCTCCGCGAACCAGAGGTAGTTCTTGAGCAGTGTGTTCTTCGCGCCCTCGCGGCAGCCCACCATGCAGGCGCCACAATAGGTGCAGCCCGTGCGTGCCGGACCCTCGCCTCCGAAATAAGGGTCGGGCACGGTATCGCCCGGCTCCCCGAAAAACACGCCCACCGGGGTACGCTTGAACGTGCCTTCGACGCCGAGCTGGCGACCGACCTGTTGCAGCAGCCGTTGCCCATCGCTCTCGCGTGGTACCTGCTGCACACCGAGCATGCGTTCGGCGACGTCATAGTGAGGCGCAAGAGCGTTGGCCCAGTCGTTCATGTCCCGCCACTGCGGATTCACGAAGAACTCAGGACTCGCCCGGTACAGGGTATTGGCGTACACGACGCTGCCACCGCCCACCGCAGAGCCGCTCGCGATGAACACGTCCTTGAACGGCGTGAGCCGGAAAATTCCATGCAGGCCGAGGAAAGGAGCCCACAGGAAGCGCTTGAGGTCCCAGGTGGACTTCGCGTAGTCCTGGTCGCGATAGCGCTTGCCCGCCTCCAGCACCGCAACGCGATAGCCCTTCTCGGCGAGACGCAGCGCGGAGACACTGCCGCCGAAGCCCGAACCCACGATCAACCAGTCATGGTCCAGTTCAGCCGCCATCTTTCCCCCTGCTCCGCTTTTCGCCCGATCCCGGCGCGACGATCTTCAGCGTGGCCAATCCACCGTCAGGTCGACGAGTCCGTCGTCGCCAAAGGTGCCCAGGTCAAACTGCTGGTCGCGCAGATGATACGTCACGCCGTTCGACCTCATCCACGACGCCGGTGCGACACGACGTCACCTGGCACCGCCCCGGGGACGCCGGCGGGCCCGTTTGCGCCGGATTTCTGGAACGGGCACGAGTCTTCTAGGTAAATCAGCGGATTGCATTTCAACGACCTGAGGGGGAACGTCCAACGCGATAGCCTGGAAAAGGCGGGGCCACACGATGAACACTGGACTGCTGCGCTGTTTCGTCGCTGCTTCGGTCGCACTACTGCTGCTGGCAGCCTGCGGGCGGGCACCCGACATCAGCTACGCCAAAGACGTGGCGCCCATCCTCGACAAACATTGCAAGAGTTGCCACGTGGCCGGTCAGGCTGGATACGTGGTGAGCGGTCTGGAGATTGAGAATTACGAAACGTTGATGAAGGGCACGCAGTACGGGCCCGTGGTCCTTCCTGGTGATCCATTGACGAGCGCGCTCGTCATGCTGATCGAAGGACGCGCTGATCCGTCGCTCAAGATGCCGCACGGCGGTGCCAAGCCGCTTGAGCCAAGGGAAATTGCCACTATCCGGCAATGGGTTGAGCAAGGCGCGAAGAACAACTAGCGCGCATCACGCGGAACTGGAAAACCAGGCCCGAAAGTCGGACGGAATTGCTTCGGCGCTGTCAGCCGACTGAACGGACACGTCCGAGACATCGACGGCGACAGTCTCGACCTTGTAGCCGCGCTTGATCCACTCGGCGGCGATGCGTGCCGCTTCGAGGCGGTCGCTGGTCTCAGCGGTTTCGTGCTCTTTCTGGACGTAGTAGTAGCGGCCCATGTCTTCAGCCCCCTCCAGCACAGCTGGCACTCCGGCTGCACCGACATCGCACCCGCCAGGCTGATGTCGTCCCGTGCAGCCAAGCGCCCGCCTCTCCGAGAATCGCGGGCACAATACATGATCTACGACGCACGACCAGGTGCAAGTCGTTGTAATGCCTAGCCTGGTCTCGCAAGACGCAGCACCTGCGAATGAAATTGGAGAAGCCGGTGGATTGAATCCACCGGCCGTTCTTTCCAAGCCTGCGGGGTGTGCTCTCAGTCACTCTCGACCGTGACCCTGCTCGCCCGATTACCTACAACAGCGTCTTGCTGCGTTCCAATGAGTACGCGCTTTCGACGCCGCTGCTGTTGGCAGCCTTGACTGCGAAATACCAAGTCGTCCCAGTGCTGAGGCCCTCGATGACCACCGACGTGACGTTCCCGCTCGGAACTGAAACACTCTGGCTGTACTGGCCTGATGCAGTTCCGTAGAACACGCGATACCCCGACAGCCCTGTCAAAGGTGTGCCGTCCGTATTCGTCGTCGGCGCAACCCAGGACACCGTCACGGAGCCGGACAGCGCCGCGCCTACGGTAAGGGCAAACGCCGGCAGCGCCGCGGAGACCGTGCCGTCACTCACGCTGATGATGATGTTGGCGAAGGTACCAAGATTCGTGCTCGCAGGCGTGCCGTAGAGCGTGCCGTTGGAACTATCGAACGTGGCCCAGGCGGGCCTGTTCGTGATGCTGAACGTCAACGCCTGGCCGTCCGGGTCCGATGCGGTGGGCCTGAACGAGTACGGCTGGCCGACCGTCGCGGCAGTGGTCGGCGCACCGCTGATGACCGGCGGACGATTGGTGGCCTGCACCGTGATCGAGAACGCGGCGAGCGTTGCGGTCGCGGCGCCATCGGACACGCTGATCACGATGTTCGTGTGAGTTGCGGCCGCAGTCGGCGTGCCGCTCAACTGGCCCGTGCTCGAGTTGAACGTGGCCCAGGCGGGCCTGTTCGCGATGAAGAACGTCAACGCCTGCCCGTCCGGGTCCGATGCGGTCGGTGTGAAGCCGTACGCCTGGCCCACTGCCACTGACGTGGTCGGCGCACCGCTGATGACCGGCGGACGATTGGTAGCCTGCACCGTGATCGAGAACGCGGCGAGCGTTGCGGTCGCGACGCCATCGGACACGCTGATCACGATGTTCGAATGCGTTGCCGCCGCCGTCGGCGTGCCGCTCAACTGGCCCGTGCTCGAGTTGAACGTGGCCCAGGCGGGCCTGTTCGCGATGAAGAACGTCAACGCCTGCCCGTCCGGGTCCGATGCGGTCGGTGTGAAGCCATACGCCTGGCCCACTGCCACTGACGTGGTCGGCGCGCCGCTGATGACTGGCGCACGATTGGTGGCCTGCACCGTGATCGAGAACGCGGCGAGCGTCGTGCTCGCGGCGCCATCGGACACGCTGATCACGATGTTCGAGTGCGTTGCCGCCGCCGTCGGCGTGCCGCTCAACTGGCCGGTGGTCGAACTGAACGTGGCCCAGGCGGGTTTGTTCGCGATGAAGAACGTCAACGCCTGCCCGTCCGGGTCCGATGCGGCCGGTGTGAAGCCATAGGCCTGGCCCACCGCCACTGACGTGGTCGGCGCACCGCTGATGACCGGCGGACGATTGGTAGCCTGCACCGTGATCGAGAACGCGGCGAGCGTTGCGGTCGCGGCGCCATCGGACACGCTGATCACGATGTTCGAATGCGTTGCCGCCGCCGTCGGCGTGCCGCTCAACCGGCCTTTTCTTCGGCTGAACGTCGCCCAGGCGGGTTTGTTCGCGATGCTGAACTTCAGGACTCCACCAGCCGGGTCCGGATCCAAAGCGGTTGGCGTGAAGCCATACGTCTGTCCGACCGCCACCGACGTTGGTGGCGTGCCGTAGATGACCGGCGGCAGGTTCGTGCCTGCCCATGCGACGGCTGGTTGCCAGAACACCATTATCAGGCAGAGGACAGCCCCGGCGGCGGACTTGAGTTCAGCAAACTTGAAACGGTTCATTGCTGTGGGCACCCCTGCGCGATCACTCGAGGCGATCGCGCGCTTTGGTCAGCCCCCATATTTTTTCAATGCGAACGCCTTCGACGCGCCGAAGTGTTGACTCAAGGACGACGCAAAGTGACCCCGGCCGTTGGCGGCAGGACCGAAGCGGGATGCGCGGGCTGATGCTCGAAAGGTCGAACAGACCTTGGGCAGCGATCTATTGCCGGCAGCCCCGCTATCCTCAGAAAATTCCCGAGGACCGGAGGTTTTGCGCCCCCGCCTCACGGCGGGTTTGCCTTTGTCAGCGTTCGGCCGAATGGCCGAGATTCACCGAAAAGTGGTGAATCGTCGCCGTAACCATGACCTGCGCAGTTCCCCCTCTTCCCGGGGTCATCACAGGCCTGAACGGCGTGGGGGAAGTATGGTCAATCGCACAACTGCGGCAAGCCTGAATGTGTCGCAATTCAGGGACAGCTTGCTTCTACGGCAATGTCGCAGCAGCAAGCCCTGCCCGTCGGTACCGCAAATCATCAACAACTGCGCCACCGATGCGCAGCACACTCGATGCGACCTGCTTTGGTCCCGAGTGCGGCAACGAGTTACCGGACACCGACCGTCTGCACCCGCTGCCAGGACGCACTTGCAGTCCAGCAGAAACAAAACCCCGGCGCGGGGCCGCCCTTAATTACCGCGGTCCGATGACCTCAGTCCCGCGGTGCGAACAGCAACCAGTCCTGCCACTCAGGTCCTACGTGCCAACTTCTCGATTTTATTGAGGCTCAGCGTCCCCTTCGCTCCCCACCCTGACTCGCCCGCCGGCACCCCGGGCCGAAACGCCTCGTAGAGCCGGAATGCTTCCTCGGCCAACGCCTCGCGGTCCTGTGACTTTGCGAGTAATTCCATCGCGCGCCGCACCGCAGGCAGCGCATCGCCGAACTTCGCTACGAGGTATTTCTGGACGCTCGCGGGGGACACTGGCTTCTGGTCCTTGTCCACAGCCCGCAGGCCCTCGTCGGTGTGCAAAACGGGCACCGCCCGGCCCAGGAGCGCGACGTGGAACACGCCCGCGACTCTCGCCTTCTCCGCTCGCTGCCGGCGTATAGCGTCAGGCGAGGGCGTAAAGATCCCGAGCTTTTGGCCCTTCGACTGTGCGGTCAGTCCGGCGACAGACTTGCCAAGCGTAAGCGCCTCGTCGCGATCGAATCCCAGACGCTCCGCAACCACGGCAGCCCATAACGTCAAGACTGGCGCTCGATTGATAGTGACGGTGTCCATAGCGTGAGGCCCCCTGCCGTGCGATGCGTGTTGTCACGGCTCATCCCGACGTCGGGTCGCGGAGCTTGCCTGGTCGAACATCTTCGCCAACTGCTCGCTCTGCTTCTGGGTGGGACGCTTACGGGCGACGCGATGCTGGTATGTCCACTCGTCCGTATCCGCATGCCATGTCGCGAGCACCTTGTTGTGGTGGCAGGCGATCTCGGTCACCGGGACCGGCGATGCCCTGCTCACGCGCCAGCAACTCTCGCAGACCTGATCTGGTCGTTTCACTTGACTACTCGTTTGCTAGCCTGTGTTGGCCAACGCAGCATGTGCCGTCACCCGTGCCTCGCGCAACCGGGGATGGGCAGGAGAGCGCAAAGCAAAACGGCCCCAGAGGGGCCGTTCGCTTCGATTCGATGGTAGCGGGGGCCTGCTACCGGTCCAAGCAGTTCCGTTGGACCTAACAAAAATTGCCTTAGATTCGGCCACTTAGGGCTTTAGTTCCAAGCCGCCTCATCCGCGCGCCACCGGTCGCCCAGTCATGCAGTCGCTTCCGACCTATTCTGTTGAAAAACCCGGCTTTTCGACACGAGCGTTTTTTCGCCTGCAGGGTGTCAAGAGCGAGAATATCCGGCAACTTTCCGTCGAACCCAACAGAGACGTTTCAGGTAAGACGAACACTTTCGGGCGGTAGCCCCTCGGCACTTGGCGATCAAATTGCGCCATATCGCGGGAGATTTTTCGCCCCTGTGCTGAAACCGAGTTTTTCAACAGAATAGACCCACAGCGGCCGGACTTGATTCGGAAGAGCAGACGTTCGCGGATAGCCCAACGCGCCCCGTGGCCGGCGATCCATCGTACTTTGGACGGTAAGTGCCAAGTCACTAACTCGATCTTTGCCTCCGCTGGTGCGACGGATGCTACTTCGCGCCTGACGCCGTCAACTCGATGTCGCCGGGTTTCCAGGTCTTCGTGAGCGCCGGTTCGGTCGGCCCGTAGAGCCGCAGAACGGCGAAGTACCCTCTTCCGGACACCGTGGCGAGCCAGTTCGTCTCCTTGCCCTCCAGGGCTTTCGGCCCGAGGTAGAGATCCGTACTGCCGTCGGCGTTCTGGACCGGCAAGTCGCGCGATCCGAGCGATGGGAAGGGCTGGCCGTTGGCAAGGCCCGAGGCGTTCTCGGCCTCATACAGCGTCACGGACCAGAAGTTCGCGGCCGGCACGTCCTTCGGAAGGTTCAACTTGTAGTTCGTCCCGCCAGTCAACGGCACGCCATCGCTATCGGTGAAGACGATGACGTAGAACGCTCCCTTGCCGGGAATCTGCGAGAGCATGCCGGGACTGACCGAGTAGTAGTTCGAGAAGAACCAGGGGCGGCAATCGACATCGAGAGCCCCGCCGCGATCCACCCGCCGCCAACTCAGGTCGAGCTTGCCGCTCGGCTTCTCCGCCGTCGCATCGGCCATCGGATTGACCCAGCGGCGGTCGGGGTACATCCGGAACGACCGACCGGACACGACCTCATCGAAGGCGATCACCCGGCTCATCTGATACGCCGACTTCGCCGCGCGGTCGAGGATGCCCCGCGTGCGTTCGTCCGGCTGGAACGGTTCCCCCTTCACGATGCCGAGTCCGGCAAGCATGCCCATCCAGTCCGGATCGGCCAGGTGCGGCCCTTCGGCGTCCACCAGCTTCTTCAGTTGGTCGAAGGCGGTCGCGTCGCTGATCGGCAGCATGTTCGCCGGCACGCCCGAGGCGTCGGGGAACTTCATCGGCTTGGCTTCGCCCTTGAGCGGGTAGATTTTCGTTTTCCCGATCAGATCGACCGGAGGTTGCAGGTTGCCCGCATCCGCGTAGAACGCGCGGAGAAACACGAACACGTTGTTCGTGCCCGAGCGGCAGGCAAAGCAGCCTTCGGGGACCTCGCCCTTGTAGCCCGGTGGCAGAAGCAGGAACTTGCCGCCCTTCCCCTCATCCGGGCCGAAGAAGCCGACGTCGCCGGCGTACTTGCCGCCATCGACGGGGATCGGCCGTTGCCAGAAGTCCAACAGGATCCCCTGGAGCATCGGCGGGGCTTCAAACACGAGCGGGCCGTCCTTGCCGAGATCGACGTAGCTCATCGCATAGATCACGTCCGAGTTTGGCGTGGTCACAAGCGTCTTGGCGTCAAGGCGCTTCTTCCACACCGGCAAGACGTTGTACCCCTCGCCGAACGTCTTCTCGGAGCCTACCTTCATGCCGAGCGTGTTGATGAGCGGCAACGCCCAGAGGTACGTCTGCGCGGCACGGTGGTAGAGCAGCTCATCTCGAAGCGTCTGCGCCGTATCCGCGGTGGCTCGGTTTTCCACGAGAGGAAGGGCGGCGATCTTCGCCTGGTGCCGAATGGACTCTGTTTCCGTGGTGTTCATCGTCGCTCCGATATGGTCGTGGCTGCGAAGGTACGTTCCGTGGCCGGCTGAGCTTCCGATCTCCTGCGCTCTTGGCGCGCGGTACCTCAGTCGATCATTTCGAAATCGGCCAGGCTGAACGTCTTGTCGAAGAAGGCCTGCAGCGGGGCATACAGGCGGAAGTAGACGAACCAGCCGTCCTCGGCCACGGTCTTCATGAAGTTGCTCTCGAACCCCGCAGGCGCCTTCGCGCCGATGTAGAGGTCGACGCTGCCGTCGGCGTTTCGCTTCAGGTCCTTCAACTTGCTGTCGAGACTGGTGCTGCGGATCTCGGTGCCGCCGTTGTCGTACGGCCGGCGGGTGTCCTCGCTGTAGAGCGTCAACGACCAGAATTGTCCGACGGGGACGTCCTTCGGCACGTGCAGCTTGTAGGTCCTGTCGGCGCGCAACAGGGCTCCCGTCGCGTCGCGCTTGGTCGTCATGTACACTTGGCCCTTTCCGACCACCGGGTTGACCATGCCCTCGCTGCTGGTGACGGCCTCGTAGAACCATGTCGTGCGCTCGTCCAGCTCGACGCGGGTCTCCGTCTCCTGCGGGATGGTGAAATCGAAGCTCTTGTACCAGTGGGTGCTCTTCCAGTACGGCTCGGTGAAGCGCGGGTTGACCTGCAGGTTGCGGGCCATCAGTTCGCCCATCGCCGCGCCCTTCAGCAGGATGGACTTCTGCCGCGCGTCGGGCTGGAAGGGCTTGCCCGTTTCGATGCCCAAGGGCAGCAGCATCGCCATCCAGGACTTGTCGACCGCGCGCACCGGCTCGTCCCGGATCGCTTCCGCAAGGACCTGCCAGTACTCGAGACCGCGCGGAGCGGTTGCGCTCCACTCGACGTCGCCGTGCTCGATGAACCGGCAGGTCGCGGGAGACGTTCCGTGCCTGCCCATCTTCAGGCTGGACTTGAAACGCGCGTAATAGGACGGATCGGGTTCGAGGATGCGCGCGCCGAAGAGGAGGCTGTTGGTGGCGCTCTGGAATACGAAGACGCCCGGCCTCTCGTAGGCCTTCGGGTCGTCGTTCGGTCCCACGACGACGTAGGTGCTGCCCTTGCCCTCATCGGGACCGGTCAGACCCGTATCCGCCACCGGGCGCTGCCACAGGTCGATGAAGCCCCCGGCCGTCATGCCGGCGGGATACTCGACCACCAGCGGCCCCTCCTTGAGGCTCGTGAACTGCAGAATGTAGGGGGTGGTCAGATTGGCCGTGACGACGCCCCGCTTCTCCTTGAGCGAATTCAGGACGACGAAGTCGGTGGCTCCCTTCACGCCGTAGGCCTTGCACTGGCGGAGGCGAAACGTGGTCATGCTGACGATCGGAGTACTCCAGATGTAGGCCTGGCATGCGCGCTGATAGTCCATCTCGTCGAACAGCCTGCGGGAGGCGTCGTCGTCGAAGTAGCTGTGGCGTAGCTCGATGTCGCCGATGGGTGTGCTGATCAGTTCGTCGCCTGCCAGGGTCGCGCTCTCGAGGGATCTCTTCGGGGCACTCATGTTCACCACCTCATGCTCAATTGTTTGGAATGGTCGACGATTGCGCGGGCACCGTTCGTTCGATCGCTCATCGGGATCGATGTCACAGTTTTATCTTACCCCCGGGGCGTATCGAGCAAGACCAGTTCATTCGTCGACGTGCCTTCATGCAGGGACCGGACACTTCACGGTGAAGTCCGCGAGCGCGACGGGGATGTCGTGCGCGGGCGACACGCGGGGTGCCCACCACTGGTGAGAGGCGGTACCGAACTCCGCCGACGTCGGTTGGCTGCAGAGCGTCGAGCCAATGAGGGACTGCTTTGGGCGGCTTGGCTCTACGGCTGCTCCTGGCCGGTTGCCGCCAGTCGGCGCTGGCGCCGCAAAGCCGGCCTTCGCCGGTGTGTCGAGAAACCGTCGACTGCCATGCCGCAACCGGTACCCGTTCGAGGTACGGACTTCGACCGCCGAACTCCCGCCGCTGCCGCACCGGCCGATTGCACTTCGAGCAATAATGGTATAGTTTTTATACCATGTTTGAGTTCGACGAGCCCAAGAGCCGCGCCAATGCTGGGAAGCATGGTATCGACTTCGTCCAGTCTCAAGAACTCTGGCGCGATCCGTACCTGATCGAGATTCCGGCCATTACCGTCGATGAGCCGCGGTACCTGGTGATTGGGCGTATCGGTGCTAAGCACTGGTCGGCCGTCATCACCTACCGAGGTGAGAACATCCGGATCATCTCCGTGCGCCGCTCACGTCCTGAAGAGGTGGCCCTGTATGAAGGCTAAGAAATTTGACGCAGACTTCGATAGCGGCAAGGACGTCACCGCCGCCTTGGATCTCTCGAAGGCACGCAGGCCGTTGCAGGAGCAGAAGCGGGTCAATGTCGATTTCCCGTCCTGGATGATCGAGTCGCTCGACAGGGAAGCTGGTCGCCTCGGTGTCACGCGCCAGTCAATCATCAAGGTCTGGCTGGCCGAGCGCCTTGCGCAAACCGCTTCTGACAAATGAGTCGAGATGACGTAGTGACCCGATCGGAAGCGATTTCGTAGGGCCGCAAAGCAAAACGGCCCCAGAGGGGCGGTTCGCTTCGATTCGATGGTAG
>CAVOSA010000006.1:0-88754 GCA_963698735.1 uncultured Gammaproteobacteria bacterium | reverse complement strand
AAGCACGCGACGGATGTGGTCTGTCGCATACATGTCCGCGGGATTGAAGCCCGTGATCATCGGGTCGAGGCGCTGGCGCTGTTCCGGCCTGAGCTTCAGGTAGGCGTTGGCGATGTAGGCATCGGTGAACGAGTAGTAATACAGGGGCGCGTCGGACTGCAGGTAATACGTCGGCGCGAAATCGGCCGAGTTGCCGTAAGACCACGTCTGCTGCAGCGGAATGCCGAACACCGTAGAGCGACAGACCTTGCCGCCCATGATCTCGTCGACGTACTTGCCCATGTCCGTGCCTTGCTGCACGTAGTTGGTCAGGTGGAAGTGCGAATCGTTGAACACGCACGATGATTGCCGGTGCTGGCGGTTGTGGCTTGCGCGCGAATGCGACGGACGGAACGATCGTTGCGCAGACCACAGCCAGAATCGCTAGCGCAAAACCGTGGCGATTGTTTTCTTCAGGCATTGCGGAAGCTCCTCGCGAACCAATACACAGTGACCATCAGGTTCCAGCCACGCCGCGCCGACCTAGAAAAAGACCGAGAACGAAGACGCCAGCGTCCATCCGTCCTGGCCGCCCACGTAATAGCCGAAAGTGCTGCTGACCGGCGACTTGTTGACGTCGAGCAGTTGCACGTTGAGACGATGGTTGCGCGTCGGGTACGGATACCAGTTCAGGCCGACGCCGTACTCCGAGCTGTCGCCGAACCCGGCATCGTCGTCGCCATAGATCTGCGAAGTGATGCCGTAGAGCTCGAGCTTCTGCTTGATCGGGAAGAACGCAGCCTGCGCGTAAAAGCCCGTGTCCTTGATCTCGCCGACCGGCAGGATGCCGTCGGCGACGAAGTTGTCGAGCCAGCGCTGGTAGTACTCGGCCTGCAGGAAGACGCCGTGGTACTTCACGCCGGCGTCCATCGCGAGCACGCGGTAATCCGCCGTGTCGATGGTGACGCCAGGTGGCGAGCGCCCCGGTCTCGAACAGGTTCACGCTGTCGGCGAGGCGCAGTGTGGTGTTCTCGGGATTGCCGCCGGTCGTCGAGCGGAAGCTCTGTTCCGGGCTCTGGAATGCAGAAACGCCGAAGCGAGTCGCGACCTCCTCGTGCCATTCCCAGTCGCCGTACCCGCCGCGCGGGCCGAACTCGTGGGTCGTCGGCATCCACCAGACCGTGCCGCCGTAGCTCAGCTTGCGGTCGAGCTGGCTGGCCTTCACGCCGAGCGCGCTGTTGTTGTTCGAGACGGTGACGTTGTACCAGAGGCCCGGCAGTGCTTCGCCGGTCGCGTAAATGCCCGAGCCGAAAAACGGCCGGAAGAACTCGTCGGCCATCACGCGATCGTGGCCCAGCCAGAATGGGTGCGACCCGCTCAGCGAACGTGATCCCGGGATTGCCGGCGAGGCCGGCGTACAGGCTGAATTTCCTGCTGAACTGGTAGCCGAGGTTCGCGAAGATCGCATCCTGGTCGGTCGTGTTCACCGTCCAGATGCGTGATGTTGTAGATGAGCTTCTCGCTGCCCATCCAGCCTTTCAGGAACGCCATGATCCGGTGCGAAAAGATGTCGTTGCGTATGTCGACCGGACGCTCGTTGCCAAGATGGTCGGTGAAGACCTGGTCGTCGTCGTGCTGGCTCATGTAGCGAGCCATCGCGTACGCGCTGATCGAGAGTTCGCCGAACTCGCTGCGACCGACCAGGAACCCGTCACCCGGGTCGTAGACGCCCCAGGTCTCGACTGGCCGCGGCGTGGGGCGCCGCGTCTCCGGCGAACCGGCAGCCTCCTGCGCCTGCCCGACAGCCGCCACCTGTGGCGGCACCGCCGGCCCCGCGGCCGCCGGCGACACAACTGGCGTGGTGGCCGCAACCGGCGCCGTCGCGCCGCCCTGGGCTGCCAGCTCCCGCTTCAATTCCTGGATTGCCGCGTCGCGCTCTGCAAGCTGCTGCTTCATCGCCGATTGCTCGGCTTCGAGCCGCTGCAGTCGCTCCTCGAGGGTTGATGACGTCCCCTGAGCGCAGGCGAGCGACGCCGACATGGCGAGCACTGCTGCCACGGAAGCTTTCAAAACATGCATTGGCTGACCTCGACTGAGGAGGGAAAACGGCCGGGGCACCGTTGCCCCGGCTCGCAACGGCACAGGGGGCTATGCCGTTGCTTCTTCACCAACTGTGCGACACGGCTTGCGAAGCCGGCGCTCCAGATCACTCCGGATTCGGCCCGAACACGCCGACACCGAGTTCACCCGCGATGTCGCGGATCGCTTTCAGCGAACGGACGCTGTTGCCGGCTTCGTTCAGCCGCGGCGAGAACGCCGCGATCGCGAACCGGCCCGGCACGACCGCGACGATGCCGCCACCGACACCCGTCTTGGCCGGCAAGCCCGCGGTGAACATCCAGTCGCCCGATTCGTCATAGAACCCGGCCGTCGCCATGATCGCCAGCAGTTCCGGCACGTGCTTGGCCGGCATCACCTGCTTCCTGGTCAGCGGATTGACGCCGCCGTTGGCCAGCGTCGCACCCATCATGCCGAGGTCCTTGGCGCTGACGCCGACCGAGCACTCGCGCGTGTAGACCCGCAGCGCTTCTTCGGGCTCGCTGTAGAGGCGACCCCAGTTGTAGAGCAGGTTCGCGATGCCGCGGTTGCCGAAGGCCGTCGTGTACTCCGACTCGTACACTTTCTCGAGCACAGTCAGCGGGCGTCCCGCGAAGTCGCTGAGGTTCTGCGACACCTGGTTCCAGCGATCCGCCTCGGAGCTGGCCTTCACCAGGCTAACGGCTGCGATTGCACCCGCGTTGACCAGCGGATTCACCGAGTTCTCGTAGACCGCCAGCGCCAGCTTCGAGTTGAACGCCATGCCGGTGGGCTCGACGCCGATCTTTTCCTTGAGCACTGCCGGGCCCTGCTGCGTCATCACCAGCGCGGCCGTGAACGGCTTCGACACGGACTGAATCGAGAACTTGTAGTCGACGTCACCCGCGCTGTAGACCTTGCCGTCCTTGGTGACGATCACCACACCGAACAGGTCGCTCGGCGTCTCGGTCAGGATAGGAATGTAGTCGGCGTTCTTGCCTTCCTGCAGGCCCTTGTACTTGGCGTAGGCAGCATCTACCAGCCGCTGGAATTCCTTGACGGCAGGGTCCGGCACCGGCCCTTTCGCAAAGACCGGCGCCGCCAGAGCGAGAGACAGCGTGGCCACCAGCCCGGCGGCCAGTGAATTCCTGTTGATGGTCTTCATGTTCGTGTTCCTTGCTTCGAACAGACATCAGAGCTTGGTGCCGAAGTTGTACTTCGACGGTGAATTGGAAGCGCATGTCGTCGCCGTCGCGTACCGTCGTTGTTGGTGCGCCGCCCGTAGAGGAACTCGCCGCCGAGCATCAGGTTCTCGCCCGGATAGTACAGCAGGTTGCACCGAGGCGTATTCGATCTTCTGTTGAACGTGTCGGATCGACTGGAAGTTGGTGTTGTCCACTTCCGTGTAGCTGTAGCCGATCGAGCTCGACCACTTGGGCGACCCACCAATGGTCGTAGTACGCGAGCATGCCGGTGAGCGGAATGGCCTCCGCCTCGACATCGGTCACGGCATCTTCGTCGAAGCTCGCAGTCGGCGCAAGGTCCATGCCACCGTCGTTCATGTAGTTGGCGATGCCCTCGCCGTAGACGACCTGCAGCAGGATCTTGTCGTTGCCGATCGTGTTGATCATCGAGCCGACGTTGATACCCCAGCCGGTTTCGCTGCCGCTCGATCCAGCGTCGGCCGCGCTGCTCGCACGGACCTCAAAGCCCACCTTGCGCAGGACGCCTGCCGACCTGCAGTGACCCCAGTCGCCGCCGTAACGGTACTGCGCGGTAAGGTCCGGCAGCGTCTCGTCGTTCTGCACCTGCAGGTCCTCGAAGCCCGTCGATCAGGCGCAAGTTGCCGGAGTCGATGTTGTTGCCCGGGCGCTCGATGGCGATTGCGAAGTGGCTGTTGTCGGTCTTGTACGGAGTCCAGCGGATCTGCACGTTGCGATAGAACACCATGCCCGCCGGACCCCAGTAGTCGATCGTGTTCGGGAACACGTCGATGTCCATGAACAGGCTGTTGGTCTGGCCCGCGAGCATCGAGCCCCACTCACCGTAGACGTGGCGCAGCCGGAACGTCGTCTGGCCGGCATCCGACGCCCGTGCCGAACAGGTCGAACTCGAACTTGAACGTGAGCGGCGAGGTGCCCGCGCCCGTCGGCATCGTGCCCTTCACGCCGAAGCGACTCTGCTTGACGCTGATGCTCGACTGCCCGTCGCTGCCGAACTGTCTCGTCGATGCCGATCTTCGAGGGCCGGAAGGCATCGTCCCAGTCCGGGTCGAGGCGACCGTCGAAGTCCTGGATGAAGTCGGCCTGCGCAAAGCCGTAGATCTCGAACGAGCGCCCACTTTCCTCGGCCATGGCCGGTGCACCAGCGAGCAGTGCAGCCGAGACGGCGGCGGCCAACAGACCCTTCGAATTCATAACGTTGCGGTTTTCCATGCGAAATCTCCTGAGGGCGACCGCCGCACGCACACGCGTCGACCGCTCATCCAACGGCCGCGTCTGGCGTTGCTCTGGGTCATGTCATGCAATGTATGCTTCGGCTTTCCGGTGCACTTTTGATTTTATGACAGGAGCCGGTCAGGAACTTGGGCAACGCACCTAGGCATTTTCCTCTCATCGCCAGCTTTCGCCGTTCCTGGCTATCGGAACCGCGCGCATGGCAGCGTATCTGGCCTTGCCAGAAGTGCTCAACGGTTTCGGCGTTGATCTTGCCGAAGTGCTCGAAGCAGCCGGGCTGCCCGCAAGCATTTTCGACAACGGCGAAAACCTCGTGCCCTACCCGGATCTGGGACGCCTGTTGGTGGTGAGCGCGCGGCTGTCGAACTGTGATTACATCGCCCTGCTGATGGCCCAGCGTGTTCGACTGGCGGACATGGGTCTCGCCGGCGAGGCAGCGCTTTGTGGCGAGAATGTCGGCGATGGGCTGCAGAGATTCGTCAGTTACTTCACCCTGCAGAACACGGCAGCGAGCGTCAGCCTGGCCACGTCCGGCGGCTACACGCGATTCACGTACGCAATAGCCGCGCCCGGCATGACCGACACCGGGCACTTTCAGCTGGGCGCGATGACCATTGCATTCAATATCCTGCAGGACCTTTGCGGCCACGGATGGCTGCCCACAGTGGTGACGTTCGCCAGTCGCGCCCCCACCAACCTGCGGCCGTGCCAGAAGTACTTTCGCGCGCCACTGCGTTTCGACAGCGACGAGTCGGCGATCGCTTTCGAGAGTCACTGGCTCGACCGGCCCTTGCAACCGGTTGACCCGCTCGTGCGGGAGCGGACCGAGGCCCAGGTGCGGGAGCGGCAGGCCGCGCTCTTCGCCGACTTTCCGGCAACGGTACGCGGCCTCGTGCGCAAGCAACTGGTCCTCGGGGAGTGCTCGATGGACTCCGTCGCAGCCATTTTCGGCGTGCACCGCCGGACGCTCGACCGGCGACTAAAGCGGCACGGAACGCTCTACAGCGAGATACTCGAGTCGGTGCAGAGCGATTTCGCTTGCCAGTTGCTGCGTGATACAGAAATGCCCGTGCAGCAGATCGCTGAGTCGCTGCAATTCTCCAGCGCAGCGAATTTCGCCACCGCCTTCCGGCGCTGGACCGGAGTCACGCCGACCAGATACCGGCGCAGTGCGGACCGACAGGCTGGCTAGCTGTCGAGCGGGACGCTACCGCGACGAGCATCAGAACGAGGCGCTGTAGAAGATCATCGGGCCGCTGTAGGTCCAGTCGAGCGAACCATCGAACCTGTTCTTTTCGACGTCCACGTCTATCTCAAACCGGTTGTACCCGAGCCCGATACCCAGCCACTTCTTCGGCTGCCACGTGACCAGTACCCGGTAGTCCTGCAGGCTCCCGTCGAAGTCGTCGAAGGAGAGTGCGAAATACTGCGCCGTCGCATCCAGCCAGAAGTTGTGCGAGAGATCCCATATGCCGCGCAGGCCGATGACAGGCAGAGGCGCCGCCACGCTGGCGGAATTGCTAATGTCTTCATCAAGCGTTCCGCCCGAGCTCTCGGCCTTGGCTTTCAGGGATGCGCTCATGTCCGTGTAGTGCAAGCCAATGGAGCCGTCCAGTTCCCAGCTGTCACGCTTCAGGAAAGCGTACTCATACGCGACTTCAATTACCGTGAAGCTGAACTCGGCATCTACCTTCGCCTCGACGGGGTAGACATCGCCTCCCCACTCGATGTCCCTGTCAAAGGTCCGACTGTTGTCTCGACTCATGTCGAACGCGATTGCCTTGACCTTGTGCCGCCCGCTGTCGCCGAAGCGCCAGAAGCTGTCGAAGCGGATGCGTGTCGAATCGCCGCCACCCAGCGCTTCGTCGAAATCCACCTTGTCGCCGCTACCGGTATCACCCTTGAGCTGGACAGTCGGCTCGCTGGTGATGATGAATGTTCCGAGCGCCACCTGGAACGAATCTGTCAACAGATTCGGCGCGTCGTCGGCCAGCACGGCGGGCGATCCGAGCAGCAGCGCGGCCGCGCACGCCCAATTCGTCCGGTTGCGCAGCCTGTGCACACTGGACCTTGATGCAAGATCGGCACATGTTCAGGCCTCCAAGCCCATGACTGGCCCCATCCTATGCCTGCCATCGTCGCCTAGCAATCCGCTTTGAAGATAGAATCGGCTGGCGTTTGGCGGCCCGCGTCGTGCCTTTGCGCTGCTGCTGCTCTTAAATGGGGGCGGGTGGATAGTGGTTTTCGCCTACACCATGTTCGTCCGACGCCAGTCGATCGGCGAGGGCTGGTCACCGGCCCGATCCTGTGCTTCGAGGGAGATCTCCATGACGCGTTCAGCCTTCTTTCCTCGGGTCGCCATGGCGCTCGCTGGATGCGTGCTCTCTGTCCTGTGCTCATTCTCGGCGGACGACGGCGCCCAGTCTTCGGCAACGACATCATCGCGCCCGCGCGTCGGCCTGGTCCTCGCTGGCGGCGGCGCCAAGGGCGGCGCGCACGTCGGCGTATTGAAAGCGCTCGAGGAGATGAACGTCCCCATCGACTGCATCGCCGGCACCAGCATGGGTGCGCTGGTGGGCGGCGGCTACGCGTCGGGCATCCCGGCCGCGGGCCTCGAGAAATTCGTGACCGGCATAGACTGGAAGACGGTGGTTGGCGGGGCTGGCCGGCGCGACCTGCAGACCATCGAGCAGAAGCGCGCCGGAGTCACGTACAGCAACGACATTGAAATGGGCCTGAGGGACAAGCGGGTCTTGTTGCCGGCCGGCATCGTCAACACGAGCAGCATCGAGGACCTGCTGCGAACCTACGTCGCTCGCTCGCGCGCCCAGACGGATTTCGACAAGCTGCCCATCCCCTTCCGCGCCGTCGCCACCGACATGGTCACCGGCAAGATGGTGGTGCTCGACAGTGGCGACCTGGCGACCGCCATGCGCGCCAGCATGGCCATCCCTGGTGCTTTCGCGCCCGTGGTGATGGACAAATACATCCTGTCCGACGGTGGCATGGTCCGCAACATCCCGGTGGACGTGGCGCGCGACTTGTGTGCCGACGTGGTCATCGTCGTCAACCTGGTCGAGGAGGAACTGAAGCCCGAGCAGCTGCAGACCGCCACCCAACTGGTGCTGCGCAGCTCGGACGTTGGGATCATGGCCAACGAGAACCTGCAGCTGGAAAGCCTGACGGACCAGGACATCCGTATCGACGTGATCATGGGCGACATCACGACCGCGGACTTCGAGCGAGTGCCCGAGACGATTCCTCTCGGTGAGAAGGCTGCCCGCGGGATGGCTGACAAACTGGCCCGGCTGGCGGTGCCGGCGGCCGAGTACCGCGCCTGGCGCACTGCGGTAACCGAGGGCCAGAACTTCGAGGTGCGCCTTGCCGACGTCAAATACGAGGGGCTGCAGCGAGTCAACCCGGAGTACCTGAAACAGCGTGCGGAGGTCAAACCCGGCGACAACGTCGACACGGCCACCATCAGCGCCGAGGCGAAGCGCATGTCGGCCCTGCAGGAATTCGAGTCGGTCGAGTACCGGCTGACGGGCGACCCGGTCAACCCGACGCTCGAATGGTGGCCGAAGGAGAAGGCTTACGGGCCGAACTACCTGAAGTTCGACCTGGGGCTCTACGGTTCGGAAGACGGCGACCTCGGCTTCGTCGTCTATGCCAAGCACACACGCACCTGGCTGAACTCGCTCGGCGCGGAATGGCGTAACGAAGTGCAGCTCGGCTATTTCAACAACCTCTCGACCAGCCTCTACCAGCCGCTCGACATTGCCCAACGGTTCTTCGTCGAACCCAAGTTGTTCTGGACTCGCTCGTGGGAAGACGTTTTCTACGACAACGAACGCCTGGCCCGCTACAAGTTCGGCGACTTGGGCGGCGGATTCGAAGTCGGAGTCAATTTGAACGACGACGCGCAGATTCGCGCCGGCTACCTGTACACGCGCCGTAAGGCGAGCGTCGAAACCGGTTCTCCGATCCTGCCCGAGGACGAGCGCAACGATGCCGGACTGACGTTGACCGCCACCTACGACAGCCGCGACACGCCGTTCAATCCGACCCGTGGCATCGCGGCCGCGTTGGAGTATGCATACGTCGACGATGCGCTGGGCGCAGACGTCGATTGGGAGCGCCTCGAACTCGGCGTCGGCCTGGCCGTCCCGGTCCGCAGCGACGTCGTCTGGATGACGCTGGCCGGCGGCACCGACCTGAACAGCTCGATACCCCCCGATCGCTATTTCATGCTCGGTGGCCCTGGCAGCTTCCCCGGATTTGAACTCGGCGAACTGCGACTCACCGATTACTGGACGGCGAGCGGCAGCTACCTCTGGAAGTTCATGGACATCATGTCGATCCGCGGGCAGGCCCTGTATGCCGGCGTGCGGCTGGAAGCCGGCCAGATATTCGGACGCCTGGAGAGCCTGGCCCTGCCCGGCTTCGACGACGACGAAATGATCTACGGCGGATCGCTGTTCCTCACGGGACGCACGCAAGCCGGCCCGCTGACCGTGGGTGTCGGCGCGACCAGCACTGACTCATGGAGCCTGTGGATCGCGGTCGGCCGGCCAATCGGCAACGGGACCATCCTCGAGCGCGGCATTTTCCGTTGACCGATAACAGTTCCCTGCTGTGGCGAGCGTGGCGCCGGCGACCGTAACGGGGACAATTTGACCTGCCTTCGGTACGATCGCCGGCCTCGACTGTGACCTTGGACGCTTTTGACGCATGGGTTCGACCACGTCACTGAGACTGCTCGCCCTGCTGGCGCTAGGACTCTGTTCCCGCGCCGCCCTGGCCCAGGAACTAGAAGCACGCGCTTATGCGCCGAATCCCGTCGGCGCGCGTTTTCTGGTGATGTCGTATTCGCATTCGGACGGCGACGTGCTGCTCGATTCGTCGTCGCCCATCCAGGACTTTGAGATCCGTGCGGACAACCTGGCAGCCGGTTTCGGCGGGACGTTTGCGATTGCCGACCGGCTGGCGAGCGTCGCCATCGCGGCGCCCTACGTCGACGCCACGGCCACGGGCCTGTTGAACGGGGTGCCCGAGCGCCGGGATCGCGAGGGATTCGGCGACCTGAGGCTGCGCCTTACGCTCAGCCTGCTGCCCAATTCCGCCCAGGCCCCCGCCGACTTCATGCGCAGCCCACCGGACCGTACGTTAGGCGTGAGTCTCGTGGTCTCGGCGCCTACGGGCGAGTACTTCGAAGACAAGCTGATCAACATCGGCACCAACCGCTGGGCTTTCCGGCCCGAGGTCGGCGGCTCGCGCCGGTTCGGCCGCTGGACCCTCGACGGCTCGCTCGGCGTCTGGCTCTACGGCGACAACGAAGACTACTTCGGCGGCCAGGAACGCTCGCAGGACCCGCTTCCCACGCTGCAGGGGACCCTGAGTTACACCTTCGCACCACGCCTGTGGCTTGCAGCGAGCGGCACCTGGTACACGGGCGGCTCCACCTCGCTCGATGGCGTGTCCGAGCAGAACCGGCAGGACAACAGCCGGGCAGGCCTGACGCTGGCAATTCCAGTCGGCAAACAGAACTCGATCAAGCTCGCGTGGAGCACAGGGGTGACAGCCCGATTCGGCGGCGACTTCGAGACCTACTCCCTGAGCTGGCAGTACCTGTGGTTCAATTGAGCGCTATTCATGTGGGGCCGTAGTCCTCGGCTTTGCCGCCTTGGCACGGATACGCTAGATTCACGCAGATAGGGAGGGACAAGCATGAGAATCACTAAGTTCGGACTGGTGGCAGGCGTGTGCATGGGACTCGCCTCGATGTCGATCTCCAGCGTGCACGCCAAGGATGCACCTCCGCAAGTCAGCCCGGAAGGACTGCAACTGCAGAAGAGCACCAAGAACCGGGTCGTCTACCTGAAGCCCGGCGCGACCTTCACGCAGTACGAGCGCGTCGCGATCCTCGACCCTCTCGTCGAGTTCGAAAAGAACTGGCAGAAAGATTACAACTCGAGCCGCGCCGGTCTCGAGGGGCGGGTGTCGGACAAGGACGTCGAGCGGATGAAGACCGGTCTCGCCGCCGAATTCAAGAAAGTATTCACCGATGAACTGCAGAACAAGGGCGGCTACCAGGTAGTCAATACGGCTGCGCCGGATGTCCTGGTGCTGCGACCGGCGCTGATCAACGTCGAGGTGAACGCACCGGACCTCATGACGGCGGGTATCAACGCCTCCGTCGTGCGCTCGGCAGGACAGATGACGCTGTACCTCGAACTCTGGGACTCGGCGACGAACACGCTCCTCGCACGGATCATGGACGCCGAGGCCGACAACGACGCATTCGCGAAGCAGGCGAATCGCGTGACCAATACCCAGGCCGCCGACCGCATCCTGCGCGACTGGGCGCACGAGCTGCGCGTACGCCTGGACGAGATCAAGGGTAAGCCGTCCAAGTAAGGCGGACGCGCATCGAGCCATTCAAGTTCGATGCGCTCCATAAGGCCGCCCCTGCCCGCCTTGGGTTGTTCGTCCCAGGGCGGCACCTGTGCATCGACCGTTGGAGAAGCTGATGCCTGAATTCACCTGCAGAAGGTTCGGTGTCGCCGTGGCAATCGCGCTCGCGTCGTCGGCCTCAACCGCAGCAATTGCGCAACACGCGGCGGACAAGCTCGACCGCACGGCGCTGCCCCTGCAGGAACCTGCGCGCCCCGTGTACAGCGAAGTTGACGTCAGCAAGGTCAAGGCGCCACCGCGCTTCCAGGTCAAGGCGCCCGAGGGGGCACCCAACGTCGTGATCGTGCTCGTCGACGACATGGGTTTCGGCGTGCCGTCCACGTTCGGCGGCCCCGTGCCGATGCCGACGCTCGACGGTCTGGCACAGCAGGGGCTGCGCTACAACAATTTCCATACTACCGCCCTCTGCTCCCCGACCCGTGCGGCGCTCAAGTCCGGGCGCAATCACCACACGGTGAACATGGGATTCATCACCGAAATGGCGACCTCGATGCCGGGCTCGACCGGCCAGATACCGAATGCGACGGCCCCGCTCGCCGAAATGCTGCGGCTGAACGGGTACGCCACGGCCGCCTTCGGCAAATGGCACGAAACGCCGGCCTGGGAAACCAGCGTGGCCGGACCCTTCGACCGCTGGCCGACGCACCAGGGCTTCGACAAGTTCTACGGTTTCCTCGGTGGTGAAACCAACCAGTGGGCGCCATACCTGTACGACGGCTTTGCACAGGTCGAGTTGCCGGACGACCCGAACTACCACTTCATGACCGACATGACCGACAAGGCGGTGGCGTGGATCAAGTACCAGAAGGCCCTCACGCCCGGCAAGCCAGCGTTCGTCTATTTCGCGCCGGGTGCCACCCACGCGCCACACCACGTGCCGAAAGAATGGATCGCGAAGTGGCAGGGCAAGTTCGACATGGGTTGGGACACCCTGCGCGAACAGACGCTGGCTCGGCAGATTCAACTCGGCGTCGTACCCGCCGGCACCAAGCTCGCGCCGAAGCCATCGGCAATCAAGGACTGGGACACGCTGTCGGCCGACGAAAAGCGACTGTTCACGCGCCAGGCCGAGGTCTTCGCCGCGTACGCCGACTACACCGATCATGAGATCGGGCGGATGCTCAAGGCGTTCGCCGACGTAGGCGAAGCAGATAACACGCTGGTTTTCTACATTGCCGGCGACAACGGCACGAGCGGCGAAGGCGGCCAGAACGGCATGTTCAACGAGTACACCTACTTCAACGGCGTGCAGGAGCAGGTCCCCGACATGCTCAAGCGCATCGATCAGTGGGGCGGGCCGGAAACCTATCCGCACATGGCGGCGGGCTGGGCCGTTGGCCTGAACGCTCCGTTCGGCTGGATGAAACAGGTGCCCTCGGATTTCGGCGGCACGCGCAATGGCATGGTCGTTAGCTGGCCCAAGGGCATCAAGTCGAAGAACGGGATCCGCTCTCAGTTCAGCCACGTGATCGACGTCGCCCCGACGGTGCTGCAGGCCGCTGGCCTGCCTGAGCCAAAAATCGTCGACGGCACACCGCAGATACCGATGGAAGGCACCAGTCTCGCCTACACGTTCGATGACGCCGGCGCCAAGGAGCGCCACACGACGCAGTACTTCGAGATCGCGGGCAACCGGGCGATCTATCACGATGGTTGGTTCGCGCGGACGATCCACCGCGCGCCCTGGGAGGCGAAAGGCCGGCACCCGCTGGACCAGGACGTCTGGGAACTCTACGACGTGCGCTCGGACTTCAGCCTGGCGAACGACCTCGCCGCGAAAGACCCGAAAAAGCTGGCGGACCTGCAAGCGGTCTTTCTCGCGGAAGCGAAGAAGTACCACGTGCTGCCGATCGATGATCGCGTGTTCGAGCGCATGGACGCTGCGGCGGTCGGACGACCGGACCTGATGCAGGGCCGGACGTCGCTCACACTCGGCGAAGGCATGACTGGCATGCTCGAGGGCGTGTTCATCAACGTGAAGAACCGCTCCAGCACGATCACGGCCGAAGTCGACGCGCCGGCTGGCGGCGGCAACGGCACGATTCTCGCGCAGGGCGGGCGCTTCGGCGGCTGGTCGCTCTACGTCAAGGACGGCGTGCCGGGCTATCACTACAACTTCCTCGGGTTGCAGCAGTTCGATGTCCGGTCGAGCAAGCCGCTTGCCCCCGGCAAGTCCACGCTTCGCTACGAGTTCGCGTATGACGGTGGCGGTCCCGGCAAGGGCGGCACGGGCACGCTGTTCGTAAACGACGAGAAGGTGGGAGAAGCGAGGATTCCGCACACGCAGGCAGGCATCTTCTCGGCGGACGAGACGGCCGACGTGGGTGTCGACCTGGGCACACCGGTGGTCGAGGCGATCGGGTCCGAGCATGCTTCGCGCTTCACCGGACACATCCCGAAAGTGACGGTGGAGGTTCGGCCCTGATGTCGAAGCCGACGATCAAGGAACGGGCCCGCGAGGAGTTGCGCAGCTACGCGGTCGTCGCGGTGTATCTGTTCGTCTGCTTCGCCGTGCTGATGTTCTTCGAATCGACCTTGCCTGGAGGCGCGACCGCCGGTGGATTCAGCTTCGCAACCGCGGCCATCAAGGCCCTGATCCTCGGCAAGTTCATCCTGATCGGTGAAGCCGTCGGCGTCGGCGAAAGAACGCGGGCACCACGCCTGGTCGGCGCGATCCTGAGCAAGAGCCTGCAGTTCCTGCTGCTGCTGGTCGTGTTGACCGTGATTGAGGAACTGATCGTTGGCAAGGCGCACGGCGTAGCCTTCGCCCAGACGCTGGCCGGGTACGAGACGCGATCTCTGCTGCAGGTACTGGCGAAATGCCTGATCGGCTTGCTAATCCTGCTGCCATTCATTGCAGTCAAGGAACTCAGCCGGGTGCTCGGGCCCGGCGCCTTGCGCAAGCTGCTGCTTGACTTGCCGAACTGACCCCGCAGCTCGGCCAGCGTGACTCACACTACAAGAGTACATGGGAGAGGAAAGATGCTGAATCAACCGACCTCGGCCGGGTTGGCCTCGAGGCCACGGCGCAAGGGAGCCACAGCCTGCGCCCTCGCTATCCTGGCGGCGGTCGCGCTGCTGCCGGCTGCCGGCCATGCGCAATCCGCCGGGGTGAGCGAAGACGCAGCACTGCTGCTGAAGCGGATGACCGACTACGTAGGTCAACTCCCACAACTGGGCATGGATACGACGAATACGCTCGAGGTCGTGCTTACGTCGGGTCAGAAACTGCAGTTTGCCAGTGACTCGCGGGTCGTCGTGCAGCGCCCGGACAGGATGCGTGCCGATCGGGTCGGCGACGTCATCAGCCAGTCGCTATTCTACGACGGCAGGACGGTGACGCTGCTCGACCCGGTCAACAATGTGTATGCGACCTCGCCGGCGCCGGCAACAATCGACAAGATGCTGGACTTTGCGCGTGATTCTCTCGACCTCATTGCTCCGGCCGGCGACCTGATCACGACTGACGCGTACCAGCGGCTGATGGCGGATTCGAACTCCGGCTTCGTCGTCGGCAAGTCGTTTATCGGCGGCGTACGCTGCGACCACCTCGCGTTCCGCGGTGACGACGTCGACTGGCAGGTCTGGATCGAGGACGACTCCACGCCCGTGCCGCGCAAGTTCGTCATCACCACGCTGGATGTGGCCGGTGCGCCGCAGTTTGCAGTGGTCGTGAACAACTGGACCACCAGCCCTGACGTGAGCGCCGGACAGTTCCAGTTCACCCCCCCGGCCGGAGCAAAGCGAATCGACTTCGTGCCAGTGTCCAACTCGGGAGCAACGCCATGATCGAATCGCGCAGGTTTGCAATGTTCCTGGTGCCAACGCTGGTGCTCGCGGCGGCACAACTGCTGCCGGAGCCCCCTGCCTCGCTGCGCGTGCTACCGGATGCGCATGCAATCGTTGGCGCGCCGCTGACACCGGTCAGCGTCGCGGGCGTCGCCCGCCGCACGACGCGGCGCACGGTCGTGGTGGCGAGCGAGACGGCGGCGGTCGCCGGCCAGGCGAATGCCCAGGCAGCGACGGCCCAGCAGCAGGCCGCGACGGCCCAGCAGCAATCAGCCACGGCCCAGCAGCAGTCTGCGACCGCACAGCAACAGTCGGCGACGGCGCAGCAGCAGGCTGCGGGTACAGGCCAGGCCCTGCCGCTGGGCACTGTGGTCACTGCGCTTCCGGCAGGCTGCAGCCAGGTCACATCCGGCGGCGTCGAGTATTCGAAATGCGGTGCCAACTATTTTCGCGCCGCCTTCCAGGGCAACAACCTCGTCTACGTGACGTCCAAGCCATGAGCAGACGCGAAATCCGGGCCGTGCTGCCCTGCCTTGCATCGATCCTTGTCGGGATGGCTGGAGCGGCGCATGGGCAGTCGACCGCAGCCGACGCCAAGGCCATTCTCAAGTCCGCGTCCAGCTACGTCAGCAGTCTGCAGACGATCGAACTCGACTTCGACAGCGACATCGAAGCGGTTACGCCGGAACTCGAGAAGATCCAGTTCACGAACTCCGGCTCGCTGACTCTGAGTCGTCCAGACAGACTGCGGGCCCATCGCGTCGGCGGCTATGCCGACGTCGCGCTCTACTTCGACGGCAAGACAGCGACCGTTCACGGCAAGAGCATGGATGCCTACGCGCAGTTCGCGCTGCCGGGGACGGTAGACCAGCTCATCGAGGCGCTGCGGGCCGGGCATGGCATAGCGGTGCCGGGCGCTGACCTGCTGCTGTCGCGGCCCTACGAGGCACTCGTCGCGGATGTACTGGACGCAAAGCATGTCGGACGCGGCGTCGTGGACGGCGTGGAATGCGAGCACCTGGCCTTCCGCAACTTCGACACCGATTGGCAGATCTGGGTCGAGGTTGGCGACAAACCGTTCCCACGCAAGCTGGTCATTACGAGCAAGACGGTCGCCGGCGCACCGCAGTACACGCTGCGCGTCAAACGCTGGAAGTCTGGCTTCACCGCTGATCCGGCCATGTTCCAGTTCACGCCGCCCGCCGGAACGCGGCAGATCGGCGCCGATCAACTCATCGGGCTGGACGAACTACCCCCCGAGGCACCCGCAGGAGCGAAACCATGAACTGCAGCATGCATAAGTACACGCGGATCCTCTTCGCCACGGCAGCGCTTGGGCTCTGCAATGGCGAAGTATCGAGCCAGCGCATCAACCTGGTGGCGACTGCTGGGGCCGTGATTGGAGCGCCGGTCACGCCGGTAAGTTATGCAGGCGTCGCACGCCGATCGACCGTGGGCGTCGGCGCGCCGGGCGTTGGGGTTGGAGCCCCAGGCGTTGGAGTTGGAGCGCCGGGCGTTGGAGTTGGAACCCCAGGCGTTGGAGTTGGAGCTCCGGGCGTCGGCGTGACGCCGGCCCCGGGCATAAACACGCCGGCGAACCGTGGCGGACCCGTCAATCGAGTCGGCGTGAGGTAGGGTTTTTGCATGCGCAGGCGCAAAGCGCCTGCTGCATACGGAATCTCCGTAACCCGCTAGGGTTTAGTAATTATCGCTTCGCGCAGGCTGGCAATCGCCAGCCTCGCGCGTGCGGGGCGATAATTGGACCAGCCATCCAAAGTCCGACGGGCGTGATCGCCTCCGATCGTGAGCGACAGAAACCGTCGGTCGCGGATCGGAGGTCCACATGAAGTCGCACGAAAGTAACCTGGCGTTTGTTTCCCGTCGCGACGTCCTGACCGCCTCGGCCGCATTGGTTGCGGGTGGCGGCATTGGAAGTGCATTGACCGCCCACGCTGCCCCTGCTGCGTCGCCGGCAGGCGCACCACCCCTCCCATGGAAATGGGTAACCCTCGATCCGCTGGAAGCGGGACGGCGCGCCTACCGCATCTACCTCGACAAGAAGACAGGTGGCTGCGGCAACGCTTCGTACCTCAGCCTGCTCGGCCTGCTCAAGGAGAAGGTTGGCTATCCGTGGACGACCATGCCCGACATGCTGATGGCCCACGCAGCAGCTGGCTTCGGCGGCCATGGCACCCTCTGCGGTGCATTGGCGGGCGCGTCCACCATCATCAACATGGTCACGTACGGCGAGGTGCGCGACGCGTGGCAGCAGAACAGCCAGATCGTCGACCGGCTGTTCTACTGGTACGCAGGCCAGGATTTCCCGACCGAACGGTTCGACGACCTCTCGAAGATGCCGAAGCAGGTCAAGGCCAGGGCCAAGACGCCGCTCTGCCACACGTCACTGTCGAGTTGGGCGATGGCAGCAGACGCCAACCTCGCGTCCGATGCCAAGAAGGAGCGCTGCGCGAAGGTGTCCGGCGAAGTCGTCTATGTCGTCACGGATCACCTGAACCAGTTCTTCGAGGGCAAGTGGACGCCGGCGGTCTGGACGCCATCGGCGGAGACCGAGCACTGCACCCGGTGCCACGGACCCGACACACCAACGCAGAAGGCAAAAGGATGGAATCAGCAGGGTCACATGGATTGCCTCATGTGCCACACCGACCACACGGATTAGTGCTCCGCTCGTTGGACCAATGACATCCGACCGTCTTCAGCCGAGTGCGCCGACCAGGCACCAGTTGGCAGCGCACTGGCTCTGAATTGGTTAACGGCTCAGGCTATTTCCTGACGGCTACTTCTTCTGAATGGACTCGATGTAGTCCACGATGTTCATGATTCTCGCCCTGGCCGCGAAATGGATGCACTGGTCGATACCGGCACCGTAGCCTCCGCTCACGCCGCCGGGCACAACAGCCTCAGGTTCCTGGCGGAAGACCGGACCCCAGACGGGCATTTCCCGCGGGCCATGGGCGCGCGCCAGTCCAAGCTCCGTGCCCTCGATCGTCTTGCGCAACATCGTGTAGGGAAAATGGCCGTTGTTCTTCTTGCTGATCACCGTCAAGTCGGTTGGCTTGATCTTCAGGGAATCGGCCATCGGACCATTGCCCGTGCCGTCGATCCCGTGACACGACGCGCAATAAGCCGCGAAGTCAGCCTTTGCAGTCTCATTGACCTTGTCGTCCGCAATGGCCATGCAGGACACGGCTGCGAGTGCGAGTCCCAAGAGAATCCGTTTCATGGTTAGCTCCTTACCGATGGAGACAGGGCGCACCACGAGCGGCGCGTCAACCGCCCCCTCACGGGCAGGATAGCGCCCTGCATCAAGGACACAATTCGGGCTTGCGGAATCCCGTGCAGGTATAAGTCGTCGCGCGATCGAAGCCCGGGGCAAGGAACTCACGGGCAAGAATGGAAAAAAGAAACCCGGCACTAGGCCGGGTTTCCATGTCGCCCTGAGCGTATCGCTTACGAGGCTTTGCGTCGGCGCGTGAAGCCAAGTCCCACCAGGCCGAGGCCGAGCAGCGCAAGCGTGCCGGGCTCAGGGACGCTATTCGGGTTGCACTGGGGCAGCGTCGGGTCTTCCTCGCACGGCAATACCTCAGCGGCCGTTCCCTGCACGCCGACGGTGAATCCGTTCCAATACTCGTCGGTAAGGCTCCGCCAGGTCACGGTGTCGAATGCGCCGGTAAAACGCAGAGCGCCGTGCGGCTCCGGGCCACCCACGTTGTTGGCGATGAGCCTGTATTCAAAAACCCCATTGCCGAGGTCCACGACCACTTTGCCGGCACCGCCGCAGCCCCAGTAACCACATGCGTTGCCGTCGACGCCGCCCAGGCTCAGGATCTCGAAGTCCTGGTCGAACGCGTAACCGTTGCCATTGAGACTGACGAACGCGAAAACCGGATTGGCGATCGTCGCCGAGAATTGCAGCGTCTGGGTTCCGGCGTAGCGCAGCGCAATGATGTCGGTGCCGGTCGGCCGGTTGTCGACGAGCGAACTGGTGTACGGCGATGTCGGCCCGGAGCCTCCCGAGTAGTAGTCGGCGCCTCCGCTCGGCTGGTAGAACCCGACTCCCCTCGGATTCGTGTAAGTCACGGTCAGACTGGTCGTGGACGTCGTAATCGTGCCTTGCGCCCGGAACCCGACGCCCGGGTCGAGGTCGGCGCCCGTCCAGTCCGTCCAATAGAACGGGACCGCGTTTGCCCCCGCGCTCGCGAACGCGAGACACAGTGTCGTGAAGACGCGCATGGCGTTGCCGGCTGCTGCTCTTGTCATCTGACTTCCCCCTGTTTTTCCCAAGGTCACGGCAGAATCTCTCGACACTTTACGTTATGCAAAATCCGAGCCGTCAGAAAATAATCATTATATTTCATTGGTTATCATCATTTTTTAATCTGAATTCGATTTTTGTCGGCCAGGCGTGTAAGGAAACCCGACGTCGCGCCCGCGCTCTTCGCACAGCCGATGGAGAAGGTCCCGGCGCAGCACGCAGACGCCAGAGTTTGACACCAGACTGGTGGCGGCTGCGGCGCTGGCGCCTTGACAGCCAAAAAAACGTCCCGTCGCGGCCCGCATACGCCCGACCTTTGAACCGGACTGGTGGCGATTTTGACACAGACTGGCCGCGCCTGCGGACCTGGCCGGACCCTACAATTCAGCAATGCCAGGCCTCGGAACCTCTTGGTGTCCTCAACAAATCCGCCACGGATTTCACGCGCAATGCGCGCAGTCGCTCGAGACCCGACGATGAGTCCGATTCGGATTGCAATCATCGGCCTGGGCAAGATTGCGCGTGATCAACACTTGCCGTCGATTCGAGCAAGCACCGCATTTGAATTGGTGGCGGTAGCAAGTCCGCACAGCCGTCTCGACACGCTCCCGTCTTACGACAGCCTCGAATTGCTGCTGCAGGCGCATCCCGACGTGCAGGCAGTGGCTCTTTGCATGCCGCCACAGGCACGGGCAGCGATCGCACGCGTTGCGCTTCGACGCGGCTGCCATGTCCTGCTCGAGAAGCCACCCGGCACATCGATCGCTGAAGTCGAGGAGTTGTCCGCACTCGCCGACGAACGTCGCCAGACCTTGTTTGCGTCATGGCACTCCCGGCACGGCTGTGCCGTAGAACCTGCGCGCACCTGGCTCGAGCGCACACGCATTCGCCGCGCCACCATTACCTGGAAGGAGGACGTCCGCGTCTGGCATCCGGGACAGGACTGGATCTGGACCGCCGAGGGCTTCGGCGCCTTCGATCCCGGCATCAATGCGCTTTCGATCCTTACCCGCATAGCATCGGGGGCCCTCGTGCTGAAAGCGGCCGAGCTTCAGTATCCGTCGAATCGCGCTGCGCCTGGCGCGGCCCGGCTATCCCTGACGCTGGATGGCGCGCCGGTTGAGATGGACCTCGACATCCTTCACGCAGGCACTCCAACCTGGGAAATCGACGTTGAAACGGATGCTGGGCGCCTGTTGCTCAGCGCGGGCGGAACCGTTCTGCACATCGATGGTTGCCCGGTGGACATCACGCCTTCGCAGGAGTACCCGGCTTTGTATGCGCATTTTGCGGCGCTGATACGCACCGGGAGCAGCGACGTGGACATCGTTCCACTGCGACTGGTGATGGATGCTTTGTCAGATGGCCACCGAATCATCGGGGAACCATTCATGGACAAGGGCACAGTTGGGCGCTAGACGCGCGGTCTCCATTGAGACCACGCGCTGGTGGGCCTAACGCAGCAACTTGCTGACCTCAATCGAATATGCGCTTTCCACGCCGCTGCTGCTGATTGCCGTCACCGCGAAGTACCACGCTATTCCGGTGCTGAGCCCGCTCAGGCAGACCGACGTCTTGTTCGGATCCGGGACCGCAACGAATTGGCTGTATTGGCCCGATGCAGTGCCGTAATACACCCCGAATCCGTCAAGCCCCGTCACCGGCGTACCGTCCGTGTTCGTTGTCGGAGGAACCCAGGACACCGTGACGGAGGGCGTGCCTACGACGATCGAGAATGCCGGTAACGCGGCCGTCGACCTGCCGTCACTCACACTGATGACAACGTTGGAGAAAGTGCCGGCGTCCGTGCAGGCAGGCGTGCCATGAAGCCTGCCGTTGGACGAATCGAACGTGGCCCAGGCGGGCCTGTTCTGGATGGCAAAGCTCAACGGGTCACCGTCCGCGTCCTGGGCCGCAGGTTGGAACAAGTACGATTGCCCGAGCGCGGCGACCATCGCCGGCGAGCCCGAAATCTGCGGGGCACTGTTGGTCGAGCCCAGGATCGGCGGGGGACTGTTCTCTGCGGGGCTCGAATTGGACCCTGACGGTCCGCCACCGCACGCAGCGAGAAACGAGACTGCTGCCAGCGGCGCAATCCGCCTCCGACCGGCTGAGTGCTCTCGAGCAGACGCCCCTGACAACCCCGTCGTTCATGGCTGCATGCCTGAATGGCAATCGTCCAATACGGCGATATGGCTGGACCGATCCTACGCCGCCACAACTTGGCGGAGATTAACTTAGTGCAGAGTCAGGTGGAATCGCCAGCAAGCACCGGTGACGTCCCCGGACGTTGTGTACGAGCGACGTGCTGAGCCGCGAGCGATCGTCGCCGAGGTTCATGCCGGTCAGGCTGGCGGGCACTGGTCGGCCTCGGAGAGACGTCCGAAAAGTCGGCGTGTGGAGGCTAGGGCCGGAATCGAACCGGCGTACACGGCTTTGCAGGCTGTGGGCGATGCCTACGCGGCGACCCGCTGCTCCGCCGCTGGCGCCACTTCGCGTTCGATCCGGCGGGCGCTCGTGCGCTCGGCGACACGCAGGTCGTAGATCGTCTGCAGGTTGAGCCAGGACTGCGCATCGCCACCGAAGTAGCGCGCCAGGCGCATTGCCGTATCGGCCGAGATGCCGCGGCGCTTCAGCACAATGTCATTGATGCGCGGCGTTGGCACATGCAAGGCCTTGGCCAGTGCATTCACACTGAGGCCCGAGGGCTTGAGGAAGTCCTCCTTCAGGATCTCACCGGGGTGAACCGGGCGCATGCCGTTCTTCAATGCCATGACTCGTCTCTCCATCAGTGGTAGTCCACGATCTCCACATCTTCCGGTCCGGCGGCCGTCCATCGAAAGCACAGGCGCCATTGGTCATTTATGATGCCGCTGAAACGTTTCGACTTCCCAGTCTCGTAGAGTGACTGCGTGTGGGCGCAGCGGAAGCTCCTGATCATGGCGCGAGCGTATAACGAATACCGTTAAGCGTCAAGCTCGGCCACAGCCCGGCAATCAGGCTGATTTCGAGCGAAATCCCTGAACTACAAGAACCTGGTCAAATTGTGGATGTGGAGGCTAGGGTCGGAATCGAACCGGCGTACACGGCTTTGCAGGCCGCTGCATGACCACTCTGCCACCTAGCCGCGATGGCGCACTTCGACCCACCAGAAAAACACAACCCCGGGAGGGCCCGGGGTCACGCGAGAATCTGGAGCGGGTAACGAGGCTCGAACTCGTGACCTCGACCTTGGCAAGGTCGCGCTCTACCAACTGAGCTACACCCGCTTGGGCTCACGAAGTTAACTTCGCGAGCCGTGAATTTTGGCGTTGCGGCCCCGGCCTGTCAAGGGACGTTGCTTCGGCGCAACTCCGGCCAGGCGATCTTCAGGTATTCGACCATCGACCAGAGGGTCAGGACGGCCGCAATCACCAGCAGTACGACCCCGATTTCGTAGATCGGCAGCCCGAGCAGGTCGCTGCGGTACACCATCAGGCTGAGGCCGACCATCTGCACGATCGTCTTCCACTTGCCGAGCGACGACACTTTCACCTTGGCCCGCGCGCCGAGGTGGGCCATCCATTCCCGCAGTGCCGAGACGGTGATCTCACGGCCGACGATCACCATCGCCGAAATCACGATCCAGACGTCCTGGTCGTGCGCCACCAGCAGGATCAACGCGATGGCGACCATCAGTTTGTCAGCCACGGGATCGAGGAACTCGCCCAGCGGCGTCGTGACCCCCAGCTTCCGCGCCAGGTACCCGTCGATCCAGTCGGTGACCGCTGCGAGGATGAAGACGAGCGCCGCGAGGGGATCGCCCCAGGGTCCGCCCCAGTAGAAAAGCACAACGAACAGCGGTACCGCGATGATGCGGCCGAGCGTGAGGGTATTGGGCAGCGACTGGAGGTTCAAGGAAAGCGACTCGGTCAAGGCCCTGGGTTCATTCGTTCAAAAATTTCTTCTGCCAGTTGCCGGCTGATGCCGTGCACCCTGGCCAGGTCTTCCACCGACGCCTGCCGGATGCCCTGCAGCCCTCCAAACGCTTTCAGCAACTCCCGACGCCGTTTCGGACCGAGTCCCGGAATTTCTTCCAGCCACGATTCGCGTCGGCTGCGGTCGCGCGACTGCCGGTGCCCCGTGATGGCGAAGCGGTGTGCCTCGTCACGCACGCGCTGGATCAATCGCAGGGCCGGCGATTCGTCACCGAGTATAAGCGGGGCTTCCTGCCCGGGAAAGAAAAGGCGTTCCTGCCCTGCCCTGCGATCCGAGCCCTTGGCGACGCTGACGACGGCCAGATCCGTCACGCCCAGTCGCGACAGTGCGGCCATCGCGGCGTTGAGCTGGCCCGGTCCGCCGTCGATCAGCAGCAGATCCGGCATCGGTGCTTCGCCACGCATCACCCGTGCGAAGCGCCGCTCGACCGCCTGCTCGATGCCCGCGTAGTCGTCGCCGGGTGTCAGGTCGCGCAGATTGAAGCGCCGGTAATCGCTTTTCAGCGGACCCTCTGGCCCGAGCACGACACACGACGCGACAGCCGCTTCACCCATGGTGTGGCTGACGTCGAAGCACTCAAGGCGCTGGGGCGCCTTGCCGAGATTGAGTTCGCGTCCTACGGCATCGAGCTGATCCGTGATCGTCGCCCGGCTCGACGCGCGCATCTTGAGTCCAAGGTCCGCATTGTTGCGCGCCATCTCGATCCAGCGCGCACGCGTACCGCGCACGTTGGTGCGGATCTGTACCGCGTGCCCGGCCTTCTGCTGCAGGGCCTGCTCGAGCGCTTCGGCACCTTCGATCGGCCGCGACAGCAGGATCTCCGCGGGCACCACGCGGGCGAAGTAGTACTGCGCCAGGAAGCCGGCGAGCATCTCGCCTTCGTCGCCGAGGCCGCCCTTCGGGAAGTAGTTGGAGCTGCCGAGGTTGCGCCCGCCGCGCACGAACACGACCGACACGCAGAACTCGCCACCTGAACCCGCGATGCCGACAGCGTCGATGTCGTGCCCGGCGATGCGCGTCATCACCTGCGTGGTCTGGATCTGCTTCAGCATCTGGATCTGGTCGCGCAGGCGGGCCGCTTGCTCATAGGCGAGTTTCGAGGCCGCGTCTTCCATGCGCCGGCCGAGGTCCTCGATGACTTCGACGTTGCGGCCATCGAGCACCTTCACCGCATCCGCCACGTCCTGTGCGTACAGGTTCGGCGTGATCAGTCCCACGCACGGGCCGGTGCAGCGATTGATCTGGTACTGCAGGCAGGGGCGTGAACGGTTGGCGAAGAACGTGTCCTCGCACGGCCGCAGGCGAAACAGTTTCTGCAGCAGCAGCAACGTTTCGCGCGTCGCAACGGTGCTCGGATAGGGCCCGAAGAACCGTCCGGGCAGGCGCTTCGTACCGCGATAGAAAGCGATGCGCGGGTACTCGTGACCCGACACGTGGATGAACGGGAAACTCTTGTCGTCCTTGAGCAGGATGTTGTAGCGCGGCCGGTGCTGCTTGATGAGGTTGAACTCGAGCAGCAGCGCTTCGGTCTCGGACGCGGTGACCGTCACTTCTACGCTCGCCACCTGCGCCAGCATTGCCTGCGTCTTGTCGGCGTGGACGCGGCCGTGGAAGTAGCTCGTCACGCGGTTGCGCAGATGCCGGGCCTTGCCGACGTAGAGGATGCCTCCATCCTTGTCGAGCATGCGGTAGATGCCCGGCTTGGTGGGGAGCGCGGCGAGGAAAGACTGCAGATCGAACGGCACGCTAGCCCCTGGCGAGCGCCGTGGCGCGCCCCAAGACCGTATGAAACATCTCAGTCGTCAGGCGCCGCGTGTTGGTGTTGTACCGGCTGCAATGGTACGAGTCGATCATCGTCAGCTTACGCGGCAGCGAATGCTCGGCGCCGTGCGCAAAGGCGAAGGCCGAGAGCTTCAGGCCCAGCGCACGCAGTACCGCGCCGTGCGCAATCGCACCCAACGCCAGCAGCACTGTGCCCTCCGCCACGCCGGCCAGTTCGTTTGCCAGGTACCGGTTGCAGGTCGCAATCTCGGCCGGCAACGGCTTGTTGCCGGGCGGCACGCACTTCACCGAATTGCTGATCCGGCAGCCGATAAGCCGTAACCCATCGTCGGCAGAGACCGACACCGGGGCCGTCGACCAGCCAAAGGCGTGCAGCGTCTCGTACAGCAGGATGCCCGCGTAATCGCCGGTGAAGGGACGCCCAGTGGCGTTCGCCCCGTGAAAGCCGGGCGCGAGGCCAACGACCAGCAAGCGCGCGTTCGCGTCGCCGAACGGCGCGACGGGGGCGCAGTGATAGTCGGGATGCTGCCGCTTGCCCTCGGCCAGGAACTCGGCGAGTCGCGGGCACAGCGTGCAGGCCGAATCAAAGGACGTGTTGGCGGGCGTCCTCATTTCGCGACGAGCATAGCAGCCGACCCCGCGCCTTTCCCCGGGCCTGGAAAGGCAGACACGCGCTGGCTGCAGGCGGCCAATCCGTGGCTTTCCCCAGGGCTTGGAAAGGCAGACACGCGCCCTGGGAAAAGCCACGGATCGACCGCTTGCGAGACAGCGCCTGAGCACCTTTTCCGCAAAGGCGGAAAAGGCGCACGGCGCGCGTAACGTCAGGCGTTCGATCCGGGACCTCTCCCAGAGCGCGTGTCTGCCTTTCCAAGCTCGGGGAGAGGTCCCGGATCGAACGCCAAGACACTCACCCGCGCCCTGCCCACCTCTCCCGGAGGACCGGGAGAGGTGTGCGGAGCAGTCAGCTCAGTGGTGGGCGCCGCCCGTCGCGAACTGCTCTTCCTCGGTCGAGCCGTGCATGGCGGTCGTCGACGAGTGGCCTTCCTGGATGACGTTGGTCACGTCGTCGAAGTAACCCGTGCCGACTTCCTGCTGGTGCGACACGAAGGTGTAACCGCGATCGCGCGCCGCGAACTCCGGCTCCTGCACCTTCTCGACGTAGGCGGTCATGCCGCTCTTCACGTACTCCTGGGCGAGGTCGAACATGTTGAACCACATGTTGTGGATGCCCGCGAGCGTGATGAACTGGTACTTGTAGCCCATCGCGCCGAGCTCGCGCTGGAACTTCGCGATCGTCGCGTCGTCGAGGTTCTTTTTCCAGTTGAAGCTGGGCGAGCAGTTGTAGGCAAGCAGCTTGCCCGGGAACTGCTTGCGGATCGCCTCGGCGAACTTCTTCGCGAACGCAAGGTCCGGCTTGCCGGTCTCGCACCACACCATGTCGGCAAACGGCGCGTAGGCGAGGCCGCGCGAGATCGACTGTTCGACGCCCGGCTTCGTGCGATAGAAGCCCTCAGGCGTGCGCTCACCCGTGCAGAACGGCTTGTCGTTCGGGTCCACGTCGCTGGTCAGCAGGTCGGCCGCCTCGGCGTCCGTGCGCGCGAGGATGATCGTCGGCACGCCGCAGACGTCTGCCGCGAGCCGCGCGGCGGTGAGCTTCTGCACCGCTTCCTGCGACGGCACCAGCACCTTGCCGCCCATGTGGCCGCACTTCTTGACCGAGGCGAGCTGGTCCTCGAAGTGCACGCCGCCGGCGCCGGCGCGGATCATTGCCTTCATGAGTTCAAAAGCGTTCAGAACGCCGCCGAAGCCCGCTTCCGCGTCCGCAACGATCGGCGCGAAGAAATCGACGTAGTCCTTGTGGCCCGGCGTGATGCCCTTGGAATGCTGGATCTCGTCCGCGCGCTTGAACGACGAGTTGATGCGCTCGATCACCTTCGGCACCGAGTCGACCGGGTACAGCGACTGGTCGGGATACATCGACATGTAGCTGTTGTTGTCGGCAGCGACCTGCCAGCCCGACAGGTAGATGGCCTTGATGCCGGCCTTGACCTGCTGCATCGCCTGGCCGCCCGTGAGCGCGCCGAGGCAGTTCACGTACGGCTCGGTGTTCACGAGCTTCCACAGCTTCTCGGCGCCGAGGCGCGCGAGCGTGTGCTCGATCTGCACGCTGCCACGCAGGCGAATGACGTCCTCGGCCTTGTACGTGCGCCGGATGCCCGCCCAGCGGGGATCCTTCGCCCAGGAATCTCTCAGTAGTTGCGCCGGATTCGTCATGTCGTCGTCCTCTGGTGGATAGGCGTCACGGGCAGCCACGCTGCACCCCAAGATCGTGTTGCACCGCACAAATAAGAATAGACGCGGACTTCGGTCCGGGCAAGCGTGACATGTCCGCATCCGGGACAATGCAGACGATGCGCCTGATCCTGTTCAACAAGCCCTTCGAAGTGCTGCCGCAGTTCACGGCAGCGGACGGTCGGCGCTCACTTGCCGACTACCTGTCCCTGCCGGGGGTCTACCCTGCCGGACGGCTTGACTTCGACAGCGAGGGCCTGATGCTGCTGACGGATTTCGGACCCTGGCAAGCGCAGGATCAGCCAGCCGGGCTCGCCGCTGGTGAAACGCTACCGTGTCCAGGTCGAAGGCAGCCCCACCGAGGACGCGCTGGAACCCCTGCGCAACGGGATCACGCTCAACGACGGGCGTACCCGCCCGGCCCCGGCCCGGCTGATTGCCGAGCCCGCGGGCCTGTGGCCGCGGGTGCCGCCGATCCGCGAGCGCAAAGCCATCCCGACGGCCTGGATCGAACTGGAACTGAGCGAAGGGCGGAACCGGCAGGTTCGCCGCATGACTGCGGCCATCGGCCACCCCACCCTGCGGCTGATTCGCTGGGCCGTGGGCCCGTGGACCGTTGACGGACTTGCACCGGGCCAATGGCACGAGGTGTCCAGGGCCGAAGCGGAAGCCGTGCTCGCGGCAGGCCGGCGCGAGGGACCTGCCGTCAGGCAGAGCGGGCGACGGTCGCGATCCGCATCGCGAGTTCGAGGGCCTGCTCGTAGTTGAGTCGCGGGTCCACCTGCGACCGGTAGTCCTTGGCGAGATCGGCATCCGCGAGGCCGCGCGCGCCGCCGGTGCACTCGGTAACGTCCTCACCCGTCAGCTCGAAATGCACTCCGCCGAGGTAGCTCCCCAGCGAGCGGTGCACTTTGAACGCAGCCTCCAGCTCGAACAGGATGTTGTCAAACCGGCGCGTCTTGACGCCGGAGGCCGTCGACTCGGTGTTGCCGTGCATCGGGTCACAGACCCACAGCACCGGCACGCCGGTGGCGCGCACCGACTCGATGAGGCCCGGCAGTCTCGCCTCGACATTCCTGGCGCCCATGCGGTGGATCAGCACCAGCCGGCCCGCTTCCCGGTTCGGATTCAGCGTATGACAAAGCCCCTGGACCCAGGCGGCATCCATCGTCGGCCCGACCTTCACGCCTACTGGATTGGAAATGCCGCGACAGTACTCGACGTGCGCGCCGTCGAGGTCGGCTGTTCGCATGCCGATCCACGGCAGGTGCGTCGACAGGTTGTACCAGCGCTCGCTGCGCGGGATGAACCGCGTCTGCGCCTGTTCGTACAACAGGTGCAGCGCTTCGTGGCTCGCGTAGAACGGGGCCCTGCTCGCCTCGTGCACCCGGCTGCCGCTCATCGCCTCGAAGAAATCGAGCGAGTCCGCGATCGAGGTGGCGATCTGCCGGTACTCGTCGGCCAGCGGTGAATGCTTGACGAAGCCCAGGTCCCAGTATTCCGGGTGGTGCAGGTCCGCAAAGCCGCCGTCAATCAGCGCGCGTACGAAATTGAGCGTGAGCGCCGCGCGCTCGTAGCCGCGCAACAGCAGTTCGGGGTCGGGCTCGCGCTCGGACTGCGTGAAGCCTGGCCGGTTGACCAGGTCGCCGCGATAGCAAGGCAGCGTGATGCCGTCGCGCGTCTCAGTGTCGGTGGAGCGTGGCTTGGCATACTGGCCGGCAAAACGGCCGACACGGATGACCGGCTTCTTCATGCCGTGCAGCAGCACGAGACTCATCTGCAGCAGGATCTTGAGCTTGCGCGCGATCTGGCCGGAATCGCAGTCAGCGAACGACTCGGCGCAGTCGCCCCCCTGCAGCAGGAACCGCTCGCCACGCTGGGCTTCGGCGATCTGCCGCTTGAGGGCATCGACCTCCCAGGACACGACGATTGGCGGCAACTTGCCGAGCGACTCGACGGCCCGGGCCAGGGCGACCGGATCGCGGTAGGTCGGCTGCTGCTGCGCTGGGCGCGAAGTCCAGCTGGTGGGTGACCACTCGAGGGCCTGGGGGACGGCGTTCATCCCATTGATCCTACCGGGAATCTTTGCGCTGCAAAAGAAACCGGATGTACGCCGGGGCGCGGTTTCGTCAGAATCGCGCCCCTCAAACCAGTATGCGCACCCACGGCAGGCACGGGAATCCCCTCGCCGCAGGGTGCCACCAGGAGTTTTCGACCATGCAGAAGGTTCTCATCCTCGGGGCAGGCAAGATCGGCGCCCTGATTTCCGGGTTCCTCGCCGAGTGCCGGGACTACGAAGTGCACGTCGCCGACGTGAACGGCAATTCCGCGAACTCGGTCGTCGCCGCGCACGGCCTGCCGAACCTGCACGCCCATGAACTCGACGCGTCCGACCCGGCCGCCCTCGAGGCGCACCTGCGCCAGCACCCTACGGACACGATCATCTCGAGCCTGCCGTTCTACTGCAACGTGAAGGTGGCCGAAATCGCGCGCAAAGTGAACGCGCACTATTTCGACCTCACCGAAGACGTCGCGGTCACGCGTTCCGTGCGCAAGCTGGCAGAGGGCTCCTCGCGCGCCTTCGTGCCCCAGTGCGGACTCGCGCCCGGCTTCATCAGCATCGCCGCCAACGCGCTGATCCAGCACTTCGACGAGATCCGCAGCGTGAAGCTGCGCGTCGGCGCCCTGCCCCAGCACCCGAACAACGCACTCAAGTACTCGCTGACCTGGTCCACCGACGGACTCATCAACGAGTACGGCAACCCGTGCGAAGCGCTCGTCGACGGCCGCGCGGTCGAAGTGTCGCCGCTCGAGGGCCTCGAGGAGATCGAGATCGACGGCATGATCTACGAGGCGTTCAACACCTCGGGCGGCCTCGGCTCGCTGGCCGAGACCTACGGCGACAAGGCGCAGACGATGGACTACAAGACCATCCGCTACCCCGGTCACTGCGCGCAGATGCGCCTGCTCATGAACGACCTCAAGCTCAACTTCGACCGCGGCACGCTGAAGCGCGTCCTGGAGAACGCGGTGCCGCAGACCCTGCAGGACGTCGTGATCGTCTACGTCGCAGTCGCGGGCCGCCAGCATGGCGAACTGCGCGAGGAGAACTACGTCAGCAAGATCTACCCGCAGGTCATTGCCGGCCGGCTCTGGTCGGCGATCCAGGTCACGACCGCCGCCGGAATCTGCGCCGTGGTCGACCTCGTCATGCAGAACCCGGGCCGTTACCACGGATTCGTGCGCCAGGAGGATTTCAGCCTGGTGGACGTGCTCGCCAACCGGTTCGGCCGGCACTACTCCGACGTCGGCGGCAAGGAAGTGTCCTCGCGCATGATCGTCGCGGGCACCACCGGCCAGCAGCGCGTCAGCGCAGGAGCGGCATGATGAGCGCCGCGCTGCTGCAGAGCCTCGGGCTCGCCCAGCTCAATGCGGGCACCTGGTCAGGCCACGGCGGCTGGCTGGACGACGCGCAGGCGAAGATCATCGAGTCCGTGAATCCGACGACCGGCGAAGTCATCGCCCGCGTCCGTGCCACCACGCCGGCGCAGTACGAGCAGGTCATGGCCTCCGCCGTAGCAGCCGCGAAGGCCTGGCGCTCGGTGCCGGCGCCGAAGCGCGGTGAAGCCGTGCGGCTGATGGGCGAGGAACTGCGCAAGCACAAGTCTGAACTCGGCAGCCTGGTCTCGCTCGAGATGGGCAAGATCAAGCCCGAGGGCGACGGCGAGGTACAGGAGATGATCGACATCGCCGACTTCGCGGTCGGCCAGTCGCGCATGCTCTATGGCCTGCAGATGCACTCCGAACGGCCGAACCACCGCATGTTCGAGCAGTGGCACCCGCTCGGCGTGGTCGGTGTCATCAGCGCGTTCAATTTCCCGGTCGCGGTGTGGTCGTGGAATGCGTTCCTCGCCGCGATCTGCGGCAACGTCACGGTGTGGAAGCCGTCGCCCAAGACGGCGCTCTGCGCCGTCGCCGTGCAGCACCTGTGCAATCGCGTGCTGGAGCGGCACGGCCTGCCGCCGATCTTCCAGCTGTTCATCGACGAAGGCACCGAGCTGGCGATCCGCTTCGTCGAAGACCGCCGGGTCGACCTGGTCTCGTTCACCGGCTCGACGGCCGTTGGCCGTGACGTCGGCATGCGCGTGGCGAAGCGCCTCGGCAAGTCGCTGCTCGAACTCGGCGGCAACAACGCAATCATCGTCGATGAGTTCGCGAACCTCGACCTGGTCGTGCCCGCGATCGTCTTCGGCGCCGTGGGCACTGCGGGCCAGCGCTGCACCACGACGCGCCGCGTCTTCGTCCACGAATCGCGCATGGCGGAACTCGAGCGACGACTCACCAGCGCTTACCGGCAGGTCCGCATCGGCGATCCGCTCGCGCAGGGCACGCTGATGGGTCCGCTGATCGACGGCAACTCGGTCGCGCGCTTCGAATCCGCGGTGTCGCAGGCGGTGGCCCAGGGCGGCCGGCTGCTCTGTGGCGGCAAGCGCCTGGACCGTCCGGGCTTCTTCGTCGAGCCGGCGATCGTGGTCGCGCGCGGCGAGTGGGAAATCGTCAGGACGGAGACGTTTGGCCCGGTGCTCTACCTGGTGCCGTACAGGACGCTGGACGAAGCCATCGCCGCGCAGAACGACGTGGCGCATGGCCTGTCGTCGTCCATCTTTACCGACCGCCTGCAGCACGCGGAGCGCTTCCTGTCGGCGGCCGGTTCCGACTGCGGCATCGCCAACGTCAACATCGGCACGTCGGGTGCCGAGATCGGCGGCGCGTTCGGTGGCGAGAAGGATACGGGCGGTGGCCGCGAGTCCGGCTCGGACTCGTGGAAGGCCTACATGCGACGTCAGACCTGTACCGTGAACTGGGGCGCGGACCTGCCGCTGGCGCAGGGCATCAACTTCGACGTGTCGGCTTAACCGCTACCGGCCTGGGCGCTTCGGCGCCAGGTCGCGGTAGACGCTGCGGACGAATTCCTCCGGCGCCACGATGGCGCCGGGGCGTCCATAACGCGCATCGAATTCAGCCGTGGGTTTCGCCGTGAGGATCTCCTCGATCCCCATGCCGCTCTCGATCGCCTCGCGCACCTTGCGGCCCACGGCCACGAGCATGTCACGATAAGCGGCGAGTTCCGCGCGGTTCGACACCGGGCCGTGGCCCGGGACCACGGCCGTCCGCGAGTTCGAGCGGGCGAGCGCGGCTTCGACCGCAGCCACCATTCCCGCGAGCGAGCCGCCGGATTCGACATCGATGTACGGGTACTGACCGCTCCAGTAGATATCCCCCAGCGCGACGACATCAGCATCGTTCCAGCGCATGACGATGTCCGACGCCGTGTGCGCATCGGCCACGTGCACGGCATCGAGACGATCGCCGTTCAGATGCAGCGCGAGGGACTCAGTCAGCGTGATCACGGGTCGCGCGCCTGGCGCGACATTCGAGTTGTCGCCATTACCCGTCGCCGGGACGGCGGGATCCCGTCCGCCGTGCTCGCGCAACGACTCGTGCCCGATGAGCACTGCGCCCTTGCGCGCGAAGGCCTCGTTGCCGCCCGCGTGATCGGCGTGACCGTGGGTATTGAGGACAAACCTGACCTGCCCCGGTGCGGTGCGCGTCACCGTGTCGACCAGCGCGGCAGAGGAAGCAGCCAGCCCGCTGTCGATCAGCACGACGCCGTCGGTGCCCGACCACACGACGACGTTGCAGCCGGCGCCGGAGATGACGTTGAGACCCGGCCTGACGGCCTGGACGCGAAGCTCTGCGATGGGCTCAACCACCTTCGCGGGCGCGGCCTGCTGCGCGAGCAGCGGCAACGCGGGCATGCACAGGCCTGCCGCGGCCATGACCGCCACTCCGAAAAACCTGCTGCCGCTGCGTGTTGCCATGATGCGTTCACTCTCCTGCACATGAGTATATGGCAACGAAACACGGCATTCCGCTGAGATGACAGCTCCGGGAGAGGGGTTTCGGACCCTCACCCCAACCCTCTCCCGCTGGAACGGGAGAGGGAGCTGACACCGTCACCCGAGCCCTTTACCGCCTTTTGCGGGAGAAGGAGCTGGAGAAGGTGTCGTCCCCGAGGCCTCGCGCAAGGCCAGCTGCAGCTGCTCATCGAGCCGCCTGGCCGAGACCGGCATGAGCGTGCGCAGGTCCTGCGCGAACAACGACAGCCGGAATTCCTCGAGCATCCAGCGCAGTCGCTCCCGCTCGATGGACGGCATGTCGAGGTCGGCCGACAACTTGAGCCGGCGCACCTGCTGCGCGTAGGGTTCGCACTGGGACTGCAGCTTGCGATCCCGCTCCACGTCACCCCTGGCACGTTCCAGCCGACGGCCAATCGCCCGCACGTACTTCGGTAACTGCGCCCACCAGCCGTCCGGCGTGTTACGGATCCACCCCGGCCCCAGCAAGTCCCCGAGCTGGTCCTGCACGCTGTCGCGGACGGGCGCGAACGCTGGGCCGGCCAGCACGCCCAGGTGCGCGCGCACATCCTTCAGCGCCAGCAGCACGGCCTTCACCGTGCGAGCGATGTCGGCCGCACGGTCGACCACGTCCGCCCTGCCGCGCTCGAGCAGCGCCTCGAACTGCGCGCGCGTCCGCGGCAACTCGACGGCGGCTCCAAGCACGGCGTCCGCGATCGCCCGGTCGGCAATCTCGCCGAGCATCTCCTTGCCGAAACCTGCGGCCGCCAGCAACAGCGTGAATTCACGGTCGGCCGACCATTGTCTCCGGGCAAGTTCGTGCTGCTGGGGCAGCGCCAAAGCCGCCAGGCGAATGATTCCAGCCCGTGAGGCCCGCCGTGCAGCGCCCTCGTTCGTGAACAGATGCAGGTGCACGCTCGCCCCGTCGTCCTGCAGGCCGGGATATGCGCGCAGCTGCAGTCGGCCGCTCTTCACCGTCGCCTCGGCAGGCCAGGTGTCGAAATCCCAGGTGCGGACGCCGACCCGTTCCCAGGTGGCGGCCGATTCCACGAAGGCGACGCCGCTCGTTCTCGACCGCAACTCGTCCCGCAGGGTGGCGAGATCACGGCTCACGCGCACGACCTTGCCTGCAGCATCCGTGACTCGCAGGTTGACGCTGAGCCACGGCGGCAGCGGTATCGCGGCGAGCTGCGCTGGTTCGACGCGGACGCCGGCCTCCTGCGTGGCGAACGCCGCGACGTGCGCCAGCAGCGAGCCGCTGCCGAATTCCGGCAGGCTTGCGAGCAGGCGATCCGCCGCGTCCGGAATCGGCACGATCTCGCGCCTTACATCCTTGGGCAAGCCGCGCAGCAGGGCGATGACTTTTTCGCGCAGCCAGCCCGGAATCAGCCACTCGAGCCGCTGCGCGTCGAGCGCGCGCAGCAGCGGCAATGGCAACTCGAGCGTGACGCCATCATCCGCTGCCGTGGCGTCGAACCGGTAGTTCAGGTGCAGGGCGTTGCCGTGCACGTCGAACGTGGCCGGATAGTCCCGTGCACGGACCTCGGGCAGCGGTTGTGCAAGGAACACCTGCTCGGCGGCGTCGAGATAATGCGGTCGCGTCCGCTCCTCTGCGCGCCACCATTTCTCGAAGGCGCGGGTGGAAGCGATCGTCGCCGGCACGCGCTCGAGGTAGAACCGCACGATCGATTCCTCGCCCGCCAGCAGGTCGCGCCGGCGCAGGCAGGATTCGGCTCGCTCGAGCCGGGCGCGGGTGCCGGCATTGCGATCCAGGAACGCGAACGGCATCGAAGGCTGGCGGCGAACCAGCGCTTCCTCGACGAACATGCGCTGCGCAGCCAGCGGATCGACGGTGGAAAAACTGACGCGGCGGCCGCTGCTCAGCACGCGCCCATACAGCGATACCGTCTCGCGCGCGAAAGCCATGCCACGCAGCGCGTCCCACTCCGCGTCGGCGTACGTGCGCTTCACGAGGTGGGCCCCGGCCGATTCGATCCACGAGGGCTGCACCTGGGCCACCATGCGCGCATACAAGCGGTGGGTCTCGACGAGGCTGGCCGCCACGATCCAGTGCGGCGGGCGCTTCTGTAGCGGGGTGCCTGGCGCAATCACGAACCGGGTGTCGCGGGCGCCGAGATACGTGCGCGCCTCGTCGAGGACACCGATCCCGCCGAGAAACCCGGTGAGCAGTGTCTGGTGCAGCGCCGCCGTGCCGGCCGCTTGCTGGTTCGCCGCGTCTCGCACCAGTCCACGCGACATGTCGGCAAGTTGCTCGCGCAGGTCGCCCCATTCGCGCATGCGCAGGAAGGACAGGAAGTTCCCGCGGCACCAGTGCCGCAGGGCCCGGTTGCCGCCCGCGGCGGGTTCACGCGACGCCTGCCACAGGTTCACCACGCCGACGAAATCGGAGCGCTCGTCGGCAAACTGCGCGTGCTTCTCGTCGGCAGCCTCGGTCTTGTCCGATGGTCGTTCGCGCGGATCCTGGATGCTGAGGAACGACACGATGGTCAACGCCTCGTCCATGCATCCCGTGCGTCCGGCCTCGACCAGGACGCGCGCGAGCCGAGGATCGACCGGCAACGAGGCCATCTGCCGGCCGAGTCGCGTGATGCGCCGCTCGCCATCCACCGCGCCCAGTTCCTGCAACAGCCGGTAGCCGTCGTTGAGCAGGCGCGCGTCCGGCGCGTCGAGAAACGGGAACTCCTGCGGACTGCCGAGGCCGAGTGCAGCCATCTGCAGCACCAGGCTCGCGAGGTTCGTGCGCAGCAGTTCGGGCTCGGTGTAGCGTGGTCGCGCGAGGTAGTCCTCCTCCGAGTACAGCCTGATGCAGATGCCCTCGCCCTCGCGGCCGCAACGGCCTCGACGCTGGTCCGCACTCGCCTGCGCCACGGGCTCGATCGGCAGCCGCTGGAACTTGGCGCGGGGACTGTAGCGGCTGACGCGGGCGAGACCGGCATCGACGACGAACCTCACGCCCGGAATGGTGAGCGACGTTTCGGCGACGTTGGTCGCGAGCACGATGCGCCGCCGGGCATGACCGGCAAAGACCTGGTCCTGTTCCGGCCCCGCGAGCCGGCCGTACAGCGGCAGCACGTCCCAGTCGATGCGGCTGCGCACCAGCAGGTCGCGCGTTTCGAGAATCTGCTTTTCGCCGGGCAGGAAGACCAGCGCGTCCCCGCGCAGGCCGCGCGAATCACGCTCGAGCTCCTCGATGGCGTCGCGCACTGCCTCCGGCAGCGGCGGCGCTTCTTCCTCTTCCTCGGCCAGCGGCCGGTACCGCACCTCGACCGGATGACTCTGGCCTTCGACGTCGATGATCGGCGCACCGCCGAAAAATTCAGCGAAGCGCTGCGTCTCGATGGTCGCGGACGTGACGATGAGCCGCAGGTCCGGACGTTTCGGCAGCAGCCGGTGGCAGACACCGAGCAGGAAGTCGACGTTGAGGTTGCGCTCGTGCGCCTCGTCGATGATCAGCGTGTCGTAGCGCAGCAGCAGCGGGTCGCTCTCGATCTCGCGCAGCAGCAGGCCGTCCGTCATCAGCTTGACCAGCGTGCGCGGGCTGGTGCGATCGACGAAACGAACCTGGTACCCGACGAGGTCGCCGGTGGTCGAGCCGAGTTCGGCGCTGATGCGATTGGCCAGGGCTTGCGCAGCAATGCGGCGCGGTTGCGTATGCCCGATGAGTCCAGCCGCGCCGCGACCCATTTCGAGGCAGATCTTCGGCAGCTGCGTGCTCTTGCCGCTGCCGGTGGCGCCGCTCACGATCACGACCTGGTGAGCTTGCACCGCGCGGCGGATGTCCTCGCGCCTCGCGTGCACGGGCAGCGTTTCGTCGTAACGAATCGGGGGCACCGACGCGCGACGCGCCGCCACCAGCTCGGCAGACGCTCGTACCTGCGACTCGAGTCGCGCCAGCTCGCGCGGATCGGCGGCGGCGGGACTTCGCGACAGGCGATCGAGCGTGGACTGCAACCTGCGACGGTCCCGCAGCAGGGTGTCCCGCAACAGTTCACGCAGGGCCGCGAGGCGCGCTGCGGCGGACTCCGTTCCCGGCATCGTGGCTCAGCCGTGATCCCGCTTGACGCGGACCCACAGCGACTCGAGACGCTCCATGTCGACGTCGGCTGGCGTCAGGCCTTCGGTCGCGAGGTGCGCTTCGACCTCGCGGAAGCGGCGCTCGAACTTGGTGTTCGCTTCGCGCAGCGCGGCCTCGGCATCGATGTCGAGGTGGCGCGCCGCCTGGGCCAGCGCGAACAGCAGGTCGCCAAGTTCCTCGTGCGCGCGCGTCCGGTCGCCACGCTCGATCTCGGCCTGCAGTTCGCCGAGTTCCTCGTGGACCTTCTCCAGCACGCCCGCCGCATCCTTCCAGTCGAATCCGACCCGGGCCGCACGCGAGCCGAGTTTCGTCGCGCGAGTCAGCGCTGGCAGGCCGAGCGTGATGCCGTCCAGCGCTCCGGTCCCCTGCCCCCTGGCCGCGCGTTCTGCGCGCTTGTGCTGCTCCCAGGCGAGCGACTGGGCTGCGGCATCGTCTATCTTCGCGCCAGCGAATACGTGCGGATGACGACGTTCGAGCTTGTCGGCGATGGCGGCGGCGACTGCATCGAAATCGAAGAGTCCGCGCTCCTCGGCGATGCGTGACTGGAAGACGACCTGGAACAGCACGTCCCCGAGTTCGTCGCGCACCGCGCCGGGCTCGCCGCGGCCAATCGCATCCGCGAGTTCGTACGCTTCCTCGATCGTGTGCGGTGCGATCGAAGCCCAGTCCTGCTCGCGGTCCCATGGGCAACCGTCCTGCGGGTCCCGCAGACGCGCCATGATCAGTCGCAGCCGCTCGATCGACGTCATGGCGCCGCGCCCCGCAGCAACCGCGCGAACGTGATCAGCATGCTGGCCGTCGCGCCCCAGATGTGCCGGCCCTCGTAGGGAATTTCGTGCGTCACGATGGTGTGGCCGGCGACACTGCGGTCGCGCGGCAGGTGATTGCGCGGGTCGAGCACGAACTCGAGCGGCACTTCGAACACGTCCTCGACTTCGGTGCGGTCGAGGCGCAGGTCGAATCCGGGCTGCACGAAGGCGACGGCGGGGGTCACGCGAAAGCCGGAGATCACCAGGTGATCCTGCAGGTAACCCGCGCGCGTCACGTAACCCGGCTCGAGACCGATTTCCTCCTGGGCTTCCCGCAACGCGGCTTCCCATGGCCCCGCGTCCCCGGGCTCGATGCGGCCGCCGGGAAAACTGATCTGGCCCGCATGGTGCTTGAGGTGCGATGCGCGTTGCGTCAGCAGTACCTGCAGGCCCGCCGGCCGCTCGACCAGCGGCACCAGGACCGCCGCGCGTGCCGGGTGCTCGGGCAACAATTTCCGCAACAGTTCGATCTGGTCGCTGCTGAACTGCGCCGCATAGGGAAACTCCGGGTCGCGCCCGGGCACCGTATCGCGCAGCAGGGCCTCGATCCGCGCGCGCAGCGGCACGGTGTCGACGAACTCCGGCACCGGCAACTATCCTTCTCCCTTGACCGGGCCGCCCTGCTCGCCACCGCGCGTGAGCGCGGCCGGATCGAGCAGCCGCGACAGCCGCTGCTCGTCCAGGTCGGTCATTTCGGCGGCAACCTCGATCACGGGCCGGCCTTCGGCGTAGGCTTTCTTCGCGATCGCGGCCGCCTTGTCGTAGCCGATGACGGGGCTCAACGCGGTCACGAGCATCGGGTTGCGGCTGAGCGCCAGCGCCAGTTGCCGGCCGTTCACGGCGAATCCCGCGACGGTGCTGCGCGCCAGCGTGCGCGACGCGCCGGCAAGCAGGTCGATGCTCTGCAGCAGGTTGTAGGCGATCACGGGCAGCATCACGTTCAGCTGGAAATTGCCCGACTGGCCCGCGATGCCGATGGTGGCGTCGTTGCCCATGACCTGTGCGGCGACCATCGTCACGGCCTCCGGGACCACCGGGTTGACCTTGCCCGGCATGATGCTGCTGCCCGGCTGCAGCGCCGGCAGCGAGATTTCGGCCAGGCCTGCCAGCGGACCGCTGTTCATCCAGCGCAGGTCGTTCGCGATCTTCATCAGCACGACGGCCAGCGAGCGCAGGTGCCCGGACAATTCGACGGCCGTGTCCTGCGACGCCAGCGCGGCAAAAAAATCTCGCGCCGGTCGCAGGTCCAGGCCGGTCTGCTGCGAGAGCAGCGCAGCGATTTTCGGCGCGAAGTGCGGATTGGCGTTGATGCCGGTGCCGACGGCCGTGCCGCCCTGGGCCAGCGCGTGCAGGCGCGGGCGACAGCCCTGCAGGCGAGTCACTGCATCTTCGAGTTGCGTCCGCCATGCGCCCATCTCCTGCCCGAGCGTGAGCGGCATCGCATCCATCAGGTGCGTGCGACCGGTCTTCACGGTCTCGCCGACGTCGCCTGCCTTGCGATTGATCGTGTCGATGAGTTCCTTGAGCGCGGGCAGCAGCGATTCCGAAAGTGCGATCGCGGCGCCGAGGTGGATCGCGGTCGGAATGACGTCGTTGCTGCTCTGCCCGCGGTTGACGTGGTCGTTGGCATGCACGGGTATCGTCGAACCGCCGGCATACTCCGTCGCGAGCCGCGCGATGACCTCGTTCGCATTCATGTTGCTGCTGGTGCCCGACCCGGTCTGGAAGACATCGACCGGGAAGTGAGCGTCGTGCCGGCCCTCGGCCACCTCCAGGGATGCCCGCTGGATGGCGAAGGCGCGGACCTTGTCGAGGTCGCCGAGTTCGAGGTTGGCGCCGGCCGCCGCCCACTTCACCAGGCCCAGCGCGCGGATGAAGCCGCGCGGCATGGTGAGGCCGCTGATGGGAAAATTCTGGACTGCACGCTGAGTCTGGGCACCCCACAGCGCCCCGGCGGGGACGCGGGTTTCACCCATGCTGTCGCGTTCGACGCGGAAATCGGTGTCGGCCATGGTCAGCTCCGGGAACCGCGCAGGCGCTCCGGCCGGACCCTGCGGTATCATGCGAGATCGTAGCACCTCCCGGATGGCCGCATGAGTCTCACCCCGTTGACCGCGCTCTCCCCCGTGGACGGACGCTATGCCGCGCGCTGCGCCGACCTCCGGGAAATCTTCAGCGAGCAGGGGCTCATCCGCGCGCGGGTCCGCGTGGAGATCGCCTGGCTGCAGGCACTGGCCGGCGACCGTCACATCGTCGAGCTGCGCGGCCTGACGACCGCGGATCTCGCCGCGGCACAACAGGTGAGCGACGGGTTCGATGCGGCCGATGCCGCCGCCGTCAAGGCCTTCGAGCGCGAGACCAACCACGACGTCAAGGCAGTCGAGTATCTCATCAAGCAGAAGCTCGGCGGCCACCCCGCGTGGCAACCGCGGCTCGAGTTCGTGCATTTCGCCTGCACGTCGGAGGACATCAACAACCTCGCCTACGCGCTGATGTGCCAGGAAGCACGCAGCAAGGTACTGCTGCCGCACATCGACGCATTGCTCAGCGCCCTGCGCGCGATGGCCCATGCCCATGCCGACGATGCAATGATGTCGCGCACGCATGGCCAGGCTGCCACGCCCACCACGCTCGGCAAGGAAGTCGCAGTGTTCGTGCGACGCCTGCGCCAGGCGCGCGACACGTTCGGCTCCGTTCCGATCCGCGGCAAGATCAACGGCGCCGTCGGCAACTACAACGCGCACTTGTCGGCGTACCCGGACGTCGAGTGGCCGCTGCTTGGCCAGCGGCTGGTCGAGTCGCTCGGCCTGGAGTGGAATCCGTACACGACACAGATCGAACCCCACGACTGGACGGCGGAGTACTGTGACGCGCTCGCACGCTGCAACTCGATCCTGACGGACCTCTGCCGTGACTTCTGGGGCTACGTCTCGCTCGGCTACTTCAGGCAGAAGGTCGTCGCGGGCGAAGTCGGCTCCTCGACGATGCCGCACAAGGTCAATCCGATCGACTTCGAAAATGGCGAAGGCAATTTCGGCCTCGCCAATGCCCTGCTGCGCTTCCTGGCCGAGAAGCTGCCGGTTTCACGCTGGCAGCGTGACCTCACCGACTCTACGGTCCAGCGCAACCTGGGCGTTGCACTCGCGCATTCCGACATCGCGGTGCAGTCCGTCTCGCGCGGCCTCGCACGACTCGAGGTGGACCGAGTGCGGCTCGGTGAAGATCTTGCATCGAACTGGGAGCTGCTCGCCGAGCCGATCCAGACCGTGATGCGCCGTTACGCCGTGCCGGGCGCCTACGAGCAGCTCAAGGCCCTGACGAGGGGCCGCCGTATCGACGGGCCCGCGATCGCAAAGTTCGTCGATGGACTGCCGATCCCGGAGGCCGAGAAAGCGAGGCTCAAAGCGCTGACCCCGGCGACGTACATCGGTCTCGCGGCCCAACTGGCACGCGAAGTCTGAAGCGGCCGCGCGCCGTTTGACATAAGCGTCCGTTCCCGCATCGCCATGGGTCAGGATCCCGCTCCGGATTACGTCATCAGGCTCGCGACGTGGGCGCAAGATCGCTTGCAGATCCAGCAGGTGCGACGGACTGTTTTCATCGAAGAACAACGCATTGACGAACGAGACGAATGGGACGAACTCGATCCCGTCGTCACCCACGCGCTCGTATTCGACGACTCAGCTTCCGCAAAACGTGACGCGGTTGGCACGGGTCGCCTGGAACCCACCGGTAAGATTGGCCGCGTCGCAGTACTGCCGCAGTACCGTGGCACCGGAGCTGGCGTCGCCGTGATGCGTCGCCTCATGGATCTGGCCGCCGAGCGGGGATTCAACGAGGTGTACCTGAACGCGCAGGTGTCCGCAGCCGGATTCTACGAGCGGCTGGGTTTCCGGGCCGATGGCCCGGAGTTCGACGAGGTCGGAATACCGCACCAGCGCATGCGCCGTGCGGTCGGGAAGCGGGATGGAACATCGGCTGGACATGACGGGGACACGCAGCATCCTGTCGAACCTGGATGAATACCGCGCTGCGGTCGCGGAGATCGCGACGCGCGCTCACCGCACGCTTTCCATCTACACGACCGACCTCGAGCGCCAGATCTACGATCACGACCTCTTCCTCGAACCGGTGAAACGCCTGGTGCTTGCCCGCAGCCATGCCCGCCTCCGCGTGCTGATCTCGAACCCTGGCCGCGTCTCGCGCGAAGGCAACCGCTTCATGATGATGGCGCGCCGGCTGACCAGCTACATCGACCTGCGCAACGTGGCGCCCGAGTACCGCAGCAACCCGTGCTCGTTCATCGTCGCCGACGACAAGGCCATTGCGTACCGCCAGCAGGCCGCAACCTGGGACGGCATCGTCGAGTTCAACGACGTGTCGGTCGTCAAGCACTACCTCGCCTACTTCGACGAAGTCTGGGCGGGCAGCCTCATCCAGCCCGAACTGCGCGCCACGGCCGTCGAGTTCTGACCACGCCGTCCCCGGCCGCCGCCCGGCAGGCGAATTTCGGCCCCACGACTCAAAGAAAACTGCGCGACGCGGCCTCGCTATAATGGACAGCATGGTCTGGAAACCTGATGTCACCGTGGCCGCCGTCGTCGAACGCGACGGCAAGTTCCTGTTCGTCGAAGAGCGCGCCAGCGGCCGCATCGTGCTGAACCAGCCGGCGGGCCACCTGGAGCGCGGCGAGACGTTCCTGCACGCGGTCGCCCGCGAGACGCTCGAAGAGACCGGCTGGACGTTCGTGCCGCGCGAAGTCGTCGGCATCTATGTCTGGCAGCCCGAACACATCGCGCGGACTTTCCTGCGAGTTGCGTTCTGCGGCCGGCTGGAAGGGCACGATCCTGCACGCCCGCTCGATCACGGCATCCTGCGCACGCGCTGGCTCGATCGCGAGCAACTGATGGCTGCGGAAACTCGCCACCGCAGCCCGCTCGTGGCGCGCTGCGTCGACGATTACGTCGGCGGCGTGCGCTACCCGCTCGACCTGCTCACTCACCTGATGCGCAGCACCGAAACGGTCGCTGAAGTCGCCGCCTCGCTCACCGCCAGCGGCTGATGCCCTCTCCCCGCGTCGTCCTGGCCATCTCCGGCGGTGTCGATTCCGCCGTGTCCGCCGTGCTGCTGCAGCGCGCGGGCTACGACGTGCACGCGCTGTTCATGCGCAACTGGGACGAGGACGAAGACGGCTACTGCACGGCCGCGCAGGACCTGCAGGATGCGCGCAAGGTCTGTGAAGACCTCGGCATTCCTTTGCACACCGCGACCTTCGCTGTGGAATACCGGGACCGGGTCTTCAGGCATTTCCTGGATGAACTCGCGGCCGGACGCACGCCGAACCCCGACGTCGCCTGCAACCGCGAGATCAAGTTCGGCGTGTGTTTCGAACACGCGCGCCGACTGGGGGCCGAGTGGTTCGCCACGGGCCACTACGCCCGGATGCACGAGGGTCACCTGCTGCGCGGCGTTGACGCGGGCAAGGACCAGACCTACTTCCTGCACACCGTTCCCGGCGCGATGCTGGCGAAGACGCTGTTTCCCGTCGGCGAGTTGCCGAAGGACGAGGTCCGCCGGCTCGCCCACGAACACGCGCTGCCGGTGCACGACAAGCGCGACAGCACGGGCATCTGCTTCGTCGGCGAACGGCCGTTCGCGCAGTTCCTGGCGACCTACCTGCCCGCGCAGCCTGGACCGATCGAGACCCCCGACGGCAAGCGGCTCGGCACGCACCGGGGACTCATGTACTACACGCTCGGGCAGCGCCAGGGTCTCGAAGTCGGCGGCGTCCGCGGCGCCGCCGAAAAGCCCTGGTACGTGGCCGCCAAGGACCTGACCGCCAACACCCTGATCGTAGTGCAGCAGTCCGACCATCCGCTGCTGCTGTGCGACGAATTCACGACCGAACCTGCGCACTGGATCGCAGGTACGACCCGGTCCAGCCAGTTCCGGTGCTCGGTCAAGACCCGTTACCGGCAGGCAGACCAGGCTTGCGACGTCGAGGTCCTGCCCGATGGCCGCTGTGTCGTCCGCACCGAAGTGGCGCAGCGCGCCGTGACGCCCGGCCAGTCGGCCGTGTTTTACGAAGGGGAGGAGTGCCTGGGCGGCGCAGTCATCGCCGCCACGTCAGGGAGCGCGTCTCAGGTCGAATCCGCGAGGGCTTCCGGTCTATAATTCCGCGGTTAAGTCGCGCCGTTTTCGCACCGGAGGTTCCATGAGAGACAGCTTCAAGACCCGCACGACGCTTGCGGTGGGCACCCAGTCGTACGAGATCAACAGCCTCCCGGCGCTCAAGGGCCATGACCTCGCCCGCCTGCCCTTCTCGCTCAAGATCCTGCTCGAGAACCTGCTGCGCTTTGAAGACGGCGTGAACGTCACGCGTGACGACATCGAGGCGCTGCTCAAGTGGGACGCGAAAGCCGCGCCCAGCCACGAGATCGCATTCACGCCGGCGCGCGTGATCATGCAGGACTTCACGGGCGTGCCCGCCATTGTCGACCTCGCCGCGATGCGCGAAGCGATGGTCCGCCTCGGCGGCAACCCGCAGGAAATCAACCCGCTTGCCCCTGCCGAACTGGTGATCGACCACTCGGTGCAGGTCGACGAATACGGCGCCGCCGACTCGGCGCGCAAGAACAGCACGATCGAGTTCGCGCGCAACGGCGAGCGCTACTCGTTCCTGCGCTGGGGCCAGACGGCCTTCCGCAACTTCAAGGTCGTGCCGCCGAGCACCGGCATCGTCCACCAGGTCAACGTCGAGCACCTCGCGCGCGTCATCTTCGCCGAGGACAAGGACGGCGTGAAGCGCGCGTTCCCCGACACGCTGGTCGGCACCGATTCGCACACCACGATGGTCAATGGCCTGGGCGTGCTGGGCTGGGGCGTGGGCGGCATCGAGGCGGAAGCCGCCATGCTTGGCCAGCCGGTCACCATGCTGATTCCGCAGGTCATTGGCTTCCGGCTGAAGGGCGCGCTGCCGGCCGGCGCCACCGCGACCGACCTCGTGCTCACCGTCACCGAGATGCTGCGCAAGAAGGGCGTCGTCGACAAGTTTGTCGAGTTCTTCGGCGACGGCCTGGCCCGGTTGCCGCTCGCGGATCGCGCGACGATCGCCAACATGGCGCCCGAATTCGGCAGCACCTGCGGCATCTTCCCGATCGACGAGGAAACGATTCGCTACCTCGAACTCACGGGGCGCCCCGCCGAGCAGATCGCGCTCGTCGAGGCCTATGCCAAGGCACAGGGCCTGTGGCGCACCAACGGCATGCGCGAAGCCGACTACACGGACGTCCTCGAACTCGACCTCGCGACGGTCGAGCCGAGCCTTGCGGGCCCGAAGCGCCCGCAGGACCGCGTGCCGCTGCGCGTTTCCAAGGAAACGTACCGCAAGCACCTGGCGACGATGACGGCCGAGCGCACCGCCAAGAATCCGGCGGCGACCGGCAAGGCATCGGTAACCTCGGGCGGCAAGACGTTCGACGTCGTGGACGGCGCCGTGCTGATCGCGGCCATCACCAGCTGCACCAACACGTCGAACCCCAGCGTGCTGATCGCGGCGGGCCTGCTTGCCCGCAATGCGCGCAAGCACGGCCTCGTCTCGAAGCCGTGGGTCAAGACCAGCCTCGCCCCCGGCTCGCGCGTGGTCACCGACTACCTGACCAAGGCCGGCTTGCTGACCGACCTGGAAAGCGTCGGCTTCTACGTCGTCGGTTACGGCTGCACGACCTGCATCGGCAACTCGGGCCCGCTGCGCCCGGAGATTTCCGAAGGCGTGAAGTCGGGCGACATCGTTGCCACCTCGGTCTTGTCGGGCAACCGCAACTTCGAAGGCCGCGTGCACGCCGAGATCAAGATGAACTTCCTCGCATCGCCGCCGCTGGTCGTCGCCTACGCGCTCGCGGGCACGATGGACATCGACATGAACAAGGAGCCGATCGGCACCGGCAGCGACGGCAAGCCTGTCTACCTGAAGGACATCTGGCCGTCACCGCAGGAAGTGGCGGCTGCCGTCGGCGCTGCCGTTGATTCGGCGATGTTCAAGAAGAGCTATGCGAGCGTGTTCACTGGCGATGAACAGTGGCAGGCCATCGACGTGCCGAAGGACGAAGTCTATCGCTGGGAGCCGACCTCCACCTACGTGCGCAACCCGCCTTATTTCCAGGGCATGACGATGACGCCGGGCGCCGTGGCCGACATCCGTGGCGCACGCGCGCTGGCCGTGCTCGGCGATTCGGTGACGACGGACCACATCTCGCCGGCCGGCAACATCGCCAAGTCGAGCCCGGCCGCCAAGTACCTCATGGCGCAGGGCGTCCAGCCCGTCGACTTCAACCAGTACGGCGCGCGCCGCGGCAACCATGAAGTGATGATGCGCGGCACGTTCGCCAACATCCGCCTGCGCAATCTGCTGCTGCCTGGCACGGAGGGTGGCGTCTCGCTGCACATTCCGTCCGGCGAACAGATGTCGATCTACGACGCGGCCATGAAGTACAAGGCCGAAGGCACGCCGCTCATCGTGATCGCGGGCAAGGAGTACGGCACCGGCTCGTCGCGTGACTGGGCGGCCAAGGGCACCATGCTGCTCGGCGTGAGGGCCGTCATCGCCGAGAGCTTCGAGCGCATCCACCGCTCCAACCTGATCGGCATGGGCGTCCTGCCACTGCAGTTCAAGGATGGCGAGAACGCAGTGTCGCTTGGCCTCACGGGCAAGGAGAGCTTCGAGATCATCGGCCTGAACGGCGGCGCCGCGAAAATGGTGAGCGTGGTGGCCACGCCGGCCACCGGCGCGCCGATCAAGTTCGAGGCGCGCGTGCGCATCGACACGCCGAAGGAACGCGATTACTTCCAGCACGGCGGCATCCTGCAGTACGTGATCCGGCAGTTGGCGTCGCAAAGCAAAGCTGCGTAGCGGCTTTGCGAGGGGTTAGGGGCTGGTCGGAAGTGTCTGCTATCCCCACGCCCCTGCTCTTCGCCGCTGCCGCTGCATTGCGGGCGTCACGCCACGTCTGCGTGCTCACGGGTGCGGGCATCTCTGCCGAGAGCGGCGTACCTACTTTTCGCGATGCGCAGACGGGACTCTGGGCAAAGTACCGGCCGGAAGACCTGGCGACGCCTGAGGCCTTCGCGCGCGATCCGCAGCGCATCTGGGAATGGTACGAGTGGCGGCGCGAACTGGTGCGCAGTGCCGAGCCCAACGCTGGGCATCGTGCACTCGCCGAACTCAGGCAGCTGGTGCCACGCCTGACGCTCGTCACGCAGAACGTGGACGGCCTGCATCAGCGCGCGGGCAGCACGGGCGTCATCGAGTACCACGGCAACATCCTGCGCGACCGCTGCCCGGCCGAGGGCGTCGTCGCGGAAAGGTCTCCGCTGTCGATCACTGGCCTGCCTGAATGCGCGCGGTGTGGCGAGATGCTGCGACCGGACGTCGTGTGGTTCGGCGAGCCGATTCCCGTCCAGGCGCTGCGTGACGCCGATGTGGCTGCCGCGGACTGCGACATCTTCATGTCGATCGGGACGGCCGCAGTGGTTTACCCGGCCGCAGGCCTTGCCGAGCGTGCCTTGCGCTCAGGCGCGAGGATCATCGAGATCAACCCCGAACCCACGGCACTCTCGCCGCTGTCCGACATTGCGTTGCGCGGACTTGCGGGCGAGCTGCTGCCGCAACTGCTGCAGACCCTCCGCGACTGAGTCAAAACGCCGCCCACCGAACCACGCCAACTTTCCGGTGTCTCACCCGCATGCGTAAGTACCGTCCCGCCTCGCAACCCCTGCCCTCCGAAATCACACCGCCTGACCGGTACTTCAACCGGCGCGAGATCATCGCGGGGTTGGCGACCGCTGGGGTGGTCGGTGCCGGAGCGCCCGGACAGGCCCACGCCGCCGCGCTCAAGTACACGAAGAACCCTCGATTCAGCCTTAAAGAGGCTCCTAATTCCTTAGAAGATATAACGAGTTACAACAACTTTTACGAATTTGGTACAGATAAGGCGGACCCCGCTGCGCGGTCCGGGAAATTCAAGCCCCAGCCCTGGTCGGTGACGATTTCCGGCGAGGCCGCCAAGACGGGCACATTCACCCTCGAGGACATCCTCAAGCCCCACGCGCTCGAGGAACGCATCTACCGCCTGCGTTGCGTCGAGGCCTGGTCGATGGTCATTCCCTGGGTGGGGTTCCCGCTCGGCGACCTGCTGAAGCGCTTCGGGCCCACCTCCAAGGCGAAGTACGTGGCGTTCAAGACCGTCATGCGACCCAGCGAGATGCCCGGACAACGGTTCCCCGTCCTCGACTGGCCTTACGTGGAAGGCCTGCGCATCGACGAAGCCATGCACCCGCTCACGATCATGGCCGTGGGCCTCTATGGTGAGTCCCTGCCGAACCAGAACGGCGCGCCGATGCGGCTCGTCGTGCCCTGGAAGTACGGGTTCAAGGGCATCAAGTCGATCGTCGAGATCCGCTTCACCGAGAAGGCGCCGCCCACGTCCTGGAACATCTCTGCCCCCCACGAGTACGGATTCTTCGCCAACGTGAACCCCAGCGTGGACCACCCGCGCTGGAGCCAGGCGCAGGAGCGGAGGATCGGGGCCGGCCTGTTTGCCGCCAAGCAACCGACGCTGCCGTTCAATGGCTACGCCGACCAGGTCGCCTCGCTCTACTCCGGGCTGGACCTGCGCAGGTACTTTTGAGCGTCGGCACGTGACCTCCCCCGCGCGCCTGGCGCCGAAGCGTTTCCGGGCGGACAAGCCGACGCTGTTCCTGCTGTGCGCGCTGCCGCTGCTGTGGCTTGCGCTGCGCGCATTCGGCGTAGGCGGAATGTCCCTCGGCCCGAACCCCGTTGAAGCACTGCTGCACGGCCTGGGGCTCTGGGGGCTGCGCCTGCTGCTGCTGACGCTGTGCGTGCGGCCCGCCGCGGTCGTGCTGCGCCAGCCGCGGCTCATGCGACTGCGCCGCATGACCGGACTCTTCGCCTTCACTTACCTGCTGCTGCACTTCCTGACGTGGCTCGTGCTCGACCGCGGCCTCGACCTGAACGGCATCGTCGCGGACATCGCCAAGCGACCGTTCATCACCGTCGGATTCACGGCGCTCATTCTCCTGCTCCCGCTTGCGGTTACGTCGACGGACAAGTGGATGCGGCGGCTCGGCCGGCGCTGGCATGCGCTGCACAAGCTCGTCTACGTCGCCGCACTGCTCGGCTCCCTGCACTTCCTGTGGCTGGTGAAGGCAGACTGGCGCGAACCGGCCTTGTACATCGCCGTCTACATGGCGCTGATGTTCTGGCGCTGGCGGAGGCGCCCACGTGCACGGCCGATATCGCCGGCCTCCCGCGAGACTGCGTGACCGTCGCTGACGATTGCGGTCAGAAGCTGAGCATCACGTCCGTCGTGAACACCCAGCCATTGCCACCGACGATGAACGGCGACGCCGTGTTGCCCACCGGCGACCTGTCGAGGTACAGGAACTGGGTATTGAACCTCAGCTCACGGCGCTTGAACGGAAACCAGTTCGCGCCAACGCTCACGTCCCACGGATCGCCGTACTGGCCATTGATCTGCGAACCGGCGACGTAGGCCTGCAGCGTCTGCGGCAACAGCATCGCTGAACCCTGCAACTGGAATCCGTTGTCGACGAAGCTGTCGCGGGGCAGCGGACCGGTAGCCCTGAAATCGTCCACCGTGCGCCAGTAGTACTCCCCGTCCAGCGAGAAGCCGCGGTACTTGAACCCGGCGTTCACGGCCGCCATCTGGTAGGTGGCCTTGTTGATCTGCGTCCCGGTGCCAAACGGATCGGCCTGGAAGATCAGCGTGCCATCCGACAGCCGGATCTGGCTGTTCCAGAAATCGTTCACGCCTGGCTGACTCTGCGCGTCCTCGCGGCTGTGCGTGAAGTTCACGCCCACCAGCGTGGCGAGTTCATCGTGGTGTTCGAAGTCGCCAAATCCTTCGCCGGGACCGTACTCGCCGGTGGTCGGCATCCACCAGAGCGCGCCGGAATACGCGTTCAAGCCGCTGTCGAGTTTCCCTGCGTCCACGCCAAGCTGGCTCAGATTGTTCCCGAGCATGACCCGGTACCTGAGGCCATCGGCGACCTGGCCCCAGGCCCAGATGCCGGTGGTGTACGACCCGCGGAAGAATTCATCGGCGATCGTCCGGTGATCCACCTTGAGCCAATTCGGGAACGTATAGTTGGTGGTACGGGTGGTCGGCAGGCCACCGATGCCCCCGGCCAGGCTGAAAGCGTCGTTGAAGCGGTAGCTCAGGTTTCCCGCCACGACCACCTGCGCGCCCTGTCCCTGGCTGGTGTTGGCAGTCCAGGTATAGAACTGGTAGCGGAAGTTGGGATCGAAGAGCCAGCCCTTGAAGAAGAGCATGACTTTCTGCAGCTGCAGGTCATCACGAATATCGAGTTCCTGGGTCCTGCCAAAGGCGTCCGTGTAACTGTCGTCGAGCATCCTCTGGTTGAGGTAGCGGAGGTAAGTGAACGCGCTGAAGTCCACTTCGACCTGGCTCGTCCTCGCCAGCACCACGCCCTTGCCGCCCTCGTAGGTGCCCCAGGCCGATTCGAGCGGGGCACGGTCGGACTTCGCGTCAGCGGCCGCGGCGGCAGGTACGGCCGCATCGGCCACGGTTGTGACTTGCGGGGCCACAGGGGTTGCCGCAGGCGCAGCCTGAGCCGGTGCGGGCACGACGGTCGTGGGCGCAACGCCGGCGACGGCGTTCGGCACCTTGACCTGCGATTCCAGCTCGCGAATGCGTGCATCGCGCTCGACCAGTTGCTGCTCCAGCTGATTCTGGCGCTCCTCCAGGGCCTTGAGCCGAGCCTCGACCGAGGAGTCGGCAGCGTTGGCCATCACCGGTGACAGCGCGAGCGCTGCTGCCACTGCAATCCTGAGCTGGTTCATGCGCGAATGTTCCCTGTTCATTACTTGATGTTCGTCGCTTCCCACGCGCGGAACTTTGCCCCGAGACCCGCCGAAGAGTCGTTCGTATGATCGTTCGGCGCGACATTGTCAGTCCCGAACAGGCAGCGATCAGGATAGGCGTTCAGTGACTGCGAAAGTCGGTCGATGGCCGCCCGCGACGATACCGCATTCTTGCGACCTCGTCCCACGCCAATGAACGAAAACGGCGTGTCGCTCGGCCGGCTTCACAAGACACAGGGCTGTGGTTTCAATTGCGTTTCAGCGCAACGTGCGCGAACACGCTGCCGAGGATGATGGCGAGACCGGCGTAGAACTGCAGGCCCAGTTCGCGTTGCTCACCCAACAGCACGATCGCCAGGACGACTGCATACACCGGCTCCAGGCTCACTGCGAGTTGCGCGCTGAAGGCGCTCAGGTTGCGCAGCGCCACCAGCGACAGCGCGAACGGAAACAGCGTGCAGGCGAGCGACAGGACCAGCAGCAGCATCGCGTCGTGGGTTCCAGGCACCGGCAAGCTGGTCGCCTCGCCGCCGAACAACAGTGCCAGCAGCGTGAGGAACGCCGTGCCCGCGGCAAGCTCGAGACCCGTGACCGCCAGCGGCTCGCCGGACTCGACGAAGCGCTTGTTGAGCGAGCCGAAGACTGCGACGAGGAAGGCAGAGAGCACGCCGGCGGCGATGCCGAGACGCATGCCGTGCGGGGTGCCGCCAACCACCAGCATCACGCCGGGGATCGCGGCGACGCCGATCACGAGTTCACGCGGGTCGAAGCGCTTCTTCGTGATCCAGGGCTCGACCACCGACATGATGATCGGCGCCACCCCCATGCAGGTTGCAGCGACCGACGCGTTAGCAAGCTTGATCGCACCGTAAAACGTCACCCAATGCAGCGCGACGACAATGCCGATGCCGGAGAAGATGCCCAGCGTGCGCAGGCTCATGCGTCGCAGGCCGCGCCAGAATGCTGGAATGAACGCCAGCGCCAGCACCACGAGGAACATCCGCCACCACACCAGCGCGAACGCCGGCAGCGAGATCAGCTTGCCGAGGATGGCGGTGAAGCCCCAGATCACCACGCAGAAGTGGATCTGGAGCAACGCCTTGCGCGAGGGAAGCATGGGTGTCGCGGCGGCCCGGGACGACGCGGGCGCCTGCGGAATCAGCCGTGCGCTTTCAGGTAACCCTGCACGATCTCGAGCGCGGTGCGATCGCAGGGCGGCAGTTCCACGTCGGACGTGCCCTTCGGCGTGGTGCGCTCGCCCCAGCGCACGAGATGCGCGCACCAGGTGAGGCCCGCACCAAAAGCGGGCAGCAGCAGCAGGCTGCCGGGCTTCACGCGGCCCTCCTCGAGCGCTTCGACCAGCGCGACCGGCACGGTCGCCGAAGACATGTTGCCGTACCGCTGGACGTTCACGAACACGCGCTCGGCCGGCGCACCGACACGCTTGGCCACGGCCTCGATGATGCGCAGGTTGGCCTGGTGCGGAATGACGAGGTCGACGTCCTCAGGCTTGAAGCCCTGGGCGGCGAGCACGTCGGCGCTGGCGCCCGACATGCCGAGCACGGCGCGCTTGAAGATCTCCGGACCTTCGAAATTCCAGACCGTCTTGCCGTACAACTGGCCGATGTTGGCGTAGCGTAGGCCCACGCCCTCGACCACGAGCGTGTCGCGCGCGTCGCTGTCGCAACCGAGCTTCTCGCCCAGCAGGCCCTCGACGCGGTCGGTGGCTTCGAGAACCACGGCCGCGCAGCCGTCGCCAAACAGCACGGACACGCCGCGGTTGTGCCAGTCCATGAGGCTCGAGATGACTTCGCCGCCTACGACCACGGCGTTCTTCACGACGCCGGTGCGGATCAGGGCGTTGGCCGTGCTGAGCGCATACAGGAAGCTGGTGCAGGCAGTGTTGATGTCATAGGCAGCGGCTCGCTTGGCGCCGAGCCTGACCTGCAGGCCCGACGCCTGGTTCGGCACCTGCTCGTCGTAGCTGCAGCTGCCGATGACGATCAGTTCGACGTCGGCGGGGTCGAGACCGGCGCAGGCCAACGCGCGCATCGAGCTCACGTAGGCCATCTCCTCAAGCGACACGTGCGAAATGCGGCGTTCGCGGATGCCGGTGCGCGACGTGATCCACTCGTCGTTGGTGTCGAGGAACGTCGCCAGGTCGGCGTTAGTCAGGATACTGGGCGGCAGGCACTTGCCCCAGCCCGTAATGGCAGCGTGAGTCACCGACGTTCCCCCGGGGGCAGGTCTGGAAGATTCGACACTTTACCAGTCCGCGAGCCCTGTGAAATCATCGTCCGGGGCCCATTCCGGGCCGGACAGCCGGAGCGACGCCCGCATGCCCATTGCCCGCATCAACGGACACGACATGTATTTCGAGGTGCTGGGCCAGGGCGACCCGGTGCTGTGCATGGGCGGCTGGGGCACCTTCTGCCACGACAACCACCATCACCTGGCGCGCGGACTGACCGACCGCTACCAGGTCATCCTGTTCGACTACCGTGGCATCCGCGACTCCAGCGACGACCTGCACGTGCCCTCGACGATGGAACTGCATGCCAACGACGCGATTGGCCTGCTCGACCACCTGGGCCTCAAGCACGTGCACCTGATGGGACTGGTGGGCATGGGTGCCTGCGTCTGCCAGGAGATCGCGATCCGGCGGCCGGACCTGGCCCGCAGCATGCTGAACATGGGCGCCTGGTGCGAGGTGGACGACTTCCTGCGCGACCAGCTGGAAATGTTCCGCTGGATTCACCGGGACCTCGGCTTCTTCCCGTTCCAGAAGGCCGTCACGCTGCTCTCTTTCGACGCCGAGTACTACAACGAGAACAAGGCTCGCCTGCTGGGACCGGCCGGCGGCTGGAAGGAACTCAACGGCCGCTATGACGCGCACTCGCGCCTGATCGATGCCTGCGTTGCGTTCGATTCGAAAGACCGGCTACAGGGCATCCGTTGCCCGTCGCTGATCATCCACGCCGGCAGGGACGTGGTGACCGCACCGCGCAACACCCAGCCGATCGAGCGCGGCATTCCAGGCGCCAGGGGCCTCCTTTGGGATGATGTCGCGCACGTCGTGGCTGGCAAGGAGCAGAAGATCCGTTTCGCCAACACGCTGTTCGACTGGCTCGCGGCGACCTGATGACGCGTTCGCAGGTGCCTCACCGGCAGCATTGGATCGTGCTCGGCTCGCTCGCTGCGGGCATCGCGCTCGGCGCCTGGGTCGACGCTGCCGGCAATGAGTCCATGCACGCGCTCGCCGGCGGTATCGAGGCCATCGGCACGCTCTGGCTCAATGCGTTGCGCATGACCGTGGGGCCGCTCGTGTTCGCGATGCTCGTCTCCGCGGTGGCGAGCGTCTCCGATGCCATGGCGACCGGACGGCTCGCGTCGCGTGCGATCGGCTGGTTCGCGCTGCTGCTGCTCGTGGCGGGCGTGCTGGCGGTCCTGCTGACGCAGGGGCTGCTCGCGCTCTGGCCGGTCGACCGGACGACGGCGGCGGCCTTCATCGCCGGCGCCAGCCAGGGCGGCACGGCGGCGGCTGCCACCGGCATCAGCTGGTCGGACTGGCTGCAGCAACTGCTGCCGCCGAACATCATCGCCGCGGCGGCGGACAACGCGATCCTCGCGCTCGTGGTGTTCGCGATCCTGTTCGGATTCGCTGCCACGCGCCTGCCCACCCACCAGCGCGACCTGCTCACTGGATTCTTCGCGGCCATGGCCGAAGCGATGGTCGTGATCGTGCACTGGGTGCTGCTCGCCGCACCGATCGGCGTATTCGCCCTTGCACTGGGGTCGGCCGGCAGGCCGGACTCAAGGCCGCCGGCCTGCTGCTGCAGTATGCGACGACGGTCGCGGCCGTGATCGCAATCGCCACGCTGGTCATCTACGTGGTGATCGCGTTGCGCGGACGAGTTCGGGTCGCGGACTTTGCGGTGGCGGTGGCGCCGGTCCAGGTCGTCGCCGCGAGCACGCAGAGTTCGCTCGCGACGCTGCCGGCGATGATCGAGTGCGCGCGCGAACGCCTCGGCGTGTCGCCCCGCATCGCGCACCTCGTGCTGCCGCTCGCGGTCGCCGTGTTCCGCTACACGAGTCCGCTCGGCAACCTCGCCGTCTGCTTCTTCATCGCGGCGATGTACGGCATCGAGCCGAGTGTGCTGCAGATGACGGGGGCGATCCTCGTCGCTGTTGCGGTCAGCATCGGCTCGGTGGGCCTGCCCGGCCAGGTGTCGTTCATCGCGAGCGTCGCGCCGATCTGCGGCGCGCTGGGCCTGCCGGTCGAGGTGCTGGGCATCCTGGTCGCGGTGGAGATCCTGCCGGACATCTTCCGCACGATCGGCAACGTTACGGCCGATGTTGCCGTGACAGTGCTGGTCGACGAATCCGAACCAACGCACGTCTGAAGCTGTCCTTTCGCAATTTGGAAAGGCAGATACGCGCTCGTTACAGGCGGGCGATCCGGGACCTTCCCCCGAGCTTGGAAAGGCAGACACGCGCTCGGGGGAAGGTCCCGGATCAACCGCCCTTTGGCAGCGCCTCAGTGTTTCGTGCACTCGGAATGGATACGGAGGACGGTGATGGCAGACGCTCGACCCGGCCTGTCCTGGCGCGCGCGTGTCTGCCTTTCCAAGCGCGGCAGGACAGGCCGGGTCGAGCGCCTACAAGCTGAGCGCCTCCAAGTACTTCACGACCTCGGCCGTGGTCGTCACGTCGGCGTATCGCCTGCCAACGTCGGCGAGATTGGACCGATGCGGCCCTTCATCCGCGTCGCCGCAGCACTCATCCGGCACCAGCACGCGGAATCCATACGAAAACGCATCGACGATCGTCGCGCGCACGCAGCCGCTGGTCGTGCAACCGGTGACGATGACCGTGTCCACACGCTGCTTCACCAGGAAGGTGATCAGCGGCGTCTGGAAGAACATCGACGGTGCGTTCTTGCAGTACGTGAAGTTCCTCTCGTGGTGGATTTTCGGATCCATCTCGGTGCACGGAGCGCCGTAGAAGAACTCGTCGCGCACTGGCTTCACCTTCCAAAAAGGCATGTCGGCGAGGCTGCCGTAGGCCGTGTAACAGGCCGCCACCGGCACGTCCTTCTCGCGGGCCAGCTCGAGCAATCCCGCCGTGCGATCCCGTGCGGCATGGATCAGCGGCAGCCCGCCGAGGGGCCAGCGCGGATCCGTGAAGGCCAGCTGGAAGTCGACCACGAGCACGGCCGGGCGAAGCCCGGCGCTGAAGCTCGGCGAGCTGTAGCCGACCTGCGTGTACGTGTCGGCCGTCGCTCGCGGCCACGTCAGGCCGCCTTTGTCTTCTTCTTGGCAGTGACCGACTTCAGCACGCGCTCGGAGAACTTCGGCTGCTGCGGCGCCTCGTGGCCCGTCTCAGCCTTGCAGCGCGCCTTGAGCGACTCGATCGACGTGAACCCGCGGTCGAACAGCGGCACCGGCCCGCGCTCCGCCTTGAGTTTCGCGCGGAGCTTCTCGGTAGCCGCCACGTCCGCCGTCAGGTCGGCCTTGACGACGACACCGTAGTTGCGAGCGCCCTGAGGCGTCACGAGACCGGCCTGCACGTCGAACACGACCTTCTCGATCTCGCGCTCGAACGGATCGCCGCAACCGCCGCCGCCCCACGTATCGGAGAGCAGCAGGTCGCCTTCGTTGACCTTCACGCGGTCGATCTTGGACGGCAGGTTTTCTTCGGTGCCGTCGGCACGGACCAGCGTCTTCTTGCTGCGCGCGCCCGGCAGGCCGCCGTTGACTCCCCACGGATAGGTGAGCCAGCGGTCGTCGTGGATCGAGATCTCGCCCTGCTCCAGGAAACGGTAGCCGATGCGCAGGCCGTTGCCGCCGCGGTTCTTGCCTGCGCCGCCGGTGTCCGGAATGGTCTCGTAGATGTCGATGCGCAGCGGGAAGTAGCTCTCGAGGAACTCGTTCGGCACGTTGGTGAACGATGGCCACAGCGAGTGACCGTCCGGCCCGTCGCCGAAGGGCTTGCCCGGGATGCCGCCGAACGTGATCTGGTACAGCTGGTACCACTCGCCCGACTTCCTGTACCCCGAGTACATGAAGTGCGGGCTGTCCGAGAAGCCCGCGGCGCACATGAACGCCGGATTGCCCTGGCCGAGCAGGCCGCCGAGGATGTCGAAAATGCGGCCGAGCGCGTGCGTGCGGCACGAAAGTGCAGCGGGCTTCAACGGCTTGAGCAGCGTACCCGGCGGAATGCGCACGTCCATCAGGTCGTAGAAGCCGTCGTTGAAGAGGATCTGCGGGTCGAACACCATGATCATGTAGACGCCCGCGAACATCTTGAACATCTCCTCGTTCAACAGGAAGTTGATCGACGAGATCGACTGCGGGTCGGTGCCCGTGAAGTCGAAGATGCACTTGTCCCCTTCGCGCCACATCGTGCACGCGATCTTGTACGGTCCCATGTTGAGGCCGTCGTCGCAGATGTAGTCCTCGAAATACTGCTTCTTCTCCGGGACCGTCTGGCGGATGAGATGGCGCATGGCGCGCTTGTTGCGCTCGAGCATGGCGTCCATCGCGGAATAGAACACGTCGTCGCCGAAGCGTGTCGAAATCTCGATGCAGCGGATCGCCGCCGTGCGCAACGCTGCGGCGATGGCATTGAAGTCCGAGTAGTTCCAGGTCGGCAGGCGGCAGTTGTGCAGGATCACCTTGAGCAGGTCGTCCTGCATCACCCCGGCCTTGATGATCTTGATCGGCGGGACCGAGACGCCCTCCTCATAGATGGTACGGGCGTCCGTCGGCAACGAGCCCGGCACCTTGCCGCCCACGTCCGTCATGTGACCGAACATGGCGGACCACGCGATGACGCGACCGTCCTTGTAGACCGGCATCAGCATGAGCCAGTCGTTCTGGTGGCTGATCGCGCCGTTGACCGAGTACGGGTCGTTGGTCAGGAAGACGTCGCCTTCCTCCACCGTGCCGTCGTAACCCTGCAGGAAGCCGTGGATGAACGAGCCGAACTGGCCGACGACCATCTTGCCGTCGAGGTTTGCGATCAGCGGGAATTCGTCGTGCTGCTCACGGATGCCGGGCGACATCGCCGTGCGGAACAGCACCGTGTCCATTTCGAAACGTGCGTTGCGCAGGGCGCTCTCGATGATGTCGATGGTGACGGAATCGACCTTCACCTTCTTCATCGGCTTTTTGTTGCGCTGGATGATCTTGGCGGGCATGTGCGTGTCTCCGGAAGTGTTGCGGCGGCAGTGCTGTTACTTGGCCTTGCGGACGGCTTTCTTCGCCGCTCGCCTGGCCTTCACGGGAGCCGCCTTCGGCCTCGCTGCGCCCGCCTTGCTTCCAGGCGCCTGGTAATCGTCGGGGTAGATCAGGATGTTGCCGTGGAGATCCACCTTGCCGTGGTGCTTCGGCAGGATCACCGAGGTCGAGTCCATTTCCATCACGATCGCAGGACCGGCGATGCGATTGCCGGCCTTCAGCTGCGCGCGGTCGTACACCGTCGCCACGCAGTCCTTGCCGACCATGTACGCCTTCTGCTTGCCGACGGCCGCGGCGGCCGGCGACGCGCCGCCCCGGGCGATGACCTGGCGCTTGATGTTGATGCCCTTGCCCTGCACCACGGCGCGCAATGCGACGAATTCGTGCTCGAGCGGCAGCGCGAACGTGAAGAGCCGCGTGTGCTCCTCGTCGAACGGCTGCCTGATCGCATCGAGTCCTTCCTTCTCGAGGCGCTTCAGGTCCACGTCCACGGTGAGGCGCAGACCCTGGCCGTGGTAGCGCACGTCCACCTGGTAGGTGAAGTCCATGTCCTTCGCTGCAACCTTCTCGCCTGCGAGCGCCTTCGCCGCATCGGCCGCCAGCGCCTTCAGCTGCCTGGCGATGTCCTCCTTGCCGGTTTCCGAGAACTTGCGAATGTAGGTGCGCGAGGACTCGTCGCGAACTGCAGTGGTTGCGTCGCCCAGCGCGCACAACACGCCGGGGCCCGGCGGGATGATCGACGGCCAGGAACCCAGCAGGATCGACAGCGCATTGGCGTGCAGCGGGCCGGCGCCGCCGAACGCGATCAGCGCGTAGTCGCGCGGATCATGACCTTGCTCCACCGACACCAGGCGCAGCGCACCGACCATGTTCTCGTTGACGATGTTGTAGATGCCGAGCGCGGCGTCCTTGGCATTCTTGCCCAGCGCCTTGCCGACCTTTTCCACCGACTGCTGCGCGAGCTTGCGGTCGAGCGCCATATCGCCGCCCAGCTTCTGCAGCTCGGGGAGATAGCCGAGCACGACGTTCGCGTCGGTCACCGTGGGTTCGGTGCCGCCCTTGCCGTAGGCGGCCGGACCGGGATCGGCACCTGCTGACTGCGGACCCACGCGCAGCGCGCCGGTGAGTTCAGGCACGTGAGCGATCGAGCCGCCACCCGCGCCCACCGTGCGGATGTCCACGGACGAGGCACGCACCGTGACGTCGCCCACCGTGGTCTCGCGACGCAATCGCGGCTGCCCGTTCATGATCAGCGCGACGTCGGTCGACGTGCCACCCACGTCCACTGTAAGCAGGTTCGGGAAACCTGCCTGCACTGCACCCCACAGCGCGCCGGTCACGCCGCCCGCAGGGCCGGACATCAGCAGGTTGACCGGGAAGTCCTCAGCCGACTTCGCCGAGGCGAGGCCACCGTCGGAACGCAGGATGTGCAGCTTCACGCTCTTGGTCGTGGCACTGAGCTTGGTCTTCAGGTTGTGCACGTACTTCTGCACGCGAGGGCGAACGTAGGAATTGGCGACGGTCGTGACCGTCCGTTCGTACTCCTGCATTTCGGGCACGACCTCGGAGGACAGCGACACCGGAATGCCCGGCAGGATCTCCTGCGCGATCTCCTTGATGCGGCGCTCGTGCCTGTCGTTGGCGAACGCGTTGATCAACGAGACGGTGAGCGCTTCGATGTTCTTCGCGCCGAGGGCGCGCAGTTCGTCGCGCAGCTTCGCTTCGTCCAGCGCCGTGACCACGTCGCCCTTGGAGCCGACGCGCTCGTCGGCCTCGATCGTCAGCGCGAGCGGCGCCATCGGCAGCGACTTGTTGTAGATGACCCAGCCGCCGAGGCCGCCCGGCACGAAGCTGCGCGCGATCTGCAGCACCTGCCGGTAGCCCTTGGTGGTGACGAGGCCCACGCGCGCACCGGTGCCCGTGAGCACCGTGTTGGTCGCGACGGTGGTGCCGTGCATGACGTGGTCGATTTCCTCGGCGGAGATCGCGGCGAGGCCGCAGACGCGCTCGATGCCGCGCAGCACGCCCTCCGACTGGTCATGCGGCGTGGAGGACACCTTGGCCTTCCACGTCTGCCCCGTCTTTTCGTTCACCAGCAGCAGGTCGGTGAAAGTCCCGCCCACGTCGACGCCGAGTCGGTAAGTCATGCAGTCACCTGTTGTGTTCGTAGTCGTCAGGCCGCCGCGGTCGCCGGCCTCGGAAATCCGCCCGCCTTGACCAGCATGCCGGGCACGCTGCGCCCAAGCTGCTCCTGCAGCCACTTGCCGGTTTCGATCGCGGCATCGAGCGAAACACCGGTCTGGTAACCGGCGCGATGCAGTTGATAAAGCAGGTCTTCGGTGGCGATGTTGCCCGTGGCCGCCGGCGCAAACGGGCAGCCACCGATGCCGCCGAGGCTGGCATCGAGCGTGCGCACGCCGGCCTGCAATGCGGCAAACGCGTTGGCAAAGCCGGTGTTGCGGGTGTTGTGGAAGTGGCAGCGCAGCGCAATGCCGGGCACCGCTTCGCGCACGCGCGAGACGATCTCCGTGACCTGCGTGGGAACGCCGACGCCGATGGTGTCGGCCAGCGCGATTTCGAACGGCCGGGCTTCGGCCACGCGCTTCGCGACGTCGACGACTCGTGCCACCGCGATTTCACCCTCGAACGGACAACCGAACGCGGCCGAGACGGTCACCTGCGCCCGGACGCCCGCCTGTTCCGCCGCACGCGCGATGTCGAGCCAGGCCGCGATGGATTCGTCGGTCGAGACGCCCTGGTTGCGGCGGTTGAACGTGTCGCTCGCGACCACGGCCATGCCGATCTCGTTGCATCCCGCCGCCACCGCCCGCTCGTAACCCTTGCGGTTCAGCACGAGGCCGATGAAGTGGACGCCCGAAGGAGGCGCGCCAAGCGCCTGCAGCACTGCTTCGGCGTCAGCCATCTGCGGCACTTTCTTCGGGTTGACGAAACTCGCAACCTCGACGCGGCGCAAGCCGGCCGCGAGGGCACGACGAATGAACTCGATCTTGGCCGCCGTCGGGAAGACGCCGGGCTCGCTCTGCAACCCATCGCGGGGACCGACTTCGACGATGTCGACGTGCGTGCTCATGGCGGGTTTCCGGTCGCGGCTAAAACATATCTAATGTATATTAATATAACATTTGACCCGGGCGTGCACGACCTAGGTTAGGAAGCATGCCCAGCGAATACAAGGTGACCCCATGACCCGTCCCACCTCTGGCCCGCTCGACGGGCTGCGCGTGATCGAACTGGGAACGCTGCTGGCGGGGCCCTTCTGCGGCCAGTTGCTCGGCGACTTCGGCGCCGAAGTGATCAAAATCGAACCGCCGGGCCAGGGCGACCCGATGCGAGTCTGGGGTCGCGAGAAGGCGCACGGCAAGTCGCTGTGGTGGCCCGTCGTGGCCCGCAACAAGAAGGCGATCACCCTCGACCTGCGCCAGCCGGAAGGCCAGGAAATCCTGAAGTCGCTGGTGGCGGAATCGGACTTCCTGCTCGAGAACTTCCGCCCTGGCACCATGGAGAAATGGGGCCTCGGCTGGCCGGAGCTCGCGGCCATCAACCCGAAGCTGATCATGATCCGCGTCTCCGGCTTCGGCCAGACCGGACCGTATTCGCGCCAGGCCGGCTTCGGTGCCATTGGCGAGGCGATGGGTGGCCTGCGTTACGTGGTCGGCGACCCCACCACACCCCCTTCTCGCATGGGTATCTCGATCGGCGACTCGCTGGCCGCGACGTTCGCCTGCATCGGCGCGCTCACGGCGCTGCACCACCGGCACATGACGGGCCGCGGCCAGGTCATCGATTCGGCGATCTACGAGGCCGTGCTCAACATGATGGAGTCGCTGGTCACCGAATACGACAAGGCCGGTTTCATCCGTGAGCGCACTGGAGCGATCCTGCCTAACGTCGCGCCGTCAAACGTCTACAAGACGCAGGACGGCATGGTGCTCATCGCTGCCAACCAGGACACGGTCTTTGCGCGGCTCGCCGCAGCCATGGGACAGCCCGGTCTCGCCACCGATCCGCGCTACGCCACACACGGCGCGCGAGGCGCCAACCAGCAGCAGCTCGACGCGCTGGTCGAGGCCTGGACGCAGCAGTTCCCCACGCACGATGTCCTGGCACGGATGGACGAGCACGGCGTCCCCGCGGGCCTGATCTACCGCGCCCCCGAGATGCTCGACGACCCGCACTTCAAGGCGCGTGAAGCCATCGTCACCGTGCCGCACCCGGACTTCGGCGACCTGCGCATGCAGAACGTCGCGCCGAAGCTGTCGGAAACGCCTGGCAGCGTTCGCTCGCCGAGCCCCGACCTCGGGCAGCATAATGACGAGGTGTACCTGCAGCTGCTCGGGTTGGCAGCCGAACGCTATGCAGACCTGAAGTCCCGCAAGGTGATCTGACCCCCGATGGCCAGCCTCGACGAAAACTACGCTGGCGGCGGCTTCGGCCACGCACTGCAGCCTGGCCAGCGGCCTGCGCTGATCGTCGTCGACTTCGTCATGGCTTACCTGAAACCGGGCTCGCCGCTCTATGCGGGCGTCGAGACCACCCGCGACGCCTGTGCAGTGCTGTTGCGAGCGGCGCGTGATGCCGGCATTCCCGTGCTGCACACCAACGTGCGCTTCCAGGCGGGAGGTCGCGACGGCGGCGTCTTTTTCCGCAAGCTCCCGGCGCTCGGCTGCTTCGCCGACGGTGCCGACCCCGAGCTTTCCCGGTTCGATCCAGCACTCGAGCCGGCTGTTGGCGAGACCGTGGTCACCAAGCAGTACGCGAGTGCGTTTTTCGGCACTACCCTGGCCTCGACGCTGACCGCACTGGGCGTGGACACCCTGCTGATTGCGGGCGTGAGCACCAGCGGCTGCATCCGCGCCACCGCACTCGACGCCTGCCAGCACGGTTTTATCCCCTGGGTGGTCCGTGAGGCGGTCGGCGATCGGCATCCGGCGCCCCACGAAGCCAACCTTTTCGACCTGCAGGCCAAGTACGCCGAAGTCGTGGGCATCGATACGGTTCGCCGCTACCTCGCCGGGTTGCCTGGCCGGGGCAGCTAATCCCCCCGGTTCCGCCTGCGTACCGGCGGCCGCATCGGCCGGGAACCACGAAAACCCTGACCGGCGCTACAATGCGCGGCCAGAAACCCACTGCCCTCGAGAGGCTGATGATGAAGAAAGCGAACCTCGTGTTGATGGCTGCCCTTGCCGCGGCCGGACTGGTCGGCGTCGTCGGCGGCTCGTTGCTGCCCGTGTCAGTCGCCGTTGCGGCCGACAAGGAAAAGGCGGCCGCACCAAAGCAGAAGCTGAGTCCGGCCGTCCAGAAACCGCTGGTGGCCACGCAGAACGCCATGAACGCGAAGAACTGGGACGAAGCCCTGGTACAGCTGCAGGCCGCACAGGCCGTCGAACCGAAGACGCCTTACGACGCGTTCATGATCGACGAACTCGGCTGGTACATCTACCTGCAGAAGAAGGACTACGTGCAGTCAGCGGCGGCGCTCGAGCGCTCGCTCGCCACTGGCATGGTGCCCGAGGCCGACAGGTCGCAGCGGCTGCGCGCGCTGACGCAGATGAACCTGCAGAACAAGCAATACGACAAGGCGCTCGCGACCGGCGCCGAATACATGAAGCTGAACCCGAACGACGCCGAGATCGCGCTCAGCCTCGCCCAGGCCAGGTACCTGTCGAACGACTTCAAAGGCGCGAAGGCTGCGTCGGAGGCGCTGGTCGCATCCAGCGCGAAGCCCGCAGAGGCCGCCCTGCTGCTCGCCCTGCGCTCGAACTACGAGCTCAAGGACGAAGCCGGCATCATGCGGGCGCTCGAGGGCCTGGTGAAGAACTACCCGCAGCCCAAGTACTGGGAAGACCTGCTCAACGCACAGCTGTACCGCACCAAGGACGACCGGGGCCTGCGCTCGCTCTATCGCCTGATGAACGACACGAACACCCTCGACAAGGGCGAGGAATACGCCGAGATGGGCGCCACGCTGGTGACCGGCGGCTTCCCGAACGAGGCGAAGCAGGTGCTCGAGCGCGGCATGTCGGCGAACGCATTCCAGGGTGATCAGAAGACGCGCGCCCAGGCGGACCTTGAGCGTGCTCGCGCAGGCGCCACGGCCGATGCCAAGGAATTGAGCACCGCGGCGGCCCAGCTGGCGGCTGCCAAGACTGGCAACCAGATGGTCGCCATCGGCAAGCTGTATTTCAGCGCCGGTGACTACGCCAACGCGGCGGACGCGATCCAGAAAGGCCTCGCGAAGGGCGGTGTCCAGGACGCGGATGACGCCAACATGCTGGCCGGCATCGCCAACTCGCGGCTCGGGAAGGTAGCCGAGGCGCGCCCGGCGTTTGATGCCGTGAAGGCACCGGGACTGACGGACGTCGCCCGGCTCTGGAAGCTCAAGCTGGATACGGCTGCCGCACCCGCCGCGGCCGGCTGATCGAAGTTTCTCGACGGTCGCGGAGGCCCCGTGGGTTCATCACCCGCGGGGCCTTTTCGTTTGCCCGGTGGCCAGACTGATGGAACCTACTTGGTGCCGATGCGGCGCAAGGCATCTGGCTGGAAGTCCCCCCAGGCAGCCTTTTCACCAAACTTCCATGGCGTCTTGATCTCGTTGTCGACGCCGGCCAGCAGGTAACTGCCGTTGCTGAGGTCGTGCCAGATGTTGGCCCGGTACCACGGCACCTTGGCGTCGTAGAACTGGATCAGCGGGTGGATGCTCACGCGCCACAGTTGCTTGCGGGTGTCGTACGCGTCTTCGTACAGCACCGTCCAGCTGTCTTCGTCAAGGTAAAACACTCGCTTGCCGTAGATGTGCTTGCTGGTCGGCTTCAGGGTCGCTTCGACCTCCCACACCCGGTGCAGCTCGTAGCGCAGCAGGTCCGCGTTCGGCGTGCTCTTGCGGATGATGTCTTCCTTGTACTTGAGCTTCTTGTCGGACAGCTTGTACGTGTTGTACGGGACGTAAATCTCCTTCTTGCCGACGAGCTTCCAGTCGTAGCGGTCGGGCGCGCCGTTGAACGCGTCGAACTGGTCCGTCGTGCGCAGGCCCTCCGTACCGTCGTTGACGTTGTCATAGGACAGGTCGGGCGCGCGGCGCACGCGGCGCTGGCCGGAGTTGTAGATCCACGCGGAGCGGGCTTCCTTGACCTGGTCGATCGGCTCGTGGACCAGGAACACGGTGCCTTCCAGCGTCGCGGGCGCCAGGAAGCGCGACATGAACACGCCCAGCAGGTTGTCCTTCGGCTGGTCGAGATTGCGGAAGAACACGCGCCGTTCCTCGGTCGCGATCTTGTAGTAGTCGCCGTTGGCACGAACCGGGAAGGCATTGAACTGGCGCACGACGCCGCCGCCCAGGTAGCGCGGCACGTGATTCCAGATCGCTTCCATGCCGTTCTTCGGGATCGGGAACGGCGTGTACGAGAAGCCCCCCGTGAAGCCGAAGCCCTGCAGATCGATCTTCGTGGCCATCGACTTGATGACGTCGTACGCCTCCTGCGGCAGGCAGGCCGTGCGGCGCGTCTGGTAGACGTTCATCTTGAAGTTGTCGTACTTGTTCAGCATCGCCAGCGTGCCGGCCGTCAGCTTGTCCTTGTATTGCGCCGCATTGGCCTTGGTGATGGTGAACAGCACCTTGTCGCTCGCGAACGGGTCGGTGTAACCCTGCGCCGCCGTCCAGCCCGCGGGGGGCGAGCACAGCCCGCCGGTCCAGGCAGGGATGGTGCCGTCCTTGTTGCCGGCCTTCTCGGCACCCACCGGCGTGAGATCGGCGCCGAGGCGCGCGGCCTCTGCTTCGGTCAATTTTGCGGACGCGGGCGCTGCGACCCCGAGCAGGGCCGCCGCCACCGCGGAAGCGAGAATCTTGGTCATGGTCTTCATCTGTGGTTCTCCCCGATCAGATCAGCGCGTCGCGCTGCAGGCGACCGAGTCGTGGTCGCGGTCCTGTCGAGGCTAGTCCCTGCACGCCCAATCCGCACTCGGGAGTATCCGCAACGCCTCCACCACATCCCGCAGTCGCGCACGTGCCAAAGAAAAAGGGCACGGACTTTCGCCCGCGCCCTGTTCTTGCTTCTGCCTGACGCGCTGGCGCGTCGCCAGGATCAGCGTGACGCAGTCTTCCAGAGCCTGGCGATCTCGGCGAACTTCGGGTCCTTGACGCCGTCGAACGCCTTCATCGCATTGGCCTTGTCGCCCTTGCGCTTCAACGCGATACCCAGCAGCATCTCGGCGCTATCCGCATCCGACAGGCCGCCCTTGGTGATGGCCTTCTGCAACGCGGCGGCCGCATTGTTGTAATCGCCAGCACTGAAATACAGCTCGCCGACCTTCGCCATCTCGTCGCCCGTCTTTGCGGCGGCCAACTGTGCCGCCGCTTTCGGCAGCGCCGCGCGCTCGGCATCTGCCTTGCGCTTTGCGGCATCAAGCGTGCGATTGGCGCGGGTCAGGTCCTCGCCGGTAAAGACGTTTTCGCCGATGCCCTTCTTCATGATGCGCTCGGCCTCCTGGCCGAAGCCGCCGATCACGAGGGCCTGCGTCATGTCGATGTACTGGCGCGACGTCTTGAGCGCACCTACGTCTTCGGCGAGGCGATAAAGTGCCATCAGCGCGTGGTCGTGCTTGGTCGTCTTCATGTAGCCGTCGAGCACGCGTTCCCACGTGTCCGTCGACGGGTAGTACTTGAGGAGCTGATCGAGAGCCTTGGCCGTGCCGGCCGAGTCGCCGAGTTCATAGTTGGAACGCAGCACCAGCTGCAGCAGGTCCTGGCTGGGCGTGCCGCCGGCCTTCATGATCCGTTCGGCTGCGGCGATGGCGCCCTTGTAATCCTTCTGCTGGTAGTACGCGTTGGCGACCAGCAACTGCATGTCCTTGTCGCCGGGCACGGACTTCAGGTACTGCTGCGCGGTCGAGGCGGCCTTGCCGTAGTTCCCGGCGCGGGCATAGAGCTGAGCCAGTGTCTTGGTGCGCTGCACCTTCTCGCCGGCAGGCATCTGCCCCGACGCGATCTGGCCTTCGAGCACGCGCGCGGCATCGGCGTTGCGCCCCTGCTGCAGGTACACATACCACAGCATCTCGTTGATCTTGTACTGGTCGAAGGCAGTCTTGCCCGGCGTCGCGTCGGCTTCCTTGATCTTGGCCAGCGCCGCATCCCAGCGCTTCTTCTGGATGTTTTCCTGCGCGGCCTTGAGCGGCACGCCGACCTTGGTGCTCACCTTCTGTTGCGCTTCGGCGGTGACCGGGACGACCAGCAGGGTGCCGGCGATGCCGATCCAGCCCGCCATTGCGAGCGCGGTGGTGAGAACGAAACTCGCCTTCCTCATCGATACCCTCACTGGGACGCTTCAAGTCCCGCTGACAAAGAAAGCCGCCGGAGCTCTTCGCCCCGGCAGCCCCCTTTAGATTCGATGCCGCGGCCAGGCAGGCAACGGCAACCCACTGATTTACATGAACTGCTCGTTGCCGACGAACCCGATCTTGAGCAGCCCGTTGCGCTGCGCCGCCGCCAGGACGCGCGCGACGACGTCGTACGATGCACGCTTGTTCGGGCGGATGTGCAGTTCCGGCTGCGGATCGGCGGCGGCCTCGCGACGGAAGTAACCGTCGAGAGAATCCACTGTCACCGGCGAGCCATTCCAGAGCACCGTGCCGTCAAAGTCGATCTCGAGGTTGATCACGACGGGATCCGACAGCGACGGCGCGTTGTTCGCGCGCGGCATGTCGAGCTTCACCGCGTGCGTCATCACGGGAATGGTGATGATGAACATCACCAGCAGGACGAGCAGGACGTCGATCAACGGCGTCATGTTCATTTCCATCATCGGCTCGTCTTCGCCGCCGCCACCAATACTCATGCTCATCGTTCAGACTCCTGCAGCAGCTCAGCGCGCGAGGCCGCGGTCGGGTTCGGTGATGAAGCCTATCTTCTGGATGCCGGCACGCTGGGCCAGCACCATCACGCGCCCGATGTGCTCGTACGCCGTCGCTCGGTCGCCGCGAACGTGAATCTCCGGCTGGGGATCCAGTACCGCTACCGACTTGAGCCGGTCGAGCAGCGCCTCCTGCGTCGGGACCATGGCCGTGTTCCAGAAGACGTTGCCTTCGGGATCGACCGCGATGTTGATGTTCTCCGGCTTCGTCTGCGTCGGAATGTTGGCCGCCTTCGGCAGGTCGACCTTCACCGACTGCGTGATCACCGGAATCGTGATCAGGAAGATGATGAGCATGACCAGCATCACGTCCACCAGGGGCGTGGTGTTGATCTCCGACATCGGCTTCTCGTCCTGTTCCGAGTCGCCCGACGATACATTCATGCTCATGGTGAGACCTGTCTCCAGCGGCTAGGGATATGAGCGCTCGATTACTTCTTCGCGCCGCCCGAGATGACCTTGGCGCCCGCGCCTTCGATGCGCGAACCGCTGACGATCACCTGCTCGAGGTCGCTCGAGAAGAGCTTGACCCGCTCCATGATCTGCTTGTTGCGGCCCAGCAGGAAGTTGTAGCCGAGCACCGCCGGCACCGCGACCGCGAGGCCGATGGCCGTCATGATGAGGGCTTCACCGACGGGGCCCGCCACCTTGTCGATCGACGCCTGGCCAGCCACACCGATGGCGACGAGCGCGTGGTAGATGCCCCACACCGTGCCGAACAGGCCGATGAACGGCGCGGTCGAACCGGTCGTGGCCAGGAACGGCAACTGGGTGGAAAGCGCGCTGTTGATGCGCGCAGTGGCCCGGGCCAGCACGTTGTCGATCCACTCGTGCAGCGGCACCTGCTGCGTCAGGCGCGTGTCATGGTGCTCGGCGGCGTCGATGGCCTCGGCAGCCATGCCCTTGAAGATGTTGCCCTTGCCCGTGAGCTTGTTCAGGCCCGTCTTGATGTTGTCGGCGGCCCAGAAGTTCTTCTCGGCTTCGTGAGCCTGCGACAGGAGCCGGCGCTGCTCCCACCACTTGGTGAAGATGATGAACCAGGAATAGGCAGACATCAGGACGAGGAGGATCATCACGCCCTTCGCGACGAAGTCGCCCTGTGCCCAAAGGGCGCCAATTCCGTAAGGGTTGTCGACGGTTACGCTTTCGGTGGCCATTGCGGTCGGTTCCTGTGTCTGTTTTCTACTGGTACGACGTTGAGTTCAGGGATGGGTCAACTGGTTGCGATCAATCGGTCAGCTTGAAGGTGACGGCGAAGGTGTGCCACATGGCCACCGGCTTGCCGTCTTCCTTGCCCGGAACGAAGCGCCAGTTGCGCTGCACTTCCTTGACGGCTGCCTCGTCGAGCTTCTCGAAGCCGCTGCTCCTGGCGACCTTCACTTCGCCGGCCTTGCCGCTCTCGAGGACATAGACCTGCAGCTGGACCGTGCCCGCTTCCCCGGCGCGCCGCGAGGCAGGCGGATATTCGGGCTGCGTGATGCGGGCACCCTTGCCGGCCGTGGACGGCGGCGTCTTCACGACCGCGCGTTCGACGGGCTTTGGCGCAGCGACCGGCGGCGCCGCAACGGGGCGCTCGGACGTCGCATTGGAAATGGCGGTCGTGGGACCGGTGTCGATCGCTATATCGACGGAGACTTCCGGCGGCGGCACGTACGGCGGCGGCTGCTCGATGTCCGGCGGCGGAGGCGGTGGCTCCTTGTCGTCGTCGGGGAGCTCTTCGATCATCTTCGTTTCGACCGGGCCCATGACGGTGTTGACCATCTTGGCGCCGAGACCGGACGACAGGACCCAGAAGAACAGGGCATGGATCAAGACGACGAGGAAGAAGGCCAGCGTGCGCTTGCTGTTCTTGGCCGGATCGTCGATCGAATAACTGTAAGCCACTTCCCCTCCACTACTCTGGGCGCGCGGATGCTCCGGCCCTATGCCGCGTCCTCCCCCGGACGGACGACACTACAAGACCCCATCGGCCCTCGCAACCCCTGACTAGATTCCCTGCGCCGGCTGCCGAAGACCCCAGTGGGTGCTCGATCTCCGGCCAGCGCGATCGCCGCTATTCTTCTGGCCGCGTGCTGCGCCGCAACACACGGCAACCCGCTCCGTTCGCGTCGCGCTCGGACCGTTTCTGACGGCGGCCGCGACTTTACCGACGCCTTTTGGGCAACACAATACTTGCCTTGCTCCGCATACAGGCGTAGCGGTTCAATCCCGCGCTGCGCCGACCTTCAATCCCCGATCCGTCACGGCCCCGAGCGAAGCACTGCTCACCAGTTCTGCATACTTCGCCAGCACCCCGCGCGTCGCATACGGCGCGCGCGGCTGCCACGATGCGCGCCGCTGCGCCAGTTCGTCCGCCGTCACGTGCAGCTTCAATTCACGCTTCGTCGCATCGATGCTGATGGAGTCACCTTCCTGCACGAGCGCGAGCGGGCCGCCCAGCGCCGCCTCGGGTGACACGTGCCCCACCACGAAGCCGTGGCTGCCGCCGGAGAAACGCCCGTCGGTGATGAGCGCGACCTTGTCGCCGAGACCCTTGCCCATGATCGCTGCCGTGGGACTCAGCATTTCGCGCATGCCCGGCCCGCCGCGCGGCCCTTCGTAGCGCACCACGAGCACGTCTCCCGCCAGCACGGTGCCGTCGAGGATCGCCTGCAGCGCGGCCTCCTCGCCTTCGAACACGCGCGCGCGACCCCTGAAACTCAGGCCTTCCTTGCCGCTGATCTTGGCGACCGCACCCTCCGGCGCGAGGTTGCCATACAGCACGACGAGGTGGCTCTCGCGCTTGAGCGGATTGGTGAGCGGGCGAACCATGTCCTGCCCGCTCGGGTAGGGTTTCACGCGCGCCAGGTTCTCGCGCAGGGTCTTGCCGGTCACGGTGAGGCAATCCCCGTGCAACATTCCGGCGTCGAGCAGCGACTTCATGAGCGGCTGGATACCGCCGATGCGGATGAGTTCCGACATGGAATAGCGGCCGCTGGGCCGCAGGTCCGCGAGCACGGGCACTTTCGCGCCGATGCGCGTGAAGTCATCGAGTTCGAGCGGCACGTTCGCCGCGTGCGCAATCGCGAGCAGGTGCAGCACCGCGTTGGTGGAGCCGCCGAGGGCGATGGTCACGACGATGGCGTTCTCGAACGCCTCGCGGGTGAGGATCATCGACGGCTTGATGCCGCGCTTGATGAGGTTGACGACGGCGCGGCCCGCCTTGCCGGCGTCATCGCGCTTATGGCGCGAGACGGCTTCCTGCGCCGAACTGTTGCCAAGGCTCATGCCGAGCGCTTCGATCGCCGAGGCCATGGTGTTGGCCGTGTACATGCCGCCGCAGCTGCCGGCACCTGGAATCGCCGTGCGCTCGACTTCCTTGAGCTGCTTGTCGCTGATCGCCCCGCTCGCGTGCGCGCCGACGGCCTCGAAGACGGAAACGACGTCGCGCTTGTTCTCGCCCGGTCTGATCGTACCGCCGTATACGAATACAGCGGGACGGTCGAGCCGCGCAATCGCCATCATGCAGCCCGGCATGTTCTTGTCGCAGCCGCCGATCGCGACGATGCCGTCAAAGCCCTGCGCGCCGGCGACGGTCTCGATCGAATCGGCGATCACCTCGCGCGAGACCAGCGAATAGCGCATGCCCGGCGTGCCCATCGAGATGCCGTCCGACACCGTGATCGTGCCGAAGGTCGTGCTCTTGCCGCCCGCGGCATTCGCGCCCTTTGCCGCCGCATCGGCCAGCTTGTCGATGTGCATGTTGCACGGCGTGAGGTTGCTCCACGTCGAGGCAATGCCGACCTGCGGCTTCTTGAAATCGCGATCGTCGAAGCCGACGGCGCGCAGCATCGCCCGGCTCGGCGTCTGCTTGACGCCATCGAACACCAGTCTTCGAATACGGGCGGGGATCCACTTTGCGTCGGCTCATCGGTCAGGCTCCAGCGGGACGTGCGAATGGCGGAGAACTGGTAATTGTGGGGCCTCGCACCGCAACGGTCACGCGGCGTTTGCGGCCACCTGCAGGCGATGCATGACGTGGAAACGGCGCGCGCCCGCCACGACCAGCAGCAACGGCAGCAGCAGCGCGACCGGACCGAGTCCAGTCCGCATTGCTGCGAGCAGGTGATACAGGGCGATGGTGAGCGGCGGCGCCACCAGTCCGCGCAGGCCGGTCAGGGTCACGTGCAAGGCCATGTACCGGGTCTCCTCGCCGCGCGGTGCGAAATCGTTGTGTCCCAGCGTCCAGCCAAGACTGCCGGCCGCGAGGCTGATGCCGAGCAGGATCGCACCCGGCGCGAGCAGCAGCGGCAGGTGCAGCAGCACGGCCCCGACCAGCAGGACCACGGCGACGACCGTGACCTTGCCGTGAACCGAGCGAAAGGCGAGGACCCGGTGCAGGTCGAGGTACCGCGCCCAAGGCTGGATCGCGAGCGGCACGACCATGACCGGAACGGCCGTCGTGACCAGCACCTGCCACAGCGCTGGCAGCTGCAGCACGTCACCGAGGCAGATGACCATCAGCGGCGTGAGCGAAAGCATCCCCGCTCCGAACATCGACATCGCGTACTGGTAGCGCCGGAAAGCCTCGTCGCGCGCCAGCAGTTCGCGCATGCCGCCGAACCCGAACGTCGCGCCCTCCTCCAGCCGCGCTCGCTCGGCTTCGAGCAGTTCGTCCTCGCGGCGGACCTTGAATTGACGGAACGCCAGCGCGCCCGCCACGCCACAGGCGGCTCCGACCACGATGGCGATGCGCCACCAGGGGCCGTCGTGACCGAGCAGCCAGCCGATACCGAGGCCGGTGATGGCGAGCGCGATCGAGGTGTTGATGGTGATGCGTCCCGTGATGCGCGCCCGCAGGCGCGACGGGTAGTTCACGCTCCACAACACCGAGCGCACCGTTTCGGAGGGCAACCGCACCCTGTATTTCGTCTTCGCGGGCGTCGCGCTCTTCACGCTGCTCGTAGGTGCGGCGGTGCGCTGCGCCGCCCGCACGATCAGGCCACGCTGCACTTCTTCTGGCTGTGCGTCGCGTTCTTCGGCGTCTTCGCGTTCTCGTTCAGCGGCCGCCTCGATCGGCTGGACTGGGTCTTCTACTGGGCCGACGTGTCGCCTGCTGGTCCTGCCGCCCCTGTTCCTGCACTTTGCGCTGGTGTTCCCCGAACGGCCGCACTCGATGGCTACCGGCGGGCGCGTCGGCTGGTCGTTCGCTGCTGTATGTGCCGGCCTGCTGCTTGGCTGGCGCGCGTCGCGGCCCTGATGCGGTCGCGCCTCGGCGCGGATCCGGACTGCCGTGCTCCTGCGGGATGCTCGATCGTCTGGAGCCGCTGTACCTGGCGTGCCTTCATCGGCGGCCTCATCGTCCTGCTGCGCGCGCTGACGCGCTCGCGTTCGGTCACGCGCAAGCGCCAGCTGCGCTGGATCGTGTGGGGCACCGCGCTCGGCGCGATGCCGTTCGCGCTGGGTTACGCCGTGCCGTTTCGCTCGGGCGCGACCCGTCGCTGCCGATGGAGCTGTCGGCCGTTCCGCTGGGCCTCATTCCCCTTGCCTTCGCTCTCGGCCATCGTCCGCTATCGCCTGATGGACGTCGAGATCATCCTCAAGCGCTGCTGGTCTACACCGCGGCGGTCTGCCGCATCGCCGCATCTTCGCCGTGCTTCTCCGCCTGCCGGCGAGGTGCTTCGCTCGGCGGGTCGGAGCGACACAACACCGTCATCGCCTTGCTCGCCACCCTCGTGGTGGTCCTGCTGGCGCGCCCGTGAAGGATGCTTTCCAGCCGGCGCTCGATCGGGCGTTCTACCGCGACCGCTACGATTACCGTCGCGCGCTGGTCGGATTCGCGCGCGACCTGAATACCGACCTCGATCTCGACCGCCTCAGCGAGCGGCTGGTGACCCGCGTGACGGAGACGCTCGAGAGTCGATCGCATGGCCTTCTGCTGGCCCCGGACGGAGGCGCCGGGCTCGGGTGCCGTTCCGATCGCGCCGCGGCTTCGAGCCGTCGCAGCCGCCGCCGGCCTGGCCGCGGTCGGGCATCGGCGCCGCGGCTGCGGCCGGGCAGTCCGTGCTCGCTGGACGATCCGTCTCGCGCACGGCGGTTCACCGCCGAGGAAGTGGCGTTCTGGCGGGAGCCGGGCATCTACTACTTCGTGCCTTGCGTCTCGAAGGGCTCGGCCATCGCGGCGCTGGCGCTCGGGGCGCAAGGAAAGCGGCGAACCGCTGACCAGCGAGGACATGGAGCTGCTCACGGCCGTCGCCGGGCAGGCTGCCCGGCGCTCGAAAACGGCCGCCTCTATCGTCAGCTGCACCTCAAGGCCGCCGAACTGGATCGGCTGCGCGAGTTCAACGAAAACATCCTCGAGTCGCTCGACGACGGTCTGATGGTGCTCGGCCTGGACGACCGCATCATCCGGTGGAACCAGGCACTCGAGCAGCTCTACGGCGTCGCCGGCGCCGAGGCAATGGGCCAGCCCCTCGACGAGCTGTTCGACCCGGCCTTCGTGACCGGCTGCGCGCGCAGCGCCAGTGCCCATCGGCACGGCGCTCTCCGGCTTCCGCTGCCACTCCCGCCGCGCCCGCACGGCAACCGGCCGCCTGGTCAACATCACCACCGTGCCGCTGCGCAGCGCCGGGCGCGCCGCGGCCGGCACCATCGTGATCTTCGAGGACATCACCGAACGCGTGCACGCTCGAAGAGCAGCTGCACATCTCCGAGAAGATGGCGTCGCTCGGCGTGCTGGCAGCGGGCGTCGCGCACGAAGTGAACACGCCGCTCACGGGCATCTCGAGCTACACGCAGATGCTGCTGGAGGGCTCCGACCCCGAGGACCCGCGGACGCCGGTGCTCGAGAAGATCGAGCAGCAGACCTTCCGAGCCGCCAGGATCGTCAACGGGCTGCTGCATCCTGGCTCGAACGCCGCGGCGGTCGAGACGGACCCGGTGGACGTCAACGCGCGTCGTCGGCGACGTGCTGGCCCTGCTCGAGCACCAGTTCGAAAGCGGCGAGATCAAGATGCGGCGCGAGCTGGCGGCGGCGCCACGTCGTCGGTGCTGGGCTTCGAGTTCAAGCTCCAGCAGGTCTTCCTCAACCTGTTCCTGAACGCGCGGGACGCCATGCCGAGGGGCGGCTGGCTGACGATCGCGACGCGTCAGGACGGGCACGGTCGTGGTCGAAGTGGCGACACCGGGGCCGGCATTCCGTCCGAGCACCTCGCCCGCATCTACGATCCGTTCTTCACGACCAAGCCGATGGGCAGGGCACGGGCCTGGGCTTGTCGATCACGTACGGCATCGTGCAGGAGCACGACGGCATCGATCTCAGTGCGACAGCACGCCCGGTCAGGGCACGCGGTTCACGCTGCGCTTCCAGCTGGCGCAGACGAACGCGCAACTGGCAGCGATGCCGGCGTCGCCGCAGCTGATCGGCGCCGGAGCCATCGGTCATGCGACGGAACGGTTCAGTCCTCGTCATCGACGACGAAGAAATCATGCGGGAGATCCTGGAGACCCTTCTCGACGCGAGAGGGCTACGCAGGTGCGCACTGGCGCCGCCGGGCCGGAAGGGCTCGACCTTGCGCGCACGCCTGCCGTTCGACGCTGCCATCGTCGACGTCATGATGCCGGGCATGGACGGCCTGGCAGGTGCTCGACGAGCTCAAGAAGCTCGACGACGACCTGCCCGTCATCATGATCACCGCGTTCGCGTCGGTGGAGACCGCGATCGCGGCGATGAAGCGCGGCGCCTTCGACTACATCACCAAGCCGTTCAAGAACGACGAGGTGCTCGTCGTCCTGCGCAACGCCATCGAGCGCCGCCGCCTGCGTCGACCGAGAACCGCGCGCTGCGCAGAACCTGCAGGCGCGGCTACCACCAGTTCGCCGACATCATCGGCCGCAGCCCGCGCATGAGGCAGGTGTTCGACCTGATCATCCAGGCGGCGCCGAGCCGTTCCACCGATCCTGATCCAGGGCGAGAGCGGCACGGGCAAGGAACTCGTGGCGCGGGCGATCCACACGAACTCGCCGCGCGCCGACCAGGCCGTTCGTCACGGTCAACTCGGGCAACCTGCCGCCCGACCTGCTCGAGTCGAACCTGTTCGGGCACGTGAAGGGCGCGTTCACCGGCGCGGTCTACCCGAAGAAGGGGCTGTTCGAGCTGGCCGACAAGGGCAGCATCTTCTTCGACGAGATCGGCAACATCCCGCTCGAGACCCAGGCCAAGCTGCTGCGGGTGATGCAGGAACGCGAGTTCATGCGGCTCGGCGGCGTGGAGACCATCAAGGTGGACGTGCGCATCATCGCCGCCACCAACGTCGACCTGCAGCGAGATGATGGAGGAGGGCCGGTTCCGCGAGGACCTGTACTACCGGCTGCACGTCATCAGCATCGCAGCTGCCGCCGCTGCGCGACCGCACGCGAGGACATCCCGCTGCTGGTGCAGCACTTCCTCGAGAAGTACGCGAGGAGAACGGCAAGCCCGGCGCTCGAGCTGGCGCCCGAGGCGCTCGACCTGCTGATGGACTACGACTGGCCGGGCAACGTCCGCGAGCTCGAGAACGTGATCGAGCGCGCGGTCGTGCTGTGCCCGGGCCGCGGCATCGGCGCCGACCTGCATTCCGGACCACGTGCGGCAGCACGCCGCGTTCCAGATCCCGCACGTCGTGCGTGCCGCCCGAGGGCATGTCGCTGAAGGAAGTGATCGGCGGCCTCGAGCGGCGGCTGATCGAGTCGACGCTGGAGGCCGCCGGCGGCGTCCAGAAGCGCGCGGCCGAACTGCTGCACATCAAGCCGACGACGCTGAACGAGATGATCAAGCGGTACGACATCCGGCCGCGGCGCAAGAAGGCGGCGACGGCGACGAGCCAGGAGGCGCGCGACCGCCGCGGCCGGAGAGCGGCGACGAGCTGGCGCCGCGTCGACGCCGACGCGACGTAGCGACTACTGCGCCACGACCTTGCCAGCAGCCGGTCGTACTTGCTCAGGATGACGTCCCACCGGTAGTTCTCGCGGACGTACTCCCGGCCGTTCCGGCCCATGGCGCGCGCGCAGCCGGTCGTCGGCGAGAGCATCTTCAGCGCACTCGACGAACTCGTCCCGGTCCGCGTAGTAGAGCCCGGCGTTGCTGCTGCCGGCAGTGATCCACGAGCACCTCGCTGCGGGCGTTGGCGAGCACCGGCGTGCCGACCGCCAAGGCCTCGAGCGCCAGCAGCGACAGGCTCTCGAAGGGCGAAGGCACGACGACGACAGTCGCCGCCTCGAGCGCCTGCAGCCGCTCGTGCTCGGACAGCAGGCCCGCGAACCGCATGCACGGCTCCTCGGGCAGCGGCATCAGCTTGACGCCCATCAGCGCGAGCGTCGGCGTCGCCGCCCTGCTCCACGTAGCTGGCTGAAGTACTCGATCAGTTCCTCGCATCCCTTGCCCGGATCGATGCGCCCGCCGTACAGCACGAACGGCCCGTGCAGCCGGTGGCGTCGCCGGAAGGCCGCACCGCGGGCCGCGAGCGGTGCGGCGGCAGCGCGCTTGTCGGCCGTCGTCGCCTCGGCGTCCTCATCCGTGACCGACGTGCGGGCTCCTCGGTCGCCTGGCGGGCGCGTCGGGCGCTGCGTCGCTGCGGCAGGTCGACGCCGCAGCCCACCGTCTCCTCGGCGACCGCCCGGATCGCGAAGGTGGTCGTCAGGAACCGCCGCTCCACCTCGGTGTTGTACGCGATGCGGCCGGCAGGCGAACACCTCGCGGTAGATGCCCGAGGTGGATGGCCGGCTCGTCGTGCGCCGTCGGCACGAGGATGCTTCGCGCCGGGTCGATCCGCAGGCCGAGCACGGTCGGCGCGTAGAGATAGGTGAAGAAGATCAGCGCGTCGTACGTCGCGGTGGTGCCGCTCGAGGTAGCTCGAGCAGCGCCGGGCACCACGGGCCCTGCTGCTTCAGCCACTCCATCTCGTCGTCGCGCGTGTGGGGTTGTGGAAGATCCAGTCGGAGTAGCCGGTTGAACGCCTGCGATGTCGCGCGTGCTGGCGTTGGCGAAGCGCCGGACCGTGACGCCGCGGATGCGGTCGGCGCCTTCCGGGATACTCGTTCTTCCAGGTGATGTAGTCGCGCGCACAGGTGGTCAGCACCTCGACCTCGTGCCGCGTCGGCCAGGCGCTCGGCGATCAGCCGGCAGTGGTACTCGGACCCGCCGAGGATCTCGGTGCCGTAGCGCTGGACGATGAACGCATTTTCACGATGGTCACCGTGCGTCGACCGCGCCACGGACGTCGGCCAGCACGACAGGTCCGCAGCCGCGCTCGATGCCGCGCGTCGCCGAAGCCGCCAGGCGCCGCCGCTGCCCGGCGATCGACCGCCGGCCGCAGCGTCGTCGTCGTAACGCCAGCGACGCCGAGCAGCTCGGCGGCGTACTCGAGGTCCTTCGGGCGCGAACTGCACGCCGGCGCCGCCCAGCGTGTCCGGCACGGCCGCCGCCGCGTAGGCGAGCACCGGCACGTCGCATCGCCATCGCCTCGAGCAGCGGCACGCAGAAGCCCTCGTGCTCGCTCAGCGAGATGTAGACGCTGGCCGTCCGGTAGTAGGCGGCCAGTTCGTCGTCGGGCACGGGGCCAGTGAAGAAGAACCGGTCCGGCCGGCATCTGGTACTCCGCGATCAGCGCCCGCATCGTCGCGTAGTAGCGCGGGACGCCATCGGTAGCGCCCGACGAAGATGAAGCGGTAGTGCGCGTCGACGTACCGCTTGTAGAGCTCCGCCAGCCGGATGTGATCCTCGATCCGCTTGTTCGGGCGCGATGCGGCCCGACGAACAGGAAGTTGGCCAGCCCGTCGTCGAGCACGCTGCTCGAGCGCGGGCGCGCGGCGCCGCGCCGGTGATGCGGTCCGGTGTCGACGGCGATCGGCAAGACGCCGGTCGGGGCGAACCCCAGCTCCTCGAGTTCCTGCCGGTTGTACTCGGAATCGCCGAGCGCCAGATCGACGCGGCCCGACCAGCGTCGGCCAGCTCGCTGGCGGCCCAGCGCGGCCAGCCGGAAGAGGCCGGGCTCGTACGGCGCGAAGAAGTGCGCCGGCGTGATGTTGTGGTACTGCAGCACCCGCCCGCCGGGCAGCGTGCGAACGCCTGGGTCATCGGCGACGGCAGGGCGAAGTGGAAGATGGTCAGGTCGCCGCGCCGCGCGCGCCGGATCGGAGAACGGCCGCACGTCGCCCGCGCAGATCGTCGTCGATCGTCAGGGCGAAGAGGTCGGACTCGTGCCCCATGCGCCCGCAGCAGGTCGCGGACCCGGCGGGCGCTGTCGCCGATGGCGTCGCCGCGGTGCGCCGCCGGCACCCACTGGTTGACGATCATCGGTCGCTCACCGCACGTCGCCGGCGGGTCGTCCTCGGCGTCCGCAGCCCTGGCCTCGGCGCCTCCGGCAGCGCGTGGAACGCCGGGCGGTACTGGCGCAGCTCCTCGAGACGCTCGGCCTGCGCGGCACCTGTCCCAGAAATCGAAGGCCACGCCGGGGTGCGCCGGCGCTGCGGCGCGGCGAGCGCCTGCTCGACGAAGCCGAGCAGCAGCGTGCCGGCGAAGTCCTTCGCCAGCAGCCGATCGAGCGCCGCGTCCTGCGCGTCGACGATCCGCTCCTGCAGACGCGCGGTCCGACACGACCGCGTCGATCAGCGCGGCCACGTGCAGCCGGGTCCTTCGTGTCGTAGAGAACGCCCGCGCCGTCCATGGTCGCCGGCACGGCGGTCGCGGCGTAGGCCAGCACCGGCATGCCCTTGTAGAACGCCTCGACCAGCGGGACGCAGAACCCTTCGTGTTCGCTCGCGCACAGGAACACGTCCGCCACGTCGTAGAGCGCCGTCAGCTCCTCGTTGGAGACGTGGCCCAGGAAATGCACGTCCGGCGTACGCCGAGCCGCGCGATCAGCTGCTGCAGCATCGCGAGGTAGCGCTCGAAGCCCGCCGTAGGAGCCGACCAGCAGCAGCCGCGACCGCGGGTTGAACTGCGTCTTGTACGCGTGGAAGAAGCGGATCACGTCCTCGATCCGCTTGTTCGGGATGATGCGGCCCACGAACAGCATGTTCGTCCACTCGTCGTCGAAGCCGCCCGCCAGCAGCGTTCGGGCGGGCCGTCGAGGTGGGAGAAGTCGGGCACCACCGGCAGCACGCCGGTGCGCGGGAACCCGAGCGCCTCGAGTTCCTGCCGGTTGAACTCCGAGTCGCCGAGCGCCAGCTCGCACGCGGCCAGCGTACGCGCCGAGCTCGCGCCGGCCCAGGTAGCACAGCTGCACCAGCAGCGGGTGCACGTCGACGAAGTACTCGGGCGGCGTGATGTTGTGGTAGACGAGCACCATCCGATCGGGCAGGGCGTAGGCCACGCGCGAGGCCCGCGACCCGATCGAGAAATGGTGGATCAGCAGGTTGTCCGGGATGGCTGGCGTCGACGCAGCTCGCGGTAGTCGCGCGTGAGGTCCTCGAGCGCGCGGATCGGCGGTCTCGACGAAGATCTCCGAGTCGAAGCCCGCGCCCGCAGCACGCGCTGGATGCCGAGCACCTCGTGGCCGATGGCATCGCCGTAGCCGAGCGTGGCCAGGACCTGGTGGACCTGTGCGGCCTGTCTGGCGTCATCGCCGGTCGCCTCGCGGCAGTCCGGCTGTGCCGTCGGCTGCCGCTGTCGGGCACCACCGGGCCGGCCGGAAGTGCCGCCAGCACGCCGGCGCCGGCGGCAGCGTCGCGCCGGCGCCGCGCGAACCAGCCCGGCAGCGGCTCCGGCCCGCGCAGTGCCGCGCCCGTCGCGATCGCTCGCGCTCGAGCCGCTCGAGCATGTCGAGGTACTTCCGCTCGATGACGGACCAGGCGTAGTGCCGCCGGAAGTACTCGCCGGCCGTTGGCGCCCAGGGCCGCGCTGCAGCCGGCGGTGCGTCTTCGAGCACCGCCAGCGTCTCGACGAACTCCTCGTAGTCCTCGTAGTAGAGGCCGGCGTTGCTGCGGAGGCACTGGCCCCGCAGCACGTCGCACCGGCCGTTGACCAGCACGGGCCGGCCGAGCGCCCAGGCTTCGAGCGCGACCATCGACAGGCTCTCGTAGTACGAGGGCATGACCAGCAGCTCGGCCGCCGCCATGGCGTCGAACTTGTCCTCGTCGGTGCAGGAACCCCAGGTGCCGGATCCGCGGGTGCGTCGGGGATCGGCAGGATCGGCGTTGCCGATGAGCACCAGGTCAGAGCCGTCGGCGGCGACCTGACGCATAGCGCAGGAAGAAGTCGAACAGCTCCCTGCACCCCTTGTTCTCGTCGATCCGGCCCGACGTAGATGACGAACCGGCCGCCATGCCGAACTTCCTGCCGGAACCGGTCCGGCGCTGGCCGCTCCGGCATCTCGCGAGCCGATGCCCACCACGACGCCCGGCACGTCGTGGTTGCCGCGACGCCGCGTGGATCATCGCGCCGCTCTTCGGACGAGTTGTACATGAGGGCCCGCACGCCGCGGAACATCGGGCCCGAATAGGCGCAGGCCGATGCGCCGTCGCGCTCGGCGGTCGGGCACCAGGATCGCCTGGCCCGGGACCGCGCGCGCCCCGTGGTACGCGTGGTAGTACCGGTAGCTGAAGAAGATGAAGTAGTCGTAGCGCCGCGCGGTTCGGTCCGGATGTGCCGCACCAGCGCGGGGCTGGTGGGCCCTCGCTGTCGAGCCACGCCAGTTCGTCGGCGACCGAGTGCGCGCGCTCGAACACGCGCTTCGACCGGCCGGCCGAACTCCACGGGTCGCGTTCGCGGGAACCGGGAACCGGCGCACCGGGCACCCGTTGACGTGCTCGAGGCCGGCCGGCGAGTTCGTTGCGCCATGTGACGTAGTCGCGGGCGCACGTCGTCAGCACCTCGACCTCGTCGTGGCGCGCCAGGTGCTCCGCGATGTAGCGGGCGTGCAGCTCGGCGCCGCCGTTGATGTCTGCGCCGTACCGCTGGACGACGACCGCGAGCTTCACGGAGGGTGTCGCCGGCTCGCGCGGCGTCGGCGGGATCGGCTTCGGCGGCAACCGGCCGATCCTCGGCTCTGGACGGCTCCTCGTCGTCGGGCTCGTCGGCCGTGTCCGGAACGCGGAGCCGACTCGGTCCTCGTTCTCGACGTCCGCGTCCCCGTCGGGCCGAATGCGTCAGCTGCCTCAGGCGCCGGCGCACCGTCCGCGTCGGGCCGGCCGACCCCGGCGGCGGCCGGCGCCGGCGTGCGCCGCCGGCGTCGGCGGCTTCGTGGCGCCGCCTCGGGTCTCGCCGCGCCGGATCCTCGGCGGCCGGTGCCGGTTCGCCGGGCTCGGGCGCAGCCGGTGCCTCCGAACCGGTATGCACCACGCCCTCGAGGGCGCGCGCACGGCGCTCGTCGAACTCCAGCCGGGCCGAGAGCGACTCGACGCGCATCTTGAGGTTCTTCACCTCGATGCCGAGCCGCGTCATCTCGAGCACCAGGTTGTTCAGCACCTCGAAGCGCAACGATCCAGTTCGTCGCGGACGCTCTCGCGGGCCGCGAACTCGACGAACTGCCGCCTCGAGGTTTCGACCACGTGCGATCGAGGCCCGAAGTGCTGGTTCAGTCGACTCGAAGTCCTCGACAGGTGCCTGGCAAGCCCCCGCACGTTGGTGTCCTGGGCTTCGTTGATCTGGCTCTGCCAGTGCAGCACGTGGATAATCGGATTCGGGTTGAAGAACAGCTTCAGCAGCGGATTGAGCACCTTCCGCGTAGCGCAGCAGCTGCCCGACCGGGCCCCTCGACGAGTGGTAGATGGTCTCGGTGTCGAAGGCGTAGTTGTCGAACCGTGGGGGTTCGGCCGGCGGTTCGAACGGGGCACGGCTCGAACGGCTTGTACGAGCGGGCGTCGTGGCGCTCCACCATTTCCGCGTGCCGTTGCCGGTAATGCTGCACGAGATCCGACCGCAACGCCTTCGGGGGTCGAGGAACTTCTCGAGCTTGACGGTCGCCAGCTCGCGGACCTCCTCCTCGGTGTAGTCGACGCCGCGCTTCTCGCGGATCCGCGCCCGGATCTGCCGCATGATCTGCTCGACGTCGACCGAGTCGGAGCGAATGTTGAAATCGGCCATGATTCTGGCGATTCTGCGGCTGCCGAGCGACGCCAGCCAACCGGCTACGTCGGCGCCGCGGCGTCGCGACCGTTCCGCCGGCTGGGCGGCCCGAGACGCGCTGGATCCTCCGCTACCCGCGAGCGGGCGGTAAATGATGATCACGATCGCGAGCGGCCCAGAGCGCCACGCAGAAGAGCAGCGGCCGGTGCTCGGAGCATCTCCGCCGGGCTCCCGCCCCCTTCCTTGCGGTGCACCAGGTACAGGTAGCGGAAAATCCCGTAGAAGGGAAACGGAATCGTCAGGCCAAGCAGGTCCGTGCCGAACTTCTGCCACGGTCTCTGGACTGATGGTGTAGAACGCGTAGGCGACCAGCGTCGAGGCGGTGACGACCGCCGATCATCTGGTCGAGCAGATACGGGCTGTACTCCTCGAGGATTCGGCCGGTGGTCGGTCGCCCCGTCGGCCAGCAGCACCAGTTCGTGCCGGCGCTTGCTGAGCGCCAGAAACAGGGCGAGCAGGATGGTGCAGACGAGCAGCCAATGGCTGATAGGCACGTCGATCGCCACGGCGCCCGCCACCGCGCGCAGCACGAACCCGATGGCGATGGTCAGCACATCGATGATCACGATGTGCTTGAGCGGACCGGAGTACAGGCCGAGCAGTACCACATAGCCTGCCGACACCAGCCAGAAAGCCCGGATCCCAGCACGCCAGGCGGCGCCGAGGCCCGCCACGGCCAGCACGGCCGCTGCCGTGAGCGCGACGCCGGGGCTGACGCGCGCCGCTCGCGACCGGCCGCCCGGCCTTGAGCGGGTGCCGCCGGTCCGCCTCGCGGTCGACCACGTCGTTGATCAGTAGACTGCGCCCGAGAGCGCACAGAACACGGCGAACGCGGCCGATCGCAGCGAACGACCGCCGCCGGGTTGAACGAGCTCCTGGCTGAAGAGCAGCCCGGCGAACACGACCAGGTTCTTGGTCCACTGGTCGCGGCCGCAGCGAGCGGATGAGGCTGAGCGCGAGCGGACGCGGCCGGCGCCCCGCCCAGGGCCGGGGCGCCGGGAACGACGGGGTCGGTGTGAGAGCCACGCGCCATGGAGCGCGCCGGGAGGGCGGGAGCGGCGGCTATTCTGCGAAACTCCGCACCGCCTCGTCCTCGGATTCGAACGTGTCGAATACCGTGATCAGCTTGGTGATCGACAACAGATCCTGAATGCGCTTGGTCAGGTTCAGCAGCTTGAGCTTGCCCCGCTGCCGGCTCACCGTCGTGTAGGTGCGGACGATCTCGCCGAGACCCGCGCTGTCGATGTAGGGCACGCCCGTCGAGGTTCAGGACCATCTTCTTGTGGCCCTGGCTGACGAGGCTGTTGATCTTGTCCTTCAACAGCTCGTCCCCATCGCCCATGCTCAGCTTTCCCTTGAGGTCGAGAACCAGTGACATCGCCGACCATCCTCTGTTCGATCTCCATTGCCCACCGTCCTCCCGGTCACGTCGTACCCGACAGCGCGACGCACGCCAGACCCTTGCCCGTGTTCTCTCCGAACAGGAGATGGCACCTTAACATGAACGATTCGGAGCGGTCAACCGCATAGACCCGCTCCGCCCTGTCCCCCCGGTCCGCTGCCCCTCGGCCGCGCGTGGTTTACGACGATCCGCCTGCGCCGTCGTCGCGGCGGGCTCGACGGTCCGACGCGGAGTTCCTCTAGCTCGGGCCTGAGAGACCCGCGCCGGGCTTGCCGGACTTCCGCCGCTGGAAACAGTCACGGCAGAACACCGGCCGGCCTTGCCTCGGCTGAAACGGCACAATCGGTTTCCTTGCCGCACGCCGCGCATGTCGCCTTGGTCTCGACTCGTTCGCGCGCGGAGTCGGCCGCGCCAGACGGCCGCGCTGCACGCTTCCCCTTGCACGCGCGGCACCGCTTCGGCTCGTGCTTGAGGTTGTTGGCGGCAAAGAACGCCTGTTCCCCGGCCGTCCAGACAAACTCCCCCCCGCAGTCGATGCACCGCAGGGTCTTGTCCTCGAACGCCATCGGCTGCCTGCTTCGTTGCGCCGCTCTACTCGACCTCGCGCCGTTGCTTCTTGCGGCTGCGCTTGCGCGCCAACGCCTGCTTGGCCCGCCGCTTGTCCCCAGGCTTCAAGTAGAACGAGTGTTTCTTGATGTCCTTGATGATGTCTTCCTGCTGGACCTTGCGCTTGAAACGGCGAAGCGCGCTTTCAATCGACTCGCCTTCCTGTACCTTCACTTCAGCCAGCCGATTCCACCCCCTCCGTCCGGCCACACTGCATGTCCCGTCGCCGAAACGACGCTCACCATTGAATATGCTAGGCTATCACAGCTTCTAGCCAAATAGGGATACGTCTTGCCATGAGAGTTCTGATCGTCGGGAGTGGAGCCCGGGAGCACGCGCTGGCCTGGAAGCTCGCGTCAGAGCCGGGCATCGGCGAGATCATCTGCGCCCCCGGCAACGCGGGTACGGCCCGGGTGGCCCGGCCGGCTGCCGTCCAGCCGGGGGACGTCGAGTCGCTGCTGGCCCTGGCTCGGCGCGAACACGTCGACCTCACCGTCGTCGGCCCGGAAGCCCCGCTCGCCCAGGGCCTCGCCGACCGCTTCGCCGACGACCGAAGGCTCGTCTTCGGTCCCTCCCAGCAGGCGGCCAGGCTCGAATCAAGCAAGGTGTTCGCCAAGAACTTCATGAGTCGACACCACATCCCCACGGCCCGCTATGTGGTGTGCAACACCGCGACCGAGGCGCTCGACGTGGTGCAGCGTTCGCCGTTCGGCTTCCCCCTCGTCGTGAAGGCCGATGGCCTGGCGGCCGGCAAAGGGGTCACGGTGGCCCCCGACCGCGTGTCGGCCGAGGAAGCCGTGCGCGGGGCCATGGTGGAGCGCCGATTCGGAGACGCGGGCGCTCGCCTGATACTCGAGGAGTGCCTGCAGGGAGAAGAAGCCTCGTTCTTCGCCATCTGCGACGGCACTCGCGCCGTGCCCCTGGTCGCGGCCGAAGACCACAAGCGCGTGCTCGATGGCGATCGAGGTCCGACACCGGCGGGATGGGGGCGTTCGCACCCAGCCCGCTGGTGGACGCTCGGCTGGTGCAGCGGATTACTCAGCGACATCGTCGAGAAGTGCTCGAAGGATGCCGCGCTGCCGGCCACGCCTATCGCGGGTTCCTCTACGTGGGGCTGATGCTGACCGACCGCGGTACCCCAGGTGATCGAGTTCAACGTCCGGCTGGGCGATCCGGAGGCGCAGGTCGTGCTGCCCATATCGACGAGCCGCTCCTGCCGCTCCTCGTCGCGGCGGCATCCGGCGAACTGGGCAGCGCTGAGTGCCGGTCGCGTCCCGATCCTCACGTCGGGGTCGTCCTGGCGTCGCGGGGGTATCCAGGGGCCTACGAGACCGGCAAGGCGGTGCTCGGCCTGGAGGAAGCGGCGCGCCTCCCGGATCTGCTCGTCTTCCACGCGGGCACGGCGAACCGCGCCGGGCAAGTCGTCACGGCTGGCGGCCGGGTCCTCACCGTGGTCGGTCGTGGCCCCGACTACGCGAGCGCCATGCGCCGGGCCTACGAGGGTGTGGCGCAGATCGATTTCGACGGCAATACACCCGATTCCGGACATCGGCCGGAAGGCGCTGACCCGCGCCCGGCAGAAGCCGGATCCGCAGAGCTAGGAGCGTGTCCGAGGAATCACATGGACACGCTCCAGCCGTTGAAGTACACAGTCGTCACGGCCGGATGCCGTCTGAACCAGGCCGATTCGCTGGCCTTGGAGCGGGAGTTCCTGGCGTTTGGCTGCACGGCCGCGCCGGCTGACACCGCCGACCTCGTGGTGGTCAACACCTGCACGGTCACCTCGGTGGCCGACCACGGTGCGCGCCACCTGATCCGCCGGCTGGCCCGTGCCAATCCCTCGGCCCGCCTTGTCGTGACCGGCTGCTACGCTACCCGCCGGCCGGCCGAGGTGGCAGCGCTCCCTGGCGTGGCTCAAGTCTTCGCCAACGAAGAAAAGCCGTTTGTGGTTTCGCGGACCCTCGGAACGCGCCCGGCGCCGGCCGAAGGCGACATCGAGTTCTCCACGCCCCTTGTCCCAGGAGATTGTGGGCACACGCGCTGCTACCTGCGCGTCCAGACCGGATGCGACGAGCGGTGCGCCTACTGCATCGTCCCGTCGACCCGAGGGCCGAGTCGCAGCGTACCGCCCGCCGAGGTGAAGGTCGACACTAGCCGTCTCGCAGCGAGCGGCTTTCGCGAGTTCGTGCTGACCGGCGTGCACCTCGGCGCCTACGGCCGCGATCTGCGCCCGCAGACCTCCCTGACCGCCCTTCTGGACTCGTTGCTCGAACTCCCCGCAGGTCTTTCCTTCCGCCTGAGTTCGCTCGAGCCGATGGATTGTCGCCCGGATCTCATCGAGATCGCCTGCCACAATCGGCGGATCGCTCCTCACTTCCACCTGCCCTTGCAGCACGGCAGTGACGTCGTGTTGCGCGCGATGGGGCGCCCGTACACGGTGGACCAATACCGCGGGCTCGTGGCCACGATCAAGGCCAGGCTGCCCCACGCCGCGATTGGCTCCGATGTCATCGCCGGCTACCCCGGGGAGCGCGAGGCTGATTTCCGCTGCACGCTCGACTATCTGGAGAGGCTCAGGGCTGAGCCTCGCTCCACGTCTTTCCCTACTCGGACAGGCCGGGCACGCCGGCTTCGCGTCTGCCGGGCAAGGTGCCGAGCGCCATCGTGCGAGCGCGGGCCGAGACCCTGCGGGCCGTGGGACGCACCCTCGCGGGACGATTCCAGGCGTCACAGCTCGGGCACACGAGGCCGGGCCTCACAATTGGTGATGGCACGCTCGTCGTGACCGACAACGCCCTCAAGGTGAGAATTGCCGCGGGGCTCGCCAGAAACGAGCGGGTTCACCTGCGTCTCACGGCCGTGGGCGAGCCGATGGAGGGGAAGGTTGTCACGAGCCCGACAGACGATCGGCCAACTGCTGTCCGGGTGACTGCCGTGGGCTCTCGACGATGAGCTGGCCGCAAGCGGCTCGGATGTCGCGGCCCCGGCTCCTGCGAACCGAACCGTCAGGTGCGCTCCGCCAGAACCGCCGCGAACGCGTTCGACCCGCCGTCCGCGGGCGTTCGAACCCGATCCCCGCTGCCTCGTTCAGGGGAATCAGGTTGACCTTGGCGCGATCCGGCCAGCAGCTTGACCAGCCGCCTGGCATCCTCCGGCGAGTCGTTGACGTCCTTGAGCAGCACGTACTCGAAGGTGATGCGCTGCGGCGCTCGAGGGGGAATCGGCGACACGCATCGATCAGGTCGGCCAGCGGGTTTCCCGTTCACCGGGACCAACCTGCCCCGCACCTCGTCGGTCGTGGCGTGGAGGGAGATGGCGAGGTTCGGCATCACGGGTTCCTTCGCCAATCGGTCGAGCGCCGGCACCAGCCCCACCGTCGACAAGGTGACCCGTCGCGGCGAGACCGAGAGCCCCTCTCACGGCCAGCATGCGCAACGCCTTCATCGTCTGTCGTAGTTGTGCAGCGGCTCGCCCATCCCCATCAGCACGATGTTGAACCGGTCCTGGAGCAGCCCGGAGGCCGCCGAGCAGCTCGCACCTGGGCGATGATCTCGCCCGCCGTCAGGTTGCGGATCAGGCCCATCTTGCCGGTCAGGCAGAATGCGCAACCCATGGCGCAGCCGACCTGGGTGGATACGCAGAGCGTCTCCGCC
>CAVOSA010000005.1:0-28720 GCA_963698735.1 uncultured Gammaproteobacteria bacterium | reverse complement strand
GCGTCCGCGCCGTCGGGCGCGATCATCGACCCTTCCAGCGCGGATCTTGCCGTCGTCCCCACGGACCTGGGGCTCGACGTCGACACTGCCGATCGGGCGTTGCTGCTCGGCCAGTGGTACGGGCTGCGCGGTCTGCCGGATGTCTACCTGAGCGTCGTGATGCCCGAGGCCATCGCCCGCAGCCTGCTCGACGGACGCGAGCGCAGTGTCAATCGACTCGACCCGATCGAGTCGAAGGCGCTCGTCTACCTGGTGGCCTTCGACCTCGGCAAGTTCGACCTGGGTTTCGCGCTCGGCACCGGGCACCCGCGTCTCGGCTGGTCACAGCGTCCGCCGCCGGCGTCGATCGATCGCACGCTGCCGGGCCCGGACGGCATCGACCGTGCGGCGCCGCTCGCGATCACCGGCATGGTGAGCCCGGAGTATGCAGCGCGCACCGTCGCGGCATTCACCGGCGGCTTCAAGCGCGAACATGGCGCGTTCCGCTACGGTGCGTTGGCCCGGCAGAACCACGGCAGCCACTACGGCTTCGTCGAGCAGGGCGTGGTGTTCAGCAGGCTGCAACCCGGGCTCGCCACCCTGTTCACGACGGTGTCGGGCGACGTGCAGATGGGTACCTGGACCGAAGCGGACAACGGCCGGATGGCGACCATCCGCGACGCGCGCCAGAACGGCGTGCCACTGGTCGAGTACGACGCGAGCACCGGCGCCAGCGTGCCTGGCCCGCTCGTCAACCGCTGGGGCGAGGGCAACTGGTCGGGCTCGGCGACCGAGGATCTGCGCACGCTGCGGGCCGGAGCCTGCCTGCAGGAGACGGGTGGGCGGCGATTCCTGGTCTACGGATATTTCTCGGCGGCGACCCCGTCTGCGATGGCACGCGTGTTCCAGGCCTATCGCTGCCGCTACGCGATGCACCTCGACATGAATGCGCTGGAGCACACCTATCTCGCCGTCTACGTGTCCCAGGCCGGGCAACTGACTGTCGAGCATCTGATCGTCGGCATGAACGTGCTCGACCGCTATGCAGGCAAGCAGTTCGCGCCGCGGTTCCTGGGTTTCCCGGAAGATCGGGACTTCTTCTTCCTGACCCGAAAGGAAGGTGCGCCATGAGTGGCCGCCGGGTTCTCGCCATCGCGACTCTCTTCCTGCTCACGTGCACGGTCAGCGCGGCGGCGCCGACCAGCAACGCCGAGCAGAATCGCGCGATGCTTCAACGGCTGCAGGCCGCGCACGACCTGAGTCCCGCGCAGATGAAACGCATCGAAGCGATCTTCGCGGGCGCCTTCGCGATGGGCCAGGGCAACCCGGCGATCGCGCGGCACCCGATGACGCCGGCGCAGTGCCGCGAGAAGTTCGAGCGCAATCTCGCCGACTACGAGAACCCGGAGTTCGAACGGATCTGCGGCGGCAAGTACATGGCGCCGCTGTACGACCCGCAGACCGCCACGCCTCAGCAGGCGAAGGCCTGCATCGACCAGTTCGAATTCCCGGACATGCCCTGCGAGTACCCGGTCATCTGGGTCAAGGCGCGCGAGGCGGCCGAGATCTGCGCGGCGCAGGGCAAGCGCCTATGCGACGCCCATGAATGGGAGGGCGCGTGCCAGGGCCGCCTCGAGTCGCCGGACTACCGGTTCGATCTCGCGGCCGGCGTGAGCCCGAACGCCGCCGTCGAGCGCATGCGCGCGGCGCACAACCGCACCCACGCCGCAACCAAGCGCTGGAGCTACGGGCCGGAATACCAACGAGGCGTGTGTGCGGCGGCCAGCTCGAAATCGCCGGGCTGCCAGGGCGGTGGGTGGAACCAGTGCGGCTCGAACACCTATCCGGCCGGGAGCTTTCCCGACTGTCGCAGCCCGCTCGGTGTCTACGACCTGAACGGCAACGCGGCCGAGCACATGAACCTGCCGCTCAGTCCTTCACAGATGTCGAGCACGGGCAGCACGACGCTCGGCTACACCGAGATGAAGGGCAGCTGGTTCATCTTCGACACGTACCGCGCGCACGAGGACTGGTGTCGCTGGCGCGCACCGTACTGGCACGGCAGCCGGGTCATGGACCCGCACAGCCATTCCAACTATCACCTGGGTTTTCGCTGCTGCAAGACGCTCGAGCAGCGGTGAGGGCGCCGATCAGTGCGCGGCCAGCGCTCCCGCCTGTCGCGGCAGCCAGGCGACGGTGGACGCCGATGCCTCGGTCCCTGGCTTGCCCAGCAGCAGCGACGCGAGACGGTCGGCGAGCCGCGGCAGCGGCCCCTCGTCGCTCAGGAGGCCGGCGAGCCGCGGGTCGGCGAGGACGTCGGCCAGCGCCCGTTGCACGCCGTTGACGTACACGATCTCGCTCACGAGCCGGATGCCGTGGCTGTAGTCGGCATAGCTGGCGCCGTGCACGGTGCTGAGCGGCTGGATCGGTGCGCCCGCGGCGCGGTGCCAGCCGTAGATGGCGACGCGGCCAGGGTTCTGCCAGAGACGCGGCGTGAGCACCAGGTCCTTCTTGTTGCCTGCGGTCAGCGCGCCGAGCTGCGCACCACGCGCGTCGCGTTGCGCCCGGACCATCTCGTTGTGCCGGAAGAGATAGGCGGTGCTGCGCATCTGGTCGCCCGCGGGCAGCGGCTGCGGGTCGAGCTTCACGGTCGACGCCGCGTAGATGGCATTGACGATCTTGCGTGTGGGCAGCATGAAGCCGAAGCGCTCCGCGACCTCGAGCGCAGCGTCGAGGCCCAACGGGACGAAGACGAAGTCCCGGTCCGTGCCGAGCGCCAGGTAGTCAGGCAGCACGCAGACGGTGATCACGTTTACGGAGTCGCGGACCGTGACGGCCTCGAGGTGGCGCAGGAACGACGGCACGTTGCCGGCAAGCAGCTCATTGCTCACCAGCGCGTCGCGCTGCGGGCCGGCAAGGTCGCGGGCCCGCTCCGCAAACCCGGTGCCTGTCAGGGCGCCATCGGCTCGCGCCGGTATGTTCTTGCCGAGTTGCTGATCGCACGCCGGACCGACCGGCGACGCGCCAGCGGTTCCAGACGTGAACGTCAGCAGCAAAGCTACCACAGCGGCAATCGGTATCAGGCGGATTGATCTCACGCGGCGCGCTGCTCCTACGTCATGCGCAACCCCATCGCGCGGGTCTGCGACTGCGTCGTCCAAAGTGGGCCGGATTCCAGGAATACGAAGCTGGGCTGGCCCCGGTTAAGCCTGCGAATCAGCTGCGGCTGCACGCCAGGTCCAACTGGTCAAACGAACGATCATTATACCACAAGGGCAAGCGTATTTTTCGTGCTGAGAGAAACGGTTTCGTGTTGCGCAGCCAGAGAAATCAGGGGGTTACATCTGCCACTGATCGCGGGGATCGATGCGTCTGCAACTGATTGATGTCACCGGCGCTGGAGCGAGAAACCGTTACTCTCAGCACGAAAAGTACGCGACCCCCTATTCACGGAGCGACTTTGCCCACCAGTACCGTCCGCCGGGTTTCAGGACCCGGAAGACTTCGCGCATCAGGTCGTGCTTGTCGGGGATATGGACGAGGGCTTCCTTGGAGAACACCACCTCGAACGTGGCGGGCGGAAAAGACAGTGGGCCGGGGGCAACCTTGACCAGACCGATGCGGTCGCTCAGTCCGTGACGGGCCACCAAAGCGCGGGCATGGGTCAGCACCGGGTCTTCCACATCGATGCCGCAGACATAGGCGGCGCCGTGGGTCGTGGCCAGCGCTACGTCGATGCCGCCCGCGCAGCAGCCGATGTCCAGCACCGACAGCCCGGTCAGCCTATGGCTGCCGATCACCCGCGCGACCTCCTCTGCGCCACCGGGCGACAGAAAACCTTCGCCCCAGACCGCCTCCAGCATCGCGATCATCCGGGGCGGGTAATGGTTGTCGTCGTTGCTCATCCGTCCCTCTCTCGTCGGAACCGCGACGATAGGAAGGCCCGAATGGCCCGTCAATGTGGCTAGCGACGGCTGGTGAATTAGTTGGAATGGATTGAGGAGGACGCACGAACCGAGGAGGCCGGTACAGTTGCACCCGAGTTGCAATCTCGGTCGATTCCCTGCAATTCACAGGGAATGCGATGGAATAAGGATGCGGGACAACCAGGTGTTTGCGTGCGGGTGTGTTGCGCGTGCGAGCGTGCCCTGAGACTTGAAAACCGGCGTCCCCGTAAGGGGATCGTGGGTTCGAATCCCACCCTCTCCGCCAGGTTCGAGAAATGTATCGGCTACTTGGCCGATGACCACACAGGGCCGCGCGCACCCGTCACCCATCTGTTACAACCCTTAGCGCCGTCCGCGAACGCGCGGTCACGGCCCGGGATGGGATCAATCCGATCGAAAAGGGGACCCCGTGAACGCAGTGCTGGCCGACGGCGATGGCGTGCAGTTCGACACGCGGCGGTTCCACCTGCGGATGGCGGTGGTCTTTGTCCTGATAGCCTTCGGCGGCTTCACGCCGTCCTACTGGGCGCCGGTTTTCAGCGGTACGGTTCACATGCCGCCGATTGCGCACATTCACGGCATCCTGCTGTTCAGCTGGGCGCTGTTCTATCTCGCGCAAACGGCGTGGGTGGCGGCGGGGCGGACGCCGGCGCACCGCGCCTGGGGGATGGCGGGCATCGCGCTGTTCAGCGTGATGCTCTGCTCGATCGTCGTCCTGAAGATCACGATGATCCGGCTTGACGATGCCCGCGGCTTCGGCGAGGCGGCCCGGCGCTTCTCCGCAATCGGGTTCTGCGCGCTGCCCTTGCTGATCGTCCTGTTCGCGCTCGCGATCGCCAACGTCCGACGACCTGAGATTCACAAGCGGCTGATGTACGTGTTGATGGCAGGTTTGACGGTGCCCGCCATGGCGCGGGTGTTCATCGCTCTGCTCGCGCCAGCCGGAGCGGCGAGTGCGGGGCCACCGCCCGCCTTCGTGTCGATCCCGCCGACGGTCGTCGCGGTGCTGCTGATCGTCGTCGCCATGGTGTACGACTGGCGGACGAGAGGGCGACCGCACGCGGTATACGTCTATGGCGCGGTGGCAGTGATGCTCAGTAACCTCCTGTCGGTCTACTTCGCGGGAACCGCGGCCTGGATGAGCACGGCCCGATTCCTGGAGAGCCTCGGGGGTTGAGGCCTCGAACCGTCGGGTGTGAACGAAAGCATCACGATTTACCGCCGCACACTAGGGCGCCTACACGTCTGTGAACGGGCCATACACGTTCGACAGGCTCATGAATCTCGCAAGATCGTTCGCGGAGGTTAGTCGTGCGGCCGCCGTCTCAGAACCCGGTACCCGCGCGTTGCTCGGCTTCGGCCTTGCGGGTCTTGGCCTGAGCCGACGACGCAATGCCTCGGCGATGCGTTCAGCGCAGCAAGAAGGCCAGCCGAGTGCTCGCCTTCTTGTTGATGGGGAGACTGTCGAATAGTCCGAACGGCCCCCTTGCGGCCGTTCGCCTATGGCAGACTTGCATGTGCCACGTCATTTGATTCGGCTCTGGGCTCACTGGTGAAGCACGATCGAAACCCCACCAACGCTGCCGGCGTCACTGGCGACCAGGTCGGGTTTGGCATCGCCGTTCAGGTCGTCGATGGCCAGGAAGTCGGGGTCCTGGTTCCCGACCGAGACGTATATCGCTGTTCCGAATGATCCTGTTCCCGTTCCGAGCAGAACCGAGATGTGAGATGACAGAACTAAATCACGGTTGGTCACAGCAAGATCCAGCCTGCCATCGGCGTTGAGATCGGCGACAACTACCGAGTGGGTGCTCGATCTGTCGCTGGTCGCGAAGTTGCTCGCCGCCTGGAACGAGCCGACTCCATCGCCGAGATAAACGGACACCGTCGCCAGATGCGTAACCACGACATCAGTTTTCCCATCCGCGTTGAAATCCTCAGCCGCTACTGATGTCGGGGCGCCTGATACGGAACTACTTGAGGGCGTTCCGAAGGAGCCGGTCCCGTCGCCCAACAGAACGGAAAACGACTTCGCCGGGTTATTGGCTACGACCAGGTCCGGCTTCGCGTCGCCATTGAAGTCGCCGACCGCTAACCACTCTGGACCGGCACCGGCTGCAAAACTATTAACTGGGGCGAAAGAGCCTGCGGCGTCGCCGAGCAGGATCGAGACCGTGCCATCGCCCTCGTTGGCAACGGCGAGGTCGGGCCGCCCGTCAGAGTTGAAATCCGATACGGTCATGTGCGCTGGTTGCAGGCCGACGGGGAAATAGATTGGGTTGCTGAACGTGCCAGTCCCGTCCCCCAGCCACCGCGAAACGCCGGCGGACAACGCGGCAACATCGCTGTTTCCCCCGCCATTGAAATCCGCGATGACCGGGGAATGGCCGCCCGACGTCCCCGTGAATGGAATGTCGGCACCGAACGTGCCATCGCCGTTCCCGACCACGAGGTCAATGCCGAACGACGCGGCGACCACCAGATCCGGCTTGGCATCACCGGTAAGGTCACCGATCGCAACGCCGAATGGTCGGTAGACACCATATGCATTCTTGGCTGGCGCAAAAAGACCGATGACCGTGACTTGCGCAGCGCCGCTCGCCGCGTCCAATGTAGCGGTGACCGTCGCGGTGCATTCACCGGTCCCCGTGATACCGGTCAGGAGGCCGCCATTCGCCGTCACGGTGGCGCACGAGTTCACGCTCCATGTCGCCAACGAGGTAACGTCTTGCGTCCTGCCGTCCGTGAAGATGGCGGTGGCTGTCAACTGAAGTGGTGCGCCGCCGGTCGCGACCGACGCCGTCGATGGGGTTACAGACACCGCGCTGGCCACGGCCGCAGTCACCGTCAACGCCGATGCCCCTGACACGGCACCGAGTCGAGCCGAAATGGCCGCGGCGCCGAGTTCGAGGGCCGAGACGAGCCCCGAACCGCTCACGGTCGCGACCGACGGTGCTCCGGAACTCCAGGCAGCACGGCTCGTTACGTCCTCGCTGTGCCCGTCCTCGTAGGCCGCCCTGGCATTGAGTTGCAGGGTGGCGCCCTTGCCGATCGATGCACTCGCGGGCACGACCGACACCGACTGAACGGTCTGCGCTGGAGTGCCGCTGGAGACGACCAGGCTGACCGGCGAGCCACGGCTCATCATGGTTCCGGCCGCGGGATTCTGGGAAACCACGCTGCCTGCGGGAACCGTGCTGCTGGAGGCGGCGGTGGAACCACCGACCTGGAGCCCGGCGGCGACGATGGCCGTTGCCGCTGCGCTTTCCGTTTGGCCCACCACGTTCGGCACGGCAACGGACTTCGATGCATGGGAGTTGTCGCCGCCCCCGCAAGCCGCGACCAAGGTCAATACTGAAAGCAGGACCAGGATCTTGCCCGGAAAGGTGGTCATGTCGGCACTCCTTCGCCGAGTCACCCGAAGCGTCGACCTCGCCCGAACCTCTGCCGGTGCGAAAGCGAGGGAAGCCGAGAGGGTGACCGGAACAACGAACTGATCGCACCGACAGGACAAGACTAGTCCCCGGAGCCGGTCGCTCGAATTCGGGGATGAACGTACCCAGCCGTCACGGCGGTAAGTCCCCAGACGTGTGCCTGGGCACTTGTTTCTGCATGATGGGGGGGTGTGTGCCGATCCCTCACGCATAAAGGCATAATGGACGAGTGCGGCATAGCAGTGCCGCAGGGCATTGCACGACCGCGTCTCCCAGGAATTGAGACGCGCTTCACAGGTCCACGGGAGACTGGGCATTAGGCTTTACGACCTCGGACCCCAGATTTCCGTGATCGGCATTGGTTGCCCGGTCCGGGCACGCCGAGCAAGGACCGTCATGACGAATGGATCGCGCCTGCTGCCGCTGATGGCGCTGCTTTGCCTGTTGGGAGCGCAAGCCCGTGCACTGACGCACGAGGTGATCGTGGGTGATCCGAAGATCTACGGCCCGGCCGCCGAAAACACCTTTCCGCTGGGCACGCTGTCTTCGTACTACGGGTTCCCAAGCACCCGGTACCAGCAGGTCTACGCTGCCAGCGCGTTTTCGGGCCCGATGCGGATCCAGGAACTGGTGTTCTTCGCCACCAGCAATACGCAGGCGCCGGTCCTGCCCGGGACCCTCGAGATCTTTTTCTCGGTGACGGAACGCGGTGTCAACGAGATCAGTTCGCGTCCTTTTGGTGACAACCTCGGCGCGGACACCCAGCTCTTCGCGGCGCTGGCGGGCGGGTTTTCACTGACCGGTCCGGAACTGGTGATTCGCGGAGACTCCTTCCTCTACGATCCGTCGCAGGGCAACCTGCTGCTGGATATTCGAGTCCACGGCGCTCCGCTCGACCACTATGGTCCGTTCTTCGCGGCGCTGGGTCCCGGCAACTTCACGCGCAGTGTGGCGGCGCCGTTCAGTCGCTGGCACGACTTCGGTATCGGTTTCGACAACCAGGGGCTCGTGACTGGCTTCCGGGAGGAAGTTCCCGAGCCCGGTTCGCTCGCGTCTGCTTGGCCTCGGCCTCGCCGGGCTGGCCCTGAGCCGCCGCCGCAGGGCATAAGGACGACACCCCTGGTACCACCACGACCCCGGCTCCGCGCCGGGGTTTTTTCATTCGCGCAAGCGGGCAGGCTCCCGGTCCGGCCGGGATTGGAGCAATATCCCCAGGCACCGGCCTGGTTCAGGGCCCGGGCCTCGGACACCCCCAGGTGAGCACTACCCCCACGACATCGCAGCGTACGCGTCGGCACCGCGGCTTCGGCCTGCCCATCAGCGCATGGCTGGTGCTGGGCTTCGCCGTCGTCATCGGCGCCTTTGCCGTGACCAGCGTGCTCGCGCTGCGCGGCACGCGTCATGCGATGGCCGACGTCGCGCTGATGCAGCAGCGGTTCGAGCCGCTGGCACAAACCGCGCGTGACCTCGGTGAAAGCGCGGCGGCGTTCGACCGCTCCGTGCTCGCTTACATCCGGACCGACTCCGACACGAACCGCGCAGCGGTGGCCGAGGCTGCCGCCCGGTTTTCGCAGACGATGAACGAGGCCGCCGATGGCGGCTCCGCCGCCGCCGCCGCGGCGCTCCCATCGCTGCGGAGCCGCGGCGCCGAGCACCAGGGCGAGGGCTTCCGCCTGCTGGAACTGCAGGACCAGCGGACGCGTGCCGCGCAGAGCCTTGACCAGGCCTATGCGGCGCTGGACCGGCGCGTCGTCGGCGCCGGCGGCACCGGGATCGTCGTCGGCGACAATGTCATCGCGCGACCGTCCCTGAACGAACTGGATCGCGCGATCGATCGGTCCCGCGGCGACGCGGCCAATGCGTTGAGCCATGGCCCGGCGTTGCCCACGACCGAGGGCGAGGACTTCCTCAAGCTGACGCTGGCAACTCACCGAGAGGAGTTCACCCGCTCGCCTGGCGTCGCCTGGCTCAGCCTCATGGAAGAGGACATTGCGCAAGCGATCGACCTGCGCCGGCGTGTCCAGCGGCTCGATGCCGACATCGAGACGGGTCGAGCCGCCTTCACCGCCCAGGGGGAAGCCCTTGCCAGCGCCGTCCACAACGAGATTTCGGCGCCAGCCTGGCGCGACTTCATCGCCGAGGCGAGCGCCGCGCGCGCCGCGGTCGAGGCCTCCGCGCGCGACATTTCCAGCGCAACCTTCAAGGCGATCCTGCTCGCGCTGCTGGCGCTGGCGGTGACGGCGTGGGCCATCACCTGGCCGGTCCGGCGCATGACGGCGGGCACGCGCCGCCTGGCGGCGGGCGACTTGACGGCACGCGTGCCGCGCGGCGGGGCGAGCGAGCTCGACGAGCTGGCGCAGGATTTCAATCACATGGCGTTGCAGCTCGACCAGTCGGAGCGCGCGGTGCGCACCTACCAGGCGCAGCTCGAGCAGCGCGTCGAAGAGCGCACGCTGCAGTTGCGCCACCTGGCCGAGCACGATCCGCTCACCAACCTGCCGAATCGACGCCAGCTCCTGCAGCACCTGAACGACCTCATCGACCGCGCCACACCTGCAGGAACGCGGCTCGCCGTGATGTTCCTCGACCTCGATAACTTCAAGTCGGTGAACGACAGCCTCGGCCACGAGTTCGGCGACCGGGTGCTGACCGAGATCGGTGAGCGCATGCGGCAGATCACGGGCGAGGCCGGCTTCATCGCCCGGCTCGGCGGCGACGAATTCACCCTGGTGTTCCCGTACTCGGGCGACTCGCAGGAGGTCGAACGGCGGGCAGAGCAGCTCGTCAATGGCTTCAAGCGGCCGCTGACGATCGACCATCGCGACGTGTCCGTGGGCGTGAGCTGCGGCGTGGCGATGTTCCCCGAGCACGGCCGCGATGCAACCTCGCTGTTGCGGGCCGCCGATGCCGCGTTGTTCCGCGCGAAGGAACTCGGCCGCAACCGGCTGTGCTTCCACGAGCCGTCGATGCTCGTGGACGCCTCCAACCGCTTCCGGATCGAACAGGCCCTGCGCCGGGCGATCGACGGGGGCGACTTCGTGCTGCACTACCAGCCGCAGGTATGCCTCGGCATCGAACGCGCGAATTCGGCGGAAGCGTTGCTGCGCTGGCGGCGCAGCGACACGGAGATCATCCCGGCCAGCGAGTTCGTCCAGGTTGCGGAGCATGCAGGCCTGATGCTCGACCTGAACGACTGGGTGCTCGAGAACGCAGCCACTGCAGTGCGGAACTGGCGCGACAGCGGCTGGCCCGATGCACGGGTCGCGGTGAACGTCTCGGCCCAGCAGTTCGTGGCCGGCGACTTCCTGTCCGTGATCGAGCGCTTGCTGGCGCGCCATGGCCTGCCGCCGGACGCGCTCGAACTGGAACTCACCGAAGGCATGCTGCAGACGGGTGCGATCACGGTTGAGACACTTCATGCGCTGCGCGGGCTCGGCGTCACGACGGCGCTCGACGATTTCGGCACGGGCTTCTCGTCGCTGACCTCGCTCGAGCAGCTGCCGCTCAGCCGCGTCAAGCTCGACCGCAGGCTGATTGCCGAAGTGGACCACAACTCGCGCGCCGCCTCGATCGCGCGCTCGATCATCGTGCTGTGCCGCAACCTCGGGCTGGCCGTGACCGCAGAGGGCGTCGAGCGGCATGAGCAGCTCGATTTCCTTGCGAGCTGCGGCGACGTTTCGGTGCAGGGCTACCTGGTTTCGCGTCCGGTCGACTCTGGATCGGTCGTCGATTTCGCGCGTGAGTCGACCACCTGGATCAATTACCTGCTGCGCGCAGGGGAGTTGAGCCGGCCGCCGCGCTACGACGGTGACCTGAACGGCGCGGTGTCGCTGGCGCGGCGACTGCGCCGGTAGGGGCACGGTTCGCCGCGAAGAGTTCTACGCCCGCCGCCCCCGGCCCAGCTCGACAGGCTGGTAGCGATGTTCTGTAAGTTCTCAAAAAATAATTAGAAATCCTCCAAGCGCCGTCACATGAACCGCGTTGGCATGTAGCCATTTTGCGACACAATTCGCAGTGACTTCTGCCGTGGCGTTGTCATAATCCGCGGCAGTTCCAGGCAAAGGCAAACCTGCCGCAAGGCAGGGACGCAAAGCCTCCGGTCCACGAGTGAGTTTCGTGGATAGCGGGGTTGCCAGCGCCCGGTCTTCGACGTGGCGCAGTAGGTCTCCGGGAACCCGCACCCCAGCAAACGGTTCCGAACGACTGCTCCACGCTGTACTTGCGTTAGAGGTACACCGTGCTGAAAAAGCCGTATTGGACGCGCATCGCGCTGTTGACGTTTTCCCTGTTCGTCGCCGGTTGCGGCGGCGGGGCCTCCGGTTCGGGTTCGGGCTCGTCGCTCGATGGCTCCCCGGGCAGCCCACCCCCCAGTTCGACCAGTCCAGGCAACAACGCGCCCCAGATTTCGGGTTCCCCGGCGACTGTCGCCCGGGTCGGACAGGCCTACGAGTTCAGCCCGTCGGCCAGTGACCCCGATGCGGACCCTCTTGCCTTCCGCATTACGAACCAGCCCGAGTGGGCCGCTTTCGATCCCGCGACCGGCAGGCTGACGGGCACGCCTCCGAGCTCGGCGAAGCCCCTGTACTCTGGCATCCAGATCACGGTTACTGATTCCAAGACGACGAGTGCACTGCCGGCCTTCGACCTCACCGTCGTTGCTGCGCCCGCTGTAAACACGCCGCCCAGTCTGACGGGCGCGCCGACCACCAGCGTGGTTGCCGGCAACTCGTACGAGTTCGTGCCGCAGGCTGTGGACCCCGACGCGCAGGCGCTCGTCTTCTCGATCAGCAACAAGCCGCAGTGGGCCCAGTTTGATACCGCTACCGGGCGCTTGTGGGGTACGCCCACCCCGAACGACGTGGGAGTCGTCAGGGCGATCGTCATTGCCGTATCGGATGGAGCGGCGCAAGTGGCGTTGCCCGCCTTCGACATCGCCGTGACAGGGGGGACCGCGCCTGTCGTGGGCATCAACAATCCGCCGCGGATTTCGGGAGTGCCCGTGACCGGCGCCGTCGTTGGCCAGGCCTACGCGTTCCAGCCGACGGCCTCGGATCCGGACGGCCAGGCGCTCACGTTCTCGATCGCCAACAAGCCGGCCTGGGCCAGCTTCAACGCGGCCACCGGCCAGTTGATTGGTACTCCAGGCACCGGACAGGCGGGCACGTACTCCGGTATCACGATCGCCGTGTCGGACGGGGCAGCTATCGCGTCACTGCCGGCCTTCACGATCACCGTGGCTGCGGCGAACCGCGCGCCGGTCATCAGCGGCACGCCGGCGACTACCGCGGTTCCCGCGCAGGCGTACTCGTTCAGGCCGACGGCACAGGATGCCGACGGCGATGCGCTCACCTACAGCATCCAGGGCAGGCCGTCGTGGGCCAGTTTCAGTACGGCGAACGGTACGCTCAGTGGCACGCCTGCAACCGCGGATGTCGGCACGTTCCGCAACATCGTGATCAGTGTCAGTGACGGCAAGGTCTCTGTGTCGCTGCCGGCGTTCACGATCACCGTGTCCGCGGCGAATCGCGCGCCGACGATCTCTGGCACGCCGGTGACGACCGCGGTGGTCAGTCAGGCGTATTCGTTCCGGCCGACGGCACAGGATGCCGACGGCGATACGCTCACCTACAGCATCCAGGGCAGGCCATCCTGGGCCACCTTCGACACGACGACCGGCACGCTCTCCGGCACGCCCGCAGCCGCCAACGTCGGAACGTTCCCGGGCGTCGTGATCAGCGTCAGCGACGGGACGGTGACTACCGCATTGCCGGCGTTCACGATCACGGTGTCCGCGGCCACGACGTCGTCGGTCACGGTCCGCTGGGTTGCGCCGACGACTAACGTGGACGGCACGCCGATCACCGGCCTGCAGGGTTACCGCGTGCATTACGGAACGACGTCTGGCCAATACAGCCAGTCCGTGCCGGTCGGTAGTTCGACCATCACCTCCGCGGTCATCGAAGGGCTCTCGCCGGCGACCTGGTATTTCGCAGTCAAGGCGATCAGCAGCAGCGGCGTCGAAAGCGAATATTCGCGCGAGGCCAGCAAGACACTGCAGTAGTCGCCGGGGGCTGTGCGCGCTGACTAGCGATAAATACCGGCGCGTTCCTCCTACAGCCCCAATTACCGGATCCGGGCGGCGGTACTACCCTTGAAGCGTGGGACGAGGGGCGTGCCGTCCTGGTGCGCTCGGGCTCCCGGCAGGGAATGTAGGAGGCGCTATGAGAAGAAAACTTCTGGCCGTCGCGCTGCCGATCGCGGCATGCATGTTCTGGGTCAACGTCCAGGCTCAGTCGATGGAGGAAATCATCGTCGAGGCGTCACCGGTCGTGAAAGAGACCAAGGCCGATGCGGCTAGCCCGGCTCCGGGCTACTACAAAGTCATGATGTCGAGCCGCGTCAGTTATGCCGACCTCGATCTGGCCAAGCCAGGCGATGCCGCAACGCTAGAATCGCGGATCAACCAGGCAGCGACCGATGTGTGCGCTGGACTGGGCAAGGCGTATCCGGATTCCGCGCCCAACACGAAGGAATGCGCCAAGCGGGCGACTGAGAAGGCGATGGTCGACGCTCGGAAGGTCATCGCCAAGGCCGGCAAGAAATAGGGCCGTCGCCGGGTGCCTGCTAGGCGCCCGTTCGATGCATGGGCGACAATGGGCGGTCATCGCGTACACATGAACCGAGGCCGCCCATGAAGACCCGCATCACCGAACTCTTCGGCATCCAGCACCCGATCATCCAGGGTGGCATGCATTTCGTCGGGCTGCCCGAACTGGCATCGGCGGTATCGAACGCCGGTGGCCTGGGGATGATCACGGCCCTGACGCTCGGCACGCCGGAGAAGCTGGCGGCGGCGATCAAGCGCTGCCACGAAATGACCGACAAGCCGTTCGGCGTGAACCTGACGTTCCTGCCGACGTTCGCGAACCCGCCGTACGCCGAGCTCATCCAGGCCATCGTCGAGGGTGGCGTGCGCATCGTCGAGACCGCGGGCCGCAGCCCCGAGCAGTACATGCCGGTGCTCAAGCAGCATGGCATCAAGGTCATCCACAAGTGCACGTCGGTGCGTCATTCGGTCAAGGCCGAGCGCATCGGTTGCGACGCGGTCAGCGTCGACGGCTTCGAGTGCGGCGGTCACCCGGGTGAGGACGACGTCCCCAACTTCATCCTGCTGCCGCTGGCCGCCGAGGCCTTGAAAATTCCATTCGTCGCCTCGGGCGGCATGGCCGACGGCCGCAGCCTCGTCGCAGCGCTCGCGCTGGGCGCGGAAGGCATGAACATGGGCACGCGCTTCATCGCCACGAAGGAAGCGCCCGTGCACGAGAACGTCAAGCAGGCACTGGTGCGGGCGACCGAACTCGACACGCGCCTGATCATGCGGCCCTTGCGCAACACGGAACGCGTGCTGCGCAACTCGGCGGTCGACAAGGTGGTCGAGATCGAAAAAGCGAAAGGCGCAGCGACGACGATCGACGACATCCGCGAGTACGTCGCGGGGGCCTACACGAAGGTGATGCAGCAGGGCGACATGGAGGCGGGCGCGTGGTCCTGCGGCATGGTTGCCGGGTTGATCCACGACGTGCCGACGTGCAGGGAACTGGTCGACCGCATCATGGGCGAGGCCGAAACGATCATCGCGAAGCGCCTCGCCGGAATGCGCGCCGCCTGACCGTCAGATCTCGCCGCGTTTTGCGAACTGCGCGATGTGGTCGCCGGCCCGGAAGGCGAGGGCCTGGATGGTCATCGTCGGCTGGCCGCGACCCGACGTCACGAAGCTCGAACCGTCGCAGACGAACAGGTTGCGGATGTCGTGGCTGCGATGGTGCTTGTCCACGACCGAAGTCTTCGGATCGTTGCCCATGCGCGCCGTGCCGAGCAGGTGCGGGCCGCCGGTCGATTCGGCGACAGGCCCCTTCCAGACGTCGAGGGCTCCCGCAGCCTGCATGGCCTCCACGCCCCGGTCCTGCAGGTAACGCGCCATCGCGAGGTCGTCCGGGTGGTCCTTGTAGGTCATCCGCAGCGCAGGCAGGCCCCAGGCGTCCTTCAGGTCCGGATCGAGGTCGATGCGATTGGTCTCGAGCGGCAACGACGTGCCGTGACCGGCGACGATCATCGCGCGCGGCAAGGCCTCGAGCAGCGTCTTGAAGCCGGCGCCCCACGTGCGATCGGGCGGGGGCGCGAAGAGCGACCACGCGATCGGCATCGGACCGATGCGCGAATCGATGCCGCCGCCGCCATAGAATCCGCGTTTCGGGTCGGTGTCGTACCAGTCGTGCACGACGCGCGTTACCTGCGCGCTCTTGAACTCGTTCAGTTCGTGCTCGAACAGCGCGTTCACCTCGGCGTAGGTGTTGAACATCAGGTTCTTGCCGACGTAGCCGCTCGAATTCGCGAGGCCGTCCGGGAACTGGGCGTTGGCTGACATCAGCAGCAGTCGCGAGGTTTCCGCGCCGTTGGCGCACACGACGACCGCGCGCGCTTTCTGGAAATGCTCGCGCTTGTCCTTGTCGAAATAAGCGACGCCCGTCGCCCGTCCCGCCGCGTTGGTCTCGATGCGCGAGACGTAGCTCAGCGGCCGCACTTCGCAGCGTCCCGTGGCCTCGGCCTCCGGGATCATGGTGTACAGCGTCGACGACTTCGCCTGCATTTCGCAGCCAAACCCGATGCAGAACCCGCAGTGCGCGCAGGCGGCACGGTCCTTGTAGGGGACCGAGGCGATCGCCATCGGCGCCGGGTATGGATGCCAGCCCATCTTGCGTGCGCCGCGCTCGAGCAGCACGCCCGACGACTTCACGGGCAGCGGCGGCATCGGATACGGCTTGCTGCGCCACGGGTCGAACGGACTCGCGCCCGCGAGCCCGGACACGCCCACTTCCCACTCGACCTTGGTGTAGTACGGCTCGAGTTCGTCGTACGTGATCGGCCAGTCGGCGAACGTCGTGCCGGCAATCGCGCCGAGGCGGCTGCGCTCGTCGAAGTCGACCTCGTGGAAGCGCCAGAAGTTCGCGGTGAAGTGCACGGAACTGCCGCCGACGTTCGGCGCGTACCAGGCGGCCGGGAACTCCGTGACGCGCTGTGCTTTCTCTGCCGCCGTCTTGCGAAAGGTCTGCGGGTTCGTGTCGAGCTTGTTGGTGATCGCGCCGTTGAACCAGTAGTCGAGTTCGTCGTGGCGGAAGTCCGCGGCCGTGAAGCGCGGCCCCTGCTCGAGCACGAGTACTTCGAATCCGGCCTGCGACAGCTCGCGCGCCATCACTCCGCCTGCGGCTCCCGATCCCACCACGACGAAATCGACCGTGTCATCCGGCTTGAACTTGCGCGCGCTCATGACTGCTTGCCCGCCGTCTTCGCATAGGGCACGAACCCGGCGTATTCGGCGTCGTAGTGTCCGAAGGGTGGTTGCCACGCATGCTGGTCGACGAAGCCGACGAGCTTCCAGCCGAGTTTGCCCGCGTTGCCGCCGTAGGAGGGCAGGGCAAGCAGCCCGAGCACTGTCAGGAACCGCATGCCGCCGAAGAACGGCGTGTGCTCCATGTGCTTGAGGTACGCGAGCTGGTCGGCTGCGGGCAGGTCCGCGAATTGAGCGACGCCGGCATAGTGCCTCGCGCACTGGGCCTGGAACGTGGTCAGGCCAGCGACGAACTCCTGGCCGTGCGCTTTCCAGAGTCCCGCATGCACGTGGTCGATGAAGTAGACGACCCCCGCTTCGTGCGCACCCGGCGTAGCGCCGCTCGGGACGATCTGCGAGGCGATCGCGTCGACGTCGCGGGCCTGCGCCGCGCTCAACAGCAGGAACTTGCTGCGATCGGCTGTATCAGCCGCGGCCATGGCGTGCGCATGCTCCGCGGCCGCCACGACCTGCGGCCAGCTTGCCGCCAGCCATGCCATGCCCAGCGTGCCGCCGGAGGCCTGCAGGAACTTCCTGCGCGAGGTTCCAGATGATTCCATGCGCAATCCCCCTGCGAGTTCTCGTTTGGAGTGAGTATGCTACTTCTGACCGCAGTGGGTGAGGACTCGTGACCTTTCCGGCTGCGTCGTCTGTGGCCGGCCGCAGGCCGGATGAGGGCTTTGCATTCATTGGGAGGACGCATGAATTCTTTCGCTCGCACGCTGGCCCAGGGGGTCATTGCAGTTTCCGTTGTGGCGCTTCCGGTTGCGGCGTCCGCGGCCGATCCGATCGTCCGCCGGCCCGTGGCTGATTTCCCGATCTCCAGCAGCGTTGCCGTACCTGCCAGTGCCCGCGTCGTCTTCGTGAGCGGTACGCTGGCCGATGTGGCGAAAGCTGACGCGCCTGCCGGCAGCATTGAGCGGCTCGGCGATACCGAGACCCAGGCTGCCAGCGTGCTCGGCAAGATCGAGAAGGAACTGGCGGCGTCAGGGCTGACGATGGCCGACGTCGTGAAAATGAACGTCTTCATGGTCGGCGATCCGGCGAAGGGTGGCAGCATGGATTTCGGCGGCCTGATGAAGGCGTACTCGCGCCACTTCGGCGAGGCGTCGAAAGGCAGCCTGCCGGCCCGCACGACGGTGCAGGTCGTCGCGCTGCCGGTGCCCGGCGCCTTGGTGGAGATCGAAGTCGTCGCCGCCCGCTGAATACGGTTGCACGGCACGGCTTTCCCGCTTATTTCATCGAGACTTCAAATCATTGCCGCATCGCAGCAACATTGGCGCGCGATCCTGCTCGCACGCCAATACGGCGGTCGACGATTGGAGCCAGAGATGGAAATCGCAGGAATCGTGATGCTCGGGTCGGTCCTTTTGTACCTGCTGCAGCAGATCGAGGAGGCGATGCGGTAGGTCCTCAAGCCCGCCATCGACGGCCGCGCCCGTCCGGTGGCAATCTAGTCGGGCTGCTTTCTTGTTCCAACGAGGGAGGTCCGCCATGGCAGAAAACGCCGTCCGCTGGTTCGAGATCTATGTGCAGGACATGGCCCGTGCCAGGCGCTTCTACGAGTCGGTCCTCAAGATCAAGCTGGAGAAGCTGGAGAGCGGTGACCTGGAAATGTGGGCGTTCCCGATGTCGGACAGCCATCCCGGCGCCAGCGGCGCGCTGGTGAGAATGCCCGGCGTCCCGTCGACGCCCGGCGGCACGCTCGTGTACTTCGGCTGTGACGACTGCGCCGTCGAAGGTGGTCGCGTCACGGCGGCGGGCGGAAGGATCGAGCGCGACAAGATGTCGATCGGCCAGTACGGATTCATCGTTCTCGCGATGGACACCGAAGGCAACATGATCGGGCTGCACTCGATCAAGTAGCGTCTCTTTCCCTCTCCCGCTGCGGCGGGAGAGGGCTGCGGAGAAGGTGGGCGCTACTCCAGCACCTGCACCTGCAGCTGCTCGAGCTTTCCATCGGGCAGCTCGTACGTCCACACGCGCAGCTTCTTGTCCGGGTACACGGCCTGGTACGAGCGGCCAGTCATGCCGCCGCGCAACCACGTGCGCAGGTGCTTGAACTCCTTCGGCGCGCCGAGCGGCGCCAGGCTCGACTGGAAATCCGCCAGCGCCTGCGCCGAGAAGTATTCGTTGGCGTTGGGCGAAAACAGCGTGCGATCGATCTGGCCCTGCTGCAGTCCAGCGTAAATCGCGCGGGCCTGCGCCGTGCGGGCGGCATCGGTCGCGTCGTCGCCGTGCTCGAACACGATTTCGGCAATCTTTTCCGTGAGCGTATCCGGCGCCTTGGAGGCCATCAGGTTGGTCAGCACGACGATCGCCGTGCCGTCGTCCGGGTAAACGGCGTTCATCGCAGTGAAGCCGCTCACTTCTCCGCCGTGAGACAGCTTGCGCCGCTGCTTCTCCATCTTGACGTCCACACCCAGCCCGTAACCGGTCGCGACGCCGTTTGCCAGCAGCGTGTCGGTTTCCAGCGCCCGGTACGATGCTTCGTTCAGCAGGCTGCGACGCATCAGCGAGATGTCCCAGCGGGCCAGGTCTGCCGCGGTCATCGCCAGCCCGCCGGCACCGAACAGCCAGCCCGGGCCGCTGGCCTTTGAGCGCCGCGGCGGACCGAGCGCGTAGGTGTCATAGCCTGCGACGGTGCCGTGCGCATGCGGCTCGCGGTCGAAATCGCTGGTGGAGGCGAGATCGAGCGGCGTCAGGATGCGTTGCTCGAGGAACGCATGCAAGGGCTGGCCGCTGACCTTCTCGACGATCAGGGCCGCAATCACGTAGCCGGTGTTGCTGTACTGCCAGCGCGTGCCGGGTTCGAAGTCGAGTGGTTGTCGCGCCCAGCGGTCCAGGATGCCCGCCGGCGTCGTGGGCTCGAGCATTGCCGTGAACGTGTAGTCCTGCGGCCAGTAGTCCTGGTAGCCGGAGGTGTGCGTCAGCAGTTGACGAATGGTGATGTCGCCGGCACGCGTGAGGCCGGGCAAGTACTTCGCCACTTTGTCGTCAAGCGAGAGCTTGCCGTCCTGCTGCAGCAGCAGCAGGGCCGCTGCCGTGAACTGTTTCGTGATCGAGCCAATCGCGTACCGCATCGCCGGACGTGCCGCGATCGGGTTCGGTTCGATCCGCGCCTTGCCGTAGGCCTGCGTATAGACGATGCGGCCGTCACGCACGATCGCGATCGATGCGCTCGGCGTGCCGGTCTCCGCCAGCACCTCGGCGGCCGCGGCATCGATGCGCTGGATCGTGGCGGGGGAGAGTTCCGCTTGCGGTGCGTCGGCCCGCGCCGTGAGCGATACCACCGTGAGCAACAGGGTGACGAGGAGTGACGGCCGCGTGGCGGCGGTGCGCAGAGCCCGGTCGGGAGTTTCCAGGACGGTTTCGAGGTTGGGGTCCATGCGAAATCCTAACCCATCTTTGGCTTCGGCTCGATTGCCTCGACCGGCGCGCCGGATTTCTTCCAGGCGCCGAACCCGCCGTCGACATGGGCCACGGGCGCGAGTCCCATGTCCTGTGCCGCCTTTGCCGCCAGGGCAGAACGCCAGCCGCCCGCGCAGAAGAAAACGAACTTGTTGCCCGAGGCGAAGAAGTCCTTGTGATACGGACTTGCCGGATCGATCCAGAACTCGAGCATGCCTCGTGTCACGTTGATCGCTCCGGGCATGCCGCCTTCGCGCCAGAGTTCACGCGGGTCGCGCAAGTCGATGAAGGTGACGTCCGGCCGGCCCAGCATCGCGCGGGCCTGATCGACGCTCAGCGTTTCGATCTCGGCCAGGGCCTCGTCCACCATTTGCTTCACGCTCTTCCTGATCGCGAGGGGCATCGACTTCTCCTGCCGGTCAAACCTGTCCAATCCCGCCGGACGCTGCTCGCGTCAAAACCCGAATCGCTCGAGGGCGCCCGCCAGTCGGGCCTTGGTGACCTCGGACTTCATCGGGAACGAGCGAAAGAAATCCGCGCGCGCCAGGACCGGGTTGCGCGACCTGACGTTGGCTGCCCATTCCGCGGCGCGCATATCGTCGCCGACGATGGACTGCGTGGCGCATGCGATCATCGCGATCAGCACGTGGGCGCCGGGCGCACGCGCGGCGCGCTCGGCCCATTCCGCTGCGGCGGCGTCTTCACCGACCACCATGTGGGTGAAGGCCCGCGTCCCCAGCATCGCGTAATACAGCGGATCGAGGGGACTCAGGCGCATCGCGAGGTCCACGTGTCCGCGACCCTCGAGTCCGCGGCCCGCCAGGGTCTCGGTCCAGGCGCGGGCGTAGATGCCCTGCGCGTAGTTCGGGCTGATGGACGTCGCGCGCTCCAGCCATGCCAGCCCGCTGTCGAGGTCGCCCGCAAGCCAGAAGGTGCGCCCCATCGTGAAATTCACGAAGGGGTCGAGCGGGTCGAGTTCAAGGCCACGCTGCGCGAAGCGACGGGCGAGTTCGGCCTCGCCGGCGATGTCGTCCGTGTGCCGCATGAAGGCCGTCTGGAAGTGCACGAACGACAGGCCTGCGTGCGCGCGCGCGAATCCCGGGTCGCGCGCGACCGCCTGCTGGAACATGGCGGTGGCGGCCGCATTGTCCGTGCGGTTGAAGCGGTACATGTGCTGCAGGCCGAGGTGATAGGCCGACCAGGCGTCGAGATTCTCGGTGACGGTCAGGCGCGCCAGCGTCGCCTCGTGCAACGGGATCTGGATCTCGAGTGCCGTGAGGATTCGTGACCGGATCTCCTCGCGGATCGTGTGCACGTCGTCAATCGAACCCGCGAAGCGTTCCGCCCAGACCACGCCGCCGTCGCGGGTGTCCACCAGTTCGACCGTGACGGCGAGGTTCGAGCCCGCCACGTCCACGGTCCCCGACAGGCAATACCGCACGCCGAGCACGCGACCGACCTCGCCCATGTCCATGTCCGGCGCACGCAGCCGGAATGAGGAGCCGCGCGCCGTGACGAAGAGCCACCGCAGCCGCGACAGCTCCGTGATCAGTTCGTGGGGCAGGGCGTCGGCAATGGCCGCATACGGTCCTGCCTCGCCCATGAGGCGGAACGGCAGCACGGCGATGGAAGGCCGCGAGGCCTGTTCGGCGGACTGTGCGACGGGCTGATCCACGAGCTGCACGGTCCGTGCGACATTGACGTCCGCGACGAACCGGAAGCCCTGGCGGTGGATCGTCTTGATGCAGCGCTGTGCCTGGCCGTCGTCGTCCAGTGCCTGGCGTGCCGACTTCACCCGGCTCGCAATGGCCGCGTCGGACACGATGCGCCCGTCCCAGACTTTTTCGAGAATCTCGTCCTTCGAGACGAGCCGCTCGCGGTTTTCAACCAGCAGGGCAATCAGGCCGAACACCTGCGGCTCCACCGGGCGGGTTGCGCCGTTCGCGCGCAGCTCGGCCTTGGCGGTGTCGAGCTCGAAGTAGCCGAACCGGTAGAGCATGGACCGGAGGATAGCGCCGCCGGGTGCGATCTCCCACAAACCTCCATGACTTCTCCATGGGACCTGCAAGCAGCGGCGGCTGCGGGCTGCCAATCTCTCCTCACCGGCGGCGGGATCCATCCGTCGGCGGCGCAACCAAAGGAGCACACCGTGAAACAGGACCGCACCACGCTGCCAACCCGCCTCGAGGCGGGTGGCGTCTGCATCCAGGCGCAGGACTGGGCCGACCTCAACGTCGCGCGCATCCGGTTCCCGAAGGGGGCGAACGCGACGCCCCTGCTCGAGGGCATGCCGCAGAACCTCTGCCAGTGCCCCCACTGGGGAACGGTGCTCAAGGGTTCCATCCACCTGCGCTATGCCGACGGCACCGAAGAGACCGTTCGTGCCGGCGACGTCTACTACTGGCCGCCCGGTCACACGGTCTGGGTCGACGAGGACTACGAAGCCGTCGAGTTCAGCCCGAGCGGGCCCATGGGTGACGTCATCGACCATCTCAAGTCCAAGCTCAATCCCTGAAGGAGAAACGACATGCCCCTCGTTACCATCGACGTGATCAAGGACGTCTTCACCCCGAAGCAGAAGCAGGAGCTCATTGCGAAAGTCACCGCCGCGATGATCGAGGTCGAAGGCGAGAACATGCGCGGTGTCACCTGGGTCCGCATCAAGGAGTTCGAGAGCGGCGACTGGGCCATCGGCGGCCAGGCGCTCAAGACGTCGGATGTGCAGGCGCTCGCTGCCGGCAAAGCCGCCTGAATTCGTTCCTGCTCCTGCTCCCTCTCCCGCTTCCAGCGGGAGAGGGTCGGGCGGCGCGACCGCCATCGCATGACCCCGCCGAACCAGGAATCGCTTGACCGCCGGCGCCGCTCCCCGCTCAATGCCGTGCGATGCCGCGCCCTCCCGAATGCCGCACGCTCACGGCCACGTACTCGACCGGCCTCACCGCAATGCTCGGCGTCCCGCGGCCGCTGCGCTACGATCGCGGTGCCGATCCAGCCTCCGATTTGCCTGCACACGTGCGGGCCGCCTCCGCGATCCGCCGCCACGGCAGTCGCCTGGTCATCCTGCAGGACGACGTGAACGCACTGGCCATTCTCGATCCGTCCACCTCGCTCACGCAGTCGCTGTTGCTGCCCGCGGGACCGGACGGTGCGAGAGTGTTCGATGACACGCGCGGCACCAAGAAGCTCAAGCTCGACCTCGAGGCATCCTTGGTGCTGCCGGACGGACGGCTGGTCGCGCTGGGGTCAGGATCGAGCCGGCATCGCGAGCATCTCGTGACGATCTCGGCCGCGGCGGGCGTGCCCGTGCAGTTGTCTTCGGGCGCGGAGCTGTACGCTGGCCTGCGGGTTCATGCCGATGCGCGGGATGCACGACTGAACATCGAGGGTGCCGTCGTCCAGGGCGAATGGCTGCGCCTGCTGCAGCGTGGCAATGGCAAGCGTGGCCGAGCACCCTGGAACGCAGTCCTCGACGTTTCGCTCGCGAAGTTCACCGGCTGGCTCGATGGACGCAATGACATGCCGCCGGTCCGTCGCATCCTGGAGCTGGACCTCGGCGCCATCGGCGGCGTGCCGTTCGGCTTCACCGATGCCGCCGTTACCGCCGATGGCCGGCTGGCGTTCCTCGCGTGCGCCGAAGACTCGGCCGACGTGGTCTCCGATGGGCCGGTGCTTGGGTGCCGTTTTGGCTGGCTCGATGTCGATGACCGCGGCGCTGTCATGACGACCGTCGTCGATGCCGATGGCGAGCCGACCGGTCTCAAGCTCGAAGGCATCGAGTCGCGCGCGAACGGTGGCGCGGTGTTCGACGTCGTGGCCGACATGGATCGTGCCGACGAGCCCGCACAGATCGCGGAGTTGACCGTCCGCGATTGAAGTTCCCGCGCCCTCTCCCGCGTCAGCGGGAGAGGATCGGGGTGAGGGCTTGCTTCCGGCTCGCGTCCCTGATCGCACGGAACTCGCTGCCTTCCCGCCAGTTGGGCCAGCGGTCCGAATCCGCAACCGCCAGCCCCACGTCGTAATACAACTGCAGGTCCTGCAGCGAGCCGCTCACGTCCCAGTCCGCCGAGTATTCGTCCGACGGCTTGTGGTAGCGCTTCGCGATGTACTCGTCGAGCCAGCGCTTGCCGAAGCCGGTGCCCTGGGTCGGGCTGTCGACGCCTGCTTTCGTGTACAGCATCGGCACGCCGGCCTTCGCCAGGTTGAAGTGGTCGGAGCGGTAGTAGAATCCCTTCTCGGGCGAGGGCTCCTGCACCGGGACGCGGCCCTGTTTCGCGGCGGCGCGACGCAGCTCATCGTCGAGTTCCGAGGCGCCGAACCCGATCACGGTGATGTCGCGCGTTTTGCCGATTGCGTAGAGGTTGTCCATGTTCAGGCCGCCCGCCATCTGCGACACGGGGATGGGCGGATGCGCGGCGAAATACTCGCTGCCCAGCAGGCCGGACTCCTCGGCGGTGACGGCGACGAACAGCACCGCACGCTGTGGTCGCGGCCTGGTCGCTGCAAACGCGCGTGCCAGTTCGATCAACGCCGAGACGCCGGTCGCGTTGTCCGAAGCGCCGTTGTAGACCACGTCTTCGCCCGGTTTGCCGTTCGCAAGCTTGCCGAGGTGGTCCCAGTGCGCCGTGTAGACGAACGCCTCGTCGGGCCGCTTGCTGCCCGGCACCGTGCCGACGACGTTGTACGTGGTCGTGTAACGCACGTCGTTGCGCACGGCCATGCTCGCCTCAAGGCCGGTCGCGCTGCCCCTGAAGCCGCGAACGGATGACGCCTTCTTGAGCGCCGCGAAGTCCATGCCTGCCTGCGTCAGCAGCCGGGTCGCGGCGTCCTCGGTGATCCAGCCTTCGAGCGCGAGACGGCTCGTCGCATAGTCGTCGACGCGCAGGTCAAACTGCGGCTTGTCGACGCCGTTGCGCGGCACGTCCCACGGATATCCAGCGGCCTTGGTCTCGTGGATCACGAGCAGGCCGGCCGCGCCGTGACGCACGGCCTCGGCGAACTTGTAATCCCACCGGCCGTAGTACGTCATTGCGTTGCCGGTGAAGAGCTTCGGGTCCTGCGTGGCGTAACCCGGGTCGTTGACCAGCGCGAGCACGAGCTTGCCGCGCACGTCGAGGCCGGCGTAATCGTTCCAGTCGTACTCGGGTGCGACGATGCCGTAGCCGGCGTAGACGACCTCGGCGTTGACGAGGACGGAGGAGGGCACGGGGCGCTTCGTCCACACGACCACATCGTCCGCATTGCGCAGCGCAAGTGACTTGCCGTTCGCGCCGCTCACCTGCATCACCGGGTCGGCATGTGGCGTGATCTCCACCACTGGCACCGGTTGCAGGAAGCTGTCGCCGATGCCGGGCTTCAGGCCCGCGGCCTTGAACTGCTGCTCGATGTAGGCGAGGGTCTTCTTCTCGCCTTCGGTGCCCGGCGCGCGGCCTTCGAACGTATCTGACGACAGCACCTCGATGTGCCTGCGGTAGGAGGCGTCGGGAAAAGCGGGAGTATCGGCCAGAGTGGCCGTGCCGATGGTCAGGAGGACCGCCGCCAGCAGGGTCTTGAACTCCTTCGTCCGCTGCAACGGGAGAAGGCCTGGGCCGGGGCGTGTTGGGTTGTGCATAGCCAGAGAGTAGCGGCTCCTGCGAATCCTGTCAGGCTCGCTGCGCCACGCGTGAAATTGTGGTGCCCGACAGTCTCATGCAGGCAACGACGATGCCGCGAATGCCGATCTGCGCGACGCATGGGGGCGCAGCTCGTGCATGTTCTGGCGCAGGTATTCAATGGCGACGCGACGCTTTTCGAACCCCCGGGTCGTTGCGTCGCTGCGCTGCGCGGGTGCCTCGACGCGCTCCAGCACGTGCGAGAGTCGCCGGTAGATCGATCGCCAGTTCGAGCGAACGGTCTCGCTCGAGAGACCGAGGGCTTCGGCGATCGCGCGATCCGATGCGCCGTCCAGCGCGCGCAATGCGACGCGCTGTTCTGCAAGCGTGAGTCCCAGCCTGGCGGGCGGGGGATCGAACATCTGCGTGACCATGCTCATCGCTGCCGGCGGCAGATCCGCGCGCGTCAGCCGCAACATGCGGGGCCGGCAGTCCGGGCCCAGGAAGCCTGTGCCGGCCAGTGCGGAGTAGTCGTGCAGCAACCGGTAACCACCCGCCCGGATGTAACTGGCCGCCTCGTCCGTAAAGACTTCGTAATAGATCGCGCGCAGCCGATAGCCGCCGATGTCGCGCACCAATGCCTGCGGCGCCAGCCTGCGCAATTGCTCCACTGGAGCGTCATGCCAGCCGAGCTGGCCGTACGGCATCGGGAACACGGCAAGCGTGAGGCCGTCGCCCGAATTGGCATGGCAGATTTCGTCGAGCGTGAGCAGTGGCCGCTGGCCGTCCAGCATTGCGGCGAGCACGGCCGAGATCAGGCCTGGATGCGGGGTCGCCAGGTGCGCCGCGACGACCTCGTCGCGCAGGAACAAGCCTGCCGCGAACGAAAGGACGCGGGGTCCGGACCAGCTGTCGTCTTCGAACACGCTGAGCGTGCAGGCCGGACTTGCGATCAGCTGGCTCAGCAGGCCCGGGAGCGCCTGTCGAACACGCGGCTCGAGCGGCAAGGCGTTGCGACCGTCGAAGGTGGCTGCGACCGCTGGAATGTCGAAGTTCGTCGCTTCTCGGAACTGCATGGCGTGGCCCCGGGGCGAGTTGCATGCGAAGAGTGTGTCAAATCTACCGTCTCACCAATAATTGGTGTAGCGCTTTCTCCCGGTTGGATGGAGGCTTCATTGCAGAACAACAGGCCAGGCAGGCCAGGGGAGGTTGATATGAACTTGAACCAGGAGCGTTCGAAGCGCTGCACGTGGATGGTTTGCATCCTGGGCGTACTGCTGGCCGGACCGGCTCTCGCGCTGACAGTCAATTTCGAGGGCAGCGGAACGGTGACGCCGACCGGCGCGCCGGATTCCGCGGGCAACCTGCCGCTGTTTGCGAGCGGCAACTACACGTTCAACGGGGTCGCTGGCTGGGCGCTGGCGTCGCCGTTCAGCTTCAACCTGGCTGCAGGAACGGGCACGGGCACGTTCAATTTCAGCAATGCGGCTTTCGGGGACTCGCTGTTCGGGTCGCTCACCTCGACGGGGACGCCCACGGGCTTCGCGCTGCTGTACTCAATAACCGGCGGTACTGGATCATTCCTGGGCGCCCTCGGTACCGGACAGTCGGAGGTATTCCTGCTGGGCGATCCCAACCAGCCGCCGACGCCCTTCCGCGAAGTCGGTGCTTTCCGGGTCCCCGAGCCCGGCACGCTCGTCCTGCTCGGCCTCGGGCTCGCGGGGTTGGCGATGTCGAGACGGCGAATCAGAATGACTGAGTGAGCTGTCGGCTGGTTCCGGCCCGCACGCTTCGGCACTGCCGTACGCGTCGCAGCAAGCCCGTTGCGCTGACAAGAGACCCCCGCTGGCAGGACCGCTGGCCGGGGTCTTGTTCAATCTGTGACGTGGCGCACGAACTTACGGGTTGATCCGCCGACTGCCACCTTGTAGCGCCGCGGGTGAAGGGGGAAGCTCGCGATGGGGGGGCGGCGTGGGGAGTGCGGGGTGAACACCGATGCTCAACATGGATCCGATTACATTGCGCACGGCACTGGCGCAGCTGGAACAGGCCACGCACGACTATGTCGAGTGGCACTCGAATCTGTTGCGCGAGATCGTCTGCGGACTGCCACTTGATCTGAGCGACCTGGCGGAAGGCGCGCACTTTCATTGCCTGTTTGGGCGGTGGTACTACGAGCGGGCCCCCGCCGAGCTGTGGGGGCAACCGGCTTTCGCGGCGATCGGCACGGAGCACGAGCGCCTGCATCGGATCGCCGCGCGACTGCTGCGCGAGGTGGCGGCGGATGAGCCCATCGTTCGTGGAGATTTCGAGGAGCTGCTGGCGGGATGCACGCGGCTGCGCCTCGAACTGGATGCGTTGCGCCGCGAGATCGAGTGCGCGTTGCGCAACCGCGATACGCTGACCGGCGCGTACGGCCGCGTCGAGATGCTGTCGGAGCTGCGTCAATGGCACGAGCTGGCGAAGCGGCAGGTCCAGCCGTGCTGCATCGTATTCATGGACCTCGATCACTTCAAGGACATCAACGACAGGCACGGTCACCAGGTGGGCGACGAAGTCCTGGCCGCTGCGGTTCGATACCTCACCCGGAACCTGCGGCCCTACGACAAGGTGTTTCGCTACGGTGGCGACGAGTTCCTGATTGCGTTGCCCGGGACGGATCTGGCGATTGGGCAGACGGTGATCAAGCGCGTCCGCGACAGCCTCGAAGGCCGTTCCCTGGTTGGTGGTCCAGTTGGCAGCGCACTCCACGTGACGGCTTCGTTCGGGCTCGCATTGCTGGATCCGGAGGTCAGCGTGGAGGATTCCATCGAGCGCGCCGACCAGGCCCTGATGCTCGCCAAGACGGCGGGCCGCAACCGGGCGATCAGTTGGGATCCTGCGGTCACCACGGGCACGCGGCTCAGGCGGCTCGAGATCCACGATATCGCGGGATAGATTTGCGCGACATCCTGGGATTGGGCGCTCCTGGCGGCT
>CAVOSA010000004.1:0-20568 GCA_963698735.1 uncultured Gammaproteobacteria bacterium | reverse complement strand
GCGTCCGCGCCGTCGGGCGCGATCATCGACCCTTCCAGCGCGGATCTTGCCGTCGTCCCCACGGACCTGGGGCTCGACGTCGACACTGCCGATCGGGCGTTGCTGCTCGGCCAGTGGTACGGGCTGCGCGGTCTGCCGGATGTCTACCTGAGCGTCGTGATGCCCGAGGCCATCGCCCGCAGCCTGCTCGACGGACGCGAGCGCAGTGTCAATCGACTCGACCCGATCGAGTCGAAGGCGCTCGTCTACCTGGTGGCCTTCGACCTCGGCAAGTTCGACCTGGGTTTCGCGCTCGGCACCGGGCACCCGCGTCTCGGCTGGTCACAGCGTCCGCCGCCGGCTTCGATCGATCGCACGCTGCCGGGCCCGGACGGCATCGACCGTGCGGCGCCGCTCGCGATCACCGGCATGGTGAGCCCGGAGTATGCAGCGCGCACCGTCGCGGCATTCACCGGCGGCTTCAAGCGCGAACATGGCGCGTTCCGCTACGGTGCGTTGGCCCGGCAGAACCACGGCAGCCACTACGGCTTCGTCGAGCAGGGCGTGGTGTTCAGCAGGCTGCAACCCGGGCTCGCCACCCTGTTCACGACGGTGTCGGGCGACGTGCAGATGGGTACCTGGACCGAAGCGGACAACGGCCGGATGGCGACCATCCGCGACGCGCGCCAGAACGGCGTGCCACTGGTCGAGTACGACGCGAGCACCGGCGCCAGCGTGCCTGGCCCGCTCGTCAACCGCTGGGGCGAGGGCAACTGGTCGGGCTCGGCGACCGAGGATCTGCGCACGCTGCGGGCCGGAGCCTGCCTGCAGGAGACGGGTGGGCGGCGATTCCTGGTCTACGGATATTTCTCGGCGGCGACCCCGTCTGCGATGGCACGCGTGTTCCAGGCCTATCGCTGCCGCTACGCGATGCACCTCGACATGAATGCGCTGGAGCACACCTATCTCGCCGTCTACGTGTCCCAGGCCGGGCAACTGACTGTCGAGCATCTGATCGTCGGCATGAACGTGCTCGACCGCTATGCAGGCAAGCAGTTCGCGCCGCGGTTCCTGGGTTTCCCGGAAGATCGCGACTTCTTCTTCCTGACCCGAAAGGAAGGTGCGCCATGAGTGGCCGCCGGGTTCTCGCCATCGCGACTCTCGTCCTGCTCACGTGCACGGTCAGCGCGGCGGCGCCGACCAGCAACGCCGAGCAGAATCGCGCGATGCTTCAACGGCTGCAGGCCGCGCACGACCTGAGTCCCGCGCAGATGAAACGCATCGAAGCGATCTTCGCGGGCGCCTTCGCGATGGGCCAGGGCAACCCGGCGATCGCGCGGCACCCGATGACGCCGGCGCAGTGCCGCGAGAAGTTCGAGCGCAATCTCGCCGACTACGAGAACCCGGAGTTCGAACGGATCTGCGGCGGCAAGTACATGGCGCCGCTGTACGACCCGCAGACCGCCACGCCTCAGCAGGCGAAGGCCTGCATCGACCAGTTCGAATTCCCGGACATGCCCTGCGAGTACCCGGTCATCTGGGTCAAGGCGCGCGAGGCGGCCGAGATCTGCGCGGCGCAGGGCAAGCGCCTATGCGACGCCCATGAATGGGAGGGCGCGTGCCAGGGCCGCCTCGAGTCGCCGGACTACCGGTTCGATCTCGCGGCCGGCGTGAGCCCGAACGCCGCCGTCGAGCGCATGCGCGCGGCGCACAACCGCACCCACGCCGCAACCAAGCGCTGGAGCTACGGGCCGGAATACCAACGAGGCGTGTGTGCGGCGGCCAGCTCGAAATCGCCGGGCTGCCAGGGCGGTGGGTGGAACCAGTGCGGCTCGAACACCTATCCGGCCGGGAGCTTTCCCGACTGTCGCAGCCCGCTCGGTGTCTACGACCTGAACGGCAACGCGGCCGAGCACATGAACCTGCCGCTCAGTCCTTCACAGATGTCGAGCACGGGCAGCACGACGCTCGGCTACACCGAGATGAAGGGCAGCTGGTTCATCTTCGACACGTACCGCGCGCACGAGGACTGGTGTCGCTGGCGCGCACCGTACTGGCACGGCAGCCGGGTCATGGACCCGCACAGCCATTCCAACTATCACCTGGGTTTTCGCTGCTGCAAGACGCTCGAGCAGCGGTGAGGGCGCCGATCAGTGCGCGGCCAGCGCTCCCGCCTGTCGCGGCAGCCAGGCGACGGTGGACGCCGATGCCTCGGTCCCTGGCTTGCCCAGCAGCAGCGACGCGAGACGGTCGGCGAGCCGCGGCAGCGGCCCCTCGTCGCTCAGGAGGCCGGCGAGCCGCGGGTCGGCGAGCACGTCGGCCAGCGCCCGTTGCACGCCGTTGACGTACACGATCTCGCTCACGAGCCGGATGCCGTGGCTGTAGTCGGCATAGCTGGCGCCGTGCACGGTGCTGAGCGGCTGGATCGGTGCGCCCGCGGCGCGGTGCCAGCCGTAGATGGCGACGCGGCCAGGGTTCTGCCAGAGACGCGGCGTGAGCACCAGGTCCTTCTTGTTGCCTGCGGTCAGCGCGCCGAGCTGCGCACCACGCGCGTCGCGTTGCGCCCGGACCATCTCGTTGTGCCGGAAGAGATAGGCGGTGCTGCGCATCTGGTCGCCCGCGGGCAGCGGCTGCGGGTCGAGCTTCACGGTCGACGCCGCGTAGATGGCATTGACGATCTTGCGTGTGGGCAGCATGAAGCCGAAGCGCTCCGCGACCTCGAGCGCCGCGTCGAGGCCCAACGGGACGAAGACGAAGTCCCGGTCCGTGCCGAGCGCCAGGTAGTCAGGCAGCACGCAGACGGTGATCACGTTTACGGAGTCGCGGACCGTGACGGCCTCGAGGTGGCGCAGGAACGACGGCACGTTGCCGGCAAGCAGCTCATTGCTCACCAGCGCGTCGCGCTGCGGGCCGGCAAGGTCGCGGGCCCGCTCCGCAAACCCGGTGCCTGTCAGGGCGCCATCGGCTCGCGCCGGTATGTTCTTGCCGAGTTGCTGATCGCACGCCGGACCGACCGGCGACGCGCCAGCGGTTCCAGACGTGAACGTCAGCAGCAAAGCTACCACAGCGGCGATCGGTATCAGGCGGATTGATCTCACGCGGCGCGCTGCTCCTACGTCATGCGCAACCCCATCGCGGGTCTGCGACTGCGTCGTCCAAAGTGGGCCGGATTCGAGGAATACGAAGCTGGGCTGGCCCCGGTTAAGCCTGCGAATCAGCTGCGGCTGCACGCCAGGTCCAACTGGTCAAACGAACAACCATCATACCACAAGGGCAAGCGTATTTTTCGTGCTGAGAGTAACGGTTTCGTGTTGCGCAGCCAGAGAAATCAGGGGGTTACATCTGCCACTGATCGCGGGGATCGATGCGTCTGCAACTGATTGATGTCACCGGCGCTGGAGCGAGAAACCGTTACTCTCAGCACGAAAAGTACGCGACCCCCTATTCACGGAGCGACTTTGCCCACCAGTACCGTCCGCCGGGTTTCAGGACCCGGAAGACTTCGCGCATCAGGTCGTGCTGTTTGGGGATATGGACGAGGGCTTCCTTGGAGAACACCACGTCGAACGTGGCGGGCGGAAAAGACAGTGGGCCGGGGGCAACCTTGACCAGACCGATGCGGTCGCTCAGTCCGTGACGGGCCACCAAAGCGCGGGCATGGGTCAGCACCGGGTCTTCCACATCGATGCCGCAGACATAGGCGGCGCCGTGGGTCGTGGCCAACGCTACGTCGACGCCGCCCGCGCAGCAGCCGATGTCCAGCACCGACAGCCCGGTCAGCCTATGGCTGCCGATCACCCGCGCGACCTCCTCTGCGCCACCGGGCGACAGAAAACCTTCGCCCCAGACCGCCTCCAGCATCACGATCATCCGGGGCGGGTAATGGTTGTCGTCGTTGCTCATCCGTCCCTCTCTCGTCGGAACCGCGACGATAGGAAGGCCCGAATGGCCCGTCAATGTGGCTGGCGACGGCTGGTGAATTAGTTGGAATGGATTGAGGAGGACGCACGAACCGAGGAGGCCGGTACAGTTGCACCCGAGTTGCAATCTCGGTCGATTCCCTGCAATTCACAGGGAATGCGATGGATTAAGGATGCGGGACAAATAGGTGTTTGCGTGCGGGTGTGTTGCGCGTGTGAGCGTGCCCTGAGACTTGAAAACCGGCGTCCCCGTAAGGGGATCGTGGGTTCGAATCCCACCCTCTCCGCCATAAAGGCCTCCACGGCGCGGCCGGGCGCTTACCGGAACAACTCGGCGCTCGATGTTGCGGTGCCGTAGTTCAGGTTGCCGCCGACGAACAGCACCTCGCCGGTCAGCAGCCGCGTTGCCGTGTAGCCCCCCGTCCTGGGGAAGCGCATCTGGCCTTCGGCCTTGAACGTGCCGGTGCCGGGATCGTACCGCACCGCTGACCCCTCGCCCGCCGCATTGGAGGTGCGGTCGGCGTCGCCCGTTACCAGCACCGTGCCGTCCGGCAGCGTCGTGGCCGAGGCGATTTGAGTCAACTGCTGCGGGGGGGTCACCGCGAATGTTGCGCTGACCGGATCGTAGATTTCGGCCTCGCTCGGCCACACCGGCATCAGGTAGCGATCGAGGGGCCTTCCGATGACCAGCACTCGACCGTCGTTCAGCAGGGCGACGCTCGGATGCCACCCTTGATCTCGGCTCATCGACCCGACCTGCGCGAACAGCCCACTCGCAACATCGTAAACCGTTGCTTCCGGGCTGGCGGGGGACAATAAGTCCTGAGCGCTCCGTCCGCCCACGATCAGCACGTCGCCGGTGGCGAGCGCGATCGCTGCGTGGTCGTACAGGGACGTGGAAGGCACCCGCGGACTCGCCGCGGCGAAGGTGCCGGTCACGGGATCATAGATCTCGTCATCGTCGTATACGTACCTGAGCCCGTCTACAAAGCAGCAGCCGCCGGCGATCAGGACCTTGCCGTCGGGCAGGGTGGTGGCGGTGTGACCGGTGCGCCCATGCAGCATGGGCCCGATCGGCGTGAAACCGCCCGTCGCCGGGTCGTACAGTTCGGCACTCGCCTCGCGGCGAGACGTGGGGGTATCCCCCCCCGAGACCAGCACCCGGCCGTCGGCGAGCCGGGCGGCGGCGTGTCCCTCTTGCCGCGCGACGTTCATGGTGCCGGTGATGGCGAACGTGCCCGTGCCCGGATCGTAGAGTTCGGCGCTGCCAAGCGTATCGCCGCCTGCGACCAGGACCCGCCCATCCTGCAGCAAAGTCGCGGTGTGACCGCTCCGTGGCACGACCGTCGAGCCGGTGATCCGGAATCGCGTGACCGTGACGGTGAGATCGGCCGTGACGCTGTCGAGGGCCGCGTTGGTGGCCGTGAGACGGTAGGTGATCGTCGACATTGCCCTGGTGCCCACGCCGACGCCGCTCGTGATCGTCCCGACCCCCTGGTCCACGCTGCCGACGCCGTTCTCGAACACGGCGGTCAGCGTCGCGGCCTCGCCCGGTGCCACGGTGGTCGGGTTCGCCGTGAAACTGACGATGCGCGGTGCGGCGACCACGCCCACCGTAACGGCGCGTGTGACCGCGGTTCCGGCCGCGTCGGTCACGGTCAGCGTGTAGGTCGTCGCCGACGTCGGCGTGACCTCGCTCGTGCGGCCGCTGGTGACGTTTCCGATGTTCTGGTCGATGCTGCCGGTGCCGCCGGTGAAGCTGTAGCTCAGCGTCGTCGGTTGGCCCGTCGTCACGGGGTTCTTCGTGGCGCTGAAGTCGCTGATCAACGGCGCCGACACGACGTTGACGGTCAGTGTCGAGGTTGCCGTCGCGCCGGCCTTGTTGGTCACCGTGAGCAGGAACGTGGTGCTGGTGCCGAGGTTGCCGGTCGATAGCGGCACGCCGCTGCTGATCGCTCCGACGCCATTGCTGACGCTGCCGGTGCCGCCGCTGAACACCGCCGTGAGCGTGGTGCCGGTGCCGGCGGTGACCGGGCTCCTGGCCGCCGTGAAGCTCGTGATGGTCGGGGCGGGCGGGCCGCCGCCGCCACCTCCATCGCCGCAGCCCGCGAGCAGCGCAATGGCCGTAAACAGAAGCCACATCTTGCCGGGATGACTTGTCATTTGGCTGCTCCGTTGCCGTGCCCCGTTCGTCGACCCAGCCGCTGTCGCTTCGTCCGGTGCCGGTCGCGAAGCTGCGGAAGCGCGCTGCGTCAGGGCTGCGCCCTCGACTGTCCCTCGGACGAGGCTACACGACAGGCTGCATGTCGGACATCGTGGAAAAGTGCAGCCACCGCGGCCATGCGCCGGGCTTTTTCTGTCTGCACGAACGCGGCCGATACCCGCGTCGCCGGGCCGCGCAGACTGCACGCATTAGCAAAGACTCATAATGCACGACCGAGCGGCCCGCGCGTTCCTGGCGCGGAGCATCTTGCAGTTGCACTCGAGTTGCAATCCGCGCGATTTCAGCGGAAATTACCAGCTCGCGCGTGACGCTCAAGTGCTGGCCAAATAGGCGTCTGCATGCACGCACGTTGCACGAATGAATGAGTCCTTAGGCTTGAAAGCCGGCGAGGTGTCACAGCCTCCGAGGGTTCGAATCCCTCCCTCTCCGCCGATAACTTACGCGCCTTTCCTGAGGATCAGCATTAGCCAGAATTCCCACGATGAGTTGCTTAACCTCACTCTCGACCGATAGGAACGAACTCCTTGATCAAGGAAATGGGCTGTGACCGGAAATCCGAGCAACACCTCCGAAATGCGCTTCGCCTTCGGCGACAACTGGAGGCAGTTCCTCGCCGTTCTGGATGACGATCGCATCGCCGAGGCGGAGCGGTCGCTGAAAAAGATGTTAGACGTCGAGAGACTGGATGGCCGATCCTTCCTCGACATCGGTTCCGGTAGCGGCCTATTCAGTCTCGCCGCGCGGCGACTGGGTGCGCGTGTGCGATCCTTCGACTACGACCCCCAATCGGTCGCTTGCACGGAGGAACTCAGGCGCAGGTATTTCGCCGACGATGCTGAATGGTTGATCGATCGGGGGTCCGCTCTCGATCCGGCCTACATGGCGGCCTTAGGACAGTTCGACATCGTCTACTCCTGGGGCGTTCTGCACCATACGGGCGCGATGTGGGTTGCAATTGAGCATGCCATAGGACGGGTCAACGATCGGGGCCTTCTGTTCATCGCCATTTACAACGACCAGGGGTGGAAGTCTCGCCTGTGGTGGTTCATCAAGTATGTCTACAACACGCTGCCCGCGCCGCTCGGTAAAGCGTACGGCTATGCGCTTGGATTCCTCGCCGAGGCTGTGAACATCATTAAATACACGATCCGCCTGCAGCCGATGACCGCGATCCGGCCCCTGCTCAACTACCGGAAAGACCGCCGTGGCATGAATGTCCTGCGAGACATGATCGATTGGATAGGTGGCTTCCCGTTCGAGTTTGCAACCTACGATGTACTGGAAAGCTACATGAGTGCGCGTGGTTTCGAACTCGTGCGGGGCAACCGGGCCAGCAGCCTGGGCTGCCACGAGATGGTTTTCAGGCGCGGCGGATAGGCAGCTGCAGCACTTCGGTCAGTACCTGCTTACCTGTTGATGAGTCAGGCGACCGTCTCGGAAGTTGTGAGGCTCCTATTCGTTCGCGGCGCCGACGTCTGCGGTCCCGGGTAACCTCGAGGTGATCCAAGGGGAGGCGAGGGCTGCTGGCGAGTTGCAATCCGAGCGATTTCAGCGGAAATTGCCGGCGCGCGCGCACGTTGCGCGTGTGAGCGGGCCTTGCGACTTGAATACCGGCGTCCCCGTAAGGGGGATCGTGGGTTCGAGTCCCACCCTCTCCGCCAGGAATCCGTGTGTCCCCCGGAAAATGAGACGCGCTTCACAGGTCCACGGGAGACTGGGCATTAGGCTTTACGACCTCGGACCCCAGATTTCCGTGATCGGCATTGGTTGCCCGGTCCGGGCACGCCGAGTAAGGACCGTCATGACGAATGGATCGCGCCTGCTGCCGCTGATGGCGCTGCTTTGCCTGGTGGGAGCGCAAGCCCGTGCACTGACGCACGAGGTGATCGTGGGTGATCCGAAGATTTACGGCCCGGCCGCCGAAAACACCTTTCCGCTGGGCACGCTGTCTTCGTACTACGGGTTCCCAAGCACCCGGTACCAGCAGGTCTACGCTGCCAGCGCGTTTTCGGGCCCGATGCGGATCCAGGAACTGGTGTTCTTCGCCACCAGCAATACGCAGGCGCCGGTCCTGCCCGGGACCCTCGAGCTCTTTTTCTCGGTGACGGAACGCGGTGTCAACGAGATCAGTTCGCGTCCCTTTGGTGACAACCTCGGCGCGGACACGCAGCTTTTTGCGGCGCTGGCAGGCGGGTTTTCACTGACGGGTCCGGAACTGGTGATCCGCGGAGAATCCTTCCTCTACGATCCAGCGCAGGGCAACCTGCTGCTGGATATACAGGTCCACGGCGCTCCGCTCGACCACTATGGGCCGTTTTTCGCGGCGCTGGGTCCCGGCAACTTCACGCGCAGCGTGGCGGCGCCGTTCAGCCGCTGGCACGACTTCGGTATAGGTTTCGACAACCAGGGGCTCGTGACCGGCTTCCGGGAGGAAGTTCCCGAGCCCGGCACGCTCGCCCTGCTCGGCCTCGGCCTCGCCGGGCTGGCCCTGAGCCGCCGCCGCAGGGCATAGACGACACCCTTGGTACGACCACGACCCCGGCTCCGCGCCGGGGTTTTTTCATTCGCGCAAGCGGGCAGGCTCCCGGTCCGGCCGGGATTGGAGCAATATCCCCAGGCACCGGCCTGGTTCAGGGTCCGGGCCTGGGACACCGCAGGTGAGCAATACCCCCACGACATCGCAGCGTCCGCGTCGGCACCGCGGCTTCGGCCTGCCCATCAGCGCATGGCTGGTGCTGGGCTTCGCCGTCGTCATCGGTGCCTTTGCCGTGACCAGCGTGCTCGCGCTGCGCGGCACGCGTCATGCGATGGCCGACGTCGCGCTGATGCAGCAGCGGTTCGAGCCGCTGGCACAAACCGCGCGTGACCTCGGTGAAAGCGCGGCGGCGTTCGACCGCTCCGTGCTCGCTTACATCCGGACCGACTCCGACACGAACCGCGCAGCGGTGGCCGAGGCTGCCGCCCGGTTTTCGCAGACGATGAACGAGGCCGCCGATGGCGGCTCCGCCGCCGCCGCCGCGGCGCTCCCATCGCTGCGGAGCCGCGGCGCCGAGCACCAGGGCGAGGGCTTCCGCCTGCTGGAACTGCAGGACCAGCGGACGCGTGCCGCGCAGAGCCTTGACCAGGCCTATGCGGCGCTGGACCGGCGCGTCGTCGGCGCCGGCGGCACCGGGATCGTCGTCGGCGACAATGTCATCGCGCGACCGTCCCTGAACGAACTGGATCGCGCGATCGATCGGTCCCGCGGCGACGCGGCCAATGCGTTGAGCCATGGCCCGGCGTTGCCCACGACCGAGGGCGAGGACTTCCTCAAGCTGACGCTGGCAACTCACCGAGAGGAGTTCACCCGCTCGCCTGGCGTCGCCTGGCTCAGCCTCATGGAAGAGGACATTGCGCAAGCGATCGACCTGCGCCGGCGTGTCCAGCGGCTCGATGCCGACATCGAGACGGGTCGAGCCGCCTTCACCGCCCAGGGGGAAGCCCTTGCCAGCGCCGTCCACAACGAGATTTCGGCGCCAGCCTGGCGCGACTTCATCGCCGAGGCGAGCGCCGCGCGCGCCGCGGTCGAGGCCTCCGCGCGCGACATTTCCAGCGCAACCTTCAAGGCGATCCTGCTCGCGCTGCTGGCGCTGGCGGTGACGGCGTGGGCCATCACCTGGCCGGTCCGGCGCATGACGGCGGGCACGCGCCGCCTGGCGGCGGGCGACTTGACGGCACGCGTGCCGCGCGGCGGGGCGAGCGAGCTCGACGAGCTGGCGCAGGATTTCAATCACATGGCGTTGCAGCTCGACCAGTCGGAGCGCGCGGTGCGCACCTACCAGGCGCAGCTCGAGCAGCGCGTCGAAGAGCGCACGCTGCAGTTGCGCCACCTGGCCGAGCACGATCCGCTCACCAACCTGCCGAATCGGCGCCAGCTCCTGCAGCACCTGAACGACCTCATCGACCGCGCCACACCTGCAGGAACGCGGCTCGCCGTGATGTTCCTCGACCTCGATAACTTCAAGTCGGTGAACGACAGCCTCGGCCACGAGTTCGGCGACCGGGTGCTGACCGAGATCGGTGAGCGCATGCGGCAGATCACGGGCGAGGCCGGCTTCATCGCCCGGCTCGGCGGCGACGAATTCACCCTGGTGTTCCCGTACTCGGGCGACTCGCAGGAGGTCGAACGGCGGGCAGAGCAGCTCGTCAATGGCTTCAAGCGGCCGCTGACGATCGACCATCGCGACGTGTCCGTGGGCGTGAGCTGCGGCGTGGCGATGTTCCCCGAGCACGGCCGCGATGCAACCTCGCTGTTGCGGGCCGCCGATGCTGCGTTGTTCCGCGCGAAGGAACTCGGCCGCAACCGGCTGTGCTTCCACGAGCCGTCGATGCTCGTGGACGCCTCCAACCGCTTCCGGATCGAACAGGCCCTGCGCCGGGCGATCGACGGGGGCGACTTCGTGCTGCACTACCAGCCGCAGGTATGCCTCGGCATCGAACGCGCGAATTCGGCGGAAGCGTTGCTGCGCTGGCGGCGCAGCGACACGGAGATCATCCCGGCCAGCGAGTTCGTCCAGGTTGCGGAGCATGCAGGCCTGATGCTCGACCTGAACGACTGGGTGCTCGAGAACGCAGCCACTGCGGTGCGGAACTGGCGCGACAGTGGCTGGCCGGATGCGCGGGTCGCAGTGAACGTGTCGGCCCAGCAGTTCGTGGCCGGAGACTTCCTGTCCGTGATCGAGCGCTTGCTTGCGCGCCATGCCCTGCCGCCGGACGCGCTCGAACTGGAACTCACCGAAGGCATGCTGCAGACGGGTGCGATCACGGTTGAGACGCTGCATGCGCTGCGCGCGCTCGGAGTCACGACGGCGCTCGACGATTTCGGCACGGGCTTCTCGTCGCTGACCTCGCTCGAGCAGCTGCCGCTCAGCCGCGTCAAGCTCGACCGCAGGCTGATCGCCGAAGTGGACCACAACTCGCGCGCCGCCTCGATCGCGCGCTCGATCATCGTGCTGTGCCGCAACCTCGGGCTGGCCGTGACCGCAGAGGGCGTCGAGCGGCATGAGCAGCTCGATTTCCTTGCGAGCTGCGGCGACGTTTCGGTGCAGGGCTACCTGGTTTCGCGTCCGGTCGACTCTGGATCGGTCGTCGATTTCGCGCGTGAGTCGACCACCTGGATCAATTACCTGCTGCGCGCAGGGGAGTTGAGCCGGCCGCCGCGCTACGACGGTGACCTGAACGGCGCGGTGTCGCTGGCGCGGCGACTGCGCCGGTAGGGGCACGGTTCGCCGCGAAGAGTTCTACGTCCGCCGCCCCCGGCCCAGCTCGACAGGCTGGTAGCGATGTTCTGTAAGTTCTCAAAATTTAATTAGAAATCCCCCAAGCGCCGTCACACATGCCGCGTTGGCGTGTAGCCATTTTGCGACACAATTCGCAGTGACTTCTGCCGTAGCCTTGTCATAATCCGCGCCAGTTCCAGGCAAAGGCAAACCTGCCGCAAGGCAGGGACGCAAAGCCTCCGGTCCACGAGCGAGTTTCGTGGATAGCGGGGTTGCCAGCGCCCGGTCTTCGACGTGGCGCAGTAGGTCTCCGGGAACCCGCACCCCAGCAAACGGTTCCGAACGACTGCTCCACGCTGTACTTGCGTTAGAGGTACACCGTGCTGAAAAAGCCGTATTGGACGCGCGTAGCGCTGTTGACGTTTTCCCTGTTCGTCGCCGGTTGCGGCGGCGGGGCCTCCGGTTCGGGTTCAGGCTCGTCGCTCGATGGCTCGCCGGGCAGTCCACCCCCCAGTTCGACCAGTCCCGGTAACAACGCTCCCCAGATTTCGGGTACCCCGCCGACTGTCGCCCGGGTCGGGCAGGCCTACGAGTTCAGCCCGTCGGCCAGTGATCCCGATGCGGACACGCTTTCCTTCCGCATTACGAACCAGCCCGAGTGGGCCGCTTTCGATCCCGCGACGGGCAGGCTGACGGGCACGCCTCCGAGCTCGGCGAAGCCCCTGTACGCTGGCATCCAGATCACGGTTACTGATTCCAAGACGACGAGTGCACTGCCGGCCTTCGACCTCACCGTCGTTGCCACCCCCACAAATACTGCGCCCACGCTGACCGGCGTGCCGAACACCAGCGTAGTGGCCGGTAACGCGTACGAGTTCGTGCCGCAGGCAGTGGACCCCGACGCGCAGGCGCTGGTCTTCTCGATCAGCAGCAAGCCGCAGTGGGCCCAGTTCGACACCGCCACTGGGCGGCTGTGGGGCACGCCCACCCTGGCCGACGTCGGGGTCGTCAGGGCGATCGTCATTGCCGTCTCGGACGGCGCGGCTCAGGCAGCGTTGCCCGCGTTCGACCTTGCCGTGACCGGGGGCACCGCGCCCGTCGTGGGCATCAACAATCCGCCGCGGATTTCTGGAGTGCCCGTGACCGGGGCCGTCGTTGGCCAGGGCTACTCGTTCCAGCCGACGGCCTCCGATCCGGACGGCCAGGCGCTCACGTTCTCGATTGCAAACAAGCCGGCCTGGGCCAGCTTCAACGCGGCCACCGGCCAGTTGATTGGTACTCCAGGCACGGGACAGGCGGGCACGTACTCCGGTATCACGATCGCCGTGTCGGACGGGGCAGCCATCGCGTCACTGCCGGCCTTCACGATCACCGTGGCTGCGGCGAACCGCGCGCCGGTCATCAGCGGCACGCCGGCGACGACTGCGACGCCCACGCAGGCGTACTCGTTCAGGCCGACGGCACAGGATGCCGACGGCGATACGCTCACCTACAGCATCCAGGGCAAACCGTCGTGGGCCAGTTTCAGTACGGCGAACGGCACGCTCAGTGGCACGCCTGCAACCGCGGATGTCGGCACGTTCCGCAACATCGTGATCAGTGTCAGCGACGGCAAGGTCTCAGTGTCGCTGCCGGCGTTCACGATCACGGTGTCCGCGGCGAATAGGGCGCCGGTCATCAGCGGCACGCCGGCGACGACCGCGGCGCCCGCGCAGGCGTACTCGTTCACGCCTACGGCGCAGGACGCAGATGGCGATGCACTCACCTACAGCATCCAGGGCAGGCCGTCGTGGGCCAGTTTCAGTACGGCGAACGGCACGCTCAGTGGCACGCCTGCAACCGCGGATGTCGGCACGTTCCCGAACGTCGTGATCAGCGTCAGTGACGGCAAAGTCACGGCTTCGCTGCCGGCGTTCACGATCACCGTGTCCGCGACGAATCGCGCGCCGGTCATTAGCGGCACGCCGGTGACGACCGCGGTCGCAGGCCGGGCGTACTCGTTCAGACCGACTGCACAGGATGCCGACGGCGATACGCTCACCTACAGCATCCAGGGCAGGCCATCCTGGGCCACCTTCGACACCACGAACGGCACGCTCTACGGCACGCCCGCAGCCGCCAACGTCGGCACGTTCCCGAACGTCGTGATCAGTGTCAGTGACGGGAAAGTGTCCGCATCGCTGCCGGCGTTCACGATCACGGTGTCCGCGGCCACGACGTCTTCGGTCACGGTCCGCTGGGTTGCGCCGACGACCAACGTGGACGGCACGCCGATCAGCGGCCTGCAGGGTTACCGCGTGCATTATGGAACGACGTCCGGCCAGTACAGCCAGTCGGTTCCTGTCGGGAGTTCGACCATCACCTCCGCGGTCATCGAAGGGCTCTCACCGGCGACCTGGTATTTCGCCGTCAAGGCGATCAGCAGCAGCGGCGTCGAAAGCGAATATTCGCGCGAGGCCAGCAAGACACTGCAGTAGTCGCCGGGGGCATTGCGCGCTGACTAGCGATAAATACCGCCGCGTTCCTCCTACAGCCCGAATTACCGGATCCGGGCGGCGGTACTACCCTTGAAGCGTGGGACGAGGGGCGTGCCGTCCTGGTGCGCTCGGGCTCCCGGCAGGGAATGTAGGAGGCGCTATGAGAAGAAAACTTCTGGCAGTCGCGCTGCCGATCGCGGCATGCATGTTCTGGGTCAACGTCCAGGCTCAGTCGATGGAGGAAATCATCGTCGAGGCGTCACCGATCGTGAAAGAGACCAAGGCCGATGCGGCTAGCCCGGCTCCGGGCTACTACAAAGTCATGATGTCGAGCCGTGTCAGTTATGCCGACCTCGACTTGGCCAAGCCAGCCGATGCCGCAACGCTCGAATCGCGGATCAACCAGGCAGCGACCGACGTGTGCGCCGGACTGGGCAAGGCCTATCCGGATTCCGCGCCCAACACGAAGGAATGCGCCAAGCGGGCGACGGACAAGGCGATGGTCGATGCCAGGAAGGTCATCGCCAAGGCCGGCAAGAAATAGTGCCGTCGCCGGGTGCCTGCTAGGCGCCCGTTCGATGCATGGGCGACAATGGGCGGTCATCGCGTACACATGAACCGAGGCCGCCCATGAAGACCCGCATCACTGAACTCTTCGGCATCCAGCACCCGATCATCCAGGGCGGCATGCATTTCGTCGGGCTGCCCGAACTGGCATCGGCGGTATCGAACGCCGGCGGCCTGGGGATGATCACGGCCCTGACGCTCGGCACGCCGGAGAAGCTGGCGGCGGCGATCAAGCGCTGCCACGAAATGACCGACAAGCCGTTCGGCGTGAACCTGACGTTCCTGCCGACGTTCGCAAACCCGCCGTACGCCGAGCTCATCCAGGCCATCGTCGAGGGTGGCGTGCGCATCGTCGAGACCGCGGGCCGCAGCCCCGAGCAGTACATGCCGGTGCTCAAGCAGCATGGCATCAAGGTCATCCACAAGTGCACGTCGGTGCGTCATTCGGTCAAGGCTGAGCGCATCGGTTGCGACGCGGTCAGCGTCGACGGCTTCGAGTGCGGCGGTCACCCGGGTGAGGACGACGTCCCCAACTTCATCCTGCTGCCGCTGGCCGCCGAGGCCTTGAAAATCCCGTTCGTCGCCTCGGGCGGCATGGCCGACGGCCGCAGCCTCGTCGCAGCGCTCGCGCTGGGCGCGGAAGGCATGAACATGGGCACGCGTTTCATCGCCACGCAGGAAGCGCCCGTGCACGAGAACGTCAAGCAGGCACTGGTGCGGGCGACCGAACTCGACACGCGCCTGATCATGCGGCCGCTGCGCAACACGGAACGCGTGCTGCGCAACTCGGCGGTCGACAAGGTGGTCGAGATCGAAAAAACGAAAGGCGCGGCGACGACGATCGACGACATCCGCGAGTACGTCGCGGGGGCCTACACGAAGGTGATGCAGCAGGGCGACATGGAGGCGGGCGCGTGGTCCTGCGGCATGGTCGCCGGGTTGATCCACGACGTGCCGACGTGCAGGGAACTGATCGACCGCATCATGGCCGAGGCCGAATCGATCATCGCCAGGCGCCTGGCCGGAATGCGCGCCGCCTGACACCGGCTCCCTCTCCCACGTCCGCGTGGGAGAGGGTTGGGGTGAGGGCCCTAGATCTCGCCGCGTTTTGCGAACTGCGCGATGTGGTCGCCGGCCCGGAAGGCGAGGGCCTGGATGGTCATCGTCGGCTGGCCGCGGCCCGACGTCACGAAGCTCGAGCCGTCGCAGACGAACAGGTTGCGGATGTCGTGGCTGCGATGGTGCTTGTCCACGACCGAAGTCTTCGGATCGTTGCCCATGCGCGCCGTGCCGAGCAGGTGCGGGCCGCCGGTCGATTCGGCGACTGGCCCCTTCCAGACGTCGAGGGCGCCCGCAGCCTGCATGGCCTCCACGCCCCGGTCCTGCAGGTAACGCGCCATCGCGAGGTCGTCCGGGTGGTCCTTGTAGGTCATCCGCAGCGCAGGCAGGCCCCAGGCGTCCTTGAGCTCCGGATCGAGGTCGATGCGATTGGTCTCGAGCGGCAACGACGTGCCGTGACCGGCGACGATCATCGCGCGCGGCAAGGCCTCGAGCAGCGTCTTGAAGCCGGCGCCCCACGTGCGATCGGGCGGGGGCGCGAACAGCGACCACGCGATCGGCATCGGACCGATGCGCGAATCGATGCCGCCGCCGCCATAGAATCCGCGCTTCTGGTCGGAGTCGTACCAGTCGTGCACGACGCGCGTGACCTGCGCGCTCTTGAACTCGTTCAGTTCGTGCTCGAACAGCGCGTTCACCTCGGCGTACGTGTTGAACATCAGGTTCTTGCCGACGTAGCCGCTCGAATTCGCGAGGCCGTCCGGGAACTGGGCGTTGGCTGACATCAGCAGCAGTCGCGAGGTTTCCGCGCCGTTGGCGCACACGACGACCGCGCGCGCTTTCTGGAAATGCTCGCGCTTGTCCTTGTCGAAATAGGCGACGCCGGTCGCCCGTCCCGCCGCGTTGGTCTCGATGCGCGAGACGTAGCTCAGCGGCCGCACTTCGCAGCGTCCCGTGGCCTCGGCCTCCGGGATCATGGTGTACAGCGTCGACGACTTCGCCTGCATTTCGCAGCCAAACCCGATGCAGAACCCGCAGTGCGCGCAGGCGGCACGGTCCTTGTAGGGGACCGAGGCGATCGCCATCGGCGCCGGGTATGGATGCCAGCCCATCTTGCGTGCGCCGCGCTCGAGCAGCACACCCGACGATTTCACGGGCAGCGGCGGCATCGGATACGGCTTGCTGCGCCACGGGTCGAACGGACTCGCGCCCGCGAGCCCGGACACGCCGACTTCCCACTCGACCTTGGTGTAGTACGGCTCGAGTTCGTCGTACGTGATCGGCCAGTCGGCGAACGTCGTGCCGGCAATCGCGCCGAGGCGGCTGCGCTCGTCGAAGTCGACCTCGTGGAAGCGCCAGAAGTTCGCGGTGAAGTGCACGGAACTGCCGCCGACGTTCGGCGCGTACCAGGCGGCCGGGAATTCCGTGACGCGCTGTGCTTTCTCTGCCGCCGTCTTGCGAAAGGTCTGCGGGTTCGTGTCGAGCTTGTTGGTGATTGCGCCGTTGAACCAGTAGTCGAGTTCGTCGTGGCGGAAGTCCGCGGCCGTGAAGCGCGGCCCCTGCTCGAGCACGAGTACTTCGAATCCGGCCTGCGACAGCTCGCGTGCCATCACTCCGCCTGCGGCTCCCGATCCCACCACGACGAAATCGACCGTGTCATCCGGCTTGAACTTGCGCGCGCTCATGACTGCTTGCCCGCCGTCTTCGCATAGGGCACGAACCCGGCGTATTCGGCGTCGTAGTGTCCGAAGGGTGGTTGCCACGCATGCTGGTCGACGAAGCCGACGAGCTTCCAGCCGAGTTTGCCCGCGTTGCCGCCGTAGGAGGGCAGGGCAAGCAGCCCGAGCACTGTCAGGAACCGCATGCCGCCGAAGAACGGCGTGTGCTCCATGTGCTTGAGGTACGCGAGCTGGTCGGCTGCGGGCAGGTCCGCGAATTGAGCGACGCCGGCATAGTGCCTCGCGCACTGGGCCTGGAACGTGGTCAGGCCAGCGACGAACTCCTGGCCGTGCGCTTTCCAGAGTCCCGCATGCACGTGGTCGATGAAGTAGACGACCCCCGCTTCGTGCGCACCCGGCGTAGCGCCGCTCGGGACGATCTGCGAGGCGATCGCGTCGACGTCGCGGGCCTGCGCCGCGCTCAGCAGCAGGAACTTGCTGCGATCGGCTGTATCAGCCGCGGCCATGGCGTGCGCATGCTCCGCGGCCGCCACGACCTGCGGCCAGCTTGCCGCCAGCCATGCCATGCCCAGCGTGCCGCCGGAGGCCTGCAGGAACTTCCTGCGCGAGGTTCCAGATGATTCCATTCGCAATCCCCCTGCGAGTTCTCGTTTGGAGTGAGTATGCTACTTCTGACCGCAGTGGGTGAGGACTCGTGACCTTTCCGGCTGCGTCGTCTGTGGCCGGCCGCAGGCCGGATGAGGGCTTTGCATTCATTGGGAGGACGCATGAATTCTTTCGCTCGCACGCTGGCCCAGGGGGTCATTGCAGTTTCCGTTGTGGCGCTTCCGGTTGCGGCGTCCGCGGCCGATCCGATCGTCCGCCGGCCCGTGGCTGATTTCCCGATCTCCAGCAGCGTTGCCGTACCTGCCAGTGCCCGCGTCGTCTTCGTGAGCGGTACGCTGGCCGATGTGGCGAAACCTGACGCGCCTGCCGGCAGCATCGAGCGGCTCGGCGATACCGAGACTCAGGCTGCCAGCGTGCTCGGCAAGATCGAGAAGGAACTGGCGGCGTCAGGGCTGACGATGGCCGACGTCGTGAAAATGAACGTCTTCATGGTCGGCGATCCGGCGAAGGGTGGCAGCATGGATTTCGGCGGCCTGATGAAGGCGTACTCGCGCCACTTCGGCGAGGCGTCGAAAGGCAGCCTGCCGGCCCGCACGACGGTGCAGGTCGTCGCGCTGCCATTGCCCGGCGCGCTGGTGGAGATCGAAGTCGTCGCCGCCCGCTGAATACGGTTGCACGGCACGGCTTTCCCGCTTATTTCATCGAGACTTCAAATCATTGCCGCATCGCAGCAACATTGGCGCGCGATCCTGCTCGCACGCCAATACGGCGGTCGACGATTGGAGCCAGAGATGGAAATCGCAGGAATCGTGATGCTCGGGTCGGTCCTCTTGTACCTGCTGCAGCAGATCGAGGAGGCGATGCGGTAGGTCCTCAAGCCCGCCATCGACGGCCGCGCCCGTCCGGTGGCAATCTAGTCGGGCTGCTTTCTTGTTCCAACGAGGGAGGTCCGCCATGGCAGAAAACGCCGTCCGCTGGTTCGAGATCTATGTGCAGGACATGGCCCGTGCCAGGCGCTTCTACGAGTCGGTCTTCAAGATCAAGCTGGAGAAGCTGGAGAGCGGTGACCTGGAAATGTGGGCATTCCCGATGTCGGACAGCCATCCCGGCGCCGGCGGCGCGCTGGTGAGCATGCCCGGCGTACCGTCGACGCCCGGCGGCACGCTCGTGTACTTCGGATGTGACGACTGCGCCGTCGAAGGTGGTCGCGTCACGGCGGCGGGCGGAAGGATCGAGCGCGACAAGATGTCGATCGGCCAGTACGGATTCATCGTTCTCGCGATGGACACCGAAGGCAACATGATCGGGCTGCACTCGATCAAGTAGCGTCTCTTTCCCTCTCCCGCTGCGGCGGGAGAGGGCTGCCGAGAAGGTGGGCGCTACTCCAGCACCTGCACCTGCAACTGCTCGAGCTTTCCATCGGGCAGCTCGTACGTCCACACGCGCAGCTTCTTGTCCGGGTACACGGCCTGGTACGAGCGGCCAGTCATGCCGCCGCGCAACCACGTGCGCAGGTGCTTGAACTCCTTCGGCGCGCCGAGCGGCGCCAGGCTCGACTGGAAATCCGCCAGCGCCTGCGCCGAGAAGTATTCGTTGGCGTTGGGCGAAAACAGCGTGCGATCGATCTGGCCCTGCTGCAGTCCAGCGTAAATCGCGCGGGCCTGCGCCGTGCGGGCGGCATCGGCCGCGTCGTCGCCGTGCTCGAACACGATCTCGGCAATCTTTTCCGTGAGCGTATCCGGCGCCTTGGAGGCCATCAGGTTGGTCAGCACGACGATCGCCGTGCCGTCGTCCGGGTAAACGGCGTTCATCGCAGTGAAGCCGCTCACTTCTCCGCCGTGAGACAGCTTGCGCCGCTGCTTCTCCATCTTGACGTCCACACCCAGCCCGTAACCGGTCGCCACGCCGTTTGCCAGCAGCGTGTCGGTTTCCAGCGCCCGGTACGATGCTTCGTTCAGCAGGCTGCGACGCATCAGCGAGATGTCCCAGCGGGCCAGGTCCGCCGCGGTCATCGCCAGCCCGCCGGCACCGAACAGCCAGCCCGGGCCGCTGGCCTTCGAGCGCCGCGGCGGACCGAGCGCGTAGGTGTCATAGCCTGCGACGGTGCCGTGCGCATGCGGCTCGCGGTCGAAATCGCTGGTGGAGGCGAGATCGAGCGGCGTCAGGATGCGTTGCTCGAGGAACGCATGCAAGGGCTGGCCGCTGACCTTCTCGACGATCAGGGCCGCAATCACGTAGCCGGTGTTGCTGTACTGCCAGCGCGTGCCGGGTTCGAAGTCGAGTGGTTGTCGCGCCCAGCGGTCCAGGATGCCCGCCGGCGTCGTGGGCTCGAGCATTGCCGTGAACGTGTAGTCCTGCGGCCAGTAGTCCTGGTAGCCGGAGGTGTGCGTCAGCAGCTGACGAATGGTGATGTCGCCGGCACGCGTGAGGCCGGGCAAGTACTTGGCCACTTTGTCGTCTAGCGAGAGCTTGCCGTCCTGCTGCAGCAGCAGCAGGGCCGCTGCCGTGAATTGTTTCGTGATCGAGCCAATCGCGTACCGCATCGCCGGACGTGCCGCGATCGGGTTCGGTTCGATCCGCGCCTTGCCGTAGGCCTGCGTATATACGATGCGGCCGTCACGCACGATCGCGATCGATGCGCTCGGCGTGCCGGTCTCCGCCAGCACCTCGGCGGCCGCGGCATCGATGCGCTGGATCGTGGCGGGGGAGAGTTCCGCTTGCGGTGCGTCGGCCCGCGCCGTGAGCGATGCCACCGCGAGCAAAAGGGTGATGACGAGTGACCGCCGCGTGGCGCCGGTG
>CAVOSA010000003.1:0-78567 GCA_963698735.1 uncultured Gammaproteobacteria bacterium | reverse complement strand
GCCCGATGTCGCCCACGTGTTAGCAGGATCGACTCCAGATGGGTCTCGGCATGCAGGCCGAGTAGGCCGGCCTCGTGGATGCCCAGCTGGTCGGCCCGCAGCTTGAGCTGGCGCGGCGGCCTCGGGTGCGATGAGAGCACGCGACCCTCCGTGCGGGCCATGCTGGCGGCCAGTTGCAAGAGCAGCGTCGACTTGCCGATGCTGGACTCCCCCGCTGACCAGCACCACCGAGCCGGGCACGATGCCGCCGCCCAGCACACGGCTGAAGTTCGCCGCCTCGACGGGACGCGGTCCAGCCCGTCGGCCGAGACTGGCGGGGTCGGAGCGGCTGAGGTGCTGCTGCCCTCGACCGGCACGAAGGTGCGGGCCGCGCTCGTGGCCGGCCCGCGCTTCCACCACCTGCTTCTCGATCAGCGTGTTCCACTCGCCGCAGTCGGGGCACTTGCCCATCCACTTGGCTTGGGCGCTGCCGCAGTTCTGGCAGACGTAGCGAATTTTGATTTTGGACATGAGCGCCTCCAGGTTGACGCGTGCTGATAGAAGAGTCCAACTTCTCGGAGAAGTTGGACTTCTGTCACGGGTTACAGAAGTCCAACTTCTCGGGAGAAGTTGGGATCTTCCGAGTGGCGAATCGCTAGAACAATTGTACTTATCGAGGAGGCGTGTCAAGCTATGGCCCTCGGAAACCGGCAAGGTGCCCGACTTCTGATCTACCCAGCCAGACTTAGCGCGGCCGCGATGTCCTCGGCGATCATCTGGCGCTTGCTCTTCTCGATGAAGAAGCTGGGGCCGGCCTGCAGGTAGGACGGAAAGGCGCGCCGCCGCGGAAGGAATATGCCGGGCCGCGGATCTTGTAGGTCGAGCCGGCCGGGATCACGCGGCCCTGGCCGGCGCGCCGGGCGATCGCGTTGACCGCCTGGATGGCCACGTCGCCCATCAGCAGGTAGGCTTGAACGTTGGGGAAGAGCGCCAGCTCCTGCTCCAGGATGTGCGGAGCACTCGACCGTGCCGGCCTGGATGCCGTAGCCGGTCTTGCCGCACTTGACCGCCGTGGTCAGGTAGACGCCCAGGTCGAGGATGTCCTGCACCGACTCCACCGCCGTGCCGGCGTCCTTGAACGCCTGCACCGTGGTCTGCTGGAACAACGGCTCGCCCGCGGCGTAGTAATAGTCCTCCGGGTCGGCCGGCGCCGCCTCGGAGATCAGCACGATCCTGATCTGTCCGGCTCCACCTCGACATCGGGGACGGCATAGCAATCGTGGCGGACGTCAGTGCAGGGGAAGTCTTTGCAGCCGATGCATTGATTGACGCGCATAGGGATACCTCCGTTGTTGTGTCGGGCGTGATTGGCAACCAGCCGCAGGCTGGTCGTCCAACTGCCCTGAGGATAGCTCACGGATTACACGGATTGCACATATCGCATTGTGACTGCTTTCTTCAGCTGGCGTGTTTTGCCGACGAAGTCAGCGCCAAATCGTTTCAAGCAGATCAGAGCATCCGAGATCGTCGAATGCCGTCATGCTCCTGGCCACGGCGGCCGACTCGGCGCCCACGGAACACGGCCCAGCGCCAGACGGGGGATGAAGAGGCTGATCTGGATCACCGACAGCCGGTAGTCGTCCCAGCACTGCTGCCACGGATAGCCCTGCACGCCGTGGGCCAGCCCCGCCGTGCAGCGCCGCAGCAGCCCCGCTGCTCAGGCCGATGACCACGGCTGAGCTGGTTTCGACGACGGAGTTACCCAGGCTCTCTGCACGGTGCACGAGCGGCTTGCTGGCCTTGTGGGCCGTGGTTAGCATCAGATCGGGGAAAACCATTGATCAAGTGCGCCAGAAGCCAGCAGAATTGATCATATAGCCGTGCCGTGGGTATGATCTTGGGTGGCAACAGCCTGTTGGTCAGCTGCCTGGAGCCAAAGTACGCCCTGCACCGCCATGACCGCATACACCGAGATCTGGTCAACAGCTTCACGACCCTCAACAAGATCGCCAGACGCTCAACCGGTCGGCCTATGTCGCCACCGCGCTCGAACTCGGCGCTGGCAGATTTGGTCGACCTGATGGGGGTTGGAGACCGGTTGGATCTTCTGAAGGACTTCTCGGCCAGAGAGTGGATGGTTTGGCCGCGGCTTCACGCTGGCAGCTGATTATACCCTACCACCGGCCATGGCGAGAAGCAAGGCCGCCGTGTGGAAGGGAGGTTGCGACTGCCAGGCCTTTTGCAGCCGGTACCCTGACGACGCTTACAACGAGGTGCGCTGCACCCGTCTGGCCCAGACAAAGGGGGTATGAGGTCGTGGCCCTGGTGGTACACGTGTTGGCGCCGCTGCGCTCAGGCCAACAGGTGCTCGGCATCCTCAACGAGCCGCACCTGGACTGGGAAAGCTTCACGCCTGCAGGCGCTGGCGCTGCTGGCGAACGCCTGGCAGCTTGATGGGCATCGCCCTGGAGCGGGGTCCGCCCTCGACGACCTGCTCAAGAGCTCAGCCATATCGAAGAGCAAGCCGCGCTCTGGAGTTTTCTCGACCAACTGCTGAGCCGCTTGCAGCAAACAGACCTGATGGACTACATTGTGCGGGAGGTGGGGCAGCTGCCGCACGTGGACGCCGTGGCGCTGATCACACCAGATGCAGCGGGCACAGCCTTGACCTTTAGCGCGGTCTATGGCTGGCGCAACGACCTGGCCGCCTGCTCGATCATCCCCATGCCGAACAGCGAGTTCAACCTGGTGGGTCAGGTAATGCGCTCGCAGCAGCCTTTTCTGGCCGAGGACATTGATTCCACGTGCTGCCGCTCTACGAGATGGACTGGTTGCTGACCCGTAGGGTTTTCCGCGGCTGGACGCCATTGTGCCGCTGATTGTCGAGGGCCACGCGAACGGCTTTGCCGCCGCTCAGCACCCACCAGCGACGTCTGCTGACCGAGGACGAGCTGCGCTTTCTGCGGCTGATGGCTAACCAAGCCGCCATCGTGCTGGAGGGGCTGCGCCTGCGCCAGGAGGAAGTCCAGCGCCAGCGCCTGCACGAGGAATTGGCCCTGGGCCGGCAGATCCAGCTCAGCATGTTGCCCAAGGCCGCACCAACCCTTCCCGGCTGGCAGATCGCGGCCGTCTACCAGGCGGCGCGGATGGTGGGCGGCGATTTCTACGACTTCTTCATGCTGCCGGGCAACCCCACCGGCTGGGCATGTTGATCGCCGATGTAGCCGACAAAGGAGTGCCGGCGGCGCTGTTCATGGCCCTCAGCCGCACCGTGATCCGCACGATGGCGCTGAGGCGGCCGTGGAGCAGCCGCAGCCCTGCTGCGCGGCAACCAGTTGATCCTCAACGATAGCCAGTGCGACCTGTTCCTGAGGCCTTCGATGCCATCCTGGAGCCGGCGACGGGCCGTCTGCTTTACGCCAACGCTGGGCATACCGGCCACTGTGGTATCGTTCGTCCAGCGGAACGGTCCAGGAACTGCGTGTGGTGGCATCATCCTGGGCGTGTTCGACGACATCCACCTGGACGAGAGACGCATCGTCGTCGAGCCGGACGATGTTCTCGTGTTCTACACCGATGGCCTGCCCGAAGCGCTGAATGCTGAGGAGCGCATGATGGGCATGCCGCGGCTGGCGGATGTGGTCCGGTGCAACGCCCAGCGCAGCGCCCAAGCCATCAGCAACGCCATCGTCGACGCCTACAACCAGTTCACCGGCGACACCGAGCAATCGGATGACGTGACGTTTTTCGTGGTAAAACGGGAAGGGTGACAGTCGGCCGCATGGATTGCAGCACTCATCCTGTCGCCCGGCAACCCGATCGTCCGGCCATCTTGTCACCCGGTCACCCAATCTTCCCTAGGAGTTCCCACATGACCACCACCCACCGTCTTGCCCTGATCGGTTTTGGTACGGTTGGCCAGGGCCTGGCCGAGATCCTGCTGGCCAAGGGTGACGAGCTGGCGGCACGCTATGGAGTGCGCTTCCAGATCGTTGCCGTCAGCGACTTGCTCAAAGGAAGCCTGTACAACCATGCCGGGCTGGACCTGGTTGTGCCGCTGGACACCGTGCAGCGCACCGGCAAGTTGGATGACTATGCCGTGAAACAACCCAGCCGGGCGCTGTTCAGCGGCTGGGACAGCCTGCGCACCATCCGTGAGAGCAACGCCGACACTGTGGTCGAGAACGAGTTGGACCGATGTGCAAACTGGCCAGCCGGCCATCGATCACGTCAAGGCGGCGTTTGAGAGCGGCAAGCACGCCGTGCTGACCAACAAAGGCCCGGTGGCCCTGGCCTTCCGCAAGCTGGCCGAGCTGGCTGCGGCCAAGGGCGTCCAGTTCCGCTTCGAGGGCACCGTGATGAGCGGAACACCGACCATCCGGCTGGCCCAGCAAGCCCTGGCCGGCTGCGACATCTGTGAGATCAAGGGCATCCTCAACGGCACCACCAATTACATCCTGACCCAGATGGAGAGTGGGCAGAGCTATGCCGCTGCGCTGGCCGAGGCGCAGCGCTTGGGCTATGCCGAGGCCGACCCCACGGCCGATGTGGAGGGTTGGGATGCGGCCGGCAAGGTGGTGATCCTGGCCAACGTGCTGTTGGGCGGCGACCTGCGCGTGGCCAACGTAGATCGCACCGGCATCAGCCGCCTGACCCTGGCCGACGTCGAGGCGGCCAAGGCTGCGGGTGAGCGCTGGAAGCTGATCGCCCGCGTTGGCGCGAGACCGAGCCTGCAGGGCGGAGTTTCCCGGCCGCAGATCAAAGCTAGCGTCCGCCCCACCCGCCTGCCCCACAGCCATCCCCTGGCCGGCGTCTCCGGCGCAGTCAACGCCTGCACCTTTAGCACCGACCTGCTGGGCGACGTCACCCTGGTGGTTCCTGGTGCCGGGCGGATGGAGACGGGATATGCTGTGTTGGGGGATCTGCTGGATATCGCCGGAGGCTCTGTCGGCGCAAAGTAGATCGACGCCCTTTCCCAACGGTGACGGCTTCGGCGCAGTGGCCGGCCCCTCCTGACGCCGTGCGCTACCCGGCTCTGCCCGCCGGTGCTTCTGGCCACCAGCAGGATGCCGGCGATGATCACGAGAATCCCCAGCCAGCGCAGCGGCGGCACCGTCTCCCCCAGCAGGAAACGGCCTGACAGCGTCACCAGCACGAAGTTCAGCGCCAGGAAAGGGTAGGCCACGCTCAGGTCCAGCCGCGCCAGCACGGCGATCCAGGCCAGCGCGCCAGCCGCATAGAAGACCAGCCCCAGCATCACCAGCGGCGACTTGAAGATCAGGCCGATGATCGAGAAGACGCCGGTGGCGGTCTCGGCCACCCCGGGCTGGCTGACGCCCAGCTTGAGCGCCGTCTGGCCCGCCACGCCGAAGGCCGTGGAGAGCAGGATCAGAAGAATGGAAGATACGAGTGTTGGGTCCATGCGTCGGAGTGTCATGTGTTGATGAGTTTCAAGTGCCAAGTGTGAAGTGTCAGGTGCCGATGCGGGTGTCATGTGCCAGGTCGCCGGAACTTCTGAGACTCGGAACTTGACACCTAGACACCTGGCACGTGACACTCCGGTTACGCCCGGTTACGATACAGGTTCGGATCGACCACCTCGGCCATGCGCTGTTCGTCCAGCGCGCCGCCCAGGAACTGGTTGATCTGGCGCACGTAGGGCACGGGATCGGCCAGCATGCGGTTGTAGTCCACGGGGAGTACCTGGAAGTTGGGCTGCGCGCGCAGCCAGAGTTCGACTTTCTGCAGGTGTTTGGTGAAAAGGCGCGTCATTTCTTCGTCGCTGACCCGGTCGGTGGGCTCGCCGCGGCGCTCCAGCATCTTTTTTTGCGAGGCCAGCACCTCGGGCAGCGCGCGTTGCATGAAGACCACGCGATACTGATAGCCGGCCGGCAGGTGCTCCAGCAGGGCGGAGATCACCTTGACCACCTTGCCCTGCGCGTCGGCCACCCAGGCCGTGTCGCCCTTGTCCATCTGCTTGACGCGCTCCATCTCGTAGTAGCCCTTGGGGTTGTCTTCATCGGCCACACGCTGCGCGTCGGTGACGATGGCCAGGCCGCCGGCCTCCAGCGCCTTCATCATCATCGACGTCCCCGAGCGCGGCAGGCCGGAAACGACCGTCACGAAGGGCGGGGACTTGGCTTTGCGGAGGGAGGGTAGTTTCATGTTTGGGCGGCAAGGTGATGGGATGCCAGGTGCTAGCGACCCTTGAACATCAGCATCACCGGGATAGTTTGCAGAACAACGTGTAGGTCGAGCAAAACGCCGACGTGCTTGACGTAGTACAGGTCATACTCCAGTTTGATGCGCGCGTCGTCGTTGGTGCTACCGTAACGATACTGCACCTGCGCCCAACCGGTCAGACCCGGTCGCACGGCATGGCGAGCGCGGTAGAAGGGGATAGCTTCGGCCAACTGCTCGACGAATTCCGGCCGCTCGGCCGTGGGCCGATCAGGCTCATTTCCCCGCGCAAGACGTTGATAAACTGGGGTAGTTCGTCGAGGCGGCTATGGCGCAGAAATCGCCCGACTCGGGTGATGCGATCGTCCTGATCGCTGGCCCATACAGCCCCGGTGTTGGCCTCGGCGTCGGGTATCATAGACGGAACTTGACGATTTGGAAGGGTCTGCCACCCCGGCCAACGCGCACCTGGCGAAAAAACAGGGGGCCGGGGCTGCCGATTTGGTTGGCCAAAGCGACTACAGGCGTCAACCCCGCGAGTAGGAGCAACCCAACCAGCGCAGCTGACAGGTCGATTATGCGTTTGGCGGCGCCGTAGAGACGCTGATAGGAAGAGGCTGCCGAGGGCAGCGCCATGTAGAAGTCACGGCCCACATGTTGTACAGGGACCCGACCCAGCAGCCGCTCAAACAAGCTGGACATCGTGCTGAGTTGGATGCCCATCTCACGACAGCGCAGAAGCGCATCGAAGAGCACAGCGTCGATGGCGTGGCGGTGGGTAATGGCAACGATTATCTCGTCGATCTCCAGGGCCTGGGCCATGGGCACCAACAACTCTCGGCCTCCTAGCACGGGAATACCCTCCACAGTGCTGCCACCTAGGGCCAGGTTATCATCGATAAAGCCGACCAACTCGTAGCCATTGCCGTGGTGGGAGTTGGCGTCATCGAACGCCTGTTGCATCGCTGAAGCCAGGGTGTGGCCAGCCCAGCCAGCGCCCACTACGAGCGCGCTGGCGAAACTGCGGCTGGATGAAGAACTGTGAGTAGGCCACGCGCCAGGTCAGTATCCCCACCCAGGTCAAGCCAACGAAGACGAAGATTTGAGTGCGGTTCTGGAGCGCCGGCGTCAGGCTGGGAATCAAGGAATAGACCAGAACTGTGACTACGGCAACTGGCCCTTGAACTTGGCGATCCACTCCGGTGTGGCTTGCTGCGGCGCGTGCCCGGCGGCAGTGGCGTAGTAGACGAAGAACGGTTTGTCGGGGGCCATCGTCTTCTGCATCTGGATCCAGCCGATCGCCTGGTCGGCAAGGTCGAAGTCCAGGTTGTAGTCCGGTTTGCCCAGATAGGGTTCGATCGGCGTGGTGCCGTCAAACAGGGCCGGCCGCCAGTTGTTTGCGACACCGCCGATGAAGCCGTAGAACTTCTCGAAGCCGAGGCCGGTCGGCCAGCGGTCGAAAGGACCTGCCTGGCTCGACTCCCAGTCGGCGACGTTGTGGTTCTTGCCGAACCAGGCGGTGTTGTAGCCGTTAAGCGTCAGGATGGCGCCGATGCCGGCCATGTCCTTGCCCAGCAGGGTGTCATAGCCGGGGTATCCCGTTGCCATCTCCGTGACGGCGCCGGTATGTGACGAATGGTGATTGCGCCCGGTGATCAGGGCTGCACGTGTCGGGCTGCACACGGCGGTGGTGTGGAAGCGGTTGTATCGGAGCCCGTTATCCGCCAGCTTCTGGAGGGTGGGCGTGGGGATGGGGCCGCCGAAGGTGCTGGTGGCTCCGAATCCCACATCGTCCATCAATATCAGCACTACGTTCGGAGCGCCTGCCGGTGGAGTGACCTTGTCCGGCCATGCGGGTGTGGAGTCCTTGGAACTGATCGCGACTGTGCCCTTGAAGGGTGTCGCCGGGATCGGCAGCACCGTTCGATCGACCGTGGCCTGGCCATTAGCGGCGGCGACCGTCAACAGGCCAGCGAGCAAAGCGATACCAATTCTTGCCATCGAGGGTCCCCTGCGCTGAGATGGTTGGCCCGCTGTAGGCGCGGCTGGTCTAGATATCCCAACCCTCGGCAGTTCGCTATCCGCGTTGCGAACGATTCGCTAAATCGCCAGCAGGTGCCGCCGCGTCGTCGAGGGAGACGCGCATTCTCACTGGAGGGAACGTCCGCTCGTGGCGCAGACGGCATATGCCCGCTTGTGGCCGGTTCCTGCCTCTTGGGGCCGTGCCATGAAGCGGACCTTCCCCGACCTGCCAGGCAAATGTCGCTTGCCAGACAGCATCCATGGCTCATTCCGCGTAAGGAACGCACTGGCGAGCGCACTCACCGCAGCACGACACGACCGTTCGGGCAATCGATCTCGGCAAGCAACGCCGGTACGGGTCCGTCCTGAACCGTCAACTCGAGATCGAGCGTCCGCAGCATGCCGCGCACGTGTTCGGCCTCAGGATGCTCTGCGTGCAGGCTCGCCAGGGTTGCTCCCCTGCAGGCGAGAGGAGCGCGGGATGAGGCGACTGCCCCCAGTCGATGAAGAAAGGCACGACACCGGCCGCGAGTACGCGTCGCGGGTCGGTCAGCGTCCAGCGCAGCACTGCGCCGTCTGGACGTTGCCGCTCGCCGGAGAGAACGTCTCCCAGCACGACGCCCTCCCGTGCAGCGGAGTCGCGAAGCGTCTCGAGCGCGGTGCCGTTCGCTACCCACGTCAGCAGGCGCGACGCTCCCAGGGTTTCCAGTCCGAACAGGCGTCCGGCAGGTCCCGGCGAGCTGGTCGAAATCCGGCGCGAGGATTTCCAGGTAACGCCTGGGGCCCAGCCCAACCAGCGCATTGCACGTGCCCCAGGCCGCGTGCCGGCCGCCGGGCATGGCTCGGATTCCGAGCAATGCCTCGATCTCCGCGATGCCGCGATCGAGATCACCCGTCGCGTAAACGAGGTGGTCGACGCGGGAAAGTATGGCTGGCGATGTCACGGCACCCCCCATGTCACGACAGGACGCGATACAGCATCCGCGTCGCCACAATCAGCAGGAAGAGGCCGAAGGCCGCCGACAGTTTCCGCCGATCGAGCGAGTGTGCCAGCTTCGCGCCGAACGGCGCGACCAGCCACGAGACGGGCGCCACCAGCGCGAACCCGACCAGGCTGACGTAGCCGATCGTCAGCGGCGGCAGCGCGGCGGCCTCGGCCGGGCGCGCCAGCAGGTAACCGACCGTCGCCGGCAGCGCGATCCACAATCCCAGCAGCGCCGCGGTCCCCACCGCCCTGTGTACCGGCTCGCCGCACAGCGTCATGGTGGGCACGCTCAACGTGCCGCCGCCGATCCCCATCATCGCGGAAATCGCTCCGATGGACGCCGGGATCAGCGCGCCAACGATGCCGCCCGGCAGCGACTGGCGCAGGACGACACGATCCAGCGGCAGCAGCATCTTGAGTGCGGACAACAGCGCCACCGTACCGAAGACTGCAGCGAGCACCTTGCCGTTCACGTGTGCCGCGGCGACCGAGCCCGCGAGCGCGCCGACGACGATCGGTGCGGTCCAGCGTTTCACCACCGCGAAGTCCACGGCATTGCGGCGCGCATGGGCACGCGAGGACGAAATGGCCGTGGGCACGATGGTCGCCATCGACGTGGCGATTGCAGTGTGCAGCGAGACGGCGTGATCCACGCCGGCCGCGCCGAGCGCCAGGTCGAGCGCAGGCACCAGCACGATGCCGCCGCCCACGCCGAGCAGCCCCGCGATCAGCCCGCCCGCCGCCCCGGCAGCGACGAGCGCCGCGATCACCGGCAGCCAGGTTGCGTACGCTTCCATTGGTCTCGATTCATCGTGGAAAACCACAGCGATTCTAGGGACTGCGGGCGCGCGGTACTACGGCGCAAACAGGGCGCGGTATAGTGACGAGCCAACTATACATGTCCGCCACGAACGACCGGCGGACGCGGGGACGGGGACACAGCCATGAGCGAAACCAGCGGCGGAGCAGTGCTTGCGCACATGCTCCAGGCAGAGGGCGTCGAAAAAGTATTCGGCATCATCGACGGCACGTACTTCGGCTTCTATTCGAACCTGCACAAGCTCGGCATCGAGATCATCACGCCGCGGCACGAGACCTGCGCCGCGCACATGGCCGGCGCGTACGCGCGGCTCACCGGCAGGCTCGGTGTCTGCATGGCCAGCAACGGGCCCGGCGTGGCGAACCTGCTGCCCGGCCTGGTCGTGGAGAATGCGGAAGGCAATCGCGTGCTCGCCATCACCAGCTGCCGCCGTCCGCAGATCGTCTACCCCGACCGCGGCGGCGCCTACCAGGCGTTCGACCAGGTCGGCGCGATCAAGCACTTCGCGAAGTGGAGCAACGCGGTCGTCTCGTTCGACCGTGTCGCCGAACTCGGCCGCACCGCGATTCGCAACTGCTGGGAAGGACGACCGGGCGTCGTGCACCTCGACGTGCCCGAAACGATCATGAACGGCAAGGTGAAGGCGGACGTCGCCATCTGGCAGCCGCAACAGTTCCGGAACACGCACGCGATCGTGCCGGCGCCGGAGCAAGTCGCACAAGCAGCCGATATGCTGGCCGCGGCTGACCTGCCGATCATTCATGCCGGCAGTGGCGTCATTCACGCAGCGGCGTACGACGAACTGCGTCGCGTGGCCGAAGCGCTGCACGCACCGGTGACGACGAGCTGGGCCGGTCGCGGCGTGCTGCCCGAAACGAATGAACTCGCCATGCCGATGGCGCTGATCAAGCTCAACAACCAGGTGCGCAACGACGCCGACGTCGTGTTGTGCGTGGGCTCGCGCCTCGGCGAAACCGACTGGTGGGGCAAGGCCCCTAACTGGCGGCATCCCTCCGAGCAGAAGATGATCCAGGTGGACATTGACGGTCACATCCTCGGCGCCAACAAGCCCGCGACACTCGCCGTGCTCGCGGATGCCAAGCTGTTCCTGGCCGCGCTGGCCACCGAACTCGAGAGCCGCAAGGCGCGCATGAACCTGGACTCGCGGCGGCGCCAGGTCGCGAAGTACCACGAGACCATCCGCAGCGAGCGCGCCAAGCTCGACGAGAAGTTGGAGGACATGGCCGTGCCCATGAACCCGGCGCACGTCGCACACGTCTGCCAGCAGGTCTTCCCGGAAGGCACCACGCTGGTCGCGGATGGCGGCAACACCGCGGTGTGGGCGATGTTCTTCCACGAGATGCGCGTACCGAACACGCTGCTCTCGACGTTCAAGTTCGGCATGCTCGGCGCCGGCGTTGCGCAGGCAATGGGCGCGGCGGTGGCACGGCCGGACAAGCCGGTCTGCTGCATCATCGGCGACGGTGCGATGGGCTTCCATCCTCAGGAAATCGAAACCGCGGTGCGCAACGGTCTGCAGGTCGTATTCCTCGTGCTCTGCGACAAGCAGTGGGGCATGGTCAAGATGAACCAGCAGTTCGCACTGAAGCCGATCAAGACCCTGATCAGGAAGTCGCTCGGACCCGACGAGACGATCAAGGCCGACCTCGGCGAAATCCGTTTCGACAAAGTGGCCGAGGCGATGGGCGCGCATGGCGAGCGCGTGGCTGATCCGCGTGAACTGAAACCTGCGCTCGAGCGCGCACTGGCGACGGGCGGCCCGGCCGTGATCCACGTCGACGTCGACCCGGTCAAGCACATGTGGGCGCCGGGGCTCATGTATTTCAAGGACATGCACCTCGAGCCCAAGGGCAAATGAACGAACTCGACGCGGTCCGGCTGAACTTCAGCCCGGAATCGCTGGTCGCGCTCGACGTCATCCTCGCGTTCGTCCTGTTCGGCGTCGCGCTCGACATGCGCGTGTCGGACTTCAAGGGCATCCTCACCTCACCGCGCGGGACGCTGATCGGCCTGCTCGCGCACTCGGTGCTGCTGCCGGCAGTCGCGTTCGCGCTCACGATGGTGCTGAAACCCACGCCGAGCATCGCGCTCGGCATGATCCTCGTGGCATCGTGCCCGAGCGGCAACATCTCGAACTTCCTCGTCAACTACGGTCGCGGCAACACGGCGCTGTCCGTCACCATCGCCGCGTTCTCGATGCTCGGGTCGATCGTGTTCACGCCGTTCAATCTCTCGTTCTGGGGTGAACTCAACCCGTACACGCGGCCGATCCTGCACGCGGTGACGCTGAGCCCGTGGGAGGTCTTCGGCACGATCGTCGTGTTGCTCGCGATCCCGACCGTGCTCGGCATGTACACGGCGCACCGATGGCCCACGCTGGCGAAGCGCATCCGCGGCCCGTTCCGCGCGCTGTCCCTGGTGTTCTTCGCGGTCTTCGTGGTCGGCGCACTGGTCGTGAACTGGGACTTCTTTCTCAAGTACGTCGAACGGGTCGTGCTCTTCGTCTTTCTGCTGAATGCGTTCGCCCTTCTCACCGGATACCTGACGGCCAAGGCGGCGCGCCTGCCCGAGGCTGACCGGCGTGCCGTCGCACTCGAAGTGGGCATCCAGAACTCCGGATTCGGCCTGGTGCTGGTATTCAACTTCTTCGGCGGCCTGGGCGGCATGGCGATCGTGGCGGCGTGGTGGGGCATCTGGCACATCGTCGTGGGCACGTCGCTCGCCGCCTGGTGGCGCAGGCACCCGCCGACGCCGCTGCCTGCCGGGGCCACCGCATGAGTGGCCGGCGTATCTTCGTCACGGGCGGCGCGGGCTATCTCGGCAGCACGCTGCTCAAGGCGCTCGCGCCGCACCTGCAGTCCGGTGAGATCGACGCCCTCGTCACCAGCGACGTGCGTGAAACACCGGCGCAGTCGCGGCTGCCGGGCGTCGAATACGTCATTCACGACGTGCGATCGCCGGGCCTCGCGCCGCTGCTCGCCGCCCGCGCCATCGACTCCGTCGTGCACCTGGCGGCGATCGTCACGCCGGGCGCCGGATCCAACCGCGAGCTCGAGTACGCCGTCGACGTGCTCGGGACGCAGAACGTGCTCGAGGCGTGCGTGGCCGCAGGCGTCCGGCAGATCATCGTCACCTCGAGCGGCGCGGCGTATGGCTACCACGCCGACAACCCCGAGTGGCTCAGCGAGGACGATCCAGTCCGCGGCAACGAAGCCTTCGCCTACTCGCACCACAAGCGGCTGGTGGAGGAAATGCTGTCCGTCTATCGGCGCGAACACCCGGAGCTCCGCCAGGTCGTCTTCCGCGTCGGCACGATCCTGGGCGAGACCACGCGCAACCAGATCACGGCGCTGTTCGACCGGCCGCGACTGCTTGCGATCCGCGGCTCGCGCAGCCCGTTCGTCTTCATCTGGGACCAGGACGTGGTCGGCGCGATCGAGCACGCGCTGCGCACCGGCGCAGCCGGCATTTACAACGTCGCGGGCGACGGGGCACTCAGCATCCAGGAAATCGCAAGCCGTCTCGGCAAGAAGTGCCTGACCCTGCCGCCGTCCGTGCTGCGCGCGGTGCTCGCGACGCTGCATCCGCTGGGGCTCACACGCTACGGCCCCGAACAGGTCGATTTCCTGCGTTACCGGCCCGTGCTCGACAACCGCCGGCTCAAGGAAGAACTTGGCTACACGCCGCGCAAGACGTCGCGGGAAGTCTTCGACTTCTACTGCCGCACTCACGGACTCGGCGGAGGCAAGGGCTGATGCGCCGCTCGTTCGACGGCGCTACCGTGGTGGTGAGCGGCGCAGGCGGCGGTCTTGGCCGTGCGCTTGCGTTTCGCTTCGCTCGTGGCGGCGCACGCATCGTCGCGCTGGATCGCGATACCGGCGCGGTCGAAGCGGTGACGAGTGACCTGGCAAAGGCCGGGTTCGACGCGCTCGCGGTCTCCTGCGACGTGACCGAGGCCAGTGCGTGCCAGGCCGCAATCGAAGAGACGCTTGAGCGCTTTGGCCGCATCGACGTGCTCGTCAACAACGCGGGCATCACGCACCGGAGCGCGTTTGCAGCGACCGACACGGCGGTCCTGCGCCGCGTCGTCGAAGTAAACCTGTTCGGCGCGATCAACCTCACGCGCCCCGCCCTGCCGGCGCTGCGGCAGGCACGCGGACTGATCGTCGCGGTATCGAGCGTCGCGGGTTACACGCCGTTGATCGCGCGCACTGGGTATGCGGCCAGCAAGCACGCACTGCACGGATTCTTCGAAAGCCTGCGTACCGAACTCGCGCCGGACGGCATTGACGTGATGATGGTGTGCCCGTCGTTCATCGCGACCGGCATCGAGAAGAACGCGCTCGGTCCGGGCGGTGGCGCGGCGACTCACGCGCAGGTCGTCGTCGGACGACGGCTGCAGCCCGACGACGTCGCGGACCGGGTGTTCCGCGGCGCCGAACGCAGCAACCGCCTGTTGTTGATCGGCCGCACGGCACGCACCGCATGGTGGGTGAGCCGGCTGGCGCCGTCGCTCTACGAGCGCATCATGGCGCGGAAACTGCAAGGCGAGATGACTCCGTGATTTCTCCGCACCTGCCTCCGCCGGGTCCCTGGCGGCCACGGCGCCTCTCCGACATGCTCGCGGACATTGCCAACGACCCGGCGCGCGAGCGGATCGCGATTGCCGACGTCCGCAACGCGATGGGGGACCGTGCGTTCGGCGCGCTGTTGTTCGTGTTCGCCGCACCGAACACGCTGCCGGTCAACGCGCCGGGCGTGTCGGTCGTGCTCGGCATCCCGCTGCTGTTCCTGTCGCTGCAGCTGATGTTCGGGTTCGCCCTGCCTTGGTTGCCGCGGGCAGTGGTCGCGAGCACCGTGACGCGGCAACGCTTCGCCCGCGTGATGAACGTCGTGGTGCCCTGGATCCGGCGCGCGGAACGGCTTTCCGAGCCGCGCTGGCCGCTGCTGGCCACGGGGCCGGCCGAACGGCTGATTGGCCTGGTCTGCGCAATCCTGAGCATCGTGCTGATCCTGCCTGTGCCGTTCGGGAACATGGGGCCGGGCATCGCGATCTGCATCCTGGCTTTTGCGCTGCTCGAGCAGGACGGCAAGGCCACCCTGGCCGGCCTGGCGACCACCATCGCGGCGCTGGCGCTCGCCTGGGGGGTGATCCTGGCCATCGTGAAGGCGGTATCCTTGCTCGTCCGCCATTGGCTGGGCATCTAGTCCGCAGGCAACACGGGAACGCGACAACATGAAGATCCAGGTCAAGCATTCGCTCAAGACGGACGTCGGTTCGGCCTTCAAGCTCTGCACCGAGCAGAAGAGCCAGGAGACGATCTACGGCAAGCTCCCCGGCACCGACGTCAAGATCAAGCGCGAAGGCCGCGCGCCGAACGTGAAGCTGAAGATCGCGCGCAAGATGCCGGCCAATCCGCCGGCGGCCATCAAGCGGCTGGTGCCGTCGACCAACGACGTGTCGCACACCGAGGACTGGGCAGCGGACGGCGACGGTTTCTCGGCTGACATCGTGGTTGAGATCAAGGGCGTCCCGGTGAAGATCGTGGGCACCAAGGCCCTGCAGCCCGAAAAGGGCGGCAGCTCGGTGCAGTGGAACTTCGACATCACCAGCGGCATTCCCCTGCTCGGCGGCGTGATCGCGTCGTTTGCGGGCGACGAGCTCAAGAAGAACCTCGAGGACGAGTTCAAGGTGCTCAAGGCGTCGGTCTAGCCTGGCAGCGGATGGCTTGCTGCAGCGCAGCTAGCCATAAGCGAAATGTGGCGGCGCGTGGAGCGCGCTAAGCTCGCATCATGCCGCGCATGTCACCGATGGACCGGGCCTTCTTCCTGCTCGAGACCGAGCAGCGGCCCATGAACGTCGGCGTGCTCGTGGTACTGAAAGGCCGCAGGACAGCGCGGGGGCGCCCTGGGGACGAACTGGTCCGCAGGATGTTGCGCTGCCCTGTCGGCCCGCCATTCAACCAGCGCCTGGCGGAAAACGTCCTGGCGGGCTGGCCGGTCCTCGTGGAGGACGACGGCATCGACCCCGCGGAGCAGGTGTACCGCCACGACCTGCCCGATGGCAGTGACGTCCAGGCACTGTTCGACCGTGTCTGCACGCTGCACGCGAAGCGCCTCGATCGCTGTCGCCCGCTGTGGGAAATGCACGTCTTCGACGGGCTCGCCGGGGGCCGCATCGGTCTCTACTTCAAGACGCACCATGGGCTGATCGACGGCATCGGCTTCATCAACGTGATCCAGGGCATCGTGACCCGCGCGCCATCGGGACGGCGGCCGCAGGCCTTCTGGCGCGGCCTGCCGCAGGCTGCAGATCCGGAACCCAGGACGGGCGTGGTTGCCGGCGCTCTCGGCTTGCTGCAGACCGGACTCCACGCGGGCCGCACCGCAGGCGACCTGGTCAAGTTGCTGTGGCACCTCGGCCGCCGGGACCTCGGCATCGGCAAGGGGATGGCCACGCCATTCTTCGCGACGCCCGACGTACTCAAGGCACCTCCTTCGCCGAACCGTGTCCTGGGGCACTGCTCGTTGCCCCTGGAGCGAGTCCGTGCCGTCGCGAAGCGCGGCAACGCGAAGGTCAACGACGTGCTGCTGGCCGCGCTGGACATCGCCTTGAACCACTACCTCGAGGACCACGGCCACCATGCCTCGCGGCCGTTGGTCGCCGACATGCCCGTGGCGCTGCACGAAGGAGCTGGCACTGGCAACCGGATCACGATCCTGCAGGTGCCGATGGGCCGCCCCGGCGGCACACCCGCCGAACGTCTCGCGGACATCGTGACCGAGACGCGGCTGGTCAAGGAGGAGGTCAAGTCCATCGGCGCGGACGCGCTGTTCATGTACTCGATTTTCGAGCACGCGGTCGCCAGCACGATCGAATCGCTGAACCTCGGCGAGCTGCCGATGCTGGCCAACGCCGTCATCTCGAACCCCGCCGGCCTCGAGGGCAAGGTCTATTTCAACGGCCTGTCCGTGGAACTCGCGCTGCCGGTGTCCGTCGTCGCGCATCACCAGGTGCTCAACATCACGATCAGCAACTACGACGACGAACTGCACGTCACGTTCATTGCACTGCGCGAGGCCGTCCCGGACGTACAGCGCCTTGCAGACGGCACCGCGCGGGCACTGGTCGAACTGCAACAGTCGCTGGCGAAACGCGGCAGGACCGCTCGAGCCAAGTCACCAGCCGCCGGCGAAGTGGCCAAAGCTTCGCCGCGGCGCGGCAGCGGGACCACGGCTAAGGCAAAGAAATCGGCAGCCCTGGCGCGCCCGTTGCATTAGTCTTCGCCCTGCCTCCACCAGCAAAGGGCACTCCGGTTTGAACATCGGTGCGATCACGCGCGATCTGGGCGTAGCGGCGAAGCTAGGTGCGCGCAACCTCGCGCGCCGTCTCGGCTCATCCGCTGCCGAGCGGGCGTCGCCAGACCTGGCCGCATGGCGCCAGGAACTGGAAGCCTGGGTGCGAACCGTGCCGGCAGAGTCACTGGCGGAGCACCGCTTCGTCGAATTACCCGCAACACGACCGCCCTGGTTCGACACCGGAATGCAGGTCACTGCCGGCGACACGATTACCTGGTTCGCGGCCGGCCGCGTGTACCTGTCACGCGCGCTCGACATCTGGGTGCCGCCGTCCTTCCAGCTCTGGGCTCGTGCGGGGACGTCAGGCACCGTGCTGCGCGGCACGCGCGATACCCACAGCTTCCAGGCCGGGGCCGACGGTCCGCTGCAGCTCGCGAGCTACTTTCCCGGCGAATGGTCCACCCCGCAGGGCGACCTTGGGCACGGCGCGGACGGGTACGGCAAGGTATCGGGTGGGCTGGTCGTACTGCTGCTCAAGTGGCGGCCCGGTGTCGAGCCCGCGTCCGTGCTGCGGGCGACGGAAAAGCACGCGCCCGTGCCGGCTCCGATTGCCGCCGAGGCATTGCGCCTTGCGGCGACTATTCGCCCGCCCGCCGGCTGGGACTACCTCTGGTACCTGGGTCCCGGCGAAATCTATCGGCCGGGCCATGCGCCCGACGGCAAGCCTTCGGTCTGCTGCGACACGCACGGCGACGTCGGGATCCTGCGCCACGACGCAGCCGTGCCGCTGCAACCGGGCACTTGCCTGGGCTGGCACTGGCGCATCGACAGCCTGCCGGCCGACCTGCGCGAAGACAGCCTGCCCTCGCACGATTACCTGAGCATCGCCGTCGAGTTCGACGACGGGCAGGACCTGACCTACTACTGGAGCGCTGTCCTGCCGGTCGGCACCGTCTATCGCTGTCCGCTGCCGACCTGGAAGGACAAGGAGACGCATGTCGTCGTCAGGTCCGGCCCGGACGGGCTGGGTCGCTGGCTGACCGAACGCCGCGACGTGCACGAGGACTATCGCCGTTGCATCGGCGGGCAAGCCCGGTCGGTCGTGCGGGTCTGGCTGATCGCCAACAGCCTCTTCCAGCGCGGTCACGGTCGGTGTGAATATTCAGGAATCGAATTCCAACAGCCGGACGGGCACCGCCTGGCGGTGCTCTGAGCCGGATGCCAGACCGAAGTCGCATTGCAGGGGAACCGACTATGCATGGCCTGATGATGGACTCGCCGCTGCTGATCACCGAGATCATGCGGTTTGCCGATCGCAATTACGCCGACCGCGAGATTGTCTCGGTCACCTTCGACAACCCGCGGCACCGCACGACCTGGGGCCAGGTGTTCCGTCGCGCACGCAAGCTCGCGAATGCGCTCAAGGCGGCCGGCGTGAAGCCGGGTGATCGCGTCGCCACGATCGCCTGGAACGACTACCGCCACCTCGAACTCTATTACGCTGTCTCGTGCATGGGCGCGGTGCTGCACACACTGAACCCGCGGCTGTTCCCCGAACAGCTCGAGTACATCGCCAATCACGCGGACGACAAGCTGCTCTTCATCGATCCGACGCTGCTGCCCGTGCTCGCGCCGCTCGCCGGCAAGCTGCCGACGGTCCAGAAAGTCGTCGTCATGACGGACGCCGCGTCGCTGCCGGCGGCGGCCGGCAAGTTGCCCGACTACGAGTCCTTCATTGCCGGCCAGCCGGAAACGTTCGACTGGCCCGAACTCGACGAACGCGCCGCGAGTTCGCTGTGCTACACCTCCGGCACGACGGGCAATCCAAAGGGCGTGCTCTATAGCCATCGCTCGACGGTGCTGCACGCGTACGGCGGCTCGCTGGTCGATTCGATGGGCCTGTCGAGCGGCGACACCGTGCTCGCTGTCGTGCCGATGTTCCACGCCAATGCCTGGGGCCTGCCGTACAACGTGCCGATGACCGGAGCCAAACTCGTCTTTCCCGGCCCGAAGATGGGCGACGCCGCGACGCTGACTCAACTGCTGAACGACGAAGGGGTGACGTTGGCGGCCGCAGTGCCGACGGTCTGGACGATGCTGCTGCACCACCTCGACCAGGCCGGCACGAAGCTGCAGACGCTCAAGCGCACCGTGATCGGCGGCTCGGCCGTGCCGCTGCAGATGATCAAGGATTTCCGTGACAAGCACGGAGTCACTGTCGTGCAGGGCTGGGGCATGACGGAGCTGAGCCCGCTCGGCACCGTGAGCACGCTGCGCCCTGAGCAGGAAGCGCTGCCGCCCGAGGAGCAGGCACTGCTGCGTGCGAAGGCAGGCCACGGCATCTTCGGCGTGGCGATGAAGATCGTCGACGAGGATGGCAGGGAACTGCCATGGGATGGCATCAGTTCCGGCGAGCTGAAAGTGCGCGGCCCGTGGGTCTGCAGCGGTTACTTCCGACTCGACGACTCTCCGGCTCACTCGGAGCCGGGCTGGTTCGCGACCGGCGACGTCGCGGCGATCCACCCGAACGGCTTCCTGCAGATCACTGACCGCGCCAAGGACGTCATCAAGTCGGGCGGCGAGTGGATCAGCTCGGTGGACCTCGAGAACTGCGCGTGCGGCCACGCCGAAGTGCTGATGGCGGCCGCGATCGGCGTGCGTCACCCGAAATGGGACGAACGACCGATCATGCTGGTGGTGCCGCGGCCCGGCTGCACGCCGGCGCCGGAGTCGATCATCGCGCACCTGGGCCAGCACTTCGCGAAGTGGCAATTGCCCGACGCGATCGTGTTCGTCGAGGCGCTGCCGATGACGGCGACTGGCAAGATCAACAAGCGGTCGCTGCGGGACACCTACGGCCAGACGCTGATGGAAGCGGCGAAGGTCTAAGGCCGGCGGATCGTACGATCCGGTTCGGTCTTTCAGGAAGTCACTGCAGCCGGATGGCGCGGCAGTCACCGGGTCCAGGGTTGATCCGGGAGACCGTCGCGAGCCATGGACGGCGAGCGCGAGCCCCCATGGATGGGTTCACGGCGTGTCTCGCGGATCGACCCTGGACCCGGTGACTGCGCGCCCGCAACAGCTCGCGTACCTCAATCCGATCGAGCCGGATCGTAGGCTCCGAAGGCTTACGCCTGCAGGCGCGCCAGCAGCGTCTCGGCCTCGCCGAGCGACATGCTCTTCGGCACCGGGTAGTCGCGCGCTGCCTCGATCATCGCTGCCCTCGCGATTTCCGGAACGTCCGCGGCCTTCAGCGACGCGACCTTGTCCGGAATGCCGACACCGCGGTTCAGTTCGCGCACTCGATCGATGAAGCGTTGCGCGAGTGCCGCCTGCGACTCGTTTGCCGTGCCCGCGCCGATCACGACTGCGAGATTCGCGAGGCGCTCGCGCGCCAGCGGTGAATCCTTCAGGAAGTCCAGTACGTACGGCAGCGTGATCGCGTTGCCCAGCCCGTGCGGAACGCCGTACATGCCGCCAAGCTTGTGCGAGAACGCATGCACATAGCCGACGTACGCCTTGGTGAACGCGAGTCCCGCGTAGAACGACGCGAGCGCCATGGCTTCGCGTGCCTCAAGGTCGTCGCCGTCGTCGTAGGCGCGCTGCAGGTTCGCGAAGATCATGCGCACGGCCGCAGTGCAGTGCTGAGCGGTGTCGGGGTGCGGCCAGCGGTTCGTGTACGCCTCGACGGCGTGCGTGAGCGCGTCCATGCCGGTCGCCGCCGTGATCGGTTTCGGCATGCCCTGCATCAGCAGCGGATCGAGCGCCGCGGCCAGCGGGACGAGTTTCGGGTCGATGACAGCGGACTTTACATGCTTGACCGGATCGGTCACCACCGCGGCCACCGTCACTTCGGAACCCGTGCCGGCGGTGGTCGGAATCGCGAACAACGGCAGCATCGGCTTCCCGACCTTGAGCATGCCGATGAGCTTCGCAGGGGACTTGCCGGACACGACCATCGCACCGATGACCTTGGCTGCATCGATGGCCGAGCCGCCGCCGATGGCGAGGATCGCGTCGCTGCGATGCGCACGGGCCGCTTCGTAACCGGCCTGCAACACCGGGTACGTCGGGTCCGGTGTGATGCCATCGTGCACCGCGACGTCGATACCTTGCGCCAGCAATGACTGCCGCAACGGTTCGACGAGACCCAGTTTCACCAGCACGGCGTCGGTCACGATCAACACGCGGCGGTAGCCGAACTGACCGATGCTCGCGCAAAGGCGCCGCGATGCATCGGCCCCCACGAACAACGTCGGCCGCGGGATCGCAACGGCCCGCGACACCGGCCAGTTGAGCGGCTTCAGCAGCCGATGGACGAACAGGCGCAGCGCAAACAGCAGCGACGACATGGCAGCCTCAAACCCTGATTTTGATGCGGCGCATCATGAAACGAACGGGATTCGCTGCCAAGTGGGGATGACCGCGACCGTGGCGACGCCATTACGGCGGCAGCGCCCCTGCGGCCTCGAGGCCCTGGATGTAGGTTGCGGCACGTCGCTCGGCATAAAAGTCGATCGTGAGCCCCAGGGCGGCGAGCAGCAGCAAACCCACCGCGAAGCCATGTTGCGAGGGTTTGCCCAGCACGAACACGAAGAAGAGCGCGAGCAGAACGGCCGCTGCGTAGCCGATCCTGTACTGCCCGAAACTCCTCATGACCTGCCGGACGCGCGGCCCCTCCTCCGCGGCGAACTGCGCTGGATTGGTGCCCTGCTGCTCAACGAGCTGGCGCGCCTGCGCGTCGCTGCGGAAGTACACGGTCCCGCCGACCGCAACGCCGAGCCCCGCGACCAGCAGCAGGGCCAGCGCGAGTCCGCGCGCAAACGGTTCCCGCACCCAGAACCAGAGGGCGACGGCGGCGCCAAGACTGGCGATGCCGACGGCGAGAATCCAGAACGCCTCGGTCTTCTCGCCCGCGAAATACAGCCGCACGACCTGCTCGAAGTCCATGCCCGCCTCCGTGTTTCAGGGAATAGCGTGCGGCGCGACGCGGCCGGCCCACGGCTGCGCCTGCTCAGCCTGCGCCGCCAGCCGGAACAGCGTCGCCTCGTCGCCGATCCGGGCAGTGAACAACATGCCCATCGGCAGCCCGTCATCCGTCCAGTGCAGAGGCAGGGACATTGAAGGCTGTCCCGTGACGTTGGCGACCATCGTGTACGGCGACGCTTCGAACACCGGATCGAACGCCTCGATGACCTTGTCGCGCTGGCTGAGCAGGGCGCCGCCGGGCAGCGACGTGAGCAGCTTCAGCGCCTGGCGCTGCATCGACGACAGCTTGTTCGCGCCGATCAGCAGCGGTGGCACGCCGACGGTGGGCGTGAGCAGCACGTCGAACCCGGCGGACCACGCCAGCCACTGGCGCGAGAACGTCTGCATGGTCCAGAGCGCCGACGCCACCTCGCCGCCCGACTGCGCCTCCCCCATTTTCGCGAGCACCCAGGTTGCCAGTTCGACGTCTTCGCTGCGAGCTTCGCGCCCGATCAACACCGGCGCCATGCGCAGCGTGCCGGCCACGTCGGCCGCGATCAGCGACGCATAGCTCGCCACGAACGTCTCGGGCGGCAGCGGCAACCTGACTTCGACGAGCTCGTGACCGAGCGACTCCAGCAGCCGCACGGTGTTCTCGATGGCTTTGCGGTTTTCCGGGTGCAGCGTCTTGCCGAGGCCCGGGTCGAAGGAAAACGCGACGCGCAGGCGGCCGCCGGCATGCCGCGTTTCCTCGAGGAAAGGACGCACAGGTGCCGGCAGCTTCATGAGTTGCTGCGGGTAATCGCCGCAGGTGGCGTCGAGCAGGGCCGCGCTGTCGCGCACGCTGCGCGAGACGACGTGCTCGCCGATGAATCCCCACCAGACGTCCGGTGCCGTGGGACCCGTCGGGTTCCGGCCGCGGCTCGGCTTGAGGCCGACGAGCCCGCAATTGGAAGCCGGCGTGCGGATCGAACCGCCGCCGTCGTTCGCGTTCGCCGCGGGCACGATGCGCGCCGCGACGGCGGCCGCGGAACCGCCGCTCGACCCGCTCGAGGTGCGTTCGAGATTCCAGGGATTGCGGGTCGGCCCGAACAGTTCGGGTTCGGTCACGTTCGACACGCCGAGTTCGGGCGTGTTGGTCTTGCCGAAGATCACGAGCCCGGCGGCCCGATAGCGGCGCGTGAGTTCTTCGTCCGCGACGGGAACGTAGTCGCGGAAGAGGCGCGATCCGAACCGCATCGGCTCGCCGGCGTACGCCGTCATCAGGTCCTTGATCAGGAACGGCACGCCGCGAAACGGGCCATCCGGCAATCCTGCCGCGATCGCTTCGCGCGCACGGCCTTCCATGAGGTGGATGACCGCGTTGATCTTCGGATTGACCGCCGCCGTGCGCGCCAGCGCCTCGTCCAGCAGTTCCTGCGGGCTCACCTCTCCCTTGCGCACCAGTTCGGCTAGGCCCAGCGCGTCCTGACGTCCGTAGTCGGCAATTGACACCGTCGATTCCCCGCTCGTGTTGAGCGTCAATAATGGTCCCTTCGCCACCCGAATGCGACCCGCCGCAGGTTGCGCGCCCTTGCCAACGTGCGCGGCGGGAGCAACACTGCTCTTGCCCTAAAGCGCCTGCTCCAGAGAAGCAATGACAGCCATGCACCACGCGCATAATCGAGTCCGCCTGCTCGCCTTCATCGTGGCCGTCGCCGCACCGTTCGCCGCAGCGCAATCCGCGCCGGTCACCGCCGAGCGCATCATCGCCGCGGACAAGGAGCCGCAGAACTGGCTCGCGCACGGTCGCACCTACGGCGAGCAACGCCACAGCCCGCTCAAGCAGATCAACGACGGCAACGTCGGCCAGCTCGGGCTCGCCTGGGACTACGCAACAGGCACGACACGTGGACTGCAGGCCACGCCGATCGTGGTCGACGGCCGCATGTACGCGACGGGCGTCTGGAGCGTGGTCTATGCGCTCGACGCGAAGACCGGCAAGGAACTCTGGAAGTACGACCCCGAGGTACCGCGCGAGTGGGGTCGCTACGCCTGCTGCGACGCAGTCAATCGCGGCGTGGCGCTCTGGCAGGACGCGCTCTACTTCGCGACGCTTGACGGCCGGCTGCTTTCCCTCGATGCGCGCACCGGCAAGAAGCGCTGGGAGATCAACACCATCGACCGCACCAAGCCTTACACGATCACCGGCGCGCCGCGCGTGATCAAGGGCAAGGTGCTGATCGGCAACGGCGGTGGCGAATACGGCGTGCGCGGCTACTTCTCCGCCTACGACGCGGACACCGGCAAGCTCGCGTGGCGCTTCTACACGGTCCCCGGCAATCCGAAGGACGGCTTCGAGAGCCCGGAGCTGGAAGCGGCCGCGAAGACGTGGACCGGCGAATGGTGGGCCGGCGGCGGTGGCGGCACGGTGTGGGACTCGATGGCGTTCGACCCCGAACTCGACACGCTCTACGTCGGCACGGGCAACGGCTCGCCGTGGGCGCGCTCGATCCGTTCGCCAGGCGGTGGCGACAACCTGTACCTGTCGTCGATTCTGGCGTTGAACCCGGACACGGGTCGCCTCAAGTGGCATTACCAGGTCACGCCGGGTGACAACTGGGACTACACCGCCACGCAGCACATCATCCTCGCCGACCTCGTGCTCGACGGCAAACCGCGCAAGGTGCTGATGCAGGCGCCGAAGAACGGCTTCTTCTACGTCATCGACCGCGTCACGGGCGAACTGCTGTCGGCAGACAAGTACATTCCCGCGACCTGGGCGAGCCACGTCGACATGAAGACGGGACGCCCGGTCGAGACGCCTGAGGGCGACTGGAGCAAGGAAACGAAGATCATCGTGCCCGCGGCGTTCGGCGGTCACAACTGGCACCCGATGTCGTTCAGTCCGCAGACCGGGCTGGTCTACATCCCGGCGATGCAGCCCGCAGGCATCTATCCGCCATCGACCGAGCACCTGAAGACCGGCAAGTACACGCGCCGCGACATGTTCTGGAATCCGGGCGTGGACTGGGACAACTATACGGATACCGTCTACGCCATCCTGCAGCAGACCGGCGGCAACCTGCCGCAGGACCGCGGTTACCTGAAGGCGTGGGACCCGGTCGCGAAGAAGACCCGCTGGGAAATCGAGTACCCGGCGTTCTGGAATGGCGGCCTGCTCAGCACCGCAGGCAACCTGTTGTTCCAGGGCACGGGCGACGGACGCTTCGTCGCCTACTCGGCAGACTCGGGTAAGACGCTGTGGTCCGTGCCGACGATGGTCGGCATTATCGCGCCACCCGTCACGTACTCGGTTGATGGCGAACAGTACGTCGCGGTGCTGGCCGGCTACGGCGGCGCGGGAGCAGTCACCGGCGGTGATCCGCGCACGATGGCGTCAGGCAAGTACCTCAACGAAGGTCACATCCTCGCCTTCAAGCTCGGCGGGAAAGCGCCGCTGCCGAAGATCGCCGAACGCAACCTCGACATCCCCGAACCGCCGGCGAGCACTGCTACGGCAGCGCAGGTCGAAAACGGCAAGTACAAGTACGCGGCCAGCTGCATGGTGTGCCACGGCGCGCTGGTCGTGTCGGGTGGCGTGGTGCCGGACCTGCGCCGGCTCAGCGCCGAGAAGCACTCGATCTTCAAGCAGATTGTCTACGACGGCGTGATCCACACCGCCGGCATGCCGCGCATGGGCGACCTGGTGAGCGAGCAGGACGTCGCCGACATCCAGGCGTATGTCATCGAGCGAGCGAAGCAAGATCGAGCCGCTGCAGCGACAGCTGCAGCAAAGAAGTAGGCGCTGTCACCAATTCGTGTTGGTTACCTTGCCGACGTCGTCCCGAGCGGACGGTCGGTGAGGGCGTTCGTTCCGGATCTTCCCCGTGCGAGCGGAAAGGCAGACACGCTCGCCCGGGGAAGATCCGGAACGAACGCCTGATCGACCGCGCCTGAACGAATTCCCGTCAAAGCCCGGGAACTCGCACGGCGCATGCAACTTCGACGCGATCACATCGCATGATCGTCTGCCGATGATTCGCAACCGGCAATTCCTGTGGCACTGTCACCAGATCGTGTTGATGGAGCTCGATCTGATGCATGCCGCCCGCCGAAAGCCGACGGCCAACGGGGATTCGCGACCCTGAGCGGCCGTTGGCCTCACATCGATCAATCGTTGTGCGAGGTATGCGCACATCTTCATGAGCATCCGCGCCAGCGAGTTGTTACACGTTCACGCTGCGTTCACTTTCTTGTAGATGCCCGCTGGAATTGCCAAGTGGCCGTGAAAGTAGTCGCAACGGCCAAGCTGCTCGACAAAGATGCGGTCAAGCCCAACAAACCGAAGGACCAAGTGACACACCGGACCGAACGAGTCAGCGTCGTCCTTCGACTTCTCCTCAACCGAGAAGATCGCTACACAAGACCATGGATTGGGTACGCGGAGTTCGCCTTCGAACTCCCCGACAGCGCCTTTATCACCATTGTCGTGCGGGCGCGGTGCCCAACGCGAGGTCAGTGCCAATGTCCACGCTTTGCTTGACTGGCTAAGCGCGAGAATCTGCAGACGATTTGGCTCGTATCCCACGTCCACGTCTGTTTGGTAAGTGCCTCCGATGGAATCAACGGCCGGGCACAGGATCGAGCCTGCCCGCGACAGAGCAGGCGACAAGAGTAGGAAAGCAATGCACAAGCGCTTCATAAGTTCTGACTGAAAGCAGGCCACGGCGTTACGCGATGACGCTATCGGATAGCAGGCATACAACCCTTAAAGTTCTCGAAACGATCCGTCTGCTCCTGGCCGATCTTAGGCCTACGCGAAGGTCGGCTTTCCATTGGCATCGGTCAGCGACCCCGGACCTGCGCCCGATAGCGGACGTCGTACGCGCAGGAACGACCCGGAGCAGACCGTCGTCGTCACAGAAAGGGCGGTTGCAGGCCCAACCGGCACAGATCGGGCCACACTGAATGGAGGCCCGCTGACTTGCAGCCGAATGCCTACGGTCTGTAGTTGGTCATGCCCGGCCCAGTCTTGTCCCACACGTGAAAAAGCTCGTCCGTCATGATCGTGGCGAGGTTGTTATCCGGAATTTCAATCACATCCTGGTCCAGCGTCATGACCCGGAGCTTCCAGCCTGCGGGAAGCTTCTTGTAGTTGGCTGCCCCCTTGGCGAGGAATTCCTCCCAGGTCTGTGTCGGACGCAGCCCCAGCTGGAACCCCTTCAGGATCCAGGTGTTGCCCGCTGCATCGTCCAAGAGCGCCACCTTGGTGCCCTTGGTCCATCCCCACTTGCTGGTCCGCGCGATCTGCATAGGCTCGTAGGGCGCTCCCTCGATATCGCCAGATTCGGGCAGGTTGAGCTGGGCTACCCAGCCGGCGCGCATCCCGTTGAAGTCCCTTTCATTGCCGACAGCGACTTCAACCCAGTCCGGCATCCAGATCTTGGGGCCGTTCAGCATCACCTTGGCGACACCGTATTCCTTCGCCATCTTCTCCAGGTCGAGGCCTTCGACCAATGCCTGCGGAGAAGTGTCCTTTGACGCAGGCATGGCCTTGGTCGAGTACATGGTATTAAAGCAGGGCGCGACCAGCTTCCCCGTCTTCGGATCCCGAACGGCGAAGAACAGCTCAATGAACCGTACCTGGTGCATGTTATCGAACCGCATGATCTTGGCTTTGTCCCCGTCGTGCAGGACTGCAGGTCCCGTAGCGGCGGCCTCCCCGGCGGAGGCCAGCAGCGCGGGTGCCGCCAACAGCACAGCGCTGGCCATCAGCACCGCAGCTTTCATTGTCTTCATGATCGTCATTGGATTACTCACTCTGGTTTCCGCTCGATGGCGGTGTTCAACGACACTCTTCCATTCAATGCGCGCGGTCGTAGCCCTGGGCCTTCGGCCCGGCACACGAGCTTCGCCTTCACTTTGCGGGCTGCGCCTCCGGAAACTTCCACGTCCCGTCGACGACTGCCCTTCGCGGCCGGTACATCCGCGCGACATAGCTCCAGCCTGGGACGATCGGCAGGTAGTTCGCGCTGCCGGGATCTCCGCCGAAGTGGATCGTTACGCTGCCATCCGCATTGCGCCTGGCCGTGACGTTACTGACCGAATAGGCGCTCTGCGGATTCGGCTCCATGTAGCCTTTGGCGTTATAGACGGTGACCGACCAGAAGCCATCCACCGGAACGTCACGCACTGTAAGGACGTACGGCGTCGTGCCATCGTTGAGCTTCGGCATGCCACTCTGATAGACGGCCGCCTCCTTCGGATTGCCGCCCCAGCCGGAGGCCGCGCCCAGCAGGTGATCGATCGGGTTGAGTTTCGACTTCTCGCCGAACATTCCCGACATGTCTGTCTTGGTCGCGGCCAGGACGTTGAGTGCGTCACGAACCGTTCCAAGGGATGCCGGGTCCCAGTCCGGCACCTCGAACTTGCCTGAATCAACTTGCCGGACCTGGATGCGGTCCTGCAGCATGTGCGCCGCCTGCATGTCGGCAGGATCGTTCGGGTCGGCGAAGGTGCGGAACAGCACCAAGACGTAACGCGTACCGACCTGCTGCCGGGTCAGCGTGAACTCGCCCGCGCCATGCTCGACCGGCAGGATCGAGTGATCCTCGCTGATCATCATCATCGACTGGAACCGCTTGCCCGGGTCTGGCTTGACGATTGTTACGGGCGTCGTCAGGTCGAACACGCCGAACGAATACAGCGTGTCGCGATTCATGCGGATGACATCCTGCTTGTCGATCGGCGTCATGCCGCGAACGTGCAGGAACTTGCCGAAGGCCCCTTGTGCGACATAGCGCCCCATCGTGGCGTCGGTCTCGGCGCGGACGAAGTTGTCGACCGTCACCGTCTCGGCCGCTCGCGCCGGACCAGCCTGTCCGAACGCGATGGTCGCCGCACATAGCAAACCCGCGACTGCGCCAAGAGCGGTCCCGAAGAGGCTCGTCGGAACTGGTTTGGTCACGCCGCGGCCTGCGAGTTGGGCTGGATACTGTTCGAGACTACTCGGCAGACGCCACGGGCACGGTCGGTAGTTTCATCCGTCCGTTCCGGGGAATGATGCCGTTGCGAGGGGCCGTTCCTGGCCGATTCTACCCGTGCCCGATCGTCCGCTCCCCGGTCCCCTGGCCAGCAACCCCGAACCGGCACCGAAAGCCGCCCTTCAACGGGGAAAATCGACCCGTTGCGGTCTACCGGGGCCTCGCAAATCGGACATTCAGCGTTTGAGCTTAGGTCGCGCCAGTCAGGGCCGACGAGTTCGTGGCGCACGGTTCCGCCGAGGCAATGTCTCATCGTCACTTCGCTCTACGGTCGCGAGGTGAGCATGGTCTGCGTTGGCTTCCATGCTTGCCCGCCGCCCGAGTTAATGGGCCGTTAAGCACCGCTCATTAGTCTGCGTCCTCGTCAAGATTCACGAGGAAGTCGTCATGCGCATCACCCTGTCCACGATCGCCGCACTGTTCCTGTCGGGCGCGGTCCACGCCGAGACCCCAGCGAGCATGTTGCGGTCATATGTCGGCGAGGCAGCCGCGGCTTCGCGCCCCTACGCAGGCGCTTCTACTTCGGCAGGCGACCGCTTTTTTCACCAGCGGCACAAGGACTGGAGCTGTGCATCGTGCCACACGCCAGATCCCCGGCGCGGCGGCAGTCACGCCGTGACGGGCAAAGCGATCCAGCCGCTTGCCCCGTCCGTCAATCCGGCGCGTTTTCAGGATCGTGCCAAGGCCGACAAGTGGTTCAAGCGCAACTGCAACGATACGGTCGGCCGTGAGTGCACGGCGGTGGAAAAGGCCGATGTGCTGGCGTACCTGATCTCGCTCGGTGGTGCGGAATGAGCGAGCGCAATCGTGCAGGCATTCGTCTGGTCGACTGGTTCGTCTGGTCCGGTGCGACCCTGTTTCTCGCCTACTGCCTGGTGTGCGAGGCCGTTGCCGCCACCAGCAGTCCTGCCGCCGTGTTCGGCGAGGAGTGCGGTGTGTGCCACGTCGCGTATCCCGGCAACCTGATGCAGGCCGCCGACTGGTCGAAGGTGCTCGGCAGTCTCGACCGTCACTACGGCGTCGACGCGAGCCTGGATCCGCAGGTACTCGCGGCAGTCGCGAGTCACTTGAGGATCAGGCCTCCGGCGACGAAGGCCGGCGACAACTCCCGGGCGTTGCCACGCATTACGACCAGCAGTTGGTTCCGAAGGGAGCACGACGAGGTGTCCGCGAAGGCCTGGTCATCGCCAGCGGTGAAAAGCGCGGCCAACTGCTCTGCCTGCCACCCCGGCGCCGAGCGCGGCGACTTCAACGAACACTCCATGCGCATTCCAGGTGAGGCACATCATGAACACAAGCGCGAAGACTAAGGTCTGGGACCTGCCCGTCAGGATCTTCCACTGGTCGTTGGCGGCGTCGTTTGCCGGCGCGTATGCGCTCTCCGAGTCCGAGCGGCTGCGAAACGTCCACGTCACGCTCGGTTACACTGTGCTGGGCCTCATCGCCTTTCGAATCTTCTGGGGCCTGGTCGGATCGCGCTACGCGCGCTTCTCGACTTTCCTGTATGGCCCGGCGGCGGCGCTGCGCTACCTGCGCGACGCGCTCGCCGGACGTCCGGGCCAGTACGCTGGCCACAACCCCGCCGGCAGCTGGGCCGTCTATGCCATCCTGCTGCTCGGCACCGCGACCGGCATGAGCGGCTACCTCAACTTCAACGACATCGGCGGCGAGGGCATGGAGGAATTCACGGAGCCCTGGCCAATGCATGGCTGATCGTCGTGGGCCTGCACGTATTCGGCGTCGTCTTCAGCAGCATCGCGCATCGCGAAAACCTCGCGAAAGCCATGCTCACCGGCTACAAGCAAGGCGCTGGATCCGCGTCGATTCCGGGCTCTGCCCCAGCGGTGGGCATCGCGATGGCGGCTGCGGTTCTCGGATTGTGGGGCTGGTCGCTGCTGTCGGCCGGGTCATTGCCGCCAGGAGCGGGAGCAGCGTCGGATCAGGAACAAGACGCACTGGTGGAGAACGAGGAGAACGGCGACGATTGACTGATGCGCATCCTGGTCGTCGAAGACGATGCATTGCTGGGCGACGCCATGCAGGTGGGATTGCGTGGCCTGGGTTTCGCCGTCGACTGGCTGCGAGACGGCGCGGCAGCCGAGGCCGCATTGCGCGGCGAGGCATTCTCCGCCGTCGTGCTCGACCTGGGTTTGCCGCGCCTCGCCGGCCTCGAACTGCTGCGAACGATTCGCGCACGTGGCGACAAGACGCCGGTGATCGTCGTCACCGCCCGGGATGCGCTCGACGATCGCGTGCGGGGTCTCGACGGCGGCGCCGACGACTATGTCGTGAAGCCGGTCGCGATCGCGGAACTCGCGGCGCGCCTGCGGGCGCTGGTGCGCCGCTCGCAGGGCGCCTCCAGCGGACAGATCGAGGTGGGGAAGCTGCGAATCGATCCGGCCGCGCGCGCTGTGGTCTTCGCGGGCCGGTCCGTGGAGCTGCAGCCGCGCGAGTTCGCGGTGCTGCTGGAACTCGCGCTGCAGGCGGGACGCGTGCTGACCCGGAGCCAGATGGAAGCCAAGCTGTACGAGTGGGATCGCGCGCTCGACAGCAACGCGATCGAAGTTCACGTGCATCACCTGCGCCGCAAGCTGGCGCCCGAACTTATCCGCACGGTACGCGGCGTCGGTTACATGATGCCCCGCGACGATGACTGACCGCGCGAGTCACTCGATGCGCCGCCGCCTGCTCGGCCTGCTCCTGCTGGCCGTCGTCGCAGCGTGGTCCGTCGTCGCGTTCCTCACGTACCATGACGCACAGCGGGAGATCGACGCACTGCTCGATGCGCACCTCGAGCAGGCCGCGCGCCTGCTCGTCGCGCAGTCAGGTCACGACATCGATGAAATCGACCTCGATGAGGGCGAGGGAGAATCGCGGTACTCGACTGTCGTCGCTTTCCAGGTCTGGCAGCGTGGGGAGCGGCTGGTGCTGCGGTCCGCCAATGCTCCGGCGGAGCGACTGTCCCGGGGTGAGAAGGGCTTCAGCGACGCCACGCTGGCAGGCACTCACTGGCGGGTGTTCAGCGCCTGGGACGGCGAGCGCGAGGTGCTGGTGCAGGTGGCGGAGGACCATGCGACGCGAGACCGAATTGCCCGCGGCATCGCCTTTAATGCGCTGCTCCCACTCATCGTCGCGCTGCCGCTGCTCGGACTCGTCATCTGGTGGGTGGTCGGTCGTGGGATGCGTCCGTTGCACCAGCTCGGCGAGGAACTCGCTCGTCGCGGCCCTCAGGACCTCGACCGGATCGTGGCGCGTGACATGCCCGCGGAAGTCGCGCCCCTCGTCGAGCGGCTCGACCAGCTGTTTGCGCGCATCAAGGACTCCCTCGAATCGGAGCGGCGTTTCACTTCGCATGCGGCGCACGAGCTGCGCACGCCAATCGCGGCCATTCGCGCCCAAGCGGAAGTCGCGCGTGCGACGGCCGATCCGGCGCAGCGAACGACCGCGCTGCAGCACGTAATCGAGGCCTGCGATCGGGCAGGTCGTCTCATGGACCAGTTGCTGTTGCTCGCGCGCGCGGATGAGGCGGATGTCGAGTCGAGCAGCGTGCGCTGCGACCTGCAGCAGGTGGCCGAGCGACTGCTCGCGGAGCTGGCGCCGGCGGCGATGCGCGAAGCGATCACCCTGGCCCTGGAAGCGCGCGGGCCAATCGTCGTGAGCGGGGACGCGGCACTCCTGGAGGCGGTCCTGCGCAACGTCGTCGACAACGCCATCCGGCACGGAGGATCGGGCACGGACGTGATTGTCGCGCTGACCACGGACGCGCACGGCATGGTCGTGGCCGTGGAGGATTCGGGATCGGGCGTGGCCGACGCGGACCTGGAGCGGCTCGGACAGCGTTTCCATCGAGCGGCCGACGCTCGCGCCGACGGCAGCGGGCTGGGCCTGTCGATCGTCGCCCGCATCGTGGCGTTGCATCATGGCACGGTGCGATACACCCGCGGCGCGCGGGGTCGAGGCCTCAGGGTAGAGATTCGCTTGCCGGCGGCGAGCCCGCTTCGACTTTGACGCCACACGGCCGCTTATGACACCCATGATCAATGGCTGCTCCTTGGCCGACTCTGCGCGTACACGAGTGTCGGCTATCCCGTGGCCGCGGGCAACGACCAGCATCCTGTTCCCGAATTGCAGCCGTTGTACCGTGAGAATCGACCCACAACAGAAGTTCGTCGCGCCATAGAGCAGACGCTCAACGGGCTGGTTTATGCGCCGGCGCAGCCGGTCGCGTGGAACCGGTTGTTTGGGTCGGGCCTTATACCACTACTTCGCACATTTCTGTTTTTCTTCACTCGCGATTTTCTTTACAACTCTTCCGTCAATTTCGACTTCGACACAGGCTCCGACGGAAAGAGGCCCATAGTCTTCTACGAACCGCGTCCGATCCGTTACATCCAGGTTGCGCCCACCGACGACCCAGATGCCAGCATTGCCTTTCGGCCGGCTCTCGATTGTTCCGTAGAAATCCTCGCTCGCGTAGCTAACAGGCGCTGTCAACAACGCTGCTGCCACGAAAATGTAGCCGATGTTCATACGTTTCATACTCCACCTCCTGGGCATCGACGTTAGACAGATACAAGTAGACACCCGATCTACTATTGGGCCGCGCTAGTTAGCCGTTGCTCGGTGGCAACAATTCCCCGCATTAGAGTGCGTTGGTGCGTGATAAGCCGACCGAGTCCCTTGCAGGTGCTGATCGGACTACATCATCCATCAGCCTATTAGGTTGCCAATTAGGGAAAGTGAATATGCCGTTAGGGCTGGGCGTTCTTCTCACGCTCCTCGACGGCGAGCAATAGGCTGGTGCGATGGATACGCGCAACCTTCTGCCAGGGTTCACCGGACAGGGCTGATTCAAGAGCCCACAGAAGGTTAAGGCTCACCCCGGGGTTCGCACCCTTGGCGCGCACGTATGCCTCAACTGAGCCGAGATCTCTAAGTTGGGCAACGGATGTGATGCCAGCACGCGAGAGTATCTCCTGGCTCTTTGGCCCGAGACTCTTCAACTCGCTGATGATGCTTGCGTCATCCATGTGCCGAACTTTCCTGAATGCCGATCGGTCACCATGTCCGGTGTGCAAGAGCAGGGCGACGCGTCGCTCTTGCATGTCCGAGTTCATGGCCTTGTCAGGCTGCAGTGTCTGGTTTTGTGGCAAAGAAGCGTAGGCGCACATAATCCGCTTGCCAATTGCCACCTCCATCACAGAGCACATCGCGCAGTGCCTCGACGACCTCGGAGACAAACCGCTCTCCATCGCCTACTGGCAGGGCCGAGATGTAGGGTTGTGCAAATGTCTCCAGCCATCCGCCTACATCCCCTGGCAGTAACGTTGGACGAGGGATGAGGTCCATGGTTTTTACTTCAAAGCCGCTTGCCTCGAGAAGCTCACTGTATTGCTTGGGGCGAGGGAAAAACCAGGGACTGGCGACCACGATCCCTCTTGAGGCAAGCGCCGAGTCGAGAGCCGTGACGATGGCGGCAACGTTGCCGTAACCGCCGAATTCGCCGACAAAGCGCCCTCCGGGTTTCAGCGCATGCCATACGCCAGAAATGACGCCTTCTGGATTTTTCATCCAGTGCAAAGCGGCGTTGGAAAACACCGCATCAAATTCGCTGGCGAACTGGAGTGATTGCCCATCCACGACGTGGGCATCCAGCCCTAGCAACTTGGCCGCGCTTACCATTTCAGCGCTTGAATCAACGCCAACCACCGTGCAGCCTACTGCGACCAGCTTGATGGTGAGAGCCCCGTCCCCGCACCCGAGATCAAGGATTCGTTCGCCGGATTTCGGCGAAAGCAACTCAACGACACGCACACCGAGATCAGAGACAAACCTGGCATTCTTGCCGTACTGCGCTGGATTCCATTCTTGAGCGTTGGATGACGGCATATAGCAGCCTAACTATGTTTGGACCGACAGTTGTTAAGCCGGTGGCCGTGATTCAGATCAGTTAACTGCACCACGGCCGGCTATGGAGGTTGCGGGCCGGTTGTCCTTGTCCGTCAGTGTCCGCAATCCCGCGGACTGTCGCAACGCCCCGAGCCCCGTTCCCTAAAGCGGACACGGTACGGGGAAAACCGACCCATTCCGGTCGGTCGCCACAGGTTCAACCGCAGCCAACTGAGGCGACGATTCTTCGATACTCATGGGGCAAGCCAAGGTCGGAATCCAGCCGGCGCTTCTCCTCGAGGCGAACAGGCTGGCGTTCCTTCATTCGCTGTTCGACGGTCATGCGCTGAATCAGAAGGTTCACCGGCAGTCCGATGCGTTCAGAAGCCACCGGCACCTCCACCCACGCCCCCTGCTGCAGCCGATACTCGAAGTTCGGTCGCAGGTTGATTCGCCCCGTGGGGTCCATCTCGCCCCGTTCTCGTTTTCTGATTCTGTCCTCGCACACCCGCTCGTCGAACGCGATCACGAACCAGGTGCCGATCTTGGGATCGAAGTCGAGAATGAGCGGCCGATAGCGCGTAGTAAGCACCGGCAACGTCGTCGCAAGCTCAGCGGGCGCCACGACCCTGAGCGTGGTCTCGTCCAGAAATGCCCCGCCGGCGTCGCCGATCGGTTTGCGCACGGTACTGTCCTCGAAGCGCTCCACCAGAATCACCCGCCCGTCACTGATCTGCACTTCTTCCTGCCAAGGGCCGAGCCCTCCGGAGTCGGAGTTGCAGGCAGCCAGAACCACGCACGCGGCAAGTGCCATTCCGCGCCGAGCTCGTGCTGGAGACGCCCTAGTCATTGTTTCTCGAATGGCGACTTGTGGCCGGTTGTTCCTGTGCGGGAGTGTCCGTAATCCCGCCGCCGCTCGCAACGCCCCGGCTCGCGTTCCCGAAAGCGGACATCGTAGGCGAACAAACGACCTATTCTGTTGAAAAACTCCGTTTCCACGCAGGGGCGAAAAATCTCGGGCGATATGGCGCGACCGGCTCGCGAAGTGCCGAGGGCCTACCGCTCAACGGCAATCGCCTCGCGTAAGTCCTCTCGGTTTGCCTCCGCGAAAGCCTGCCCGCAATTATCGATCTCGATGCCCGGTATACGAAAACGTGCTCGCAGCGGGAAACCGAGTTTTTCAACAGAATAGACCCAAAGCAGGCAGTCGATGCGGCGGTAAATTGGCTTTCTACAATACGATTGTGACGGAAGAAATCTGTGAGTGTCCGTTCAGCTCGCATCCGCCAGTAACGTACACGCGCACCTTTTTCCCGGAGCTGATCGCTTCAAGAAGGGTGAGGTACATCTTGTCCGCGCCCCTGTCGCTGTAGTCCTGATAGAAAGTCTGCTTGTCTCGGCACCCGCTTTGGTTTTGCGTCACGCCAATCTTGACGACATAGCGGCCCGAGATACCGGGTGTCAGTTCGAGCACAGGACCCAGGTCAGTCCAACCGGCATCGGCGTGGGCGCTCGAAAATGTTGCTGTGGTCAGACATGCCAAGAACATGGCTGAGCAGAGGGGGCGCGTCATCATTCGCTCCTAATCACGTTCCGCTTTATGTTGCACGTCGACTGACGATGCTAGTGGTCGTCTCCGCTACATGAATGTAAAGGCGGGCCGCACTCCCCGACAACTTATTTTGGACTTTCCGATGATTCCGGACTTCATGCGACCGTCCGCTCCTGGCCGGATTGCGACATCGGCGAATGACTGCTTTCTACTGGAACTTGCGGCAGGAGCCAACACGTTTCGCTGACAGAGCCAAAAGAGCAGCGCCTCCCGGCTTTGCCGGGATTCCGACTCTCCCTCTGCCGCGTCAGTGGGAGAAGGCAGGGGTGGGCTCGTCGCTGCAGGCTCCGTGTGTCTTGCCGCGCTCCGTGTCGGACGCCGCAGTTCGAACGCAGGCGCGAGGCGGCATCGCGCCTTCCGACCAGCCGCTGGCACCATCGCCTCGCGCCCGTTCGAGCAAGGCTCGCCGTGAATCGTGCGGTTCCTCCGCGCGATTCACGATGCGCGGGAGACCCGGAGCGCGGCAAGACACACGGAGTCTGCGGCGGCAGAGGCCCACCCGTGCTGCGCTTCAATACGTGTAGCGGAACTCGAGGCCCCACATGCGCGGCTCGGAGATTGACGCGAACGGCGTGCCGAAGGTGTTGGTCGTGAGGTTGTTCACGCCGGTCACGTAGCGGTCATCGAACGCGTTGGTGAGAAATGCCGCGACGCCCCAGCGGTCACCGGCGCTCGACCAGGCGAGCCGCAGGTCGGTGCGGTTCGTCGGCCCGCCGACCGTGAAGTTCGGGCTCACCTGGCAGGTGCCCTGGAATTCCGAATCCGCGTTGCACCGCGATTCGCCACGGTAGGCGTACACGGCGGATGCGTCGAGCAGGCCGTACTGGCTCAGGTTCCAGACGTAACTGGCGCCGAGGGCCATCGAGGCATACGGCTCGCCGGTCGGTTGGCCGGACAGGTCGCGGCGATCGTCGCCGTCGCCAACGAACTTGCTCTTGTAGGTCGCGTCGATCAGTGCAAGGTTCGCGGTAAACGTGAGTGCATCGATGGGCTGCCAGCGGGCCTCCGCTTCCAGGCCAAACGCTTCCTCGTCGCTCGAATCGACGACGTACTGCGGGATGCCGGAACCGTTGACGCCGGTGACGAGTGAAATCGCCTGCTTGTTGTCATAGACGTAGTAGAAGGCCGACGCATTCAGGACCAGCCCGAGGTCCGCGAACAGGCTCTTTACACCGCCTTCGAGGTTCCAGACGTCCTCGTTGTCGAATTGCGACCCGACCTCGACGCTGTTGTAGCCGCCCGCCTTGTACCCCTTGGCCAGCGAGCCGAACACCATGACGTCCGGCGTCACCTTGTAGTCCACGACGAAGCGCGGGCTGATGTCGTCCCAGGAGTCGTCGAGCTTGACCTTCTGGCCCTCGAGCCCGAGCGCGCTCAGGTCGAACACCACGTCGAAGAAATAGGCCTGCGGCGGGATCGGAAACTCCGAGAAGAACCCGAAGGCTTCCAGCGCCGCGACCGTGGCATCCAGTTCCGGCGCCTCGCGCGGTCCGTTCAACCAGCTGAATTCTTTCTCGTCGTGTGTGTAGCGCAGGCCGAACGTGACGTTCAGGCGGTCAGTCGCGTGCCAGATCACGTCGCCGAACGCCGCGGTGGCCGTGAAGCTGCCCTCGTTGTACATGACTTCGCGCCAGCCGAAGCCGCGCATGGTGGCCGGAATCTCGTTGGCGGCCAGCACGTCGCTGGTGAAGCCGAAGAGCGTGCCGTCGGGCGTTCCCGCGAGACCCAGGTTCAGCAGCAGCGTGTCGATACTGTCCGTGTAGGCGTGGGTGTCGCTCGACTGCGTCGCGTCCTCGGAGTAGTAGCTGACACCGGCAACCCAGTCGAAGCTGCCCGTCTGCCCGGAGAACTTGAACTCCTGGTACCAGCTCTCGTTGTCCTCGACGTTCGCCGTATCGAAGTACAACGGGATGCGATTGGTGCCGTCCTCGTCCTCCCGATTCACCGTCTCGAACGTGCGGTATGCCGTGGTCGAGCGGAGGTCGGCCCAGCCGAACGCGTGATCGATGAACAGGGTCACGCCGTCGAGCTTGCGCGATTCCTCGTTGCCGACCACGTCGTTGTAGACCCTGGCCTTGATCGGATCGAGGTAACTGTCCGGATCCGCCGGGTACGGCGCGCGCTGGTCGTCGGGGCCCAGCGCGATCAGGCCGATCGCGGGCCGGGCGAGCTGGTCGATCTCGTCGTGGTCCCACGACAGCGTGGCCGACGTCGAGTCGGTGATGTCCCACCTGGCCGCCACCCGCGTCGCCCAGTTGTCCTCGGGCCACAGGTCCTTGCCCGTGGCCGCATCCTCGACCCAGCCATCACTCTGGTTCCAGACGCCATTCACGCGCAGCGCCAGGTTGTCGGCGATCGGCACGTTGACCATGCCATCCACGCGCTGCTTGTTGTACTCACCGACTCGCACTCGCAGGAAGGCGTCGAATTCGTCGACCGGCTTGCGCGTGATGATCGAGATCGCGCCGGCCGCGCTGTTGCGGCCGAAAAGCGTCCCTTGTGGTCCCTTGAGGACCTCGATGCGCTCGATGTCATTGAATGCCAGCAGCGATGACCCGCTGCGCGAACTGTAGACGCCGTCGACGTAGACACCGACCGCGGAGTCCGTGCCGACGCCGAAGTCGCCGGTCTGGATGCCGCGGATCTGGTATTTCGGTTGTGTGGGGCTGTCGCTCGAGACGACGAGGCCGGGCACGAAACCGTTGAGGTCGCCCATGTCCTGCGCCGCGATGTCGTCAAGCAGCTCGTTGCCCACGACCTGGATCGTGATCGGCACTTCCTGCAGCACCTGCTCGCGACGCTGCGCCGTGACGACGACCTCCTCGAGTCCCGAGGCGGCGGCCGTCACCTGCTGTGCGCGTGCCGGCTGCGGCGTCCACATGACGATGACGTTCCCGGCCAGCGCGGCGGCAATCGCCTTCGCCAGTTTCAATCTACGCTGCTGCATTCGTCACTCCCCAGGGTTCGGGCCCTTGCATCCGGGCCGCCGTGTCACCGATGTCCACTCAACGCGACTGCAGGTCGCACTGGCCGGGCCACTCCCGGATCCACTGCGACACCAGATCCACGCCCGCCGCGTGCGCGGTGCCGCGGCCGAGTTCCGGCATCATCGCGCCCGGATCCGTGGACTGCATGCGGTACACGAGAATCGAGCGCTCCGGCTGTCCCGGCACGACGTCGAAACTGAAGTCGCCGGTGCCCTGCCCTGCGGCAACCGGCGGCTTGCACAGGCCGAGACGCATCGGGTCATTGGTTTCGGCGTCGAGCCACAGGCCCGACGTGTCGGCCGGGCCGCGTGCGTTGTGGCAATGACCGCAGTTGATGTCGAGATAGGCGCGGGCGCGGTCAGTGAGCGGCGCGTGCTGGTCGCGCCAGTCCGCGTTGCGCGGCCACTCCGCCACCGACGGCACGTCACCCAGGTAACCGACCCGCTGCAGGTGCGCGATCTGGTTCACGGTGCCCGACGCGTACGGGTACTCGCGATTCAAGTGCCGCGCCTTGGGTCCGATCGGCTGCAGCTTGCGCGTCGTGTTGTCAGGGGCATGACAACCCGCGCACTGGTTCGCGTTCGGCACCACGTAAGTGAATGCATGGCGCCCGCTGTCGTCGCCGACGAGTTCCATGGGAATCGCGTCACCCGCGCGGGCGAGTTCGGCATCGGTCTGCTCCGGGTTCCACACGTAGGGCATCGCCACCCAACCGGATTCACGGCGCACGAGCAGCCGGGTCTCGATCAATCGCACGGCGCCGAGGTCGAGGCCTTCTCCCGCGAAGTCCTTGGACTGGTCGTCGGTGCGGCGGACGGCGCTTGCGCCACGGGTACCTGCAACGCGCGGGTAATAGAACGTCTTCGAGATCACGGTACCCACGGGAAACTCGAACGTGTCCGTTGCCGAATACGTCGCGGCCGCGCCCTTCGGCATCCAGACCGTGCGCAGCTTGTGCGCGTAATCGGTGAAGAGCGGCGTATTGAGATCGTACGGCACGACGCCGTCGTTCAACACGAGGCGGTCCTTGCGCGCGAGCACGACATTCCACTCGCTGAGCTTCGTGGGGTAGCCCTCGGCGTGGAATGCGACAGGCGTGGCCTGCCGGCCGCATCCGCTCAACGCGGGCAGTGCGCCGATCAGTGCAGCTGCGATCAGCGCGCCGTGCGCCGCCGCACGGTCGCCCCTGGTGACGGATCCCACGATGGTGAAGCCCTCAGGCCCCGGGTGGCGGTGCCGGCACCGGCGTGTTGCTGGTCAGAGTGACCGCGGGCAGCTTGGCCAGCTGGCAACGGTACGGCGCGGGATCCGTGCTCGGGTTCCTGTACTTGTTCGGCCCGTCGACATTGACGATGCCGATGTCGCCGTTGTCGACGCAGATGCCGAGTCCGGGCGGCAGCTTGCCGTTCACCAGCCGTTCCTTCGCGACGTACCCGTCCCACAGCACTTCGGGCAGCCGGCCGTTGAGGCCGAACATCGCGAGCTTGAGCGCCTTCAGCTCCATGTTGCCCGGCGAGTCACCGCCGCCGCGGAACGTGTTGCCGTAGATGTAGATGCCTTCCGGATACGGATCGAACTTCGCCTGCACGCCTTCGGTCGTGTAGTAGCCGGTCGAGAAGTAGCTGCTGATGATCACGCCCGACGTCGCGTTGTCGACGATCTCGTTGTCGAAAATCTCGACGTTGTCGTTCGAGTTGACGATGACGCCGCTGCCCGACGGCACGCTCGCCACGGCGGCGCCCTTCCTGGCGAAGTTCTCGTGGTTGTTCGCGATCACCTTGTTGCGGAACACGCGCGTGGTGTGCCCTGGCTGCGGCAGGTTAGGCATGTTGAAGACGAGGATGCCGCCCGCATTGTTGGTCGCGACGTTGTCGTAGACGTCGGCGCCGATCGAGTTCTCGATCTCGATGCCGGCGACGTTGTACTCGGCGCGGCTGTTGCGCACGATGATGTTGCGCGACTGCCCGACGTAGATGCCTGCGTCCGAAGCGCCGATCGCCACGCAGTCGTCGATCAGCACGTTCTCCGTCTGCACCGGGTAGATGCCGTAAGCGCCGTTGTCGACGTTCGGCCCGCCGGTCCATTCCGTGCGGATGCCGCGCAGCGTGATGTTGCGGCCTTCGTTGATCTTGATCGCGTCGCCCCTGGTGTCCTCGATCGCGAGGTTCTCCAGGGTGAAGTCGTTCGCCGTGACGAGCAGGCCCTCGGCGCCGGCGACCTGGTCCTTGAATGAAAGAACCGTCTTGTCGCGCCCGGCGCCGCGGATGGTCACGCCGTCGACGGTGAGGCTCAGGCTGCGATCGAGCGCGTAGCGCCCCTCGGGAATCTCGATCACGTCGCCGGGCCTGGCGTCGAGCAGCCTTTCCTGCAACTGCTTCTGGAAGTCGCCGGCACTGGCAGCCGTAGCGGTACCGGGTGCGGGTGGGGTCTTCTGGGCACAACCAGCGAGGACTGCCGCGGTCAGCACCGCGGCCAGCACGATTCCTGTTCGAGTCATGGTTTTCCTGCGGCACCCAAGGCTTGCGCCAGAGTCGCGGATTCTACGCAGTCGTTCGCACCCGGCGAAAGGTGAGATTGACGCGCTCACCGACGGGCCTCGCGGTCTTTGGCACCGCGTGCACGTAGTGGTGTTGTGTCGCGCCGGCCATCAGCAACAGGTCGCCATGTGCGAGATCGAGCGTGGTTGCTGCAACGCGGGAGCGGCGGTCGCGCAACTTGAAGCGCCGCGTGGCCCCGAGCGAAACCGAGGCGATGGCAGGCTCGCGACCGAGTTCCGGCTCGTCGTCCGCGTGCCAGCCCATGCCGTCGCGGCCGTCGCGGTACAGGTTCAGCAGCACGCTGTTGTAGCGGTACCCGGTGAGTTCCTCGACACGCTGGCGGACTCGCAGCAACTCGGGCATCCAGGGCAGCGGTTCGTGCGCCGTGCCGGAGTACGTGTACGCGGTCCCGGAATCACCGTGCCACGCAACGAGGCGCGGCACGCGCTTGCGTTCACCGAAGATCAGGATCTCTTCCTGTTGCCAGTCGATCAGCGAGCGCAGCGCAGCCAGCAGGTCATCGGCCGCGGCGGGCTCGAATGCGGCACGCCAGAGCCGGACGTCGGCGTCGGGCAGGTCGAGCCGATGCGGTTCAGTCGACAGCAGTGGCAGGTTGGCTGGAGACATCCGCCGCGAGCGTAGTCTTCATGCGGTCCAGATGCACTCGCACCCGGCCCTTCGGTTGCGACTGGCAGGCCAGCACGTAGCGCTGGTCCAGTTGCTCGCGCGAAAGCACGTAGGACGTGTCGGTCAGCGCGCGGACGTCGCCCTCGAGCAGGCGGCAGCGGCAGGTCGTGCAGCTGCCGACCCGGCAGCGCGAAGGCCACGGCAGACCTTGCGCCAGCGCGGCCTGCAGGATGGTCTGCCCCGGCGCGACGTCGAACTCCCAGCCGAACGGCTCGACGGCCACCTTCGCCGCTTCCGGTTCGCGACGTTTGAAGAGGTTACCCAGCACGCTCAGTGCCCCTGTGCGGCCAGTTGCAGCGCGGGCACGCCACTCGACCGGTTTGCCTCGTCGGCAAGGCGGCGCTCGCTGGTGGTTGCAAAGTGGCGGTCCCATTCGAGCAGCAAGGGCGTCATGCGGTTGCGATACCAGCCCGGCAGCAGGAACACGAGCAGCATGCAGGTGAGATAGCCGTACGGGAGCGTCGGCGCATCGCGATAGGCGCGCAGCTGCCAGAACTGCGCATCGCCTTCGGCATGGTGATGCGAGTGGCGGGCGAGGTTGAACAACATGACGTTGCTCAGGCGCTTGTTGGAATTCCAGGAATGGCGCGGCTCGACCGGCTGGCCGGGGTCGCGAACCAGACCATAGTGTTCGAAGTAATTGACGGCCTCGAGCACCGAGCGGCCCGCAAGCGCCGACAGCACGAAGATCACGACGCCGGCCGCACCGGCGGCCATGCCGAAGGCGGCCACGATGAGCGCCGACATCAGCCAGCCGCGCAGGTAACGGTTGTGCAGGCCCCAGGTGCCGTGGCCAAGGGTGCGCAGGCGGTTGCGCTCCAGGTCGAAGGCGCTCCTGGTCTGGCCGAACACCGAGCGCAGGAGGTAGGAATAGAAGTGCTCGCCGCGGCGCGCCGACGCAGGGTCCGCCGGCGTGGCGAGGCGCCGGTGATGCCCGTAGACGTGCTCGATCGAGAACTCGGCGTCGAACGTGATGGCGAGCAGCCAGCGCCCGGCGACCATTGCGCCTCGGTCGGTGGTGCGGTGCGTGAGTTCGTGACCGATATTAGTGCCGAGCGCGGCGAACGTGATGCCCGCCGAGAGGATGGCGCCCAGCCAGTGCCAGGGCGCGGTCGCTTCGCGACGCGCGAACAGGTCGAGGCCGAGATTCGCCTGCGCCCAGGCGCCGAGGCCGAACAGGTCGCCCGCTCCGGCCATCCACGCCATCGCGACGCAGAGCACGAACAGGGCCGGGAGCGCGAAATAAAGCAGCGAGTTCAGCAGCCGCGGATGACGGTAGGCGGGTTCCTCGTAGTAGTCGCCGAGGGACTCGTCGCCGAGAATCATGATGCCGTAGATCACGACGAAGCCGAGCCACATCCAGGCGCCGCCCAGCAGGATGCCGGCCAGCGTGGCGAGGGAGAACAGGTAAACGGCCATGAACCGCGCGTACTTGACCATGGTGTCCCTCCGGGGACCGGCTGAATGTTTAGAACAAATGTTCTAAACATAGGTTGCCTCAGGCGGCGGCCCGTGTCAAATGGCAATGCCTGCCGGGTATACTTTGCACTGCAAAACCACCGGCCCGCCGGCCACCAAAGATTCAAATGCCCCGCAAGAAGCGCGCAACCACCGAGACTCCCGACACGCGCGACCGCATCCTCGACGCGGCGCTGGCCTTGTTCAATGCGGACGGCGCGCACGCAGTCTCGACACGCCACATCGCCACCCGCCTGGCGATCAGCCCGGGCAATCTCTATTACCACTTTGCGAACAAGGAAGAGATCGTGCTCTGCCTGTACGAGCGCATCGAAACGCAGCTCGAGGCCATCCTCGCGCCGCGCGACGGCACTGCGCAGAGCTTCGACACGGTGCTCCGCTACCTCGACGACGTGTTCGGGCACCTGTGGGAGTTCCGGTTCTTCTACCGCGACGTGAACTCGCTGCTGCGGGACGTGCCGGGCCTCAAGGAACGCTATCGCGACCTCGCGGAGCGGGTGCGTGTCCGCTCGCGCGCGATCTTCGACTCGATGGTCGCTTCAGGCTGGATGGAAGCGACACCCGAGCAGCTGGACCTGCTGACCACCAACGCCTGGATCGTGCTGACGCAGTGGTTCACGCACCGGCAGCTCGTCGATCGGCGGCGCACCATCCAGTCCGCCGACATCCGCGAAGGCATCCGGCACTTCGTTGCGCTGTTCAGCCCGCTGCTGCGCAGCACGCAGCGCCGGCAGGTCGAGCGACTGGTGTCGCAGTCCGCCGGATGAGCGCCGTTACGTATCGCGCCCGATGCGGAGCTCCGCGCCGCGACGGACCATCGAACTCAATCCAGGACGAGCACTGACATGCCGAGCTTCCGCGCGCGAATGATCAACACGCTGCTGCGCCTGACCGTGAAGCCGCGGTGGCGGCCCGGCCTCGCGATCGACGAACTTCGCCGGCACACGGCGAAGACCGACGCCCGGCTGGCGCGGCGCGCGATCGACTGCGCCACCGAGTCGATCGTGATCGGCGACGTACCTGCGACGTGGTTCGGCGCGCCGGAACTTGCCGAGCGCAACGGCACGCTGCTCTACCTGCACGGCGGCGCCTGGTGCGTGCACCTCCCCGCGCTGTACAGCGCATTTGCTGCGACACTTTCCGCCGCCACCGGAATGCGCGTGTTGCTCGTCGACTATCGGCTCGCGCCGGAACATCCATTCCCGGCGGCAATCGACGATTGCCTGGCGGTCTATCGCGCGCTGGCCGAAGGACCGACCGGCCGGCCCCGTGTCGTCGCCGGAGATTCGGCCGGCGGCAACCTGTCGCTGGTCACGCTGATGCGGGCGCGCGATGCGCGGCTGCCGCCGCCGGACTGCGCAGTGCTGCTTTCGCCCGCAACCGACCTCGCGCTGGGCAGCCCCTCGATGCGCTACAACGCGAAGGCCGACCCGATGTTCAGCGCGGGTGCGATCGACCTGTTGCCCGACATGTACTGCCCCGGGCTCGAGCGCGCGTTGCCGCTGATCTCGCCGCTGCACGGCGACTGGACCGGCCTGCCGCCACTCTACTTCCTGGCCGGCTCCACTGAGATGCTGCTCGACGACTCGGTGCGCGCGCACGATCGCGCACAGCAGGCCGGCACGAGATCGCGCATCGATGTCTGGCCGGACCTGCCGCACGTGTTCCCGTTGTTCGCGATGCTGCCGGAGGCCGGGCAGGCGCTTGCCGACATCGCGGCCTTCATCGGGGAACACGCGCGGCATGCGCCCGCGCTGCCGCTCTCGCCGGAACTGGACGCGACCCGTGATCCTGTCGCGGTGGTCGGCCTCAACGAGGCGGAGCCGACGACGCGAGGATCGCTCTAGCCGGGCGCCCAGTGCCGCCGCAGGAATCCAGCGGCCGACTCCAGCGCACGATCGGCGTCGGCCAGCACGCCGGCATTCGCCTGGAAAACGTGCCAGCGCCGTGCATATTCCTGCAACTGCACCGGCACATTGGCGGCAGCCAGCGCGGCATGCAGCCGTCGCGAGTCCTGCAGCAGCAGTTCATCCTGGCCAACCTGGACCAGGGCCGGAGGCATGCCGCGCAAGTCACCCTGGATCGGTGAAGCCAATGGATCACGCGCATCGCGTCCGGCAAGGTACAGGCGCGCGCACTCCTGCACCCACGGCAGCGAGATCATGATTTCACCGGGCGGCGAGGCGCCGCGGTCCGGATTGCCAAGATCGACCCAAGGCGAAAACAGGACCAGCGCGGCAGGCAGGGGTTCGCCCAGGTCGCGCAACTTGAGCACCGTGGCCAGCGCCAGGCCACCGCCCGCGGAATCGCCGACGAATGCAGTGCGTCCGGGCGCCCAGCCCTGTTCGCGCAGGCCACGGTACGCGTCGATCGCATCGTCGACGGCGGCGGGACATGGATGCTCCGGGGCCAGGCGATAGTCCGCAACGAAGATGCTCGCGGCAGTGCTGCGGGCCAGGTGACTGGTGAGTGAGCGGTGTGTGACGTGCGAACCCACGCAATAGGCGCCGCCGTGCAGGTACAGGATTGCATGCGGGCTGGGGCCAGCGCCGCGAGCCCGGACGAACTCGCCGGGAACGCCACCACAGCTGGTAGCGGTGTAATCGACGCCGCGGGCAGGCAGCGTCAACCGGGTGATGAGTTCGAGCCGCCGTCGTTGCTCGGCGATCGAGCGGCCGGCGCGGAACGTCGGCAGCAGGGTCGCGCGCAGGACGCCCCGCAGCAACGCGGCAACGGCCCGTTCAACCCACGATTCACGCGAGCTCTCCGTCGGCAAGGATTCCTGCACCCCGTCTCAACCTGCCCTCACGATAGCGCAGCTGGGCATCGGCGTGCGCGAGTAAGCGCCGCGATGACGTGCGAACGGCGCCGGGGCCGTTCTGGCAGGAGGGGTCAGCGCTATGACGCCGGCCTGGCATCCTCGTCGAGCACCTCGATGCGCGCGCGGGCCACGCCCCTGCGCATCATGCCGATCTCGGATGCCGCAGCCTGCGACAGGTCTGCGATGCGCTTGCCGACGAAAGGTCCGCGGTCGTTGACCCGGACGACCACGCTGCGACCGTTGCGCAGGTTGGTGACGCGGACCATGGTGCCGAAAGGCAGTTTCGGGTGCGCCATCGTGAACGCGCCGGAATCGAAGCGCTCGCCGCTTGCGGTCTTGCGGTCGTGGAACTGCGCGCCGTACCAGGATACGACACCCTCCTGCGCCGTGACGACGCCGCGCCCGATGGCAGAGGCGATGTCCGCCACGTCCGGCGACGGAGACTGCCGGTCCGCCCAGGCCGCGCCGGTGGGCATGCCGGCCGCAAGCGCCGCCAGCGCCACGAGGGCGGCGAGGCTCGGCTTCGCATGTTCGGCGCGCGCAAGTCGGCGGTGGTGGTTCATGACCATGGCTGGGCTCCTCAAGCTTTGCAGTCCGGCCGCGTCGGTTTACGGGCTCCGGGGACCGTCGGTCAAAGCGACGTTCCGGCGTAGTGACGCGAATCACGTTGTGGGCGCGGACCGGCGCAGAGCCCTCCAGAAGTGGTTGGGGAGGGTGGCCGCCAGCTCGCTGGGGTGCGGTTAGGACGGGACCAACCGTCAAGAAGTTCCGGCAAAGCTACCAGAGTCGGCCGGTGGTGGTACCCGGCCGGATGGTTACATCTTATAAATCAGAGAGTTACCAGAGCTTGACTCTGGACCCAGTCTCAGGCGATGGGCTTTTTGCGGCGCGTAAAGAACCAGATCAGGGCTGCCGCACAGGCCACGGACAGCACGAAACTGAACGTCTGCGGCACGTTCAGGAGCCGGCCGACCAGGCCGCCTATAAAGGAGCCGCCGATGCCGTAGCCAATGGTGCGGAACCAGCTCATCGGGTCCGGACCCGGCAGCAGGAACCGGGCAATGCCGCCGATGATCAGGCCACTCAAGGCACCGAGCACGACCAACACCAGCAGGAAGACCCCAAGCCCAGTCCCGACCGTGCCGGCGGCTGTCGATGCATCCATTTGAATCTCCTTCGTTTTCCGGGATTGCAACAATGACACGCTAGCAGTAATCGGTGGGCCCGCGCCACCTCGGCCACTGCCCGCCGAAAACGCTGCTGGATCAGGACTCAGACCACTTTGTTGCAGTGCATTGACGCCGCCGGGATCACATGTCATATCGGTGTCGTATCCACGACCGTCGACAGGTTCCGCAGGGCCGGCTCCCAGGGGCTGCGGCCGCTTCCTGCGCCTGAGCGACGCCTGACGACCACAGGCAGGGCCGACGATGAGCGCACAGCAACCGTTTTCCTCCCCGATCGACGCGATCGAGGGTATCCGCGAGGACCAGCCCGTGCAGTTGGGCCCGCCGCCTAAGCAGGGCCTTTACGACCCGCGCAACGAGCACGACGCCTGCGGCCAGGGCTTCGTCGTCAACATCAAGGGCCACAAGTCGCACCGGGTCCTGGAGCAGGCGATCCAGGTGCTCAAGAACCTGGACCATCGCGGCGCCTGCGGCTGCGAGATCAACACCGGCGACGGCGCGGGCGTGCTGCTGCAGATGCCGCACGCCTTCAACGAGGAAGTGTGCCGCAAGGCGCGTATCCCGCTGCCGGCGGCTGGCCAGTACGGCAGCGGCATCATCTTCCTGCCGCGCAACCCGACCGTGCGGCGCCAGGTCGAGCAGCGCTTCGAGCAGGTGGTGCAGTCCGAGGGCCTGGCCGTGCTCGGGTGGCGCACGGTGCCGACCAGCAACGGCATGCTCGGCGAGACCGCGCGCTCCTGCGAGCCGTTCATGCGGCAGGTATTCATCGCGCGCAGCCCCGAGATCGAGGACGACCTCGCCTTCGAGCGCAAGCTCTACGTGGTGCGCAAGCGCGCCTACAACGACATCCGCACGTCGACGCTCTCCGGCGCGGAGTACTGGTACATCGTCAGCCTGTCGGCACGCACGATCGTCTTCAAGGGCATGCTGCTCACCACGCAGCTCGACCAGTATTTCCCGGACCTGCACAACCCGCTGATGGAAACCGCGCTCGCGCTGGTCCATTCGCGCTTCAGCACCAACACGTTCCCGAGCTGGGACCGCGCACACCCCTATCGCTACATCGCCCACAACGGCGAGATCAACACGGTCCGCGGCAACGCGAACTGGATGCATGCGCGCGAGGCCCGCTTCGAGGCGGAAGCGTTCGGCGACGACATCCGCAAGATCCGCCCGATCATCAACCCGAATGGCAGCGACTCGGGCATGTTCGACAACACGCTCGAACTGCTCTACCTCTCGGGCCGCTCGCTGCCGCACGCGGTCATGATGATGATTCCCGAACCGTGGTCGAACCACGAGTCGATGGACGACGACAAGCGCGCCTTCTACCAGTATCACTCCAGCCTGATGGAGCCGTGGGACGGTCCCGCATCGATTTCATTCACCGACGGCACGCAGATCGGCGCAGTGCTCGACCGCAATGGACTGCGCCCGGGCCGCTACTACGTCACCAGGGACGACCTCGTCATCCTGGCGTCGGAAGCCGGCGTGCTCGACGTGCCGCCGGAAGACGTCGTCAGCAAGGGCCGCCTGCAGCCCGGCAAGATGTTCCTCGTGGACACGGCGCAGGGCCGCATCGTCGAGGACGAGGAAATCAAGCGCACGCTCGCCGCCGCGCGCCCGTACCGGGAGTGGCTCGACGAGTACCAGATCCACGTCGACGACCTGCCGCAACCCCCCGAGCTGCCGCAACCCGACCCCGACACGCTGCTGCAGCGGCAGATCGCCTTCGGCTACACCTTCGAGGACCAGCGCATCGTGCTGACGCCGATGGCGCGCGACGGCATCGAAGCCGTGGGCTCGATGGGTAACGACACGCCGCTGGCCGTGCTCTCCGCCAGGCCGCGGCTGCTGTACGACTACTTCAAGCAGTTGTTCGCGCAGGTGACGAACCCGCCGATCGACTGCATCCGCGAGGAGATCATCACCTCGGCCGAAACGCGCTTGGGGTCAGAAGGCAACCTGCTGAATCCGCAGCCCTCCGACTGCCGCCGCCTCGAACTCAAGTGGCCGATCATCACCAACGAGGAATTCGCGCGCATCCGCCGGATGGACCTGCCGGGGCTGCGCGTCGGCGTGCTGCCGATCCTGTTCCGCGTGAGCCGCGGCGAACGAGGCCTGGTGAAGTCGATGGAAGAGCTGTGCCTCATGGCGCGGCGCCTCATCGAGGAGGAGGAAGTCAACGTCATCATCCTGAGCGACCGTGGCGTCAACAAGGACTTCGCGCCGATCCCGGCGCTGATGGCAGTCGCCGGCCTGCACCACTTCCTGATCCGCGAGGGCCTGCGCACGCGTGCGAGCCTGGTGCTCGAAACCGGCGAGGCGCGCGAAGTGCACCACTTCTCGCTGCTGATCGGCTACGGAGTCAGCGCGGTCAACCCGTACCTCGCCTTCGAAACGATCGACCACATGATCCACCAGGGACTGCTCACGGGGATCGACCACAAGACGGCGTGCAAGAACTTCGTCAAGGCCGCGTCGAAGGGCGTGATCAAGGTCGCGTCCAAGATGGGCATCTCGTCGCTGCAGAGCTATCGCGGCGCGCAGGTGTTCGAGGCACTCGGCCTGCGCCAGGACGTGATCGACGAGTACTTCAGCTGGACCGCGTCACGCGTCGGCGGCATCGGCACGGACGTGATCGCGCAGGAAGTGCTGCTGCGGCACACGGCGGCGTTCCCGGATCGTCCCAGGACGGACCGTCACACGCTGCCGGTCGGCGGGCAGTACCAGTGGCGCGCCGAGGGCGAGTACCACCTGTTCAATCCCGAGAGCATTCACCGCCTGCAGAAATCGGTGCGCACCGGCAGCTTCGAAACCTTCAAGTCGTACTCGGCGTTGATCAACGACCAGGCGACCAACCTCTGCACACTGCGCGGGTTGCTCGACTTCAAGGCGTCGGACGCGGTGCCGATCGAGGAAGTCGAGCCGGTCGAAAGCCTGATGAAGCGCTTCAAGACGGGTGCGATGTCCTACGGCTCGATCAGCAAGGAGGCGCACGAGACGCTCGCGATCGCCATGAACCGCATCGGCGGCAAGAGCAATACTGGCGAAGGCGGAGAGGATCCCGAGCGCTATGTGCCGTTGCCGAACGGCGATTCGAAGTCCTCGGCGATCAAGCAGGTGGCCTCGGGCCGCTTCGGCGTGACGAGCGAGTACCTCGTCAGCGCGAAGGAAATCCAGATCAAGATGGCGCAGGGCGCCAAGCCCGGTGAAGGCGGCCAGTTGCCCGGCACCAAGGTGTACCCGTCGATCGCCAAGACTCGGCACACGACGGCCGGGGTCGGACTGATCTCGCCGCCGCCGCACCACGACATCTACTCGATCGAGGACCTCGCCGAGTTGATCCACGACCTCAAGAACGCCAACCGGCGCGCGCGCATCAGCGTGAAGCTGGTGGCGGAAGTGGGCGTGGGCACGATCGCCGCGGGCGTCGCGAAGGCGCATGCCGACGTCGTCCTGATCAGCGGTTACGACGGCGGCACCGGCGCCTCGCCGCAGACGTCGATCACGCACGCAGGATTGCCGTGGGAACTCGGCCTCGCCGAGGCGCACCAGACGCTGGTGCTCAACAACCTGCGCAGCCGCATCGCGGTCGAGACCGACGGGCAGCTGAAGACCGGCCGCGACGTCGCGGTCGCCGCGCTGCTCGGCGCCGAGGAATTCGGCTTTGCGACGGCGCCGCTGGTCGCGACCGGCTGCATCATGATGCGCGTCTGCCACCTCAACACCTGCCCCGCCGGCGTGGCGACGCAGGACCCGCGGCTGCGCGAGAAGTTCAAGGGCAAGCCCGAGCACGTCGTGAACTTCATGCAGTTCATCGCCCGGGAACTGCGCGAGATCATGGCGCAGCTCGGCTTCCGCACCCTGGAGGAGATGGTCGGCCGCGTCGACAAGCTCGAGGCGCGCAAGGCCGTGCAGCACTGGAAGGCGAAGGGCATCGACCTCTCCACCCTGCTGTACTCGCCCGAGGTCGATCCGGACTGGGGTCGCTTCAAGCAGGATGAACAGGACCACGGCATCGAGCGCTCGCTCGACATGACCGTCCTGATGGACCTGTGCCGGCCTGCCATCGAGCGCGGCGAGGACGTCGTCGCCGAACTGCCGATCCGCAACGTCAACCGCGTGGCCGGCACCATCGTCGGCAGCGAGATCACGTTGCGCCACGGCGCAAAGGGCCTGCCCGAAGACACGATCCGCCTGCACTTCCGTGGCTCGGCTGGCCAGAGCTTCGGCGCGTTCATCCCGCCGGGCATGAGCCTCTCCCTCGAAGGCGATGCCAACGACTACGTCGGCAAGGGGCTGTCGGGCGGCAAGATCGCCGTCTTCCCGCCGGCCGGGTCGAAGTTCGCGGCCGAGGACAACATCATCGTCGGCAACGTCGCCCTCTACGGCGCGACCAGCGGCGAAGCCTTCATTCGCGGCATGGCCGGCGAGCGCTTCTGCGTGCGCAACAGCGGCGCCAGTGCGGTCGTCGAGGCCGTCGGCGATCACGGCTGCGAGTACATGACCGGCGGCCGTGTCGTGGTGCTTGGCGCCACGGGCCGCAATTTCGGCGCCGGCATGTCGGGTGGCATCGCCTACGTGCTCGATGAGCACGGCACCTTCGGCGCGCACGTCAATTCGCAGATGGTCAATCTCGAGAAGCTGACCGACGCGACGGAAAGCATGGAGGTGCGGCGCATGGTCGAACGCCATCTCGCGCACACCTCGAGCGACCGCGCGCGGCTCGTGCTCGACGCATGGGACGACATGGTGCCGAAGTTCGTGAAGGTCATCCCGAAGGATTACCAGCGCATGCTGGCGTGCATCGCCCGCGCCGAGGAGCAGGGTCTCGTCGGCGACGAAGCGATCATGGTGGCGTTCGAGCAGAACGCGCGCGACCTCGCGCGTGTCGGCGGCAACTGAGTAGACGACGATGGGCAAGCCAACCGGATTCATCGAGTACCTGCGCGAACTTCCCGTCGACCGGGCGCCGCTGGAGCGCGTCGGCGACTGGAACGAGTTCCATCCCCACCTCGAGGAGAAGCGGCTGCGCCAGCAGGGCGCCCGCTGCATGGACTGCGGGGTGCCGTTCTGCCACACCGGCAAGCTCATCAGCGGCATGGCCGCGGGCTGTCCGGTCAACAACGTGATTCCCGAGTGGAACGACCTCGTCTACCGCGGGCTCTGGCGCGAAGCGCTCGACCGCCTGCACATGACCAACAATTTTCCCGAGTTCACGGGCCGCGTGTGCCCGGCGCCCTGCGAGGGCTCGTGCGTGCTCGGCATCAACGAGCCGCCGGTCACGATCAAGAACATCGAGAACGAGATCATCGACCGCGGCTGGGACGAAGGCTGGGTCCTGCCCGAGCCGCCGGCGACGCGCACGGGCAGGAAGGTTGCCGTGATCGGCTCCGGGCCCGCGGGACTCGCCGCTGCGCAGCAGCTGAACCGCGCCGGCCACCTCGTCACCGTGCTCGAGCGCGAGGATCGTCCGGGCGGCCTGCTGATGTACGGCATCCCGAACATGAAACTCGACAAGCGCGAAGTCGTCGAACGCCGCATCAGGCTGCTCGAAGCCGAGGGCATCAAGTTCCTCTGCAACGCCAACGTGGGTGAGAACGTCGAGGCGCAGTTGCTGCTGCGTGATTTCGACGCCACCGTGATCTGCACGGGCGCGACGCAGCCGCGGGACCTTGCCGTGGAAGGTCGCGACCTGCGCGGTGTCCACCTGGCCATGGAATACCTGACGGCCAGCACGCGCGCGCTGCTCAACGGCGGCGCGGACCACAGCCCCATCCATGCGCGCGGCAAGGACGTCGTCGTCATCGGCGGCGGCGACACCGGCACGGACTGCGTCGGCACCGCACTGCGCCAGGGCTGCAGGAGCGTCACGCAGATCGAGATCATGGCGCGGCCGCCGGTCGAACGCGCAGCCGACAACCCGTGGCCGGAATGGCCGAAGGTCTACAAGCTGGACTACGGCCAGGAGGAAGCCGCGGCCAGGTACGGCGACGATCCGCGGGTCTACCTGACGACGGTGAAGAAGTTCGTCGGCGGCGCCAACGGCAGCCTCGGGTCGCTGGTGACGGTCGAAGTGAAATGGCAGCGCAATGAAAAAGGCGCGCTGCTTCCGGTCGAGGTGCCGGGCACCGAGCAGGTGCGCCCCGCGCAGCTCGCGCTGCTGGCGATGGGTTTCCTCGGTCCCGAGCAGCCGTTGCTCAAGGAGCTGGGTGTCGCCTGCGACTCGCGCAGCAACGTGCAGGCGGAGTACGGTCGCTACGCGACGAGCCTGAAGGGCGTGTTCACCGCCGGCGATTGCCGGCGCGGCCAGTCGCTGGTCGTGTGGGCGATCAACGAAGGCCGCGGTGCCGCCGCGGCGTGCGATCGCTTCCTGATCGGCAAATAGCGCCCGCGGTCGCGATCAGCTCATCGCGACCGCGTGCCGCTCGCCGCGCTCGTACACGACGTTGGCGCGCCCGACGAGCAGCGGATCGACCGGCCCGATCTGGTCGGTGTCCTTGCTGGTGTACGGCAGCCGCTGCAGCACATAGCGCATCGCGTTCAGCCGCGCGCGCTTCTTGCAGTCCGACTTGATCACCGTCCACGGCGAGTCGGCGGTGTCGGTGTAGAAGAATATCGATTCCTTGGCCTTCGTGTACTCGTCCCACTTGTCGAGCGAAGCCAGGTCGATCGGGCTGAGCTTCCAGTGCTTGAGCGGGTGCGACCTGCGCTCCTTGAAGCGCCGTCGCTGCTCTTTCTGGCTCACCGAAAACCAGAACTTGATGACGTGGATGCCGCTGCGCACCAGGTTGCGCTCGAACTCCGGGCATTGCCGCATGAACTCGGCGTACTCGTCGTCCGTGCAGAATCCCATGACCCGCTCGACGCCCGCCCGGTTGTACCAGGAGCGATCGAACAGGACGATTTCGCCGGAAGTCGGCAGCTGGGAGACGTAGCGCTGGAAGTACCACTGTCCGCGCTCGACTTCGCTCGGCTTCTCGAGGGCGACGACGCGGGCGCCGCGGGGGTTGAGATGCTCCATGAAGCGCTTGATCGTGCCGCCCTTGCCTGCGGCATCGCGCCCCTCGAACAGGATGACGACCCGGGCGCCGGTGTCCTTGACCCACGCCTGCAGTTTCAGCAACTCGACCTGCAGGCGGTACTTGTGACCCTCGTAGGACTTGCGCGACATCAGGTTGCGGTAGGGGTAGGCACCTTCGCGCCAGCCCTCCGCGAGCTCCGAATCCTCGGTCTCGCGGCGCAACTCGCGCGCCTCGTTGCCGCGGCGCAGCAGCAGCTTGCGCAGCGCGTCCACGTCGTCCGGCGAGGCTCCTTCGAGAATCGCCTCGAGCGACTCGCCGGCCGAGGCCGGGTTCTCCTGCAGCGCCCGTTTCATGATGTCGCCAATGGCAAACGCCTTTGACTCCTGCGCCGCACCGACGGCTTCGCTGACCGAGAAACTCTCGATTCCATCCGCGGTCAACCGCGGCGCAATGTCGCCCTTGGCGGCGCTGCGCGCCAGCGTCCGGGACGAGCGGCTCGCTTTCAGGCGCGGTGCAGCAGCGCGGGGTTTGCGACGGGTGGAGGTGGGTTTCATGGGATCCATGGCGGCGTGGCTGGCAGGTAAGGATTGGCTGTTATTCCGGGCCTTTTAGCCTAAACCGCGAGGGCCCTTCCTGGCTACGTGGAATCCGCTAGTGTCCAGGGTCCGTCACGGAATCGCCGGCCCGCCCCCGAGCGCCAGCGCCAGGTCCACGGTATTGGACAGCGCCTCGCGTCGCGCGGCCAGCAGCTCGATCTCGGCGGCAAACAAGGCGCGCCGGACGTCCAGCAGTTCGAGGTAGCCGATCTCGCCTTCCTCGTGCTGCAGCTCCGCCAGGTCGGTCGCGCGGCGCAACGCCTTGACCTGCGCCGCCCTCGCCGACTCGACGCTGCGCAGGCTCGACTGGCCCTGCAAGCCATCGAGCACCTCGCGGAACGCGCCCTGCACGGTGCGGGCATATTCCGCCCGGCGCTGGTCGAGGATCGCGCGCTCACGCTCGACGTCGGCACGCAGGCGCCCGCCCTGGAACACGGGCTGCATGATCCCGCCTGCGACGGACCAGATGTCGGCGGGATTCGTGAACAGATCGTCGAGTTCGAGACTGGCCGAGCCCAGTGAACCGGTCAGGCTGATCGACGGCAGCAGCGCGGCACGGGCCGAACTCACGTCTCCAGCCGCCGCCGACAATTGCGCTTCGGCGGCGCGAATGTCCGGTCGGCGCGTCAGCACGCTTGACGGCAGGCCAGCCGGAAGCAACGCGATTGCCGAGGATGAGGCCAGCGCCTGCGGCAGGACGCGTTGCTCGACCAGGTCGCGCGGACTGCGGCCGAGCAGCAGGCCCAGCACGTTCTCGCGCCGCTCGACTTCGAGTTCGAACGCATGCATCGCCGCGCGCGCCGTCTCCACTTCGGCCTCGACTCGCCGGTACGCGATCTCCTCGCTCTCGCCGCCGTCGAAGCGCAGCTTCTCGATCCGCAGCGACTCCTCGCGGTTGGCAAGCGTATCGCGTGCCTGCTGGTACTGGCCGATGGCTGCCGCGAGCGCGAAGTACGCGCGTGCCGTCTCGCCGGACAGGCTCAGCCGGAAGGCATCGCGATCGAACTCCGTGGCAAGCAACCGGTCGCGGGCCGCATCCGACGCGTGCGCGTAACGTCCCCAGAGGTCGACCTCGTACGAAACGACACCGCGAGCGTAGAACTCGGTGCGCGTCGCGCCGTCGACGGGCAGGTCCGGCTGCGTGAGCCGGCTGCCCATGCCACGGGCGGCACCGCCTTCGAGATTCAACTCCGGCAACTGGTCTGCCCGGGCGATGCGGGCCAGTGCCCGCGCTTCGGCCACGCGCGCCGCCGCGATCGCCGCGTCAGGATTGTTCGCCAGCGCCTCGCGGATCAGTGCGTCGAGGACCGGATCCTGGTAGATGGCCCACCATGGGTCCTGCAGGTCGGCGGTCGTGCCGGCGACGGCCGGCAGCGCTGCCGGCAACGCCAGCTCGGGCTTGCGCTCCGGCTCACGGGTCACGGCACACCCGGTGAGCAACGCCACCAGCCCGGCCAGCAACAGCATCTGCAGGCGAGCAGGCTTACGCCGCATCGCTGCCCTCCTCCGTTTTCGGCGCGTGGAACTTGTCCACGCCACGCGAGGCGATCCAGCGGAAGAAGAGCGGCACGAAGAACGTCGCGATGAAGGTCGCCGCGAGCATGCCGCCGATGACGCCGGTGGCGATGGAGTGCCGGCTGCCTGCACCTGCGCCGCCGCTGATCGCCAGCGGCGTCACGCCGAGGATGAACGCCAGCGAGGTCATGACGATCGGGCGGAAGCGCAGGCGCGCGCCCTCGACCGCGGCGTCCTCGAGCGACATGCCCTCCTGCACCTTGAGCTGCGCGAACTCCACGATGAGGATCGCGTTCTTCGAGGCGAGGCCGACCAGCGTCACGAGGCCGATCTGGAAGTACAGGTCGTTCTGCTGGCCGCGCAGGTACACCGCGAGAAGCGCGCCGAACAGCGCGAATGGCACCGCGAGGATCACCGCGAACGGCAGCGTCCATTTCTCGTACTGGGCGGCGAGGACGAGGAACACCATCAGCACGCCGACCAGGAACACCGTCGTCGAACTGCCGCCTGCGACCTTTTCCTGGTACGAGGTACCCGTCCACTCGAGCGCATAGCCGTCCGGCAACGCCTGTCGCGCGACTTCCTCCATCGCGGCCAGCGCTTCGCCCGAGCTGTACCCCGGCGCCGCGTCACCCAGGCACCTTGGCCGACGGGAACACGTTGTAGCGCTCGATGACCTCCGGCCCGGTGGACTGCGTGACCGTCACCAGCGCGTTGAGCGGCACCATCGTGCCGTCGCCGGCGCGCACGTAGACGTTGCGGATGTCTTCGGGGCGGGCACGGAACTCGGCCTCCGACTGCAGGTGCACGCGGAACACGCGCCCGTCGCGGTTGAAGTCGTTGACGTAGAGCGCCCCGAACGTGCTCTGCAGCGTGTCGTAGACGTCGGCGACGTTGATGCCGAGCAGCTTGGTCTTCTCGCGGTCGAGCTCGAGGTGAATCTGCGGCACGCTCGCCGAGAACGTCGTCGTGACGTTGGCGAGTTCCTTGCGCTGCGACGCGGCGGCAACCAGCGTCTGCACCGCGGCCTCGAGGCCCTTGATGCTGCCCTGCCGGGCCTGCACGTAGCCGTCGAAGCCGCCGGTCATGCTGAGCCCCTCGATCGGCGGCGGCTCGAACGCCAGCACGAACGCATCCTTGATCTGGCTGCCTGCCGCGAAGACGTAGCCGGCCACGGCGCTTGCGGACATTTCGGGCGACTTGCGCTCGGACCAGTCCTTGAGGTTCACCCACGCAATGCCAGTGTTGGTTCGATTGGTGAATGTCAGCACGTCGAGGCCCGAGAACGTCATCACCTGCTCGACCGCGGGGTTGGCGAGCAGCGCCTCGGTGATCTTCTTGTTGACGGCCTCGGTGCGCTGCAGCGAGGCGGCGTCCTGCAGGATCGGGATGACCATGATGTAGCCCTGGTCTTCCTTCGGCGCGAGCGCCGCAGGCACCGCGCGGAACAGCGCGAAAGTCGCGGCCAGCATCACCGCGACCAGCGCCAGCGCGAGCGTCGTATGGCGCAGCAGGTAGCGGACGCCGTCGGCGTACTTGCCGGTCATGCGCGCGAACCACAAGTTGAACCGCTCGAGCACGCCATGGCTCACGACGTCCTCATGGCGCAACACCGAAGCGCAGAGCGCCGGGGTCAATGTGAGCGCGACGAAGCCCGAGATCGCGACCGACACCGCGATCGTGACGGCGAACTGCCGGTACATCTCGCCGATCAGGCCGCCGAGGAACGCGATCGGCACGAACACCGCCGTCAGCACGAAGACGATCGCGATGACCGGGCGCGTCACCTGCAGCATCGCCTTGTGAGTGGCCTCGCGCGGGCTGAGGTTCTCGCTCGCCATGATGCGCTCGACGTTCTCGAGCACCACGATCGCGTCGTCGACGACGATGCCGATCGCCAGCACCATGCCGAACAGCGTCAAGGTGTTGATCGAAAATCCGAACGCCAGCATGGCGGCCAGCGTGCCGATCAGCGACACCGGCACGGCCAGCATCGGGATGAGCGTGGCGCGCCAGTTCTGCAGGAACAGGAAGACGACCGCAAACACCAGCAGCATCGCTTCGACCAGCGTCGTCAGCACCTCGCGGATCGAGACCTTGATGTAGGTCGTCGTGTCGTAAGGCGCGCTGTAGTCGAGCCCGGCCGGGAAGCGCCTGGCCAGCTCCGCCATGCGGGCGTCCGTGGCGGCGCCGACCTCGAGTGCGTTGGCGCCCGGCTGCAGGAAGATGCCGATCGGCACCGTCGGCTTGCCGTTGCGCATCGACGAGAAGTCGTAGGCGCGCGAGCCAAGCTCGACGCGCGCCACGTCCTCGAGACGCGTGATGCCGCCGTCCGGTGTGGTGCGGATGACGATCTTGCCGAACTCCTCGGGACTCGTGAGCCGGCCCTGCGTCGTGACGGAAAGCGTGAAGTCCACCGGTCCCGTCATCGGTTCCTCGCCGACCCGGCCGGCCGCGAACTGCGCGTTCTGCTCACGGATGGCGGCCGCGACGTCGGCCGGTGTCAGCCCCAGCTTAGCCAGCACGTCCGGACGCAGCCAGACACGGATCGAGTAGTCCTTGGAACCGAAGATCTGCACGTCGCCGACGCCCTGGATGCGGCGCAGCTCATCGACGACGTTCAGCAATGCATAGTTCGAGATGAACACCGCGTCGAAACGCGGATCGTCAGAGTCGAGCGCGATGATCTTGAGGAACGACATCGAGCGCTTGTTCACTCGCACGCCCTGGCGCCGCACTTCTTCGGGCAGCGTCGAGATCGCGCTCTGCACACGGTTGTTGACGTTGATCGCGGCGAGATCGGGATCCGTGCCGATCGCAAACGTGACCGTCATGTTGAGCGCGCCGTTGGCGGCACTTGCCGAGCGCAGGAACAGCATGCCGTCGACGCCGTTGATGGCCTGGTCTAGCGGCGCGGCCACCGTCTGCGCGACGGTCTCGGCGTTGGCTCCGGGATAGAACGCCTGGACTTCGACTTCCGGCGGCAGGATGTCCGGGTACTGCGCCACCGGCAGCACGCGCAGGGCGGCGAGGCCCGCGATCACGATGAAAGCGGAGATGACCGACGCGAAGATCGGCCGGTCGATGAAATAGCTGGAGATCACTTACCGGCCTCGGCCCCTGCCGGCGCCGTCCCCGGTGCAGGTGCGCCAGCGGCAGCTGCGATCTTGACCTTCGCACCGGGGCGGACCTTGAGCACGCCCTCGGTGACGACCCGTTCCCCTGCCTGCAGGCCGCCCGCGATCAGCGCGCGGTCGCCGGACTCGCCGGCGAGAGTCACGGGTCGCAGCTCGACTGCATCGCCGTTGCCGACGACCCAGACGAAACTGCCCTGGGCACCCGACATGACCGCGCGCCGCGGTATCGACGTCGCGTCCAGCGCGGCGATGCCCTCGACGCGCACGCGCACGAACTGGCCGGGCACCAGCAGGTGCTGGCCATTGGCGAACACGGCGCGCGCGCGCACGGTGCCCGAGCCCTGCTCGACCGAAGTATCGACGAACGAGAGCTTGCCGCCACCGACGAGGCCGCCGCTTTCGTCGAGCACCAGTTTCACGTCCAGTCCGCCGTTGCCGGCCACTGTCGCCTTGCGAATGCGAACGGCGTCCGTCTCCGGCACCGAGAACTCGACGTAGATGGGGTCGGTCTGCACGATTCGCGTGAGCAGGCTCGATTCGGTGCCGGCCGACACCAGGCTGCCCTCGGAGCGCACTTCGCGGCTGGTGAGCCCGTCGATCGGCGCCCGCACTTCCGTGTAACTCAGGTCGAGTTCGGTCGTGCGCAAGCGGGCGCGCGCCGCCTCGACATTGGCCCGGGCCACTTCGAACTGCGAGACGGCTTCGTCGCGCTGGCGCTGACTCGCTGCGTTCTTTTCGAAAAGCGGCACGATGCGATCCCGCTGCCGCTGCGCTTCGTCGAGCCGCGCCTGCGCCACGCCGAGTTCGGCGCGCGCCTGGGATGCGGCCGCGCGGTACTGCTCGGGATCGATGCGGAACAGGAGGTCGCCCTGGCGCACGGCACTGCCTTCCTGGTAGCGGCGTTCGAGCAGGATGCCGCTGACCCGCGCCCGCACTTCGACGTCGCGCGATCCTGCGGCGCGGCCGGTGTATTCGAGCAAGGTCGGTACGTTGCCGGTGGTCACTGCGGCGACTACGACTTCGGGCGGGGGCATCTCACCGCCCTGTGGCGCATCCTTGCCGCAACCGGTCAGCAACGTGGCGAAAACGGCGAACACGGACAACGGCTGTGCCGCCCGTCGCAGGACAAGATTCATCACGCTTTGCTCTCCGGGCCGGCGCGACCCCTGCGGCGTCGAACGGGCGGTCCTGGCCACTGCCATTCGCCGTCGGTGGGGGGCCGGCGTCGCTCATCCATCTGGAATGAGTCGAACTGTACCGTCTGGGCTTCTTTTTGCAACGCGAAAGAGGTTACAGCCGTTGCCGGTCAGGGCCTGTGGCCTGTGTCCTCAGGAGTCGCCCAGGTCGGCCGGGGTGCGTCGCTCCCGCCGCAGCCACCAGATGCCTTTCACGTCCGTGCGCCACTGCGGCAGCAGCGCCAGCAACCAGATCTCTTCGAGGCTGGCCAGCACGTTGGCCGCAGCGGCCACCAACAGCAGCCAGTCGAACTGGCCGATGACGAACAGGACTGCGACGTAGATCGTGAGCAGCACGCCCGCCAGTTTGGACAGCAACGTGTGAAAGCTCGACAGCCGCCGGTAACGCAGCAATGCGAGCGCGCTCTCGAGTACCCAGCACGCGATGACGGCCCCGATCAGCCATCGATGCGCAGCGAGCACGTCGCGCTGGAACGCCAGTAGCCCGGCGAGCGCCGCGCACCAGACCAGCGCATCCCCAAGGGAATCGAGTCGTGCGCCCAGCCTGGATTGCAGGCCGAACCCGCGCGCAATCCAGCCGTCGACGGCATCGGTCAACAGGGCCGGAATCAGGACCCAGGTGAACGCCCGCTCCTGCCCGGCGACGGCCAGCAGCAGGAGCACCGGGGCACAGGCGATCCGCACCAGGCTCAAGGCATTCGGCACCTGCCGCCAGGCCGTGGCACGGGCTCGAATTGCCTTGGTCATACCGCGATATTTCGGCCACGGCGGGCGGCACGAAATCGGGGACAACCGCAGGCCACCCCAGTAAGATCGCGCGCTCCCCACAACGCCCCGAGGCAACCGTTCATGCGACTCACTCCCAACCATGCGGCGGTCGCCGCACTTGCCATCGGTTCCATGCTGGCCAGCGCAGTGTTCGCCGCCGAACCGGCCATGGATGAAGCCGCGCGCATGCAGTATGCACTGGGGTACCAGCTCGGCCGCGACCTGACGGTCGTCGAGTCCCGGCCGCAGGACTTGCTGAAGGGTCTCGAGGACGGCCGCGCCGGCGCCAAGCCGAAGCTGTCCGACGCGGAATTGAGCGCGGCGCTCGCGGGCCTGCAACAGAAGGTCTCGGAACAGCGCGCCAGGGACCAGGCGGCGGCCAGCCTGAAGGCGATCGCCGACGGCAAGACCTATCTCGCCGCGAATGCGAAGAAGCCCGGCGTCATAACCACCGCGAGCGGCCTGCAGTACCGGGTCGTCACGCAGGGCAGCGGCAAGACGCCGACGGCCGGCGACACCGTCACCGTGAACTACAAGGGCACGCTGGTCGACGGCACCGAATTCGACAGCTCCTACAAGCGCGGCCAGCCGGCCACGTTCCCGGTCACCGGCGTGATCCCCGGCTGGACCGAAGCGCTGCAGCTGCTGAAGGTCGGTTCGAAAGTCGAGCTGGCGATCCCGCCGGACCTGGCCTATGGCGCGAATGGCCCGCTCGCGAACCAGGTGCTGCTGTTCGACGTCGAACTGCTCGGCGCGATGGCGACACCGACCGAGACGACGGGCAAGTAAGCACCGGGACTGGCGGTGCAGGTCGCAGAAGCCAACGGGCTGCGCTTCGAGTACGAAATCGCCGGTGCACCCGACGCGCCGGCGGTGCTGCTCATCCAGGGCCTCGGCATGCCCGCGGCAATGTGGCCCGATGTCTTCGTCGACGCCCTCGTCGCAGAAGGCTACCGGGTCGTGACGTTCGACAATCGCGACTGCGGCGGCTCCTCGCGACTCGCGTCGGCCGGCGTGCCGAACATCCCGCGGTCGATGGTGCGGGCCCTGCTGGGCCGGCACGTCTCTGCGCCCTACACGCTCACCGACATGGCGAACGACGCCAGCGTCGTGCTCGATGCTGCAGGCATCGAACGCGCCCACGTCGTCGGGGTCTCGATGGGCGGCATGATCGCGCAGGTGCTCGCAGCCCGGCATCCGCGGCGGGTGCGCACGCTGACGTCCATCATGTCGACTACCGGCAATCCGAAGCCCAGTGTTGCGCTTGGCAAGGCACGCGCACTGCGCGCGCTGCTCAAGCGACCGCCGAACGAGCCGACGGTCGAGCAGGCCGCCGACCACCTCGCGTTCGTGTTCGGAGTCATCGGCAGCCCGGGATTCAGGCAGGATGCCGCGTTTCTGCGACCGCACCTGGAACGCGTGGCGCGGCGCGGGCTCTACCCTGCCGGCACCTCGCGGCAACTCGCTGCGATCATGGCCTCAGGCGATCGGCGCGACATGCTGCACGACATCAGCGCACCGACGCTCGTGATTCACGGCGCGGACGACCCGCTGGTGCGGGTGGCCGGCGGCTATGACACGGCGCAGCACATTCCAGGAGCGCGGCTGACGGTCATCCCGGGGATGGGGCACGATTTCCCGCCGGCGCTCATGCAGTTCATCGCCGGCTCGGTCGCGGAGCATTGCCGCTCGGGCTAGCGGGAACCTGGACTCCGGGCGGCCCTGGTGCGGCGTGCGAATTCAGTCGCCGGCTCAGGATAGAGTTCCGCAAGCGAGGCTGCCAACAACGCGAACACCGCCTGTTCAAGGCGAGGCACGTCGCCCGCGTTCGAACGGACGTCCGACCAAAGCCCGGTCCGCTGCACAGCGTCCGCCGCGAGCGCTGCAGCGACGGCATCCTGCCAGCGCGGTGCCGGGTCGCTCACCTCGAATTCGCCGCGGCCGCGGCCGAAGTGCGCGACGGCAAGGTACCGAACGGCCGCGGCGCCGAGGCGCGCATCGAGAAACTCGTCGGACCATCTCACGGTGCTGCCGACGAGCCCGCGCTCTTCGTTGTAGCGTTGCGTGATCTTGCGCGCGCCCAATGCTCCCGCGATGCCGCCGAGAATGGCGCCGGCGCCGAACGTCAGACCGCCCGCGGCGACGTCCGCCGCAAGTCCGCTGAGCGCGCCCGTGAGGAGACCACCCCACAAACCCGCCTTGTCGGCGTCGGGCGCGCGCCGGGTCGCAAATCCGGTCCCGATCTGCTGCAAGATGTCGCCGCTCGCCGTCCCGGTGAGCCCGTGCAGCGCGACGAGCGCGGCCGTGCTCTCGCGCACCGCTGCGTCGAGCCGGTCGAGCATCGTCCTGCGCGCCCGCTCTTCACTCGCGCTCAGCGTGACCTCCGCGCCGCCCTGCAATGCGCGGCTGACTTTCTCGGCCAGCGTGGGATCGGGCAGCTGCACTTCGTCGCGCGCGAGCCGCGCCAGCTGTTGAGCGATCACCCGTGCGCTGCGGCTCAGGACGTCCAGGTCGCGCGCACGCCACGCCTGCGCGAGCCGCTCGAACGCAGGACGCTTGTCGTCGCCCAGGCACAACGCAATGGCGTCGAGCAGCGTGTGCTCCTGCAGCCAGCAGCGCGCAAAGGCATCGAACGACAACACGTGCAGCGCGCTTGCGGGTTCGTGCCGCCGCAGCACCGAACCCCATTGCTCTGCCAGCTGCCGCTCGCGCGCCGGGCCTGCCCGCGTGCCGAGTTGATTGAGCAACACCAGCGCGGGCTTGCCGAGCCAGTCGAGGATGCGCAGCTCGGGCTCGACATAGCCGGATGCCGCCGGATCTTCAGTCGCGTTCGCAACGTAGAGCACCACGTCGGCGGAATCACGGGCGGCACGCATCGCCTGCTGACTGCACCAGAACGCGCGATCCGCAAACCGGTCCCAGACCTGCCCGAGGAACCAGCCGACCGGCTGGCCGCTGGCCGCCAGGCGGCGCTGCAACCGCACGCTGTCGCCGAAGCCCGGCGTGTCCCAGAGCACGAGTTCATCGCCGTCCGCGGTGCGCATCAGCACGTGCGATTCGGCGACCTCGGTGACGTGGGCCCGGTCCATGACGGCGCCGATGTCGCGCCGCAGGAGCGTACGGGCCAGCGTCGTCTTGCCGACGTTCGTGTGCGACAGCAACGCAAGGCTGATGGAGGTCGCGGCCTCGCTCATGGGCCGCGAGCCCGGCAGCTGCGGTGCACGCGATCGACAATCTGTTGCGGCACGGCGCCGTCTGCTGGACACGGCCGCCAGGTCCACCGGGCACGCCTCGAGTCCGTGCCGCTGCACGAACTCACGCCAGGCCGCGCGTCGCTGCTCGATGCGGCCAGTGAGCGACGCGTCACCGCTCATGTGGGCGAGGTACGGCGCTTCGTCCACGAGCACCAGCAGTCGCGAACCAGCGGCGGAACGGGCAAGGCGCTCGTGCGCGCGCTGCAGGATGGCGCCGTGGTTCTCCGCTTCCGGCGTCGCGGCGAGGCTGAAAAGCAGCACCTCGAGGTCGGCAGCCGGGCCGCGCGCGGGCAAGTCGAACGCAGCCTCGTCGCCGTATGCGATGCCCGGTGCAAACTCGATGCGGGTATCGCGACCAAAGGCCGCGCGCAGCAGCGCCTGCGCACCCTGTCCGGACGCGGCGCCGGGCTCGTAGGCGAAAGACGTGAGTCGCGCGGACTGCGCGGGAAGCGCGGCGTCGCTGGCGCCGAGCGTGTGGCGTGCGTAGGGCAGCAGGCCTTCCGGCACGACCAGCTGACGGCTGGCGCGCGCAATCTGCCACGTCGCGTGGGCCGCGAGCAGCAGCCGCGGAACCATCACGAACAGGAACGCCGTGACCGCCATCAGGTGAATCCATGGCGCCGCCGGGCCGCCGCCAGCACCGTTGCGCCAGTGCAAGGCCGCAGTCGCAGTGTCATCGGCAGGCAGGGCGATGCCCGTGATCGCCGAAGCGGGCCCGTACAGGACATGGAGCAGCGCACGGACGAGCGTCGTGCCGAGGAACGTGCTTTCCCAGCCCGCGCGATATTCGAGCGCGATGCCGCGCAGGTAGAACCCGCCGACGAGCCCCAGCGCGAGGGCCGCGGAGCCGAAGTGGAACAGGCGCTTGCCCTGCAGCACCAGCAACGGTTGCGCAACGGGCCACCATTCCTCGGAGAAGCGGCTCAGCCCAGCCGCCAACGGCCGGTGATAGAGAGCCGACCGTTTGATCAGCGTCGCAGCGCGCTGCCAGCCCCAGCGTGCCGGCCACGTCACCCAGCCAGGAATCAACGCGGCTCCGCCCGTCGTACCGGCCCTTCCCTGCCGCATCGCGGAAACCGCGAGGATCGCGTAGACGACGAGATTCCAGAGCACCACGCCGAGCAGCGGAAAGGCGAGAATCTCGATCCGGACCCGGCTGTCGAGCAGCGACAGCACCAGGCCCAGCACGAGCGCGCCCGCCAGCAAGAGCCAGCCCGCGCTCGCCACCTGCGATTCCAGGCCGACGGCGCGGGTCACGACGGGATGGCGCTCTGCGAGCTTCGCAGACAGCGTTTCGGCCCGCGTCGCGAGTACCTGCCAGGCCAGCGCTTGCCGGTCAGCGGTGGCGCCGCCGTCGGCTGGCCAGCGACGCAACGCTTCGCGGGTGGCAGACTCCCGTTCCGCGAGCGGCAGCACGGTCCCGTCCGGATCCTGCTCCTCGACGTTCTTGACCAGCAGGATCGCCCGCAGGGCGTTTGCGTTCATTAGGCCCGCACCAAGCCAGATTTTCGGACGATTTCCGCGACGACCAGTCTACCAAGACCTGATCGCCGCGATGGCCGTGGTATTTTTGCGCGGCCGAGGAGAGACGTCGTGTTCCGCCGATTCGAACGCCTGGTCGAGACCTACCCTGCTGCCAAGCCGGCGATCCCGCCGCGCTCGTTCTTTGCGTTCCTGTGGCAGTGCACCGCAGGCCTGCGGCCCTACATCTTCACGATGACGCTGTGCACGGCGGTGATCGGCGCCTTCGAGGCGATGCTGTTCGCCATGCTCGGCAAGCTCGTCGACATGCTCGCGAGCGTCGCGCCGGCCGAGCTGTGGGCGCAGGAACGCCACAACCTGCTGCTGCTGGCCGCGGTGCTGGCGGCCAGCCCGCTCGTCGTCGGCCTGTTCGCGCTGCTCAAGTACCAGGTCCTGTTCGCGAACTTCCCGATGCGCCTGCGCTGGAATTTCCACCGGCTGATGCTCGGGCAGAGCATGACCTTCTACCAGGATGAGTTCGCAGGTCGTGTCGCCACCAAGGTGATGCAGACCGCGCTCGCCGTGCGCGACGCCTGGATGACCGCCACCGACATCCTCGCCTTCATCGTCATCTACTTCGTGACGATGCTCGCGATCGTGGGCAGGTTCGATCTGCGCATGCTGATACCGTTCGTGGGCTGGCTCGCGCTGTATTCCATCGCCCTCTGGTACTTCGTGCCCAGGCTCGGCAAGGTGGCGGCGGCACAGGCCGACGCCCGCTCGCTGATGACGGGGCGCGTGACGGACGCGTACACCAACATCGCGACGGTGAAGCTCTTCTCGCACGCCAGCCGCGAGGCCGGCTTTGCGCGCGCCTCGATGCAGGAGTTCATGCAGACCGCCTACGCCCAGGGCCGGCTCGTGAGCGGCTTCGAGATCACCAACCACGTCCTGAGCATGGCGCTGATCTCCGCCACGGCCGGCGTGGCGCTGTGGCTCTGGACGCAGGGCCAGGTCGGCGTCGGGGCCGTTGCGGCGGCAAGCGCCATGGCTCTGCGCCTGAACGGCATCGCGCACTGGATCATGTGGGAGGTGGCCTCGCTGTTCGAGCACGTCGGCACGGTCGAGGACGGCATGCGCACCTTGTCACGGGCACACACCGTGGTGGACAAGCCCGACGCCCCGCCGTTGCACGTGAGCCGCGGCGAAATCCGCTTCGACCACGTCGCGTTCGCCTACGGCGGCAAGCGCCCGGTCGTGGACGATCTCTGCCTGCACATTCGTCCGGGCGAGAAGATCGGCCTCGTAGGCCGCTCCGGTGCAGGCAAGAGCACCGTGGTGAACCTGCTGCTGCGCTTCTATGACGTCGAGCGGGGCGCAATCCTGATCGACGGCCAGGACATCTCGACGGTGACGCAGGACAGCCTGCGCGCGCAGATCGGCATGGTCACGCAGGACACCTCGCTGCTGCACCGGTCGGTGCGCGACAACATCGTTTACGGACGCCCCGACGCAGGCGACGACGTGATGATCGCAGCGGCCAGGCGCGCCGAGGCGCACGAGTTCATCGAAGGACTGGTCGACGTCAAGGGCCGGCGCGGTTACGACGCGCACGTCGGTGAGCGCGGCGTGAAGCTGAGCGGCGGGCAACGGCAGCGCATTGCGATTGCGCGGGTCATGCTCAAGGACGCGCCCATCCTGCTGCTCGACGAGGCGACGAGCGCGCTCGACAGCGAGGTCGAGAGCGCGATCCAGCAGAGCCTGTACCGGCTCATGGAAGGCAAGACGGTGGTCGCGATCGCGCACCGTCTCTCGACCATTGCCGCCATGGACCGGTTGGTGGTCATGGACAAGGGCCGCATCGTCGAGGAAGGCGACCACCGTGCTCTCCTCGCACAGGGCGGCCTGTACGCGCGCCTGTGGGCGCACCAGAGCGGCGGCTTCCTGGGCGAGGATGCCGAAGACGACGAAGAGCTGCCGTCTCCTCGCGCCGCGGCGTCCGGCTGACGTTCGCCGCTCACTGGAGGGCGCATGCATCGAATCCTGTTCCTGGCATTCCTGGGGTTGCTGATGACCTTTCAACCGGCCGCCGCGGCTCGGGCCGACGACATTGCAACGCTCGCCCGTGATTTCGATGCGTTCAATCGGGCGCAGGATCCAGTGCGCGCTGCCCAGCGCGGCGACATGGCTGCCGCCCGGCGCTGGCCGGACAATTCGCCGCAGGCAGTTGCGGCCCGCAAGACGGCGCTGCTCGAATTCCAACAGCGGCTGCAGGCGATCCCGGCGGTCGGCCTGGTCGCCGACGATGCCCTGAACCGCGACCTGCTGATCGACCGCGTGGACAATGCGCTGGCCGGCCTGGCGTTCGACGAGGAGCGCATTCCGTTCATCAGCGGCGATGGCTTCTACACGACGGCTGATTACGCCGCGCTCAACACGCCGCTCGACGACGAAGCCGCCGCCGCGGCCTGGATCGCGCGCCTCGAGGCGATTCCAGCCTACTACGCCCGCGAGACCGAGAACATGCGTCGGGGCATCCGCACGGGCTTCACGCAACCAGGTCGCACGGTCGAACGCGCGATCGCCGACGTGCGCGCGCAGATCGAGCAACCAGCCGCCACGACGCCGCTGCTGGCCCCCTTCCGCAGCATGCCGCAGTCCTTCCCGGCGGACCGTCGCACCGCCCTCGAAGCGCACGGACGGACCGCCCTGGAGACGAAGGTGCGCCCGGCGCAGCGCGAGCTGCTCCAGTTTCTCGAGCGGGAATACCTGCCTGCAGCGCGGCCGGGCATCGGCATCGGCAGCGTGCCGCAGGGCAGCGACTACTACGCGTACGTCGCCCGACGGCACACCTCCACGGCGATGACGCCACAGGAAATTCACGCACTCGGCGAGCGCGAAGTGCAGCGCATCCGCGCGCGCATGGACGAGACGATCGCGCAGACGGGGTTCAAGGGCTCATTCCAGGAATTCCTTGCGTCGGTGCGCAGGGACTCCCGCTTTTATGTCGGTGCCGCGGAGTACGGCGAAAAGTGCGCGGAGGTTGCCAAGCGGGCCGACTTTGCGATGCCGAAGTATTTCGGCAGGCTGCCCCGGCTCAGCTATGGGGTGCTGCCGATGCCGGCCGGGCTCGAAAGCAGCGCCAATGGCTACCTGCCCGGAACGCCGGAACAAGGAGTCGCAGGCATGGTCGTCTACAAGCCCTGGATGGCGGAGAAGATGCCGACGTTCGGCATCCCGGCCTGGGTGTTGCACGAGGGCGTGCCCGGCCACCACCACCAGATCGCGCTCAGCCAGGAACTCACGGACTTGCCTGAGTTCCGCCGGGCCGACGACATCACCGCGTATGTCGAGGGCTGGGGCCTCTACTCCGAGTACCTCGGTGAGGAGATGGGGATCTACCGCGACCCGTACGAACAGTTCGGCCGGCTCTCGCTCGAAATCTGGCGCGCGTGCCGGCTCGTGGTCGACACAGGCATGCACGTGATGGGCTGGTCCCGCGAACGCGCGATGGCCTGCCTGCAGGAGAACAGCGCGCTCGCGCCGACGGAGATCGAGTTCGAAGTCGACCGCTACATCGCGTGGCCCGGGCAGGCCCTCGCCTACAAGATCGGCGAACTGAAGATTCTCGAACTGCGCCGGCGCGCTACGGCAAGACTCGGACCGAAGTTCGACCTGCGCGACTTCCATGACCTGCTGCTCGGCGCAGGCCCGCTGCCGCTCGACCTGCTCGAGGCCCGTGTTGACCGCTGGGTCGAAACGCGCGCCGCGCGCTGGCCGGAGTCAACGCACTAATTCAACCGTGACGTGCACGAGTTCCTCGTGCACGGCCAGTGCAGCGCGCACGTCTTCGGCCACCAGTGCGCCTGCGCCGCCCAGGCTGACGATGCAGGCGTACTTGCCCTTGCCCACCCGCCAGACGTGCAGGTCCCGCAACTGGGGCGAACCCGGCAGCGACGCGACGACTTCACGCACCTCCGCCACCACCGGTGAGTCCATGTCCGCATCGAGCAGCACGCGGCCGGTGTCGCGCAACAGCCCGATCGCCCAGCGGCCGACGAGCACCGTGCCCACGATCCCCATCACCGGGTCGAGCCAGTTCGCGCCGAGGTACTTGCCTCCCACCAGCGCGATGATCGCAAGGACGGACGTCGCGGCATCCGCGACGACGTGGAGATAGGCGGAGCGCAGGTTCAGGTCGTGGTGATGGTGGCCGTGGCCATGATCATGATGATCGTGACTTTGTTGCGCCGGCCCGTGACCGGTCGACAGCAGCCACGCGGACAGGACGTTGACGCCCAGTCCGAGCACAGCGACCGGAATTGCCTCGTCGAAGCGGATCGTGGCCGGGTTGACCAGCCGCGACACTGACTCGATGCCCATGTAGGCAGCGACGCCGACCAGGAACACGGCGCTGGTGTAGCCCCCGAGCACCTCGATCTTCCAGGTGCCGAAGGCAAAGCGTGGATCCTGCGCGTGGCGCCGGGCAAGAGCGTACGCACCGGCCGAGACGCCGAGCGCCAGGGCGTGCGAACTCATGTGCCAGCCGTCGGCCAGCAACGCCATCGACCCGAGCAGCATGCCGGCCACGATCTCGACGACCATCATCACCAGCGTGAGCCACATCACCTGGCGCGTGCGACGCTCCGCCACCGGGTTGTGGATGTCGAAGACGTGGACGTGTGCGTTCGGAATCTCGGGCGGTGACATGGCGCTCATTGGTCCCGGCGGCCGCGCTGCGCAGCGCTGCATTATGCCGGTTTCGACGCGACCTCAGCCGGAGATCCCGCCCTTCAGCGCCTTCGCGATCGTCCACTTTGCCAGCTGCGCCATGTGCACTTCGTCGGGACCATCGGCGAGCCGCACGAACCGGCCGTAGCCGAATGCCGCGGGTATCGGCGTGTCCTGGCACAGGCCCATGCCGCCGTGCGCCTGCATCGCGCGGTCGCAGACGTTCTGGCACATCTGCGGCGCGACGATCTTGATCATCGAGATCAGGTCGGCAGCGCCCCGGTTACCCTCGCGGTCCATCTTGTCCGCCGCAGCGAGCGTGAGCAACCGTGCCTGCTCGATCTCGCAGCGCGAACGTGCAATGGCCTCGCGCAGGCTGCCCTGCTCGCTCAGCTTGCGGCCAAAGGCCACGCGCGAATCCACGCGCCGGCACATCAGTTCGAGTGCGCGCTGCGCCGCGCCGATGAGCCGCATGCAGTGGTGGACGCGTCCCGGCCCGAGCCGGCCCTGCGCAATCTCGAAGCCGCGGCCCTCGCCGAGCAGCAGGTTCGACGCAGGCACGCGCACACCCTCGAGCGCGACCTCGCCGTGCCCGCTCGGCGAATGCACCTCGCCGAAGACCTTGAGCGGACGGATGAGCCGCACGCCCGGCGCCCGGCGCGGCACCAGCACCATCGACTGCTGGGCATGCGGCGGACCGTCGAAGCGCGTCTTGCCCATGACGATCAGGATTTCGCAGTCCGGGTGGTAGATGTTGCTCGACCACCATTTGCGGCCCGTGATCACGTACTCATCGCCGTCGCGGACGATCGAGCATTCGATGTTGGTTGCGTCCGAGGACGCGACGGCCGGCTCGGTCATTAGGAAGGCCGAGCGAATTCGCCCCTCCAGCAGCGGGTTGAGCCACTGCGACTGCTGCTCCGGGTTGCCGTAGCGCGCCAGCACTTCCATGTTGCCGGTGTCGGGCGCGCTGCAATTGAAGATCGTGGACGCCCATTCGACGCGGCCCATCAGTTCGGCGAGCGGAGCGTATTCGAGGTTGGTCAGCCCCGGACTCCACGGCTGGTACTCGTGCGGCAGGAACAGGTTCCACAGGCCGGCTTCGCGCGCCTTCGCCTTGAGGCCCGCCACCAGCGGCGGCACGACCCAGCGGCGCGCCGGGTCCTGCACGAACTCCTCGTACTCGGCCTCGACCGGGAAGATGTGCGCCTGCATGAAGTCATCCACGCGGCGCATGAGTTCGCGGGTCTTGCCGCTGTATTCAAAGTCCATGGCAGGTCTCCTTCCGGGCGGTTGATCCCGGCAGTGTAGGCTCGCTCTCCAATTTCCCTAGTGCAATCTTTTGATGAATAATCATTCATACCATGCATCTATCGCGCATCGACCTGAACCTGCTCGTCGTCTTCGACACCGTCTACGTGGAAGGCAGCATCACCGCCGCGAGCCGCAAGCTGAACCTGTCGCAGCCTGCGGTCAGCCACGCACTGGCTCGCCTGCGCGAAGTCGTCGGCGAGCCGCTGTTCGAACGGCGCGGGCGGGGCATTGCTCCAACACCGCTGGCACGTTCGATCGCTGGTCCGGTGCGGGACGCCCTGGCGGCGGTCGAGCGCACGTTCAGGCAGGCCTCGCAGTTCGATCCCTCGTCAGCGGAGCGGCATTTCCGGATCGGGCTGCGCGAAGCGCTGGAGCCCACCGTGCTGCCGGAACTCGGCCGCGCAATCTGTGCCGCCGGACCGCGCCTGAGTCTCGCCACTGCCCGTCACGATCGTCCGCGTCTCGAACCCGACCTTGCCGCGGGCGAGTTCGACGTCGCGCTGGACGTGCTGCTGCCGCTCGCGGACCGCGTGCCGCACGAACTCGTCCTCGTCGACCGGCTGGTCGTCGTGGCGCGGAAGGATCATCCGCAGTTGCGCCGTGCGAAGCGGCGCGGCTGGACCATCGACGCTTATCTCGAACTCGACCACGTACAGGTTTCGTCACGACGCCGCGGACCCGCCCTCGAGGACGTCGCGCTGCGGCCGACGGGGCGCTCGCGCCGCATCCGCCTGCGCTGCCAGAGCCACGCGGCGGCTTGTCGCGTCGCGGCAGGCACCGACCTCGTGGCCACGATTCCCGAGGCCTACGCGAAGCAGGTGCTCGAACGCGAGGCTAACCAGGTGCTGGCCCTGCCGCTGGAGGGGATTGCGCTCGAGACGTACATGTACTGGGCAGCCAATGCGAACAGCGACCCGGCCAACCGCTGGCTGCGCGAACAGGTGCGCAGCGCGCTGCGAACTGGACGCTAGAGCGCGAGCGTCATCCGCACGAGCTCGGGCTCGTCGGTGTCGGCGCGGGTCTCGAAACCGTACGACCGCGCCAGGTCGATCATGCGCACATTCTCGCGCAGCGTGATGCCGGTCATGATCTTCAGTTGCCGCTCGCGCGCCACGTCGATCAGACGCCGGAACAGCTGGCGCGCCACGCCCCTGCCCTGCCATTCATCGCTCACGACGATCGCGAATTCGCAGCTTTCCTCGTCCGGCAGCGTGATGTAGCGCGCGACCCCGATCTGCTGCTCGCGGCCGTCCGGCAGGCGCACGACCACGATCAACGCGAGCTCGCGGTCGTAGTCGACCTGCGTGAATTTCGACAGCATCGCCGGCGTCAGGTCCTGCAGGCCGAACATGAAGCGCAGGAACCGCGACTGCTCGGACAGCCGGTGCACGAAGTCGCGCTCGATCTCTGCGTCCTCCGGCCGGATGGCGCGGATGGTCGCAGCCTGGCCGTCCGGCAGGACGAGCGGGAACTCGAGTGCGCTGGGGTACGGGTGGATCGCCATGTGCCGGTACAGGAGCTGCGGCTGCGGTGTCGGCATGACACCAATCCGCGCATCCACTGCGACGGCACCGTTCGCCGTCACGATTACCGGGTTGATGTCGATGGCGCCAACGTCGGGTAGCTCGCAGACGATCTCCGACACGCGCAGCAGGATGTCTTCGATGGCTTCCTGGGCTGCCGCGGGCGCCCCACGCAGCGGCTGGAGCGCCAGGCTCGCGCGCGTGCGGCGGATCAGGTCACGCGCCAGGTAGGGATTGAGCGGCGGCAGCGCCACCGCGCGGTCGCGAATGACCTCGACCAGCGTGCCGCCGAGACCAAAGCTGATGGCCGGGCCGAACACCGGGTCGCGCACGACGCCGATCATGAGTTCACGCCCGTGCCGCTCGCGGTACATCGGCTCGATCAACACGCCTTCGAGCCGCGCGTCTGGCCGGGCAATGGCGACGTCCCGCATCATGTTCTCGTACCCGTCGTGCACGCTGCGCGCATCCGCGCGGCCGAGGCGCACGCCGCCGACGTCCGTCTTGTGCGCGATGTCCGGCGAGAGGATCTTCATGGCGACGGGGAAGCCGATCGACTCCGCAACCTGCACGGCCTCCGCCGCGGAGAAGGCGGCCCGGCTCTGGATGACCGGAATGCCGAAGGCGGCGAGCAGGGCCTTGGAATCCGCCGGGTTCAGCCACTCGCTCCCTGCCTCGCGCGCTGCGTCGAGCAGACGCTGCGCGGCGGCACGGTCCGGCGTCGAAGTCGGGCCCAGCGGCGCCGGCACCTGCAGCAGCTGCTCCTGGTTTGCAGTGAAGAGCGCGAGCGCGGCGATCGCGTCAACCGCGGCTTCGGGCGTCGGGAACGTGGGGATGCGGTTCTCGGCAAAGCGCTGGCGCGCGTTCGTCACCGCCGCGCCGCCCATCCAGCACGTGAACACGGGCTTGCGCTGCGCGCGCGCCACCGTGATCAACTCGGTCGCGAACAGGTCGGCATCGGTCAGGGCGAAAGGCGTGAAGATCGCGAGCAGCGCGTCCACCTTCGAGTCCTGCAGGCTGATCTGCGCTGCGCCGGCGAACTGCTGCGCCGAGGCGTCGCCGCGCACGTACACGGGATTGCCTTCCGACGTGCTCGGTGGCAACAACGCCCGCAGCTTGCCAAGCGATTCATCGTCGAGCCATGCGAGCTGCAGCCAACGGTCCGCTGCACGGTCGGCCGCCATCTGCCCGGGGCCGCCGGCATTCGTCACGATGCCGAGCCGACGCCCGTGAATGCGAACGCCGGCACTGAGCGTGCTTGCGGCGCTGAAGAGCTGGCTGAAGTCGCGAATCCGCAGCACGCCCGCCCGACGCATCGCCGCGTCGAAGACATCGTCGCCACCGACGAGCGATCCAGTGTGAAAGGCGAGGCTCCCACGGCCCTCGAGCGAACGTCCGGCCTTCATCACCACGACCGGCTTCACGCGCGCCGCTGCGCGCAGAGCGCTCATGAACCGGCGCGCATCCTCGACGCCTTCCATGTACAGCATGATGGCGTCGGTGGCGCCGTCACGCGCCAGGAAGTCGAGCACTTCGCCGAAACCGATGTCGTCGCCGACGCCAGTGGAGATCACCGTCGAGAACCCGACATGGCGCGACCGGGCCCAGTCCAGGGTCGCGGCGCAGAGGGCACTCGACTGCGAGACGAGCGCGAGCCGTCCCGCATCAGGAAGCGCAGCGCCGCAGGCTGCGTTCAGTCGGGTGTCGGTCCGCAACACTCCGAAGCTGTTCGGTCCGAGCAGTCGCAGGCCATGGCGGCGCGCCACCTGCAGCATCGACCGTTCGAGCGCCGCGCCTTCCCCGCCACCTTCGCGAAAGCCGGCCGAGACGATCACCGCGCCACGCACGCCCCGGGCGCCGCAGTCTTCCAGCACGCCGGGCAACGTCGCGGGGGGCGTGGCGATGATCGCGAGATCCACGGCCTGCGGCAGCGACCGGACGTCTGGGTAGGCCGGCAGGCCGGCGATCGATGCGTGGTGCGGGTTGACGTAGAAGACCGGCCCCTTGAACCCGCCGTCGCGCAGGTTACTGCAGAGGACCTGCCCGATCGAACCCGGCGTATCGCTGGCGCCGACCACGGCCACGGAGCCAGGACGCAGCACGGCCTCGATGCGTTTCGCCGTCATGGATCGAGTGTACTCTCGGCGGTAAGGAATACTCGCGAATGCTAACGTCCTGCGTTTGCGGGATCATTACGGGTCACCGCAACCGGAGCAGCCCATGGCCGTCGCCTTCGTGACTCACCCGCACTGCCTGCTCCACCGCATGGGCGAGGGGCACCCGGAGCGCCCTGCGCGGCTCGGCGCCATCGAGGACGCACTGCACACGCGCGGGCTGTACGACCTGCTGCTGCACCGTGACGCACCGCGCGCCAGCGTGGAGCAACTCGTCCGCGTGCATCCGCTGGAGTACGTCGAAGGCCTCGCAAACCGCTCGCCCGCCGAAGGCCTTGCGCACATCGATCCCGACACCTGGATGTGCCCGGACACGTTCGAGGCCGCGTTGCGTGCGGCAGGTGCCAACGTCCTGGCCACCGACCTGGTGCTCACCGGCGAAGCCTCGCGCGCGTTCTGCAACGTCCGCCCGCCGGGGCATCACGCGGAGCGCGCCACGGCGATGGGTTTCTGCTTCTTCAACAATGTCGCGGTGGCCGCGCGCCACGCGCTGGAACACCACGGGCTGGAGCGCGTCGCCGTGCTCGACTTCGACGTGCACCTTGGCAACGGCACGGAGGACATCTTCAAGGACGACCCGCGCGTGCTGCTGTGTTCGTCCTATCAGTATCCGCTGTGGCCCGACCTTAACCCGCCGACCGTGCCCGGCCGGGTCGTCAACTGCCCGCTGCCGCCCGGCAGCGGCAGCGAGGCGTTCCGTGCAGCCGTCACGAATCAATGGGTGCCTGCGCTCGAAACGTTCCAGCCGCAGCTGGTGCTCATCTCCGCCGGTTTCGACGCGCACGCCGCGGACGACATGTCGCACCTGCGGCTGACGACGGCGGATTACGCATGGGTCACCGAGGTTGCCTGCGGCATTGCAGATCGCCATGCGCGCGGACGCATCGTCTCGACACTCGAAGGGGGCTACGAGCTTCGTTCGCTCGCGGCGAGCGCGGCTGCACACGTCGAGAAACTCGTGATGGCTTGACTCGCGCTCCTGTTCCGGACGAACGCAGGACTGGACTCGTGACGCCGCAACACGCAGAATGCGCGCCGCGCGCGTGGGTTCTGCTCTGCGCGATCGCTCCGCCGCGCTGTACCACCAAGTCACAATCTTGCGGGTTCAGTCCACCAGCGCGGCGGGGCGACCTTCCCCAGCCACCAATCGCATCTCGGGCCGATTCCCGGTCCAGCGCGCCGACCCCGTCAGCAACGTCGCGAAGGCCAGCCATGACGCGAATCAACAGGGGAACGCTGCAGTCCGCGCTGCTCATCCTCGTCGTTTGCATGGGGTCCCGAGCAATGGCAATCGAAGAACCCGCCTATCGCAGTCTCGAACAGGACGGCAGCTTCGAGCTGCGCGAGTACCCGGCGCACCTCGTGGCCGAGA
>CAVOSA010000002.1:0-49179 GCA_963698735.1 uncultured Gammaproteobacteria bacterium | reverse complement strand
GTCGTTTTGAGACCTACCCCGCCTCGACAAGCGGACATTTCACGGCGGCCAGTCCCGGGAACGGGCAGAGCCTCACCGCAACCGGGTGCTCATCGGAAGGGCCATCGTCATGGCGCGTTTCCACGGGCGCTCCGGCGACCGTTCACCGCACAGCCTCATCGACTCGCCGCAAAGACGGGCCGCGAGCCATGACATCCTGCAGGACTGAGGTTAGCATCGCCCACTCCAGGCAACCGGCACGAACCGGCGGGAGACGAGCGATGACAAACAACACGCTGCGAGTCCTGGCGATCTGTGCGGCGTTGTCGTGGCCGGTCGCGCACGCGGCCGACCCGATGGATGCCGCCGCCACGAGCGGTGCGGCAATCGAGGCGGCTATTGGGAGCCCGGACCGTCCCAAGGCGGACCTGGAGCGTGACGCCGTCGCGAGGCCCCGCGAGGTGCTGGCTTTCCTGGGCGTCGGCCCCGGCATGCGCGTCGTCGACATGTTTTCGGCCGGCGGCTACTACACGGAGCTTCTCGCGCGCACGGTCGGTGTGAAAGGAAAGGTGATCGCCTACAACAACCCGCCGTACGCGAAGTTCGCCGAGAAAGGCATCGCCAGGCGCTACGAGGGAGAGCGGCTCGGTAACGTGCAGCAGGTCACGGCGGAGGTGGGCGACTTCCAGCCCGCGGTGGGCTCGATCGACGCGGCGCTGTTCGTGATGAGCTACCACGACACGTACTGGCGTCCGGAAGACGGCACCTGGAACAAGACCGATCCGGCCGTGATGCTGGGGAATCTCTTCCGTGCGCTGAAGCCGGGTGGCGTGGTGGTCGTGCAGGATCACGTCGCCAACCCGGGCGGCGACGTCGCCAAGGTCGTGGACACGCTGCACCGGATCGATCCGGCAATCGTGAAGCGCGACTTCGCCGCGGCCGGGTTCGTCCTCGACGCCGAGAGCAAAGTGCTGGCGCACCCCGGCGACGACCGCACCAAGCTCGTGTTTGACGAATCGATCCGCGGCAAGACGGACCAGTTCATCTATCGCTTCCGCAAACCGATCCCCTAAGATGCTGGCGCGCGGCAATGGCCGCGTGTCAGGCTGGACAGCATGGAACGGACGGTATCCGCAGCCGGTGACGGCGTGCTGCGGCTCGCGATGTGGTCGGGGCCGCGCAACATCTCGACGGCGTTCATGCGCTCGTGGGGCAACCGCGAGGACACGATCGTCGTCGACGAGCCGTTCTACGCGCATTACCTCCAGGTCACGGGCCTCGATCACCCGGGCCGCGACGAGATCATCGCGCAGCATGAACCCGACTGGCGTCGCGTCGCCGCATCGCTCGTCGCACCGTTGCCGCCGCATGTCCGTGTCTTCTACCAGAAGCAGATGTCGCACCACCTGCTGCCCAGCATGGGGCGGGACTGGCTGGACCTGGTAACGCACGCGTTCTTGATCCGCGATCCAGGCGCGATGCTCGTATCGCTGGGCGAAAAGCTCGCCAACTTCGACTTGCTTGCCACCGGACTCCCGCAGCAGGTGGAAATCTTCGAGCACGTGATCGAACGCACCGGCAGGGCGCCGCCCGTGCTCGACTCGGCCGACCTGCTCGAGCGGCCCGAGCCCATGCTTCGCGCACTGTGCGCCGCGCTGGGCGTGCCGTTCTCCGACCGGATGCTGTGGTGGCCCGCGGGACCTCGCGACACCGACGGCATCTGGGCGAGGCACTGGTACGACCGCGTCGAGCAGTCGACCGGTTTCGAGACGCCGTCGGCGAAGCCGGCAGTAACTGTCGAAACGAAGACTTTGCCACCTGCCATGGCGGCGATCGAGGCCCAGTGCCGCCCCCTGTACGAAAAGCTGCGCGAACATCGGCTGCGCGCCTGAGGTGAACCCGTGCTGCAGAAATTCGACGAACGCAACCGCGACCTGATCGTCAACATCAACGGCGAGCTGGTGCACCGCGACCAGGCGCGCATCAGCCCGTTCGATTCATCGGTGCAGGGTGGCGACGCGGTCTGGGAAGGTTTGCGGCTCTACAACGGACGCATCTTCAGGCTGGAGCAGCACCTCGACCGGCTGGTGAACTCGGCCAAGGCGCTGGCGTTTGTGCAGATCCCGACGCGCGATGCGATCACGAACGAGATCCGCCGCACGCTGGCGGCCAACAGGATGTTCGACGGCGTCCACATCCGCCTGACGCTGACGCGCGGCGTGAAGATCACCTCAGGGATGGACCCGCGGCTCAACACGCAGGGCCCGACGTTGATCGTGCTGGCTGAGCACAAGGCTCCGGTGTATTCGAAGGCGGGCTTGCGCCTGATCACCAGCAGCGTACGGCGCTTTCCGCCCGACTGCCTGGACCCGAAGATTCATCACAACAACCTGATCCAGTCGATCCTCGCCAAGATCGAGGCCAACGTCGCTGGCGCCGACGACGCGCTGATGCTGGACCAGCGTGGCTTCATCGCCGAGACCAACGCGACGCATGTTTTCATCGTCGATCGTGGCGTGTTGCGGACGCCGCGACTGGTGGCCTGTCCCGAAGGCATCACGCGCGCGACGGTGCTGGAACTGTGCCGCACGCACGTCATCCCGCACGAGGAGGTCGACCTGACCCTGGCCCAGGCCTACTGCGCGGACGAAATGTTCTGCACCGGCACGATGGGTGAACTCGCGGCAGTCACGCACGTGGACGGCCGCCAGATCGGCGACGGGCAACTGGGCCCGATGACGCAGCAGCTGACTGCGCTGTTCCGCGAACTGACCGCGCGTGAAGGTGCGGTTGTGGCGCACGAGACCACCGCGGGTTGAGCGAGTCTCAACCCCTGGCCGCTTCGCTCATGTAGGCGAGTTCGTCCGCGGTCGAGCTGCGGCCGAGCGCGGCATTGCGGAAGGGAAAGCGGCCGAAGCGGTCGATGGCAGCCTGGTGGGCGAGCGCGTAGCGCGTCCATGATTCGTTGCCAAGTTCCCGTACCAGCCGCACCGACCAAGACTGGTCGTCCGCGTTTTCGCTGTGTTCGAAGGGCAGGTAGACGAACAGGCGCTCCTGATTCGTCATCGACCGGTCGAAGCCCTGTTCGACCATGCTCCGCGCCAGCCGGCGTGCGTCGGCATCGGCGGCAAAAGCCCGCGGGTCGTCGCGGTACAGGTTGCGGGAAAACTGGTCGAGCACGATGACGGCAGCGAGCAGCGCGCGTGGCGAGGAAGTTACCGGCACGCCACCGTCCGCGACGATATCCCCGTGCAGAGCGAGAAAGCGCTTGCGGATACGGGCGTCGACCTCGTCGTTGCGCACGAACCAGTGAATTTCTGGCAGTTCTCCAAACCAGAAGCGCAGGACGTCGTCGACCCATGCCGGGTCGCCGTTGCTCGTTGTTGCGGTGGTCATGTATTCCTTGTCGACAGTTGTCAGGCGCCGCGCAGCGCGGCCGCATGCCAGGCAACGTGGTCCGGCATGAACGTCTGGATGAAGTAATAGCCGTGGTCGTAGCCCGCGTGGCGGCGCAGCTTCAGCTTCTGCCCTGCGTGGCGGCACGCCTCTTCGAACAATTCCGGGCGCAATTGCTCGGTGAGGAATTTGTCAGCGAGTCCCTGGTCGATCAGGATTTCGTCGTGGCGTGGCGCCTGTCGCACGAGATGGGTCGCGTCGTATTCGAGCCAGTCAGCCGATCGGTCACCGAGATAACCGCCGAAAGCCTTCAGCCCCCACGGCACCTGCGAAGGCGCGACGATCGGTGCGAACGCCGACACGGACCGATACTGCTGCGGATTGCGCAGCGCGCAGACGAGTGCTCCGTGCCCACCCATCGAGTGACCCATGATCGACTGCCGGCTCGTGTCGGCGCTCTTGAACTCGCGTGCGATCAATTCGGGCAGCTCGCGCGTGACGTAGCTGTACATGCGGTAGTGCGAGGACCACGGCGCCTGCGTCGCGTCGACGTAGAACCCGGCCGCGAGGCCGAAATCCCAGCTCTCGTCATCGCCCGGCAGGCGCGGCTCGCGCGGGCTGGTGTCGGGTGCGACGAGCATCAGGCTGTGTTCTGCCGCAAGTCGCTGCGCACCCGCCTTGATGGGGAAGGTTTCCTCGGTGCAGGTGAGGCCCGCGAGGTAGTAGAGCACCGGAACGGGACCCTGCTTCGCCTGCGGCGGCTCGTACACGGCGAGCCGCATCGGGCCCGCACACTCGCGGGAGGTGTGCTTGATGAAGCGTTGCGTGCCGCCGAAGCAGGCGTGTTCGGAGAGTATTTCCAAGACCGGTACCTCGAGCCCTCACCCGGGCTACGCCCGACCTCTCCCGCTGCAGCGGGAGAGGAGTAAATCAGAACGTCACGACGCTGCGGATCGACTCACCGGAGTGCATGAGGTCGAACGCGTCGTTGATCCGGTCCAGCGGCATGGTGTGCGTGATCAGCGGATCGATGGCGATCTTGCCGTCCATGTACCAGTCCACGATCTTCGGCACGTCGGTGCGGCCGCGTGCGCCGCCGAACGCCGTGCCCTTCCAGGTGCGCCCGGTGACCAGCTGGAAAGGACGCGTCCTGATCTCCTGGCCGGCGCCCGCGACGCCGATGATCACCGACACGCCCCAGCCGCGGTGGCAGCACTCGAGCGCCTGCCGCATCAAGTCGACGCTGCCGACACATTCGAAACTGTAGTCGGCGCCGCCGTCGGTGAGCGCGACGAGGTACGGCACGAGATCGCCCTGCACTTCCTTCGGGTTGACGAAGTGCGTCATGCCGAACTTCTCGGCCAGCCGCTTGCGCGAAGGATTGATGTCGACGCCCACGATCCTGTTGGCGCCAGCGAGCCGCGCGCCCTGGATCACGTTGAGGCCGATGCCGCCGAGCCCGAACACCACGACGTTGGCGCCAGGCTCAACCTTCGCCGTGTTGATCACGGCGCCGATGCCCGTGGTTACGCCGCAACCGATGTAGCAGATCTTGTCGAACGGTGCGTCCTCGCGCACCTTCGCCACCGCAATCTCCGGCAGCACCGTGAAGTTCGAGAACGTCGAGCACCCCATGTAGTGATGGATCTTCTCGCCACCGAGCGAGAAGCGGCTGGTGCCGTCGGGCATCACGCCCTGGCCCTGTGTCGCGCGGATCGCGGTGCAGAGGTTCGTCTTGTGCGACGTGCAGCTCTTGCACTCCCGGCATTCCGGCGTATAGAGCGGGATGACGTGGTCGCCCTTCCTGACCGACTTCACGCCCGGACCCACGTCCACGACCACGCCGGCGCCTTCGTGCCCGAAGATGACCGGAAACAGGCCTTCGGGATCGCCGCCCGAACGCGTGAACTCGTCGGTGTGGCAGACCCCCGTCGCCCTGATTTCGACCAGCACCTCTCCGGCTCGCGGCCCGTCGAGATCCACGGTCTCGATGACCAGGGGCTTGCCGGCCTGGTGACAGAGGGCTGCGCGGGTCTTCATGGGCGGTGTCTCCGGGTCGGGGGCGGGTGACGACGGAGCCTAGCGCATCGAAAGACCGGATGCAGCGGCGGGAAGGAGGGGTTGCAACCTTTCGCCGATCCGGCGCATCGAACGGACATTGGGAACATTCCGGCCGGAGGCCATGCCATGAATTTCGTCACCCGTTGCGTCCTGACCCTGGTCTTTGCTCTCTCGGCCGTGGTCCTCGGCGATGCCGCACACGCAGCCGCTGACATCAGCAAGGTCAACGGCAGCGTCAAGGTCGAGCCGGGCCAGCAGGCCGGCGACGTCGATACGGTAAACGGGTCGGTGACGATCGGCGCGGGCGCCCGCGTGGAGGACGTCGAGACCGTCAACGGTTCGCTGAAGATCGAGGACAAGGCCGTCGTCGGGTCCGCCGAGACCGTCAACGGCTCCATCACGGTTGGCGCCGAAGCCGAGGTGCAGAAAGGCATCGAGGCGGTCAATGGCAGCATGACATTGCGCCAGGGCGCCAGGGTCGCTGGCGGGCTCGAGAACGTGAACGGCGCGATGGTGCTGGAGGGCGCCCAGGTGGACGGTGGCATCGAGACCGTCAACGGCGACATTCGACTCGCGACGGGCACGCACTTGACGGGTGGCATCCACGTCGGCAAGAACAACTCGAAGTGGAACTGGGGTGGCGAGCCGCGCAATCCGAAGATTACGATCGAGCAGGGCGCTACGGTTGAGGGGCCGCTGCACTTCGAGCGTGAAGTTGACCTCTACGTCGCGCCGGGCGTGACGCTGCCGCCGGTCGAGGGCGTGCAGCCGAAGCGCTACACGCTGCAGTAAGCGAGGAGCCCTCACCCGCGCTGCGCGCGACCTATCCCGGCCAGTGCCGGGAGAGGTGAACCCAATCAATTGTGCGACCTCTCCCAGCCGAGCCTGGGAGAGGTGAACTCAGTCGTAGAGCTTCACGGCGGCGCGAAGCTTTTCCGCCACCGCCTCGCGCAGCGACGCCGGCGCGAGCACCTGCACGTCCGCGCCGTACTTGAGGATGTCCATCACCAGTTCGGGTTGCTGGGAATACGGAAAGCGCAGCAGGTAGGTGCCGTCGAGCTGCGGCACGCCGACCTGCTCGGGATGCCACGTTTCGCGCGAGACCCAGCGGGCACTGCCGGCGCCGAACTGCAGCACGGCCTCGTGCGTCGCCGCGCCGGCGAAAATGCCGTAACCGCTCGCGAAGTGGCGATCGAGCGCTTCCTCTGCGATCTCCTTCGCCTCCTTCTCCGACACGATGGCCGACTCGATCGCGTCCACGCCGAAGGTGCGCAGCGCCTGACGCTTGTGGCACCAGGCGTCCAGGTACCAGTTGTCACGGTAGTGCACGAGTCGCTGCGGCGACACTTCGCGTTCGAGAGACTCGCCGTCCTGCCGTCGCTGGTGACGGAGCTTCAACCGCCGGCGAGTGAGCAGCGCCGTGGACAACGTGCGGAAATGCCCGGACGCGACGCTCCGGGAACCCATCGACAGGATCCTGATGCGGCGCGAAATCTCCGCGGCTGAATGCTCTCCGCTCTCGAGCAACCCCTTCAGGCGCTTGCGCAGGGGGCTGATGAGTTCGCTCAGGACGCCTGGCTGCAGGTCGCCGAGCAGGCGGTCCATCGTGAGCAGCGCCAACAGCTCGTCTGCCGTGAACCAGAGACCCGGCAGCTGCCACAGTTCGCTGTCGGCGACTTGCGGATCAAAGCTGTACGCCTGCTGGTCACGGTCGAAGACGATCGGCGCGTGCATGCGGTCGCGCAGGTACTCGAGGTCGCGCTTGAACGTCGCGCGGGAGACGCCGAGCTCCGCCATGAAATCCTGCGTGCTCACGAAGTGTCGGCTTCGCAGCAGATTCTGGATCTTGTAGAAGCGTTCCGTCCGTTCCATGGTGTACCTGCGGGCTTGGCGTGCTTCAGGGTGCGCGCAGTCCGGCGCGCGTGGTCAGGTAGACGGCGAACGTGCCGAGCCAGTGACCGCCTTCGTAGTGTTCACCGGTCACGGCCGGCAGCGCGGCCGTAGCGTGCGCCTCGGCCGCCGCCGTCAGGGCCGGGACGCGACGGTCGCCCTTGGGCAGGCCGCTGGCGATGCCGAGCAGCATCCAGCTGCGGCTCAGGTTAAGGCCGTCGATGTGCGCGAGCTTCGGGTCGCTGCGGTCGGTGACTTCTCCCGGCGCAAGCCAGACCGCCGTCGTCTTCGCTGTTGTCGGGATGCCGGGCAGGAACCGTCGCAGCCACGCCCCGTACTGCTGCGGCGGCAGGATCCGTCGCATCAGGTCCGCCTCGGCGAGGCAGGGCGAGAGGAAATCTTCGCCCGACGGCTCGTAGCCGAGTGGACACTGCGTATCACCGGCATAGAACGCGCGCGACTTCGCTTCGATCAGTTCGAGCATCGCGCGGTCGTTCGTGAGCCTGGCCCAGTCGTGCACGAGGCCGAACGCGAACGCAGTCTGGCTGTGCTCGCCCACACGGATCGGATAGCGCAGCTTCGGCAGCCATTCACGCAGCCGCTGCGCCGCTTCGGCTTCCAGCGGCGCCAGCGTCGCAGACCATTCGCGCGCCTGCGGGTCGTCCCAGCTGCGCAGTTCGCCTGCCAGCATCAGCAGCCACGCGAGACCGTAGGGCCGCTCGTAGGACGCACGGCCCGGGGTCTGGAAGTAGGCGACTTCGCCCGCAATGTTCGCTGGAGTCAGGCTCTGGGCCAGCGCGGCGCGCGCCGCGGCCGCGAATGGCGCCTGCGGGAACTGCCTGGCCAGTCGCACCAGCAACCAGTGGCCGTGCACCGACGAGTGCCAGTCGTAGCAGCCGTAGAACGCGGGCGTGAGTGCGCGCGGCGGACGCGCGTCCGCGTCGCTGCGCAACGTGTGCGAGAGCTTGTTCGGATACTCCATGTGGGCGCAGTGCAGCGCGAGGTTCGCGAACCGTGCCGCGGCGGCGGCATCCAGTTCCGCCATCGCGCTGCACACTCCCGGCACGGCCAGCAGCGCAACCATGCCGAGCGGGCGCAAGGTCGACGCGACGCGAGCGAGGAGGGCGCGTTGCCGGGTCATGGTGCGGTTCCCGTCCAGTTGATCAGTCGTCGATCCTGGCCGCGCCATCAGCGCAGCACCTTGCCGTCCGCATCCAGCACCTGCACCGCGCCCAGTTCCAGCTGGCGGATCGGCGCCTCGATCTTCGCCAGGTCGCCGACGATCACCCACGTCAGCGCGTCGGGCCTGAACGCCTGCACGGCAGCCTGTCGCACACCAGCTTCGGTCTGCGAGTCGAGCCGGGCTTTAAGCGTGCGCACGTAGTCGTCGGGCCGGCCGAACCGGACCATGTCGCCGATCGCGCCGCCCACGGCCGCGTTGGTCTCGAACTGTCCTGACAGTGCGCGCACGTCGCGGCTGCGAACCTTCGCGATTTCTTCCGCGGTGGCCGGCTTTGCCGCGACGAATTCGGCCAGTTCGCGCCGGATCTCCTGGATCGACTCGACGGTCTTGTCGGTCTGCACGGGGGCCGACAGCAGCCACGGCCGCTGCCCGAGCAGCTTCCGGCACGCTCGAGCGCGCGCCGTATGACCAGTGCTTGTCCTCGCGCAGGTTCATGTTGATGCGCGACGTGAACGTGCCGCCAAGCACGTCATTGGCCGTGTTGAGTTCGATGCGATCCGGCGCAAGGCTCGACGGCATGAGCTGGCCTGCGAGGATCGACGTCTGCGGCGCACCGGGCCGGTCGAGCAGGTAAACGCGAGCGCCTGTCGCCTGCGTCGCCACGGGGATCTCGCGTTTGACCGGCCTGGCGTCGACCGGCGTCGGCCAATCCCCGAAATGGCGCTCGAGCAGCGGCAGGATCGTCGCCGGCGCCACGGCTCCGGTCACGATGATCGTCGCGTTGTCGGGTCGCACGATGTCGCGGTGATAGGCGACGAGATCGTCGCGCGTGAGAGCCGCGATCGAGGCTTCGGTGCCGGACCCGAGAACGGAATCGCGTAGGGATGGCCGTCGCCATAGAGCAAGGGCGGCAGCACGCGCATGGCCAGCGCGTCCGGGCTCGTCTTCTCACGCGCGATGCCGGCGATCCATTCCCTGCGCACCCGCTCGATCTCGTGGTCCGGGAATGTCGGCCGACGGACGATGTCCGCCAGCAGTGCCAGCGACGGGTCGAGCTGGTCGGTCAGCGTCGAGACGGACGCGAACGAAGTATCGAGTCCCGCGCCCGCGCCCAGTTGCGCGCCAATGCGGTCGACACGGTCGGCGATGGCGAGTGAGTCGAGCTTGCCGGCGCCCTCGTCGAGCATGGCCATGGCGAAGCTGGCGGTGCCCGTCTTGCGGCCCTGGTCGGCCACGTAGCCGCCATCGAACAGCACGGACATGCGGACGACCGGCACTTGCGGCCGCGTCGCGATGATGACCGGGATGCCGTTACTCAGCTTGGAGCGCTGCAGGTCCGGGAACACCAGGTCCGGAAACTCGGTGGTGACCGGCGGGCCTTTCGAGCGATCGACGGTCGAAGCGGTCGCGGCGGCGTACGCGGGCTGCGGCAGCACCTCGAGCGTGTAATCGCCCTGCGATAACCACTCGCGGGCAACGCGCTGCAGGTCTGCGGGCGTGGCCGTCTCGATCCATTGCAGCGATTGCCGGTAGCACCCCGGGTCCTGTGCATAGACCTCGCACGCGGCGAGCACGTCGGCCTTGCCGCCGAAACCGCCGATGCGTTCGAGTCCGCGGATGAAGCCGGCGCGAACGGTCGTCTTCGCGCGCTCGAGCTCGGCCTTGGTCGGACCGTGCGCGATGAAGCGCTGCAGTTCTTCCATCATCGCCGTTTCGACGCGCTCGACCGGCACGCCCTGCTTGACGTCGGCCGAGAGCGTGAAGAGGCCCGCGATCTCGAGCGGCGACTGCCCGGCGGCCGCTGAGTCCGCAAGCCGGTCACGGTAAACGAGGCGTTCGAACAGGCGCGAGGTCTTGCCGCCGCCGAGAATCTCCCCCACCAGGCCGAGGTATTCGGAGTCGATCGTGCCGTCGGGCGGCGTGTTCCAGTAGCGCTGCCAGCGTGGCTGCGCAACCTGGTCGTACATCGTTTCCCGGCGGCTCTCGGTGCGGGCGGCGATCCAGGTGCCGGGCCGCGTGACCGCCGGGCCCGGCGCGATGTGACCGAAGTACTGCTCGGCCTTGGCGCGCGCGGTGGGCACGTCGATGTCGCCGGCCAGCACGAGCACCGCGTTCGCCGCCCCGTAATACGTGCGGAACCACTCGCGCACATCGTCGAGCGTCGCCGCGTCGAGGTCCTCCATCGAGCCGATCGGCAACGTGCGATAGGGATGGCCCGGCGGAAAACTGGCCCGGAAGACTGCCTCGGAAACGCGGCCGAAGGGGCGGTTCTCACCCTGGCGTTTCTCGTTCTTGACGACGCCGCGCTGCTCATCGAGGCGAGGCTGGGTGACGACGCCGAGCAGATGGCCCATGCGATCCGATTCCATCCAGAGCGCCATGTCGAGCGCCGTCGTCGGCACGTTCTGGAAGTAATTGGTGCGGTCGAAATTGGTCGTGCCGTTCATGCTGGTCGCGCCGACCTGCTCGAAAGGCTTGAAGTACTCGTCGTCGAAATGCTCCGAGCCCTGGAACATCAGGTGCTCGAACAGGTGCGCAAAGCCAGTCTTGCCGGGGCGTTCGTTCTTGGAGCCAACGTGGTACCAGACGTTGACCGCCACGATCGGCGCCTTGCGGTCGGTGTGGACGACCACCGTCAGGCCGTTGCCAAGCGTGAATTTCTCGTAGGGAATGAGGTCCTGGGCCGCAGGGTCGACAGCCGGGCCGGGGCCGGGCGCCGCCAGGAGTTCGCCCCCAGGAGGGGAAAACGCCCCCAGCAGGGCACCCAGGATGACCGCGAGCGCAGACGAACGGGAGTTCGGCTGTCCGGATTGCGACTGGATGTTGCCAAAAAGCATCACTTGGCTCCGGCTGAAACCGTCCTCAGGGCAGGGGCGAACCGCAAGCCAGCCCCCGTTTTCGCATTGGAAGAATTGCTGGACTGGACTTAGATCACGTTTACGCGGAAAATCCGTCCGCTGGACTTTAACTTGTCCGTCGTGGGTGTGGCGATGGGCTGGCGGTCAGTGGCCGCCACTGAATTCATAATGCATGGCATAAAAGCCACAAGGAGAACGCCTCAATGTCATCTCGTTATCTGATTCCTTTGGCTGTTGCTGCAGCCCTCGCGGCTCCGGTCGCTGCGAACGCCGAAGAAGGCACGTACGACCCGGGCAAGTGGCTGGTGCGCGTTGGTATGTCGCAGATTAACCCCGACAGCACCAACTACAAGATCGATGATACGGCGGCAATCGTGGTTGACAGCGACATTTCGCCGACGGCGACGGTCGAGTACATGATCACGCCGCACATCGGCACCGAACTGCTGGTGGCCTGGCCGTTCACGCACGGCATCGACCTCAAGACGGTCAAGGACAATGTGCAGCGCTCTGGCTACGTCGACGTCCTGCCGCCGACCCTGAGCCTCAACTGGCACTTCAATCCGAACGGCATGGTCCGCCCGTACGTCGGCGCGGGCCTCAACTACACGCTGTTCTCGGGTGAGGAGACCAGGCTTGACTCCCCGCTCGCCAACGTTGACCTTGAACTCGAAGACTCGTGGGGCGCGGCCGGCCAGGTCGGCGTCGACATCGGTGAGCGCAACTGGTTCTTCAACGCCAGCGTCCGCTACATCGACATGAACGTCTCGACGAAGGTGGGCGGTAGCCAGCTCGACAACGATCTGGAACTCAACCCGTGGGTGTACGGCATTCACGTCGGCTATCGCTTCGGCCACATGATCCCGGCTCCCGTGGTTGCCGCTCCGGTGGCTGCGCCCCCGCCCCCGCCCCCGCCCCCGGCCAAGTGCGCCGACTCGGACAACGACGGCGTCTGCGACGAGATGGACAAGTGCCCGGGCACCCCGGAAGGCACGAAGGTCGACTCGGTTGGCTGCCCGCTCGAGCAGACCCTCAAGGTCCTGTTCGACTTCGACAGCGCCGAGCTGCGCCCCGAGTCGATCACGGAACTCGAGCGCGTCGTGAAGTTCATGGGCGACGTGCCGTTCGCGAAGGCGATGGTCGAAGGCCACACCGACAGCGTCGGTACGGAGGCTTACAACCAGGCCCTCTCGGATCGTCGCGCCAAGGCCGTCTTCGACTACCTGTCGTCGCGCGGTGTCGACCCGGCTCGCCTGAGCTCGATCGGCCACGGCGAGCTCAAGCCGATCGCCGACAACGCGACCGCCGAAGGCCGCCAGCTGAATCGTCGCGTCATGCTGATCCGCACGGATTCGGGCATGTAATCGACGCCGCAACCGCCTGCGGGTTGCGAACGAGGCCCCGACGCGCAAGCGCCGGGGCCTTCGTTTTTTCAGGGCCGGTTGAATCTGCGGGGCCGATCCCGCCTAATTGCTGACATTCGAATCCAGAGGAGCGGACATGAAACTGGCAGCGACGCAGGCACTATTGATCGGGATGCTGGCCCTGACCGCGACCACGGGGGTCGCTGGTGCTGCGACGGCGACCGGCGTGGACGACAAGACACGGCCGATGACGGATGACAAGGCGCTCTACGCCGCCGTCAACGGCGACTGGCGCTCTGACGAGGCCAGGGCGCGCGACAAGTATCGACACCCGGTCGAGTCGCTGACGTTCTGGGGGCTCAAGCCGGGCATGACGGTCCTCGAGATCCAGCCAGGCGCGCAGTCGTGGTGGACCGACATCCTCGCGCCGTATTCCAGGATGACTGGCGGCACGTTTTACGCGACCGGCGCGGATCTCGCCAACCCGAAGCTTTCGGAAGGCTCGCGCAAGGCCCGTGCGGAGTTCGAAGCCCGCTACCTCACCAAGCCGGAGCTGTACGGGGACGTGCGCATCCTGAACTGGGGCGCGGTGTCGAAGACACTGCCCGCCGACACGTTCGATCTCATCCTGACCGCGCGTTCGATCCACGGCTGGATGCAGCAGGAACCGAACACGGTGCACGACACGTTCGTCGAGTTCCACAAGGCGCTGAAGAAGGGCGGCATCCTCGCCGTCGAACAGCACCGCGCGAAGCCCGGCACGAATCCCGAAAAACCCGACACGGGCTATGTCACCGAAGCCTACGTGATCGAACAGGCGCAGAAGGCGGGCTTCACGCTTGCCGGCAAGTCCGAGATCAACGCCAACCCGAAGGACACGACGGACCATCCATTCGGCGTGTGGACGCTGCCGCCGAACCTGCGCTCGACGCCGTACAGCGCGGGCAAGCAAGAGGATCCGACGTTCGACAAGAGCAAGTACATCGCGATCGGCGAGTCGGACCGGATGACGCTCAAGTTCGTGAAGAAGTGACCCCTGCCTAGATTTCCTCGGGCTGCGTACGGATCGCCCCGCAAGGGCACTCCGAGACGCACAACCCGCAGCCCTTGCAGTAGTCGTAGTTGAACGCGTAGCGGTTGCCGGCGCCCAGCTTGATCACGGCGTTGTCTGGGCACACGCCGTAGCAGTTGTCGCACTCGAAGCAGTTGCCGCAGCTCAGGCAGCGGCGCGCTTCGAATTGCGCCGTCGCGGGATCGAACCCGCCGACGACTTCCTCGAACGTCGACTGCCGGCGCACCATGTCCAGCACCGGACGCTGCGCTTTCGGCGCGTCCGAGTAGTACCAGGTGTTGAGTTTGTCGAACGACGCGAGTTCGTGGCGCGGCGGATGTGTCCACGTTTCGCCGCGCAGCCAGGCGTCCATGTTGCGCGCGGCAAGCTTGCCGTGGCCGATGCCGACCGTCACGGTGCGCTCGCCCGGCACCATGTCGCCGCCAGCAAAGATGCCGGCGTGGCCGGTCATCATGTTCGCGTCGACCTTGACCACGCCGCCGTCGATCTCCAGGCCCGGCACGCCGTCGAGCAGCGAAAGATCAACGTCCTGGCCGAGTGCGAGCACGACCGAGTCGGCTTCCAGCGTCTCGAACTCGCCAGTCGGTTGCGCCATGCCTTTCTCGTCGAGCGTCATCTTCTCGACCGTGATCGACGATTCGCCGGCTTCGCGGATCGTCGACAGCCACTTCACCAGCACGCCTTCCTGCAACGCCTCTTCGAGCTCAGCGTCGTGTGCAGGCATCCTTTCGCGCGTGCGTCGATAGACGATCACCGATTCTTCGGCGCCGAGTCGCTTGGCCGTCCGTGCGACATCGAGCGCGGTGTTGCCGCCGCCGTAGACCACGACACGACGTCCGAGCAGCGGGCGATCCTCGCCTTCCATGCTGCGCAGGACCGAAACCGCGTCCAGCATCTTGCCTGCGCTGCCGGCCGGCAGGTACGCGCGCTTCGCAAGGTGCGCGCCGACCGCAAGGAACACGGCGTCAAAGTGGCCCTCGCGCTTGGCAGCCAACACGTCGTCGACCTTGGAATTCAGCTCGATCGTCACGCCGAGCGCGACGATGCGTGCGATCTCCGCGTCGAGCACCTCGCGCGGCAGGCGATACTTCGGGATGCCGAAGCGCATCATGCCGCCGGCCAGCGGACCCGCTTCGCGGATCGTCACGGTGTGCCCGGCGCGTGCCAGCTGATACGCGGCCGAGAGCCCGGACGGCCCGGCTCCCACGACGAGCACCCGCATGCCGGTGGATTTCGCTGGCGGCGAGAACTTCCAGCCGTGGCGCAAGGCCTCGTCGCCGATGAAGCGCTCGATGGCGTTGATGCCGACGCTCTGGTCCAGTTGCCCGCGATTGCAGGCGCCTTCGCACGGGTGATAACAAACGCGTCCCATGCAGGCGGGCAGGGGATTCGCTTCCGTCAGCAGGCGCCACGCCTTTTCGTAATCGCCGGATTCGGCATGGAACAGCCAACCCTGGATGTTCTCGCCGGATGGGCAGGCGTCGTTGCAGGGCGGCAGCCGGTCGACATACACGGGACGTACGGTACGCCACGAGCCGGTGTGGTTGGCGAGACTGGAACCCGGGTCCAGCGTGATCGCAAACGGCTTCTTCACGACGCGTCCTCCGAGTCCTCGAGCAGGCCGAAGCGCTTCACGTTGCGGTCGGCCAGTGCCTGGATGCGCGCAACGAGGTCAGGGCGACCGGGAGCCTTGAAGAGATGCGCGAACCTGTTTTGCGGCTTCAGGTAATCCTCGACCGGCACTTGCCGCCGGATCTTCGAGACGCTCTTCACCTCGCCGTGCTCGGCTTCGAACACGGGGAACAGCGCGGTCTCCTTCGCGAGCCGTGCCATCCTGATGGTGGCGGACGAATCATGACCCCAGCCGAGCGGGCAGGGCACCAGTACGTGGATGTAACGGGCGCCCCGGAACTCCATTGCGCGCCGCACCTTGGCCTCGAGGTCGCGCAGTTCCGCCACCGTCGCGGTCGCGACGTACGGAATCTCGTGCGCCATCGCGATCAACGGCAGGTTCTTGCCCTGGCCGAAGCGTGCCCCAGTCGAGTCGCCGACGGGCATCGTCGTATTGGTGCGTGCGGCGGGCGGCGTTGCGGACGAGCGCTGCACGCCCGTGTTCATGTACGCCTCGTTGTCGTAGCAGAGGTAGAGCACGTCATCGTTGCGCTCGAACATGCCCGACAGGCAGCCGAAGCCGATGTCGGTCGTGCCGCCGTCGCCACCCTGCGCGACCACGCGTACGTCGCTTCGCCCCTTGACCCGCATGGCAGCGGCGATGCCCGTGCCAACCGCTGCGGCGTTGCCGAACAGCGAGTGGATCCAGGGGATCTGCCACGAGGTCTCCGGATAGGGCGTCGAGAACACCTCGAGGCAGCCGGTGGCGTTCGCAGCGACGAGCTGGCGGTTCGTCGCCGCCATGGCCGCGTCGATGGCGTAGCGCGCGCCGAGCGCTTCGCCGCAGCCCTGGCACGCGCGGTGCCCGGAATTCAGTGAGTTGGTGCGTTCGCGGCCCGACTGCACGGAGCGCTGCGCTGCGGGCAGCAGGCGGTTGCCGACCGTGAAGGTGCCGGTCTGGTAGAAGCGGATCGGTTCGTAGCTCATGCGTGGCGCCTCATCCTGATTTCGCGGCGACTACGCCGATGTCGCGCAGAATGCCTTCGGCGATCGGGCCGGAGCGGCGCTGCAGGCGTTCACGCTCGAGTACGCGATCGACGAGGGCGCGGTCGAGATCGAGGAACTGGAGCGGTTCGAGCGAGTCGGCCAGTGCCTGCTCGAACACGCGTCGCAGCGACGTGCGCGTGATCGAACGGCCGCCGAGGCCGGCGATCACGGTGTGCACGCGATCGGGTGGCCCGGCGAACGAAGCCGAGACGTTGTTCGCGACGATGCCGCCCATGCCCACGGCCAGGCTCTTTTCGAGCACGACGATGCGCTTTGCATTCGCGAGCGCCGCGCGCACGGCCGCCGACGGCCACGGCCGGAAGCACGTGATGCCGAGCACGCCGATCTTGTGACCCTGCTCGCGCATCTCGTCGACGGTGTCCTTGATCGTGCCCAGCACGGAGCCGAGGGCGACGACGACCACGTCCGCATCGTTGGTGCGATAGGTGCGCGCGAGGCCGCCGCTCGGGCGGCCGAAGACGCGACGGAATTCGTCAGCCCAGGCGGGGATCAGCTCCAGCGCCTGCTGCTGCTTCGCGTGGGCGAGGTAACGGACTTCCATGAACGCTTCCGGGCCGACCATCGCGCCGATCGAGACCGGCTCGGCGGGGTCCAGCACCTGGCGCGGTTCATAAGGGGGCAGGTACGAGTCGACCTGCGCCTGCGTCGGCATGTCCACGCGTTCGTAGGCGTGCGTGAGGATGAAGCCGTCCATGCACACCATGACCGGCAACGAGAGTTCCTCCGCCAGCCGGAAGGCCTGGATGTGCAGGTCGAGCGCTTCCTGGTTGTCCTCGGCGAAGAGCTGCAGCCAGCCACAGTCGCGCTGGCTGAGCGCGTCGGTATGGTCGTTCCAGATGTTGATCGGTGCGCCGATCGCGCGGTTCGCCACGGTCATGACGATCGGCAGTCCGAGTCCCGCCGCGTTGTAGACCGCTTCGGCCATGAACAGCAGGCCCTGGCTGGCGGTCGCGGTGTATGCGCGCGCGCCGGCGGCCGAGGCCCCGATGGCGACGGACATGGCCGCGAACTCGGATTCGACGTTCACGAACTCGCAGGGCGCGAGTTCGCCGGAATCCACGCGCCTGCCGAGCGCCTCGACGATGTGCGTCTGCGGCGAGATCGGGTAGGCGCAGATGACCTCGGGCCGGCAGAGCGCAATGGCCTCCGCGACCGCGGCCGAACCTTCAACCTGTTTCAGCACCGGCGGTCTCCTTCATCTGGCTCTGCACGAACTCGTACGCCTCAGTGGCCGCGGCCACGTTGCCGGCGGCGACCTTGGGCGGGAACTTCTCACCGATGGCGGCGGTGACTGCCTCCAGCGAAATGCGGCCTGACAGCGCGGCAAAGCCGCCGAGCAGCGCGGCGTTGGGCAGGGGCCGGCCGACGTGCCGCAGCGCGATCTCGGTCGCGGGCACCGTGCAGAGGTGCGCCGCGCGGAACTTCTGCACGAACTCGGCCAGGCCGAGATCCTCGAATGTCCGCGCCGTGTTGATCAGGATGTAGCCGTCCGGCAGCAGTCCCCCGAAGACGTCCACCTGGTGCAGCAGGGTGGGGTCCTGGATGATCAACGCGTCCGGGGCGAGGATCGGTTCACGCAGCCGGATCGGGCGGTCGTCGATGCGGCAATAGGCGACCACAGGCGCGCCGGTCCGCTCCGAGCCGAAGCTGGGGAAAGCCTGGGCATGCCGATCCTCGCGGAAGGCGGCCACCGACAGCAATTCAGCCGCTGTAACCACGCCCTGACCGCCCCGGCCATGGATCCTGATCTGGAACATGTTCCTCCCGCCCCGCAGGGGTCAGGGCGTGACCATGCCCCGGAACCACGGGATTGGGCATCGTGAAAGTCACGGATAGGGTGGCCGCGCACCCTCGATCTTGCGAAACTGCGCCCCCGCTCCCGGCGAACCGGCCACCACCAGTCCGCCCATGCCCTGATCCCATTTCGGAATACCCCATGCTCAAGACGTCCAAGCTCGTCCTGCTCGTGTCCTCCCTGGTACTTGCCGGCTGGGCAGTGGCGCCGGCCGCCGCGCTGGCGGCAGCCGCCCCTGCCGCGGTCGACCGCGCCCAGGCCGAGTCGCAGAAGCTCAATGCGATTTTCGACGAGTACTTCGAGGAGTACCTGAAGCAGAACCCGATCCTGGCGACCTCGATCGGCGACCCGCGCTACAACGACCGCTTCGTCGTCTCGATCAGCCCGGAGGCGATTGCGGCCGAGGAGAAGCTCCAGCGCGACTACCTGGCCCGGGTGCAGACGGTGGATCGTTCGGTGCTCACCGGCCAGGACCTGCTCTCGTACGACGTCTTCAAGACGGCCCGCGAGCGCGAGATCGAGGGCTTCCGGTTCCCCGACGAACTGATCCCGATGAACCAGTTCTATTCCACGCCGAACAGCTTCGCGCAGCTCGGTTCGGGCAACGGCATGCAGCCGTTCAAGACGGTGCAGGACTACGACAACTTCCTGAAGCGCATCGACGGCTTCGTGGCCTGGACCGACCAGGCGATCGTCAACATGCGCGAAGGCATCAAGCGCGGTTACACGCTGCCGAAGATCCTCGCCGAGCGGACGCTCCCGCAGCTGCAGGCGCAAATCGTGCCCAAGGCAGAGGACTCGCTGTACTGGGGCCCGATCACGAACATGCCGGCGGACTTTTCCGCGGCCGACCGCGAGCGCCTGACTCAGGCGTACCGGGCGGCGATCGAAACCAAGGTCGTGCCATCGTATCGCAAGCTGCACGACTTCATGCGCGACGAGTACGTACCGAAGGCGCGCTTGAGCCACGGCATGGAAGGCCTGCCGGACGGCAAGGCCTGGTACGCCTACAACGTCAAGCGCATCACCACCACCCATTACACGCCGGAGCAGATCCACCAGATCGGCCTCGACGAGGTCAAGCGCATCCACGGCGAGATGGCCGGCGTGATGAAGCAGGTGGGCTTCAAGGGCACGCTCGATGAGTTCTTCAAGTACGTCAACACGGACCCGCAGTTCTTCTTCGACAAACGTGAAGACCTGATCGCGGGTTACGACGTGCTGCGCAAGCGGGTGAACCCGCAGCTGCCGAAGCTGTTCGAGATCCTGCCGAAGGCCGACTACGAAGTGCGCGCCGTCGAACCTTTCCGCGAAAAGAGTGCGGCGGGCGGCCAGTACCAGGCGGCGACCGAGGACGGCTCGCGCCCGGGCATCTTCTATGCCAACGCGTACGACCTGAGCGCGCGTCCGAAGTGGGCGATGGAGGCGCTGTCGCTGCACGAAGCCAACCCGGGGCATCACTTCCAGATCTCGATCCAGCGCGAGCAGCAGGGACTGCCGAAGTTCCGCCGTTTCGGCGGCTACACGGCCTACAGCGAAGGTTGGGGCCTGTATGCGGAATCGCTCGGCCCCGAGCTGGGCATGTACACGGATCCATACCAGTACTTCGGCCGGCTCGAGGGCGAACTGTGGCGCGCCATCCGTCTCGTCGTCGATACCGGGCTGCACTCGAAGGGCTGGACGCGCGAGCAGGTGCTCGCCTACATGGACGAAAACAGCTCGGCCGCCGAAGCGCGCCGCGTCTCCGAGGCCGAGCGCTACATGGCGATCCCGGGCCAGGCCACGGCCTACAAGATCGGCCAGCTCAAGATCAGCGAACTGCGCGCGCGTGCCGAGAAGGCACTCGGGCCGAAATTCGACATCCGCAAGTTCCACACGGCCGTGCTCGCCGACGGCGCGCTGCCGCTCGACGTGCTCGAGGCCAAGGTCGACCGCTGGATCGCCAGCCAGCGCTGAAGCAGGGGAGTAAACAGGTGCGAGCAACTGTCGCGGATGCCGTTGCAATGCGGCGTAAGTCTTCAAAGCCGGGAGCATGGAGCGCCGCGACGCTCACGCTCGCCCTTGCCGTGGGTGCGGCCGCCCACGCGGCGGCGCCGGAGGTGCCTGGCGCAGACCAGATCGTCACGCGCACGCTGCCGAACGGCATGAAGATCGTGGTGTGGCCGGACCGGGACATCCCCAACGTCGCGATGTACACGTGGTATCGCGTGGGCAGCCGCAACGAGCGGCCGGGCATTACCGGCATCTCGCACTTCTTCGAGCACATGATGTTCAATGGCACGAAAACCCGGCTGCCCGGGGAGTTCGACCGCTTGATGGAGGGCAGTGGCGGCCGCAACAATGCGTACACCAGCTCCGACGTCACCGTGTACCAGAACTGGTTTCCGAGTTCGGTTACCGGCGTCATCTTCGACCTCGAGTCGGACCGCATGCGAAACCTCGACTTCGACGCGAAGAAAGTCGAAAGCGAGCGCGGCGTCGTGTATTCCGAGCGGCGTTCGTCGGTCGACAATGACAACTTCGGCACGCTGATCGAGCAGACGAAGGCCACGGCGTACGTTGCGCACCCCTACCAGATTCCGACGATCGGCTGGCCCTCGGACATCGAAGGCTGGAAGGTCACGGACCTGCAGGACTACTACCGCCAGTACTACGCGCCGAACAACGCGGTAATTTTCATCGTCGGCGACGTTGATCCCACGGCGGTTTTCAAGCTTGCCGACCAGTACCTGGCGAACATCCCTGCCCAGCCCGCGCCGCCGGCCGTGACGACCAGGGAACCGCCGCAGCTCGGCGAGCGGCGCTTGCGGATCGAGCGCGAGGCCCAGACGCCGTTGCTCGCAATGGCATGGCATACGGCGGCTGCGGCCGATCGCGAGGCGCGCGTGATGGAAGTGCTGCTGTCGATCCTTGGTGACGGCGATTCGTCGCGGCTGTACCAGCGGCTGGTCGAAAAGGAGCAGGCGGCTGTCGACATCGGCACGGCAATGGACGCTGGCTTCGATCCGGGGCTCGCGTACGTCTACGCGGTGGTGCCTCCCGGCGGCGACGCGAGCCGCACCGAGAAGCTCATCGACGAAGAAATCGCGCGCCTCGCCAAGGATGGGCCGACGCCCATGGAACTCACCAAGGCGCGCAACCAGGCCCTGGTCGGCTTCTGGCGCGGGCTGGAGACCATCAGCGGCAAGGCGCAGGCGCTCGGTGACTACGAAGTTTTCCACGGCGATTACCGCAAGCTGTTCGGGGCGCCAGGCGAGTACGAAAGCATTACCGCAGACGAGGTGAAGAATGCGGCGGCGACGGTACTCCGGCGCGAAAACCGCACGGTTGGCGTGCTCGAGCCGAAAGCGGGCCCTGCGGTACAGGCCTCGGGGGGCGCGAAGTGATCCGCCTGGCTGCAATGCGCGCGTTTGCGCTCTCTTGCGCCCTGCTGCCCGTTGCTGCGGCATTCGGAGCCGACGGCGTCAAGCTGCCGGCCTACCAGTCCGCGACGCTCGCGAACGGTGCGCAGGTGATTCTGGTGGAGAAGCGCGACACGCCGCTGGTGTCAATGAGCGTCACCGTCCGCGGTGGCGCGCTTGGCGACCAGGCCGGCAAGGAGGGCACGGCATCGCTCTTCACCGACCTGATCCAGAAGGGGGCCGGCACGCGTGATGCTGCGCAGTTCGCGGAGGCGATCGAAAACGTCGGCGGGGCCGTGGCGGCCGGTGCCGGCACGGAGAGCCTCACCGTCAATGCGAGCTTCCTGGCCCGCGACGTCGACCTGATGCTGGAACTGGTCGGTGACGCCCTGCAGCGTCCGCGCCTCGACGGGATCGAGTTCGACAAGACGCGCACGCTTGCCGTGCAGTCGATCGTGGCGGCCAAGGATTCTGACCCGCGCGCGCTGGTCGGCAGTTACGGCGACGCCTGGTTGTTCCGCGGTCATCCCTATGGGAGGCCCGTCGGCGGCAGCGAATCCTCGCTCGCCGCAGTCAGTCTCGACGACGTGAAGCGTTACTACGCGGACCAGGTCGGTGGCGACCGGATGATCATCGTCGTGGTCGGCGATTTCGATTCGGCGGCGATGTTAAAGAAGCTGGAGCAAGCGTTTGGCAGCTGGCGCAAGGCTGCGGCAGCGACGCCTGCCGTCGCTGCGCCAGCGCCGGTGAAAAGTCGGCCGGTCCTGCTCGTCGACAAACCCGGCGCCACGCAGACCTACTTCTGGCTGGGCAACGTCGGTGCCTCGCGCACCGATCCGGCACGGACCCAGCAGTCAGTGGTCAACACGGTGTTCGGGGGCCGGTTCACTTCGATGCTGAATACGGAGCTGCGCATCAACAGCGGGTTGACCTACGGCGCCAGCGCTACCTTCGATCGCGGCTCGCAGCCGGGGGCGTTCAGCATTGCGTCCTACACCGAGACGAGCACGACGACGCAGGCGATCGACCTGGCGCTCGATACGCTCGCGCGCCTGCACAAGGACGGCCTCGACGCCGGGCAACTGCAGTCGTCGCAGAGCTACATGCTCGGCCAGTTCCCGCCGACGATCGAGACCAACGGCCAGATCGCGGCGCGGCTCGCCGACATGATCTTCTACGGGCTCGGGCCCGAGGACGTGAACGAATACGCCAGTCGAGTGGCAAGTGTCGACGCGGCCGCCGTGCGCAGCACGATCGATCAGTCCTTCCCGAAGCCAGAGAACCTCGTGCTCGTCCTGATCGGCGACGCCGCAAAGATCCGCGAGCAAGTGAAGAAGTACGGCCCAGTGACCGAAATGAAGATCAGCGACCCGCGGTTCGCGCCAGGGGGCAAGTGAAGGGGCGCGCCGCGCTGATCGCCGGTGCCACGGGTCTCGTGGGCGGCGAATGCCTGCGCCTGCTGCTGGAAGACGCACGCTATTCGACGGTCACGATCGTCACGCGCCGTCCGCTCGGAGCCGCCGCGCGTCACCCGAAGGTTCGTGAGGTGGTCGTCGATTTCGACAGGCTCGAATCGGTGCGCGCGGACCTGCGTGCGGAACACGTTTTCTGCGCGCTCGGCACGACGATCCGCAAGGCGGGATCGAAGTTGAAGTTCCGGCAGGTGGACTTCGAGTATCCGCGACGTCTCGCAGAACTCACGCTGACCAACGGTGCGCAGCACTTCTCGCTGGTGAGCGCGCTCGGCGCCAGCACCTCGTCCGCCTTCTTCTACTCGCGAGTCAAGGGCGAGCTGGAAGATTCGCTGCGCGCGATGGGTTGGCCGAGCCTGTGCTTCGTCCGGCCGTCAGTCATAGCGGGGGCTCGCCAGGAGTCGCGCCCCGCCGAGCGCATCTCCGGGCACCTGCTGCGTTTCGCACCACGCGCATGGCGCCCGGTGCCGGCGACGCAGATAGCGGCCGCGATGATCGCGACCGCGCTGCGGGCACCCAAAGGCGTGACCACGATCGAATCACGGGACATCTCCTTGGCGGCGACTGCTACGGTGTCGTAGGCGTGGTTGCGATCAGGCGGGAGTCTTCGAGCGCTGCCGTGCGGTGCGCCGTGATCGCCTGGTAGTCAGGATTGCCGATCATCCGCAGGAACGCCTGCTTCGACGGATACTGCACCAGCAGCGCGTCGTCCCAACGTTCCGTCGTCGGGCCGAGCAGGACGGCCTTGGGGGAGCCCCGCCAGATGACATGGCCGCCTACCGCGGTCACGAACCGGAACGCTTCCCTGGCATAGCGTGCGTAGGCTTCACTGCCGCTGCACGGGCTCGCATTGCTCGGCGACCGGTACTGCGCCCGGTCCCGGAAGCGCAGCAGGTTGATCATCACGACCGGGCGGTCGTCTTCGACCGCGGCGAGCTGGGCGCTTACGTGCTCTACGAACGATTCCATCGGGTTACTCATCGTGAACCACCAAGGATTGTGAGCCGCTCTTGCTATCCGTGGCTAGCCGCCGCTGTCGCCGGCCTTTCCCGCCTGCGGCGAGTCGGCTGGCCGCGCCGGCGCCGCAAACCACTGCTCTCGCGGCACGAACTTCTTGTCCGCGGGGTCCGCCTCGTAGTTGGGCGACATGATCTGCACGCCGAATTCGTTGAAGACGTCCTGGATGTGCGCGTGCAGTTCGTTGAGCGCGACGATCTTGTCGCGGGGGTTGGCCAGGGCGACGACCAGCGTGTACTCGACGTAGAAATCCTGCAGCGCGGTCTGCAGGACCCGGGCCGGAGTATCCCTGAGCAGCCCGGCCGTTCGTTCTGCGGCGATCTGCAGCATCGCGTGCACCTGACGCCACGGTGTGTCGTAGCCGATCGTCACGGATGTCGTGAGGCGCATGCCGCCGTTCGCGGCCAGGCGCGAAAGATTGCGGGTCTCGTTGGCGACGAGGTACGCGTTCGGCAACGTGACTTCGACGTTGCGCAGTGTCTCGATTCGCGTCGTGAGGAAGCCGACCGAGGTCACCGTGCCTTCGGTGTTCCCGACCTGCACGAACTCGCCGGGTCGCAGCGCCTTGGTGTACATCAGCATCAGGCCGCTCACGGCCTGGTTCACGACGCCCGATGCCCCGATCGACAACATCAGGCCGACGAACACGCCGATCCCCTTGAAGGCCTCGCTGTCGCTGCCGGGAATGTAGGGGTATGCGGCGACGAGTGCGAACAGCCAGACGATCGCGATCAGCAGCTGGCCGGTGGGGCGTGCGGTCGTTTCATCCACCCAGCCGACGTTTACGCGACCTGCCTGCACGCCGTCGAAGAAGGCCCGGATCACCCGGACCACGAAGCGCGTAACGAAGAAGATCAGCGCGACGAACAGCAGTCCGGGCACCGCGTGCAGGATGCCCTCGGCGAATCCACCGAGCGCGCCCAGCAGGTTGTCGAAGAGTCGCTCGCCCCAGGGGCGCGTGTACGGGAAGAACCCCAGCACCAGTGCCGCCCACTCGTACACGAGCAGCAGCGCGACGCCCCAGGCGGAGAGTTTCACCGGCACCGTGGCGAGGTCAGCAATGCCCGAACGACCCACGACCTGGCGACTCCAGTTGGGCACCAGCTTTTCGGAGCGCCGTTGCACGACGGCGCGCACGTGGCGCGAGATCGCCGCGCAGGCACGATTGATCAGCCAGAGCAATGACATGAGGGCCACGGTGGCGAGAAGCGCGTAGCCGGTCGCGGTCAGCATGGCCTGCGAGTCGCGGCTTTCGCGGATACCATCCAGTGCCAGCGTGAGATTGCGCACTGCCGCGTCCGCGGCCATAGCCGTCGTTTCGCCGGATTCCCGGTTCACGTCCTCGTGCAGGACGCGGAACAGGATTCTTCCGTCGACCAGTACCGCGACGCCTTCGGGAATCGCGCGCGTCGTAACGACCAGGGGGCCGCCACGCGCGAGCAACGCGTCCACTCCGGCTTCGATGGCTTCGGCCCGCTCGGCCGGGCTGGCGCCGAAGGCGGGCGCGCGCAGCGTCGTGATCGGCCTGTTGGCGATCACGAGTTCAATTGGCTCGTACCCGTCGGCGGCCGCCGGCGACGCCGTGTCCTGTGCCTGCACGACCGGCAGCCAGGAGATCGTCGCCAACAGGGGCAGCAGCGCCGCGCGCCAGCGGCCAGGCCTCGATCGCAGGAGTACAGGCTTCATTCCGTCGTCCCCCAGGCTATTCCCGGCCATTGTAGCCTGCACCGCCGCACAGGCTCAGCCCGGCAGGCTGGCGATCAACGCCGCGAGCTTCCCCGCGTCCTGGTCGAAGGCGCGGATTCCCTCCGCGAGCTTCTCCGTGGCCATGGCATCCTCGTTGTGCAGCCACCGGAAGGCCGGTTCGTCGAGCGGCACGCGCTCGATCGAACGCGCCTTCGCGACGGCGACAGTGAGCCTGGCATCGACGTCACCATCAGTCGCCTCCAGCTTCGCCAGCAGGTCCGGACTGATGGTGAGCAGGTCGCAGCCCGCCAGGTCGATGATCTGCGTCGTCTTGCGGAAGCTCGCGCCCATCACCTGCGTGTCGTAGCCGAACTTCTTGTAGTACTCGTAGATGCGGGTGACAGAGGCCACGCCCGGATCGTCGGCGGGAGCGATGTCCTCCACGCCACGTGATTTCCTGTGCCAGTCGTAGATGCGACCGACGAATGGCGAGATCAGCGTCACGCCCGCATCGGCGCACGCGACGGCCTGCGCAAAGCTGAACAGCAGCGTGAGGTTGCAGTGGATGCCGTCGCGCTCCAGTCGTTCGGCGGCACGCACGCCTTCCCAGGTGGCCGCGATCTTGACCAGGACGCGGTCGCGGGGAATCCCGGCGGCTTCGTACATTTCAATGAATCGTCGTGCCTTGCGCTCGGTCGCCGTCGTGTCGAAGCTGAAGCGCGCATCGACTTCGGTCGACACGCGGCCCGGGACGAGCGCGATGATTTCACGCCCGAAGCCGACGAAGAGCTGCTCCATCACCGCTTCGCTCCAGCCAGGCTCGGAGCGCGAGCCTGCCGCGGACACCGCGGCCCGGACGATGCGGGCGTAGCGGGGGTCCTGTGCCGCCTTCAGGATCAGGCTCGGATTGGTGGTCGCGTCCTGCGGCCGGAATTTCGCGATGGCGTCGATGTCGCCGGTGTCCGCCACGATGACGGAGTGCCGGCGCAGGGACTCTAGTTGACTGGTCATAGTGCGCGACCCACCTGATTGGTCAATACGGCCACTTCCAGTCGCGTTCCGCGGCGCGATCGATGCCGTGTTCGTGCGCATGCAGCCGGCATTCGATCTGCAGGTTGCGCAGTTTCTCCTTGACGTGCGCGCCGGCGACCTGCAGCCGTGGCACGCGGTCGATCGCATCGATCGCGAGGCTGAAGCGGTCCACCTCGTTGTTGATTGCGAGTTCGAGCGGCGTGTTGATGTTGCCCTTTTCCTTGTAGCCGCGAACGTGCAGGTTCGCGTGGTTGTGGCGCCGGTATGCCAGGCGGTGGATCAGCCACGGGTAGCCGTGGAAATTGAAGATGATCGGCTTGTCCATGGTGAACAGGGTGTCGAAGTCGCGATCCGACAGTCCGTGCGGGTGCTCCTTCGGCGGCGTGAGCTTGTAGAGGTCGACGACGTTGACGAAGCGGACCTTGAGGTCGGGGAAGTACTGCCGCAGCAGCGCGGTCGCAGCGAGCGCCTCGTGCGTGGCGATGTCGCCGCAACCCGCCATGACCACGTCCGGCTCCCCGCCCTGGTCGCTGCTCGCCCAGTCCCACAGGCCGATGCCCTTGGCGCAGTGCTTGATCGCAGCGTCCATGTCGAGGTACTGCAGGTGCTTCTGCTTGTCGCAGACGATGACGTTGATGTTGTCCGTGCTGCGCAGGCAGTGTTCGGACACCGCCAGCAGGCAATTCGAATCCGGCGGCAGGTAGATGCGCGTGACCGTCGGGCTCTTGTTCACGACCACGTCGAGGAAACCCGGGTCCTGGTGCGTGAAGCCGTTGTGGTCCTGCCGCCAGACGGTCGACGTGATCAGCAGGTTGAGCGAGGAGACTGGTGCGCGCCACGGGATCTCCTCGCAGATGTCGAGCCACTTGGCGTGCTGGTTGAACATCGAGTCGATCACGTGCACGAACGCTTCGTAGGTCGAGAAGAAACCGTGGCGCCCGGTCAGGAGGTAGCCCTCGAGCCAGCCCTCGAGCGTGTGCTCGGAGAGCATCTCCATGACGCGTCCGTCGGCGGCAAGTTCGCCGCCGTCGGCATCCACCGGCAGGTAGTCGGCCAGCCAGGTCTTCTTGCTGGCCTGGTAGACGGCATCGAGCTTGTTCGAGGTCGTCTCGTCGGGGCCGAACACCCGGAAGTTGTCCGGATTGAGCGTCAGGATGTCGCGCAGGAACTCGCCGAGCCTGCGGGTGTTCTCGGCCTCCGATCCGCCGGGCTTCTTCACGGCAACGGCAAAATCGCGGAAGTCCGGCAGGCGCAGTGCGCGGCGCAACTGGCCGCCGTTGGCGTGCGGGTTGGCGCTCATGCGGCGCCGCCCCTGCGGCGCAAGGGCCCTCAGTTCTTCCACCAGCCGCCCGTCCGCGTCGAACAGCTCCTGCGGCCGGTAGCTCTTCAGCCACTTCTCCAGCAGCTTGAGGTTCTCCGGGTTGTTGCGGACGTCCGCCAGCGGCACCTGATGCGCGCGCCAGTAACCTTCCACCGTCTTGCCGCCGACTTTCTTCGGCCCCGTCCAGCCCTTGGGGCTGCGCAGCACGATCATCGGCCAGCGTGCGCGTACCGCCTTGCCGGTGCGACGCGCATCCGACTGGATCCGGCGGATGTCCTGCACGCAACGCTCCATGGTTTCAGCCATGAGCTGATGCATCGTTGCCGGGTCGTCGCCCTCGACGAAGTGCGGCGTCCAGCCGTAACCACGGAACAGGCTCTCGAGTTCCTCGTGCGAAATGCGCGCGAGGATCGTCGGGTTGTTGATCTTGTAGCCGTTCAGGTGCAGCACCGGCAGCACGGCGCCGTCGCGCACCGGGTTCAGGAACTTGTTCGAATGCCAGGCAGTGGCGAGCGGGCCGGTCTCGGCTTCACCGTCGCCGACGACGACGGCGACCAGCAGGTCGGGATTGTCGAAAGCCGCGCCGAACGCATGCGAGATGCTGTAGCCGAGTTCACCGCCTTCGTGGATCGACCCCGGCGTCTCGGGCGTGCAGTGGCTGCCGATGCCGCCAGGGAACGAGAATTCCTTGAAGAACTGCCGCATGCCTTCGACGTCTTCGCCCTTGTTCGGGTAGGTCTCGGCATACGTTCCTTCCAGGTACGTGGGCGCGAGCACGCCTGGCGCGCCGTGCCCGGGGCCCGCGAGGAAGATCGCGTCCAGGTCGTACTTGTTGATCAACCGGTTCAGGTGCACGTAGGTGAAGCTCAAGCCGGGGCTGGCGCCCCAGTGGCCGAGCAGCCGGTTCTTGATGTGCGCCGGCTGCAGTGGCTGGCGCAGCAGCGGATTGTCCTGCAGGTAGATCATGCCCGCAGCGAGATAATTGCAGGCGCGCCAGTAAGCATCGATCTGCCGCAGGTCCGTCGTGGCCAGTTTTCCGGGACGTTGGCTTGTCGTACGCTGCTTGCCTTTCGCCATGTAATCCTCGATGCCTGTGTGAGTCCGTGGTCCGGCGGCGCGGTTCGCGAACGCGAGCGGCGCAGGATGAATGCAGTATGAAGCCAGCCGCGCGGTAACATAGATGAAATCGAATTCAGGGAGTCGTGGGCATGTTCACCTCGTCGTCGCGCGCGCGCAGCGCCTGCAGGCGCGTCGTCCTGCCCGCGCTGTTGCTGGCATGGCTCGCCTGCATCGGTGCCACGGCGCAGGCTGCACCCAAGACCGACGTCGTGGTGCTCGTCAATGGCGACCGCATCACCGGTGAGGTCAAGTCGCTCGAATACAACCAGCTCAAGCTCAGCACGGTCCACATGGGGACCATCTACATCGAATGGGACAAGGTCGCGAGCCTCAAGTCCGACCAGTACCTGTTGCTCGAACGCACCGACGGCACCCGCTACTACGGCCAGCTCGTGGCAGGGGACGACAAGTCGAAGCTCCGGGTGCAGCGCAGGAAGGACGAACCTGCGGAACTCGTCGACATGGGCACGGTCGTGCGGGCCCATCCGATCGAAGGCGGCGCCTTCGTCGACCGGCTCGACGGCTATGTCAGCGCAGGCTTCGACTTTGCGAAGGCCAACAGTCGCAGCAGCACCGACCTGGCAGGCGGGCTGTCGTCCCGAACGCCAGCATTCGCGCCTGGGCAATCGATGGTTCGGTTAACCTCACCGACGACAGCACCGGCGCCACCAGCGAGCGCTACCAGTTGCAGGGCGGCTATCGCCAGTTTTTCAGGCTCCGCGACTTCTACCAGGGCTTCGGCGGCTTCGATCGCAATACCGAACTCGACCTCAACCTGCGCACGACCGTGGGTGGCGGGTATGGCCGGTATTTCGTGCAGAACAATCACTCCGAGTGGCAGGCAGGGCTGGGCCTTGCCTACTCTCACGAAAACTATACGGGCGGCGAAGTCGTCGACAGCGTCGAAGGCGTGCTGATCGACGTCGTACCGACTGTTCCGTTACGATTTCCCCGAGACCGACATCGGCGGTACGCTCCCGCTGCTGCCGAGCCTGACGGAGTCGGGCCGCTACCGTGCGGAGCGCTGACCTGCGCGCCAAGTACGAGTTTGTCGACGACCTTTACTTCGAGTTCAAGTTCTACGCCACCTATGACAGCAAGCCGCCGCTGTCCGACTCCGAGCAGAGCGATTACGGCATCACGACGTCGCTGGGCTATTCGTTCTAGGGCCCGGGGAGGAACGGCTCCGATCATGCGTCCATCGAACACTTTGCTGCTGCTGGTCACCGCCTGGCTCCTCGCTGGGCCCGTTGCCGCCGAGACGCTGCTCGTCGTGCGCAAGTCCGCCGACGCGCTGGACTTCGTGGATCCAGGCTCCGGCCTGCGGCTGGCCTCCGTTGCGGTCGGCCACGCGCCGCACGAAGTGAGCGTGTCGCCAGACGGCAAGCGTGCGGCGGTGACGAACTACGGCACGCGCGAGCAACCGGGCTCGACGCTCAGCATCGTTGATCTCGAGCAGCCGCGTGAACTGCGCCGCATCGACCTCACTCCGCACACGCGACCGCACGGCGTCGCCTGGTTCGCGGCGGATCGCATCGCAGTCACGACCGAAGGCTCAAAGCACCTGCTGGTCGTCGACCCGGCGACCGGCCACGTCGTGAGCGCAATCGAGACTGCGCAGGAAACGTCGCACATGGTTGTCGTCAGCGCGGATGCCCGGCGCGCCTACGTCACCAACATCGGCTCCGGCACGACGACGGCGCTGGACCTGGTCGCCGGGCGTAAGTTGGGCGACATCGCCACCGGCTCAGGCTCGGAGGCCCTTGCGCTCACGCCGGACGGCAAGGAGCTCTGGGTTGCCGCGCGTGCGGAAGGCCACCTCGCCGTCATCGACACCTCGTCGCTTGCGGTGACGGCGCGACTGCCGTTGCCAGGCGTCCCGATCCGCATCGCGATCACGCCCGACGGCCGTACGGCGCTCGTCACCTGCGCGGGGTCGAGTGAGCTGGTCGCGGTTGACGTCGCCAGTCACAAGGTGCGGGACCGGCGCAAGGTGGACGTACCGCTTGCGCCCGGTGCGGCCGCGCGCCCGTTTGCCGGACTCGCGCCAGGCAGCGCGCTGCCAGTCGGGCTTCTGGTCGCGCCAGACGGCCGCAGCGCCTATGTCGCCGCCACGATGGGTGATCACGTGGCGCGGTACGAGCTGCCGACGCTTGATGCCGCGCGCGGCATCGACGTCGGTGGCGAACCCGATGGCCTCGCCAGCACGCCCGTGTTGCCGAAGGCGGTCTGTCACGCCTGCGTGGTGGACGAAGAGGACGGGCCAGCGCCGTAATCCGGGCCATTCGCCCGCATGCCGACGTCAGCAGCGGTGCAGCAGGCCGCTGGGGTCGCGACGGCCTGCGACCAACCGCAAGCGAGCGCTCCGGTCGGATCTTGCTGCGCCGCACCAATCCGGCACTTAAGTACATTTACGATTGAGGCTTCGGCGGCCTGAGTCGGACCATCCGTCTGTCAAATCAGGAGGGGGTCCGCCCAGTCTCGCGGGCTTCGCGCTCTCCCCCCTGGTACGCCAGACGGCCGCCGTGGTGAAACCCATGAGCCTCAACGGCCGCGCTGGCGAAATGCCACAACCAAATGGGAGCACGAGATGGGTCGTCAAGAAACTTTCTATGAGTTGATCCGCCGCCAGGGTATCTCGCGGCGCAACTTCCTGAAGTTCTGCTCGCTGAGCGCGGCCTCGCTCGGGCTCGCACCTCACTTCGCCGGCAAGATCGCGCATGCGATGGAAACCAAGCCGCGCGTTCCGGTGATCTGGCTGCACGGCCTCGAGTGCACGTGCTGCACCGAGAGCTTCATCCGCTCGGCGCACCCGCTGGCCAAGGACGTGATCCTGTCGATGATCTCGCTCGACTATGACGACACGATCATGGCCGCCGCGGGTCACCAGGCCGAGCAGGCCATCGCGGACGTCATGCGCGACTACAAGGGCCAGTACATCCTTGCCGTCGAAGGCAACCCGCCGCTCGGCAACGACGGTACGTTCTGCATCCCGGGTGGGCGCCCGTTCGTGGAGAAGCTGAAGGAAGTCGCCGCGGACGCCGCCGCCGTGATCGCGTGGGGCTCCTGCGCCTCCTGGGGTTGCGTGCAGGCCGCGAAGCCGAACCCGACGACCGCGGTGCCGATCCACAAGGTCATCAAGGACAAGCCCATCATCAAGGTGCCGGGCTGCCCGCCGATTGCCGAAGTCATGACCGGCGTGATCACTTTCTATGTCACGTTCGGCGAACTGCCGGCGCTCGACCGCCAGGGCCGCCCGCTGATGTTCTACAGCCAGCGCGTGCACGACAAGTGCTATCGCCGCGGCCATTTTGACGCCGGACAGTTCTCCGAAACTTTCGACGACGAAGGCGCGCGCAAGGGTTACTGCCTCTACAAGGTCGGTTGCCGCGGACCGACGACCTACAACGCCTGCTCCACCACGCGCTGGAATGAGGGCGTGTCGTTCCCGATCGGCTCCGGTCACGGTTGCCTCGGCTGCTCGGAGCCGGATTTCTGGGACAACGGGCCGTTCTACGAGCGCCTCGAGACCTTCCCGCAGTTCGGCGCCGAATCGACGGCCGTCAAGGTCGGCGCGACGGCGGCGGCGATCGTGGGTGTCGGCATCGCGGCTCACGCAGGCCTCACGGCGCTGCGCCAGGCCAAGGTGAAGCCGAACAGTCCCGTTGCCCCAGATGACCGCGTCGTTTGACCGAGTGGAGATCCGAACATGAGCATCGCAACCCCCAACGGCTTCCAACTCGACAACTCGGGCACGCGTGTCGTCGTCGACCCGATTACACGTATCGAAGGGCACCTGCGCATCGAGGTGAACGTCGACGCCAACAACGTCATCCGCAACGCGGTCTCCACCGGCACGATGTGGCGCGGCCTGGAGGTCATCCTCCGTGGCCGTGATCCGCGTGACGCCTGGGCGTTCGTGCAGCGCATCTGCGGCGTGTGCACGGGCGTGCACGCGCTGGCGTCGGTCCGCGCGGTGGAAAACGCACTGAAGATCCAGATCCCCGAGAACGCGAACACGATCCGCAACATCATGCACCTGACCCTGTATTCGCAGGATCACCTGGTGCACTTCTATCACCTGCACGCACTCGACTGGGTGGACGTGGTCAGCGCGCTGAGTGCCGATCCGGCGGCCACTTCGCAGCTGGCGCAGTCGATCTCCCCATGGCCGAAGTCCTCGCCCGGGTATTTCCGCGACCTGCAGAACCGGCTCAAGAAGTTCGTCGAGTCGGGGCAACTCGGACCGTTCCGCAACGGTTACTGGGGCCACCCGGCGTACAAGCTGCCGCCCGAAGCCAACCTGATGGCGGTCGCGCACTACCTCGAGGCGCTCGACTTCCAGAAAGAGATCGTCAAGATCCAGACGATCTTCGGCGGCAGGAACCCGCACCCGAACTGGCTGGTCGGCGGCGTGCCTTCACCGATCAACATAAACGATGTTGGCGCGGTCGGCGCGGTCAACATGGAACGGCTGAACATGGTCAGCCGGATCATCGACCGGACCATCGAGTTCATCGACCAGGTCTACATCCCCGACCTCATCGCCATCGCCGGTTTCTACAAGGACTGGGCGGCGATCGGCGGCGGCCTGTCGTCGAAGTACCTGATGTCCTACGGCGACCTGCCGATCAAGGCCAACGACTACAGCCCGGGCAACCTGATGATGCCTCGCGGCGCCATCGTCGACGGCAACCTCAGCGAAGTGCAGGACATCGATCTCGACGCGCTCGACCAGGTGCAGGAGTTCGTCACGCACTCCTGGTACAAGTACGGCGACGAGCAGCAGGGACTGCATCCCTACCAGGGCGAGACCGTCCCGAACTTCGACATCGGCGGTGCCAAGGGCACCAAGACCCGCATCGAGGCGGTGGACGAGTCGGCGAAGTACTCGTGGGTCAAGTCGCCGCGCTGGAAGGGCCACGCGATGGAAGTCGGTCCGCTCGCGCGCTATGTCATCGGCTACGTGAAGGGCATCCCCGAGTTCAAGGAACCGACCGACATGGTTCTGCAGAAGCTCGGCGGCGTGCCGGTCACCGCGCTGTTCTCGACGCTCGGCCGCACCGCAGCCCGCGGCCTGGAGTGCAGCTGGGCGGCCCACAAGCTGAAAGCAGAGTTCGACAAGCTCATCGCCAGCATCAGGGCGGGCGACACGGCCACGGCCAACATGGACAACTTCGAACCGTCCACCTGGCCGAAGTCGGCCAAGGGCCACGGCTTCGTCGAAGCCCCGCGTGGCGCGCTGTGCCACTGGATCGACATCGAGGACAAGAAGATCAAGAACTACCAGTGCGTCGTGCCGACGACCTGGAATGCGAGTCCGCGTGACCCGGCCGGCAAGATCGGCGCGTACGAGGCTGCGTTGCTCGACACGCCGATGCACGATCCGGAGCAGCCGCTCGAGATTCTGCGCACGATCCACAGCTTCGACCCATGCCTGGCGTGCGCAACGCACGTGCTCGACATGGAAGGCAACGAGGTCACGAGCGTCAAGGTCCGGTAAGGAGGGCTGCCATGAGCAAGATGTACCACCCTTCGACACCGGTCGCGAACCGCGTGCGCGAGGGTCATTTCGGCGAGGCGATCCTGCCGCCCGTCGGCGTGCCGTCCGGTCCGGTCTACGTCTATGACGCTGCGATCCGGATCTGGCACTGGGTGACGGCGCTGTGCATTGTCGTGCTGGCCGTCACCGGGTATTTCATCGGGGCGCCTCCGCCGAGCCTGGGCGGCGCCGAGACCACCGGATACTTCCTCTTCGGCTACATCCGCTTCGTGCATTTTTCGGCTGGGATGATCCTCGGCGTCATGTTCCTGCTGAGGATCTACCGGGTGTTGCTGGGCGGTCCCCATGCGCGGCAGATCTTCTACGTGCCGTTCTGGAGCATCGCCTGGTGGAAGGACCTGTTCGGCGAAGTAGGCTGGTATCTCTTCCTGAAGCCCCCGAAGGAATACATCGGGCACAACCCGCTGGCGCATGCGGCGATGTTCTTCATGTTCCTGCTGCCGCTGCTGGTGCTACTGTTCACCGGGTTCGCCCTCTTCGCCGAAGCCATGGGTGTCACCAGCGGCTGGTACACGGTGTTCGGCTGGGTGTTCCAGGTGCTCGGCGACTCGATGACGGTGCACACGTGGCACCAGGTCGCCATGTGGGTCATCGTCATCTTCTCGATGGTGCACATGTACATGGCGATCCGCGAGGACATGACGCACCGCCAGACGACGATCAGCTCGATGGTCAGTGGCTGGAGGTTCTTCCGCTGAACCAGGGGCGCAAGCCCTGATCGATCTCGGTAACGGGACCGCGGGACGAGGGGCGATTGTCGCCCGGAATCCTTCGGTCCCGTTATACTTTTAGACACTTTCCAAGTGCACCTGACGAGGCGCGGAGCAGGGACGATGACTGACGAATCTGTGGCGCCTGAGCGCCGCATCGTGGTGCTGGGCGTCGGCAACCTGCTGTGGGCTGACGAGGGCTTCGGCGTCCGTTGCGTCGAGGCGCTCGGCGAAGGATGGGACCTCCCGCCCGACGTCGGCCTGATGGACGGCGGCACGCTCGGCCTGGCCCTCGTGCCGCTCCTGCTCGATACGACGCACGTGCTGCTGTTCGACGCCGTCGCGCATCGCGGCGAGCCGGGCACGCTGATCGTCGCGCGCGACGATGAAATTCCCGCGCTGATGGGCGGTAACAAAATGAGCCTGCACCAGGTCGGGATGAACGACATCCTGGCGAGCCTCGAACTCCTCAACCACAAGCCCGCGCATTTCACTGTGGTCGGCATCAAGCCCGTGGAGCTCGCGGATTACGGCGGCAGCCTCACCGAGCGGGTGCAGTCACAGATTCCCGCGGCGCTGCAGCTCGGCATCGACGAGCTGCGCCGCTGGGGCGTCGAGGTGCGCGAGCGTGACGGCCGCCCCGAGCGCGACGTCGTGATCAGCGCGCTGCGGCAGGAGATCTACGAGTCCGGGCGCCCTGCGCCGGACGTTGCGTGCCGCTCGGGCGATGAGCGTTTCCTGGCGATCCGCGCTGCGGCGCGGGAGCGCGGCGATGAAGAGACCGGGGGGAGCAACGCATGAGCGGCGTGATCGACGCACTCGCTGCGCACCCGTCGTGCGACGTGTTGCGCAAGGCCGAACTCGACGACTGGCTCGCCCGCAATCCGCGCGGGCTGCTGTTTTTCATCGGCGACCGACCCGAAGGTCTCGATGTGACCGTGGTCGTGCGTGAACTGGCGACGAGTTACCAGGGCCGGCTGCGTGTCGGCCTCATCGACCAGCGCGACGAGGCGGCCCTGATGGCGCGCTTTGGCGTCGTCGTCATGCCCGCCGTCGTCTACATGCGTGACGGACAACCCAACGAGCTCGTGGCGCGCATGCGCGACTGGCCGGTTTTCTCGCAGGCCGCCGACCGTCTGCTCGAAGACGCTGCGCCGGCTCCCCTCACCGGAGGAAATGCATGACCGAACACGTCCTCGTCTGGCACCCGAAGGTTCCAGGAGATGCCCCCGCGGAGTCCGACGAACAGCTGCGCCTGATCGGCATGCCCACTGGGCTCGTGCGTCCGGCGCGCCCGACCGTAGCGGGCGACGAACTCACGGCGGCTTCGCGCGCCGTCGTGAACGAAGTGGTTGCGGACCTCAAGCGTCGCACGAGCGAGCCGGATGCTCCACCGACCCGCGTGAGCCTGAATGGACTCGACGAAGCGGAGAAGGCGACGATCGCCGACATCCTCGGCGAAGGTGACATCTGGGCGAAGGTCGGCCTGGACAATGCCTACTGGCGAGTGGTCGAGTCGGTGATGGCCGGCATCTGGCGCGTCGAACGCAGCACGGCAGATGGCACGCAGGGCGAATGGATCGAGATCGGCCCGGTGCCGGCGCCGATCCTGCGCGCCGCGGCTGAGCTGCCGCGCCCCGAGATCCAGGTGCCCGAACAGATGCCGCAGGGTGCGATGAACGCGCCGGCGTTGCTGTTCGAACTGCAGCAGCGTTCGAGCGAATATCGTCCGGGCGCCGCGAACCACGTCATCAACTTCACCTTGCTGCCGATCACGGACGTCGACGCGCAGGTGCTGACGGGCGTGCTCGGGCAGGTGCCGCTGGTGATTCGTTCCGGTGGTTTCGGCAGCTCGCGCGTGTTCGCGACGGGCCTGCGGCACGTCTGGGCCGTGCAGTACATCAACGGCATGGGTAACGTGATCCTCGACACGCTGGAAGTCGGCGGCGTGCCGATTTCGGTCCTTGCCGCACGCGAGGACTTCGAAGACTCGGCCGAGCGTCTCGGCGAGATCCTGCAGGCGTTCAACTGATGAGCCGTCCCTTCGAAGGCAGCTATGGCGGCGACGGCTCCAGGATCGCTGACGACACCCGGCTTGAATGCGGCATCTGCTGGTGGGTCTACGATCCGGCGCTCGGCGATGAGGAAACGCAAACGCCGCCGGGCACACCTTTCCGGCTGTTGCCGGACACCTGGGAATGCCCGAACTGCGCAGCCAACAAGAGCAAGTTCATGGTGATCGACAGCGCGACGCTGTCGGAAGACGACGCCGTGAACAACCTGGCGAACGCGTATCGGCGCGCGGCGCTCAGGGTGAAGGGCATGCCGATCTACAACCCGACGCTCGCCATCGAAGCCGTAGGCTTCCGCGAGCACGGCGGGCGCAAGGTCGGCGTGATCGTGACCCCGTGGTTCATGAACCTCACGGTGCTGCCGTCCCCAGCCGACCTCGCGACATGGGTTGATGGCTCGAGCACGCGCCTCGCGTTTCCTTCGGGGGCGTACGACTTCATCGTGACCGACCTGCATGACGTCGGCCTGATCGGCACGTGTTCACTGTTCTCGACGATGACTGAATTCACGGACCACGAGGCCGCGCAGCTCGCCGCGACCTCGGTGGCCGATGCGCTGTTCCAGCCGGAGCCGGCGCCACCCGCGCCGACCGTCTCGCGCCGGCAATTGCTCGGCGGTTGAGCGGCGCGGCGGCCCAGCGGTGACCAATACCGCCCTCCTCGCCGTCTCGGCGCTGCTGGTCCTTGCCTACCTGCTGGACGTTTTCGGCCGGCGCACCAGGCTGCCGCCCGTCGTGCTGCTCATCCTCGCGGGCATCGTGGGCCGGCAGGCGCTCGACCGTCTTGAACTGCACCTGGGCTGGGTCGACCCGCTGGTGCCCATCATCGGCACGCTCGGCCTGATCCTGATCGTGCTGGAGGGCGCGCTCGACCTCTCGTTGCGACGCGAGCGGGTGCCCCTGATCGCCCGCGCGTCATTCGTGATGCTGGCTGGTTTCGTCGCCTGCGTTGCCGGCTTTACGGTGCTGTTCCAGCACGCACTCGGCCTCGAATTCGAGCCGGCAGCGCTCGCGGCAATCGCGGTTTCGGTGGTTTCGAGCGCAGTGGCGATTCCGAGCGCCGCGGGGCTGCCGGAGCCGACCCGTGAGTTCGTCGTGTACGAAAGCTCGCTGTCGGACATCGTCGGTGTCCTCGTGTTCTACGCGTGGCTGGAGTCGCACGGCGTGTTCCGCCACTTCGTGCCGGCGCTCTTCGGCGGCATGCTGGTGTCGCTGGTGGCAGCCGCGATCGCGGGCCTCGGCATCCTGTTCCTGATCAACCGCGTCGCAGGCCACGTGCGGTTCCTGCCGCTGCTCGCGGGCTTGACGCTGCTGTATGCGATCGGCAAGGAACTGCACCTCTCGCCGCTCGTGCTGATCCTGGTGTGCGGCCTGCTGCTGAACAACACGCACGTGCTGGCGCGCGTGCCGCGGCTGAGCCGTCTGTGCCGGCCCGGATATGACCACACGCTGCGTGAGTTCAAGGCGCTGGTCGCCGAGCTGACCTTTGCGGTCAAGAGCTTCTTCTTCCTGATGCTCGGGTACTGGACCGACCTGTCGGCGATGACGGACTGGCGCGCCTGGGCCGTGATGATCGCCGGCCTGGGGTTCATCTATCCGGTGCGGTACGCGCTGCTGCGGTTCGCGCGCCAGGCGGATGCGTCACGTCTGGTCTGGATCGCGCCGCGCGGCCTGATCACGGTGCTGCTGTTCCTGACGGCGGCGACGACGTCCGGGCTCGATCAGTTTCCGTTTGGCGCGATCATGCTGCTGGTACTCGCCACCGCAGCGCTGACCGCATTCGCGCATCACGGCCAGCCAGACGGCGCGCCCGTGGCAGACGCGCCCGTGGAGAAAGCAGCCGGGGAGACCGCCTAGCGCGGCTGGTCCTGGCGCAGCGACCTGCGGATGTCCATCAGGCTGGATCGCTGCAGCCCCGTCGCGTCGAAGTTGTCACGGTCGAGCCAGCGCTCGAGCGCTTCGCGCACCACGGGCCATTCCTGGTCGATGATCGAATACCAGGCGGTGTCGCGGCTGCGGCCCTTGTACACGGTGGCCTGCCGGAACACGCCTTCGAACGTGAAGCCGAGTCGCTCGGCCGCCCGCCGCGAGTTCGCGTTCAGCGCGTCGCACTTCCACTCGTAGCGACGGTAGCCGAGTTCGAACGCATGGCGCATCATGAGGTACATCGCCTCGGTCGCCGCTGGTGAGCGCTGCAGCAACGGCGACATGGCGATGTGACCGACTTCGATCGAGCCGGCGGCGGGGTCGATGCGCATGAACGCGCCGATGCCGACGGCGCGACTGGATGAGAGCTCGACGAAAGCCCGGAACAGCGGGTCCGTGCCGGTTGCGCGTTCGGCCAGCCAGCGTGCGTAGTCCTCGAACGACGCGAATGGGCCGGAGAACAGGTAGGTCCACATGCGCTGTTCGCGATCCTGGCCGTTCGCGTCGAACAGTTCCCTGGCGTGTCGTGCGACGTCGAGTGGCTCGACCCGGCAGAACCGGCCAACCAGCGCCTGTTGCGCCGGACGCGGCGGGGGTTGCCAGTCGGGAAGCGCAGGGCCGAGCGGCTGACCCAGGTCGTTGGAGCGCGTTGCTTCGTTCAAGCCGTGGCCCCACTGTCCGTCCCGGTGCCGTCGGCGAACTGCAGCGCGGCGAGGCGCGCGTACAGCTCGTTGCCGCGCACGAGTTCGGCATGCGTGCCCTGCGCGACGATGCGGCCGTGGTCCATGACGACGATGCGATCCGCCTCGAGCACGGTCGCGAGGCGGTGCGCGATGATGATGGTCGTGCGGCCCCGCATCAGGCGCTCGAGCGCCGCTTGCACCAGCCGTTCGCTCTCGGCGTCGAGCGCGCTCGTCGCCTCGTCGAGCAGCAGGATCGGCGGATCGCGCAGGATCGCCCGCGCGATGGCGATGCGCTGGCGCTGTCCGCCCGACAATCGCGTGCCACGCTCGCCGAGGAACGTGTCGTACCCCTCGGGCAGCTTGCGCAGGAATTCGTCGGCAGCGGCGGCGTGCGCCGCAGCCTCGACCTCGGCATCGGTCGCACCGGGGCGGCCGTAGCGAATGTTCTCACGCGCGCTGGCCGCGAACAGCACGGTGTCCTGTGGCACGAGCCCGATGCGGCCGCGCACCTCGAGCGGATCCGCCGTCGCGACGTCGACGCCGTCGATCAGGATGCGGCCTGCGGCCGGATCGTAGAAGCGCAACAGCAATTGGAACGTCGTGCTCTTGCCCGCGCCCGAGGGCCCGACGAACGCCACGGTTTCGCCCGGGCGCACCGCCAGGTCGAATGCATCGAGCGCCTTCGACTCCGGCCGCGACGGATAGCGGAACGTGACCTGCTCGAACCGGATCTCGCCGCGCCCCGGTTGCGGCAGGGGCACGGGGTTCGGTGGTGCGACGATCGCGGGCTCTGCGTTGCGCAGTTCGATCAGCCGCTCCATAGCGCCTGCGGCGCGCTGCACTTCACCCCACATCTCGCTGAGGCTGGCCGCAGCGATGCCGACGTAGCCGGCGTAGAGCAGGAACTGGCCGAGCTGACCGCCCGTCATTTCACCACGCACCACGGCGTGCGCGCCCATCCACAGCACGAACGTGATCGCGCCGAAGACGAGCGTCGTCGCCAGTGCCGTCAGTGTCGAACGCGTCTTCGTCCGCCGCACTGCGGCGCCGAAAGAATCCTCGACGGCCGCGTCGAACCGGTCCGAGTTGACCTGCTCGAGTGTAAACGCCTGCACCGTCTGCACGGCATTCAGCGTCTCGTCGGCGATGCTGCTGGTGTCGGCGATGCGGTCCTGAGAAGTCCGCGACAGCTTGCGGACGCGGCGTCCCAGCACCACGAGCGGCACGACCACGGCAGGCATCAGCACGACGATCATCGCCGTGAGCTTCAGGCTCGTGACCGCGAGCATCACCAGGCTGCCCGCCAGCGAGATCGCCGAGCGCAGGGTGATCGACAGGTTGACGCCGGCGATCGACTGCACCAGCGTGGTGTCCGCGGTGAGCCGCGACAGGACTTCGCCGATGCGGGTGACCTCGAAGAAGCTCGGGTCCATCCGGATCACGCGCGCGTACACGGACGAGCGCAGGTCGGCGACGACGCGCTCGCCGAGCCAGGTCACGAGGTAGAAACGCAGCGCCGCGAAGACGCCGAACACTGCGGCGGCCGCCATGAACGCGATGAAGTACCTGTTGATCGTGTCGGTGCTGCTGGAGGACAGTCCTTCGTCGATCAGGTAACGCAGCGCGATCGGCAGCGCGAGCATCGCGGCGGAGGCGACGAGCAGCGCCCCGAGCGCGAGCAGCAGCATGCCGCGATACGGGCGCAGGAACGGCAGCAGCTCGCGCAGCGGGCCAAGCGAACGTGCTTTGGGGCGCTCTTCCGGGTTGCTGCTCATTGCGGAGTCACGATCGGGTCGGCCCAGCTGTGGTACATGAGCAGCTTCCCGCCGCCTGCGCAAAAAGGGGTGAGGTCCGGGCTGGTGGCATCGTACATGCGCGACATTGTGGCGAGTTGCGGCGGGTCGCGGGCGAAATCGAGCGCCGCACGGCGAACGGCGCGGTGGACAGGGTGCATGACAGGTATCCTGCCGAGAATAGGGGCAGGCCTGGTCCGCGACAACCGCGCGCAGTCCTACTCCGGCGCGGGGCCCGGGAACTGCTCGCGCAGCATGCGCTTCAGGATCTTGCCGGATGGGTTGCGCGGCAGCGCGCTCATGAACACGTACGACTTCGGCTGCTTGAAACGCGCCAGGCGGGTCTGCGCAAGTGCCTTCAATTCCTGCACCAGCAGCTCGTCGTCGCCCTTCCAGTCGTCCCCCCGCACGATCACCGCGCAGACGCTCTCGCCCCACTTGGCCGAGGGCTGGCCGATGACGCCCACTTCGCGCACGCCCGAGTGCCCGCTCAGGACGTCCTCCACTTCGGCCGGGTACACGTTCTCGCCACCCGAGATGACCATGTCCTTGGAGCGGTCCTTGATGTAGATGAAGCCTTCGTCGTCCACCTCGGCGATGTCGCCGGTGTGGAACCAGCCTTCACGGATCGCCTCGGCGGTCGCCTCGGGGCGGTTCCAGTAACCGCTGATCAGGTGCGGGCCCCGCGTGACCACTTCGCCGGGGATACCCGGCGGCACCGGGTTGCCGGCCTTGTCGACGACACGCACGTCGATGCCGAAGTAAGGCATGCCCGTCGAGCCGACCTTGGTGCGCGCGTGCTCGGGCGACATCAGGCAGATGCCACCGTGCGTCTCGGTGAGGCCGTACACCTGCAGGATTTCGACGCCCAGGGCGAGGTAGGCCTCGATCAGCGTGACCGGCACCGGCGCCGCGCCGCAGATCACCCAGCGCAGAGCGGGTCGAGTGGCCGTCGCGCGCTTCGGATGCTGGTACATGAACGCAAGCATGGCCGGCACCGCAAAGAAGCCGGTGATCTTCTCGGCATCGATCAAGTCCCACATGACGCCGGGGTCGAACTGCTTCAGCAGCACCGTCGTCATGCCGCGGTACACGGCCGACATTGCAAGACCCAGGCCGCCGATGTGGAACAGCGGCGCGACGACGATGTTGCGTTCGCCGTGGCGCAGGTCGGACGTCGCCAGCATGCTGGCGAGCCACGCGATGTTCGCGGCGTGCGACATCAGCGCGCCCTTGGGCCGGCCGGTCGTGCCACTGGTGTACATCATGTAGAGCGGGTCGGTGCCGGTCGCGCCAATCGGCGGCTCGGCGGTCGAAGCCCTGGCCACGGCGGCGGCGTAGTCGCCCTCGTCGGCGGCCAGCCAGCGGATGTTCGGGAACTGTTGCCGCAGCGGGTCCACCAGGTCGTGCTGGTCGGCGGCGTAAAGGACCGCGACGGCGCCCGAGTCCATGAGCTGGTAGGACAGCTCCGGCACCGACAGTCGCCAGTTCAGCGCGACGAAGACGAAGCCTGCCTTGGCACACGCGTAGAACGATTCCAGGTACTGCGACTGGTTCGGCATCAGGCAGGCGACGCGCTCGCCGGGCCGGAAATCCATCGCAAGCAGCGTGTTCGCGGTCTGGTTGGCGCGTTCGTTGAGCTGGCGGAAGTCGCAGCGCGCACCCGACGCGACGTCAACGACCGCCTCGGCGCGTGGCCCGATCTTCGCCCGCTCCGTGAGGACCTGTCCGGAATTGAGCAGCATGCCTCGTCTCCCCCGATGGCAAGGCCCGTCTTGGACCCAACGGCAAAACTAGCTGCCTCTGGACAAGAACACCAGTTTCCTTTGTGATCGTCGTCCCTGCGAGGTGTACCCCATGGATTCCTACCGTTCCGCCTGGCTCGACGACGAGCTGGACCTATTTCGTGATGCCGTCCGGCGCTTCGTCGAGATGGAAATCGTGCCCCAAGACGCGCGCTGGCGCGAGCAGCACCACGTCGACCGCGAGCTCTGGAACAAGGCCGGCGAAGTCGGGCTGCTGTGCACCGACATTCCCGCCGAATACGGCGGCGTCGGCGGCGACGTGCGCCACGAAGCCGTCGTGGCCGAGGAGATGGGCCGGCACGGCATCACCAGCCTCGGCCATGCAGTGCACAGCATCGTCGCGCATTACGTGCTGAATCACGGGACCGAGGCGCAGAAGCGGGACTGGTTGCCGCGCATGGCCACGGGCGAACTCGTGGGCGCCATTGCCATGACCGAACCGAGCGCGGGCTCCGACCTGCAGGCGATCCGGACGCGGGCGGTGCGGGAGGGCGACGAGTACGTCATCAACGGCTCGAAGACGTTCATCTCGAACGGCCTGCACGCAGGCCTGGTCGGCGTCGTCGTCAAGACCGATCCGACGCAGGGTTCGCGCGGCATCTCGATCCTCATGGTCGAGACGAAGGACCTCAAGGGTTACCGCGTGGGTCGCGTGCTCGACAAGATCGGCCAGAACGGCTGGGATACCGCCGAGCTGTTCTTCGACGATTGCCGCGTGCCGGCGTCGTGCCTGCTCGGCACCGCGGAAGGGCAGGGCTTCGTGCAGATGATGCGCGACCTGCCCTACGAGCGGGCTTTGCTCGCGATCGGCGGCCTGGGGGCGATGGAGTATGCGCTGAAGCTCACGGCGGACTACACGCGCGAGCGCAAGGTCTTCGGCAAGCCGCTGCTCGAACTGCAGAACACGCGCTTCAAGCTCGCCGAGGTGAAGACGAACGTGCACGTCGCGCGCGTGTTCATCGACGACTGCATCGTCAGGCTGCGGGATGGCAAGCTCGACACCGTGACGGCATCGATGGCCAAGTACTGGGTCACCGACATGCAGAACAAGGTCATGGACGAGTGCCTGCAGCTGTTCGGCGGCTATGGCTATACGCGCGAGTACCCCATCTCCCAGCTGTATGTCGATTCGCGCGTGCAGCGCATCTACGGGGGCGCGAACGAGATCATGAAGGAGATCATTGCACGGTCGATCTGAGCCGGACGCGCTGCCGGATTCGGCGGACACGTGCCGGCTAATTTGTCCGACGCCACTTTGTTCAGGCTGCGGCCGCCGTCAATCGGCTCGCGGCAGGTCCTTGAAGAACGTGTTGCCGATGCGGTACGACTGCCAGTCGCGGAAGTCGTAGTGCCACCATTCGTCTTCATTGACCGTGAAGCCCTCGGCCTCCATCGCCCGGCGCAGCAGGTCGCGTGCTGCCCGCTGCTCAGGCGTTCCGCCCGCGTAGCCCGGATGCGCACGCTCCGAGAATTCGTCGTAGCCGCTCGGCATCGGTACCTCGAGCCCCGTCCGCAGGTCATACAGGCTCAGGTCGATCGCGCAGCCGCGATTGTGGCGCGAGCCCTTGCTCGGATCAGCGACAAACGCCCGTTTGTCCGGCGGCGTCGCGTCCCAGAAGAGCTGCGTGACGTACCAGGGCCGGTAGCCGTCGAACAGCAGCAACCCGTAGCCGTGCGCGGCCAGGGCACTGTTCGCCCGCACCACGGCCTCGGCCGCGGGACGCTGCAGGAAGACGCGTGCCTCGGGGTACACCGGTGCGCGCAGGAAATTGTCGGAGCCCGCGTAGCGCACGTCGAGCTTCAGGGACGGGTCGAGGGTAACCAGTTCCACGAGGTCGGAGTCTAGGAACTCACCGCTTTCGTCTGGTGGCGTTGCCCGTAGCGCCTCCGCGCGCAGTTGCTCCAGCTTGCTGACCGGCAAGGCCGGAACGGGGTAGCGCGGTGGCGCCGCCGTGCAGGCCAGGAGCAGCGCGAGCGACGCGCCGATCGCTGCCATCCGCAACACGTGGTGCAGCCATCTCACGGAGCGGACGTTCATGTCGGAATCACCGCGAACTCACCTTCGAGTTCGCCGACACGCTCGCCCGCGCAATCAAGCACTGCCTTGATCGCGATGCGACCCATGCGTCCGCGCTGCAGCGTCGCCAGCAACCTGGCCCAGTCCTCTGCGGGTGGAGGGCTCGCCGTCGCCGTAAAGTCCGCCACGATCGGTAGCTCGAAGTCCATCGAGCTGCGGCGGATGACAATGCGGCCGGGTTGCGCGGCCGCCTGCAGGCGCACCTCGACCAGCGACCAGGCGGCGAGCACGGCGATGGCGGACGCACTGCCGCCGAAGACGGTGCCGCTGTGATTGACGTTCGGCGCGAGCGGCGCAGCCAGGACGACTCGATCCGGTTCGGCGTGCAGCACGCTCACGCCCATCGCCCGCGAGAGCGGGATGCGATCGTGCAGGGAGGCTTCGAGTGCCGCGGCCGTCATGGCCGCATTGTGGTGGGGGAAGGCGCGTTGCGGCAATCTCCGCGGCGGGTGCTCCGCATGGCCGCGGCGGGCGTAGAATCTGGACGCGGGCGTACCGTAGTCGTCCGAAGGGGAACCTCATGACCGACCAGATTCTGGCTGCAGTGCAAAAGCACCCGTTCGTAGAGGGCTTGACGCCCGAGCACTGCGCGACGCTCGCGTCGCTGGCGCGGCCAGTCAGCTTTGCCCAGGACGAAATGATCTTCCGCGAAGGCGACGAGAAGCATGAATTCTTCCTGCTGCTGAGCGGGCGGGTGGCCCTCGAGATGATGGCGCAGGGCAAGGCGCTGCGTGTGCACACCCTTGAAAGCGGCGACGAGCTGGGCTGGTCCTCGGTCATCGTCGGCCGTGGCAAGCTGTTCCAGGCGCGCGCGCTCGAACCGGTCGAGGCGCTCGCCTTCAACGGTTACGTTTTGCTCGAGCGCTGCCGTGCCGACACGGGCTTCGGCTACAAGATCATGCACCGGCTGCTGGGCGTGGTCTCCGAGCGCCTGCAGGCCGCGCGGCTGCAGGTGCTGGACATGTATTCGCCGATCGCCAGGCGCGCGGGCGCCTGAGGCCGCTCCGGAGGCGAGGGTTCGCATCGCGCCGCAGTAGCGCGGCCCGCGCAGCCCTCAGCGCGGCGCTGACGGTCTGTCGCGCGACGGGATCCGGTAGAGCCAGACAGCCAGCGCCAGCGCCGTCAGCGTCAACAGCGCCTGCAGCCAGGGTCGTGTGACGACCAGCAGGATCGAGAAGCCAAACGAGACGAGCATCGTCACGATCGCGACGATCTTCGTGCGGTACGGCAGGCTACCGTGCTGATCCCACTCCTTGAGCATTGGACCCAGCCAATGGTGGCCCAGCATCCACTGGTGGAAGGGGCGATATGTGCGCGCAAAGCACGCGGCCGCAAGGATGAACAGCGGCGTCGCCGGCAGCAGCGGCAGGAGCACTCCCGCGATGCCCAGTGCGAACGCCACTGCTCCGACGATGAAAAAGAACGCCCGCACTGCGGGAGACCCGTGCGCGTGGTACGGAGGACCGATGGCGCTGGCTTCTACGGACGGGGGCGGGACGTCGTTCACTTGCGCGAGCCTACCTGAGTCCGCGTCGAACCTCTGCGGCAGCCTCCAGCCGCGGCTTGCCGCTCAGAACCGGTCGAGCAGCCAGCCAGGGAAGAACGCCAGCACGATGGCTGGCACGAGGCACAACAGGCTCGCTGCGAGCGCCAGGCGCCGTGGCTGCCCGGCCGGCTGGTCCGCCGTCGCCGGGTTCATGAACATGTATTGGATGACGCGCAGGTAGAAATAGATGCCGAGGTAGCTCGCCACGAGGCCGAGCACCGCGTAGCCCGTGTAGCCCGCCGCGAGGACGTTGCGGAACACCAGGAACTTGGCGACGAAGCCGGGCAGTGGCGGCAGGCCCGCGAGGGAAAGCATCGACACGGCCAACATGATCGCGGCGAACGGACGGCGCTGGTACAGGCCCTGCAGCGACTCGAGCCGGTCGCTGCGCTCGTCGTCGGTGCCGCGCGGCAGCACGGTGAATGCCAGCACGTTCATGATCCCGTACACGATGACGTAGAAAATGACCGCCTGCGCGCGGCCCGGCCCGGCGCCGAGCAGCGCATAGAACAGGTAGCCTGCGTGCGCGATCGACGAGTAGGCGATCATGCGGCGGAAGCTCGTCTGCCGGATCGCTGCGACGTTGCCCCAGATCATCGAGACCAGCGGCAGGACCGCCAGCACGTCGACGAGCGGGCGCATGACCGGAGCCGTCCCGAACAGTCGCAGTGCCGCGAACAGTACGCCCGCCTTGATGATCGTGGCCATGAACGCGGTCACTGGCACGCTGGCGCCTTCGTAGGCGTCCGGCGCCCAGCCGTGGAACGGCACGATGGCCGCCTTGACGAACAGCGAAGCCACTACCAGTACGACACCCGCGACCGCCAGCGTGTCCGCCGACCCCAGTGCGGCGGCGAACGTGGCGGTCGTCATCGAGCCGCTCCAGCCGTACAGCAGTGCAACGCCCATCAGGAACGTCGCCGTGGCCGTACCGCCCAGCACCAGGTACTTGAGCGCAGCTTCTGCACTGTCGGCTCTCAGCTGGGCCAGCAACACGAGCGCGTAGACCGGCAGCGACATCAGCTCGAGTCCGAGGAACAGCGTGGGCAGGCTGTCCGAGGAGACCAGCAGGCACGCGCCGTACAGCGAGGCGAGCAGCAGCACGTAGTACCGGGTCTCGGCGAAGTCGTCGCGCGAGATCAGCACGACCGGGAGCGCCAGCGCGATCAGCGCGAACTTGGCGAGCGACGCGTCGGGGCCGACGGAGAAGTGCCCGGGGAACGGCGCCCCGACGTAACCCTCCGCGTGCAGCGTCAGTGCCGCGGCAGCCGCAACCGCCAGCGTCAGAAAGGCGGCGACGAAGCCGTCGCGCGGCCTGCCGCGCAGGATTTCCAGCAACAGCAGGATGACCATCCCGGCGAGCAGCAGGTGCTCGGGCAGCATCCCCTTGACCACCTCGTGCCAGTTCATCGCGCGCTCCCGGGTTGAATCGTCTCGCCGGCGACACGCTGCTGGAACTCGCGCGCCGCGAGTTCCGTCTTGGCAAGCGGCTCGCCCGGGAACAGGCCGATGGCGAAGATCGCGAAGACGATCGCGGCGAGGATGACGCTCTCACGCGCGTCCAGGTCCGCGAGCGGCGCATGCGGCGCGCGCGCTTCGCCGAACAGGATGCGCTGGGCCAGCCAGAGCATGTAGAGCGCGCCGAGCACCACGCCGGACACTGCGATGACGGCGAGCGCC
>CAVOSA010000001.1:0-15851 GCA_963698735.1 uncultured Gammaproteobacteria bacterium | reverse complement strand
CCCGGGGCGGTCGTCATGGCGTTCTCACTTGTTGCATCACCGGGTGCGCATCTGCGATCCCGGGTCGCGCGAAATCGGTGCCCGCGAGGATAGCGTCGAGACGCTCCTGTCGCTGCAGGCGTTCGCTGGCAGGCTCGAGCAGCACGCTCTCCATTTCGGCGCCGCTCCTGTCAATCCGGCGCACGTGCAGCCCTTGCTGCCGTTGCTCTGCGATCAACGCGTCACCGGGTTCGACGCTGAATGATCCAACCGCGAACGGGGCGATGTCGACACTGACGTTGACCGCCTGGCCTTCGATCCGCCACGTGTAGCGTCTCGCGCCGTTCGCATGGTCGTATCGCGCGTGCAGCACGCCGATGCCGATTCGCGCGGTGAAATCCGCGACTCCGAAGGACTGCGGCAAGCGCGGGGCGAGGCGCAGTTCGTCTCGCTCCATGCCGGGCTGGATCCCGAGAAAGCCCTGGTACCAGACCCGGAGATGCTCAGCGTTCGACCATCCCTGCAGGAACGTTCCCGTAAGGCGAGGCAATGCGGCGCCAGGATGGGGATACGCGTCGAGGTTTTCGGGCAGTCCGCCGACGACGCCGCGCTGCAGGGCGATGGCACTGGTGTCCTGGAACAATGTCCATGCGAGCTCTGTCTGGCCCAGCTCGATCATGCGTTGCATGGCGATGCCGTTGAGCCAGGGCCAGACGGTGCCGTTATGGTAGGCGGCGTCCTTGTGGTAGTGCTCCGGCGCAACGTGGTACGGGTGGAAGTTGGGATCGCCCTGATCGAGCGTCGCCACGCCCCACGGATAGACCAGCGCTTCCCAGGCCTCGCGCGCCGCGCCTGCGGCCGCGGCGTCCTCGTCGATCATCTGCAGGGCGAACAATGCATTCGGCCGCACCTGGAAGTCGGGCACGTGGTGAGCGTCGAGATGATCGGCGATCCGCGTCGTGCCCGGTTGGACGAAATCCCGGGCAAAATTTTCCCGCAGACGTTCAGCTGCTGCGCGCCAGCGTGCGGCAGCCGCGGTGTCGTCGTTTGCGCCTGCAAACTCAGCGCCCGCCCGTAGCTGCTCGTACCACAGCGCCTGGATGTCATTGGCTCGCGTACTGCGTGGCGAGTACGAGGCCTTGTCCGGCTCGCGACGCGCATCCATCCATGTCTCATTGTCTGCGTGGAAGAGATAACCGGACGCATCTGTCCAGTTGGCCAGCGCGCCTTCGATGCTGGCCGCCACGTTCGGATACAGCTCGGTGACGATCGAGCGATCGCCCGAGTAGCGCACGTAATCGCGCAGCGCGATGACCCAGCGCGGCGTGCCGTCTGTCGTGTGGTAGTCGATGCTGCCAGGCTTCACGATGTTCGGCAGGCGCCCGTAGAAGCGAGAGGTGCGGTCGAGATCCTGGAACTGCGCGAAGGAGACGAGGATGGCGCGAGCTTCTTCGAAGTGACCCGTGACCAGCGTGGCGCCGGGCAGGGAGATGAAGCTGTCGCGACCCCAGTACTCGTTGAACCACGGCAGGCCCGCATAGATGCCGTCGCCGCGCTGGCGCGTCACCAGCGAGTCGGTCGTCAGCTGGATCCAGCGCAACGCGGCGGTCAGCTGCGGATCGTCCGTCCAGAGGTAATGATCGTCGCTGACGACGTCGACGAGACGCGCGTGGCGCTCGCGTTCCCAGTCCGTCACGTTGGTCGCAGCTTGTTCGAACAAAGCGCGAGCGGATTCGCGCGTCGGGCCAACGGCGATCAGGAAGCGGTCGCCCCGGCGACCCACGGCAATGCTGTCCTGCGACTTTGCGCTCGCGTCCTGCCTGGATGCGTACCAGTCAACGCCGCTTTCAGCGCCAGCGGCGGTGACGGTGTCGCCTGACAGTTCCAGCTCAATGTCCGCCGCAGTGCCCGTGACCTGCACTTCGACCACGTCCTGTTGATCGAAGAGGCGAAGCGTCTCGGTGATGCCCTGCGGATAGGTCCGGATGAGCGCGTCTGGCCGGACCACGGCGGTCGCCCGCTGCGGATCGAGGTACGCGCCATCAACCTTCAGCCGGTAGTCGCTGAATATTCGTCGCCCCGCGATGTTGAACCCACGGAAGTACGCGTGCTCCGGATGATCGTTGCGATGGGTCTGCGTGTAATAGAAGGCGGAACGCTTGTTCGTAAAGGAAACGGCCCGGTTCTCCACCGCGCCGACTGGCATGGCGAGCGATTCGAGCGGCACGAGCCGCTCTTGCGGCACGGTGACATGCACCGGGCCAGTCGATTGACACCCGGTCAATGCCACCGCGATCATGGCAAGCGCCATGAGCTGCGGTCGCGACCAGGCCTTGCGGACGGCAGGTGAATTCATTGCTGTCCTGTGCAATCAGCCCCAGAGCGCCGTGTCCGGCGTCTGCATCACGCCACGCCTGAATTGGATCGCGGGGTCGCGATCGAGCCGCTGCAGCAGTGGGCCGTCGAGATCCGTGACGAGACAGGATTGCGCGATCAGGAAAGCCGGCGCCATGGCCAGCGAAGTACCGCACATGTTGCCGACCATCAGACCGAAACCCAGCCGTCGCGCCTCCAGGCACATGGCGAGCGCTTCCGTGAGCCCGCCACACTTGTCGAGCTTGATGTTCACGCACTGATAGCGGCCGGCCAGGCTGGCGAGCGAGCCGCGATCAGTGCAGGACTCGTCCGCCGCCAGCGGCAGCGGACTGCGCATGCCGTCGAGCGTCTCGTCTTCGCCGCGACGCACCGGCTGCTCGATCATTTCCACGCCGAGCCGGCGCATTTCCGGCAGCAGCTCCTCGAGCAGCGACCGAGTCCAGCTCTGGTTCGCATCGACGATGATGCGCGCCGCGGGATGTACCTCCCGCACGATGCGCACCGTCTCGACGTGGCGCCCGGCATCGACCTTGAGCTTGAGCAGCGGATAGTCCCGCGCCTGCAGCGCTTTGCGCCGCGTGTCGGCCTCGTCGCCAAGACCGATCGTGAAGGCCGTCGTCACCGCATGCGGTGGTGGCAGACCGGCGAGCTTCCAGACCGGCTCGCCGGCTTCCTTGGCGCGCAGGTCCCAGAGCGCGCAATCGAGCGCGTTGCGCGCCCCGCCCGCCGGCAACAGCTGGAGCAGTTCCTCGCCGGTCAGTTCGTCGTGCAGCGAGTCACGCAGGGCGCGGATCTGCTCCGCCATCGATTCCGGTGTTTCGCCGTCGTAATCGACGCCCGCGGCCTCGGCCCATCCCTGGTGACCGCGCCTGCCTTGCAACCGCGCGACGAGGACCGGGATGTGCGTGATCGCGTCGCGCGCCGTGACGAACGGTTCCGTCATCTCCCAGTGTTCGATCGTGGTGGCGACTTCGATCATCCGGCCAGCAGCGAGTTTGCCAGGGCTTCGACACCGCCGCGCAGCGGGTCGCACACCGGCAGTTTCAGTTCGTGCTCGAGCTGCGCGCGGTAGCGCTGCCACTCGTCATCTGTGAGCGTGGACGAGTTGATGCTCACGCCCACACAGCGGATGTTGTGGTTCGTGAGTCGTCCGGCGCGGAGGTAGTCGTCGATCACCTGCGGCAGCGGCGGTATCGGGTAGTCGGGGTACTCCTCGATCGTGACGCGGTCGGGAGCGTGGCACAGCACGATCGCGTCAGGCTGGGAACCGTGCAGCAGGCCCAACGTCACCGCGGCATACGCGGGATGAAGCAGTGAACCCTGGCCTTCGATCACGTCCCAATGCGCAGGATCGTTGTCAGGCGAGAGCGCCTCGGCCGCGCCCGCGAGAAAATCGGCGACCACGGCATCCATCGGCACGCCGCTACCCGCGATCATGATTCCGGTCTGGCCGGTGGCGCGGAACGTCGCCTGCGCGCCCTTCGATTGCAGCGCCTGTGTGAGCGCCAGCGCCGTGTACTTCTTGCCGAGCGCGCAGTCGGTGCCGACCGTGAGCACGCGCTTGCCGGTGCGTTTGCGCCCGCTGCCGACCGCGTACGCACTCGGTGGATTGCGCACGTCCACCAGCCGTGCGCCGGATTGCTCCGCCGCGCGCACCAGCCGCGGGAACGACGTCAGTCGCGTGTGCAGGCCGCTCACTGCATCGAGTCCTGCCGCGAGCGCCGCCTCAAGGTCATCCTGCCAGTGCTCCGGCAGCACTCCTCCGGTCGGCGCGACGCCCACGACGATCGAGCCTGCACCCCGCAGCGCTGCCTCGGCCGGAGACAAGCGAGGCAGGTCGAGGGTGACACGCGCCGCCGGGTGCGACCATTCGCCCAACACGTCGTCCCGGCACCAGTCACGGAGTCCGAAGGCCGTCTTGCAGTCGGACTTGAGCGCGGCGTCGCCGAGATAGAGCAGGTATGGTTTGCGCAGTAGCAGCATCGACGGTTGCCGTGTATTGCTCAGCGGGCCGTTCAGGGCTTGAACGCCCGGCTCCTCAGGACCTGACCCGGATGTTTGCCGGTCATGGCACCCTCCCGGACCACCCACTCGCCGCTCACCATCACGCCCGGAATGCCGACCGGAGGCTCCAGCGGCTTCTCCACGGTGGATCGGTCGATGATCGTGGCCGGGTCGAACACGACGAGATCTGCCACGTACCCGGGCGCGATCCGCCCGCGATCCTCGAGGCCCAGCTGCGCGGCGGGCAGACCGCTCATCTTGTGGATCGCGGCGGCGAGCGGCAGCAGCTTTTCCTCGCGCACGTAGTAGCCGAGGATCCTCGGGAACGAACCCGCGCCGCGCGGGTGCGCGCCATGCAGCTCGCCATCGGTGCAGAACATGATCTGCGGCTGCGCGATGAACCAGCGCACGTCGTCTTCGCTCATCGAGGTGCCGAGTACGTTGACGTCCTGCTCGTTCGGCCCGTCCGCACCGCCCGTGGTCTTGACGATGCGCATGTAGGCCTCGACCGGCGTCACCTGCCAGTGTGTGGCGATCTCGGCCAGCGTCTTGCCGGCGAGCGCCGCCTCCGGCTCGTAGTTCACGATGCGGATGTTCTGCGCGCCACCGTTTTCCGCGAGCGCCTGCTCGACCTTCGCCGGATTGAAGAAGTCACGGTCGGGCACGATCACGCGAATCGTCGAGTGCCAGAACGTGTAGGGATAGACATCAGCCTTGAGGTCGACGCCTTCCCGCCGGGCGCGCGCGAAGTACTCCGGCATACGCTTCGCTGCCTGGTGCCAGACCGAGGTCGAGCCCATCTTGATGTGGGTAATCTGCACTGGCAGCTTCGCTTCGCGGCCGATGCGCAGTACTTCGTCGAACGAATCGAAGGTTCGGCTCGCTTCGTCGCGGACGTGGCTGATGTAGAAGCCCCTGGCATCTGCGGCGACCCTGGCGAGGTCGATGACCTCCTCGGTAGTGGCGAAGTGCGCCGCCTCGTATTCGAGGCCGGTCGACAGCCCGAACGCCCCTGCCGCCAGCTCCCGCGCGAGCAGCGTCTTCATCTGCGCGAGTTCCTGCGGCGTGGAGGGGCGGTAGAGGTCCTTGCCCAGCACCTGCTCGCGCAGCGTCGCGTGACCCACCATGCTCGCGAGGTTGATCGCGGGCGGATTCGTGCTCAGCCCGGCGAAGTAGTCGCGCAGCGGAAACCTGGAATCGCCGTCCTGCCCCACGAGGATCGTGGTGACGCCCTGGCGCGAGACCGCCCCAGCGTCGAGGTCGTCGACGAGATCACCGTCGCCGTGGCTGTGCATGTCGATGAAGCCGGGTGCAAGCGCGAGCCCGCGCTGGTCGAGCACCGTCTCGCCCGGCTTCGGTTCCAGGTGTGGCGCCAGGGCGGCGATCCTGTCGCCTTCGACGCGCACGTCCGCGTGATAGGGCTCCCTGCCGGTGCCGTCGTAAACGACGAGATTGGTCAGCAGCAGGTCGGCGGCGACCAGACCTGCCGGGTTCAGTGCGAGGAATGCCAGCAGAATCCGACCGTTGCAAGGCATGGCAGCCGCTGCGTCGTCCAAAGCGTTGGATGATACACGCCAGCAGTGAAAACGCGGGCCCGGCCATGGGCCGGAGCCAGCGTAACTGGCGACACGTTGGCGAGCGGCATTCAACACAATCCCACGATCACGGGCCGTGCTGAGAACCGGGTATTCTTCGCCAGGGCCGGCAGGACCCGGATACACGGGTTCGCACGCACCTTCGGGACCAGAACATGTCTACACCTCCCTCTCTTCCCCAGCACGCCCGCGTCGTCGTCGTCGGTGGCGGCGTCATCGGCACCTCCACTGCTTACCATCTCGCCCTGATGGGCTGGAAAGACATCGTGCTGCTCGAGCGTCACCAGTTGACGGCCGGCACCACGTGGCACGCGGCCGGACTCATGGTCACGTACGGATCGACGTCGGAAACTTCCACCGAGATCCGCAAATACACGCGCGACCTGTACAGCCGGCTCGAAGCCGAAACCGGGCAGGCCACCGGCTTCAAGCCGATCGGCTTCATCGAGGTCGCGTCCGACAAGGATCGCCTCGAGGAATTCCGCCGTGTCGCTGCCTTCAACCGCTACTGCGGCATCGACGTGCAGGAGATCTCGCCCCGCGAAGTACAGGATCTTTTTCCGCTTGCGAAGGTGGACGACATCGAGGCCGGCTTCTACGTGAAGGAAGACGGCCGGGTGAATCCGGTGGACGTCACGATGGCGCTCGGCAAGGGCGCGAAGATGCGCGGCGTGAAGATCTTCGAAGGCGTCCCGGCCACCGGCGTGCTGCAGAAGAACGGGCGCGTCAGCGGCGTGCGCACGCCCTACGGCGACATCCAGACCGACTACGTCGTGAACTGCGCCGGCATGTGGGCGCGCGAATTCGGCGCGATGTCAGGTGTCGCGATCTCGAACCAGGCCGCGGAGCACTATTACCTGATCACCGAGGCGATCAAGGACCTGCCGCCGAACATGCCGGTGCTCGAGGATCCTTCCGCCTACGGTTACTACCGCGAGGAAGGCGGTGGCCTGATGGTCGGCCTGTTCGAGCCAGTGTGCGCGCCCTGGAAGATCGAAGGCATCCCGACGGACTTGCCGTACGCCGACCTGCCGCCGGACTGGGAGCGCATGACACCGTTCCTCGAGACGGCGATGGCGCGCGTGCCGATCACGACGCAGGTCGGCATGAAGAAGTTCTTCTGCGGCCCGGAGAGCTTCACGCCCGACCTCAAACCAATCGTCGGGGAGGCGCCGGAACTGCGCGGCTACTTCGTCGCGGCGGGACTGAACTCCATCGGCATCCTCACGGGTGGCGGCCTCGGCCGCGTCATGGCGCACTGGATCATGAACGGGTTGCCCGACGTCGACGTTACCGGCATGAACATCGACCGCGTGCTGCCGTACCAGGCCAACCCGGAGTACCGTCGCTCGCGCACGGTCGAATCGCTCGGCATGGTCTACAAGTGCCACTACCCGACGCATTCACTCAAGACTGCGCGCGACGCCCGACGCTCGCCGTTCCACGATCGGCTGGCCGCGCAAGGCGCGTACTTCATCGAGACCAGCGGCTGGGAGAGTCCTGCCTGGTATGCCGGCGCAGGCCAGGTCGTCGACCCGGGCCCCGACACCTGGGGGCGACCAGCGTGGTGGTCGCGCTGGGCAGCGGAACACCGCGCGGCGCGCGAGAACGTCATCCTCATGGACATGTCGTTCATGGGCAAGTTCGTGGTGCAGGGTCGCGACGCGGGCAAGTGCCTGAACCGCATCTCGGCCAACCATGTCGACGGATCGACCGGCGAGATCACGTACACGCAGTGGCTCAACACGGAAGGCCGGCTGGAAGCCGATCTCACGGTGACCAAATTGGCTGACGACAGGTTCTTCGTCGTGGTGACTGACACCATGGTCCGCCATGCAGAGACCTGGATGAAGCGCAACATCGCCGACGACGCGCATGCCTTCGTCACCGACGTCACGTCCGGGTATGGCCAGTTGAACGTACAGGGACCTCGCTCACGCGAGCTGCTGCAGAAGCTCACCAGCGTGGATCTATCGAACGAAGCATTCCCCTTCCGCGCCGCCCGCGAGATCGACATCGGCTTTGCGCGTGTGCTGTGCATACGCATCACGTACCTGGGTGAGCTTGGTTACGAGCTGTACATCCCGGCCGACCAGGCCGTGCACGTGTACGACAAGGTCCTCGAAGCGGGCGCCGAGTTTGGAGTCGTGCATGCAGGCCTGCGCGCGCTCGGCAGCCTGCGCATGGAGAAGGGGTATCGCGACTTCGGGCACGACCTCGACAACACCGACGATCCGTACGAGACCGGGCTTGGGTTCGCCGTTGACCTGAAGAAGCCGGACGGATTCATCGGCAAGGAGGCCGTACTCGCACGCAAGGCGAAGGGTCCGTTGCAGCGGCGGCTGGTGTCGGTGCTGGTCCGGGATCCCGCGCCGCAGATGTTCCATGCGGAAATCGTGCGGCGCGACGGCAAGGCGGTCGGATACGTGAGAGCCGCATCGTATGGCCACACGCTCGGCGGCGCGGTCGGGCTCGCGTTCCTCGAGCCGAAGCAGACCGTGGACGAGGCCTACCTGGCGTCTGGAACGTGGGAAGTCGAGATTGCCGGCAAGCTGTATCCAGCGCTCGTGTCGGCCAGGCCGCTTTATGACCCGAAGGCAGAGCGCACCAGGATGTGAGTTCGCGGCATAGCACTCACTGCCCGCTCGCGTTCAGCACGCGCTGGGCTTCGTTGGTTGCGTTGGAGTCGTCGCATTCGCCGCCGCGCACCCATAGACAAAGGTCCGTCGCGCCCGCTGCGTTCTGCGGACCGCACTGCACGAGACGATACCCTGCACGCTTCGGGTCAAGCACGCCGCGGGGCAGGATCCAGGCATCGAAAGCCTCGGTATTCCAGGTACTGCGGTCCCAGTCCAGCAGGTAGATCGGCAATGCCCGATGCAGCGACGAATAGCCGCCGGTCCACGACCACGCGGCGAGCAGTCCCACGCCGCAGTGCGCCTCATTGCCCGCCTGTGCCATCAGCTCGACGCCCGCGCGGCCGCGCGTCCATTCCAACCGCATCGCGGGCGAGATGGCGAGGCTGATCGACCCGGCGATCCATGCAAGACAGGCTACGACCAGCGTCGTTGTATGAAGCCCCGTATGCATTCGCCACCTCGCAATCCAACCACACAGTTCCGCGGAACCGAGCGCGGCCAGCAACAGGACCAGCGGCAGCGCCGGGTAGATGAATCGGTATTCCTTGTGCGCGACGACACTGTGCGCAAGCACGATCGCCAGGGCGGTGATCAGCGCCAGTGGTTCGCGGCGCGCGCCCCACGCCGCCAGCAGCAGGACCGCGGGGAACAGAAAACCCCATTGCTGTGCGAGTTGCGACACGTACCAACCCGCACCACTGGTACCGTACACATGACTGCGGCCCTCCAGGATGTTGGCGCGAAAGTTGTTGAGGATGGACGCGAAAGGCTGGGACCAGGCGATCCAGTCAGCGAGCCCGAGGGCCAGCAGTGGCAGCGACGCTCCGGCAAGCAATGGCAGCCAGCGCTGCCGGACGTCGGCGCGGCAGTACCAGAGCGCAGCGAGCGCCAGCGCCGGCGCGAGATGAAAGCGGAAAAGCGAACGCGCTCCCGAGGCAGAAGCCGGCCATGGCCGCGCGTCGCGTCGAAGGCAATTCGTGACGGCTGCAGAAAAACACTCCAGCGAAAAGAAACGCGGCAGCGACCACTTCGCCGAACGCCCGGGCCCCGAAGTAGACGAACTCGAACCAGGTGCAGAGCACGATTGCTGCGACCAGCGCAGGCCACCGCCCGTAGCGCTTCGCCCAGACATAGCCGACCGCGGCCGACGACGCCGTAATGGCCGCGATCAGCGCCTGCGCCAGCCATCGGTACGCTCCCGATCCGGGCGCCACGGCGTTTCCGAGCCACATCGGCACGGCTAGCATGCCGGGCAGCAGCCACGATCGCGCGCCGTCGCGGAATTCCCACGGCACCAGCCCCGATCCGAACACCAGCCGGTGCGCCTGCTCCAGCGACTGCATCACCTCGTCGGGGTAATGAATGCCGGGCAACAGCGCGGCTACTACCATGCGCAACGCAAACGCCACCAGGAAGACGACGGCAAGTGCGCGCGCGTGCGACGTATCATCGATCCCGGTATGGGCCGGGCTCGTCATGGAGCAGGACGCTGGTCGCCGTCCTCGCGGAACGTCCAGTACGAATTCAGGAAATAATTGACCGCGGTCGCGGGCAGGATGCCGATCAGCTGGTGAATCTGCGGTGCCGTCTGCGGGAACAGGTGCGACAGCAGCACGAACGTCGCGTAGCTGATGCCGAGCGCGACCAGCGACACCGCGTTGAACTTGAGACCCTTGATCCGCTTGCGCGTGCGCGTCCTGCGCTGGCGGAAGGTCCAGAAGTTGTTGAGAAAGAAGTTGGAGACGATCGAGGCCTCGATCGCGAGTGGCGACGCCAGAAACTTGTTCATGCCCGTGGACAGCAGCCACGTGAAGACGCCGAGGTTCACGATCACGCCCGTCGCGCCGACGGCCGCAAACTTCAGGAACGTCTGCGATGACTGGAAGCGCAACCACGCTGCATTGACGACGAACTCGACGACGTCGCGGAAGCCCAGCTTGGATTCGCCGTGCCGGCGGTCCACGAAGTCGACCGGGACTTCCACGACTTTCGCACCGTGGGTGACCGCGGCGTGCAACAGCGCCACCTGGAAGGCGTAGCCCTGCACCCGCAGACCCTCGAGATCGATCCCGCGCAGCAGGTCTGCACGGATCGCGCGAAAGCCGGCCGTGCAGTCGCGCACCCTGTAGGTGCCCGCGACGTAACGCGCCACGATGTTGCCGAACAGCGAGACGGCGCGGCGATGGATGCCCCACTCCTGCGGCACCGTACCACCCTGGACGTAGCGGCTGCCGATGACGAAGTCGGCGCCGTGGTCCAGGTTCGTCAGCAGCCGCGGCAGGTCCTGCGGCAGGTGCGAGAAGTCGGCGTCCATCTCGAACACGGCTTCCGCCTGCAGTACGTCCAGCGCGTACCGCATGCCGCGGATGTAGGCCGCCCCCAGCCCGGCCTTCGGTCCGCTCGACAAGTGCAGCCAGGGACGGTCTGCCTGCAGCCGGCGGACCACGTCCGCCGTGCCGTCGGGGGACGAGTCGTCCACGACCAGGATGTGCATGTCGTGGTTCAGCCGCGAGAACTGCTGCTCGAGCGCCATCACCAGCGGCTCGACGTTGTCTCGCTCGTTGTACGTGGGAACGATGACGACGACTTTCATGGATGAACAATGACCGGTCGGCACTGCGCAGGCCTTGCGGAAGTGCTTGCCAAACCCGCTGCAGCCGAATATTCAGTGCTGGCCATGATCACACGCGACACCGCAGGCCTCGATTCGACGTTCTGGCGGGGCGCGTTCCTGGCCGGCGTGGCACTCGCGGTGCTCGTGATCGCCCTGCTGGCGGCGCGCTGGCGGCCATTATGGTACGACGAGCTGTTCACGCTATACGTGGCGAGCGAAACGTCCGTGGGCGCCACCGTAAGTGCATTGCTCGCCGGTGCAGACACGAACCCTCCGCTCGACTACGTGCTGCGCCACCTGAGCCTGGCGTTTTTCGGGGAGTCGCCCGCGGCGTTCCGCTGGCCCTCCGCCCTGGCCTTCATCGCCGGGTTGCTGGCGATTTTTGCGTACGTGCGACGCCGCACCGGCTTCGCCCCGGCAGCCGCCGCCTTCGTGTTGCCGATTTCCTCGGCGGCGGTGTTCTTTGCACACGAAGGCCGTGCGTACGCCCTGCTCTTTGCTTCGGCGCCGATCGCGCTCTGGGCGTGGCAGCGCGCGATCGATCGTCGCCAGCCCCTGCGACTGCTCACACTGCTGTTCGCCCTCTGCCTGGGACCGTTTTCACACTACTTCGGGGTATTGAATTTCATTCCCGTCGCGGCCGGCGAAGCATGGCGCAGCTGGCAGCGTCGGCGCGTGGACTGGGGCATCGTCGCAACAGGCGCGGGCGCCTGTGTGTTGCTGCTTGGACTGCAGCCGTTCGCGCGCGGCGCTGTCAGCATGAAGCAGGCATTCTGGGCGTCCGAGTTCCGGGTTGCCGACTTGCCGGGCTACTACACCGGGTATCTGCAGTGGGCCGGGTGGGCGTTCGTCATCGTGCTGGTGGCGGTGACGTTGCTGGCCGTGTCTGGCGGCCGATTCAGCAGGGCGACAAGATTGGCGCCGATTCCGTCACACGAGATCGTCGCCGCTGTCATCCTCGCGCTGACGCCGTTCTCGGCATTCCTGCTCGCACAACTCTTCACCGGCGCGCTGACATCCAAGTACACGATCACGCTGGTGCCGGGTGTTGCGATCCTGCTGGGCTACCTGCTCGCCACCGCGGAATCGTCCAGCAGGGTCCTCGTCGGGCTGGCGCTCGGGGTGCTGACGGCAATCGGCCTTGGCCGATTCGCAGCGTCGGCACTGGAGTATCGGGCCATCGAGCCAGCGCCGCTGCAGCTGGCCCGGATGCTGCCGCCGGGATTTTCGCTTCCCGTCGCCTTCGACTCACCGCACCTTTTTCTGGAGACCGTGCACTACCAGCCGCAGTTCGCGTTCGGCCGTTTCTACTATCCGATGGACGCGGAAACCGCGCTCGCGACGCGCGGGTTCAACAATGACGAGCTGGCGCTCCGGAGGCTGGGTCAGATCGTCCCGCTCAACGTCGCGGAATACCGCGAGTTCCTGCAGCGGAACCCCGAGTTCCTCCTCGTCTACAGCAGCGACTTCTGGCCGGGCCTGATCAAGGCGCTGCAGCGCGACGGGATCTGCCTGCGGACCGTGGCGCAGTCGGGGACGACGACGATTCTGTTCGCTTTTCCCGGCTGTGTCGGGGTCGCGCAGCCGCACCAGCCCAACTGACCCGACCTGCTCTCGCTTTGTCAGGATGACGCGCGAATTTCCCCTGATACGCGCCCGAGACAGACGGCCTTAAGATGCCCGATGCATCCATGTGCGGCACCGCATCGGAGGCTGTGTGTCTCAAGCGTTCATTCACTGCGCCAAGTATTTTGCGACGCGCTGGTTGCCGCTGCTCCTTCTGGCACCTGTTCCGCCGGCTATTGCTGCGGAGGGCCTGGACTACACCTACGGCGAGCTCGGGTACGCAATCGACAGCACGATCGAAGCCTACGGCAAGTCCTACGATTCGGACAGCGCATTCCGGGTCAACGCGTCGTACCTGTTGAACCGGCATTTCTTCCTGTCGGCACAATACTATTCAGCAGACTACGATTTCGAGCTTCACGACGACTTCAGCCTGTCCGCCTATTCGCTGGGCCTGGGTTACAGGGGCAGGATCAGCGGTGACGACGCCAGGCCCGTCGACTGGTTCGTGCAGTTGAGCTATGAGCGCAACGACTCGCGGAGCCAGGTCGATCGCGTCGATTACGAGACGGGACGCAGCGGCGGCGGTCTCAGGGGAGGCATTCGCGCAGCAGTCACCGACAACCTGGAGCTGAACTTCGCCGCCTACGAACAGTCGTTCGGCAGCGATTTCTTGACGCTGGACGGCGACCTGAACGGGCTGTCGTTCGAGCTGGGCGGAACGCTCAAGCTCAACGACAGGTACGGCCTGACGGCCGCCTATAGGACCGGGGAACTGGACTACAAGCGCCAGGACAATTTCCCGGGGAAATGGGAGATCGAGCTGGACCACGACGAAGTCTTCGTCGGCGTCAGGGCGGCGTTCAGGTAGTCGCAACCGACGCCCGCTGATCCACCGGCGCACCCGGAACCTGCGGGCGGTGCAGATTCTCCTTGGGTGTAAACAGGCGCCCGACTTTGTCCAGCAACCTGCGCACAAGGTTGACTGCGCTCGCACAACGCAACCTTGTGATTCTCCACGCGCCGCGGGCGTGCCGCCTGCTCAGGCTTCGTCGCCGGATCGGGCTGAAATCTGGCCAACCGTCGGCGCCTGTTCACAGACCGGATGATATGGGACTTGGGTTCTGGTTCTGCCGGTTCGCTGACATGCGATCCCAGGGGTGCACGGGATCAAGAGTCAAGGGGACAGAAGACAAGGCGCGCGCCGCGACTATGCCCCAGGCGCCGCCTGCGTACCCGGACCACTCTTGACGGTGTCCAATCGAGTCCGCAGGTCATCCGGAGCAATGAATATGAAAGTCCGGCCGACCTTGGACTTTTCCAAGAGTCCCATCTCTACCAAATCGAGCAGGTCGGTCCTGGCGGTCTGATAGGTCACGTGATGTGAAGATTGATGGCGATCAATCTTGTAGACGGATTTCGGATGTTTCAGAGCGTGATCAAGCAGCCCAAGTTGCCGATGATTGAGCCGCTCACGCAGGGCAGGTGATCGTTCAATCAACTGCTGGGCGTCTCGCAGCTCCTCGACCCTCTTATGCAGATAGTCATGCAGCTCCGCGATGGCCTCCTGCAATGTCCGGAGCTGGTGAAGCAGGAAGTACGTGGCATCGCTGCCGTCCGTCTCGGAGTGAAGGTAGGCACGAACGTACTGAGCGGGTGCGCGTTTGATTACGCTGGAGATTGAGACGAACTCAATCAACCAGTACTCCCGCTGAGCCATACACCAGTAGAAAAGCGCCCGCGCCGTTCGACCGTTACCATCAGCGAACGGGTGGTCGTATCCGAGCATGAAATGCAGGAGGATCGAGCGCAGCACTGGGTGCACGAAGGGCTCGACGGACGTGTCGTTTGCAAACCGACACAACAGACCCATCCGATCCGGAATCTCCTCCGCCGGCGGCGGTATGTGGAGTGTCTCGTTGTCCCGGTTGTCCACAACCGTTACGTCTTCGTCAGGCCGGCGCCATCGACCGGCGGCGCTGCCGTCCTCAAGGGTGTCGGTGGTCAAAATCCGCTGCAGCTCGAGAATGATCGCGGGGGTCAGAGGCTGTTTGTAGTTCTCACGAATGAACTGCATCGCGAGGTAGTTGTTCATGATCATCTGCTCGCCCTTGTCGCGCGGCTTGCGCTGGCGTTGCAGCATGTCCTTGGCAACCTTATGGGTCGTCGCGGCGCCCTCGAGTTGGCTCGAAGTGATGGCCTCCTCCATCAGGGATCGAACAATGTAACGGTCTCGATTCTGGGGTGTGGTCACAAGCTCCGGGATCTGGATCTGCCCAGCCGCATTGCGATCGATGTCGTGCAATAGCGACTGGACGACGTCGGGAGTGCCATAGGTAAAGTGGCGCCCCGCCTTGTCTCGGAAAGGCAGTTCTCGAGATGCCTGCTGTCGAGCGAGCTTCGTTGCCAGCCACCACTCCTGGTTTGTGAACCCTGCGGGTGGTGGCCTGTGACGAAGTTCGTCCCAGTGCAGGTAGTCGCCAGCGGGCAGCGCACCGATGTGCGATTGGAGGACTTCGAAAAGCCTGGTGGGCTGCACCTTGAGGTCTGTCATCAGTTCGGGAACTGACGGTGGAGTTGCTGGGATGTGCAAGGAGCCGCCTAAATACTAAATCAGTATTAATTAGTAGATAATTTAGGCTGCTTTTGTCCAGCGGGCAATCAATTTATTACTAATTCATCAGGAGTTAGTACTTGGTTAGTATTTGGCGCTTGCCAGCGCAACCTGGGCCCATTCGGCGACTCAAGCGTCCTTCTTGAACCCGCATACGCCGTCTGGCTTTCTTGCGTCGCGAGCGGCGAGCGAGAGAACTGAAGATCTACTAATTCTCCTCAATTTAGTAGTTAATTGACAGTTCACGGCACCAGCCTGTGCTTTCTGACAATTAAACCTGTCGGATCCTTTCGCCTAACCGGCTGATTCCGTTAGTACCGACCGAAGGCGCTCGCGACAATAACAACTGTCGATGGTGCGTTCACCCCGAGTGACTCTGGGCAACGGACAAGAGTAACCCGCGCCAATGTGCGCATGCAGAGCGGAACGTCTGCTCTAGGCTGGTGGCAAGGTCTCGAGTCGAC